>NZ_JAHKRA010000004.1 GCF_019345525.1 Flavobacterium sp. NKUCC04_CG | reverse complement strand
ATCACTATTAAAAAAACAAGTATAAACGCATGTAAATCAAATGTTTAATATGTCAACTTAATGACGTGCTCGCGCGATAGCGAAGATTTTATCCTTCGTGCACTAGCGGGGGTAAACAGCAAATTCGATAAGAAAACCGTAACCCGTTTACTCGATATAGAAAAACTAGACCCCACAGATAAAGAACACGTTTTCGCTATGCTAGATGCGTTTCTTGCCAAAAATAAATTACAAGCTATTCTTAAATAACAAAATCCCAACCGTAAGTTGGGATTTTTGTATTATTCGTACCACACCAAGGGATTGACTTCGTCGAATTTTATTTCGTGCGGTAGCGGGGGGAAAGGATTCGTGCGGTAGCGGGGGGATTTTGCTTTTTCAATCCTTTTAAAAAAAACTCTTTATTTTTATAATTAAAAAAATAATTCCAACAATAAACAAAAGAAAGTTACTCAAATAATAATTTGTTTCTATAGGAAAACGAGCTCCATCTTTAAATTTTGGTATTTTAGTTTTTAAAATCCCTCTTAAACCTATTATTATCATAATTAGATAAATGATTATATATCCCATACTATTTTCTCTACTTTATCAACATCTTTTCTGTTTCCGCCCCTATAGTTTTCTCTAGAGTTAGATTAATACCATTAATTAATGTAGTACTTCCTTTATCTAATCCTTTTCCAATTGCTCTTTCTGTAGCCTGTACACCATAACTACCACTACGCGCAAAAAATAAAGATATTCCAAATTTAGCCATTGCTTTTTTCTCCTGTCCTTGTGTAGCTAAGAACACTGATTCAATTCCTGTTCCTATTAACCCCATAGCACCTCCAATAGCCATCATAGCTCCACCTACTGGAGCTCCATAGCCTGTGATAGCAAATGATAAACCTGTATAAGTAAGGGCATCTCCTCCTTCTTGCAATCCGGAACCGAATGATTTCAATGGATTATTCTCACTTATATAATATCCATCACCAGTTCTCATTGGACTAAAACCTACATCAGTGGTAGCCCCAGTAAGATTATCAGACACTAAACCATTCTCATTTAAATTATAAGATTCAAAACCACTAGTACCATTATAAGATAAAGACTCGGATACCGTTTTTACATTTCTATATCCTTTATCAATAGCTTGTTGTTTAGTATCTATTTCGGCATCATAGGTAAGCAATTTGTCACCTTTATTTGTAGCATGTTCTATCCACCCATCACTTTCCTTTGCACTCATCCCCGTCGGATCAATCAAATTGATTGGATTGTTGTGAACATAATGATACGGCGTCCATCCGGGGAACTGCTCCGCTAACGGGTCTACGTTAAACCATCGTCCCATTGCTGCATCGTAATTCCGTGCACCATAGTCATACAGATTGATTCCTAATTCATCCTGAAACTCTTTTGCGTTATACTTGTACTTCTCTGCCGCCTTATTCGCTTGAGCAACCGCTGGATTATCACCCTGATGTTGCAAGCCAAACGGATAATAATTGTTTTCGCTTAAAACTTCATCGGGGCTAATCAGTGCATCGCCGTTGGTATCGGAATAACTCAATCGAACGTTTCCGAGATGGTCTTTATACTGGTAAACGTATTTATTGGTTTGCGCATTATAATATCCCTCTGCCCTTGGAAAAAATTGTAATGGGCTCTTTTTACGGCTCTCACTTTAAACCATATAAAAATAAACTTTTTTTTCAATTGAAAAAAGAATACTACAAAATGTCTTTGCTACTAAAATTGGAATACGCCACCAACTTATCCAAATACGAACATGGGGAAGCAGTGCCGTCTATTGAGTCCGCTAAAAAAATTGCTGATGCTTTTGGTGTAAGCTTGGATTATCTTGTAGGAGAAGGCGTAAACAGCAAATTCGATAAGAAAACCGTAACCCGTTTACTCGATATAGAAAAACTAGACCCTACAGATAAAGAACACGTTTTCGCTATGCTTGATGCGTTCCTCGCCAAAAATAAATTACAAGCTATTCTTAAATAACAAAATCCCAACTTACAGTTGGGATTTTGTTATTTATATACCACAGGAAGGGATTGACTTCGTCGAATTTTATTTCGTGCGGTAGCGGCGTTTAACATCATTGCTATTTTTCATTACGAGATTTACAGCATCATCAATAGTACGTGTCGAAAATTGGGTTTTTAGCTTAGTTCCCCCCTTAGCTGCAATTACATTTTACAGTCTTACCTAGCTACCATAAGTTATAAACTTATTCTCATTTTTATGGTTATATCTTGAATTATTTTCTATGATTTGATCCAGTCTTTTTGGTCTCTCTTTATAAAACTCAAAAGAAACTAATGTTTTCTTTATAGAAGTTATTACTCCCTTTATATTGGCAATGAATGCAATAATAGTAAATAATAGTATGTTAACAAAGAACCTCATTCTATTTTAGCTTTCTCAAAAGAGGTGTAATTCGGAAAAAATTGTCTTGTACTATTTCGTTACTCAATGACCAATATTCTACCAAGTCAACAAAAATTAATCTTTCAGATTTTATTATAGATTTTATTTCATTCCATCTCTTATCAACTTCCAAATTATTATTATTTAAGAAATCATCATACGAAGAAAGTATTAGAGACATTAATGCTACTTTCTGATTATCACACAAACTACGGTCCTTATAGAACTTAATAAACTCATCAATTCTGCTAGAATCTGCCATTTCAATATCCCAGTCTTGTTCTATACCAGTATAAGGCAACAGTAACTCTTTACTAAGCGGTTCTATTATTTCTTTTTTCAATATCATAAAACAAAAATTAAGGGATTAAGGGATAAGCTGTTTTAACTCCGCTACCGCTAGGAACAAGTCGTATATGGGTAGCTGCTTTAAATGTTCCGTCTGGCATAATAATCCTCGCTGGAAAACCTTTAGGAATAGGAATATTCACAGCTCCATTTAGTGTTTTACTCACATTGTCTAAAATAAATTGGGCTGCTTTTTGATTGTTCAAAAATTGACCTTGAACCATACCAGATCCTTTTGCTCTATTTAATAAAAAGTTTGTCATATTATCTCCGTGAGTAGTAAAGGTATGTCCAAAAGTCTTTTTAGTTAATTGTATTACCCCCTTAGCGGCAATAGGTGTTTTAAAGATCACTAGGCCTACTTTACCTAATTGGTAAAAACCCATTAAAACAGCTCTTCCACCTAATAAGGTTCATACAACAACTCGAAGAAGAAGATAGACAAACCATTTTTCGACTCATTGATAAAATGCTAACCAATAAAAAGTTTAGAGATTTCTTCGCTAAAAATGCAGCTACTTTATAAAGCAAAACGCCAAGCTAAATACCTGGCGTTTTGCTTATTGATTTGAAAAATTTAAAAAGTCATCTTCATTTTTTAATGCTCTTGGTAAAAAATCATTAGCAGTTGAAAGAATAAAACTCCATTCATCTACATCTAACTGAACATCGGTCTGTGAAGCATAAAATTTAAAACACAATTCTTTGTCTTCTGAAATTGCTATTTCCAAAAAAGGGCTTGCACTTTCTTTCAAAAAGACTTCTAAATAAGGGAAGTCCGAATTAATATCACCCACTTCTTCTATTCTTATATTTTTCATACGCTTTATCATTTTATCCCTCTAAATCCTATGAAAGTCCCGTCTAACCCCCAACTTGCTGCATTACCATTTGGCAAAGTATAGGTAGTCCAACCATTAGGGTATCTACCTCCTGCACCTGTTGTTGTTGCTCCGTTTCGCAAAATATCTTTTAGAGTTGATGAACCTAAATTGTTTAATGAACCTGGTGTTCTGTAAACTTTCATCAAGGCCTCCGTTGATTCAAAGCCAAAGTATTGAGGATGTTTTGTTACAGCACGACCTGCATTTGTCAAATTCCCACCTTTAAACGGTGAAATTGCATTTTTAAATGCGCCTACTGCATCAAATCCCCCCTTAGCAGCAATCCTACCACCAGCATTTCTAACTGTACCATTCCCTCCACTAACAGCATACATCCTTTCATCATAATGGGCGTCACCTATAGATTTATATATATAGGCATTAAACCCCTCTGTCTCATATATATCTAATGCGGCCTCAGCTCTACTAATTTCTCCTGCGGATACAAATTGAGAAAATTTAATAACACCATTTTTTATTTTATCCCAAATTTCTCCACATGAATCACAATCATTAGCATTACTTTCAACTACTTCTGCTTTGGATGAAACCATTTGATGCATTGCGTGATTTAAACCAGCGGTAATTATACCTTGTTTCATACCACTCCAGAAATCACCTCCTGCAATAGTTGATGAAATACCACCAGCAACCCCACCCGCTGCTATCATCATCGCTTTAAAAGAAGTTGTTGAGCTAAACTTGGAACCATTACTCAGTGTCGTATTTCCTGTAGAAGAGAATGCACTCCCAACCAAAGAACTTACAGCACCACTGGCAAAACCTGAAATAAACGTCCCTCCTTCAATTTCACTCATAATCCCACCAGACACTCCGTGCAAAGCAGACTGTACAATAATAGCATTGCTACCTGCTGAAACAGCTACCGATCCGATACCAAAACTAATAGCTCCGCTAACACCTCCCATCACTGCCGATTTGCCGATTCCATACCAAAATGGAACCTCATTCACCAAATTCGATAATGAATTTACCACTACCGCTACGGCAACACCAATTACAACAGCAGCAACAAAACTCTCTCCACTTGGATCGGTATAAAGTAACGGATTATTTAAAACATATCCATACCTATTGTAATTTTGTGTGTTGGTATGGTCTTGTACATAATTGTCAGGAGATAAAAACCTTCTTAACAAAGGATCGTAAATTCGTCCGTTCATATGTATTAAACCAACCGTATACAAGTGTTCGTGTCCGGTATACCCACGATCTAATAGAAGCTGTGGCACCCACCCTAATTGATTGGGCTGCTTTACAATACCAGCAATCTTAGCCTCTTTTAAATTTCCCCAAGCATCGAAATAACGTTGCTCAACTACTGTTCCTTTAGCGTCTGCTGTGGTAATGGCAAGTATGCTTTGTTGATTGTCGCGATGTAAATAATAGTTATTTGTTGTACGTACATTTCCCTTATACTCCTCTATCTTTATATAATTGGCATTATAAGGACTACCCGTAACATAAGTAACTAACTGAGTGTTGTTTCCATTAAAAATAATTTCAACTGACTGATCTGCCGTATAGTATTTGCGAATAGGACGTAATTTTTTATCGGTATCCAGACTACCAAAGTAACTGGCATACCTTCCCTTTAAAATCGAATACTCGTATGAAATACGGTCTTTATCACGTAGATATATTTCATTTGGTGATTTAAATGAATTATAATTTATGGTTGCAAAACCACGATTATTTAAGAGGCCATTACCTGCTTCATTTAAATTAATAGATTCTAATTGATAATCGGTTGGATTATAATTATATTTCCCGACCTCGGTATTGGAGGTTGTCCTTCCTCTGAAATCATAGGTATACTCATTGATTAATTGTCCATTTACACTTTCTTTCAATAATCGATTTAAATCGTCATAAGCATATGTTTCCGATTTCCCAAAAGTAAGGTTGTTTCTACTTAACAACACTCCTTTGTGAGTATCATAAACATAATTGATATCAACAACAGATTGATTGGCCTTTACGTGTTTTATTTGCTGCAATGTATTGTTAGTAGTACTATAAACATGCCTCATTGTATAACCATTACCGTAAGTAATTTGTGTTGGAGCTCCAAATGCTGTTATGGAATCTAATTTCCAAATAATTTTGGAAGTTTGTATATCACGCTGCTCTGTTAAAATACCTATATTATTATAAATATTCTTAATCGAGGTACTGGTGTTTTTAGAACTATCTCCAACTAGTTGTGTTGAGGTATCAATACGGTCTACGCGCCCTAAAATATCATAGCTCATTTTAACACTATGTTCAAAAATAGGCGTCGTCTCTTTCGTTTCTACAATGCGGTAATACTTATCATAAATAGTTTCGTAAGTAAACAATTGGTCATTATACGTACCCGAAATGGATACTGGTAACTTACTAATATTGTCATAAGTATAATTCGAAACACTATTCGTTTGTTCTGAGGTACTTGTTGTACTTTCGGTTCTCAATCTACCCAACTCATCATAAACATAGGTAGTTACACCTCCTTTAGGATTAATCATTTTGATTTTGCGTCCAAAATTGTCGTACTCATAAGTATAAGTTCCTGCAGAAGGATCAACAAGCTTAGTTTTATTTCCCCAACCATCTATGGAAATTTCGGTCGAAACACCTTCATAATTGATTGTTTTAAGACTACCATTCCCGTGATACTTATAGTAAATATCGCCACCTTGATCTTGAGTTCTAACTACAAAACCACTATTATCTACCCATTTACTTGTCTTTTTACTTCCATCAATTACAATTACCTTTTTTTGTTCGAAACAAGTTTCTGTAGTTTTACCATTGTAATCTGTAAATTTAAAAGGCCTATCTAAACGATCATATTCTGTATAATTATATTTTATGACATCGCCTAGAAAATACGGTTCACTGTTTTTTACAACTTTCCCATAAACATCGTAGATAGTGTTAACATACGCCCACTTATTATCCAAAGTTTTCGATTTGGTTTGTATAACCCGATCAAAAGCATCAAAAGTGGATATTGTTTCACTACCAACTGCATTCGAAATTAATACGTCGTAGCGCCCCCCCTCAGTACTACTTTTACTTTTCTTTATCCTTGACTTATTTCCTAGATAATCTATGGAAGTATGCGCATTTCCCCAAGAATCGTACAAGGTCGAAGAAGTAAGACCAAGTCCATCTTTTGTTGACAATACCTTCCCAAAAGCATCTATATTTGCTGTATGTATTAACCCGTCTGGTGTTTCTGTTTTTATTACATATCTATTGGTAGTATCATAACTAAATTTTGTAGTATAACGGTGCGGAATACCCGCTGTACTTTCAGTTTCTTTTTCTATACCTCCAAAGGGATAATAAGTATAATCTGTAACAATCGGCGAGGTATTATTACCATATTTTTGATGTTGTAACACAGCGCCTAGAGGTGTGTAGGTATAATTTTCTTTAGTCGAAAAACTCTCCCCCCCTTTAACTGAAGTTGTTTTAACCTCGCGAATTTTACCATAGAAATATCGCGCACCTGTTGTAAATTCAGGAGTATACGAGTACATCTCAGTCACTGTTCCCGCGCCATTGTATTGTGTGACCGCACTTGTTAATAAAAAATTATTTACGGAATCATAATTATAGGTTTTTCGAAAATCAGAACCATATAAAAAATCCTGACTATCCTCTTGCGTATTCAATATTATATATCGATTATTTGACAACTGTTCCTTTTTATGAACAAATGATACTTTTGAGAAGAGCGCAGTCTCATTTAAGCTTCCATAAGTGCTATACAAAAGAGCATTATCATTGAGCGGGCCGTATTTATTCACTTTCCAAAAAACACCTTTGGTAACGTCCTTAATTGTGTATTTACCTTCTTTATTCAGTATACTTTCATAATCATCACTTACACTTACTTTTTCAAATCCGATAAACCCTTTTCCTTCTAAGTGCTGTATTCCATTGTGATAACGATACTCTTTACTTATGATTTTTGCATTGAATTGCGTATGTATTTTATGAACTAGATAATGCGTTGCCTGACTCTTATAGACATAATAAGGATAAGGGAGATTTACCTTAGAATACGTATAAATACTTTCGTCTTTGTTATTATTTTTATCTGTCATCGGACGATATTCCACCATTTGTGTCACTCCTGACCCATTGTCTATTTTCTTTAATTGCCCTTCAACAAACTCATCATTATTTATCGTATAGGACCGCTCGTCACGGGTCAATAAATCATGTATGATTAAACCACTTTTATGTACATTTAATTGATTAAAATCCGTTTTACTTACTATTAAAGAAAAGGGAGACATTTTCACATTAGCCAATGAAATGTGCTGTGGTATAGTTTTAAGATTAAAATTGCTTTGATTAGTTGGTTTCACCAAATGAAATTCTATTTTATCAATTAAAGGAGATGTAGAAATCAGAGTGTTTTTTAATGTCGATTGCAGTAAATTATCTTTATAATCAATTGTTGAAAATTTTCTAAAAGAAACCAAATCCGATATTCCATCATTATCTATATCCATAGCAATAACACTAGAATTTCCATATTCAGAGTTTAAATAACTATCTGGCTTACCAGACCATATTTTAGACCAAACGGATGACTTTTTAACATTGTTGCGTTGAGATGGCGCTAAATAAGCCAATTTCTGTGCTGTAAAATCTTTACTTACTGCAATATAATCCTTTCCTGTAGACGAATACAACCACCATTTGAGCTGATCAGTCTCCATCTTGTTTAATATATTCTCCGTTTTAGAGTCTTTTATACTGTAGATTTTTTCAGGAGTTATAAAATCCGTTAGTCCATCACCATTAAAGTCTCCAAAAATCAGCGGTGTTTGTGTAGTATAATTATTTAATTTTTTAACTCCAAGTTCAATTTTATTTAATTTAGCCTTTAAGGGCTCAAATTTTAAGAGATTTACATTACCTGTTTCTCCAATCAATAGAAACTCAGGAATTCCATCTCCATCAAATTCTATAGGATAAACCACATCACCTTTAATGATATGGGCATTTTCTGCAACTGCAATAGGAGTGAGTACGGAATTGTAATTTGAGTCCCGTTTAGTTCTTCCTAATTCAATAAAATAGTATTGTGCTGGTGTATATAATCCTGCCGGTTGAAAGATAAGTAAATCAATTAAGCCATCGTTATTAAAATCCCCAGTTAAAAACCTTCTGTTTTTCTTGTCAATTATAGTGGCTTTTGTGTGCGAAACACTTGGGTCCTCTTCATCCCAAGAGTGGTAACGTAACTGCGATGGAAAAGATTGGCTTGGGGGTAATTTTGTATTTTCAATATAAGCCTGTGGTAATAAAAACTTCAAAGAACCTTTAAATCGATTAGAATCTTTTTCATTTACATCAAAAAAGTCAAATTTTATCTCATCAGTTCCATTTTCTAAATAATCGATTTTTTGTGAAATTAGCATATCTCCCTCTGAGATGATTTTGGTAACCAAATCATTGACTTTTTTATCTATTAAAGCTTTACCCGCATAGAGTTTACGGCTCTTTTTATAATTCGTGATTTCACCTACTCGTGGGTTCCACAGTCGAATATGCGTTTTACCGTTATTGGGATTACTGGGGTTTTCAGGAACATTCAATTCATAAATTGGAAACATTTCACCAGTTCCATAAAAATCACCAAAAGCTACATCACTAAGCCCTTTAATGTCTTTAGGAAGGTTAATATAACTATTTATTCTATTTTCGACAGTCCCGTGCGCCGTTTTATTAGTATACGTGAATTTCAAAGGATTTAATTGTTGACCTTTGTCATTTGTAATATCTAAGCGAACCAATCTTTCAACACCCCCTTCTTGGATATAATCATACATAAGATTGTAAATTCTGTAAGGCTTATTTTTATCTTCTGGAGAAGCGATTACAATATTATTTAATACTTTCGTGTCTCTAATGATTCTACCCAAGGAGTATATAGAAATAGGCTTAATACGGCTGCTATAATTGAAATAAACAAAATATTTGTCCGTGCTTTTGGAATTACCGCCGTAAGAAATGTTTTTTAAATAAACCTTTTCGTCAGTAATTTCATATTCATAACGAACTTGATTTCCGAAAGCATCGCTAATTTCACTAATCATATACAAATCTTTGATGACTTGTTTATACTTAGCGATTTTACCATTTGTATAGGTTACTACAAAACTGTATTCACCAGATAGAAATCGCTTAATTTTAATCTTTGAGAAAATTTGAGTTTCGTAATTTAAATCATCTCGATGTAAAAGTCTTTGCCCATCTAAATAAAAAGGATCGTTGCCATCTAACTGCGCTCCTCGAGTAACACCATCAATCTCCTTACTAGTAGACCCTGTTGTAATAGAAGAACTCCCAACAATGTTCCACCCCCAACCAGCAACACCACTTTTGTCATGGCTACTATAATTTAGTGCAATATTAGGAGCAAAATCATTAACCCCTTTTAAAAGATCAATAGGAATAGTATATTTTAAACCTCCTATCTCCGTCGCACCAATTTCTCCTTTAATCGAAGAAAGGGTATCATTCATCGAAGGCATCACTGAGGTGCCCGATGATGATTTTTCTGTAAAATATGCTGAGGTATCGTATGTTAATGAAACTTCTTGTGTTTGAGCTGATAGGAATTCAGGAGAAAGAATAATCGCTATTAGCATTAATGCCTTTGTAAAAACGTTCATAATAAATTTTACAGTTTAATAATATTTTCATTAAACGACTCTAAACTAACATTTAATGTGAATTTCATAAGGTAGATCCCGGATGGGTAAGATGTAATATCAAATGTTGTAGTACTTTGCGACTCTTCAATATAATTGGTTCTAATATTAGCACCCGATGTACTGTATATTTCAACCTTAGCAATTTTACCAAATATAGATTCATCAAACTTGACATGGACTATCCCACTAGTAGGGTTGGGATAAATAGCGACCAGTGATTTAACTTCGGCTAATGACAGTATTTTTTGATTCGTCAATAGAGATTCCCGCAATTCAATTTGATTCAATAGCGTTGAATTAATTGCATTATCCTCGTCACAGCTTTTGGTTGCAATATAGTTACCCGAAACATCATAGGAAAAACAAACTTTCTCTCCATCGAAATCCCCTTTTGGAAATTGCTGTACTAAATCTATAATTATATCACAGGTACTTCTCAATATTTCTAGAACATGCTTACTCCAATCAATCTTTGCTGAGTTATCGCCTAACGCCTCTTGAACCGCTGGAATTTCAAGCATCAGTTGCGTTTTTGGAACATATGCCGACGTTAATGGAGTAGCTGCACTTGAAATATAATTACCGCCTTCCTGCAAATGCAAAGACGGCTTATAAAAATCTCTTCCATCCAGCTTTTTATATTCTTTATTTGTAAATTCATTACTAATAGGGCCTCTTTGACCAGCTGAAGGAATATGTTTCCAACTAACTTGGTCAACCAATTGTAATTTATCTAATTTAATTCCTAAAAAATATTTAGCATACAACCTTACTATTTCTTCCTTATTTCTTAACATTAAATACTCTTGATAAATGATTTTTTTTTCTTTTCCGACAACAGTTGGAAAAAATATAGGAAAATAGTTTCCTATATCTGGTTTTCGAACAAGATCGCGAAACGCAATCAATAAGAAATCTTCCGACTTTATAACAGCATCTTCGGGAAAATATATATTACTGCTCTTATCCGCTATTAACCAGCCTTTTAAAGGAATATCTTCTGTACTATAATTATAAAGTTCAATATATTCCCCTAAGTGATGCGCCTTCTCTTGATAAGTCTTTTTACCGGATACAAAACCATACTGTTCATCAAATGGGGTATCGTAAAATATTTCAGTAATTGCAATTTGAGCATAACTGTTTTTGCTAGACAAAACAAATACAAGTAAAAATATTAATCGAAGATTATACATAACTTCCTGAGTTGATTAATTTTTCTTTTAAATTTTGCAGCCCTCTGTTTTCCTTCACGCTCCTCACTTGCCTATATCTACTCAACTCTTCTAGCTGTAACAATAAAGAATCCTCCTCCACGGGTACTGTATTATTTTTAAGGATAATTCCAATAGCAATGATTGCCTGCTGATTTTGATTATTGTCTTGATAGTATTTCACACATAAACGACTATACTTATCTAACATATGGGCAGAAGATACCCCAAGTAAAGAATTTCCAAAATCCAATAAGTCTTGCTTTGCTGTCGAACCATTTTTCATGCATACAAACTTGAGCCACCTAATATCCGCTTCAAATTTTTGATCCGGAAAAACAGCTTTATCTCTAACAATGTTAAGCTGCTGTTCAATCTCACTTAATCTATTTTGATTTTCTATTTCTTGTCGCTTCATTAAAACATCTACAAAACTAAGTTTTGACCAGAATGTTTTTTTAAGGCCATCGTTATCTCTCTCAATCACCTCTAAGTCCTGAAAACTATTGTTTTTCTTTAGAATTTTCCGCGTTAATGCCAAAGCATCGACATCGCTCTTATTATTATTATAAAGATTAATTACTTCACTTACTGCTAAAGTGTAATTTTTTTCATCTCTTAGTTTTTTTATATATTCCTTCTGAATCTTAGAAATCACTAAGGCTCTATTTGCATCATATGGCTTTGATTGTAAATAAGTTATATTATTTTTATAATCAACACTTGAACTAAATGGTTTTAGTTCCAATTGCAACACCTTTGCTTCTCTTTTAGCTCTTTTTAATTGGTCATTATCACGTGCGTCAGTTATAAAAGCATTAAGATTTTGAAGCCTATCTATTTTCTCTAGCTGTTTTACATATTGAGTATTACCAACATCTTCAAATCGTGCCTCTTTTAATAATTTTTCAGATTCCCGCAACAGTAAATGCTTTTGGTTTAACGGTATTGGTAATTGTGACACTTCTTTTTGATTTCCCTGATGCAAGCGTAGGTACTGCATAGCAATTCTTTCTTTAAAAACCGGATTGTCAGGATTCTGAAGTAAGCCTTGCTGATATAGCAAATTAATTTGTTTTGGAGATACTCCTTCTTGAATTAAAAGCTTCCTTTTTCCATTATATGCCCTGATTTCAGAAGGGTCTTGAGACAACACCTCGTCGTACAGTTTTGTAATAGAATCGACATTTACGGTATTAAAGGACAATAATGAACGCCTTGTTCTCGTACTACCACTTCTATTATAAAGTCTTTTTTTTCTTAATTCAGCTGCCTTTTTTAATTTTTGTATAGAGGTTACATTTAAAGACTCCGATAAAAAAGATTCGCTAACTAGATTTTGAGCTTTTAACGCTTTAATACTTATGAGAAGTAATGAGGTAGAAATAAGAAATTTTTTCCTATCCATAAAATAAGAGGTTGTTAGTGAGAAAAAGAGGAAGATAGGATTCAAACCTATATGGACTTTATTACTTAACGTATCTTGAATTAATTATTCGACTTCCTCTTTTGTTTGACAAATTTAAGATGTTAATTTAACTAAACAAAATATAATATTAAAAAAATTGTAAATTTTAATAAAAATGAAAAACTATAACCTTAAAATCGTTATTAATCAACTACATAGGCATTAATTAAAAATAACAAAATACAAAATTTAGCATAACTACAGTTTCATAAACACATATTTAACTATGAAAACCATACTAATTAAGACAAAAAACAAAAATAAACACACAAGGATAAACATAATTTAACAAACTCTATTTAAGCCCTGTTTTTTAGCTGTCTTAAAAATTAGCGTTACAAAAATCACACATTAATTATGTTAAATAACCAACTAATAACCAATTCTATTAAACTAAAAATTCCAATTACTGTTATTGAAAATAGCAAAATTAAATTTCACTACTTTAAAGCAATTATTGATTATAAAGAAGCAAATGCAACAACAGCAAATCTCCCTTAAAGGGTTTGAGATTCTAAAAACCTCTTCTCTTCATTTTGTCTTGAGCCCGAGGAGGACATCCATCAAACGAAGCAAAAAGGTATGGGATTATAAAAAACCCCTAAAACAAAGCACAAAAAAAACCGCCCTATAAGGCGGTTTTTAATTTGTGAGAGTAAATCCCTAAAGACTATTCATATAGGCTTCTATAGTTTTAAGCTCGTATTCACTCATTTTTTTAGTTATAGCAAAATTGGCTTGCATAATAGGAAACTGGGACGGATCGACAATTGCCTCACCATCACCTTGTAAAAAAGTTACGATACTCGCGTTGTGCTCTTTATAAATCTTGGTAATTTCTTTGATACTGGGTCCGATTACTTTTTTGTCGGCCAAATGGCAACTGTTACACGTGCCTTTGCCCTCAAAAAGCGCCTTTCCCTGTGCAATCATTTGTACGGGATCCGTGCTCTCGTTTTCTACTACTGCTGGGTACAACGTATCAGAATCTTTTGCAGGGGTTTCTTTTTTACAAGAGGTCAATGCAAGCAATCCCAAAACCAGTAGTCCCGATTTCATTATTATTGTCATGAGTTTCGTATTTGTTGTTTATTTTGTTGTCCAAATTTAAGGATAACAAACCACAACCAACATCGATAAACCGCTATTTTATTTCGATAAAAGTATTGCGGCTTCTTTGGCAAAATAGGTCGAAATCAAACTGGCACCCGCGCGTTTGATACAAGTCAATTGCTCCATCATGATTTTGTCGTGATCCAACCAGCCTCTTTCTGCTGCAGCTTTAACCATCGCATATTCTCCAGACACCTGAAATACCGCTACGGGAACATTTACTGCATCTTTTACCTCACGTACAATATCCAAATAGGCCATACCGGGTTTTACCATCACGATATCCGCCCCTTCCTCTACGTCGTAAAGCGCCTCTTTAATCGCTTCTATACGGTTGGCATAATCCATTTGATAGGTTTTTTTATCTTTCGGAATGGCTGCATTATCCACCGGTGCACTGTCGAGTGCATCGCGGAAAGGTCCGTAAAAAGCCGATGCGTATTTGGCCGAATAACTCATGATTCCCACATCGGTATAACCACTCGTATCCAACGCCTGACGTATGCGCAATACACGTCCGTCCATCATATCACTAGGTGCCACAAAATCCGCTCCCGCTGCAGCATGAGACACACTCATCTGCATCAAAGCTTCTACCGTTGCATCGTTGACTACTTTTCCGTTGCCAATAATTCCGTCGTGTCCGTAAATCGAATACGGATCCAAAGCCACATCAGGCATTACAATCATTTCTGGACAAGCGTCTTTGATTGCTTTAATCGCCTGTTGCATCAAACCATTTGGATTCCATGCTTCTTTACCGGTATTGTCTTTAAGGTGTTCGCCCACTTTGACATATATATTAACCGCTCGAATACCCAAGAAAAATAGTTCTTTGACTTCTTTTACCGTCAAATCTATAGAACGTCTATAAATCCCAGGCATGGACGCGATGGGTTCTTCTATGTTAGTTCCCTCTGCAATAAACATTGGAAACATAAAGTCGGCCGGAGTTACAATCGTTTCACGCACTAAACTTCTAATGGATTCACTCACTCGCAACCTTCTACCTCTTTCTAATGGAAACATATTTTTTTACTTTTTTTATTAATCACTATGGAGTCTTGTGGTTAAACCCAAGCTTTGGGCTGTGCCAAAACTTCGAGTAAACGCGCTTCTGCCGAATCGCTTTCGGGATGATGATCGTAAACCCACTGTACCACCGGCGGCAGACTCATCAAAATCGACTCGATACGTCCGTTGGTTTTTAATCCAAATAAGGTTCCTTTATCGTGTACCAAATTAAATTCCACATAACGGCCGCGTCGGATTTCTTGCCACGTTTTATTGGCTTTAGTAAACGATTCCTTGCTTCTGCGTTCGACTATTGGCATATAGGCTTCTAAAAAGCTATCGCCCACTTCGGTAACAAAAGCATACCAATCCTGCATAGATTGGGTTTCGGTTTGTTGTAAATGATCGAAAAATAAACCGCCAATTCCACGAGCTTCCTCGCGATGGGTATTCCAAAAATACGCATCGCATTGTTTTTTATATAAGGGATAAAAGTCGGAATGATGACGATCACAGGCCTTTTTACATACGGAATGAAAATGTACCGCATCTTCTTCAAACAAATAATAAGGCGTCAAATCTTGTCCTCCCCCAAACCAAGATTTCAAAACGCTGCCATCGGCATCATACATCTCGAAATAACGCCAATTGGCATGTACCGTAGGCACCATCGGGTTTTTAGGATGCAATACCAAGCTGAGTCCACACGCAAAAAAATCCACTTCTCCCACACCAAAATAGGTTTGCATGGCCGCAGGCAAAGCCCCGTGAACCGCAGAGATATTCACACCACCCTTTTCAAAAACACCTCCGTTTTCAATAACACGAGTGCGCCCGCCACCGCCTTCGGGACGTTCCCATAAGTCTTCTTTAAATTGAGCTATACCGTCTAGTTTTTCCAGTCCGGCAGTAATTGTATCTTGCAATTGTAAGATATATTGATAAAATTGATTTTTCATTTATCGATATGGTTGTTTTTTGATCAACGAATACCGTCACCCCTACCTCCTCTTTTTTAAAGACGCGGTATTTGAAACGATATTACAAAAAATTATAATTGACTTATTTTATTCATGATTTCAAACGAAAAAGACTTGCTTTCGGTTTGTATAAATTGATAAAGCTCCTTCGCCTTTTCTTTAAGATCGGAATGCCCTTCACGTTTAGACCATACCACTAAAGCATCGGCAAATTGTTCCATGTGATTCCAATCGAAATTAAATTTCACCAAATGTTGGTTGAGGGTATTGGAATCAAAATTGCGAAGATCTTCCACACTCATTCCCATTTTATTCAATTCTACTTGCAACTCTAATTCATTCCAATTTTCCGGAAGAAACACCAAGGTCATCAATTTCTGTAAAATCGAATTGATGCGTTGATCTTCTTCACTGCGCATACCTTTGTTTAACATGGTTTTTACGTTTTATATGATTAAAAAAGAGTCTGCAGCACAGCCGCAAACCCTCCTATTTTTCTATTGTCCGTATTCCTTAACCGCTTCTATAAATGCCTTGGCATGATCAACGGGAATATGAGGTAAAATACCGTGTCCTAAATTGACGATATATTGGTCTTTTCCAAATTCATCGATCATCTCGTGTACCATCTTTTTAATTGTTGGAATCGGTGACATCAATCTACTCGGATCAAAATTTCCTTGCAAAGTGATTTTATTACCCGTAAATAAACGGGCATTTTTAGCAGAACATGTCCAATCTACTCCTAAGGCAGAAGCTTTAGATTGCGCCATTTCACCCAATGCAAACCAACATCCCTTTCCAAAAACGATAACGGGAGTTACTTCTGAAAGTGCCTCAACGATTTGGTTGATATAATACCACGAAAAAGTTTGATAATCCACCGGAGACAACATACCTCCCCAAGAATCAAAAATTTGTACGGCATTAACACCAGCTTTGACCTTTTCTTTTAGGTATAAGATAGTGGTATCGGTTATTTTTTGTAAAAGCGCATGAGCGGCTTCAGGTTGTGAAAAACAAAATCCCTTAGCGATATCAAAACTCTTAGATCCCTTTCCTTCTACGGCATAACAAAGTATGGTCCAAGGAGAACCGGCAAATCCGATTAATGGAACCTCATCGTTCAACATTTCTTTGGTTACTTTAATGGCATCCATCACATAACCCAGAGTTTCTTCTATATTCGGAACAATCACTTGTTCTACGTCTTTTGCCGAACGGATTGGATTGGGAACCCAAGGTCCTATATTCTCTCTCATTTCCACATCGATTCCCATGGCTTGCGGGATTACCAAAATATCCGAAAACAAGATGGCCGCATCGGGTTTTACAATTCGAATCGGTTGTACAGTTATTTCTGCCGCGATTTCCGGCATTCTACAGCGTGTAAAAAAATCATATTTATCTCGTAAAGCACGAAATTCCGGTAAATACCTACCTGCTTGACGCATCATCCATACCGGTGGTCGTTCAACAGACTCCCCTTTTAAAGCTCTTAAGAATAAATCGTTTTTAATCATTTTGTTTGTTTTTAAAATTTTCTTATCTTTAAATAAGAACCTCTATTTATAATAATTAACGCAAGCCTCCAACGTAGCTTCTACGGTGGGATGGCTCGCCAGAATCACTCGTGTTGTAATTCCCTCTAAGGCTGTAGCCGTGGTTTTACCAATGCAAAAACAAACGGCCTCGCCTACGGTATTTTGTTTTAAATAACTATAAACTCCAGACGGACTATAAAAACAGATGCCGTCGAGTTTTTTCGTAATGGAATGACTGCTTAAATCGGTGCGATAAACCTGAAATTCATTGAATTCCATTTGAGCAGCCTGAAATGCCTCTGGCAATACATGACTACGCAAGTTTCCATTAAAAAAACTGATTTGGACATGCGGATATCGGTTTGCGATTATCGGTGCTAAATCCACTGCATAATGTGCCCAAGCCAACACTTCCCATCCGTTTTGTTCCAATAATAATTTGGTTTTGATACCAACACAAAAAACGGGTTTTTGCTTTAACTCCATCCCTTTCGGATGCTGTAATAAACTTCTTACCGCATTCTGACTGGTTAACAGCAGGTAATCGTGAAGATGGTCGATATTGAAATCCAAAGTGCTGATTGTGATAAAATCGATTTCTATTAACTCAATAGGTACCGCCCGCAAAATAGCCCTTTGGTCTGCTGCAAGTGTTTTGGTAGAGAGTATGGAAATTGTTGGAATCATTAGTACACCAATGGACTTAAACTTATTTCTTCAATTGTTCTCTTAGTTTTGTCATCAAAGCCGCTCCTCCATTATCCAAAATTTCTTTGGCCGCAAAGAATCCTAATTTTTTCCATTCTTCAATGGGAACCTCCTTGTGTACCTCAAATTTCTCGGTTCCATCCAAAGACAACAAAACCCCTTTAAAAGTCAGGGTATCGTCGTGTTCATTATATTGTACAAAAGCTCCGATTGGCGCGGTACATCCGCCTTCTAATGTTCGCAAAAACTGACGTTCTATATAGGTAGCGATTTCCGATTCTATATCGTTTAATTGAGCCAATGCATCCAAAGCATATTCGTCGTTTTCCATGGCCAAAACCACCATAGCCCCTTGAGCGGGAGCGGGAATCATCCAATCTAAACTGATAAAATTTTCTGGTTTTTTTGCAATACGATCCAATCCTGCAGCGGCAAATATAGCCCCCTGCCATGGATTGTCTGCTAATTTCTGCATTCTCGTATTGACGTTTCCACGCAGGTCAACCGTTTGGTGATTGGGATATTTGTTTAACCATTGTGCTTTTCTTCTCAAACTTCCCGTTGCAATTGTAGCCATATCTGCATCTAAAAACGACACATCGCCCTGATGCAACAAAATATCTTTTGCACTAGCACGAGGGAGCACCGCAGCTTGAACAACACCTTCAGGCAAAGCGGTAGGTACGTCTTTCATCGAATGTACGGCTATATCAATACTCCCATTAATCATAGCGATATCTAGTGTTTTGGTAAATATACCCGTAATCCCCATTTCATATAAGGGCTTGTCCAAGACCAAATCACCGGTAGATTTTACTGCAATAATTTCTGTTTTATAACCCAAATCACGTAGTTTTTGAGCTACAGTGTTGGCTTGCCAAAGCGCTAACTCGCTATCGCGAGTTCCAATACGTAATGTTTTAGTCATTTTTTACAGTTTCTATTTGGAAAACTTTTTCAATCCATTCAATACTCTCTTCTACCATGGTATCTTCGTGTTTAAGATGGTTGGCAAAATGGGTAGTGATTTTTTGGATAATACGCATACTGATCAGTTGCGCTTGTTCTTCCTGAAAGTTATCTATTTTTTTTCGATGATAATTTAACTCGTTGTCTTTTATAACCTCCAATTTGGATTTTAAAGCATGTATGGTAGGTGCAAATCTTCTGGCTTGAGCCCAAGCTAAAAACTCGGCTTTCACCTCCTCGATAATAATTTCGGCCTGTGGAATAAACTGTTTGCGTCGTTCCAAGGTATCATCGGTCATTTGCGACAGATGATCGAGATGAATCAATTCGACCCCCGGTAAATCGCGAACGTTTTCGTCAACGTTTTTGGGAATCGACAAATCCAATATCAATAAGGGCTTGTTTAGGTTTAAAATGGTCTTGTCAATTGTTGGATTTTGAGCTCCAGTCGCCACAATCAAAACATCTGCTTGCCGAAGTTCCGAATGCAAATCGGCATAATCCTTTACTATCAAATCAAATTTACCAGCAATCTCCAAAGCTTTATCCTTGGTTCTGTTGATTAAGGTGATGTGTTCGTTCTTGGTGTGTTTAACCAAGTTCTCGCAGGTATTTCTTCCGATTTTACCGGTTCCAAACAATAAAATATTCTTGGAACTGATGTCCGGTATGGTATTCATTATATATTGTACCGAAGCAAAGGAAACCGAAGTAGCTCCGGAACTGATTTCCGTTTCGTTTTTTATACGTTTACTCGCTTGAATGACCGCATTGACTAAACGTTCAAAATAACTGGTCGTCAATCCCTTTTCCCGCGCTTGTATAAAACTGTTTTTTATCTGACTGATGATTTCGAAATCGCCTAGAATCTGACTGTCCAAACCGGTTCCAACTCGAAACATATGTGAAATGGCTTCCATATTTTTATGCACATAAGCCACTTTTTGAAAATCTTCAATACTGCCATTACTGTTGTCACACAACAATTTTATCAACTCAAAAGGATGCTGCGCAAAACCGTAAAGTTCGGTTCTATTACAGGTAGAAATAATAATCAAACTCGCGATACCCGTTTCATTAGCCTGATCAAAAACAGCAGTTTTAGCCGCGTCGTTTAAGCTAAATTTACCGCGCATTTCCGCATCTGCCTTCTGATAATTCAGACCGATTACGTAAAATGACGCATGTTTTACCTTCGTTGAGTTTTCCATATAAATTTCTTCAATTCTAAAAAGTAAACAAATGTATGACTTCGCCATTGATAAAAACACCGCTAGAAGGACTATTTATATCGTTCTTAGAAAATCTAAACAAAACTAGGCATATTTATATAAAAACCAGTACTTTTGTAGCAATGGCAATACTTACAGAGTGGCTTATCTAGATTGATTCTAAATAAATATTTTCAAGTATGCCGCCCCAAGGAATAAAAAAAACACCGCTATGAGTACAAATGAAGAAGTTATTATTGAAGACGATTTCATACTGTTGCGCTTCGATAACCAGAGCAATGAAACGGTAACTTACGAAAGGGAAATGAAAATGGGCGTTATCCAATTTCACTTCGATTTAAAAGGGAGTGCCCGCTTTTTATTCAACCAAGGAAGTTATGTTTTAGAGCTAGAAGGCGAACGTTCGTTGGTGTTATACAATCCGCAAAGAGAGCTGCCTGTCCACTTGGAAATAGCTCCAAATTCGTGGATCGTTTCCATCTTGATATCGATACAAAAATTCCATTCGCTGTTTTCAACAGAAGCGGCATTCATCGGTTTCCTCAACGAAGAAACCAAGGACAAGAAATATTATGGTGAAGAACGTATTTCTCCTTCTATGGCCATAGTATTAAATCAAGTTTTTAATTATCACTTAAATCCTTCGATTAAGAAACTGTATTACAAAGGGAAAACCTATGAGTTATTGAGTTTATACTTTAACCGAAATGAAGATCCCAATGCCGAAAATTGTCCTTTCTTAATCGACGAGGATAATGTTTTAAAAATACGTCGTGCCAAAGAGATTATCATCAGTAGAATGGCAGAGCCACCGACGCTTCAGGAATTGGCAGATACCGTAGGTATCAATATTAAAAAACTCAAAATGGGCTTTAAACAAATTTACGGCGATTCGGTTTTTAGTTTTTTATTCGATTACAAAATGGAATTTGCGCGAAAACTGCTTAATAATGGGAATTACAATGTAACCGAGGTTGGATTAAAAATCGGATACAGTTCTTCGAGTCATTTTATTTCTGCCTTTAAAAAGAAATTCGGAACCACTCCAAAAAAATACCTGATGTCTATCAGTCAAAACATATCATAAAACTCAAAACTAAACAAGATGAAAGGTGTACTACTAGTCAATCTAGGCTCCCCAAAAAGTCCCGAACCCAAAGATGTTAAACCGTATTTAGGCGAATTCTTAATGGACAAGCGTGTAATCGATATCCCTTATGTATATAGAGCTTTATTGGTAAAGGGAATCATCCTCAACACCCGCCCGAAAAAATCGGCGGCGGCCTATAAAAAGATTTGGTGGGACGAAGGATCTCCACTTGTAGTGATTTCACAACGTACTCATGCTAAAGTGGAAGAAAAGATGGACATTCCCGTGGTTTTAGCGATGCGTTATGGCGAACCCTCTATCAAACAAGGCTTAGAAAAATTACACCAACAAGGTGTAACCGACGTATTCTTAATTCCGCTATACCCACAATTTGCGATGGCTACCACAGAAACCATAACGGTTTTAGCAGAAGAATTACGCAGCAAATTCTATCCTGAAATGAATATTACGAGTTTACCGGCTTTTTATAAAAAAAAGGAATATGTAGCCGCACTAGCTAACTCAATCAAAAGTCACTTAGAAAATTATGATTACGATCAACTGCTTTTTTCGTACCACGGTGTACCCGAGCGCCACATCAAAAAATCCGATATTACCAAAAGTCATTGCCAAATAGACGGTAGCTGTTGCAATACGCCTTCTGTCGCTCACGACTACTGTTACCGTCACCAATGTTTTGCAACCACCAAACAAGTGGTTGACGCCTTGGGAATTCCAGCTGATAAATATTCCGTAAGTTTTCAATCGCGTTTGGGGCGCGATAAATGGCTAGACCCAGCAACGGACATGACCGTTAACCAAATGGCTGAAAACGGCGTTAAAAAACTCGCCATCGTCACCCCTGCTTTTGTAGCAGACTGCCTGGAAACCCTTGAGGAAATAGGAATGGAAGCCAAGCATGAGTTTTTACAACGTGGCGGTACCGAATTTAAAACCATTCCGTGCTTAAACGACGACGACCAATGGATCGACGCCTTAGTGACCTGGATTAACGAATGGAAAACCAAATAAAAACAGCATGTATTTATATTTAAAAGCACTACACATCATCTTTATAGTTTGTTGGTTCGCCGGACTTTTTTATATCGTCCGCCTGTTTGTGTATTATGCCGAAGCACAACTCAAATCGGAACCGGAAAAGCGAATTCTATCCGAGCAATACCAGCTCATGACGAACCGCCTCTGGTACATTATCACCTGGCCAGCAGCTGTTTTAGCGGTGAGTTTCGGCATCGGGATGTTTATTTACAATCCCATTTTATTTACGCAACCCTGGATGCATGTCAAATTATTTTTTGTACTTTTATTGCTTATCTACCACTTCAAGTGTCAGCAGTTTGTAACACAAATCGAAAAGGCTACCCTAAATAAAACCGCTGCTTTTTTTAGACTTTGGAATGAAGGAGCAACCATCATCTTGTTTGCAGTTGTTTTTTTAGCCGTTTTAAAAAGTGCTGTCAATTGGATTTACGGACTGATAGGAATCATCGCGTTTTCATTTTTATTGATGATGGGGTATAAATTTTATAAAAAAATACGCGAACAGAACAAAAATTAGATGAAAAACAATTTTCTACTAAGGAATTTTTCATTGCGAAATAGAATATTTATTTCGTTAATCTTTTTGACCTTAATTTCCTCTGTACTCATAGCGGCCGTATCGGTATATCAATTCCGAAAGGAAGCGCGTACCTTTCATCAAGATCGTTTGGAACGTAAGGAAAACTCGATTAACGAACACATCAATTTTATACTTTCGACCACAACTTATCCTTTAACAACCAAAAACCTCCCGCTGATTTTTAAGGACAAAATCCACGAATTAGCCACCATACACAGCATAGAAATCAACATACACGACTTAGAAGGACACTTACTGATTTCTTCCAAAGGCAATTTTTCGATAGACAGCATTCCACCACCGATTTCACCCATGATTTTAAAAATCCTACAATCGTCTCAATCCAAGCGTTTTGTAGATTTAAAGATGATTAATAACGAGCGATATCGCACGGCTTATAGCTACTTAAAGGACAACAAATTCAAACCTTTGGGGGTTATCCAACTTCCCTATCCCGAAGAAACGGAGTTCTATGAGAATGAAATCAAAAATTTCTTAATGCGATTTAGTCAGGTGTATTTGTTTATGTTGATCATGTCGATCACTATTGCTTATTTTCTATCGACCTATATCACCAGCAAATTACAAACGATCAGTACAAAAATAACCGCAACCCAACTCAACAAGAAAAACGAAAAAATATTAGTCACTTCCTCGAGTAAGGAAATCAACGATTTGATTACGGCCTACAATCAGATGGTGGATCAATTGGACGACAGTGCTTCTAAACTAGCCCAAAGCGAACGCGAGCAAGCTTGGCGCGAAATGGCCAAACAAGTGGCGCATGAAATCAAAAACCCCTTAACTCCGATGCGTTTAACCGTACAGAGTTTTCAAAGGCGTTTTGACGTTAATGACCCGAATATCAAACAGAAAGTCGATGATTACTCCAAAACACTGATTCAACAAATTGACACGATGAATTCGGTTGCCTCGGCCTTTTCAAACTTTGCCTCCATGCCGGCTCAGAAAAACGAAAACCTCAACATCGTCAAGATCGTTCAACTGGCATTGGATATTTTTAACGAGAACTACATTCGTTTTGAGTCGGAAGAAAAGAGCATCATTACGCGAATGGATCGTACCCATCTTATCCGAATTATTACCAACTTGGTCAAAAACGCCATACAAGCCATACCCGAAACAGAAACGAATCCGGAAATCGTTGTTTCTATTAAGAAAGTACACAATAACGTATTGCTAGAAGTAAAAGATAATGGAATAGGAATCAGCATTGAAAATAAAAATCGTATTTTCGAACCTAAATTCACTACCAAATCCAGCGGAATGGGATTGGGACTGGGAATTATCAAAAATATAGTAGAAAACCACAACGGTAGTATCAGCTTTGAATCAGAACCCGGAAAGGGAACCTGTTTCCGAGTAAGCCTACCGATCATTAACACATAAATCACAAATTATGGAATTTGAAAACATTTTAGTTGAAAGAGAAGCGCCTTTGGCCATTTTGACTATTAATCGTCCAAGCAAACTAAACGCTTTAAACAAAGCCACGATTGAAGAATTGCACCAAGCGCTAAAATCCATTGAAAAAGATTCTAGTATTCGTGCCATCATCATTACAGGAAGTGGCGAGAAAGCATTTATCGCAGGCGCCGATATTTCAGAATTTGCTAATTTCTCTTTAAGCGAAGGATCGCAACTCGCAGCAAAAGGTCAGGAATTATTGTTTGACTTTGTACAAAACATTTCCAAACCCGTTATTGCAGCCGTCAATGGTTTTGCTCTAGGCGGTGGACTGGAATTGGCTATGGCAGCTGATTTTAGAATCGCATCAGACAATGCAAAAATGGGCCTACCGGAAGTAACCTTAGGCGTTATTCCTGGATATGGAGGTACACAAAGACTACCGCAATTAGTAGGAAAAGGACGCGCTATGGAAATGATTTTAACCGCAAGTATGATCGACGCCGAAACAGCCAAAGCATACGGTTTGGTTAACCATGTAGTCCCACAACAACAATTACTACACTTCACTAAGGAAATGGCTCTTAAAATCGCCAGAAACTCCCCAACTGCAGTAGGTAAAGCCATCAAAGCAGTTAATGCCAACTTTAAAGATGGCGTAAACGGTTTCCACGAAGAAATCAAAGCTTTTGGAGAGTGTTTTGCTACAGAAGATTTCAAAGAAGGTACTACCGCCTTTTTAGAAAAAAGAAAACCGGATTTTAAAGGATTGTAAGATAAAAAAAAGACCAACTGATGTTGGTCTTTTTTTTATTGCGGATTCGCCTATTTGCGGATTTGCGGATTCGCTTTAGCACGCATAAAATAGACTGAAATTTTGTTGGCACCTATTTATTTTAGAGCCTATTCGCCTATTCGCGGATTCGCGGATTCGCCTATTCGCGTATCTGCGTATCTGCGTATCTGCGTATTCACCTATTCGCTTTAGCACATTTGAAATAGACTAATAACTCCTTTACCCTTTAATAGTGTCAATCAGTTCTTTTAATTGCGATATCATGTCGCTCTTCTCTTGCAACATACGCTCGTATAAAGCCATTTTTTCCTCGTAAAGTTCCATGATTTTTTCTACAGGATGAAATGTAGGCTGAAAGCTAAAAAAAGAAGGTTGAGAGCAATTTTCAAAAGTTGCGGTATTGGAGATTAGATTAATCGCCTGTTCTTCATCGAAGTTTTCAAAAGCTTCTACAGGAATTTTTAAGGCTTGTGAAATATCTTTTAGCAATGATTTATCCACAACTTCCTTATTTTCTAAAAGTGAAATTTTCTGCTGATTCCAATCCTCTCCTAAATCAAACGCCAAAGCTTCCTGTTTAATACCAAGCATTTCACGGAAACGTTTTATATTTCGACCTTGATGTATTGTTTTATGTTCCATAACATTAAATAAATTAAGAATGGATTCCCGACGGAACCCCTTACCGTAAAGACAAAGCGTTGTAAAGTTATAAAAATATCTAAGAAAACAATGTATATATGAAATTTTGAAATATCAAATCAACTAGAATGGATTTGCTTATTCGCTTATATGCGGATTCGCGTATTCGCTTTAGCGCGCCTAAAATAGACTAAAATTTTGTTGGCACCTATTTATTCTAGAGCCTATTCGCCTATTTGCGGATTCGCGGATTCGCGGATTCGCTTTAGCACTCATAAAATAGACTAAGTGTTTATCTAGGCTAAAATCGTGTTGGTTTTATTCTAGAGCGGATTCGCCTATTCGCAGATTTACGGATTCGCTTTTGAGCATATAAAACAGACTAAGTGTTTATCTAGGCTAAAATCATGTTGGTTTTATTCTAGAGCGGATTCGCCTATTCGCAGATTTGCGTATTCGCTTTTGAGCATATAAAACAGACTAAGTGTTTATTTAGACTAAAATTTTGTTGGTTTTATTCTAGAGCGGATTCGCCTATTCGCAGATTTACGGATTCGCTTTTGAGCATATAAAACAGACTAAGTGTTTATCTAGGCTAAAATCGTGTTGGTTTTATTCTAGAGCGGATTCGCCTATTCGCAGATTTGCGTATTCGCTTTTGAGCATATAAAACAGACTAAGTGTTTATCTAGGCTAAAATCGTGTTGGTTTCTATGTATTTTAGAGCTGATTCACGTATTCGCGTATCTGCCTATCTGCCTATTCACGTATTTGCGTATTCACGTATTTGCGTATTCACGTATTTGCGTATTCACGTATCTGCCTATTCACGTATCTGCCTATTCACGTATTCACGTATTCACGTATCTGCGTATTCGCCTATCTGCCTATTCGCCTATCTGCGTATTTACCCCATAAAAAAAGACCTTCACAATGAAGGTCTTTTTTGTTGGCCTACTAGGACTCGAACCTAGGACGACTGAACCAAAATCAGCTGTGTTACCGCTACACCATAGGCCACTATATCTTACTTAATGCGTATTCTTAACTCTTTTATTAGAAACTATATTTTTTTGACACATCCCCTATAATTCCCCGTAATTCTATTGTAAAAAAAAGACCTTCAAAAATGAAGATCTTTTCTTGTTGGCCTACTAGGACTCGAACCTAGGACGACTGAACCAAAATCAGCTGTGTTACCGCTACACCATAGGCCAATGCTTGTTTTTTTAAGCATGCATTACTTCTGTAATGCGGATGCAAAAGTAGCACATTTTTTGAAACCCGCAAACTTTCCTACAAAAAAAATGATTTTTTTTTAATTTATGTAAGCTGATACAAAAAAAACAGTTTCTTTGTATCTACAAGTAATTTAAGAATCAAGTATCTATAATTTATGTTGACATTTAATTTTAAGAGATGGGATCTAATCATTGGCTGGCTTGTTTTTGCCCTTGCTTTAATCACCTACACTCTTACGGTAGAACCTACGGTCAGTTTCTGGGATTCGGGGGAATATATTGCTACCTCGGCCAAACTTGAAGTAGGACATCCACCTGGAGCACCTTTGTACCAAATGCTAGGGGCCTTTTTCTCTATGTTTGCTACGGCTCCACAACATGTTGCTCTGATGGTAAATATGGTGTCGGTCTTCTCTAGTGCCTTTACCATCTTATTCTTATTTTGGTCTGTTACCAATTTGCTTAAAAAAATAAGCACCACCTATTCGGAATGGAATAATTCCAATGCCATTGCAGTATTGGGAAGCGCTGCTGTTGCAGCCTTAGCCTTTACTTTCTCCGATAGTTTTTGGTTTAGTGCGGTTGAAACGGAAGTATATGCTTCTGCCATGCTTTTAATATCCCTTTTGCTGTGGTTAGGCCTTCGTTGGGTCGATGAAAGCGACCAGGCACGCGGAAACAGATGGTTATTACTTATCTCATTGATTATCGGTATGTCTTTTGGAGTCCATTTAATGGCACTTTTGACCATTCCTTCAATTGGGTTTTTATATTATTTTAAAAAATACCAGAAAATTACCGTTACCAACTTTATAGTTGCCAACCTAATCATCGTTGGTGTACTCTTCTTTATCTTTATGTTTTTATTCCCATATACCTTAGCCTTCTTCGGTAAAATGGAAATATTTATCGTAAATGAATTGGGGATGCCTTTTAATTCGGGAACGATACTGGTCTTTTTACTTATTTTAGCCTTCTTTATTTTCGGACTGAGATACACCAAAAAGAAAGACAAACCCTTTGCCAACACTATAGTACTTTGTCTAATTTTTGTATTTGTTGGATTGACTTGCTGGGTTATGCTACCTATTCGAGCCAATGCCAATACGGTCATCAATGAAAACAGACCTTCAGATGCAGCCGAATTATTAGCCTATTACCAACGAGAGCAATACGGCTCTCAAAGTTTGAGCTATGATGCTATGTTTTCATCTAAATATTCGGGTATCGATCAAGAAGAACCCTATGTTGACGACAAGCCCAACTACGAACGAGATTACAAAACCGGCAAGTACGTCATCATCAATAATTACAAAAATGCATCCCAAAATATCGATCGAAACCACAAGGGTTTCCTTCCGAGAATGTGGAGCACAGACAACAGCCACCGCATCAATTATATGCGTTTCACCAAACCCCTAGAATTCCGTATCAAACCCGAATACGCCCAAGAAGACCAATTGGTTCAATTGGTAACTGGTGTTCGACAAGGTTTGCGAACAGGAGAAATAGGAATAGAAGGACTTGACCAGTTTTTCAATCAAAGCGGTCGCTATTTAGACATTGAAAAACCATCATTATCAGACAATCTTAAGTTTATGTTCGAATACCAATTCGGATATATGTACTGGAGGTATTTGATGTGGAATTTCGTAGGACGTCAAGACGATATCCAAGGAAATGGAGGACCTGAAAACGGAAATTGGATGAGCGGTATTAAGTTGTTCGACGAAATCCGATTGGGATCTCAAGACAATCTACCGGCAGATGTTTTAAACAACAAAGGCCGTAATCTATATTATTTCTTACCTTTTATTTTAGGTGTAATTGGATTTATATTTCACTTTAAAAAAGACAAAAAGTCGTTTTATGTATTGCTGGTTTTGTTTTTATTTACCAGTCTCGCCTTAAAGATATTCTTAAACGAACGCCCTTTTGAACCCCGAGAACGCGACTACGCCGTAGTAGCCTCCTTTTTTGTGTTCGCCATGTGGATCGGCTTTGGAGTATATGCGATTTACGACGGTTTAAAAAAATACATCAGCCCAAAAATTGCCGGACCAGCTATTGTCGGTTTATCCCTTCTTTGCGCTCCGCTTTTGATGGCTTATCAAAATTGGGACGATCACGATCGCTCTGGCAAATATACCGCCTTGGCCAATGCAAAAGCCTATTTAGACTCTTGTGACCCCAATGCCATATTGTTTACCATCGGAGATAACGATACTTTCCCACTTTGGTATTTACAAGAGGTTGAAGGTTACCGTACCGACGTTCGTGTCGTATGTACTTCCCTTTTACCACAAGACTGGTATATCGATCAAATGAAATCTAAAGCCTATGATTCAGAACCACTACCGATCGACTTTACACACGATCAATATGTGGCAGGAACTCGCGATATCGTTTTAATCGAAGAACTGATCAAAGAGCGCTTGGATATCAAACAGTTTTTAGATTTTATACGTTCCGATCATCCGCGTTCGAAAACAACAACAGAATCCGGTCAAACATTATATTTAGTACCAACAGGAAAAATTAGAATTCCGGTTGATAGTGTAGCGGTAGCTAAAAACAATATTGTATCTAAACATTTAAGAGACCAAGTAGTTCCTTATATAGACGTTGATATCAAAGACCAAGTGTTATACAAACACCGATTGATTATGTTAGATATTATCGCCAACAACAATTGGGAGCGTCCTGTGTATTTCTCTGGAGGTAGCTATGGCGACGACGACTATTTGTGGATGAAAGATTATCTACAGTTAAGCGGATTAACCTATAAATTAGTTCCTCTTAAAACCCCACTGAGCACACAATCCCATTCGCTATATATGGGAGGTATTGATGCAGACAGAATGTACAAGACCGTAATGGGTTGGTATTGGGGAAATAGCGGTGGCGATATCTATCACGATCCGCAAACGCGTAGAAACAGTATTCAATACCGAATTAGTATGGCCCGATTAACTGAGAAATTAATTGAGGAAGGTCAGCTTAAAAAAGCAAAAGACATCATTGATTTAGCAATGACCAATATGCCTATCGATAAATTCCAATATTACAGTGTAGTTCCGCCTTTTGCAGAGTCGTATTACTTGGTTGGTGAAAAACAAAAAGCACGTGAAATTATTGAAAAGCTGATTGAAAAATCACAACAACAACTCAACTATTACAAAGGCTTAAGTTCAGGCGATCAAGAATACTACGCTATGGAAATCATGAGCGAGATTGAAACTTACAGGCAAAATTTACAAATTGCCGAGGAGCACGACAAGGAATATTACAGAAAAGGAGTTCCAATCTTCAATAAATACAACGGCTATTTCGCCCGATTTAAACGAAGTAACCTCGAATAACAAAACCGAAAAAAGCGATATGAACTAAAACCACTTATCGCTTTTTTCTATTATAAACTTTGTATTTTTGCACTTTACTTTAGGACCTAAAAAAACAACATGATAGAAAATAAAAACCAATCCAAAACAGCCCTGTCTCAACTAGGGGAATTCGGACTGATCGATCACTTAACCAAAGTTTTTGACATCAACCAAGAAACCACGATTAAAGGGATTGGCGATGACGCTGCAGTTTTGGACTTTAAAAACGATAAAGTAGTTGTATCTACGGACTTGTTAGTAGAAGGAGTACATTTTGACTTGGCCTATATGCCTTTAAAGCATTTGGGATACAAGGCGGTTGTAGCTAATTTATCCGATATCTATGCAATGAATGCCGTAGCTACTCAGATAACCATTTCCATAGCCGTATCAAACCGATTTCCACTCGAAGCCCTTGAAGAACTTTTTGATGGTTTTGCCACTGCTTCCAAACACTATGGAGTGGATGTCATTGGAGGCGATACCACTTCTTCTCAAAAGGGATTAATCATTAGCATCACCGCAATTGGTCATGCCAAAGAGGAAGAAATCGTTTATAGAAATGGCGCTGGCGACAAAGATTTACTCGTGGTTAGTGGCGATATAGGTGCCGCTTATATGGGACTTCAAATCTTGGAACGGGAAAAACAAGTGTTTTTAGTAAACCCCAATAACCAACCCGATTTGGATGCCTATAGCTATTTAATAGAAAGGCAATTAAAACCCGAAGCCAGAAACGACATTAAGAAGTTATTGTCCGATCTAGGTGTACAACCCACTTCAATGATCGATATTTCCGATGGGCTGTCTTCGGAAATCATGCATTTGTGCAAACAATCACAAGTTGGCTGTAAATTGTATGAAGACAAACTTCCCTTAGACCCACAATTTATCAATGCCTGTGAAGAATTTAACATAGACAGTACTACCATTGCTTTAAACGGAGGTGAAGATTACGAATTATTGTTTACCATCAAGATGGAAGATTTTGAGAAAATCAAAGGAAACCCAAGTTTATCCATTATTGGATATATCAATCCCGAAGAGGAAGGTACGCATTTAATTACGAGAGAAAACACCCAAATTCCCTTAAAAGCTCGTGGCTGGAACGCACACGAAGAGGAGAGCGAATAAAAATATACAGCACCGAATATTTCGGTGCTTTACTTTTAAACTAACAAAAGCGCTAGACCGTATAATATTTTAGTTTGATTCTAAATATCTTTTAAATAGCTGTTTTGGTTTTCAAAATAATTATATTTACGGTTAGTAAAATATCAACCTAAAATGAACGAAAAGTATCAACTTACCGTAAACTCCGATTCGAGTTATCAGTCGTCTGATTTAACCGGACTAGATGTAAACTCAACCTTAGTTTCCCCTAATAACTACCACGTTTTAAAGAACAACAAGTCCTTTACTACTGAAATCACAGCAGGTCAATTCGATCAAAAACGCTATGTAGTCAAAGTCAACAACAATACCTATACGGTAAACATTCAAAATCATTTGGATCAATTGATCAAACAATTGGGTTTTTCTATAGGAACCAACAAACAGGTCAATGCGATTAAGGCACCCATGCCGGGTTTAATTCTAGAAATCAGCGTACAAGTAGGACAAGAAGTTTTAGAAAACGACAACCTATTGATTTTGGAAGCCATGAAAATGGAAAACAACTTGAGTTCTCCACGTGCTGGAATCATCAAATCGATTTCGGTTTCCAAAGGAGATACTGTAGAAAAAGGACAATTGTTAATTGAATTCGAATAGGATTATGAAAAAAATATTGATAGCCAACCGTGGCGAAATCGCTGTTCGTATCATGAAAACAGCTAAGAAAATGGGTATAAAAACGGTAGCGGTATTTTCTACAGCAGATCGTAATGCTCCTCACGTAAAAATGGCTGATGAGGCTGTTTGTATTGGAGAAGCGCCTTCCAGTCAATCGTATTTGTTAGGCGATAAAATCTTGGAGGTAGCTCAGCAATTAGGTGTAGATGGTATTCATCCAGGATATGGCTTTTTGAGTGAAAACGCGCAATTTGCGAACAAATGTGAACAAAAAAACATCACTTTTATCGGTCCAAATTCACATGCCATTGAGGTCATGGGAAATAAATTGGCGGCAAAAGAAACCGTAAAAGCTTATAATATTCCTATGGTTCCCGGTTTAGACGAAGCCATAACCGACATTGAAAAAGCTAAAAAAGTGGCTGCTGAAATCGGCTTTCCCATTTTGATTAAAGCCGCTGCTGGAGGTGGAGGAAAAGGAATGCGTGTCGTTGAAAACGAAAGGGAATTTGAATCACAAATGCAACGTGCCATTTCAGAAGCGACGAATGCTTTTGGAGACGGCTCGGTATTTATTGAAAAATACATCGGAGCACCACGACATATCGAAATTCAAGTATTGGCAGACAAACACGGAAATATCGTACACTTATTCGAAAGGGAATGCAGTATACAACGCCGTCATCAAAAGGTAGTTGAAGAGGCTCCTTCTGCGGTATTAACACCTGAAATCAGACAAAAAATGGGAGCTGCAGCCGTACAAGTTGCCGCATCATGTGATTATGTTGGAGCGGGTACTGTAGAATTCCTATTAGATGAAAACAAAAATTTCTATTTTTTAGAAATGAATACCCGCCTGCAAGTGGAGCATCCAGTTACCGAATTGATTACCGGATTGGATTTGGTCGAAATGCAAATTCGAATTGCAGACGGTGAAGTACTTCCGTTTAAACAAGAAGACCTTAAAATACAAGGTCATGCGATGGAACTAAGAGTATATGCCGAAGACCCTTTAAACGATTTTTTACCTAGTGTAGGACATTTAGACACCTATATCCTACCTGTAGGTGAAGGAATTCGAGTGGATAACGGTATCGAACAAGGAATGGATGTGCCAATTTACTATGACCCTATGCTAGCCAAATTGATTACTTTCGGTAAAACTCGTGAAGAATCGATCCAAGTGATGCGTCAAGCTATCAAAAATTACCAGGTCGAAGGTATTAGTACTACCTTGCCATTTGGGCAATTTGTTATGGAACACGACGCTTTTAAATCTGGGGATTTTGACACTAATTTTGTCAAAAAATACTACAATTCCGACCTGCTAAAAGAACAGTATAATGAAGAGGCGCAAGTAGCGGCTTATGTAGCATTACAACAGTATTTAGAAGATCAGAAACAATTACGCTTACCTAATTAGTCTATCATGAATTCGAAAATAAATCAGTTACAAGATAAAATCGCTCAAGCTCATTTAGGAGGTGGCGAGAAAAGAATTGAAACACAACACAGCAAAGGGAAATTAACTGCTAGAGAACGCATCGCTTACCTTTTAGATGAGGGTTCCTTTGAAGAAGTTGGTATGTTGGTTACTCACCGTACTACAGACTTTGGCATGGACAAAGAAATCTATTATGGTGATGGTGTAGTTACGGGATACGGAACCATCCACGGAAGATTGGTCTATATATTTGCTCAAGATTTTACTGTATTTGGAGGTGCTTTGTCTGAGACACATGCTGAAAAAATTTGTAAAATCATGGATATGGCTTTAAAAATGGGCGCTCCGATGATTGGACTTAACGATTCAGGCGGTGCCCGTATTCAAGAGGGGGTTCGCTCGTTAGGTGGTTATGCCGATATCTTTTTTAGAAATGTTCAGGCTTCTGGAGTGATTCCACAAATCTCCGCTATTATGGGGCCTTGCGCCGGAGGAGCTGTGTATTCTCCAGCGATGACCGATTTTACCATGATGGTAGAAGGTTCTAGTTATATGTTTGTAACGGGACCTAGCGTTGTTAAAACCGTGACCAATGAAACGGTTACTTCAGAAGAACTCGGTGGTGCTAGTACGCATTCTACCAAATCAGGAGTAGCCCATACTACATCGGAAAACGACGTTGTATGTTTGGAAGATATTAAAAAATTACTGAGTTATTTACCTCAGAACAATACCGAATCTCCTGCCTTATTACCGATAACGCTTAATGAGGAATACCGCGACCAGTTGAACCATATAGTTCCGGAAAGCGCGAATAAACCTTACGATATGAAAGCCGTTATCGACGGTATTATTGACGAGGATTCTTTCTTTGAAATTCACAAAGATTATGCGGAAAACATAGTTGTAGGATTTGCAAGATTAGGCGGACGCAGTATTGGAATTATTGCCAACAACCCTATGTTTTTAGCGGGATGTTTGGACGTAAACAGTTCTGTTAAAGCCGCGCGTTTTACGCGTTTTTGCGATGCTTTCAACATTCCTTTATTGGTACTGGTTGACGTTCCCGGCTTTTTACCTGGAACCGATCAAGAATGGAACGGAATTATCGTTCATGGAGCCAAATTATTATACGCCCTGAGCGAGGCTACGGTACCTAGAGTTACCGTGATTACGCGTAAAGCCTATGGTGGAGCCTATGACGTGATGAACTCCAAACACATCGGAGCCGATTTAAACTTCGCGTGGCCTAATGCCGAAATTGCCGTAATGGGTGCCAAAGGAGCCAGCGAAATTATCTTTAAAAAAGAAATTTCAGAAGCCTCAGACCCGGCAGCCAAATTGGCCGAAAAAGAAGCGGAATACGCAGAAAAATTTGCAACGCCTTATCGCGCAGCACAACGCGGTTTTATAGACGAAGTAATCCTTCCACATGAAACCCGTAGAAAATTAATTAAAGCTTTTGCTATGTTGGAAAACAAAGTAGTGGATACTCCGAAGAGAAAACACGGAAACATTCCGCTATAGTTTACATGGTGTTCACTAAAACAAGCCTTGCTTGAAAGCTCCGCATTTCAGACCATTGATCAATGCTGTTTTACATAAACGAAAAACCGTATGCGAATTGTATAAAATTAAAAGTCCTTATCATTAATTTGATAGGGACTTTTGCATTATCTACACAGTAGTATTAAGTAAACCCCGTCACATTTATACCATTAAACTAAAACAAACGTGCACCCGACTTCAACCCAACCTGGAATGCCGTTAAAAAATTCAGAAAAATACGTGCTTACCTAAAATCTGTTCCAGACCAAAAAAAAGTGGTCTTCTTTTTTGATTCTTAGGAGAATATTCCACCAGACGACGGCATTTTTATGTTCAATACACCCCAATGGATTTCCATACTTAAGCACTATTTATAAGCTCGTTAAAAACAAAAGAACCCTAGTAGAAATACTTTTTCACTTTTATATTTAGGTTACGAAAAGGGAATAAATGGCAACTTCACTAGCCAATACAAATAAGTTCACTTTTAAGGTGTCAACTTTAGTCACCAATAAAAGCCAAACGACTATAATTCTCTTTTAGACAATCAGGACCATCCATGCCGACCAGCTTCCTATCCAGCACTATAATCTTGCTAAAACAACGCCTTAGCTAAACATTTAGAAATAAATAACTTTTGCTAAAAAACTCAATAAAGATATAAAAACGAACGAATTGTTTTTTTTATTCTATATTTGCTCTTCATTTTAACAAAAAAAAGGATATTTAATTTTACCATTTCAAACTATGGAAAACAGTCAAATACAGAAAAGCAATGCCGGTCAAGGTATGGGAATTGCCGCATTGGTATTGGGGATTTTAGGTGTTTTAACCGCTTTTATCCCCTGTTTTGGATTTTTTGCCATGATTTTCGGTGTACTTGCTATTGTATTCGGAATTATTGGATATACACAAGCCAAAAGAGAAAACGCTTCCTTAGGCCTACCTATTACGGGTTTGATTTTGGGAATTATTGCCTCTATTTTTGTTTTGATATGGACACTGCTTTTTGCAGCAGTCTTTAGCAGCAACATAATGGACATGAACACCCTTTCTAGAGAACTACAAAAAGATATACAAGGAGATTCTCTAGACGAATACCTTCAAGATACGGACACTATTTTTACTCGAGAGTAGCAGCCTTAACTTTCCTTTATTTTATTTTTATTATGCTAAAAAAGTTTCTACTAGTCGTTTTATCTATATTTACCTTTGGTATACAGGCGCAAAACAAACCCTTGCAAATCGAAAAAATAACTAAAAACCTCTATACTTATACTACTTATCAAACATTTAACGGAACCTTATATTCTTCCAACGCCCTCTATTTGGTTACCGAAGAAGGTGTAGTTCTCTTCGATACGCCATGGGACAAACAACTCAATCAACCGCTACTCGATTCCATTCAACAAAAACATCAGTTAGCCGTTGTCAAGGTATTTGCCACGCATTGGCACGAAGATCGAGCAGGAGGATTTGACTTTTTTAACCGTTTAGGCATAGATACCTATGCTTCGCAAAAAACAAATCAGAAATTAGCAGCCGAAGGTTTAGCAACCGCCACACACACTTTTAAAGATGAAGCGGTATTTACGGTTGGTAAAGATGTTTTTGAGCTGTTATTTGTCGGAGAAGGGCATACTTTTGACAACATCGTTGTTTGGTTTCCAAAACAAAGCGTGTTAGATGGTGGATGCTTAGTAAAAAGCAGTGCAGCCACCGATCTTGGCTATATAGGTGAAGCCAATTTGGAAGCCTGGCCTACCAGTATTATCAATATACAAAAACGTTTTAAAAGTGCCAAATTCATCATCCCTGGTCACGATAACTGGCAAGGTCAAGGGCATTTGGAACACACTCTAAAACTGTTAAAACAGCAAAAAAGTGATTAATTACACTCTTTTTATCAGCGTATAAGCAGTTCCTACCGCTGCTTACATTAAAAAACGACTGATCCTATTCATAATCTCAAGTCTTTTGCTATTTTTGCATTATGGCAAAACAAGATGATATTTTTAAAAATGTTATTTCGCATGCAAAGGAATACGGATTTATATTTCCGTCCAGCGAAATTTATGACGGTTTAAGCGCAGTTTACGACTATGCTCAAAACGGAGTGGAACTCAAAAAAAACATTCGTGAATACTGGTGGAAATCCATGGTTCAAATGCACGAAAATATTGTAGGTATTGATTCTTCAATATTTATGCATCCGACCATTTGGAAAGCATCGGGTCACGTTGATGCTTTTAACGACCCCTTAATCGACAACAAAGATTCTAAAAAGAGATACCGTGCCGATGTATTGATTGAAGATTACTGTGAAAAAATCTATCAAAAAGCACAGAAAGAAATCGAGAAAGCGAGCAAGCGTTTCGGCGACTCTTTTAATGAACAAGAATTTATAACTACCAACCCTCGTGTGGTAGAATACCTTTCTAGAAAAAAAGCGATTTTAGAACGTATGGCTCGCGGTTTAGATACTGGTGATTTAGCCGATGTAAAAGCTTTGATTGAAGAATTGGAAATCGCCGATCCAGAAACGGGATCTAGAAACTGGACCGAAGTACGTCAATTCAATTTGATGTTCGGGACTAAACTAGGTGCTTCAGCAGACACTGCTATGGATTTATACCTGCGCCCAGAAACGGCTCAAGGTATTTTTGTCAATTTCTTAAACGTACAAAAAACGGGTAGAATGAAGATTCCGTTTGGAATTGCACAAACCGGTAAGGCTTTTAGAAATGAAATCGTAGCCCGTCAATTCATCTTCCGTATGCGCGAATTTGAGCAGATGGAAATGCAATATTTCGTTAAGCCAGGCGAAGAGATGAAATGGTATGAATACTGGAAAGAAACCCGTCAAAAATGGCATTTGTCCTTGGGTATGGGAGCAGAAAATTACCGCTTTCACGATCACGAAAAATTGGCTCATTATGCCAATGCCGCAACGGATATCGAATTTAATTTCCCGTTCGGATTTAAAGAACTAGAAGGAATTCACTCTAGAACGGATTTCGATTTAAAAGCACACGAGCAACATTCCGGTAAAAAACTGCAATTTTTCGACAACGAAACCAACAGCAGTTATGTTCCGTATGTAGTTGAAACCTCTGTAGGTTTAGACCGTATGTTCCTAGCTATATTCTCCAAATCACTACAAGAAGAAATCCTAGAAGACGGCAGCACAAGAACCGTTTTAAGATTACCTTCGGTATTGGCTCCAACCAAAGCCGCTGTGTTACCCTTAATCAAAAGAGATGGTTTGCCAGAATTGGCTCATGAAATCATCGAAGAATTGAAATGGGACTTCAACGTAGCATACGATGAAAAAGATGCTGTAGGCCGTAGATATCGTCGTCAAGACGCTCTGGGAACACCATTCTGTATAACCGTAGACCACCAAACTCTTGAAGACAAAACTGTAACTATCCGTCATAGAGATAGTATGGAACAAGATCGTGTAAACATTGCAGACTTAAAAAACATCATCAACGACGAAGTTTCCATTAGAAACTGGTTAAGAAGAATGTAATAAAAAACAAAGAGCCACTAATAAGTGGCTCTTTGTTTTTATAATGATTCGCGATTGTTGCTATTTTTATTTTTAAAATAGTTGATCAATCCTAAAATCATTTTCCCAATTTCACCTACTTTCAATTTTAAATCGATGTGTTGCTTATCACTCATATACTTCAAATTGAAAGCAATAATTAATTGTGTTTCCAGTACATTTTTACTACCTAAAGCCAGGTGTAGAAATGAAATAAACTCCAGGTTCTCTTTCCTGGCAGCACCTGCTGAAATGTTTGAGGGGATTGACACTGCCGATTGTCTTATCTGACTTGCCAAACCATACAACTCCTCCTCTGGAAAAGATTGAGTTACGAGATATATTTCAGTAACTAATTGCATGGATTTTTTCCAAACTTCTAAATCTTTATGCATCTTCAAATTTTTAAAAATTAATAATTAATAATCTAAACCTTAAGGGTATAGTATAAATTTTCAACTAAAAATAAAAAAAAAATCAAAATAAACACTAACTTTAAGTATTCACAACCAATTACATTTCTCTAGAGACCTATTTATTAATCTAGATTAAGTTCCAAGAAGTAATAAGCTCTTAGATTTGTAATTAATTAAACAACTAGCCATGAAAAAATTTATTTATTTATTTGTTGCGGTATTCGCATCAGCAACCATGTTTGCACAAACAACTTGGAAAGTAGATCAAATGCATTCCTTTTTAACTTTTTCAGTTAAACATTTAGGCATTTCTTTCGTAGAAGGAAAATTTGATAAATACGACGGAACTTTCACCAGTAACAAAGCCGATTTGACCGATGGAAAATTTGATTTCACCATCCAATCCAACAGTATCAATACAGGCGTTTCAATGCGTGATGATCATTTGCGAACAAACGATTTCTTTAATACGGATAAGTTCACAACCATCACTTTCGTTTCAAAATCACTTAAGAAAATTTCGGACAACAATTATGTATTAGACGGAATTTTAACGATTCGTGGAATTGCTAAACCCGTAAAATTTGATTTGGTTTATGGTGGACTACTTAAGGATGATGGACAAGGAAATCAAAAAATGGGATTCCAAGCTACTACAACGATTAATCGTTTCGATTTTGATGTTGCCTACGACCCTTCTGGACAGGCTATCGCAAAAGAGGTAACGCTTAAAGTAAATTTAGAATTCGCAAAAAAAGGATAAGCAAAACATAAAACAACACCCTGTTTTTTATGATAAAGGACGTTTCTCTAGCCAAGAAACGTCCTTTTTATTTTTATTTTTGAGTAAAAAGTTCACGGCTACTGATTATTTTTACCCCCGCTTCTGTCGATAAACTATACGCAATCATCTTTTGGGCTAAATCCGAAACAGCAATGGGTCGGTATTTACGAGCGATTCCCAAGCGATTAAAAAACCGTATCACCTTTTCAAAGCTAGCCTCCGCCTGACGATCGGTTCCTGGTCTAATTAGTAAACCCGGTTGAAAAATCAATAATTTCTCAAAATTTAGCTTGATAATGGCCTGCTCCAAAGCGCCTTTCATTCTGGAATAAAAAACCGAAGATTTGGCATCAGCCCCTATAGCAGAAACCAATACAAAAGAGGGAATTTCATTTATTTTAGCCGTTTTGGCAAAGTGAAATTGATAATCATAATCCACCTTCCACTGTTTATCTTTACTACCTGCAACCTTTAAAGTGGTTCCCAAAGCAGAAAAAGCCACATCACCAACAACGAGATGCGCCCAGCTCTCTGGCTGTTCAAAATCGACTTGATGAATAATTAATTTGGAATTGCTAGAAGCCTGATTTTTTCTAACAAAAACCGTTACACTTTCATACGCATCGCTTTGAAGTAATCCCTCAACCAATTCCTTACCCGTAGCACCTGTGGCACCAATAACTACCGCTTTTAACATGTTTATTGTATTGAGAATAACAAACTGCACCCGGCAATTGCTTCCGATTATTTATATATTGGTCATGTTATCGCTACTTTAGAAAAACAACCCTATTCCAAGATTCAGCCCTTTCTTCTTTCTGTAATCAACAGCAACACCTCTTTGATTATTTGGCTGTTAAATAAAACCATTTCCCCGCAACCTGTTCAAATACAGCATTTTCAGCATGCGTGATGAGTTGTTGGTTTCTATCGCGATAGTAGGCTTTAAAAACCACGAGATTATCATGAGCCTCTAAAACATCTAAACCCGCCCAGTCGCTTTCTTTAGCCCATGCCAGAATATCGCGCTTTTTATGGAGATAACGCGTTTTGGGATGGGTGGTTTTTAAAATATAATCTGCATCAATCAATACATATGCCGTATAACGCGAACGCATTAATTGTTCAGGAGAACTGGGGTTTTGCTTCCCTATTATAAAAGGTTTACAACAAGCTTCAAAACCCATTTTATGTCCACAATAACAAGCCAACTCAACTACTTCCATCATCATACTCCCAATTTGGATTCTAATTCCTCAACTATTTTAAAGTACTTACTCCATTTGACCAGTTCCTCATCGTCTGCAGTATAATCGAGCCCCTCCAAAATCATTTCCTTAATTTCTTCGATTTGACGCTCCGCATTCCCCTGATCCTTTTGAGCAATACTCACCATTAAGTGCATTATTTTCTTCTGGGTGTTTTCTAGGCTGTTTTTCATACTACGATACGATATATTATTGACCCCTCAAAGGTAGAAGGTTCTCTTCAATTTACGAATTAAAAAGCAATTCTATACCGTTTTTTTATTTTTTTTAACTACTTTACCATCCAAATTAAATTATAACTTACTGAAAAACACAAACTTTAACCGCTAAAACACAAAAATGCCTTTGACCACCATCATTGATGTTCTTTTTCCAAAATGTTGTTTCGGCTGCGACAACCACTTGTTGCGCAATCAGGATTTTCTATGTGTACAGTGCCTGCATCAATTGCCCTTTACCTTCCAACATCTGCACTCAGAAAATGAAGCACACCAACGATTTCACGGAAGACTGCGCTTAAAGAATTGTTCTTGCCTACTCTATTTTACAAAAACCGGATTCGTACAGCAAGTTTTTCATCACTTAAAATACAAAAATCAGCCCCAAATCAGTTATTATCTCGGGCAAATATATGCCTCTCAATTAACGGATTGTCCATGGTTGCAAACGGTTGACATCATAATACCCGTACCGTTACACACAAAAAAACAATCCATTAGAGGATACAATCAAGTCAACGGATTCGCCGAAGCACTATCGGACCACTTTAATATACCCATTGACTATCACCTACTAACCCAAGATATTTATACTGTGTCGCAAACCCGTAAAAACCTATTTGAGCGTACTAAAACAAATCAATTGCGGTTTAACATACATGCTCAACCTCTGCATCAAGGCAAGCATTTTCTAATCCTCGACGATATATTAACAACCGGCGGAACCTTGGAATCCTGTGGTAAAAAGATCTTAGAGATCCCCAATTCCTCCATTAGTGTTTTGTGTTTAGCACAAACTCAATAAAGTTTTTACTACTAGATTTTATTCCTAAAAAATATAGTCGTTAATTTGTCAAATAAAAGCCATATCATGTTGAGAATACGTCAGATTGCCCTTTTCTTTATTATAATAACCACTTTTGTAAGCTGTGCAAAACGAGGTGTTATTAGCGGTGGAGATAAAGACACCATTCCACCCGTGATGCTGAAGAGCAATCCAGAAAATTACAGCAAAAATTTTAATGAAAATACCATTAAAATCCAATTCGACGAATACATCAAATTAAAGAATATCAACCAACAATTGATTATTTCTCCACCTATGGAAACGGCACCGGACATCAGTCCTGCTGGAAGTGCTAAAAAAGAATTGACCATAAAAATCATCGATACCCTAAAACCCAATACGACCTACAGTTTTAACTTTGGTGAAAGTATTATAGACAACAATGAGGGGAATGCATTGAAACAATTTAAATATATCTTTTCTACCGGCTCGTATATTGACTCCTTAAAAGTCAATGGAAGCATACGTGCGGCCTATAAAAAAGACCACCCCAATTTTGTTAATGTGATGCTGTATGACGCTGCAACTTTTAAAGATTCTACCGTTTATAAACAAAAACCGCTCTATGTTACCAATACCTTAGACAGTTTAAAAACTTTTTCTATTGAAAACGTAAAAGATGGTTCTTATTATTTGGTCGCCTTAAAAGACAAAAGCAACAATTTTAAGTTTGACCCCGATCAGGATTTAATCGCTTTTATCAACGAACCGATTACGATTCCTACTGAAGAGACTTTTGAGCTGAACTTATTTAAATCGGAAGAAAAACTCAAGGTTAATAGACCTTCTCAAGTATCGGAAAACAAATGGTATATACCTTATAGTGGAAATTCCGAAAAACTAGAAATTAAACTGAAAAATGTTGACCAAGATGTTTTACACGCCATAACGAGTCTACCGGGCAAAGATTCGCTCCAAATGTGGTTTCCAAAAATGGAAGTGGACTCCCTTTTAGTACAATTTAAAAAAGGCGATTATGAGAAGCAATTTTCCATACGCCCGCGAAAAATAAAAATGGTCGATACCTTAGTTGTCTCTCCTGTTCAACGGGGCGTTCTGGATTTTAATGACACCTTTAGGATAAAAACAACGACTCCCTTTACAAAAGTCGATTCTACAAAAATTTTTATTACCAACAAAGACACTGTAGCGGTTCCCTTTAAAATGATTCGCCATCCCTTTCTCCAAGAAATTGCTTTAGAATTCGAAAAGAAGGAACAGGATAAATATAAGATTCAATTACTCCCGGAAGCCATAACCGACCTATTTGGCAAGAGGAACGACAGCTTAAACTTTATGGTTAGCACGCAATCACTCACCGACTACGGCAATCTATTGGTCAATCTAAGCGGTGTCAAGCGCTTTCCTGTTATAGTAGAAGTCTTGGATTCCAAAGAGGTTGTGGTAGCTAGCATAATTACCGAAGAAAACACCAAACTTCAATTTGATATTTTACCTCCTAAAAAATACTTTTTACGAGCTATTTACGACGATAATCGAAACGGAAAATGGGATACAGGTTATTTCTTTGAACGCAAACAACCCGAGGAAGTTATTTATTACCCCACGGAAATAGATGTTCGCGCCAATTGGGATGTCGATCAAACTTTTAATCTGTCAGAATAAACGAATCACCATCACTTAAAAAAGCCAATTTTTTTCTAGCCTGAATCAAATTGGCTTTTTCTAATTTCGCATACAATACAGCTTCACCTGTATGTGGCGGAATCAGGTATTCACCCATATAATCCAAAACTTGTGAATGACCTGAATACAGGTTATTTCCGATATCAGTTCCCACTCGATTCACTCCTATTGCATAGGTCATGTTTTCAATGGCACGGGCTTTAAATAAGCTGTCCCATGCGTAAATTCGTTGGTCTGGCCAATTGGCTACATAAATCAACAAATCATAAGCTTCATCCTGATTTCGAGCGAAAACTGGAAATCTCAAATCATAACAAACTAACGGGCAAATTTTCCAATCTTTATAGCTTACCACTAGTCTTTGTGAGCCTGCTGTATATTTTTTTTCTTCCCCCGCTAAGGAAAAAAGATGGCGCTTATCGTAAGTTTGATACGTACCATTAGGAAACACAAAAAACATCCGATTGTAATAATTGCCCTTTTCTTTTATAATCAAACTACCAGTCAAAGCAATACTTTTTTGCATACACATTTTTTGCATCCATGATACGGCATGCCCATCCATCACTTCAAAAGCGCGTTCCGGATTCATTGTAAAACCCGAAGTAAACATTTCTGGCACGACCACCAAATCCGTATCTTGTTCCAACTGTTCTATTTTGGATTCGAAGTACCGTAGATTGGCATCGGTGTCTTCCCAAACTAACGGTGCCTGAATTAAAGCTATTTTCATTTTTTGTCGTTTCTAACAAAGTTAGGTAAAATATGCGGATACGCAGATACGCAGATGGGCGGATGGGCGGATGGGCAAATAAAAAATAGTCCTAAAAATTAAAACAATTGCCTTATAATTTGCTGAATCAAATCGGATTTACCCATAGAATAATAGTGTAAAAGCGGTACACCGTGTTCTAAAAGCTCCCGACTTTGTTGCTTACACCACTCTAGTCCGATTTGCGCTACGGCCTGATTGTCCTTAGCCTTATTGACCTCCAAAACCAAGGCTTCCGGGAAATCAACCTTAAACCGATGGGGTATTAGTGTCAATTGTCTTTTAGTAGTAATGGGTTTTAAACCCGGAATGATCGGCACCCCTATTCCTGCAGTCCGGCATTTTTCGACAAATTCAAAATATTTTTGATTGTCAAAAAACATCTGAGTAATGATGTAATCGGCTCCCGCATCGACCTTCTGTTTTAAAAATCGAATATCGTCGTCCAAACTTGGTGCTTCTAAGTGTTTCTCCGGATAAGCGCCAACCCCAATACAAAAATTGGTAGCATGACTGTTCTCCAATTCCGTATCCAAATAGATCCCGTTGTTTAAATCGCTGATTTGTGCAACGAGCTCATTGGCATAGTGATGCCCCTTACTTTCTGCTCTAAAGTAGGTTTCGTTTTTTATCGCATCTCCGCGTAAAGCCACCACATTTTCAATTCCCAAAAAATCCAAATCAATTAAAAAATTTTCCGTGTCTTCTGTTGTAAAACCACCACACAGTATATGCGGTACGGCATCAATTTTAAATTTCTCTTGAATAGCTGCACAAATACCAACAGTACCCGGTCTTTTTTTGACAATTTTCCTTTCGAGCAATCCATTTTCCTTTTCCTTATAAATACATTCCTCCCTATGATAAGTCACGTCTATAAAGGCCGGTTTAGCTTCTAATAAAGGTTCGATATTATTGTAAATACACTGTATGTTCTGTCCTTTTAAGGGTGGTAAAATTTCTATTGAAAAACGGGCCTTTTTCTGTGCTAATTCAATATGTTCTGTTACTTTCATTTTTTTTATCTTTATAATTAGTGCCTTATCACGACCGCATTACCTATATCAGGAAATCGACATGAACCACTATAGGTTGTTATTTTATAATTCTGTCAGATTAGGAGCAAGCCATTTTTCAGCATACTCCAACGTACAATTTCTACGTTGCGCATAGTCCTTTACCTGATCTAATTTGATTTTTCCCAATCCGATATATCGACTTTGAGGATGGGCAAAATAGTAGCCTGAAACCGATGAAGCCGGCCACATGGCAAGGTTCTCTGTCAAAACCACTCCCGTTCTCTTTTCTACGTCAAGCAACTTCCAGATTGTTTCTTTTTCGAGATGGTCTGGACAAGCAGGATATCCCGGGGCCGGGCGAATTCCCTGATATTGTTCTTGAATCAACTGTTCGTTATTCCAAGTCTCTTCAGCCGCATAGCCCCAAATTTCTTTTCTGATTTTAGCGTGTAAATACTCCGCAAAGGCTTCGGCAAACCGATCGGCCAACGCCTTAATCATAATAGACGAATAATCGTCTAACTGTTGTTCATATTGACCGGCGATTTCATCAACTCCAAATCCAGTTGTCACACAGAATAAACCCATATAATCGGAAATCCCACTTGCCTTTGGAGCCACGAAATCTGCCAAGGAAACATTGGGTTTGCCCTTGGATTTTTGAAGCTGTTGCCGTAAAAAGAGCAGGGTATCCAACACATTCCCTTCTTGATCATAGACCTCAATATCATCGTCATTAACCTGATTGGCCTTAAAAATTCCATACACCCCTTTGCCCTTTAGGATTTGAGTTTTTTGAATTTCTTGTAACATCTCTTGGGCATCATCCCATAAAATCTGAGCCTGCTCTCCAACGACCTTATCCGTTAAAATCTCTGGATATTTTCCGTGCAAATCCCAGGATCTAAAAAAAGGCGACCAATCGATATAATCGATTAATTCAGAAATATTGACATCTATAGTCTGCACCCCTAAAAATGCCGGTTCCACCGGTTTATCTATAGTCCAATCCAACTGTAATTTGTTTTTTCGCGCAGCAGCGATACTCAAAAAATCCTTTTCGCGAGCACGATTTAAATATCCCGTACGCAAATCGGCATATTCCTGTCTAATCTGTAAGGCATAATCTTGCTTTTTACTGACTAAATTACCCGCAACCCCAACTGCACGCGAAGCATCGTTCACATGCACCACCGAAAAAGAGTACTCCGGCGCTATTTTTACTGCCGTATGCGCTCTGGAAGTAGTAGCTCCGCCGATCATCAAGGGTATATCAATTTTTAATCGATCGAGTTCTTTAGCCAAATAAACCATTTCATCTAAAGACGGTGTGATCAGTCCACTTAAACCGATAACATCCACCTTTTGCTCTATAGCCGTTTGAATAATACGCTCGGGACTCACCATAACTCCCAAATCAATGATTTCAAAATTATTACAAGCCAATACCACGGCTACGATGTTTTTGCCAATGTCGTGCACATCGCCCTTGACTGTAGCCATCAATATCTTACCCGACGAATTGGAACTCCCATCTTTAGCTTGATCAATAAAGGGCAACAAATAAGCAACAGCTTTTTTCATGACTCTCGCGGACTTAACCACCTGAGGTAAGAACATTTTTCCCGCACCAAATAAGTCGCCCACAACACGCATACCCTCCATCAAATTCCCTTCAATCACTTGAATGGGTTTTTCCGCTAACAATCGGGCCTCCTCAACATCCAATTCTATAAACTCATCAATACCCTTAACCAAGGCATGTGTAATGCGATTTTGTAAGCTTTCATTTCTCCACTCTTTGGGCGCTTCTTGTTGTACACTCGATTCATTCTGATACTGATCTGCAAAATTCAACAGTCGCTCGGTAGCGTCTTCTCTGCGATCTAACAGCACATCTTCTACCCTTTCCAATAAATCTTTGGGAATCTCGTCATATACCATCAGCATTTCCGGATTGACAATTCCCATCGACAAACCGTGCTGAATACCGTGATATAAAAAAGCCGCATGCATCGCTTCACGTACATAATTGTTGCCTCTAAACGAAAACGATACATTGCTTATACCGCCAGATACATTGACAAAAGGCAGGTTGGCACGTATCCATTTTGTCGCCTCAAAAAAATCTAATGCGTTTCTACGATGTTCTTCCATACCCGTGGCAACGGGAAATATATTGGGATCAAAAATGATGTCTTCAGCTGCAAAACCCATTTGATTAACCAAGATATCATAAGAGCGTTTACATATCTCAATTCGACGATTATAAGTAGCTGCCTGCCCGTTTTCATCGAATGCCATAACCACCACCGCGGCGCCATATCTACGAATCAATTTAGCCTGATGTCTAAACGCTACTTCTCCTTCCTTTAAACTGATCGAGTTCACGATACTTTTTCCTTGCACCACTTTTAAACCCGCTTCAATGATTTCCCATTTGGAGCTGTCAATCATAATAGGCACTCTTGAAATATCGGGTTCCGAAGCAATTAGATTTAAAAATTTCGTCATCGCATAGACCCCATCCAACATGCCCTCATCCATATTGATATCGATGATTTGCGCACCTCCGTCAACCTGTGCACGGGCAACGTCCAAGGCTTCTTCGTATTTTTCTTGTTGTATTAATCTCAAGAATCGCTTAGAACCCGTAACATTGGTTCGCTCACCTACATTGACAAATAAACTTTCCGGTGTGACGATCAAGGGTTCTAGTCCCGATAATTTTAAATATTTAGCTACTTTACTCATTGTTTTTGATTGTTTTTTTGCGCAGTCAATCCCTAAAAATAGCGATGGCTGTGTCGGTTTATTGACCTAAATAATATGGGGTATAGAAAACGGTCTGGGTTGAAATTTCTGAGCTGCTTGAGCAATTAAACGAATGTGTTCGGGTGTGGTGCCACAGCACCCACCAACGATATTGACCAAGTTATCTGCAAAATACCCACGCATCAATTGTTGCATTTCTTCTGGGGTTTCGTCGTATTGCCCAAAGGCGTTGGGCAAGCCTGCATTGGGATAGGCAGAGACAGCACTGCTTGTATTTCGTCCCAAGGTTTTTAGGTAAGGTTTCAACTGATCGGCACCCAAAGCACAATTCAACCCGATACTCAAAACGGGAATATGCGCGATTGAAATCAAAAAAGCTTCGACCGTTTGCCCAGACAATGTTCTACCCGAAGCGTCGGTAATGGTACCACTAATCATAATTGGAAAATCCACTTCCCTTTCCTCTTTAAGCTCCTCAAGCGCAAATAAGGCCGCTTTGGCATTTAGGGTATCAAAGATGGTTTCAACGAGAAAGATATCACAACCCCCATCCAAAAGTCCTTCCGCCTGTTGTTTATAAGCAAGTCTTAAATCATCGAATCCTACAGCTCGATATCCCGGGTCGTTAACGTCTGGAGACATACTCGCCGTTCTATTTGTAGGCCCCATCGCACCGGCTACAAATCTCAGTTTTAAAGGTGTTTTTGAGCTATATTCATCCGCAGCCCTACGGGCTATTCGAGCAGACTCCAAATTCAATTCATAAGCCAAGTGTTCCAGATGGTAGTCGGCCATACCGATTGTGGTACTTGAAAAGGTATTGGTCTCGATGATATCTGCTCCTGCTTCCAAATATTGCCTGTGAATTGCTAAAATAGCTTCGGGTTGTGTTAACGATAGTAAATCGTTGTTTCCCTGTAGTGGATATTCAAATTGAGCAAAGCGTTGCCCGCGGTAATCCGCCTCAGAAAATTGGTGCTTTTGGATCATGGTGCCCATAGCCCCATCCAAAATGAGGATGTTTTTACGCAATAATTTATAAAGTGCGGTCGCTGCTGTTGATGGTGGTTTTTGCATACTGTTTTATTTGATATTAAAAAAAAAGCCCCTTTGGAAAATCCAAAAGGGCTTAAACTAAAGTGTTTTTTAAATTACTACTCGTCAACTTTTGGATACAACAAATCGGATATACATCATTATGTACATCATCATCATCATCGTTCCTCTGTTTGCGTTATATGTATTCATCTGTTCTATTACTATGCTATTTCCCCTTATTTAAGTTCCGTAAAAAGAATATTTATTGATCTCCAAATCGAGTTTATCACTCGCTTTACACCAAAAAAAAAGCCCCTGAATTACAGAGGCTTTAACTTTATATCTGGGTTAGATTTTAAGCAATAGCGACCTCTGCAGACTTAGTCCACATCATCATCATTGCCATATTTAATCTAGTGTTTTTCATTGTTCTTGTTTGAAGGTTCAAATATATAAAAAAAATAAGACTATTTCTCTTTTTTAACTATTTGCAAAATTCGGCGTATTTATCGTTTAAAAATGCGATATAGTAAAGGTCCTTCCTCATTCTAAAATTTGTTGTTGCTTCACCAATACTGAGCTGTTTTGTTTCCCTATTCTCTGAAATGATTTGTTTTTTTGTTGATTTAAAAGCCTTAAAAGCCGACTTGTATTGGTCTCTAGAAATCAAATTACCCGGATTGTGATATTTTACAATACCACTCTGTACGGTACCGTCTTTAAAAGTAATAACTACAGGTCCTGCGACTTTAAACTGGTCAACATAGCGAAACTGCGCATGCGATTGCGAACAAAAAAACAATATACAGACTAAAATAAGGTTTCTCATAAAATACTTATAATACTAAAAAAATAGATTCGTTTAAAAATTCAAAAAAATATTTCTATTGACACAATTCCCCGTATTTACCCTCCAAAAAGTCGATATAATACAAATCTTTCATTTTATTAAATGCAACGGTTTCTTGAATTTTAATATGTCTTTCTGCCTTTGAATATTTTGCTAAGCGTTCCTTCATGCTTTCCTTAAAAGCGTTAAAAGCTTCTTTATATTCCTTTCTAAAAATCAAATCTCCCTTAGCATCAACGGCTTTCATATACTTTTGATAAGCCGGACAATCTTTTCCCACATAATCCAAAACTTTAAATATTTTAGTGTCTGAATACAGCAAAGTATTTTGAGTTAAGGAAACGGTATAATCTTCTCCAATAACTTTCACAAATGCATAGGTGTACATATACAGTCCGCTATTGTAAAGCGCATAACCATAAGTCTGAAAATGCCCATCCCTTAATTTAGTTAAAAACATGGAGACGCTTTTTTTAGTCTCAAACGTATCCAAATCCAACTTGGCCACCTCGATTCGAAAATACTCCCAATATAGGGTACCATCAGTATATATAAAATTTACTTTTTTAATTTGGTTTGAATTGAACACCTTAAATTCATCTGTGCCTTCCTCTTTAAACTGAATGGTTTCCGCTACCATATTGGCATTCTTCATCGCATTTCGATCGTTTTGCCTCGATAGTCCTCTAAGCATAAAATCATCTGCCTTGTTGTTTTTAGCAACACCAGACAGCACGGTGTCGTCCATAAAAGTAATTTTAACAGGGCCTGATTCCTGATTGACTTTTAAATGCATAAACTGGGCTTGAGATTGAAAACAGAAGAATAAAAGCAATAAAGTAATTTTTTTCATAAGATAGTTGGAGGTTTTAAAACCGATAAAAAACGTTTTGTTTCTTGGCTGCCAAATATAATATAATAGAGCCCGAAAACCCTAATTTAATCTTAAATTTTTATACTTTTTAAGTTAATTTCAGCTAAACCATTTACTCAATATGTCTAAATAAATTTAAAATATGCGAGAAAAATGCACTATCAAACCTTTTAAGGTGTTTTTTACATACTTTACTAATTCTCGTCAGTGTAGCATTATTTGCAGCTGCCACACCATTTCATCAAGCCCTATGCCTACTCCCTCAAAGTCTGAGTGATTTAAACAAAAAAAGCGAAGACCGTGGTCTTCGCTTTTACATATAACAAACCGTTTTATTTATTTAAAACTAGCTTTTAGGTATTCTCTATTCATACGAGCGATGTTTTCCAAAGAAATTCCTTTCGGGCATTCTACCTCACAAGCTCCGGTATTGGTACAGTTACCAAAACCTTCATGATCCATTTGTTCTACCATGTTAAGTACACGCTCTGTCGCTTCAACACGTCCTTGTGGTAACAAAGCGAATTGAGAAACTTTTGCAGAAACAAATAACATAGCCGAAGAGTTTTTACAAGTAGCCACACAAGCTCCACAACCGATACAAGTAGCCGCATCAAAAGCGCGGTCCGCATCGTGTTTAGGAATAGGAATGTTGTTAGCATCTTGAGTATTACCCGAAGTATTTACAGAAATAAATCCACCTGCATGTTGAATTCTATCGAAAGAAGTTCTATCTACAACTAAATCTTTAATTACTGGAAATGCTTTGGCTCTAAATGGCTCGATGTAAATGGTATCGCCATCTTTAAACTTTCTCATATGCAACTGACAAGTGGTGATACCACGGTCCGGTCCATGAGCTTCCCCGTTGATAAACAACGAACACATACCACAGATTCCCTCACGACAATCGTGATCAAACGCTACAGCATCGTCGCCTTTCTCTACCAATTGGTTGTTTAAAACATCCAACATTTCCAAGAAAGACATATCAGGTTCAATTCCGCTGATTTTATAATCAACCATCTGACCCTTATCTTGGGCGTTTTTCTGACGCCATATTTTTAAAGTAAGATTCATATATCGAATTTTTACAGTGAATATTGATCTAAAACAGATCTAATACTCAATATTATTTATAACTACGAGTTACCAATTTAATGTTTTCATAAACCAAGTCTTCTTTATGAAGTACTGATTCACTTGGATTGCCTTTGTATTCCCAAGCAGCTACGTATGCGAAATTTTCATCGTCACGTTTCGCTTCACCATCCTCAGTTTGGTGTTCCTCACGGAAGTGTCCACCACAAGATTCTTCTCTGTGTAAGGCATCTTTAGCAAACAATTCTCCTAGTTCTAAGAAATCGGCTACTCTTAATGCTTTTTCCAATTCTTGGTTAAAGCTGTCTGCACTACCCGATACTCTAACATCTTTGTAAAATTCTTCTCTTAAAACAGCAATCTCGCTCATCGCTTCGGTCAACCCATTAGCGTTACGAGCCATACCTACCTTATCCCACATGATTTTCCCTAATTTCTTATGGAAATAATCTACAGAATGCGTTCCTTTATTATTCATCAAGTGATCAATCATACCGGTAACGTTTTTCTCTGCTTCTATAAATTCCGGAAGGTCTGTTGGAATTTCACCTGTACGAATATCCTGAGATAAATAATCCCCGATCGTGTAAGGCAATACGAAATATCCATCACCTAAACCTTGCATCAAAGCCGATGCTCCCAAACGGTTTGCTCCGTGATCCGAGAAGTTGGCCTCTCCAATACAGTAACATCCTTCAATGGTTGTCATCAAGTTATAATCCACCCAGATACCACCCATAGTGTAGTGAACTGCTGGATAAATCATCATCGGTGTAACATATGGATCCTCATCAACGATTTTCTCATACATCTGGAATAGGTTTCCATATTTATTCTCCACTAAATCACGACCCAATTTGTAAACCAATTTGGCATCGTTTTCATCTAAATGCTGAATTCTCGCCTGCTCTTTCCCATAACGTTCGATTGCAGAAGCGAAATCCAAATAAACAGCTTCTCCAGTAGCATTAACACCATAACCAGCATCACAACGCTCTTTAGCAGCACGAGATGCCACGTCACGAGGCACTAAGTTACCAAAAGAAGGATATCTTCTTTCTAAATAATAATCTCTATCTCCTTCAGCGATTTGAGTTGGCTTTAATTTTCCCTCTCTAATTGCCAAAGCATCTTCTTTTTTCTTTGGAACCCAAATACGTCCGTCGTTACGAAGTGATTCCGACATCAAAGTTAATTTTGACTGATGATCTCCTGTAACTGGAATACATGTTGGGTGAATTTGTGTATAACAAGGGTTTGCAAAGTAAGCTCCTCTTTTGTGCGCTTTCCAAGCTGCAGTAGCATTAGACCCCATAGCATTGGTAGACAAAAAGAATACGTTTCCATAACCACCTGTAGCAATAACTACAGCGTGAGCAGAATGACGTTCGATTTTACCACTGATCAAGTTACGAGCAATAATTCCTCTTGCTTTTCCATCAACAACCACGATATCTAACATTTCGTGACGGTTATACATTTTTATTTTACCACGACCGATTTGACGGTTCATAGCAGAATATGCTCCTAAAAGCAATTGTTGTCCGGTTTGTCCTTTAGCATAAAAAGTACGAGAAACCTGAACACCACCAAAAGAACGGTTGTCTAAAAGACCTCCGTAATCACGAGCAAAAGGAACCCCTTGAGCCACACATTGGTCGATAATGTTTTCTGATACTTCCGCCAAACGGTGTACGTTTGCTTCACGAGCTCTATAATCTCCACCTTTTACAGTATCGTAGAATAATCTATGAACCGAATCCCCATCACCTTGATAGTTTTTCGAAGCATTAATCCCCCCTTGAGCCGCAATAGAGTGCGCACGTCTTGGTGAATCTTGATAACAGAAAGCTTTTACGTTATATCCTAACTCAGCTAATGTCGCAGCAGCAGAACCTCCTGCCAAACCAGTACCTACGATAATTACATCGATATTACGCTTGTTTGCAGGGTTTACTAAACTGATGTGATCTTTATATTCTGACCATTTCTTATCGATAGGTCCATTTGGAATCTTTGAATCTAATTTCATAATCAATTGTTTTATGACTACTTAATAAAATGAATGTAAATTGGAATGATCGCGAAGAGCAAAGGAACGATAATAGCGAACCCTATACCTGTACCTGAAATCAAACCATTATATCTAGGATTATTTGCCCCTAGAGACTGGAAAGCACTTTTAAATCCATGCATTAAGTGGAAGGCTAAAACAAACATTGAAAACACATAAAAAACAGTAAATGCTAAACCGTATTTTGGGTCTTTAAAAAACGCAACAGTAATGGTGTGTAAATCTTTATACCCTTGTGCAATCTTAACCTTAGCTGTAGGATCAAAAAACTCTGTTTTGTTTTTGATTTCCACACCATCTTTAGGCAAATATCCTCCTTGAGTAGTTACATAAAAATCTTGAACCATACCCGGTTGTACTTCGATGGTCGTTGTTTGCAAAGGCATTTCAGAAAAATGCATTTTTGCCCAAAAATTGACCATGTGGGTAGCGATGAATACCAAGATTAACGTTCCCAAAACTGCCATGTTTCTCGAGTGCCAAGCACTGTTTGAAGCCGCATTGTTTTTTGCATAACCGATTGGTCTCGCTTTTTTGTTTTGGATTGTCAATAAAATCCCATCGACAGCGTGGAATAAAATTGAAATGTACGTTACGTAAGAAAGAATTTTTACTGCTGGATTGGAAGTCATGAACAAGGCATACTCGTTGAATTGCAACTGAGTACCGAAGATCAACTGAAGGTTACCTGCTAAGTGACCTACCAAAAACACGCATAAAAATAAACCCGTAAGAGCCATCCAGTATTTCTTACCGATTGACGACTTTAAAAGTGCAGATTTTGCCATAGTGTAATTTTAATAGTTTTCGTGAAAAAAATCAAAACAAAAATACAGTTAAATCCACACACTTACAAAGGCGCTCATTTATTTATATTCGGTATAAACAAGCTGAAAGCAGCCTATTTTGCTGGAAAAAAACTTATTACAACTAAAAAAAGTAAAAATGTTAAAGAAAATTTAAAAAAAATTAGAATGTTTTAGTTATTTCTTTATCTGTGACTATAATATAATCCGCTTTTCCCAAATTTTCCTTATCCAACTTGGAAAGGTTCTCCTGAGAAACCGTAGAAATAGTTAAGACCTTTAAATCAGAGTTATAGCGATTTAAATACCAGTTAATACCCTCAAAATTATCGCTGTGATAACTCCCGTTAAAATGCAAAAACAGGCTATTCGGAAGGTGATTTAATTGTATAAAATAAGCCATTGTAGCGTCTTTTATAGCCTGTGCTTTAGGTAAATTATCATTTGCATGATCCTCAAACATTTCCATCATTTTCAGATATCCCGGCAAATTTTTATCATATGGAAAAGGCAAAGGAGCCATCCATTTCTTCTCTTCCGCGCTTAGTAATCCCAAAGATGCTACCCCTTCCTTAAACACCTTACTCGCATACCTACGAGGAACATTTGTAGCAATAAAACGGAGTTGTTTGGCTTTGGCAAAATCAACCAACGGCTTATAGTCCGTTTTATAATTATTCCACAAACGCACTAGGGTATCCATACCTTTTTGATCAACTTCACCACTTAAATACTGATTCAAACCCACTTGATTATCGGCTTCAAACATTTCTGCACCCAAAATCAAGGAACGCTGCCCTACTAAATTCTGAGCCATCTTTAACTGCAACCAATGCACTATAGAGTTGTCGTGATACTCTCCAAAAAGTACCACATCTTTTTGTGAAGCTTCCTTGATCAACTTTTTATAAGTGGTTTGCTTTCCGTTTTTGGAATAAATAACAAAGGGAATCGCCTCCTGTGCCGGTAACACTAAGGGACTAAATACTAAAAAAAACAGAATTATATAAGTTTTCATAAATGTGAAATTGTTGTTGTAAAAACATTATTTTTCTCCGCTAATTCCCCTTCGCCAAAACGGCAGCTGCTTTGTAAGCGAACAACAGGAGTATCCATATTTTCAGCTGCTATAAAGTCTTATTAAAAGAAAAGTCAGTAACTTTGAAAATCAACGTAAGAATTAAAGTTCAAAACTATGAAATATAAACAAATCGACCGTAATTTATTCATCAAAAACAGAAAAAAATTCACCGCTGCTATGTCTGCCAACAGCATAGCCGTATTCAATTCTAATGATATTTACCCGGTAAGCGCAGACAGCACTTTACCGTTCGCGCAACATCGTGATATATTCTATTTATCCGGCGTTGATCAAGAAGAATCGATACTCGTTTTATTTCCCGATGCCCCTTTTGAACATCAAAGAGAAATTCTTTTCCTAACGGAAACCAACGACCATATAGCGGTATGGGAAGGCGCCAAACTAACCCAAGAACAAGCTTTTGAAGTATCGGGAGTCAAAACGGTTTATTGGATACAAGATTTTCAAAAAATTTTAAAAGAATTGATGGCTTATGCCGATACCATATACATCAATACCAACGAACATTATCGCTCTGCTGTAGAAACACAAACACGTGAAGACCGTTTTATTAAATGGTGGAAAGAAACTTATCCAGCCCACCGTGTAGCAAAAAGCAATCCCATTCTTCAAAAAATTCGATCGATAAAAGAACCCGAAGAAATAGCCTTAATCCAACACGCCTGCGACATCACTGAAAAGGGATTTCGCCGTATTTTGCCATTCGTCAAACCCGGTGTTTGGGAATACGAAATCGAAGCCGAATTGATACATGAGTTTATCCGAAACCGCTCTAAAGGGTTTGCCTATACTCCCATTATAGCTTCCGGAAACAACAGCAATGTGTTGCATTATATAGAAAACAACCAAAAGTGTTTAGCAGGCGACATTATTTTGTTTGATACCGCTGCTGAATATGCCAATTATTCTAGCGATTTATCGAGAACCATTCCCGTAAACGGAAAGTACAGCAGCCGCCAACGTCAAGTTTATGATGCAGTATTGCGCGTAAAAAACGAAGCAACCAAAATGCTAGTACCGGGTACACTATGGAGAGACTATCATACCGAAGTTGGAAAAATCATGACTTCGGAATTACTTGATTTAGGACTTTTAGATCGTGCAGACATAAAAAATGAAGACCCGGCTTGGCCTGCCTATAAAAAATATTTTATGCACGGCACCTCACACCATATGGGACTGGATACCCACGACTATGGACTACTTCACTTACCCATGGAAGCGAATATGGTTTTTACAGTAGAACCTGGAATTTATATACCCGAAGAAGGTTTTGGAGTCCGAATTGAAGACAATGTGGTTATTCAACCTAAAGGAGAACCGATTAATCTGATGAAAAACATCCCAATACTAGCAGAAGAAATTGAGGATTTAATGAACTAACAAACAACAACCCATGAACAGTCCAATTTCTGGTCATGGGTTACTGTTTAGTTTTTACTATTTTCGAAAAACAGCCTGAGCTACTTTGACCCCATCCATGGCAGCCGAAATAATACCACCGGCATAACCCGCTCCTTCAGCGCAAGGAAACAATCCTTTGACCTGAACGTGCTCTAAAGTAATCTCATCTCTAGGAATACGCACCGGTGACGAAGTTCTACTTTCCGTTGCTACTACTACTGCCTCTTCGGTATAATAGCCGCGCATTTTATTTCCAAATGACACAAATCCCTGTTGCAAAGCAACACGAACTTCTTTGGTCAATACTTGATCCAATAAATTGGGTGTAATTCCCGGTAAATAGGAACAATCCGGTAGTGAAGTAGACATTTTTCCGCTGACAAAATCAGTCATGCGTTGCGCCGGTGCTTTTAATCTACCGCCACCTGCCGTCCAAGCTCTTTTTTCAATTAATTGTTGAAATTCCATAGCCGCTAAAGGGCCTGTAAAACCGTATTGCGCAAAATCCTTTTCATCTACAGTCACCACCATACCGGAATTGGCATAAAGTCCGTCGCGCTTAGATGGTGACCAACCGTTGACTACCAATTCACCTTCATCCGTACTGGCCGGAGCAATAATACCTCCAGGGCACATACAAAAAGAAAAAACACCACGCCCTGCTTCTTGACTAACCAAGGAATAAGCTGCAGCAGGCAGTAATGGATTGCGCGATTCCCCTAGACCGCAATGATACTGCACCTGATCAATAAGCGCTTGTGGATGCTCTATACGAACACCTAATGCAAAGGGTTTTGCTTCTAAATACACTTTTTTTGCTGCCAACATCCTAAAGATATCTCTTGCTGAATGCCCTGTAGCCAGAATTAATTTATCTGTCTTTATCTTGATTTCATCATTAAGCGTAATTCCCTTAAGTTGATCACTCTCTATGTGAATATCCGTCAACTTGGTGTCGAACAACACTTCTCCTCCACACTCCTCAATTCCCTTACGCATATTGGCAATGATAGCCGGTAATTTATTAGTACCTATATGAGGATGTGCTTCTTGCAAAATATCTTCTGAGGCTCCAAAATAATGAAACCACTGTAAACTTTTAATGATGTTACCGCGTTTGGTGGAGCGCGTATAAAGTTTTCCGTCTGAATAAGTTCCCGCGCCGCCTTCACCAAAACAATAATTGGATTCCGGATTAACAATCCCCTCTTTATTCATTGCTGCCAAATCACGGCGACGGCTTTGCACATCTTTTCCTCGTTCAATAATAATCGGTTTTAACCCCAATTCAATCAATTCCAAAGCAGCAAACAATCCTGCAGGTCCTGCCCCAGCAATATATACCGGTTTTGCATTACTTACATTTTGCAGATTTGGAAAAAATGCAAAAGCATCTTTAAAGACTTCGTCAACAAAAACATTGATTTGCAATTGCATCACAATATTTCTCGAACGCGCATCCAAAGATTTTCTAATGATTTGATAAGCATTGATTTTACTTATAGGCACCTTAACCGCCTGAGCAATTCGCGCTTTAAGTAAGTTTTCGTCTGCAGCTTCCGCCGGGGGTATTCGCAAAGTGATATTCTGAGCCATTATAAAGGAATGATTGACTGCAAAAGTAAGTTTTTTTAAATGCTAAAAGAAATATTTATACGTATTGCGTGAGGGATAGCAGCGACATCCTTTGGTGTAGCAAAGCGAAACAAAAGATATAGCGGATAGCCCGACCCTTTGGGGTACGCCCAAAAACAAATACTAGCTATTAAAGTCTACGCTTTTTTATATAAATTGTATTTTTGCATTTAACTCTCATTCCCAATGACAACAAAACAGACTATTCACAAAAACACCACACTGTCTTTTACCGAGGGCGGCAAAGGTAATGCACTGGTATTTTTACATGGTTTTTTAGAAAATTCATCCATGTGGGATGCTTGTATGAGTCATTTTGAGACCAAATACCGTGTTATCGCGATTGACCTGCTTGGACACGGACAATCGGGTTGTACCGGTTATGTTCACAGTATGGAAGATATGGCCGACGCAGTATTTGCCATAATATCTGAACTAAAAATTCGCAAAGTGACCTTGATTGGTCATTCCATGGGCGGCTATGTTGCCTTAGCCTTCGCAGAATTGTATCCAGACCATGTTCGGAGTTTGGCATTGGTTGCTTCAACTTCTCGCGCTGATAGTGAAATGCGTCAAATCAATCGCGACCGCGCCATAGAATTAGTCAAGAAAAACAGTTCCATTTTTGTTACCATGTCGATTTCCAATCTATTCGGAGAATCGGCACAAAAAGCATTTCCTGACGAAATTGAGCAGGCCAAAAATCAGGCACTTCTAACGTCCAAACAAGGCATGATTGCCGCATTGGAAGGGATGAAAATACGTCCGGACCGCGAGGTCATCTTTCATTTTGCACCCTATCCGATTTTATTAATCTTAGGAGAAAAAGACAGCGTTATTCCATACGAGGAAGCCATCGAACAAGTCGAGGGAAGTCCGGTTCAATTGGCCAGTACAGCAGGTGGACACATGGTACATATCGAAAACGAAGCAGAATTACTCGATATTTTAGGGAAGTTTTTTAAGCTAAAATAATTTAGAAGTCTATACGTCTATACGCCCATACGCTTATATGCTTATAAGCCCATTCGCGTATCAGCATATCCGCCTATCAACGTATCAGCTCTTCTATAAAATTGGTATCTGCTTTTAAAATAGTATTGATCAGTGATACCAATTCCGTTCGAAATTCTGCCAATACTTCAGTTGTAATAACTTGATCCACTTCTCGTCCTTGTCGCACGCCAAAGAACAAAAACCCTTCCTTGCGATTTTTAAACGAATAGATACCCGCTTCCAAAGCCCTACCAGCCGCTTCTTCTTCAAACATCAATGCATAACACAAAAGTTGTATGATTTTATCATTTTTAAGTTCAGTCGTTAAGCCTTCCCAATTTTTTAAACGCAATTGATTTGACTCCACTTTTCCAGATTTATAATCAATAACGCGTATAGCTTCATTTCGAATTTCGATACGATCAACATAACCAAATAGGTTGACTGGGTATGGCAATCGCTCATCGATTAATTGGTACTCCAACAAACGTTCCAATTCCAAGATTTGTACCACATCGCCGTTTAGTAGGTTTTTGCGTTCTTCCATTAAGAAGTGAAAAACGTTTCTTTTGGCCACTTCAAAGGCGAGTAAATTCTTACCGAGTTTGTCTTTGTTACTACTGTATTCCTTTTCAAATTCCACTTCAACCACTGCGTCGGAACGTTTTTGCAAGTCATCTAAATCACTTACTGTCAAAATCCTACCAACCAACGGTTTATACAATTCTTCTAAAGCATTATGAATAATGGTTCCCAAAGTATTTAAAGCCACACTTTCCTCTACTTCATCAACTTCCCGTATTCTCAATACACGTTGAAGGTAAAACTGTATAGGGTTGCGCAAATAGTTCGTTAAAGCCGATGGTGAAAAACCGCGTTCCGAGGCAATCTCTCTTAATTTTTCTTGCAAAAGTTTCGATTTAGGCACCTCAATAGGCTGATATGCTTTTTCCGGTAGAAAGGCTGCATAGGTCAGATGCTCCAAATGATGATTGGGTCTTTTCTCAATTTCCAACTGCGTAATAAATCGGCTGCGTTCACCAGCATCCAAACCCTCTGCCTCCGAGTTGTATAACAGATATACATTTTTAGCCCGCAACAACAGGTGGTAAAAGTGATAACTGTAAATCGCATCTTTTTCTTTATAGGTAGGCAAACCCAACTCGCGCTTTACATCATAAGGAATAAACGAATTTTGAGATTTTCCTGCTGGAAATTTACCCTCATTTACCGAAGTAATAATTACGGTATCAAAATCCAAAACACGACTTTCCAAAACACCCATAATCTGTAAACCCTTTAAAGGTTCCCCTTCAAAAGACACTTCAGCCAAATCAATCACCTGCTTGTAAATAGCATATACGTTTTCTATCGAGTCCATGGTTGGATATTGTTCTCCGTAGTTGATCAATTTATTGATTAACTGAAACATGGAATACAAAAAAGTCTTTACCACTTTATCCTCTTCCGCATCGGTAGATAATCTATTTTTGATTTCTGAAATAATTGCCGACAACAATCGCAATACGTCTAAAGGCGTCGTTTCCCATTTGGTCAACACCAAATCGCGCAAGATATTGGGTTCAGCATTAAAAGCTTTTAAGCTGTCTAGACTAAAAAAAGTAAGATTCCCTTCGTGTATGTTTTTAATGGTTACGCCCGCATCTATATAGGGCTCAATCATTGGATTACTCAAAACATCCAAAACTTCTTTATGATATAAGGTGTAATTTACAGCATCTCTACGTAGGGCATTAAGATGCATTTTAAACAGTTTGGAAATCAGTATCTGAACCGGGTTGCTGCGTCCATCATAACCCATAGTAATATTTAAAGCATCCACTTCTACGGGTAAGGAATACAAAACAGGCATTAACAAATTCTCTTCACCGAGCACCAAAGCCACTTGATTAAGGCTTTGATTTTCACTTTTTATCTTTTCGATTAGCTTACCAGCAATTCGAGCTTGTCCAACGGTTTTTGGCGTTTTAATAACTCGTATTGTTTTTTCATCACTAAAATCGTTGACAATCCAATCCATGGGATGTGTACGATAATACTTCCAATCCCTTTTTATCCTTCTTAGAAATAAACCGGCATCGTGATAGGGGTCGTCTAGAAAAACGGCATCAATATCCCAAAAAACCTTAGCACAATCACGCTCTAAAAACGCTTGAATAATGACTTCTTCTGCGGCATTTAAGGCGTTGAATCCAGCGAAATACATTTTTTTAGCACCGAGTTTGGATGCGAATTCCGCAGATTTATCAACTGCTAAGCGGTAAATCAGTCCTTGATAACCGACTCTTTTATCGGATAAGTATTTAAAGAAAGCGTGATAATATACAGGCATCATCTCCCAAAATTCTAAATAATTTTGAATCATCGTCGTTCGTTTTTCCAAATCCAAGGACCAATGCTTGATGTCTTCAATATCTTTTAAATAGGAAAAAACTCGATCGGGATTGAGCAAATAACGGTCGATTTCATTAAAATCTTGTAACAACATTTTAGCCCAATTGGCAAATTGCTCAAAAGGTTGTGATTTTTCTGGAGTGACTACGGTTCGATAGACTTCATAAAACTCAAAAACGAGTTCGATCGAGTCTAAAGCCCGTATTCCAGATATTTCTTGAACCAATTCTTCAACACTGATGATCTCTGGAGCAAAAAGGCTTTTAGCATATTGTTTTTTTAAGGCCTCTAACAAAAATACCTTAGCTCTTTTATTGGGCAAAACAACGATTAAGTCATTTAATGAATCGGGGAAATCGGTTTTGATTTCCGCGCTTAATTTATCTAGAAAACTCATCTTGTTCATATAGTATTGGCATTTTGAAAAAATCCGAAAACTTGATTTTTTTATGATTTTTATCCTAATGGAAGAATTTTATAAGAGCATATACTTTTATGCAGTCTTTATAGTATCGCATAAATATATAAAAAAAACGCCTCGATTTCTCGAGGCGTTTTCAATTATTTAAGAAGGATGATTATTTTTCTAATACAACCTCTACACGTCTATTGATCTCTCTACCTTTAACAGTTTTGTTAGATTCAATTGGTTTAGAAGACCCGTAACCTTTAGATGTTAATCTAGAAGCATCGATACCTTTTTCAATCAAATAAACTTTTACTGCATTAGCTCTGTTTTCAGATAATGGTAAGTTGATTTTATCAGAACCTGTGCTATCAGTGTGTCCTTCAATGCTAAATTTAGCAGTTGGGTACTCTCTCATGATTTTTGCCATGTTATCAAGAACAGGGTAAGTTTTTTCTTGGAAAGTAAATTTACCAGTGTTGAATAAGATAGTTCTACCGTAGTCGTTCAACTGTTTCATTTGCTCTTCCTTGATTTCTGGACATCCGTTGTTAGAAGCAGGACCTGCAACATCTGGACATTTGTCTAAATGATCTGGTACTCCGTCTCCATCTCTATCTGGCCAAGGACAACCTTTGTTTTCTTTAGGACCTTTAACTTCAGGACATTCGTCTTTATGATCTGGTACTCCGTCACCGTCAGTATCAGGACATCCGTTAAATTCTTTAAGACCAAATACATCTGGACATTCGTCTAAATGGTCAGGGATTCCGTCTCCGTCTGTATCAGGACATCCTCTGAATTCTGCTAATCCAGCAACATCTGGACATTCGTCTAAATGGTCAGGGATTCCGTCTCCATCTGTATCAGGACATCCGTTGAATTCTTTAAGACCTGCAACATCTGGACATTCGTCATATTTGTCTAAGATTCCATCTCCGTCTGTATCTTTTCCACCAAATTGGAATTTAATACCTGCGAAATGTTGCATATGCGAAGCAATATCAACATTAGGAGTTCTTGTATCATCAAATGAATGTTTGTACGTAGATTGAACTGTTAACGCAAGGTTTTCAGTAAACCAAAAGTTTAAACCTAAACCTCCATTTACAGTACCTGCACTAGCATCTCCCATAAAAGTGTATCCCCCACCAACTAATAAGAAAGGGTCAACTACTTTAAATTTCAATAAATCTTTGAAGCTATATTTAACTTCTGCATCAATACCATAATAAGTTAAATCACCTGGATTGTAGATCGCGTAGTTCTCTGCTTCCGGTTTGATAAACTTATCAATTTTATTTACAGATCCTGTGATTCCAAAGGAGAAACCATCTCCTAAGTATCTTGCTACGTTCAAGTAAGATACAGACGGAAGGATATTCCACTGGTCTTTAACGTTGAAGTAACCTCCTAATCTGTTGGAGAAATTGTTTGTTGTACTAATTTTAGTATCAACAGCATTGGCTCCGATAGTCACCGCCCAAGGGTGATCCGCATTCTGAGCGTTTGAGGTTAACCCCGCGCAAAGAAGTGCTGCCGCAAATAATTTGTTGAGATGTTTCATAACTTTTTTTATTTATTTACTGTACGTAATAATATCTAGCAAAAATAAGACCTTAATTGTTATCTACAAAAAAATTCTTAACAATTATCTCTTTTTCCTACTAAAATTGTCTTTATTTTATAATATTAAGCTGTTTTCCTACTTCTGTAAACGCCTGAATAGCTTTATCTAAGTGTTCTTGAGTATGTGCTGCTGATAATTGAACGCGAATTCTCGCTTTACCTTTAGGAACAACTGGGAAAAAGAAGCCCGTTACGTAGATTCCCTTTTTAAGCAATTCTTCTGCCATGAGTTGCGCGAGTTTTGCATCATACAACATCACTGGAACTATAGCGGAGTCGCCATCGATAAATTCCAATCCTGCTTTTTTGATTCCGGCTTTAAAATAATTGGTATTCCACTCCAATTTATCTCTAAGGGAATTATCTCTTTTTAGCACTTCAAATACTTTAAGCGAAGCCCCGACGATGGCAGGCGCCAATGAATTTGAAAACAAATACGGTCTTGAGCGCTGTCTTAAGATTTCGATAATCTCTTTTTTAGCCGTTGTATAACCTCCCATAGCTCCACCTAAGGCTTTACCCAAGGTACCGGTAATGATATCAACCCTACCCATAACACCTTTTGCTTCCAAAGTTCCCTTACCAGTAGCTCCGATAAAACCGGCAGCATGGCATTCGTCAACCATAACCAAAGCATCGTATTTGTCTGCTAAATCACATATTTTATCCAAAGGCGCCACTAATCCGTCCATGGAAAACACCCCATCGGTAACAATAATTTTAAAGCGATGCCCCGCTGCATTGGCTTGAATCAATTGTTGCTCCAAGTCGTTCATATCGTTGTTTTCATAACGGTATCTCGCAGCTTTACACAAGCGGACTCCATCGATGATGGATGCGTGATTTAGACTATCGGAAATGATTGCATCTTCAGCTCCCAACAACGGTTCAAAAACACCTCCATTGGCATCAAACGCAGCGGCGTATAAAATGGTATCCTCTGTTCCATAAAATTCGGCAATGGTCTTTTCCAATTGTTTGTGAATGTCTTGAGTTCCACAAATGAAACGAACAGACGACATACCAAATCCATGACTGTCCAATGTGTCTTTAGCTGCTTGAACCACTTCTGGATGAGATGAAAGACCCAAATAATTATTGGCACAAAAATTTAAAACAGTTTCTCCTGTTGAAATGGTAATCTCCGCTCCTTGTGGAGAAGTGATGATACGCTCCTTTTTAAACAATCCATTTTCTTCAATAGCCTGAAGCTCTTCTTGTAAATGGTTTTTAATCTTTCCGTACATATTTATGAATATTTATGTTTCAAAATTACTATGGCAAATGTACCATATTTATGTGATCTCCTGTGTATAGGATTATTTTTTTAGCCACGACATAGCCCATATCTTCTAGGGCGAGCTGATATTCTCGAACTTGTTTAACATGGGCATCTTCGACTTTTCCGGTTTTATAATCCAATAGATAAGCTTGACTCCCTCTAATAGTCACTCGATCCGGTTTGATATTCTTAAAGGTAGCACTAAAAATAGTACGTTCGTTAAAAACCAAGCCATTTTCTGCAAAATACAGTTCTAATTCTGGATTAAAAACAATATTTTCAATCAATTCTTTAAAATTCAAACGCTGACTTTCCGTAATTAATCCAATTTCCAGACTTTTCCTTAGAGCCTCGTCGACATCCTTATACGTATTAATATAAGACATCATTTGATGCAATATATTTCCATATTCAATGGCTTTCTGACTTTCCGAATCCCACATCAAAGCCTCTCGTTGCGCAATTTTTATCGATTTAAAATCCATCAATCGATCTACTGCACGGATGGTTTTATTGGTGTTTTTAGACTGTTCCCCATAATCAATTAGCGGTTTTGAAACCTTAACCGGCACTCCAAAGTCATAACTAAAATCCTCGTCTGTATAAACACCTGTTTTTATCAAAAACTCCAAAAAGAATTTGGACATATTATTGGATAACTCTCCTTTGCTGTTGATGTTTTTAGACGATATAATATACAACTGTTCTTCTGCTCGAGTTAAGGCAACATACAACACATTGACATTGTCTAATAATTCTTCCTGCTGCTTTTCTTCATATAGTTGTTCTGCCCAAGCACCATATTCAGCTACTTCTTTTTTTGAATCGACTAAGGCTTTGGGCAAATCCAATCCTTCTTCGTTCAAATCCAACCACAATTTATTACGTGAAGGACGGGAATAATCTTCTTCCGCAAAAGGAAAAATCACTACCGGAAACTCCAGGCCTTTAGATTTGTGAATGGTCATGATACGAACGGCATCTACGCCTTCCGGAGTTGGAATACTGAATTTTTGTCCGTTGTTCTCCCAAAAATACAAAAAGTCAGCTATACTGTATTGGCTTTTAATGGTGCGTTCCAAAACCAAATCCAAAAAGTACAACACATACGACATCGAGCTCTTATCTTGTAAAAAGGCCCTTACAATATCTTCTACCGCTTCGTATAGCGATTTCTTTCTACAAGCATTAAAAGAGATGACCACCCCTTTAGTAGCCAACCAATTTTCGAGTTCACTTTCTACATACAAAGCCAATCCTTCTGCTATAAAATCGTGTATGGGATACCCATCGGACTGTTTGGATGCCACATAATACAACATCAAAGCCTTGGATTCCTTATCGCGATCATTTTTCAAAAAGCGCAATACTTGAATAATCAAACGTACTTCGGTCGCATTATCAATCAATAGGGAGTCCGACGATAAAATCGGCACCTCTTGCTCGGTCAAGTAATTAGCCAAAGCCACACCCGCCGAGCGTTTACGCGTTAACACTACGATATCGCGGTATTCAAAGCCTTGTGCTTTTACTTTTTTAATGGTCTCCAAAGTAGCTTTTACGTGTAATTCTTCCTTGGTTTCCAATTCGTCTTCCGATTCGGGTTTGGGCAAAAATTGTATGTTTACATAACCTCCAATTTTAGAATTGATTTCTTGTCCACTATTATTTTCGTATAAATCTTTGTAATCTACCTGTGTAAATGACTGCGAAATATCTTTAAAAAAAGCATTATTAAATTCAATCACCTCTGAGTAACTCCGATAGTTTTTCCCTAACACCACCGTTTCTTTACTCGGATTCGAAAAGGGATTATCCTTTTTACTCAAAGCGATAAATTGCTCTGCCTTACCTCCTCTCCATCTGTAAATAGACTGTTTTGGATCACCAACAATCATCAAGGTTCCCTTGGTACCCGACAAATCTTCTCCCGCCAATGCGTTGTCAATCAGCGGAACTAGATTAAGCCATTGCATTTCCGATGTATCTTGAAATTCGTCAATAAAGAAGTGTCGGTAGCGCTCACCCAATCGTTCGTATATAAATGGAGCGGGCTGATTCTGAATTTCCTTGTGAATGATGGCATTAAACTGAGAAATCGAAAGTATATTTTGCTCTGTTTGTATTTTATCAAGCTCTTGTCGAATTGTATTTAGCAGTGATAACGGCGTGATATTTTTTAAAAAAGCCTCGTAAAACGACCGTTTAGCATAGGCTTGATACACCTGTTGCAAAAGCTCAATCCACTGAGGTATGATGCCTTCTATGAGATCTCGATCCTTGGCTGTTTTATTGATTTGAATATCGTCAAAATTTACAAACCGCTTATGCGATGCCAATACCTCATCGCTTTCTATTTTTTTTAAATGGTTGGGAAAAGTTCCTCTGGAAAACGACTTTTCGTCGATTCCGTAATCGGAAATCAATTGTAATGCCTCTTTCCCCAAAACCTTTGTTTCGGCAGAAATTCTCTTGATTTCCGCCTTTAATCGATCGCGAACCGCTACAAAATCAGGTAAATTCTTATCTTGAAATAGGGCTATTTCGTCACGATTATTTTCATTCATCAACAGATAGCCGATTTCCAACAACTCTCGAGTCACATCCCAGCTTTTATCGTTATCGGCCTTATCAATCGAAAAATCGATTAGTAAGTCGGTCAGTTCCTTGTCGGTACCCGCCCTAGAAACAATCGCATCGACTGCTTCTTGCAACAGTTCTTCGGACTCCAACGAAACATCAAAAGTAATAGGCAGGTTTAAATCGTGGGCAAAAGACCGGATGATTTTATGGGTAAACTTATCAATGGTTGAAATATCAAAAGCAGCATAATTATGAATGATGTTTTTGATAATCAATTTAGACTTGCTTCGGATAAAATCGACTTTCAACCCGGTTTCCAATTCGATTTGTTGTAACATACCCCATTGTTTTTCCGGAATATCCTCTTGTGAAAAGGCAAACAAACTGGAGACCACCCTACTTTTCATTTCTTCTACCGCTTTATTGGTAAAAGTAATGGCCAAAATGTTTTTATAGGCATCGTTTGTCTTGTCTGTTAACAGGATTTTTAAATATTCTTTGACTAAGGTATGGGTTTTGCCGGATCCGGCTGAGGCGTTATAAATTGAAAATGAGGCAGTAGTCACTTAATAGCTGTATATTATAGTTAAGAATAATTAAACTTAGTCTCCTTTTGATATTGAAGTTAAATCATTAAATTTGAATAAAAATAATACTAATCTTTTTAATAATACTAATTATGGCATTCGAATTACCGAAATTACCTTACGCTTACGACGCGTTAGAACCGCATATTGATGCTCGTACGATGGAAATACACCATACTAAACATCATAACGCTTATACTACTAACTTAAATGCAGCTATTGCTGGTACCGAATTAGAAGGAAAAAGCATCGAAGAAATTCTTCACAATTTAGACATGACTAACGGAGCTGTACGCAACAACGGTGGTGGATTTTATAACCACAACTTATTCTGGGAAGTAATGAGCCCTAACGGTGGCGGAGAACCAACTGGAGAATTGGCTGCTGCAATTGTTAAAGACTTAGGTTCTTTTGAAGCTTTTAAAGAGGCTTTTGCTAAAGCTGGAGCTACTCAGTTTGGTTCAGGATGGGCTTGGTTGTGTGTGAAAGACGGAAAACTAGCTGTTTGTGGAACTCCTAATCAGGACAACCCATTAATGCCAGGTGTTACTTGTCAAGGAACTCCAATCTTAGGAATGGATGTTTGGGAGCACGCTTATTATTTAAACTACCAAAACCGCAGACCTGATTATATTACTGCTTTCTTTAATGTAATCAACTGGGATGAAGTAGCAAAGAGATATGCTGCAGCAAAATAATTCCCTTTCTTTATAAAGAACGCCTGAAATTCATTCAGGCGTTTTTTGTTTAAAACAGCTATAGGTTACTTTGGCAAAAAGTCCAAACAACAGCTGTTTTTTATATCAATACTAGATGTAAAACTTAAGGACTGATTAGTGTTAGTTTTTTTAGTGGTAAGTTAATATTCATTGGATTAATAGTAACACGTGTTTTTTTAGGTTCGCCAATAACAATATTACAAAAGTCAATAACAGGCGTGTTGGTAAAATCATAAACCGTGATGGTAGCTTCCTGACCTCCATCACCCATACTGCCTGCAATTTTATGTCCTACGTATCCGTACTTACCGAGTTTCTTATCGATAACCGGTGTAACGTGCCCTCCTAATTCAATATACATTATATCGTGTACTCCTGGTGTAATTCCATTTGGAATTCTAGGCTGGGTCACATTACCGCCATTAAACCCTAATCGAACGTAAGTCGGCTCATTAGAACCCCAAAAATAAGGTACTCCATCTTCATCGATAGCTCCTGCAGCTCCCGAAAATGGGTTGTGCAGAGCTCCATTAATAAACTTTATATTTTCCAAAAATCCGGTACCTGTCCCTACTCCGCTGCCAGTAGGACTCATTACGGTCTGCCAAGAGGTTCTCACTGCTCCTCCATCAATACCAATTCCCAAAACACCGCCAACATTATATCCCAAGGAATACACGCGTTTATCATCGCCTAATACATAATAAGTCAGTGTTGAACTTTCACCAGTCATCGCGGTCATAATCACTCGATTAACCCCATTCGGGAGTGTCATTTTAACTGGCACAGCACTGTTAGTCTCGTTAGAACCATCACCTAAAAAGATACTACTTCCCCATGTAAACAAATCGCCGTTTAAGGTAAGAGCCATAGCCGTACCCGTACCAAATAATTTTACAGACACAACCTGCCCGATTAAAACTTTGTGCCAAGCAAAATCAATAGCAGTACTACCGTCGCCATAAACCGCCGCACTTTGTTGAGCACCTGCAGCCAACACATAGACATCACCCCATTTGGTCAACAACACCAAACTTCCCATGTCGAAACCAGATGCCGTTGCACTAATCACTTTGACATCTCGAGGATTAATCCCGTCGGGTAACGGAATCGATTGAAATCCCCGTCCCGAACGTCTCCACGGCTGCGGTACTTGAGCCTTAACTCCCCAAGTATATAATCCTGCTGTAGACAATACGAAGCAGGTAACTCTACTATAGCCACCTCCAACAGTTCCAGCTATGATATCACCGCCATAATTAAATCCATTGCTCGGAATAATTTCTGTCGGAAACAATAAGTTTCCAACCCCTGATGGGCTAGTGTGTTCCCCAAAGATTGAAAAACCTGATTTGGTACGAACCATACTCATATGAAACAAAGATTGTATCAATCCATAATCGTTAGTGATATCGCCCATATCTAGACAATGAGAATCCTCATCTATTGGAATTCCAACACCAGTACAAACGTTTCTAGAGGGTTCCAACCAATACAAATTTCGAGGTAAGGTATAACCAACTGCCCCAATCACCTTACCATATTGATCTACTGTAACGGGACTAATACCCAGTATTCCATCGCGATCAGGATCTTCAAAACCCACTTCTGTAACATCAAAACACGAATCACCATCTGCATTTAAATCTTGGTGATTGGGCCTGCCGTTTCCATTAACATCATGGCCGTTACATCCCATTTTCGGATATAAAGAAGGGTGATAATTAGCAACAGTAGCTGTAATCTCCAGAATATTTCTAGCGGTCGTTCCTGTAAAACCCGCTATACCCCATAATCGATACGATCGATATAAGGCCTGATTTTTGGTTACAACAAAAACGGATTCATTGCTCAAACTCGGGCTAATGCCTTCAGTTAAATCAATCCAATTAATACCGTCGTTGGTTGCCTGTAAAATTACTTGTGAACCGTTTGAAAAAAAACCTGTAGTATTAAACAACATTCGTATAGAGGCATATTCTATACTCAGGGCCATAGTTGTAGTCAATCTAAAAATCTCTTTATTTCCTAGAGCGGTTGCCGCTGGAATTTGTATTCCAATATTACTTAGCGTTTCGATTCCGTCGATTAATAAGTCGGCATTACCCGTTCGAATCGGCAATGTAGTTGTGACTTCTAGTAGGTGCCTTCTATCGCCAATTTCATAAATCTTCGCATCTAATTCAAAACAATTGGGAGATTCTATATGATCAAAAATACCGTCATTATCATCGTCCACATCAAAAAGATCAAAAACACCATCACCATCAAAATCATCGGTTGCAACAACCTCTCTAATTTTATAATAGCCAAGCGGCTGTAAATATCCATGCCCATCTACCGCACCGAATCGATTTACAAGTACAGGAGCTACACCAACAAATCCATCGCCATCTGGATCGGAAAATCCCGCTTCCAACACATCACTTGCTCCATCCCCATCACTGTCCAAATCCAGATGATTAGCAACGCCATCTAAATCCAAATCTTCATTAGTGCAGTTTATTTTAGGATAAAGTGCCGGTAGGTAGTTTTGGGTTATAGCCGTTATCTCCATTAAACTCCTGCTGGTTGTCCCGGTCGTTCCTGCTTGTCCAAGCAAGCGGTACATACGATAGATATCCTGATTCTTAGTCACCACTATGGTTACATTTGCTGCTGTAGAAGGCTTTATTTCTTCAGTCAAATCAACCCAATCTATTCCGTCTTGTGACCCTTGCATGATTAACCTACTGCTCGGTGTAAAGGCTCCAGCTCCATTAAAAATTAAATCTATCGATGAAAATTGTATTCCTAAAGCCAGTCGGGTTGTCAATCTAAATACCTCTTGATTTTGTAAAGTCTGAGACGACGCCCAAGTTATTCCTTGAGCTGAAGTAGCAATGCCATCAATTAAATACTCTTGCTTGCCGCTAACATAATTTAGGGTTGTTGTGGCTTGCATCAGCGAAGTTCTATTGCCAGTTTCATAGGTCGTTTTGTCGCTTTCGTAACAATTTGGGGACTCAAAATGATTATAAATACCGTCGTTATCGGCATCCACATCAAACACATCATAAATGCCATCACCATCGGTATCCTTGCCCGCATTTATAGTTGCTATCTTATAAAATTCGTAAGGAACACGATAATGATGCCCCACAATCGCGCCATCTTCATCTACAAGCACCCTACCGCTACCTGGATGTCCATTATTATCCGCATCAATAAAACCGGCTTCTACAACATCAAAAGCACCGTCACCATCACTATCTAAATCTTGATGATTGGGCATACCATCACCATCTATATCCTCGTCAACACAGTTGGCTTTTTGATAGAAAGAAGGCATATACGAACCCACCTGAGCTGTAATTTGGCGAAATACACGGATAGCTGGCCCACGGAGCCCTTCTACTCCTAAAAGGCGGTAAAATTGATATCTACGCTGGTTTTTTGTCACCTCCACAGTTATATTGGCCCCACTACCAGGAGCAACCACTTCCGATAAATCCAGCCAGTTGTCGCCATCATGCGAACCCTGTAAAACAACTTTAGCAAAAGCTGCGAAAAAATATGTTCCATTAAAATTTAAAGTAACGGCTGTATATTCGATACCCGCAGCAGCTTTTGTTGTCAATCGCATGATTTCAACTTGCGTCAAATCAACAGAACCAGCAATGGTTAACCCAGCTGAAGGACTCGGCATACCCCCTATTAGCCAAGCGGGATTTTCATTTGAAAAAGGTAAAGTGGTACTGGCAACTAATAAGTCCGAGCGGTCACCGCTCTCAAAAACACTTTTGTCTAAATAAAAACAATTTGGGGCTTCAATATGATCATAAATACCATCGTTGTCGTCATCAACATCTAAATCGTCGGTGATTCCATCGCAATCAAAATCCTGAGGACAACCGGATTGCTGCCCATAACTGATAGCCGTAAAAATAAAAGAAACAAAAAGAAGCAAAGCAAGCTTCTTCCTAACAAAACTAAGATAAGTCACCATAAAATTAAATTTCTCGTGGATTGCTTATTTTACAACCAATACGACATTCATAAAATCACTACTATCGCTATTGGCTTGAGCACTTGGCAGTACATTATAAGTCAATACCCCCATCTCATTTATACTAACATTGGAAAACACATTAGCACTATAATCGGTAACATAATAGTATAAGTCACTAGCGTCGTTAAAAAAGGGAATTGTAGATGGAGCGCCTGGACTAGCAGATTTAGGCAAAGAGAATTGAGCTTTATACATCTCAAAAAGATTATAACGTCCCGATGCATTGGTAATATCTAGCGCCACTGATGGCATATAGAAAAACTTAACTACATTACCGCTAATACACACCCAATCCGGTGCTGATGGACTTCCTATATTTTGACTTAAACATTTTCGTACCGTATCGTACACCAACAAGCCATTGGCTGGATTTGAGATAGCTGTTTCAATATTTGCAATCCGAGGTATTAACACGCCGGTATTTGCACTTACCAAATCTAACACAGCACTTGAATCGGGCGTTAAGGTACCAACACCGCTATTTCCGCCACCAGACACTTGTGCTGATGATAGGCCAGACAGCAAAAGCAAAAAGCCCGTTAATGAATAAGATAAGTCATTTCGTTTTCTCATAATAATTGAATTGTAGATTAAATTTTCTTTATTTTACAGTTTACATTTTGGCAATAGATTGCGACTTCCGAAGGAAATCGCGTTATGCGATATCCCTTCGAAACGATTAACTTTCTTCAAATATTTAATCCACTTTACTACTAAACGAAGTTCAAAAAACCGCAAGCTTATTAAGCCTGGTAACTTTAGGAAGTACCTATTAAAAAACGATTTCTTTATAATTTAATAAAACTCCTTTTGAGCGAACTTTAGTAAACACAAAACCCCCAACTCCATAAAAAATAAATAAACCGCTAGCCTCAAAAAAATTGCTTTATGTCCTTTTATCTACTCTTCCTCTAGTCACAATATCGCGACAAGCGCTAAGCCATAAAAGAATCAAAAAAGCTTTTCCTTTAGTTAGACACAACTTTACAAAAAGGTCACACCTATACGACATCAGATTTCATAAAAGCACTATTTTGTTTGATTCCGAGCTGCTTTTTTAAGACGATATACGGAACAAAACGACTAAAAGCAAAAAGCCCCTGATGAAATTTGCTTCATCAGGGGCTTTTTAAAATACTATAAAATGATTATATAGGTCGTGTGACTTTCTTAATAAGCACGCGCATCTTTTCCTTCGTAGAAATTCATAAATGCTCTATTCACAACTCTTTTACCTCCATCAGTTGGATAATTACCCGTAAAGTACCAATCTCCTAAGCTATTAGGGCAAGCGATGTGCAAGTTATCAACGCTTTGAAACAATACTTTTACCTCCGATTTGATACTTGGATCTTTTACCATTTCTGCAATTTTATCAGAAATCTCCGTTTCCGTAAATGGCGCATAAATCTCTTTTACGTAATTCACCACATCAACATCAGCAAAGTCTTCTTGAGCCTTGGATTTTTTATAAACCTCTTCAACAATATGATACATATTACGCTCTTTCAACAGCTCCATTGCAGCCTGAAACGCGATTAATCCTTCCAATTTGGCCATATCAATACCATAACAGTCGGGGTATCTTACTTGAGGAGCTGCAGAAACGACAACAATCTTTTTAGGATTTAAACGATCCAACATTCGAATGATACTCTTTTTTAGCGTTGTACCGCGAACAATACTATCGTCTATAATAACCAGATTATCCGTTGGCTTAATTACTCCGTAAGTCACATCATAAACGTGAGCTACCAGATCATCCCTACTGCTATCATCTGTTATAAAGGTGCGTAACTTTGCATCTTTAATCGCAATTTTCTCGGTACGCAATTTTACAGACAATATTTCTTGTAAACGCGCTTCTGAAAGCTGCTCTTTATGAGCAAGTATATCTGCGATTTTTCGCTGATTTAAGAAATCCTGTGCTTCTTCAACCATTCCGTAGAAAGAAGTTTCCGAAGTATTTGGAATATAAGAAAACACCGAATTATCCGTATCGTCATCAATAGCTTCTAAAACGGCTGGAAAAATTAATTTCCCCAAATCTTTACGTTCTTGATAGATTTCTGCATCATTTCCTCTAGAGAAATAAATCCGTTCAAAAGAACAGGCTCTTTTTTCCAAAGGCTCTAAAACTTGTTCAAAAGACACCGTAGCATCTTTTTTGATAATCATGGCTTGTCCGGGTTCAATTTCTTTGATTTGATCATAAGGCACATTAAAGGCCGTTTGAATCACGGGACGCTCGGAAGCCACAACAACGATTTCGTCGTCTTCATAATAAAACGCTGGTCGAATACCCGCTGGATCCCTAAAGACAAAAGCATCTCCATGTCCAATTAATCCGGCCATTACAAATCCACCATCCCAATTTTTAGAGGCTCTTTTGATAATTCTTCCCACATCCAAACGCTCTCCAATTATCGGCGATGCTTCTCTTTTAGAATAACCTTCGTTTTTGCATTCAAAATAAAGATTGGTTACTTCATCATCTAGGAAATGTCCTATTTTTTCCATCACGGTAACGGTGTCAGCCATTTCTTTAGGATGCTGACCCAATCGTACTAAATCGGCAAATAAATCTTTAACATTGGTTAAATTAAAATTTCCTGCAACGATTAAATTTCTATGCATCCAGTTGTTTTGGCGTAAAAACGGATGCACACTTTCAATACTGTTTTTTCCAAAAGTTCCGTAACGAACATGCCCCAAGAAGAGTTCTCCCAAATACGGAATATGTTGCTTTTGCAAGTCAACATTATCAACATACTCTGGATTTTCCTCCAGTTCTTGGTTGATACGTCCGTTAATTTGTGTAAAAATATCCTGTATGGGTTGCGCTTGATTGGAACGTACACGACTGATATAGCGTTCGCCCGGTTCCATATCCAATTTAATACTTGCCAATCCCGCTCCATCTTGACCGCGATTGTGTTGCTTTTCCATAAGCAAGTACATTTTTTGGATGGCATAGAATGCCGTACCGTATTTTTCTTTATAAAAAGACAAAGGCTTCTTGAGTCTTAAAAGGGCAATACCACATTCGTGTTTTAGCGCGTCGCTCATATTATTTACTGTTGTTGTGTTGTTGTTTATAATAAAAAAAAGCCCCATAAAGAGGCTTCGGAAATCCGTTATTTAGATAATTCGATATCGAATTGTGTCAACATTTTAAACTGTTGTAATCTAGCATCCACATCTTCTCGAGTTAAACGTTGCATACGTTTTGTTCCAAATTCCTCCACACAGAAAGAAGCGAGATTGGACCCATATATAATTGCATTTTTCATATTCCCAAAAGAAATATTGCTACTCTGAGTGATATATCCTGAAAATCCACCTGCAAAAGTATCTCCTGCTCCTGTTGGATCGTAAACTTCTTTTAACGGCAAAGCCGGTGCAAAGAAAACATCATTTTGGTGAAACAACAAAGCGCCGTGCTCTCCTTTTTTAATCACTACGTATTTAGGCCCGAGTTCTTGTATGACTTCCGCTGCCTTAACCAAAGAATATTCTCCAGATAATTGACGTGCTTCTTCGTCATTAATCGTAATCACATCTACCCGTTTGATAACTTCCTTTAGCTCCTCTAGAGCACAGTCCATCCAAAAATTCATCGTATCTAAAACTACCAATTTTGGTTTTTGTTTCATTTGATCTAAAACGCCGATTTGAATGTTTGGATGTAAATTACCCAACATCACGACATCAGCATCTTTAAAGTTTTCAGGAACTATAGGATTGAAATCAGCCAATACATTAAGCTGTGTCTCCAAGGTATCCCTAGAATTTAAATCATTGTGGTAACGCCCGCTCCAAAAGAAAGTTTTCCCTCCTTTTACCACTTCGATTCCCGATATATCAATGTTTTTATTTTTAAGAAGATCCAAATGTTCCTGTGGAAAATCGTCTCCAACTACCGAAACAATCGCCGACTGTAATTTAAAGAATGAAGCAGAAAGTCCGATATATGTAGCCGCTCCTCCTAAAATTTTATCAGTCTTTCCAAATGGGGTTTCAATAGCATCAAAAGCTACAGTTCCCACAATCAATAATTTATTCATATAAAGTGATAACAAATGAAGCTGCAAATATAGCGTAATTGTAATAGATGACAAAAATAGAATACTTAAAAACGATTTGTTTTACGTTAAAATTAACGCGGTCCTGCTTCAGGTCGAAACAGCTAGTGGTTTTCTTTAAAATATCAGTTATTTTAAAGGTAAACTACTCCCCATTTTGTTCGTAGAAAACATCGGGTGGTAAATTTGGTTGTTGCGCCGCTGTTACGGCCAACTGATCGCAGCGTTCATTCATCGGATGGTTGTTATGCCCTTTTACCCATTTGAAATCGACCCAATGTTCTCGGTATATAATTAGGAATCGCTTCCATAAATCGGCGTTTTTTCTTCCTACAAATCCCTTTTTTTCCCAGCCAAACACCCAAGCTTTTGACACGGAATCTACCACATACTTGGAATCCGAAACAACCAAAACCTTGGTTTTCGGATTTTTGAGTTTCTCCAATCCAACGATAACCGCCAGCAACTCCATTCTGTTGTTGGTGGTTTTTCGAAAACCACCTGAAAACTCTTTATACACATTTTTTCCAGCCCATTCCAATATCAGTCCATATCCACCAGGACCTGGATTTCCTCTTGAGGATCCGTCGGTATATAAAATAACTTGATGCAATGCTGCCATTATGATTTTTTTAAAAGCGATTCGATGACCTCTGGAAAATGCTTGTATTCTAAATTTTGAACAGCCTTCGCTATTTGACCGACTGAGGTACAATCTGCGACTGAGGTAGTGGCTTGAAAAATAACATGACCTTCGTCGTAATTTTCGTTGACATAATGTATGGTTATACCGGTTTCTGTCTCTTTATTATCCAGAACCGCTTGATGTACAAATTGTCCATACATGCCTTTGCCTCCATATTTAGGCAAAAGAGCTGGATGGATATTAATTATTTTATCTTTAAAAATCGTGACCAAACGCGCTGGAAATTTCCATAAAAACCCAGCTAAAACGATTAAATCGGGATTGAAATCCAGCAAAACTTTCTCGACACTTCCATCGTTTAACATATTTCGATCAAAAATAACAACCGGAACAGCTGTTTTTCTCGCTTTTTCTATTACCTTAGCTTCTGGGTTGTTGACAAGAACTAAAAAATCAACATCGGTGGCCTTATTTTTGAAAAAGGTGATGATGTTTTCAACATTAGTGCCTGATCCGGAAGCGAATAAAATTATTTTTTTCATCTATTTTTGAGTGAGAGTAAGTTAGAAACGAGCAATTTGAATGCAAAAAAAAGAATAATAACTGACAATAAACAGAAAAATAGGCAGAAGTATTAATTATTTTTATAATTTCGCACCGACAATTAACATGTAAAAACTGGTTTTAAAATAAAGTTTTTTATTTTTGCCATCGAAATTAAATTTAAAATTAAAAGATTATGTCAGACATTGCATCAAGAGTAAAAGCGATTATCGTTGACAAATTAGGCGTTGACGAGAACGAAGTTGTAGCAGAAGCAAGCTTCACAAATGATTTAGGAGCTGATTCACTAGACACTGTTGAGCTTATCATGGAATTCGAAAAAGAATTTGATATTCAAATTCCAGATGACCAAGCTGAAAACATCGCTACAGTAGGTCAAGCTATCTCTTACATAGAAGAAGCTAAAAAATAATAACAAAAACTCACGTGTTTGTAATAAACACGTGAGTGTTATTATTTTTTAAAAGTGGACTAGACAGGTTTTTTAAAAAACGGAAAAAGGACAGATTGGAGACAATCTTAAAATTATAAAATTAAACTACCCAATGTTTCCTTTTTTATATAAAAGAGATCATTGGGTATTTTAATTTATTGACATTAAAACTATAAAATTTTTTTTATGAAATTAAAGCGAGTTGTTGTAACAGGTTTAGGTGCACTGACCCCTATTGGAAATAATGTTCAGGAATACTGGAACAACCTAATTGATGGAGTGAGCGGTGCAGCACCCATAACTTATTTTGACGCTACCAATTTCAAAACACAATTTGCCTGTGAATTGAAAGGCTTTAATGTAGAAGATTTTATAGACAGAAAAGAGGCTAGAAAAATGGACCGTTATGCGCAATATGCGATGGTAACAGCTCAGGAAGCTATGCAAGACGCCAATTTTAATTTGGACAAAATCGACCAAGACCGCGCTGGAGTAATTTGGGGCTCGGGAATTGGTGGTTTAGAAACTTTTCAACACGAGGTAACCAATTTTGTAAACGGCAACGGTACACCAAAATTCAATCCTTTCTTTATTCCAAAGATGATTGCCGATATTGCTGGTGGTCATATTTCTATAAAGTACGGATTTAGAGGTCCAAACTTCACTACGGTATCCGCTTGTGCCTCTTCTACAAATGCTTTGATTGACGCTTTTAATTATATTCGTTTAGGTCATGCCGATATCATGATTACCGGCGGATCAGAAGCGGCAGTAACCATTGCCGGAGTAGGTGGTTTTAATGCCATGCATGCTTTATCAACAAGAAATAACGATCCAAAAACAGCTTCTCGTCCTATGGATAAGGACCGTGAAGGATTTGTCTTAGGAGAAGGTGCTGGAGCATTAATCCTAGAAGAATATGAACACGCCATCGCAAGAGGCGCCAAAATCTATTGTGAGATAGGTGGTGGTGGTATGTCTGCAGATGCCTATCACATCACAGCGCCGCATCCGGAAGGATTGGGTGCTAAAAACGTGATGTTAAACTGTTTGCGAGATGCAGGTTTAACTCCAACGGATGTTGATGGTGTAAACATGCACGGTACATCAACCCCTTTAGGAGATATAGCTGAATCCAAAGCCATTCAACACGTATTTGGAGAACATGCCTATACCTTAAATTTAAATGCTACCAAGTCAATGACCGGGCATTTACTCGGAGCAGCAGGCGCTATTGAAACCATTGCCTCCATTAAATCCATTGTTCACGGAATCATTCCACCGACAATTAACCATTTTACAGACGACGAAAACATCGACTCCAAACTCAATTTCACTTTTAATCAAGCTCAAAAACGCGACGTTAAGGTAATTATGAGTAATACTTTTGGCTTTGGTGGTCATAACGCTTGTGTATTGGTTAAAAAATTAGATCTTTAATCTACCATCACTGTGATGAGGATACTCAATAAATTTTTTAAAATTTCCCGTTCTCAACCAGAAAACGGGTTTTTTTATGATAAAATAACTCAGATTATCGGCGGTAAACCCGCCGATATTCAAAATTTCAAAAGAGCTTTTACACACCGCTCTATGAACCTTACCGACGCTCAAGGCCATCCCTTGAACTACGAACGTTTGGAATTTTTAGGAGATGCCATGCTGGGCTCTGTTATCGCATCGCATTTATACCGACAAGTACCTAATGGAGATGAGGGCTATCTAACTAAAATGCGTTCTAAAATTGTCAGTAGAGAAAACCTTAATGAATTGGGCAGAAGCCTCAATTTAATCGAATTAGTCGAAAGTAAGATTGGGAATCAGCAATTTGGAGAAAACATTTACGGCAATTTATTAGAAGCTTTAATCGGTGCTATATATCTCGACAAGGGATATCCGGCCTGTGAAAAATTTATCCACGAAAAGATTCTCAAAAAAGAAGTGGATATTCAACGCTTGGAAACCAAAATCACCAGCTACAAAAGCTTACTCATTGAATGGTGTCAAAAGAAGAAATACAGCTTTAAATTCGAATCATTTGAAGAAGATAGTTGTGAAGACGTACGTTATTTTGGCGTTAAATTGTATATCAACGACAAAATAGTTGGACGTGCGCGAGGTACTTCTAAAAAGAAAGCTGAGGAAAAAGCCGCACAACGCGCCTATTTTGCCCTGCAAGAAAAAATTATTTCAGGCGAAAAATAACTTAACGTTCATTTATCATATAAGTTAGACTAGAAGTAAAGCGTTGTATTATAAAGTTGTATATTTGCAGCTAACTGATCTATATGACTATACACCGGATATCCATAGACGATTTTATTTCAAGCGATTACGAATTAATTGCAATTCACTCTGGATTAGAAGATTACCGAGTCGCATTTTTTCTCAATCAAGCTTTAGGAACACAGTTGTCAAAATGCAAGGAAGAGATTGAAATCAATACCGGGCAAATTCCCAGTTATTTCTCTCACTATTTATTTGAAGATTGCCGACAAGATATCATTTGGAATCTCGCTTCTAATAAAACTTTTTTCTCTACCAACAGCACTTCTCCTTCTCCACTTTTTAAGGAATTGAATCCGGCTTTTTTCACTCCAATTTACCTATTACCCGAGTTAAAAAAGGTCGATTTTATTTTAAAAATTGAAAATACCGACCACAACTTTGACCTTGAAAATGTCATCGACAAGATAAATGCCTTAAAGAGCATTACCACTGCATACGAATTACAAGAAAACACGATTAAATCAAAAAACAATTTAATATTCTAAAAAATGTTAACAAGAAAAAAAACCAAAATAGTAGCCACATTAGGTCCTGCTTCTAGTTCGAAAGAAGTCATTAAAGCAATGATTGATTCCGGGGTAAATGTTTTTAGAATAAATTTCTCCCATGCGGACTACGAAGATGTAGAAAGCAAGATTAGAATTATTCGAGAACTCAATGAAGAATTTGGATATACCACTTCGATTTTAGGCGATTTACAAGGTCCTAAATTACGCGTAGGTATCATGAAAGAAGACGTTATCGTCTCTAAAGGTGATGTCATTACTTTTTCTACTGCAGAAGAGTTTCACGGAACTGCTGAGCGCGTTTACATGAATTATAAAAACTTTCCTATGGACGTCAATCCAGGAGAAAGCATTTTATTAGATGATGGTAAATTAATGTTTGAAGTAATTGAAACCAATAAAAAAGACGAGGTAAAAGCTTTGGTAATTCAAGGCGGTCCATTGCGTTCTAAAAAAGGAGTCAACTTACCTAAAACCAAAGTTTCTTTACCTGCCTTAACTGAAAAAGACATACGTGATGCCATCTTTGCTATTAAAAATAAAGTGGATTGGATAGCGCTGTCGTTTGTAAGAACTCCGGAAGATTTAGAAGATTTAAGAAATCTGATAAACGAGCATTCGGAACATAAAATTCCAATTATAGCAAAAATCGAAAAACCGGAAGCTGTAGCCAATATCAATAAAATTATAGCTTATTGTGATGGACTTATGGTAGCCCGTGGAGATTTGGGTGTTGAAATCCCTGCTCAAGAGGTTCCATTAATCCAAAAACAATTGGTTCAAAAAGCCAAATCGGCTCGTATTCCTGTTATCATTGCCACTCAGATGATGGAAACGATGATCAGCAGTTTGACACCAACCCGTGCAGAAGTTAACGACGTAGCCAATTCGGTTATGGACGGAGCTGATGCCGTGATGTTGTCTGGAGAAACTTCTGTGGGAAGTTACCCAGTACAGGTTATTGAAAAAATGAGCCAAATCATCCTTAGCGTTGAGGATTCTCCTTTGATCAAACTACCTCAAAACACACCAGAAATTAAAACCAAAAGATACATCACTAAATCCATTTGTTATCACGCCGCCACTATGGCCAACGATATCGATGCTAAGGTGATTTGTACACTAACCAATAGTGGTTATACGGCATTTCAGATTTCAGCTTGGAGACCCAATTCACATATTTTAGTATTTACTTCAAACAAACGCATCTTAACACAATTAAGCTTGCTTTGGGGGGTTTCTGCCTATTACTACGACAAATACGTCAGTACAGACGAAACTATTGAAGACATCAACTCTTTGGCCCGTGCACACGGTTATGTAGGCAAAGGAGACATGATTATCAACTTGGCAGCTATGCCTATCGTAGAACGCGGTATGGTAAATACCTTAAGAATTTCAGAAGTCCTTTAACGACTCCTTATTACTAAAACAATATACAGTTAAAACCTGTTTTTAGCGTTAAAAATTAAATCGCAGTTGCACCGCAACTGCTTTTTTTTGCTCAGAATTTAAGTTTGACATGGACAATCCTATCAACCGAACAGAGTCCTTGAGCCGCTCTTGATACAATAATTCTTGTGCTACATCTAACAACAAACTCTTTTCAGAAACAAAATAAGCTAAGGTAGTACTGCGCGTTTGCTGTGTAAAATCGGAATATTTGATTTTTAAGGTAAGAGTTTTTCCCGAAACCCCATAGCGTTTGAGTCGTTGTTCCAAATCGGCAGTTATAAATTCCAGCCTTTCTAATATAAAAATTTCCGATGTCAGGTTTTCGTCAAAAGTACGTTCTGTACCTACCGATTTAACTGCTCTATCGGGACTAACCACAGAAAAGTCATTTCCGCGAACAATATCGTAGTAATGTTGCCCTGACTTTCCGAAATGTTCTATTAAGTATTCCCGTGTTTTGGACTTTAAATCCCGACCCGTAAAAATTCCCAATTGATACATCTTATCAGCAGTAACTTTTCCAACACCAAAAAACCGCTTTACTTCTAAATCCTCAAGAAATGATTCTATCTCCTCCGGATTGATTGTTTTCTGCCCATTGGGTTTATTATAATCACTGGCTACTTTTGCCAAAAATTTATTGACCGAAATCCCAGCGGAAGCTGTTAATTTTGTGGTTTTAAAAATCTTATAACGGATTTCTTGAGCAATTAAAGTCGCGCTAGGATTGCCCATTTTGTTTTCTGTAACGTCTAAAAAGGCTTCATCAAGAGAGAGCGGTTCTACCAAATCGGTATATTCCAAAAAGATTGCGCGAATTTGACGAGAAACCTCTTTATAGCGCTCGAATCGCGGTGGCATAAAAATCAGCTGCGGACAATTTTTCTTTGCCATCACCCCACTCATAGCACTGCGAACACCAAACTTACGCGCTTCATAACTAGCCGCAGAAACTACTCCTCGATTTTCGGCACCACCAACAGCAATGGGCTTTCCCCGCAATTCGGGAAAGTCTAACTGCTCTACAGAAGCATAAAATGCATCCATATCGATATGAATAATTTTTCTTTGCATTTGTTCTGTAAATCGTTATACAAAAATACCTTTATTAAAGTTAAGTATTCACTAGTAACAACAGTTAATTGAATAGCCTATAAAAGAAAAAACCTGCTGCCAAACAAATTGGAAACAGGTTTTAAATTTACTGTATTAATAGTGTACTTACTCTTTGACAATCAAAATAGACGGAGAATGATTTAACCATTCACTACGGGTTTCGACTAGTTTTTTCCAACTACTCAAACTTATTAACATCAAATCATATTGACCTAAAGATTCCTTTTCTACCGTTTTATCCTTTGTAATCATAATGTGATTGGGAGTTACTTGTTCTATACTGCGAATGGACTCTTTAAAATCTGAACTTCTTTCGATTTCACCAGAAACGTCTGAAACAGTTATTTGAGCCTCCACATTGGCTATCCATTTTTGTGCATATTGCAATAGAAACAAATCGGATTTATCTAAAATAGGAACAAAAATTCGCTCCATCTTATCAAAATTCTTGTTGATTAAAACACCCACAGGAACTTTTGCACGAATCAATACTTGTCTGGTACGTTCATCGAAAAAAGAATTTTCAAACATGGGTTCCTTACCCGTTACTTTATCAATTAAAATATCTGGATTGATAATTCTAGTTGTAAACCCTAATATTTTACCCAATAAAGTTCCCTTATAAATAGAATGACCAATTTCTAACAAGAACAAATCACAACTATCCTCATTGACAATTTCGACCATATCCGATTCCAAATCATTGGATACTTTATAGAGCGTTAGAACTTCCTGATTTAATTTCCCGGCTTCTGACTCGATCGGCTGAAAAATCTTTGCCTCATAAGAATCCGAATTAAAGGCATTAACATCCGAACTCTGTACAATATGCATGGTGGTTATCGAAGTGTTTAATTTTTGCTTTTTAACCAAACTGTTGGCAATACGCAACAAGGCTTTTGCATTGGTTGCATTGTCAAAAAACATATAGATTCTATATTTATTCATTGCCTTTAGTTCATCGGGAGCAGGAGGCAATTCCTTTCCAAAAATCTTGTTGATGATATCCAAAAGTGGTCCGGTCATAAAAGTAGTAGCCAAAGCCATAATAACCATCATGGCAAATACCTCACCAGTCAATATCCCCAAATCAAAACCTATATTTAATACAATCAATTCCATCAGACCCCGGGTGTTCATCAAGGCGCCAATGGTTAAGCTGTCGCGCCAACTCTGACCCACAAATTTTGCAGCCAAAGCGCTTCCGACAAATTTACCTACTGTAGCTACCAAGATAATAAATCCAGTGACCTTCCATAAATAAGGTTCATTCAGCAAGCCTATCTCCGTCCTTAAGCCAGTATATACGAAGAATAAGGGTAAAAATAGGATTACCGCTACATCTTCTACTTTTTCAATAAACAGGGTTCTAAAACGAACGTTATCCGGCATAATTGCCCCAGCCATAAAAGCTCCAAACAAAGCGTGAATTCCTATAACTTCAGTACAATATGCAGACAAGATCAGCGTAAGCAAGAAAATGGCCACGGTAGCTTTAGAAATATTTTTATTTGTTCCTTGTATTTTACCGATGCGTCCCAAAAAGGGTTTAACCAATTTAAGCATCACTATAACATAGATAACTGCTAAGGCCATTATATATAACGAACTGGTAAACGAACCGGCTTTTACAATAGCGATAACCGCAGCCAACATACACCATGCGGTTATATCATCTGCTGCTGCACAAGTAATTACAATGGTTCCCAATCTCGTTTTATGAATACCGCGCTCCTGAACGATTCTAGCCAATACAGGAAAGGCCGTAATACTCATCGAAATACCAAGAAAAAGAGCGAACGAAATAAATTCGACCCCCTCCGGAGCAAAAGAACTGAAAATATAATAGGCCAAAACCATCCCCAAGGCAAAGGGAATAATAATACTCGCATGGCTGATTAAAACCGCGTCATGAGCTTTGTTTTTTAAGACCTTTAAATCCAATTCCATCCCAATTACAAACATAAAAAGGATCAATCCTATTTGGCTTAAAAAACTCAAATTAGGCAGGGATGCTACGGGAAACAATAAGGAAGAAAATTCAGGAAAATGCATTCCCAAAAAAGAGGGCCCTAAAGCAATACCAGCAATAATTTCACCAATAACGGACGGTTGTCCAATTTTTTTACAAATCCATCCGAAGGCCCTCGCTACTAAAACAATGGTGACAATTTGGGCCAACAATATGGCTAAGGGATGAGTAAGGTTTTGCGCGAGAGATTCTATAAAGTTCTCATAGGTTGTTAATTCGGAAGTAACTGGCACTACATTTTCTTCCAATAACTCTCCTTGTGATACAATCCAATACATCAGTGCGGAAAACAATCCAATGACAGTTATATAGAAAAAGGTGTTTTTATACTTTGACATCTCTAATAGGGTTTGAATTTCCGTGCAAATGTCAGTCAATTTCGCAAAAGTATAGCCGTAACTGCCTTAAACTATCACAAAGCTGTAATGAAACCTTAAAAAAGTGCAGCGAAAATTAGAGCTTGGCCAAAAAGTCTGCCTTAAAATGAACTCCAAGAGTTACTACTAAAGGTTTTTTGGCTTCTGTAACTAAGGTGGTGATAATTTCGTCGTGATTAAAATAACTGACAATTTTTAGGGCGATAATTTCACTTTTATTAATTCTACAAAAATCCTTTGCAGGTAAGTCTTTGATAATTTTTTCCAAGGACAAGTTTTTTAGTATCAAAGTTGTATTATCAGCTAGCAATACTACTTTATCGCGGCTATCGTGTTCAGAAGGTTTAATATGAAGGATACTATCGAATTGCAATACCGCTTTACCCTTGTTGGAATTGACCGTCATAAAGCTGGCTTGTTCTACGGGATTAATCAACTTTAAAGCCTTTTGAATTGCTTTTTCAAGTCGTTCTTTTTTGATGGGTTTAGTGATATAATCTATCGCATCTATTTCAAAAGCATCAACGGCAAATTCTCTATAGGCCGTAGTAAAAATGACCGGTTTATTACCTAACAACTGCGCCACACTCAAACCGTTTATCTGAGGCATTTCGATGTCAAAAATACCCAAGTCAAAATCCAAATCGGCTGCTTCGTCCAACAATTTAATCGGGTCGTTAAACACTTTGACAATCTCAATTTCCGGAATTTGTTCGCAGAGCATTTTCAGATAGGTAAGCCCTGGTAATTCATCATCCAGTAGAATGCATTTTAGCTTTGAAGTCATTAAGGTTGATTTTTAGATGCGCAATATACACGTCATTTTCAACAAATCGCTCGAGTCGAAAATGTTCTTTATAAATAATTTCCAAACGCTTGTGAAGTGATTCCAGTCCAAAACCACTATGCTGTTTTTTCAACGCATGCTTTGGCGATGTTTTATTGGAAACCATCAAGTGAAAACTCCCGTCCTTAATTTCAAATAAAATGGAAATAAAGGAATCGGCACTTTGCAAATCGGCATGTTTAAAAGCATTTTCGATTAAATCTATGGAAATCAAGGGAGCTAATACGTTTTGATCGTATAATATTTCATTAGCCGCAATTTTATTTTTCACGTTTAGTTGAAAAAGCGGACTGATTTTGATTTTATTGATTTCAATCAAACTCAGTGCAAATTGGTGTTCTTCTCTAGGACTAACCAGTTTTTTTTGGCTGTCGTACAACACATAGTCTAGTACGCCTGCCATCTTATCCAAAGCAAAATACGTCTGATATGCGTGTGACTGTATAGAATTTAGTATGTTTTTAAACAAATGAGGGTCTAAGCGAGATTCTAAGGATTCTAACTGCAAGTGTTTGATTTTGGTATCCACCAAAAAAAACTCTTTTTCGAGCCTGATATTTCGTTGTTGCACACGCAACAAATAATACCCCAATACCAGGATAACAATCAATAAAAACACGATAATTACTATTTCTAATATCATCATAAGGTCTTAATGCTGTTCTTTTTTAGCTTCTTTTGAAGTGGTTTCTTTTACCACAGCCGTATCGGCTTGTAGTGGCGGAAAGAAAAACTCCGAGGGAAACATTTTAAAATAAATCATCACCGAACGAATCAACGGAAAAACCTCTAGCCAAGGGATGTTCCTCGATCGGAATGCCAATCCAAGAGATAAACTGAAACTGACAATAAAATTGACAAAACCAATTAACCACATGCCGATTATGGCCCATACCAACATCGAAGTCCCCACACTAAAATCGGCTCCAAAGATTCCCATAGCGATGTTTCCACTAACAAAGGTTATGTGACGGATATCCAAGTTTAAACCCAGGAAGAAACCTATGGACCCAGTGGTCCCCAAAAAGACTCCAAACCAAACATTTGAAACGATTCCCGGCCATTTTGCCTCGAACCAATTCGCCAATTTCTTTGTACGTGTGACGCCGAGGTTGCGCTTTAGCCAAGGATGTTCTTGAATTCGATAATATACCTGATTGTGCTTGTTTTTATTGGAGACATTACCTGAGATAATTCCCGATAAAAACAAAAATACTCCTGCAATAGCCGCGTGAAAAAGTGCTGGCGAATCAACCGGACTCGCGTCTGTCAACAGCTTATGCCATTTGGTATCTACTATATTAATTCCCGTTGTTAAATCAATGAGCCAGACACCTAATAAAGCCACTGGAAAAGCCAATAAAACGTTACCGACAAAGGCTATAAACTGAGAGCGAAACAAACGGGCAAATAATTTGGCAAATGCCATGTGTTTTTCACCGCTTTCAATGTGTTTTTTCATACCATCTTCTATCGCTTTAATGATGGTTGCTGCTGTCATAGCAGGTTGCTTAGTAGCTAAGGTAAAACCCATCAAATAGATGATTGTAAAACCAATAGCATAGTTTATACTGTATAAAAATGCAAATCCGAAAGCACTAGCATCCGCCTTCGACATCAGAATTTTTATGATACAAAGCACCCCTACAATAACCCCTGCTCCCATAGATGCTTTGAACATTTGCCAATATTCTTTAGCAGATTCGGTTATATAATGTTCGCCTGTTTTTGCTGTATGCTGAGTGATTTCGTAAGATAGCAACTGTGTACTTTCTCCAATTAACTTGGAAACGTCGTATTTATAACAATTGTATTCAATTAATTTTAAGGCTAAATACACCGTGTTCTTTTTTCTATCCTCATGATCATCTACAACCAGTAGCGATATTAAGATTCGAATACGATACAATTGCTGGCGAATGCGCAATAAACTTTGATTTACCTTTAGAGAAATTCCGTATTTAGAACTATTTTTAAAAGCCTGGCTGACAAAATCCAAACACTGTTTATGCAAAATAAGTAGCTGTTTGTAATTTAAATCATTACTGACTAAATAATGCGTTCCCTCATCGCGTAGATTCTGTGCAATCAGTAAAAACTCATTTTCAAAAGCTAAAAATGGACTTTCCAAATGATTGTATTCCGGTACCATTCGAATGATGTTACTTTCCATAGCTCTTCCACTCATTCGCTGTGTGATTAGTCCCATGGATAAAATCAATTCGGACAATATGGAGTTGTCTTTGGCCGTAGTAAAAATATCTGAAAACTCTAATAATTCAAAAAGGGAAATGATTTGCTCTTCTGGAACTTTATTAATCCATTCCGAGTCGGAATGCTTATAAAAGACTTGATTTAAGATATACTCAAAAGTATTTTTTTCTGGCTGATAGGGTAAAATTTTGGCAAAAAGCCTTTTTTTAACCTCTGGTATAAAATCCGAATCTTGCAAAATTCCCGCATCGGATATCATTCGACTAAACTTCCTATTGCTCAGCAAGTTTTTTAAGTAATTCATAAACGCCAGTCGATCAATAGGATTATTGACGAGATGACTCAATAATTCCTCAATCGATACTCTTCTAATTTTTTTAATATTTTTTGGACGAAATACATGAACCAAATCGATTAGAAAAAGCAATTCTTCTCCAGCGTACACTTCGCCATCTACAATGTATTTATTAAAAAGCTCTTCTATAGTATGGGGAGAAATTAGTTTATGTCTTAAATTCATTACCTACAATTTTTATTACTTTTACGTACTGACTATTAAAAGTTATTTTCCGTAATTTGGATTAAAATTACGCTATTTATTATAATAACTATGATTGAGATTGAAAGAAAATTCAGAATCCGCTCTTTGGATTTTATTAAAGAGTCCTACCACTACAGTGATATTCAGCAAGGCTACTTAAATTCGGCGCCCGAACGAACTGTAAGAGTACGTGTTAGGGATAATCAAGGCTTTTTAACGATCAAGGGAAAAAGCAATAGCTCGGGAACAAGCAGAATGGAGTGGGAAAAAGAAATCGACCTATTTGAAGCTAAAGAACTATTAAAACTATGCGAGGATTTTGCCATTTCGAAAACGCGTTACTTGGTAAAAGTAGCTTCCCATCTATTTGAAGTCGACGTATTTCACGGAGAAAATGAAGGTTTGATTTTAGCTGAAATAGAATTAAATGATGAAAATGAAACCTTTATACGACCGGAATGGTTAGGAGAAGAAGTCACGGGCGATATCCGATTCTACAATTCCTATCTGTCCCAACATCCGTATAGTAAGTGGTAAAATTATTTAATCAATTCGATTTTTACTTTTAGAACACCGTGGTTTTTATTGTCGGTGATATCCATAAAAGCTTTTTTTGAAATATCCATTTCACGGCCACGGGTAAAAGGACCGCGGTCGTTTATTTTTACGTCAACCGATTTGTTATTTTCAAGATTGGTGAGGCGTACTTGAGTACCAAAAGCCAGTTTTTTATGTGCCGCAGTTCGTTTGCTGTTGCTAAAAACTTCGCCACTAGCGGTAGGCCTTCCGTTAAATTTATCGTGATAATAGCTAACAGACGCATGTTTTTTATAGGTGGTAAGATTTGACTTACCTCGTGTTGCAGAACAACTACTCAATAAAAAAATGCCAACTAATGCGAGGTATATGGGTGATTTAAAACAATGTAGTAACTTAGATATCGTCATCAATTTTCTCAATCTTTACGTTTAATACCCCACTACCTTTGTTTTGGGCAATTTCCATAAAGGCCTTTTTTGTAAGATCGATTCCCCTATCCTTAGACAGTGGTCCTCTATCTGTAATGGTCAAAATAACGGACTTTTTATTTTTTAAATTGGTCACTTTTACCTTAGTTCCAAATGGTAACGAGCTGTGTGCTGCGGTGTATTTATTATTGTCAAATACGGCCCCACTAGCTGTACGTCTTCCGGTAAATTTATCGTGATAATAAGTAGCTTTAGTAGATTCTGTAACCAGTTCTGTTTCTTCAACAGCGACTTCTGGCAATTCTAGAGTGCTTTTGGATAAAGTATCCTGAGAAATTAAAGCCTCATTTATAGTGGATTCTTGTATGCTTACAATTTGGGTAGTCTTGTTTTTACTGATTTTCTTGGGCCTATGCGAAGTAGTAAAACTACTCAATACCATAAAAAAAAGTAAAAACAAACCGGTTTGATATATCCTCATAGCCTGGGTTTAAATTTACAGTAACTTTTAAAAAAAAATAAATATACCAAAAAAGCCCTTACGGGCTTTTTTTATTTTGTTAAACTTTTCCTAACCTAACCAAACTCCCCATGGAATTCGAGATAAAATAAGGATTAATCCCAAAGTATAAAAGATGGCAAAAAACTTAAATTTCTTGTCACTTTCTACTACTCGTTTGTGTTTTGACCAACCAATTGTGATTAATACAATGGCGATAATGTTGATTAGCGGGTGCTCTAAAGCGTATAAACGCATCATAGGGTGCTTCATCGCATCACCAAGACTAACTACCATTGGAGAGATAAAATAAAGAACCAATCCCAATACCAATTGGATGTGTGTAAAAATCAAAGCGAATAACGCAATTTTGCGATCACTTTCTTTAAACTCTCTTTTGGAAGCATATCCAATAATAGCGCTGATAGCGGCAATAGCCAATAAAATTAACGCTAAATAAGCAATGCCTGAGTGCGCCTGTTTAATAATGTTGTACATATTGTTGTTATTTGTTTGAACACAAATATATAAATAAGAGTTTGATATTTTTTCAATCTCAAAATTCAGATTTCGTTATATTCTCTATAAAACAACTCATACCTCCTTATAGGAATGCTTATTTCGTGGTTTTTAGGGATTTACACGAGGTTTTACCTTGTAAATCGCCAAAGTATTTTAAAATGATTCTAAATAAGTAACTTGCTTTTTCAACAACAAACCAATAGCTTTTGCCTAAATTCTTTATTATTATGATCCTAACACAGAAAAAGCAAACACAAGCGACCAGTTAGCGTAAATAAATCCGGGAATAGCGTAACGACATGACTTTTATATAGCTTCCGAGGGTTTGCCATAAAAAATAAGTCGTCTCTGTATTTAAATAGACGACGACTTATCCGTTTTAAAAACGATCAATTACACAAAAACATAACTTTATTTTTCTATTTCCCAAACAATTTTTTAAAAAACCCCTCCGATGAATTCACATGGGCTTTTGCTATTTTTAGGTTTTCTCTAATCAACTCTGTCGCTTGATAACTCAGCGCCAACTCCAGAGTCACTACCGCTTTATCATACTGTTCTAAATCAAGCTGAGCCACTCCCATATGCTCGTAGATTTCCGCAATAATACTCTCCGCTACATCTTCTTGTTTTTCTAAGGCTTCTATGGCCAATTTAGCATACTGAATCGTCTTGTGGTTGTCTTCCAAATGATAAACACAATGCAAAACCCAGTAATAACACCAAAAATCTGTATTGCCCGCCTCCATACTTTGCTCAAAACTCAGGATTGCAGCTTGATGGTCACCTAGATGTACCGCCTGTAAATACCCTATATTATAAAAGGCCACCTGTACGGTTCGACTTTCCTCTCTTTCGAGACCCAGTTTAAGCGCGTATTGATAACACTCCATAGCCTGTTCGAAATAACCTTCTTCTATAAAGATATTGGCTCTTGAAATCAACACGCTGTGGTTGTCGGGCATCTCTGCCAAAATCTGCTCTGCGGTTTCGGCTGCTTCTTTCACCGTAGTCACAATCCCTAATGCCTCTTCTGCTTGGGCTTTGTGAATATAAAAATTGGTATAACAACGTACAATATCTTCGCTTTCCCAAATCCCTTCCATATCATTTACATCCTTAAACACCTCTAAGCCTAAAGTGACATATTCCAACGCAGCTTGATATTGCTTGAGTTCTAGATGACCTGCACAAACAATTTCCAAAGTACAAAAGTATGTTTCTAAGTCCATATCATCCACATAGGCATCAAGGATACGTTCTCCTTCTTTAATCAACAAATCGTAATAACCCGCGTCCTGATAGAGCGTCATCCTGTTTTGAAGTATACCCATGAAAGGATGGCTTTCAATTCCTTCAGTAGTTATAGCGATTGACCGGTCAATATCTTTTAACTCTAAAGCCAGGTTATGACAACACATGGAAAAGGTGCGCTCATCGCAATTGATCACATCACCATTACGACCCACTATAGCAGCTCTATAAAGACTATAGCCGCGCTCATATAGATCTATCTTCAATTGCGCTAAGCGTTCGCTTTCAATTGAGCTACTAATGCGATTGCTTTCTAATATATAACTGAGCTCCACTCCGGCATTATAGGCTTCCATTGCCGAATTTGTATGAATATCGATTTGTAGCTTAGAGAAGTCAGGCCATTCGACTTGTCGATTTAGGATATTAAATATTCTGATTTCCAAAACAGGAGAGACCGCAATCTGAACTGCTTTTTCATAAAACTTTAAGGCAGCTTTATAATCTCCCAACCAATACAAGGCAGATCCGGCATGTCGGCTACATATATAATGATTTGGATTGACTTGAAGTCCGCTTTTACTCCAATTTACACATTGAATGAGAGCATCCTCTCTGTCCGCTGTAAAAACACTATTAAAATCCAGAGCAATTAGTCCTAAAATAGCACATAAATCTGGATTAGGAGACTTTTCATTTAGATTGTTTACGCGATTAAAAAGCGCTGCTAACGCTCCCTCATCTTCAGGAAGACAATGCCCTTCCACCCAATTTCTCGCTGCCAAAGCATAGTTTCCCGCTTCTAAAGCGTCTTGTGCTTCTCTCTGAATTTGTTTTTTTATCACCATGGTATCTTTAACTCTATATAACTCCATCTAATTCCTTAATTAACATAGCAGAAAACAAAAAGGAGGCCGCCTCCTACTAGCCTTTATTTCTCAACAATTAAACTTAAAAGCTGATTATTCACTTATTTCTAATTTTATTGCCCTATATTATCTCATAAAAACGAAGAGGCGCCCCCTTTTAAGATAAACCGCGAATTACGATCACCGATTTATTTTGGCAGCATTACACCATCAACCGTTGCTTCTGCACAATTTAAATTCACATAAGAACTGCTGTATTCACTACCCGTTTGTTCGTTCAATCCTCCCAAAACCACATCCTTGAGAACGTAAGTACGAGTAGGCAGCTTGCCATAAGAATCTTTTATTGCTACTTCCATATCAATGGCTTCCTTACTTTGAGTGAGCGTTTTTATTAAACTAACATCTAATAAATCATAACTAAATACAATATAAAATGGGCTATAAGTTGCACGTGCCTCCGCATTTTCTTCCACTGTAACTGGCTCTGGCTTATTGTACGATATCGAAAATGTAAGCGGACTAGAAATCATGGTCTGTTTTCCATGCTTAACGGTAACCTCAACCTTTATTCTTGCATTACTATACATTTGCGCATGAGCAGATACCGCAATTAAACCGGTTAAAACCATTGTAAAAAACAAGGTTTTAAAATTCATAAAATTCTTCATATTATTATTTTTTATTGCACAAGATTAAAAAATATTAGATTCGTTTGTTCCTGTCAATTTGCATTTAGTACTGTTGCGTTTGTATTTAGCATACAAGCATGCAAAGGCTTTGATAATTCAGGTGAATCTAGTAACAAACCCAGATTTATCATATACAAATTAATACGATATTTAAGCAATTTTATTCCTATTAATAGTTTATTTAGTAAATTAGTAAATATTAATTAACTGTATGATAGAATTATTCTCTTATATATTCAAATCCAAGCGCTACTACCGGAATTATTATTCCTTGACATTTGTATTGATATTCGCCATGTTTTCACCTCAGTTTTTATCGGCTCAAGAGGTTTCTACTCTGGAAAAAATGGCGACGAATGCATATAATCTGCGATTCACAGATAGCATTAGGAGTTTGCAATTACAGCAAGAAGCACTCGTATTAGCAGAAAAAGAAGGCAGTAAAGCCGACCAAGTAATTTGTGCGGCCTATTTGGCCATGACTTATAGAGGGAAATTGAATCTTGAGAAATTCACTTATTATACCGAACTTTCTTATAATACAGCCAAAAGCTTACAAAATGAGCGGGCTCTTGCTTATGCTAATTGGAGCATGGGGCTCTTGTTTTCGTATATCGACGACAAAACGGCCGCATTGAATTACCTCTTAAAGGGCTATAGTATCTATGAGAAGCTCAACGACGATGAACATTGCGCCAGATTGGGAGCAGATATATCTTATCTGTTTTCAATTGGTTCTGAAGACAATATAAAGAAATATGCCTATGAGGCTCTTGCCTACTCCGAAAAAACTAAAAACCCCGAAATCATCCTTCACGCGCGACTTGCAGTTGGAAACTATCTGTATGAAAACATAAGCCTTGAAGACCCTACTTCCTGGCAGAACGCAGTTGCCTTTTTTAAGCACAGCCTTAAATTGATTGAGCAATCCGAATCAGAAATCATTAGCAAAAGCAATATAGGCATTGCACATATCAATTTGGCGGCACTCTATATGGTAGGCCCAAAACCGATTGACGAAGCTGCTTTTCTATCCCATCTTGAACAAGCAACTCAGATCGGTAAAACATATAACTTTCGCAACATATATCGAAGTTCACTGGGTTTACGCGGACAATATTTCCTACAGAAAGGAGCTTATAGAACCGCAGAAAAACTTTTTAAAGAAGGAATTGCTTACCAACTCAGCTTACCCTATAAAGACAATAACCTCCTTGCTTCTTTTTACGCCTGCCTTAAAGATTTGGCTGCACGAGAAAACGATTATCGCGCTTATTTCCAATACGACCAGCTCTTTAGCGAATACAATCAAATCAAATACGACGAAAATATCCAAAAGATATTGGAAAACACCAATGCGCGTTTTGAAACTGAAAAAAGACTTTTGCGCATTGATCAATTGGAAAAGAAAAACGAGCTTCAAAAAAAAATTAATTTTTTAAGTTACGGAATTTCAGCGGTTTTACTCAGCGGATTGGTTTTTATGTACCGCTCTTATTATTACAGACAACGGTATTACCAAAACAGAGAACACATATTACAGCAACAACAAATCAATTCGGAACTGAAAGTGCAACTGATGGAAAAAGAAACCCTTGAGGCTTTATCTGAAAAGATATCACTTGAAAGACGCTTACTACAATCGCAAATGGACCCCCATTTTATGTTTAATTTATTAGGCAATATTCAAAGTATGATTTTGCAAAATGACCGTATTACTGCGGTATCCTATTTGGGAAAATTCGCCAAATTAACGCGACAAGTACTCGAGCAATCACGCCAAGAGCGAATCAGTTTAGAAGATGAAATAAATACGCTGAAAAACTATATAGAACTGCAACAATTGCGACTAAATTTCAGTTTTGATTATCACATTGATTGTGAAGAAGGCCTTGATTCCCAGTTGCTCATTCCACCCCTGCTCATGCAGCCCTTTATAGAAAATGCCATTGAACACGGTCTCAAACCCTTAACGGCTATTAGACGAGGAAAACTAAACATTCACCTCCGATATGATGAAATAAAAAATATATTGATTTGCACCATAGTTGACAATGGCATTGGTCTAAACGAATCGCGTAACCGTAAAACAGCAGATACTCATCGTTCGTTATCCATCAAGATAACCAACGAACGCCTAGCGTTAATGCTAGAAAAAAACCCATACATCAGCCTTGAAGTAACCGATATGATAAGCCAGACCGGAGCGTCCGGTTGTCGCGTAACCTTAAACATTCCAATATTATAACACCTATGTATAAAACGATAATTGTAGAAGACGAGCATCATTTACGCGAAGCGCTTTCCTTATTATTAGAAATCGCAGCACCGCAACAAATTCAAATCATTGGTCAGGCGGCCAATGCCAGCGATGCTATCAAATTAATAGACGATTTAAAGCCCGATTTAGTCTTTATGGACATTATGCTACAAAGCGGCACTGGTTTCGATGTCTTAAATCTAATTACTCATAAGTCGTTTCATTTAATATTCACAACAGCCTATGAAGAACATGCCGTGAGGGCCTTTAAATATAATGCTATTGACTACCTACTAAAACCCATAGATGCTGACGAACTCAAAACTTCTATCGAGCGAATCGACAACCGACGAGAAAGATTCGAACTAGAAACCCAACTGCAACACTTCACCACCCATATCAAAAAGATGCCAGAACGAATTGTTCTACCAACTCAGGAAGCGATGCATGTTATCAAAATTAACGATATTATTCGCTGTGAGACCTCGGGTTCTTATACCACCTTTTATTTAACTGAAGGAAAAAAAATTATTGTGTCCAAAGCACTCAAACACTATGAAGAAATGCTACTAGCACCCCAATTTCTTAGAATACATCAATCGCATCTGATCAATATCAATTGCATCAGCAGTTATTCCCGAGATGGCAGGGTACAAATGGTAGACAAAATATCAATTCCTATCTCGCGTGCTCATAAAGAAGCCTTTTTCAAATTAATGCGCGATTAATCATAAGCAGCTTATTACTGAAAAGTGTTGTATACAAAGCCAAAAGCACCAAACACAAAGGCATGGTTGTACGAAATAGTGCTCGATAATACATTTGCTGAAAAATAAATCATTATGAATAATAAAACGCTTTCCATTTTAAGTTATATAACCATCATCGGATGGTTGATTGCTTTTGTAAAAAGCAAAGATTTAAACCCTAAAAGCGACTTGGTTACTTATCACTTACGTCAGGGATTCGGCTTCTTTATACTATCTATTATCATCAATATTGCCTTAACTATTGTTGTGTCTATAGTTCCTGCTCTATCCTTTTTAAATTATATCAGCTTAATCTTACTTATACTTTGGGTATTTGGTGTAATCAATGCTGTAAATGAACAAAAAAAACCGATTCCTGTCTTTGGAAAAATATTTGAGGACAAATTTGATTTCTTAGGATAATCGAGACCTAACACTAATTCACCCCTGCCTTATTATCTCCTAATATTGCAGCGGTGAATTGCAGCCTATTTGCTATGAAAAAGATAACCAAAACACAGTTAAATCACCATTTAAAAACCAAGTCGGAAAAATTACACGCTGCTGTGCAAACGGCGCTGGAATCCTTAACTTATTCTCAAACCAATCTCAATTCAGAAATGTTAACGGCCTTTCTTCAAATGCTTGAACCGGAGGCAGCTACCCATTTAAGTACTTCCTATCAACAAATCGACAAAGACGATACCACTTTTGATGTTTTTATACAAGACAATACCCATTCCTCATCTCTAGAATTTACTACTAAAGAAGGCGAACCGAATAAAATAATTCTTATCGAGAATGACCTTCATTTGTCTGGAGATATTTTTATAGAAGACCGAATTACCCTTATAGTAACAGCCAACATTACCGCTAAAAATGTCGTTGTAAACGGTTCTTTATACACTTCAGGAAATCTCAATTGTGAGCTGTTGTTTGGCGCATCATCTAATGATCATGAAACTTATATAGGAAAAGACATCAGCACTACACTAATTGCCGAAAACGGGCATTATACGGTTGCTGAAGGAAACATATACGCTCAGCACCTAATGAGTTTTAACAATACCATTGAAGGAAAAACGGCCATGACTATTGAAGGGGTAAGCTTAGACAATGAAGAGGAGGCCATATTATTCTATCCCAATATCCCGATTACTAACGGTTATTTTGATGAAAAATCCTTCTTGCTGCTAATAAAAAACCAGCCTATAAACACTTTCTTTGCTTAAGAAACCCCCTGATTTGGGATTTAAACAACAAGCTTTTCTACTAATAAATTTACAATTTTAATTGATAAAAAGCAAAACAAACTTTTAATTTTTAGCGTAAATAAAAGGTCAAAAACCTTACGTCCTTCTACAAAAACAGTTAAAAGCCCCCTTTATACTGCAAACCTAAAAAAGATGTGAGTTGGTTGTATAAAGTTTATATACAGGGCTGATACGATAAATTAAATATATCCTTGTTTTACTGCTTCCCTTACAAGTCCGCCATTATCCACCACATCAAAAGCTTCTTTCATCAATAGAATTCGTTTTTGCACCCCACTGCCACTTAATCCCATTAACTCACTGATATTTTTAATCTTATATCCTTTGGCCAAAAACAATAGAATTTGAATATTATTCTCTTCCCACATCAAGTCTTTTTTAGAGATTTGCGCCATACATTTCTTAACGGTTTCACTATAAAATCGTTCGCCATTTTGAATATGTTCCAATGCTTTAATCAGCACTACTGCTGTTACATCTTTTTTCACCATTAAGGCATCGGGAAATGCTTTTTTATGGATATGGTAAATGGTTAGAATTTCCTCATGGGCCGTAATCATCATAATTTTAGACTGTGGGTAATACCGTCTTATTTCCCTAGCTAAATCTGTCCCATTGACAATACCATAAATCTCACAAATCGGCAAATCGTAATCCAATATAAAACAATCAATCTCCGTGTTTTGTCTAATGAGACTAAAAGCCTGATCTACAGTATGTGCTTTGTGAAAACAAAAAAAAGGGAAGACACTTTGAAGAATGCTCCTATATCCTTCCACAATCAGAGGGTGATCGTCAACTATTAAAAAATTCATGTTTTAGCTTTTTATTAACAAAGAAGGTATTTTTTCTATATATATAAAAATTTAATTGGGGTTTTCTTTACAGAAATAATTTTAACCGATGTCTAACTGTTTTATTGTTATCGACCATGATGAAATAGCATCCAAAAAAACGGTAGATGCACTACGACTTTTTCCACATTTAAATTGTTTGGGTGTCTATAAAAACGACGATACTGTCTTTGAAATTTTACTAACAAAGAAGCCTACTTTGGTTTTTATAGCCGAAAACAGTATGCAAAACGGCCGTGGTCCATTGAGTTTTGAAAGCATTGCTCGCATACACGAATACCTTACTGACTACATCTATTTTATCTACCTCAGCCATACGGACAAAGACGCTCTAGTGGCTATACAATCCGGTTTTTCGGATTATTTGTTAACACCCTTAAAAATTCATTTATTGGGTTCCTCGCTTTCTCGTTTTAAGAACAGGGTTCCCGAAAAAAAAAGCTCCTACTTATCTGTAAAATCATATAGCGACTACAAATTTATAAAATACAGTGATATTGTTTTTCTAAAAGCCGACAACAATACCACAGATATCATTTTAATGGATGGTAGAACCGTGGTAGCTTTGAAAACCTTAAAATATTTTCAAGAAAACCTACCCGCTCTTTTTATACGAATCCACAAGAGTTATATCGTTCATATAGCTGCGGTTCAACGCATCCATTTAAGCCAAGCCAAATGCTATCTAAACAACGGTGAAGTCATTCCCATATCACCAAATTACAAAAACAGCTTAGAGCATATTTTAACCCATCTTAAACTTTAGTTTTTTATAATCCCTACGTTCACCACGAAAACGTAAGACACTACTAGTCAACGCCTAGCTTATACAAAACTCCAAGGGAAATCTCGCTTTTTTCAAACCCACTATACTTTCTTTGTAGTAGTTATAACCACCAATTACGAACGAAAAAAGGTTATACAGCAAGGAGGGAACTATTAAGACCACGGTTTTAATTGGCGTTGCTGTTGACCGGAATAAGCCAGTCCCAGCTATTCTACGCTGATACTCCAACAGGAGTAGCGGTCACCAATTTTTTAAACCAATTTTTAAAATTATTTAGTATGAAAAAAGCACTTTTACTTTTCGGGTTTTTTAGTATAGCCTTAGCGCTTCAATCGTGTACTAGTGACAACGATGAATTACACTCCAATGAGAATGAGCTGACCAACACCAGTTTATCGGACACTATTCCAACACCGCTGCCAAATTACAAAACCTCAGACAATGGTGATTTAGGTAAAGATTTAGATAAAAAGAAATAATTTTTTTATTTTTTTAATAATAATCTGAAGATGACCTTAAAATCATCTTCAGATTATATAATTTTGGGATATCGATTAGTCAGCCAAAAAACACTTATGAAGTCTCCCTTAATCTACATTTTACTGCTCTTTTCACTCTTTAGTTGTAATGATTATAATCCGGAAAAAGCGACAACCACCTATCAACTGTATTTAAACAAACTAAATGCTCCCAATACGAGTGTACCCGATCAATTAAATTATCTAGACTCTATAAGTCAACTGTTTAAGAACGCTACAAACACAAGCCAACACCGAGAGCGCTTAATAGAAACCGCATCGTTAGCCTACAATTTAGGACATAAGACAAGCTATTTCAAGCTGTCTAAAAAGCTATATGAAAAATCAAAAATAAGCAAGGATAGTGCACACACGGCTCAGGCTCTATATTTTATTGGAGACTATTATGACGAAATCAGTCAGCCCGATAGCGCATATTACTATTATTCCAAATCTACCAATCTCTATCACTTACTGAACGACACTCTAAAACAGGCCAAAACCTCACTATATAAGGCGGGTATTTTGTTTGATGAAGGGCTCTATAATGAGAGTGAAGCAGAAATTCTCAAAACCTTACACTTGTTACAAAACACTACTGATATACGCTATTTGTACCAGAGTTACAATTTGTTGGCAATTACTTTAAGTCAGAATGCCCAACACAAAGAAGCGCTACTTTACCAGTATAAGGCCTTAGAAACCTTAAATCAGCTAAAACAAACCGATATGGACCCCGAGGATTTACACTATTCTCTAGTCAATTGCTACAATAATATGGGTAATACCTATGATAAACTATCCGAATTTAAACAAGCGGAGAACCTCTATCAAAAAGGGCTAACTACCCCAAATTTAAAGACGGAAAAACCAGCACTATACGCCATGCTTCTCAACAATCTTGGCAATAATTATATGCTTCAAAACCAACATAAAAAAGCATTTCCCCTGTTGATAGCAGCTCTAAGCATACGCGATAGTTTACAATTAAAACCGGGAATTATCACTAGTAAAATTCGTTTAGGCGACTATTATATCCACATTAAAGATACCGCGACTTCCCTAAAATACTGGAAAGAAGCTTACAGTTTAGCAAAGGAGACCCAAAGCCACGATGAGATCTTGCGAAGTCTAAAATTACTTTCGAACTACGATGCCGAAAAAAGCCAATTTTATTCCGACTTACATTTTAAAACGAACGACAGCATCCGAGTTAAGGAGATACAAACCCGAAATAAGTTTGCCCGTATCGAATATGAAACCAATGAAATGGAACAAAAAAATGAAATTTTAGTTCGCCGCGTATCGCTGTTGATGATGGCATTAGGGGTGTTTTTAATTTTGTCACTTGCCGTCTTTTTTATTATCCGCCTAAAAGCAAAAAACAGGCAACTGCGCTATATACAAGACCAGCAAAATTCCAAAGAAGTCATCTATAGATTATTATTACAACAGGACGAACTCGGCCAACAACTGTTGCTCCAAGAACGAAACCGTATCGCTAAGGAATTACACGATGGAATCATCAATACCTTGTTTAGTATCAAACTGCATTTGAACTCAAACAGCCAACAAAAAGAACAATTAGTTGCTGATTTAGAAAGCGCTTCAGAACAAATAAGACAGATTTCCCACAATTTGAAAGACAATACTTTTGCACAATCCAATTTCTCTCAGGTTATTGAGAATTTAATCGACAAACAATCGACAACCACTACGGCATTTGAATCATTAATCGCTAAAAATCTAGATTGGTCGCCTTTTAGCTATGATCAAAAAATAAACATATATCGCTTGCTTCAAGAAGCCATTCAAAACGTTTTAAAACACGCAGAAGCTACTCAATGTTTTATTGTTGTATTGGAAAACGCTACTTCAATTATAATCAAAATTCAAGATAATGGGGTTGGTTTTAATACGTCCAAATCAAATAAAGGTATTGGCCTGCGGAATTTTGATGAACGCGTCAAGGAACTGGGAGGTAGCTGGAACATCGAATCAAAAAAGGGAACAGGAACCACATTAAAGGTTGTTATTGAAAAAAAATAGGAAGCAAAATTATTTAGATGATGGCATCCTTCTCTTTTATTCTATCGCTGCTGTTTGTATATACTTTATCGCTTCATCAATATAGAGTGATGGTTTGTAATTCAGTGTATGCTCTTGCAGTGCTTTATCCAGTTTTAAACCATTGCGTTGCAATGTATAATTACCGCTTACATCCATCGCCATATAATTGGTAAAAACAAAGGTTTGTCCGTTGAGCAGTTGGTAATGATTTGAATTCATAATAGCCCCTGAGGTCTGTTCGCCTATAGTATAACAGTTGTCATTTTGTTGTATAGCCGCTCCCAAGTACTCTGCTTTACTCTGTGTTCCTCTATCTACTAATAAAACCACTATACCCTTAAAGGATTCCTTTTTGCCATATACAACTACAGCACTTCCGGCGATCTTCTCAGCAATATTATCGTCTTGAAAAGCTCGTTTAGCTGGTCCTACAGGCGCCAATATTTTCAAAAACCTCTTTTTATCTGAAACTAAATGATCGATATCCCTGATTACAAGATTGGCCGGATGTGTGCGTAAATCAACAATGATTCCCTTGCTATCTTTGAATGCTGTCAAGGCTTTTTTTAATGTTTTTCCCGTTATGCTTTGCAAGTTGATATAGCCTATTTCATCATTAACACTAGTGTAGGTAGAACTCAAAAAAGAACTCGGCATTAAAGATGCTTGAGTATAGTTTATTTCACTCGGTTCGTATAGCGGTATTTCTTTGTCAACAACCAATCCTGATTCCCGTTTTAATAAACTAATCTTGATAGTTCGCTTGTCCGATGCAAGTAATAAAATTCTTTGAATTCTCGCCCTGATTGAACTGCCGTTCGAACTGCATAAATGAAAGTTTTTAGAAATATAGGCCGCCACGGTCATATCGTCTATTCCAACAACTACATCACCTAAGGCAACTCCCTGAACTTGGGCTTTTGGCAAATCGCGAATTTCCGTAATCACCAAAGAATCATTAATAATTTTCCCTCCAAATACCGGATAGTACTTCATTCGGTTTACGACTAAACTAATATCTAGATTATCGGAATGCGAATCATTGATATTGGCCAGTAAATTGTCTTTTATCCGTTCAAAATCAGTGGTTGTTTTACTCGATTCAAATTGCTCAACAGTTTCCTCTAAAACCAAATTCCAAGCTTTATCGTTTAAAGTGATGTTGACGTTCCAAAATTGCATCGCATTCCAAAATGAAGCCAATAACAACAATTGATGTGATTTGATATCCTGATTAAAAGCAAATGTCTTACTCTCGTCTTCTAAACTAACATAAGAAGTCATTTTTCTGAGCTTTGCATAATAATCGCCGGTATTATCATTGTTTATTATAGTTTTTAGTTTGTTTTGCAAAGGACTTCCGAAGTTTGAAATCCAATGGTAATCCGCATAAATTTCAATATGCTGATTTTGGGTGGTATTATAATGGTTTCTCTTGGAGTCAAAATGTTCTATCCAACTCAGTATATTTTGTTCAAATTCTTGTTGATTGATCCCCTTTGTAATTTGTTCGTATTTTTCAACAAATTCTTTATTCATATCATAAGCACCACGACTCGCCTCTGGATGCATGTATTTCACTACTCCCCATATTTTTATAAACGAATTCAATTGCTCCGTTCTATTGATTGCAAAAGCATTCACAGAAATTAAAACCAATACCATAGAAATAAACCGCATCATTTTATATTTGTTTAGATAGTCGTTAAATAGAACGGAAAACTAACACTAAACCTTCATAGAAATAATTTTTACAGCCTAATTTTAACCACAAATTAACGATACCATAGAATATCGGGATTTTATAAATGGAAGACACAACGGTTAAATCATCCCAAGATCTTTGCTATAAATCAATTTTTATATAGCCGTAGTTCCACATAGACTCTCCTTCTCTTTTGTAAACCAAACATCGAAATAAAAAACGGCACCCTTTTGAGAGTGCCGTTTTCAGCAAAAAAAAATAATACAATCAATAAATTACTTCTAAAAGTGCGTGTAATTCAGACGCTTTGAGATAAGTGTTTTGTTGGAATACCTTTTGAAAATTGGAATCTAAAAAAACTAAAGATGGATACGTAACCCTTCCCTTTTGCTCGGCAAAATGGGTTGTCAGCTGATGGCTTCCCGATTTTAATCCGCTTTTTTTAAACGCCATATTCTGATTATTCCATTTAAGCGGCTCTTTGGACTCCCCATCGAAGAAAATCACATAGTAATTCTCATTTAACTCCTGTATGATTTTCGGATCTGCGAAAGTTTTTTGCTTCATCAATTCGCAATAGCTACACCAATCGGTATAAAAGAACACCAATAACGGACGAGGTTGCTGTTCCATCAATTGCTCAATTTCTGCAAAAGTGGTCGTCTTTATTTGCGCTACACTTACTAAACTCCACAATCCAATTATCCAAATCCAATAGTTCATTTCTCTTGCTTTTTCGTTTATTGCTTCGCCCGTTCGGCTAAAGCCTCGAGTCGTCAATTTACTTTTAGGTTGTAACAAATCTATCCTTCCTTTTAATTTGCAACCATTAATTACCTACGACATTACTTAAAACACGGTATATCTCAATCCCAAAAACCCTTGAATTCCCTGTAAAGGTGTATAACTGTAGTCGTTGGGTTCAAAAATTACATCTGTTCTTCCCGCAGGTGGTTCGATGCCATTGCCAGGCTCTCCATACGGATCCCACCAACGGGCAATAACATCTTCTTTTGGCAGCGTATTGAATAGGTTTTTGACTCCGCCGTAAAGTTCAAAACGTTCGTTAAACTTTTTGGTAATTTGAATGTTAGCCAAAACAACCCAAGGCGAATATTCCGGTCGGTAATCGTCTTCTACTCTAGGTAAACGCATGGAACCAGTCCAATTTCCCGTTAAGTCAGTAGAAAAACCACTTCCGAAATCATAGGTTGCCAAAAGGTTCCCAGACCACTTTGGAGCATGATACAAGGGGTTCTTTTCCCCCTCTTCTTTACGATACACATCCATATAGGTTGCACCCATCATCAATTTTAAAGGAAAATCAAACACTACATCCACATTAAGGGACAAGCCTTGAGAAATAGCATGCCCGTCTAAATTATCATATATAATTTTAGTCTGATCCGTATCGGTATCCGCATCAATTTTATTGGTGAAATACGAATAAAAAGCTGTTGCATCAAAGCTAATTACTCCAAAAGAAGCGGGAACTTTCCAAGTGTAATTTAAATTCCCATTATACGATTTCTCCGGATCTAAGGCTTCGGCAAAAACCACTTCTCTCGCTCCTGTAAGTGCTCTGTGGTCTTCGGTAAATACATTGACTACCCGAAAGCCCGTTCCAAAACTAGCCCGTAGTATATGATGACTTGACGGCATATATTTATAACCAATTCTCGGAGAATGAATTTCCTTATGCACTCTATCGTAATCCAAGCGATATCCCAACAACAATTTATGCTGTTTGTTTAAACTCCATTCATCCTGAACAAACAAGCCTAGATTAGGGCGTTTCATCGGGTCGTTTTCCACCAAACCCTCTTCGTCATAAATACCCGTTCCCCGAGTATTATCATCATAATAAGTATATTTATAAGAAGCTCCTAAAAGCAAACTGTGGTTTTTCCATGCTGTATCCCAATAGGCCTGCCCAAAAATCACTTGCTGTTTGGCCTGATACGATTCTATACCGTAAAAAGAATTTTGCTGATGCCAGTTGTAAGAAAACTGTGTATAAATATTTGGTGTAGTTGGCAATTGATACATACCTATCGCTTCAAATCTGTTGGTAAAAATACTTTCGCCATAGACTTGATCTCCGCCACGATCGCGTTCGCGATTCCAGTGATTTTCCCCACCCCAACGATCTTCATAAAGGTAACGTATAGCCATACTTGCGCTGCGTTCGTCCGACCTATCGAAATTCCATTTGTTAAACAACGAAATACGATCTTGCAAGGTTACATCGGTATAACCATCTTTATTTAAATCTTTGCGCTCTCCGTATTTAAAATAATTTACTCCCAATAAACTATGGGTCTTTTCTCCCAGTTTGAATTTCATAGCTGCATCCAAGTTCGTCTCCAACCAACTGGTAGTAAATCCATCCAAACTCAACAAGGGTGCCGATTTGGCATTTTTGGTTATCACATTGATAATTCCACCCATAGCCTCGGTACCGTATAAAGAAGAAGCCGGTCCTTTGACCACCTCTATGCGTTCGATTAAACTATTTGGAATACCGCTTAACCCATAAACAGATGATAGGGATGAAACGATAGGCATACCGTCAATCAAAATCATCGTATAGGGCCCTTCCATTCCGTTGATATGAATGTCCCCAGTATTACATACGTTGCAATTTAATTGCGGCTGAACGCCGTTAATTAAGCGCACAGCATCAAACAAGGAAGAAGTCGGATTTTTCTGAAGAAACTTAGGCGTATAAATTTCTACAGGAACCACCGATTCCGATTTTAATACCGGTTTTAGAGTTGCCGAAACTACAATTTCATTTAAATCGGAATCTAACGGCAAATCAAAATCCCAGGTTGTCAGTTTCCCCGCTACAACCTCCAATTTCTTTTTCACCGTTTTATAACCCACGTATTCAACGACCAGGTTGTAACTACCCGGTTCTAATGCCTCAAATTTATAAAAACCCGCTTCATCTGTCAGCGTTCCCAAAGTGGTTTGCGCCATTGTAATCTTGGCTTCTACCAACGCATTTTCGCCGGAGGAAACCCGCCCCTTTATTCCGGTTTGAGCGAGTAGATTTGAAGGAATTACCCCCAATAAAAGAACAAGTATTAGTGCCCTCATAAGTATTTATTTAAATTAGTTTAAATTAATTTTTAGACAAATCTAAATATTATTTCATTAATAAAAAAGAATGTACTTTTGTATTTTATAAAAAATATTATCATGCTGACCTATTCTGAAGAAAACTACCTCAAAACGATTTACCATCTTTCGCTCTTTCAAAAAAAGGGAGTGGCTACTAATGCCATTGCTGCTAAGATTGAAACCAAGGCTTCGTCTGTGACTGATATGATTAAAAAACTGAACGACAAAAAACTGATAGAATACCAGAAGTATCAAGGAGTTACCTTAACAGAACAAGGCTTGATGGCCGCTAAAATGATCGTTAGAAAGCACCGTCTTTGGGAGGTTTTTTTAGTGGAAAAACTCGATTTTTCATGGGATGAAGTTCACGATGTAGCCGAAGAATTGGAGCATATTAAATCGGAAAAACTCATCAATAAACTCGATGCCTATTTGGGTTTCCCTACGGAAGATCCGCACGGCGATCCGATTCCCAATGCCAAAGGAGAGATAAAAACCGTCAATAAATTATTATTATCCGACGTAAAAAAGAATATCGTCTGTATTTGTGTGGGAGTAAAAGATTCTTCGAGCAGTTTTTTACAATATTTAGACAAGCAAAATATGTCGTTGGGCAGTGAAATTGAAATTTTAGACATCGAAGTCTTTGATCAATCATATCGGGTAAAAATCAACGGTGTTACCATGACTATTTCCAAGAAGATTGCCAGTAATTTATTTGTAAAAACAACGGAGTAACCATTTATCATTAGTTATGGAAAACACGACAACAAGTCCGTATAAGTCGACATCACAAGCCCTGGGAATCATCGGTTTTGTGCTGGGAATACTTACGCTATTAATATCTTTTCTACCTTGCGTGGGGGTTATGGCAATTGTATTTGGGATAGTAGCTATCGTGCTTTCCACCACTGCCCTGATTATTTCTATCCAACACCATCAGTCTAAATTATTTGCGACCATAGGGCTAATTTTGGCTCTATTAGGCTGTGCCATTGCCGGTCTACAATATTTTGTATTGGCCAAGATAGCTAAAAACATCCCCAATCAATACCAAGAAGAATTGCCCTATATCATCGACAGAGATACCATCTTTGCCGAGCCAGACAACGACGATGCTGCTTACGAGTATCAAGACACTCTAGTCCCTAACAATGCCACTAAATAGTTCCTCAATACAGTCCTACCGCATCATCAACTATACGTTGTTGGTGCTCTTTATGGCTGGATTACTATGGTTGCTCTTCAGTCCCGTTACACCGAGTTGTTATTATCAAAAAAACTACGGGATAAACTGTCCCACTTGCGGTTTAACCAGAGATTTTAAATCGATTTTAAAGGGCGATTTTTCAGGTTTAATCGCTGCAAACTCATTTTATTACTTTAGTGCGTTTAGCCTGGTGTTCTTAAGTAGAATAGTTGCAAATACCCTTTTGTACTATCGCAGTAATAGAAACGTTTTGATGGTATATGAAACAGTGGTCGCAGTTTGTATCCTTATTTTATTGATCCTTGGTCTGTCTCAGACAACTTCCATATAGCCAATTCTCGGGTACAAAAAAACCGAAATACAATTCCGGTTTTTTATTGATTATTTTAGCTACAGCCGCAACCGCCACTGCCACAAGAAGTATCTTGATCGTTCCCTTTTTTAGGTTTCCAAAAAAACTTCTTTAACAAGATGACTACTGCTAAAGCCACTAAACTATATGCTATAATTTCTTGATAATTCATACTTTATTATTTTAATAATTGATAGGCTACCAACGCAACCACATAAGCAAACACGGTCATAAAAACCAGTTGAAAGAGCGTCCATTTCCAAGAATTGGTTTCTCTCTTTGTAATCGCTACCGTTGAGGCACATTGCATGGCAAAGGCATAAAACAACAACAACGAAATACCCGTAGCAAAATCAAACACTTTTTCACCGTTTGGTCTTACTTCATCTGCCATTCTGTTCTTTATCGTTTCTTCTTCATCGGTAGAGCCCACGTTGTATATTGTAGCCAAAGTTCCTACAAAAACCTCTCTAGCCACAAATGAGGTAAGAACGGCAATTCCAATTTTCCAGTCATAACCCAAAGGTCTAATAACGGGTTCTATTCCCTTACCTATAATACCAATATACGAATTTTCTAATTGATAACTAGCAATATGCTCATCTAATTCTTCTGCGCTATAATGTTGTTCGGCATATTTTTCGGCAACGATTTCCTCGGCATTGTTAAATTTTTCACCCGGACCGTGAGCTCCCAAAAACCAGATAATAATGGAAAGTACAAATATAATTTTACCTGCTCCATAAACAAAGGCTTTGGTTTTTTCGAGCATGGTTAACAATACATTCTTTAGTATAGGCATTTTATAGCCTGGCATTTCTACTACAAAATAAGTTTTTGCCTCGGCTTTTATCACTTTGTTCAGTACCCAAGCCGCAGCCAAAGCTGCAAAAAAACCAATCAGGTATAAAAGTCCCAAAGTAAGTCCCTGTAAACTAAAAAATCCAAATAATTTTTGGTCTGGAATCACCAAAGCAATGATGATAACATAAATCGGCAAACGCGCTGAACAAGTGGTAAAAGGCGTTACCAATATGGTTAACAAACGCTCTTTCCAATTTTCTATATTACGCGCCGACATGATTGCCGGTATGGCACAAGCATTACCCGAAATTAAAGGCACCACACTTTTTCCGCTCAAGCCAAATGGACGCATGATACGGTCCATTAAAAAAACCACCCGACTCATATAACCCGTTTCTTCCAAAATGGCTATAAACATAAATAATATAGCAATTTGCGGTATAAACGGCATGATTCCGCCAATACCGGGTATGATACCGTCGGCAATCAAATCGGTTAATTTCCCCGGTTCCATCACCTCTTTAAGCCAAGAGCTTAGCGAGGAAAACGACTCGTCGATAAAGTCCATAGGCACACTAGCCCATTCAAAAATAGCTTGGAAAATCAATAAGAGTATCGCAAAGAAAATCAAATAACCATAAACCTTATGAGTCAGCACTCTATCTAAACGACTGCGAAGATCTTTGGCTTTACTCGAGTCAACAAGGTATGATTTTTTTAAGACGTCGTTGATAAACTGATAGCGTTTAACCACCTCTTTTTGCTGCAATCTTTTGATGTCAGCCTCTTTATATATCAAACCTTTAACTTCAATAGCCGATCGATTAAGGGCGCCCAAATGAAGATTTTGTGTAAAAACCAACCATAATTTATATAAAGGCTCTTCGGGAAAAGCAGCCTGCAATTGGTCGAAGAAAACTCGATCAATCTGAGAAGCCTGTAAAGACGGCTCTAAATCAATAGATTTAAAATCGATAATAGCTTCTTTTAATGTACTTATACCCTCCTTCCGACGGGCGCTAATTAAAACGATTTTGGTTTTTAATTGAGACTCTAAGGCAGCAATATCGATGGAAATGCCCTTAAGCTCCATACGATCCGCCATATTGATAGCCAAAATAGTCGGAATTCCAAGGTCTTTTATCTGAGTAAACAAAAGCAGGTTTCGCTTAAGATTTTCCACCTCAGAAACCACTACGGCTACATCGGGATAAAATGGATTCTTTTTGTCTAACAACAAATCCGATACGATTTGTTCGTCAACAGAACTCGGATTAATACTATATGTTCCCGGCAAATCGATGATGGTAGCCGTTATCGAATCCGATAACCTGCTAGAACCCACTTTCTTTTCGACTGTTATTCCAGGATAATTTCCTACTTTTTGATTTAAACCCGTTAAGGCATTAAAAACCGATGTTTTACCAACGTTCGGATTGCCGATTAAAGCAACTTTTAAATTTGATTTCATCAACAATTATTTTCTAATTTCTATACGGATTTCCTTAGCCAATTCCTTTCTGATCGCTATATGTGTTTCATTGATGCACAGATATAAGGGGTCGCCTAACGGAGCTACTTCTAGCAATTCCACTTGGTTTCCTGGTAAACAACCCATCTCTAATAATTTCAACGGGATATGCTCCATATCAAAATCTACTATGATTGCCTTTTGGTTTTTACCCAATATGTCTAAGGTGACCTCCATTTTTATTTAGATTTAATTCATATTGCAAAAATAAGTAATTAAAAAGGATAACCCACCCTTTTTTCTACTTTCAAAGTCAATTTGCCCTCTTAGACACGACTTTTTCCTTCATTATTTCGATTCATGTGTATCCAACCACTTGATATCTTCTAATAATTGTTTTACGTTTTTACTCTCCTTATCGGGAGTGTCCAAATTGGTACCGTCATAAAACCCGCGAATACGTCCTTTTCGATCCACTAAGATAAAGTTTTCGGTATGTACCATATCGTACATCTCATCTACAGAACCTGTTTTTACTGCTAAATACGATTGTCTGGCCAAATAATAGATGTCTTTTTTATTTCCAGTAACCAAATTCCACTTGGCATCTAGAACTCCTTTGTGCTCGGCATAGGCTTTTAAAACCGGAACGCTATCTATATCTGGTGTTACGGTATGCGATAATAACTTTACATTGGGCATGTCTTTAATCTGATTTTGCAACCAAACCATATTATCTCCCATAATCGGGCAAATGGTTGTACAGGTTGTAAAAAAGAAATCAGCTACATAAATGGTTTCTTCATAATCTTTATTGGTAATGGTGTCACCGTTTTGATTGACAAATTTAAACGGTGCTATACGGTGTTTTTGTTTGTTGGCCTGATGTTGAATCAAGGTATCTACCAATTCTGGATTGACCATGGACGGGGTATAAACCGGTAAGGTTTTACGCCATGCCAAAGCATTATAAAACATGATCATGATCCCCACACACAACAAAAAGAAAAACAAAAAGAAATAGCGGTATTTTTTAAAAAATGCTCCCATGATTATTTTTTTTTGCGAATTTACAAAATGACTTGGTAACTATAGGTTAAAAAGAAGATAAAGGTTTTAGTGCGAACGACTAATTACACAAAAAAAGCTCATTTTAATCATCAATGATCTAAACGAAGTCACTAGTTCGATTACCGCTTTATTTGTGTCCGTAAAGCACCCGACAAAATAATCGCTATGCTAACCAATTAATTCATACTTTTGTTTGTAAACAATTTTTTAAACAAAAAACCAGAATATAATGAACAAGAAGTTATTATTGTTTTCTGCCGCTACGCTAGCTATGGTTGCCTGCAAGGATAAAAAGGCGGAAGAAGTAAAAGCCGAAACGCCTACTGAAAAGCATGGTATTGTTTTGGAATACATGGATAAGTCTGTAAAACCAGGCGATGATTTTTTTAGATATGTAAACGGTACTTGGTACGACAAAACCGAAATTCCAGCAGATAGAACGCGTTGGGGAAGTTTCGATGAATTGAGACAAAACACTGACAAAGACGCTTTGGCTATTTTAAAAGAAGCGGTTGCCAATACCAAGTTGGACCCTAAATCGGATCAAGCGAAAGCAGTAGCCGTTTATGAAACCTATATGGACACGGTAGCTAGAAACAAAAGTGGCATCACACCTTTAGCTCCCTATTTAGCAAAGATTGACGCTTTAACCAATGCAAAGGAAGCAATTGCTTTAATTTCAGAATTATCCAAAGAGGGTAGTTTGGGTTTTTATAGCGCTTATGTGTATGCAGACGCTAAAGACTCCAACAAAAACACCGTTTACTTGGGAACAGGTCCATTAGGATTACCTGATCGCGATTATTATATTTTACAAGATGCAGATATGAAAGACAAACGTGAGAAATATGTTGCTCACGTGTCTAGAATGCTTCAAATTGTAGGAGAAACGCCCGAAGCAGCAAAGAAAAATGCGGCTAAGGTATTAAGTCTTGAAACGGCATTAGCCAAACCTCAATTAGACCGTGTAGAACGCAGAGACGACAGAAAAACATACAATCCAATGAAATTAGCGGAGTTGCAAAAAATGACTCCTACTATTGATTGGAATCAGTATATCACCTCATCGGGAATCCAAAATCTGGATGTAATCGTTGTTTCAGAGCCGCGTTATATGAAAGCGGTTGAGGCACTTTTAAAAACAAGCGATATCAATGATATTAAGGCCTATATGAAATGGACTTTAGTCAATGATTCATCGGATAAACTAACCACTGCTATCGAAAAAGCAAATTGGGAGTTTTACAGCAAAACACTTCAAGGCGCTGTTGAGCAAAGACCGATTGAAGAACGTGCTTTAGCTGTAGTGAATGCCACTGTTGGTGAAGCTTTAGGGAAATTGTATGTAGAGAAAAAATTCCCTGCAGAAGCGAAAGCGAAAGCAAAAGCGATGATTGACAATGTTATTGAAGCTTATAAAGTAAGGATCAATAACCTTCCTTGGATGGCAGAAAGCACTAAAAAAGGTGCGATTGAAAAATTGAATAAGTTTACCGTTAAAATTGGTTACCCAGACAAGTGGAAAGACTATTCAAAATTGACCGTTAAAAACGCAAAAAATGGCGGAACTTTTTTCGATAATATGAGAAATGTATCGGTATGGCAAACGGAAAGAAACATAGAAGACTATGGTAAACCTGTAGATAAAACGCGTTGGGGTATGGCACCACAAACGGTAAATGCCTACTTTAACCCGTCTTACAATGAAATCGTATTCCCTGCGGCGATTTTACAACCGCCTTTCTACGATTACAAAGCAGATGAAGCTATTAACTACGGTGGAATTGGCGCGGTAATCGGACATGAAATTTCACATGGATTTGACGATTCTGGAGCTCGCTACGATGCTAACGGAAACTTATCAAACTGGTGGACCGACCAAGATTTGGTTCGTTTTACTAAATTGGGTGATGCACTAGCTGCAGAATACAGCAAATTGGAACCGCTAAAAGGTTTCTTTGTAGATGGTAAATTTACTTTAGGCGAAAATATCGGTGACTTAGGTGGTGTTAATGCTGCTTATGACGGTTTACAATTATATCTTAAAGCCAATGGAAACCCAGGTTTAATTGATGGTTTTACACCAGAGCAACGTTTCTTTATCTCTTGGGCTACGATTTGGAGAACAAAATCTCGTGACGAAGCACTTAAAAATCAAGTAAAAACAGACCCACACGCACCGGGTATGTACAGAGCTTATGTACCGCTTCAACATGTTGATGCTTTTTATACCGCTTTTGATATTAAGGAAGGTGATAAACTTTTCATCAAACCGGAGAACCGCGTTCACATCTGGTAAATAAAAACATTGAGAATAACCGCAGTTGTTGCACCAAGATCGCTGCGGTATTTTCTGAGTATACTACAAAAAAATGGATCATCTCAACTTAGGAGACGATCCATTTTTTTTTAGGCACTTTAAACATAAAATACTAATTTCGACAAATGGAAAAAAAGCAAAAGATAGACATATTTTGGTTTAGAAGAGACCTTCGATTAGAAGACAATTGTGGTTTATTTCACGCCTTAAATACCCCAAACCCCATATTGCCAATCTTTATATTTGACCCCGAAATTCTACAACAGTTTGAAGACAAATACGACCGTAGGGTCGATTATTTTCATCAAGCTTTAAACAGCTTGCACCAACAGTTGCTTTTACAACAATCCGGCATTCGTTTTTTTTATCAAAATGTGCTTGAGTGTTTTCAAGATTTAGTAGCGCAATATGACATTGAAGCTGTTTATTGCAATACCGATTACGAACCCGATGCCTTAGAGCGCGATGCTCGTGTACGGGATTTTTTAAAGTCGCATCAGATCCGTTTCAAGAACTATAAAGATCAAGTTGTATTTGAAGCCAATGAAATTTTAAAAGCCGATCAAACGCCTTATACCATTTTCACTCCCTATTCCAAAAAATGGTTGGAGAAAATACAGCCCTTTCATTATCAACCACACCCATCGGGAGCATTTCTTTCGAATTTACATCTTTGGAATGCACCACCTATTCCAACCTTAACCGATTTGGGTTTTAAGACCACAGATATCGTATTTCAGAAACCCGATTTAAATGTAATCCATATTGAAAATTTTGAAACCGTACGCGAGTACCCTATTTTAGATGCAAGCTCGCATTTAGGTATAGCGCTTCGCTTTGGTACCGTTTCGATTAGAGCATGTGTAGCTTTAGGACTAAAATCCAATGCGACTTGGCTAAAGGCCTTAATTTGGCGTGGGTTCTTTATGCAGATACTCTTTCATTTTCCCAAAGTGGTCCATCACAGTTTTAAATCTAAATACGATAGCATCATCTGGAGAAACGACGAAAATGACTTTGAAAAATGGTGTAACGGTCAAACCGGTTATCCACTTGTAGACGCCGGTATGCGCCAACTCAATAAAACGGGTTTAATGCATAATCGGGTTCGCATGGTTGTAGCGAGCTTTCTAAGCAAACACCTTTTGATAGATTGGCGATGGGGGGAAGCTTATTTTGCGCAAAAATTACTCGATTACGATTTGGCTGCCAACAACGGAAACTGGCAATGGGCAGCAGGAACCGGTTGCGATGCCGCGCCTTATTTCCGAGTATTTAATCCGGAAGCACAAATGAAAAAATTCGATGCAGAACAGCTGTATATCCAAAAATGGATCCCAGAATGGAATAGCGATATTTACCCACAACCTATGGTTGAACACGCGTTCGCTAGAGCACGGGCGTTGGACGCTTATAAAAAAGCCTTAAAAAGTGATTTCTAATACCGTTCCGCTTCCTTCACTAGTTTGCAGCACCAATTTACCATGGATTTTTGCTACGCGCTCATTCAGATTTTTAAAACCCATTCCGCGCTTTACCCGTTGAATATCAAAACCGATACCGTCATCAGCTATGCGCAACTTGACCTTATCCTGTTCTTTTAGAATCCAAATCGAACAATGCTTCGCCTTGGAATATTTGTTTACATTTTGCAAGGTCTCTTGAAGTATACGGTATAAATGCATCTTAACTTCTGTCGCAATATCTTCCCAAACAATCCCTCGATCAACCGACAACTCAAATTGAGTTCCAAACGAATTCTGCTGTAGCTCGATTAACTTTTTTACCACTTCTTCAAAAGTCTCGTCTTTTAAAAATTGTTGGTTGACTAATTTATGCGAAATCGTTCTCACTTCTTCCTCTGCTTTGAACAATTCGTTTACCAACAAATCCTTACGTGTCATATCTGCACTATCTAATTGCATTAAATTAAATCGCGTTGTAAAAATGCGATTAACGATACCGTCGTGCAATTCCTTTGCAATTCGATTGCGCTCCTTTTGTTTGGCTTTCTGCGTTTTCGATTGTTGATCAATGACCAATTTATAAATTAATTGGTTGGCATCTTGCTGCTTTTGCATCAAAACCAATTGTTTGTTTCGCGAACTCAACCGCAATACCAACAATAAAAACATCAAAAAACCTACTACTACAACAGCTATAAAAACAATTCGTCGATTACGTTCTTTTAAAAATTCGTTTTTATTGATCATTTCCTCGGTTTCATAAGCAATACGCGCAAATTTATTTCGAGTAGATCGTTCATTCGCTTGAATTTTTTCGTGCAAGCGTACATATTCCTTGGTGTTTCTACCCTTGTTTATCACGTCGTGTTCTACCAAAAAACGCAAAGCCTCTTTTTGGTCGTATTCACTATTCATACTCAAGGCCAAATCATAGGCCTGGGTAACAGATTTCAATCCTGAGTCGACCTCGCCAATTTTAAAATAATACTCTCCTAAAGTCAATTTACTGGATATCATTTCCTGAGTACTGCCCGACTTGGAACGAATGGCTTCTGCTATTTTTAAGTTTTTAAGCACCCCAACGGTATCGTTGTTTTGAATACGAGCAGAACCGATGTTATTTAATAAAGCAGCATATATGGCTGGGTGATTCTCATCAATACCGTTAACGTCCAATCCGCGCTGATAATATTCTATGGCCTCATCAAAATTATTATTAACCTCATAAGCCCCTGCAAAATTATTATACAAAGCACCATAAGCCAATATCAAATCATTCTTGTCAAACGTCCCTTCGGCATTCATACGCAACAATTCGGACTGGGTTAATCGAAAATAGTTTATAGACTCGTCAAAGGATTTTAATTCACATAAAATCAAACCCAAGAGTTGGTAGCTCTCGTAAACCGTCATCGGATGTTGGTCCCTGTTCACATAGCGCAATACGGTGATGGTTTCGACCTCAGCCTCCGTATAAAATCCGAAATCATATAAAATGGAAGCCTTCCCTAGCGACATCTCCGCTATTTTAATAGAGTCGTTAAGGGATTTATACCATTTTCCGGCTTGTTGATAAAAGAAATAAGTGCTGTCAAAATGCATTTTGTTTTCATAATAACCACCCAATGACTCAAAGGTTTTCGCCAAACTCAACGAATCCGATTCTTCTTTGGAATAAGTACGAACCCGATTTAAAATTTGTAAAAATTGACTTGAGGCTTCCTCCTTGTCGAACTTTGACGCCAATTCCAACAAATAAACGCGCGTAGCGGCAGAATTATCTTCGTCCATAGCATCGTCAAATAAGCTATCCAAAACCCGCCCTCTGTCGGTGTTGGATAAGTTCGTAAAATCAATACTATCTAAATAATTTTGATTTTTTACAGCTGCCAATCGTCCTTTAGTACAAGACAAACAACAGACTATAAGTAGAAAAACACCCAATAAACATCTTATACCATTCATAAATATCCTTTCTTTCCTCGACAAAAGTAAACATAAAGCCGTGATTTACATAGGCTAATTCCCACAAACTAACTTCTAAAATCTACTCTAGGAAACACTTTCTTATAGAAGTCTAAAATATAAGGCTGTTGATAAAACCCCTGTTTTTCACCCTTTTAATAGAACCTTATACATCAAATAAAAAAACTATTTTACAGCCAATTTCCTTAGTAATATTCCTACCTTTATCCTTTCAAAAGAAAAATTTCCTATGTCGTTCTTGCGATTAAATAATTCCATTTCAAAATAGCATTATGAATATCCTAATTGTCGATGACCACCCTTTAACTGTTGAAGGATATCACTTTTCCATTTCAAAACACCCCTTTTTTCAAAATAACACGCTTTTTTCAAAGGCTTACGATTGCGAGTCTGCCTTTCATTTAATCAATAAATCCCTAGAGAGACAACTGCCTTTTGACCTAGCTGTTATAGATTTTGGATTGCCTGCTTATGAAAAAATGAATCTTAAAGACGGTGCGGCATTAGCACATTATATTATGGAGTCGCTTCCAAATTGTAAGATTGCTATTATCACCGCACATACCGAAGTCATTATCATCTACGACATTATTAAAAACACCCGCCCACATGCCCTAGTGGTTAAAAATGACATCACGCCCGACAACCTACCCTTGTTGTTGATTGATATTTTAAATGGCATAGCCTTTCAAAGTGAAACCGTAAAAAAATGCAATCAGGAAATTTGGAAAAAAGAACTGATGTTAGACGATAACAACCGACTGATTTTATTACACCTCTCCAAAGGAAATAAACTCAACGATCTGCATCTTTTAATTCCATTGGCTCCGGCAACCTTAAAAAAACGAATCAATAAGATGAAAGAGGCTTTTAATGTTTCCGACACCAACTGCTTAATTCAAGAAGCATTTAAACAAGGCTTTGTTTAGAACTACTTATCAAATTTGGAACACCCTTTTACGCGAAAGAACGCAAAACAAAAGGGCCATCTTGGAAGACAGCCCTTTTGGTTAACATTAAAATTTTCGCTTTATTATCTCTTTAGATAATCGCGTAAAACATATTGAAGAATACCTCCATTTTTATAGTACTCGATTTCAATCGCCGAGTCAAAACGAGCCAAAACTTCGAACTCTATTTTCTCACCCGATTTCTTTTCAGCCGTTACGCGCATGTGTTTATGTGGTTTTAAATCATTGGCCAATCCTGTGATTGTAATGATTTCCGTTCCGTCTAAGCCCAGCGAAGTTGCCGTAGCTGGTTTTATAAATTCCAGTGGCGCTACTCCCATTCCAACTAAGTTACTACGGTGAATTCGCTCAAAACTCTCTGCTATTACCGCTTTAACTCCTAGCAAAAAGGTTCCTTTTGCAGCCCAATCTCGAGACGAGCCACTGCCGTATTCCTTTCCTGCAAATATTACTAAAGGCGTTTTATCCGCCTGATACTTCTCTGCCGTTTCAAAAACCGTCAACGATTCTCCAGTTGGCAAATACGTACTATACCCGCCCTCGCGTTGTGCTACCTTATTTTTAATTCTCACATTGGCAAAAGTACCGCGCATCATCACTTCGTGATTTCCACGGCGCGAGCCATAAGAATTGAAATCCTTAGGTTCAACACCTTGCGACATCAAATATTTTCCAGCCGCCGATTCTTGATTAAAAGACCCTGCAGGAGATATATGGTCGGTAGTCACTGAATCACCTAGATACAGCAATACACGTCCTTGATTGATGTCTGAGGTTGGCAATACTTCTTCACTGATGTTTTCAAAGAAAGGTGCTTCTCGAACATATGTAGAATTTGGATTCCATTCAAATTTTTGTCCTAAAGGCGCTTGTAAATCTTTCCAATCCTGTTCTCCTTCGAAAATAACACCATAAACTTCATCGAAGTCTTCTTTTTTCATTGCTGTACTGATCACTTCATTGATTTCTTCCTGAGTAGGCCAAATATCTCTTAAGTAAACCGGCTCTCCATTCGGATCATAGTCCAAAGGATCGTTGATTAAATCGATATCCACCCGACCTACCAAGGCATAAGCAACCACCAACATAGGCGACATCAAAAAATTCATCTTTACTTGCGAATGCACACGAGCTTCAAAGTTTCTATTCCCAGATAATACCGATGCTACAACCAAATCTTCTTTGTCAACCGCTTCTGCAATATGCGGAGGTAAAGGACCGCTGTTTCCAATACATGAGGTACATCCGTATCCAACGGTATGGAATCGCAGGGCCTCCAAATCTTCTGACAATCCGGAGCGCTCCAAATATTTTGTCACTACTTTAGATCCGGGTGCCAAACTGGTTTTAACCCATGACTTGGTTCGCAAACCGCGTTCAATAGCTTTACGCGCTACTAAGCCCGCCCCAATCATTACATCCGGATTGGATGTGTTGGTGCAACTGGTAATCGCTGCAATAACGATGCTACCATCACTCAATATATATTCCTTGTTTTTTAATTTTATACGTACCGAACGCATCGTATCCGTTGCCACTTCAATACCTGTAGCTCGATTGGGAATCGGATTGTCTTCAAAACGAAATTCCGTTCCGGAACCGCCCTCCTCAAGCCAAGTTTGTTCGCGACGCTCTTTTACAGAAACATAAGCCCTGTTGTGTTCGTCTGCCAGCAATTGAGAAAATGCCGTAGCCACATCCTTTACAAATATTTTGTCTTGTGGACGTTTAGGTCCAGCTATTGTTGGAATTAATGTATCTAAATTCAATTCCAATACATGGCTATAAACGATCTTATCCTCATCCACTCTCCACAACAAATTCTCCTTACAATACTCCTCAACCAATTTAATCTGTTCGTCAGAACGATTGGTTTTACGCATATAATTTAAGGTTTGATTGTCAATTGGAAAATAGGTTACGGTACAACCAAATTCTGGCGACATATTGGAAATGGTTGCTCTATCAGTTACCGACAAATGATCCAATCCTGATCCAAATACCTCAACAAATTTACCAACCACTCCATAATCGCGTAGCAATTTAGTGATGGTCAGCACCATATCCGTAGCCGTAGATCCCTGCGGAATCTTTCCTGTCAATTTTAAACCAACCACTTCAGGGCAGGTAAAATAAATGGGTTGACCCAACATGGCTGCTTCCGCCTCTATACCTCCAACTCCCCAAGCAATTACTCCAATCCCATTGACCATAGGTGTATGAGAATCGGTACCTACTAAGGTATCTGGAAATGCCCAACCGTCGCGCTTTATCACTCCTTGAGCCAAATATTCTAAGTTGACTTGATGGCATATTCCCATCCCCGGCGGAACAACGGTAAAGTTGTTCATTCCTTGTTGTCCCCACTTTAAAAGTTCGTAGCGCTCTGAATTTCTTTCATACTCCTTTTCGACATTCTTCTCGTAGGAATAATCCGTTCCAAAAAAATCAACTTGGACCGAGTGGTCAATAACCAAGTCAACCGGAATTGCAGGGTTAATTTTATTTCCATCCTTACCCTTTCTAATAAACTCGTCACGTAAGGAAGCCATGTCAACCACAGCAGGTACACCGGTAAAATCTTGCATTAATACCCTTGCTGGCTTAAAGGGAATATCTTTGTCGGTTCCCTTGGGATCCCAATAGGTAAGCGTGTCCAAATGTTCGTCTGTAACCACAAATCCATCGTGATTCCTCAATACATTTTCCAATAAAATCCGAATAGAAAAGGGCAATTTTGAAATCGGTTTCCCTTCCTCTTGCAGTTTCCTTAAAGAAGCTATTTTATAATCCATAATCTGTTAGTATTTTTGTTCCCTCTAATTTACAAAACAAAGTCGATCAACGCCTTATGTTTTATTATTTTTATGAAAAGTTCAAATAAGACTTCTTTTATTCTATATTCAACAACTTATGCCGCTTTCACTTCCCACTTATGCAAAGGAAAACAGCGCCAAAAAGGTCAATGAAATGCTCTCACTTAAAAATAAGCTTTAACCGGAATCGTAAGCGAATAAAAATCAGTCGCTTTAAAGCTAAAAAAGCCCTGTATTTTCGAAGAATTTACTTTTTAAGGAAAAGCGTATTTTGAATTTGGTTGTAGTCTTGCGGAAGAAACTCCAACAATTGTTTGTCGTTTACTACAAAGATTTTCTCGCAATGTTGATATAAAACATCAATGATATGAGAGGAGATAATGACGATACTGTTTTCTGCTAACTGGAGTATCTTTTTCATCAGTATATAATTGGATTCTATATCCAATCCATTAAAAGGCTCGTCCAGAAAGTAGGCTGCATATTCCTTTTGAAAAACCGCATTGATAAATACTTTCTTTTTCATTCCGGTCGAAAATTCTCGGATTAATTTATCCTTGGGCAATTCGAACAAATAATCAATTTTGGTATTTTCCAAATTCAATAATTCTCGGTAAAAGCTATAAAACTCTGCAGCAGTAAGTTCGTCGTACACCAGAGGTTCTGCTGGACACCACGCTATTTTCTGTAAGCTGGTTTTTTCCTGATTAAGTTCTGCCGTTCCGTTAAATTTCTCCAAACCGAGCACCGATCGAAACAGGGTGGTTTTACCCTGGCCGTTCTTACCCACAAGTCCATAAACTCCGGCTTTATTTATAGTCAAGGTAATATTTTCCAATACGACACTTGTTCCGTATTTCTTTTCTAGAATCTCAATCTTCAACATACTTGATCCAATTAATATTTTTAACCGCTTTTTTATAAAGGAAGGGCAGCACCAGCAAGGGAATGCCATAGGCACTCACCGTCAAGGCCATATAAAACACAAAAAACAATTGTTGCTGTAAGGGGTTGTTAAAAAACAAATAACGCAATATGGTATTAATAGCAGCGGCAATAAGGGGTAAAAACAACATATATAACAAACTCCATTTAAAAAAAAGAATCAGCAAAATCAGTAAAGGCAATACAAAAATCAAAGTATTTATCACATTGATTTGCACTTGTTTTTCCAAATAAGTACGGGCGTCCCTTGTAGATAACTTTAACTCCTCCACGCGCTCTTTCTCAAAAGAAGGCACACAAGCAAGTACCGTCAGCAGCAACACCAAAGCTGTAATCAAGTTCTCATTTTGATAAGCATTAGCCAAAAACACCACGCCCACAGTTAAGGGGCAAACGATAAGAAATTTGTATTTGCGGAAACTGATGGTCCAAAACGGATCGATTAGGCGAAACGGATATTTAAGCGTGATTCCGTTTCTTTTGGGTAAACTGATAAAGCCGTAAATAGTCAAAAACAATATAGAAATCCACCACCACTCTGCTTTACATACCAATACGACCAACATAGGCAGCATGTAAATCAGATATTCAATAAAAAGGACTGCTTTATAAGACTTTACTAATTTCAACAATTCGATATCTTTCCTATTCCAATGATAAATAAGGCATTCTATAAAAAACAACAAATTATAATATTTTAGCTTTTCATAATGGTTAAAAATCACAAAGGCAACGGCAATATAGGCGAGAATCACCATGGAAACGGCTAAATAATCACCTTTTGAAAAGACTTTCCTAAAGCGAATTATCATAAAATAAAACAGCAACTTACCCATAATTTTACAAATAATTAACTGAGAATCTGCTTTTTAAGAAACCTCATAACAATATTCAAATAAAAGGTTTTTTAAGTATAATACGCTTGTTTTTATTCATTTTTTTTTATCTTTCCCTATATAAAAACTCCTAGAGAACTCAAAAGCCCCGAAATTCCTTTCTAATCTAAAAAAGTGAAATTCATGGAAAAATATGACATCATTCCTCAACCTCCCTTATCCGAAAAATATACGTTTTTAGTCGATGATATTTCCGACAATCAAGATTATGGTGCTACCACGGATATTCAAAAGATTGACTACAACCGTTCGGTACTTGGCGAAGCCTTTAATATAGAAGTCAACCTCAGTTTGCTGATGACCGAACACGATGGAAATACCTTTGTATTTGATTTGGGATATTTTGTGGTGGTGTTTGAAATCAGTAAAACTCAAAAGGAAGGACATATGGCCTTTTATCACTGTTTAGTCGATATTAGTCGTAAAGAATTATTCGAACTGTTTTCGAAACGTTATACGGTTGATATTGCGCTTAAATGGATAGAGGTCTATGATTTTATATTGAGTGACTTGCATCCCGACCGAGACAATGTTCAACTATGCAAACCCCAACAATCCTAAAAAAGTGCTGTTAAGCCCTGCATATGCCATTCCTTTTTATGCTATCTTTGAATAACTCCTTAAAATCAAAGTATGTCGGTTTATGATTTTTCAGCAAAAGACGCCAAAGGCGAATCGATTTCCCTTTCTAATTATAAGGGAAAAGTACTTTTAATTGTCAATACAGCCACCGCTTGTGGTTTTACACCACAATACCGAGAATTACAAGAGCTTTATCTCAAACACCAAAAGGAGGGTTTTGAGATATTGGACTTCCCTTGCAATCAATTTAAAAATCAAGCAGCAGGTAGCGATGCTGAACTGGCTTCCTTTTGTGAACTCCACTATCAAACCACCTTTAAAACCTTTGGTAAAATAAAGGTTAACGGAACGGAAACCCATCCTCTTTTTGCCTATCTCAAAGCGCACAGTCGCGGTTTTTTAGGTCAACGAATCAAATGGAATTTCACTAAATTCTTAATTGATAGAAACGGAAGAGTTGTCGGTCGATTTGGGCCCATTACCTCACCTTCCAAAATAGAAACAGCTCTTGTTGAACTATTTACGTAACGTCTTAGCTCACCAATTCCATGTAACTTGCTCTAAATCGATTTTCTTGTATATTGTTCCTGATTATTCTCCTATTCAGGAAGCTCTTCACTTTTTAAGAACAGGTGGATTGCTCCATGCAAAGGAAATCAATAGTCGATTGAACTTATTTTAATTACAAAGTTTTTTTAACTCCTCATAATCTTTGTCTGATTGAAAGTCTTTTTGAAGTGCTATATCTAACTTTAAAATCTTATTCATATCGATACATGCCTTTTCAGTATCGCCCATTTTCATCCAAATTTTTGCTCTATTAAAAATCCCTAGAGCAAAATCACCTTTTAGTTCTATAGCCTTATTAAGGTCTAACAAAGCTTTATCATATTCCTGCATCAAGGTATACAGATTTGCACGGGAGTTATAAAACAGATATGCTTCATCTACGTTCGAATATTCTAATAGAATAATTTCATAGCCCATTAAAGCCGCATCATAATTTTTTAATTTTACATTGACATCAATTAATGCCTCCAGAGTCTTAAGATCAAGGGTATCGTGGTTTAATTGTTTTTCGAAATCTTTTTTAGCCAATTCATTTTTCTGTTGTAATCTATAAGTAAGGCCCCTTTCCAAATAGACCGAATGAAATGCCGAATTTTGACTAATTACTTCGGTATAATCGGCTATCGCCTTCTCTATATTACCATCTCCTCTATATGCATTTGCTCGTGCGAATAATATATATAACTCCCCCCCATTTTCTAACGCCTTTGTATAGTCACTTATAGCCAACTTATAATTCTTTTGAGCCACATAAGCGTTTCCTCTGCTATAATAAGCAACAGGACTCTTTGAATCCATTTTTATGGATGCGGTAAGCAATTCCAATCCCTCGGCAGTATCACCCATCTTTAAAGCAGCAATCCCATCATTATTTAAATCAACTGCCGTCGCCTGAGAAAAAGCCGTGGTCGATATCATCAATAAAATCAAAACTAGTACCTTATTTTTCATCTATAATTCTTTTAAATTTTAATTGCTATTTTTTACGCTTTCTGAAATCAATGCTTTTAGTCTGAGAGATGACCCACTATAACTTTTACCCAATTTCGAAATTAGAGTTCCTTTATTATTTAAAACAAACCAAGCCCCTATTTGGTAAAAATACATTAAATTCACAAAATATCAACGAATAATTTTCTAATTTACTCCCTAGCACCAACTGAGAACCATCAATCACCCAGAAAAATCCCACTTTATTTTTACTATATTCGAATAAATATCAATTCCTATCATGAAAAAAACTGCCATTTTACTCTTTATATTTATCGGACTGCTAGGTTGTAAAAGTGGTAAAAATGCTTTTATCTGGAACGAATCTGCAGCAAAAAATGTAAAGACTTCGCTGTTTATTTTAAACGAACACGCCAAAAACGCACAAAACTTTGAAACCGCAATAATCAAAGGAACCGCTACTTATATTTCCGACTCTCAAAATCAAGATTTAGGCATGGATGTGCAAATCGAAAAAGACAAACAAATCTTAATCAACCTTCGCGTTAAGGGTTTTCCCGTAGCCAAAGCGTTAATTACTCCCGATAAAATCAGTTACTACAGCAGACTAAACAATCGTTTTTTTGAAGGAGACTATGCCGTTTTAACCCGTATTCTAGGACAAGAACTTCACTACAATCAATTGCAAAATCTTTTGTTGGGACAAGTATTGGACAGTAAATCCGAGGATCAATTTATCACAAGTATCGAAAATGGCTTACACAAACTCAGCCCTATTGAATTAGAAAAGATCCAAGCTACTTACTATTTTGAGGATAAAAACAGCCTACTTAAGAAAGAGGAAATCACCGAAGCCGATACCGATCGCAAACTGACCATCACTTACCCCAAACATCAAAAGATAAACGATTATATAGTGCCCGAACAAATCCATATATTGGCCGAACAAATCAGTACAATCAGCCTGAATCTATATTACAAAAAAATCACCTTTAATGAACCCTTGGCGATAAAGTATAAAATACCTTCCGATTCTAAACGTATCGATTTATAAAGCAATACGCCTTTTATTTCCTAAAAAAACCTCGAGCATTTTACACCCGAGGCCTTTTCAACTAACTAATCTACTCTATATTGTAGAATATTATTCCCTCAAAGGGAATCTTACTTAAATCTATTTTTTTATAATTTTAATGGTTTTTTGAATAGATGCTGTTTTAATTCTAACCATATAACTACCGGTTGCCATGGCTGATAAATCCACAGTGACCTGTTTGTTATTTTCCGTTTTATTGACAAGCTGTTGTCCTACTAAATTAAATACTTGTATTTCCGTTATCTCCGAATCCGAAGAAATATGTAGTATGTCTTTTACGGGATTTGGGTAAAATTTAAAATCCGTACGCTCGAAATTGTCCACCGATAACGTACTGTTTATTTCAACCGCTATTTCAGCAAATTTAGCCGTATCTTCAACAGAGGTTGCCCGTATAATCACCGGACCATTGGCCAAGGCCGTAACTAGTCCGTTTTGATTTACCCCTGCAAATCGCTGTCCTTGTACAACCAACCACGTCACTTCTTGGCTTACTGCTGCTGGATTTACACGGGCCACCAATTGGAGGGTTCCATTTTCTATAGTGATTTTTGGTTCCACCTGGTTTTCAGTAGTAACAGTAACACTTTCTACGGTTACCACTACTGTTTCTTCGACTATATTTACAGTATAATCCTCAATTTGTCCGTAGTAGGCATCGGTACAAGCGTCAAATTCGCCTGCTTCGTAAACATTCCACATATCTTTAATAATGCGCATTCGCGTTTGTCCCAATAACGCGTTTGGCGGTACCGTAATTGGTATAACAGCCGTTACGTTATCCAGTCCGTTTGACGGTAACAAAGACACCGTATAGTATTCGCGTTGCATATCAAAAAGAAAGTCTTGATTCCAGTCGATAAACACGCGGATGTCGTGTTCAAAATTTCCATTTGTATTGCCTTTTACCGTAAGCGAATAGGTTTTTCCCTGTTCTAAAGTGGCTGTCATTGCAGTAAAGTCTTCATAAGCCGGACTGCCGTCGATCACCGCAGAGGTGGCGTTATTTAGATCGGCTATATTGACTAAAGTAATCGGTTCTATATTGAATTCAACCGTAATATCACAATAGCCCTGTTCGATTACTGCTGCATCGATGGTGATCTCGATTTCATCAAATTTAGTTGCATCAGCGATAGCCGTTGCACGAACAACTACAGTTCCATTTGCACCCGCAGTTACCAATCCATTTTGGTTTACAGTTGCCCAGTTTGCGCCAGTTGTTATAGACCAAGTAACCCGTTGATTTGCTTGAGTCGGATTGACTACAGCAACCAACTGTAAGGTTCCGTTAACCGTATTTATCACAGGCTCCGCCTCATCTACTGTAGTCACTGCAACAGTTTCCACTTCGGCAGTGGGCTGGTTGTTGTTAATATATAAGGCTGTAAGCCCATCATCGCCTGTATAACCCACAGTAAGCAAATCCAACAAACCGTCGTTGTTATAATCAAACCATTTGGCCTTACTCATGTTTAAACCGCGTACCAATGCCGCGGTATCCAAATCTTCGACCAAATTACCCGTGCCGTCATTTAAATAAAATAGGGTGGTGTTTTGTCCACTCGGATTGGACCCAATGGAAAACACATCCATATGTCCGTCGTTGTTGTAATCTACCAGCGAGGATGCACCGGTATAGGTGCCCGTTAAACTGTGGTTAGAAGGTGAGAAATTTCCGTTTCCATCATTTAGATATAGGGTCAGACTGCCCGCGTAAGCCGTATTCATTCCCGAAACCAATACGTCAATACTACCGTCACCGTCAAAATCTTTGGCATCTACAGACGAAAAATAAACGCCATTTATACCGCTGGTTTGCGCCTCAAAAACCCCTGCTCCACGGTTGATATATAAGGTAGCACTTGGCGTATAACTGGTATTAAAACCCGTTACCAATATATCCGGACGACCGTCACCATCAGCATCAAAAATGGCAGAAGCACTAAAATAGGTGCCGGTTAAGACGTTGTTGGACTCCGTAAAATTCCCATCCCCATCTTGAAAATAAATTTTTGATATATATGTATTTCCGCTAATCCCGTTAACAAACAAATCAGCCATACCGTCGCCGTTTAAATCGGCAATCTTTAAAGAGCCGTAACTCGCCGCCGCAATGCCCGTCGAATCGTTTTTTGTAAAGGTACCGTCACCGTTGTTATAGTAAATTTCAAATACTTGTACTTGAGGCGTATCGGGTTGGTTCTTTACTCCCATTATTGCAAAATCTTCCAAGCCGTCGCCGTTGAGATCGCCGGTTGCAATAGAAGAATACATGATTAATGAAAATTCCTGCCCCAACAAGCTAAGTTGTCCGGAATCATTTCGGTAAAGCGCTGTATGTCCGGACTCATATCCAGACAAAGCTCCCGAAGCAATTATGCTCGGATAGGAATCGTTGTTGAGATGTATTGCTGCGCAATCCCCATAAAAAACACCTTGCATTGGGGTTTCGGAATACAGGCTAAATTGCTGGGCAAATCCACTGTAAATTTGACCGAATAAGGCGGTAATCAGTATTAATATGTAGTTTATTCTTTTCATACTTTACTTAAATATATTTGTTGAACATTGGGTACTATCTGAAGTATAGCTATTTCAATTGCAAATATATTTATTTAGACTGAATAAGAATAATGAATTTGATTTTTAATATAAACCCTATATTATAGCTTTAATAATATCATATACCTATCCATTTACACAAAAAAATGAGTACCAAAACGTTAATTGTGTGAATTAATAAACGGTATAAAAATAAATTTCGGGAGTGTTTTGCTCGTAGATTTGACCTTCTACGTAGCTTTTTAAGTTCTTGAATACTTTTTGGCCCCAGATACGAGATAGTTGTTTAAAGTATTATTTAATTCTATAACTCTTGATTTTATAATTTCTTCCATTTCTTTGATTTGGTGATTTGTGAGTGTCGGTATAGTGAAAACTGCTGTTGTGGGACAAGGCAATGGTACTGGATAAGAAAACTTTCCATTTCGCCGTTCTATTAAACCACCACGATGTTATAGTTGTTTTTTTAATTTATCTCAAAATTAATTCCATCGAGCTTTTTAATAAGTTGCTGGATATTTATTGTCTTGATGCCCAATAGCGAACACATTGCAGGTATTTTTTTAAAAACTTTATTATCATTACTGAACTCTGTTTCTTCAGTTACGAGCAGTATTTCTTTATCTGGATTGTCTCTCTGTAAAGTTAGACTTGTCAAAATTAATTTCACATCGGCGGAATTCATAAAATCATTTTTTACAGAGTCGTATTGTATTTCTGTTAATCTATTTTTCTGAACGCCAATTACAAATTGATTGTCAACCAGTCTTAGAAATTTAGCAGGTGCAGGTGGTAAAAGGAATTCCGTATTTAATGGCAGTTTGTTGGTTTTATTAAAAGTCTTGTCAGCTAAAAATGTCAGTGTAGTAACAACAATTCCTTTTGATGTATAATTACACTCCTCAATTATCTTGTCAATAACCAAGATTTCGCCATTTGCAATTTTAGATTTGATTGCTTCAAATAAAATGGTTTTCTTGTCAAATGGTAAGTAGTACCGAACCAACGACAATAAAGAGCTGGTGTCAATTACTACTATCATAGAGGAAACTATTTATTTTATCTGGTTTTATATTTAGTTTTTTACAAAACTCAATCTCATTAATTACGCCTTCGTAAAATGCGGTCTGAATTGTTGATACTAGTAATGGTGATTTAATTGCTATTGGTGTTGATCCACCTGGTTTAATCCCGTTCAGTTTATCTAATTCTCTTTTCGCTTTTAATGCTTCGCTTTTAATTCTAAATTCCTCATCAAAACCAATTTTTACTTGGTTATAATCCGCTGGGCTTATTTTATTAAGCAACAGTAGTTTTGTAAAAATAGCCATGCTACTTAAATGTGTTTTTTCGGATATGGATTGAATCAAGTCCATATTATAATCATTATGGGCATTGGAGCTATCCATAGTTCCAATGATTTGCTCCAATTCGCCACTGAGAAAATAGAAAGCAAAATCATTACACCAAGTTTCAATTCTTGATAATTTTTGGTTGACGAAGTCTTGATAATCAATTCGGTCTATCTCTTCTTCATTCAAAAGATAATGTCCCAATTCGTGGGCCAGTGTAAAAATTTCTCTTTTAAAAGAAGTTTGTTGACGCTTGAGTACAATGACATTGGGTTTAAGGAAAAAGCCGTCAATATTAGCTTTCTCTTTTTTATTCCAAGTTTCTACGAATTCAAATACCAAAATATTTTTAGCCGCAAGTTTTTTTATTAACTCGGTAAGAAAATCTTTATCCCTAACCTTAAATTCAGGATTAACCAAACTTCTTATTGTTGTTGCCACAATTTTGGGTTCGCTATTAATCGTAAAAAGAGGCAATGTTCTATCAAATTTTATATCTGAAAGCTCAGCAATGGCTGATAGAGAGATTTTAAATTCTTCAAAATGATTTACAATTTTTCTCGCACCTAGACTTAAATCAACATCAAATTTTGTCTTTCTAAAAAATATACTTGCATCTTTAGAAACGTCTGGCGATTTAGGGTCTAAATAGTAATGAATCCCCTTATTAAAAACTTTATCAATTCTTTTAAGGTGACCCAATTCAATATTGGGACTTAATATCTGCTCTTTTGTAATGGGTTTAGTCAAACCTTCACTTATTACAGGCAATAGTTCTTCAACCGACATATTTAACAGTGTCAGTAAGTACTTCAGTCTTTCTGTGTTTTGTTCAACTTTCAAGAATTACTCTTTAATTTATTTGCAAATATACTCAAATCTTTAGTCGTGCCTTGGTGGATGTTGAGCTCTTAAAATCAAACCAAAACGTATTTTTCACTTATTGAAAAACATTCGTGTTCGTAAAAAAAGACCTCGTCCTCAATTCCTTAACTCCGCTACTAATATAATTATTTATTTGTAAATTAAGCACTTAATGAAAAAAAAGTAAATAATAGCTAGCTCACAAATATTACAACGATTCGTTTAGGCGCGCAGAAAATTGTCGATTCGATGAAGTCAATTCCCTAGTGTCGTCGATACCTACATACAAAAATCCTCAATCAAATTGGCGATTTTTGTATAGGCATAAAAGATTTTTTTACTTTTTTATTCAGGAAACTAAAACGGTCACTAGGAGTGAAAATTAAAAGTTTAAGAGATAATGCTCAAGCGTAGTTACCACCCAAATGGATGTGTGCGGCAAGGGAAGAAAGCCGTGTGTAGCCATAAAAAAGCCTAAGCAAAGGTTAGGCTTTTTTTTGACTGTTATAAATTATTTTATTTACTGTGAATAAGCTTTTCCAAGCGCAACATCATTTCGTCTTTTTCTTTGAGCATACGCTCATATAGGGCAATTTTTTCTTCGTGAAGTTTTAATATGGTTTCAACTGGATTTATGTTTACTGTCCCGTAATTAAAAGCATTATCACCAAATGTACTAGCAATAATGTTTACAGCTTGCTCTTCATCAAAGTTTTCAATCGCTTCTACAGGAACTTTAAGTATTTGAGCTACTTGTTGTAGCAAACTGCTTTCTATGGCTTCTTTTTGCTCTAAAAGTGATATTTTTTGCTGATTCCAATCCTCACCCAATTCAAAGGCTAAAGCGTCTTGTTTGATGCCCAACATTTCTCGAAAACGTTTGATATTTCTTCCTTGATGAATCTTTCGGTTAGTGGTGTTTTGTGTCATGCCGTCAAAATTAAAATAATCTCTGAGTTAAAGATAATTAATTTGCTGTAAAAAACGAAGAACGGTCTTTAATTTACAGATTAGGAGTATTTATCAGCGTATTTGAAATATGTCCATTTATACATTAAAAGCAACCTCCCTTTTCGCCAAAACCCTGATAGGCGATGTGCTAAAATGTAATCAAAAACTTGATTGGGTTGACAAAATTACTATTTTTGTAATATGTGTCAACTAAATTAAATTGTTATGAAAGAAATTGTTTCACAAAAAATACGTCAAGCTAGGGTTCTCAATGCTATGTCATTACAAGAACTTGCCGACTTAATCGGGGTATCAAAACAGATGATTTCGAAATACGAAAATGGAAGTTCAATGCCATCTAGTAAGACATTTATTCAGTTGGCAAAATCATTGAAAGTAAAATTGGATTATTTTTTCACTCCTTCGTATGTTGAATTAGGAGATGTTAATTTCCGTAAAAGAAGTTCTTTTTCTGTAAAAAAAATTAATGCTTTAAAAGAAGAAATTAAAAATCAATTATCTCATTATTTGGAAATTGAAAATATATTACAAATTAATAATTCTTTTGACAATCCATTAAATAAGAGAAAGGTAAGTTCTTTAGAAGATATCGAAAATGTTGTAAAAGAATTAAGAAATGAATGGGAAATTGGTTTTAATCCAATACATAATATTGTTCAACTATTAGAAGATAAAGAAATTAAAGTTATTGAAATTGATGAACCTCAAAATAATTTTGATGGTCTTGCATCAATCGTGAGTGAAAAATATCCAGTGATTGTTGTAAATAAGAATTTTAATGTCGAAAGGAAACGGTTTACTCTATTGCATGAATTAGGACATCTATTATTAGACTTACCTCAGTGCGATGTTAAATTTGAGGAGCAAATATGCAATAGGTTTGCATCAGAATTTTTACTCCCTAAATCTATGGTTTTGAAAGAATTCGGAGAAGGAAGAGAAAGTATATCACTTAAGGAACTAATAGAAGTACAACGTAAATATGGTATAAGTATTAGAGCGATAATTTATAGATTGAAAGATTGCAAGATATTAAGTGGAAATAGAGTAGTTGAATTTTATAAAAAGCTAAATTATGACCCCCGATTAAAACATGAGGTCGATGCTCAACGATTTCAAACTCCAGAAATATCCAATAGATATGAACAATTAGTTTACCGTGCATTTTCACAGGAGTTAATTTCATCTAGTAAAGCAGCTTCGTTATTAAATATTAATATCAATGAAGTATTAGAGAATTCAACTATGTAAATAAAATAGCATGAGGATAGTAATAAACGATGCCAATATCTTAATCGACCTATTTCATTTAGATTTAGTTGAAGTATTTTTTAGTTTCCAAAATTTAGAATTGAAAACAACAGATTTTGTTTTTGAAGAACTTTACGAAGAGCAAAAGAATGTTATACAGCCATTTATTCAAAACCAATCTTTAATATTAATTGAATCTTCCGAAGATGATTTGCTTAATATATTTAAACTTCTATCTACAAATAATGGATTAAGTGTTGAAGATTGTTCCGTATGGTATCACGCAAAAAAGAATGCAGCTATCCTTTTAACAGGTGACGGTAAACTAAGAAAACAATCTTTAGCTGACGGTGTAGAAGTGCGAGGCATTCTATATATTTTTGACCAATTATTACTTGTTGGTTTACTATCTTTTGAATTAGCCATTAAAAAACTGAATCAATTATATTTATTAAATGAACGTTTGCCTATTGATTCAAAAAAGCAACGATTGGATTATTGGTCGCGTTCTGAACATATTACCTAAGGTTTCGGGGTTTGCGATGGCGGGGTAAACTCCTTGTTATTTGTTCGTTATTGTTTCGGTTTTATACTTTATCAATTGTCTGATCGATGTTAGATGTCCCAATAAAAAGCAATAAAGTCGCCATGGTTGTCAGTACAAAAGTCAGCGAAATATAGGTCGGCAAATGGTCTATCATTTTGTATTTGTTCAATATTTAGGGTATCAATCTACCATGACGGCTAGCGTTTCGGGCTTTGCCATCAGTGGCAAAAATTGAAGCGAATTTGTTTTAAGGTAAATATTTATTTAAACTCAAATCCATATAATACGATTTGTTTCCATCTTCTACCAAGAAATAAATCGATGCTTTAGGGCCATCAGTTATATTGTCCTGATCTAATTTTTCGTAGCTGGTATAATCTAATTTTCTAATGTATATTTTGGATTGAGGTTTTATAATCCATTCTAATTTATCTGTATCAAAAATACCGTGGGTAGTCCATTTGTCATCGTGATTGTGATTGTACTTAAAAATATTACCAGAGCTGTTTAACCAACCCAAAAGCTCATTTTTAAATTTTATCTTTCCATTAAAACTAACTAAAGATCCTTTTAAACCACGACAAAGCCCGGTAGTAAACCAAATATCATCCGTTTCTTCTTTAATTTTATTAATACATTTTTCATTAAAATTAAACTGAGGTAAAGCATTTCCCTCCGTATCAATTATTCCATCAAAATATTCATCATCACCCGTTTTCTTAGTCGCTATAGCATAATATTTACCTTTGAATTTAAAAGGGCTTACATTAAATTCGTGATGACTTTGAGCATAGTATAAATCCGAATAAGCTACTAACTTCCCATTATCATCTACCTTAAAACCTTTGTATCCGTCTTTAGAATCCAGTACGTCTATTTTTGGTTGACGGGGACCTTCCATAGCCATTAGATTTTGATCTCTATATATCTTTGTCACATGAACTTCTTGCGTTTTAGCGTTGATTTCATATTCATAATCCCCCTTGTAAACACCTGTAATATTAGGTTTTGCAAGGGTTACTTGTTTCAGATTAGCAGTTGGTTTTAAGATCCGTTTTTTATTTTTTGCGTTAACAAAGCCCGTTTTCTCTTTCACTTTATAAGGTAAGATATTTTGATAATCATCAACTTCTAAGTTTTGGTAAAGCGACTGAATTTCTCTCGTAATCGTTTCGATTTCATTGGATTCCTGAGCAAATAATGGCATCGAGAAAAGTATCATTATGAGTCCGAAAATTATTGATTTAGTTTGTTGCATTTTTTTATTTTGGAAAATTCTCTGTAATCAGTGTTTTTTTAATTAAGGCTAACATCTCTGGCAGCAAAAAAGAAAGCCGCATGTAAAATTAAGCACTACAATAGCAAAACCCACCTTAACTGCAATTATTTTCTTAGAATATTGGCTTTATTTTTTTCCTTGAAAATTGTATTAAGTTTTTCAATTCTAGCTTTATTATAGTCCATAAATCTAAAATCAAGTGTTTTTAAAGTGTCTATTTCCGTAAGAAAGTAAAATTGCTCTGCCTTTAATTTCGTATTGATTTCATTTAACTCCAATGCTTCTAATTTTCGCAAGGACTTTAGAACTTCGGGATTATTCCAAACTTTCATATTAGCCAGCTCCAATTTTTTTAGCTCTTTAAGTCCAATTAAATTGGGTAGTGTTTTTACTCTTGATGCGTCGAGTTTTAAGGATTCTAAGCTTTCAAAGTCTGCCAAACTAGCTACGTTTTCTAACAGCTTTATCGAAGTAAGACTAAGATTGCGCAAGGACGGCTTGTTAAACGAGCTGAAATCATTTGGAGCACTACAATTGTCAATACTAAATTTTTCAATCTTGTTTAAAGATTTTAAAAAGCTAAAGGAGTTCGCTGTTGCAGACAGATAAATTGTTGTCAAATCGCTACAATTAGACAAAGCTTCTATATCAACAAAACTTCCGGTCAGACTTATGTTAGTTAATAAACTTAGCTTCTCCACAAAAGAAATGTCCAGCTTTTTATTCGGTTCCAATTGCAAACTGGTCAATTGTGTCATTTGAGAAACCGGCTGTAATGTGGTATTGTTAAACCCACTAAAATGCAGTTTTCTAACATGCTTCATTTTTGTTAATGAAGCCAACTCTTCATCTGTTATAATTCTTTTATCAGAAACGCTCCAAACGTGCAAAATCAAATCCGGTCTTACACTAAATACCATTTCATCTAATTCTTCTAATACGGATAGTTTTTCTGCTCCAAAGGCAAAAGTTACAGCAGCATCAGTCCGTAATATTTCAACAGCCTTTGTCATTTTAGCTTTTGTCCAAGGAACTCCGTCCATGGAATGTATCCATTTTTCTGTCATAAAGAGTGGTGGTGTAATTGCAGGTGATGTTTCAGGGCTTGGCGAAGGCAGGGTTTTGAAAACGAAATTTTCATCCTTTTACTCCCAGTTGCCAAAACGAATTTATAGGGCTTAAATTTAGGAAAAAAAACGAATACAATTCGTTTTTGGCGGATATAGGAGTAGCAACTTTAAATTTAGCACTACAGGCCCGCTTTTTAAAAAATTCAGATACTCACTTTGCTTATTTGTCAAATTGGGATAATGAACATATTTGTAAAAGTCATTTTGAGCTTGCTCATCTAATCCAATAACAAACCCATTTAGCAGTAATTTCTCTGCTTCTTCAAGAGGGATTTTAGGGTTAACCTCAGTTTGTGCACTATGGTTTTCTTCACCTCCTGTTATATCTCTTAACAACTGAGCTAACTTTAATAAATCTTCTTTAGTTTGTGAGTAGGCACAAAACATTCCCGCTTCACTATCAAAACTAACTTCTTTTTGAATTTTATGTTCTTCTACAAGTTTTTTCGCAAGTCTTTCTACCGTGTAACCACCACAATCTTGATCTCCAAAATAATTATCGAAATAATGAAAGTCTGAACAAATCATTGAAAAACCTTTTGGGTGTTCAACTAATTTACAAGGAAAATACGCATTCATTTTTTGTCGGTTGTTTATTAGATCGGTCGGTTATCAAAGGTTTACACATAAAGCTCTGTGCTTTGCGACAGCTAAGGAAATTGGAACTGGGTTCTCTCGGCGGGACCGAACGAAGTTATGGAAAAAAGCAGTTTCTTTTACCAATGAAACAGAAGTTGCGCAAAACCGCTGTTTGCAGTTCGTTTAGTGAATTTTACTTTTTCTGCAAATTAAAAACTGTTCCAGCTGGATCAGCAATCCAATGCATATCTTTTGGTAACTCTTCAATTTCATCACAAGTTTCGACACCGTTTGATTTTAAATATTCTGTCGCCTCTTCTACATTTGGGACTGTTAATTGTAGCCAAGTTTCCGAATGCGTGTAATTGTCAACGCAATCTAGCCAGATAACATTTGCTCCAAACTTAACAGAATGAGTTTTCGAAACTGTCGGATTTGTTATTTGAACTTCTTTAACTTCAAATTTTAATACGTCTCGATAAAAATCTACCGTTGCGTCATATTTACTTTTGGGTATTTTTATCGCAATGTTTATTCCTGCTTCAAATGTATGCTCCATAATTCTTATTTTGGTTTAAGAGAGTTTTCATTACAATGACCGCTAACATGACGAAGCTTGGCGCATGTGGCGAAAAAATAAAGCCGGAACTTTACGATTAACCAAAACTAAGCAACGCCTTTTGATTTTTAAATTTAATAAATAAAAAGGAAATAGGCGAGTGCGACAAAAAATAAAACCAACCTAATAGTTTGCCTTTACCCGCCATTGCGCCAAACTTGTGTTAGCTGAAGGTATTATTTTTTAATGCTCTAATTTTAAACTTTCTATTTCAGTTTCAATAATTTTTAATTCTTCATCATTGAATTTTTCCTTACAACCAATGCTAATATAGAAATCAATATCTTTTGGATTGACTATTATCGCTTCATATTCTATATTTTCACTAGACTCTTTTAGCTGTTGACCTGACTGAGACAATTGAACAGCTAATTCTATAGCTTTAATATGTTCAATATTGGGGTTAAGTAACTTTATTTCGGCTATTTTTTTATTAACTTCAGAATTAAAACTATCTATTATTTGATATTCTTTTTTCGTAAAACTAGTACCTTTTTTTACTAGAAAAACTGAACTTTTTAAAGCATTAAAATTTGAATATGTGATTTTTACTTTACCGTTTTTTTCTGTCATTGAAGCTTTTAAAGAATCTATCATAAAAATATCAGAGAAACTTGGAACATAGTTAGGGTTTCTATCTAAGTTGATTATATCATTTCTATAGTATAAATTTAAAATATAAAGAGAAGCTAATGCTTTAAGTAAATATCTGATATTCCCTTTATGTAATGTTTCTAAATTTCTATTATGTTTAACTGCGTTGTAAGCAGAATAATAATCATCAATGCTGTTTTTTTGGTATTTAAATGGAGTAAATGATTTATTTTCAGCCTTTTTAAAATACATATTGTTAGATGAAACAACAACAATTTTTTCATCAATACAATACGTTTTAAATAAATATTTCAATCTACAACCATTTGTGATAGCTCTGTTACTGTCAACATTTGGAAGTCTTTTAATAAGTGTATCTTTTCCTGATGTTAATTCTTTTATTAAAGCTTCTATTTCAGTACAACATCTTATTAATAATTCTCCAATTTTTAGAGAATATGGAGGACTTTTTACTAAGCCTTTTTCTTTATCTTTAATGTACTCAAACTGATTGTCATCAAAGTATATATTGAATGAAAGTTCAATAACTTCTTTTTCTAAATTTTTATAAACAGGCCAATATAAATTTATCACTCGACATTTGTTTTTCGGTTAGATTTTGAATACTTTCAGCTAACGGTTCATGGCTTTGCGAAGTGGCGGAAATTGAAGCGAAAAGTTTCAATTTAGCGACACAGTAAGCAAAAGCCAATTTATTGAATAAATTTAAGTAAAAAGTCAATGTAATTGGCTTTTTGCGGAATAGAAAGGCGAAAGTTTGTTTTATGACTTAACTAGCCATTGTGCCAATCCCTTGTTAGGTGTAGTAACGATTAGGAAATAACAATCTCAAATTCTTTTGATTTTAATCTATCTAGTGGATCATTACCATTAATTTTTTCTAAAATCATCTCATTTAAATCAATATCATTAAACTCAAGGATTAGTTTATTGTGTTGATACAAACTTTGTTGTTCAATAACAGCAGTTTTATCAAGACCTTTTCTAGAGAATACTATTGCGAAATTTCCTACGTTTTTAGTTGTATATTTTGAGACACTAAATAAAGTAGTCGAATTAAGTTTTTCTGCATAATTTTTAAAATCTACTATTATAGCTTTAGCGTTGTAATGCTGTTTTATTTCTGCCCAAAACGAACTAGAGTCTTTATAATAATTACTTACAACTAAATCACGTCTATGATTCTTTTTAGAATTTTCCACTTGTTTTTCAGCAAGATATGTTTTAAAAGAGTCTTCGAAAAGAAATTTAAATATATCAATGCCAATTTCTTCATATTCTGTCCAAAATTTTTCACCAGTTGGACAATTTTGTAGTCTTTTAATTAAAGTTTCCCCTTCAAATTTCTTTGATAGAACAATATCGTTTTGAATTGTAATAATATTTTCTTTAATATACCATTCAATAATGTTATCGTTATCGATTTTTTTAATCTTATCTATAAGTTCAGAAATAAATAATACTTCAATGTTATTTTGTTTTAATGTCTTTACGATTAAATCACCAGGGAAACTGCTGAAAACAAAAATGACAGAAAAATTATTTAATATAGGTTTTACTTGTTCTATTTTATCAGAAATTTTTTCTAAACTTCTTGATTTATGATGATAAATTTCGAATGCGAACTTTTTATTTTCCTTTTCTGCAAGAAAATCAAAAATTGAAATTTCATCATTTGACATTTTTAAAATTTGATATAATTGGCATTTCAATAAGAATTTTGTGAATTCACAAACAACTGATTCATTTGCATTTAAAAGGAAAACACTTATAAGTTCTTGAAATATAAAATCTCGTGTAAATATATTTATATATTCTGATTTTTTTAATGATTGTACAATAGCTGCTGTTTGCTTTTCACTTATTTCTTCCAGATTATAAAAATAAGCTGGATAAAAATCGAAGTATTGTTTAACTAGACTTATAGAGGTGTTTTTACCCGAATTATCATAGGAATGTATGCGAAACTCAAAAATTTCATTTGACATTGCTTGTGTCAAGTAAGCCCTAATATTCTTTCTATAGAATGAAAATTGTTTTGATATGGAAGGGAAATTTAATCCTATATAATTTTGATAGAATTGAAGATCTTTTTTTAAATGGTCTTCAACTGAATCATAATATTTTTTACTAATTGACACTCTTTGTTTCTTTATTAAAGACGATCTTTGAGATGCTTTATATTTTTTTATTCTTTCTTTCTTTTCATCTTCATTTATAAATAGCAAATTATCATTCAAATAGTAATATTCTGGGATTTTTATATCTTCATTAAATACTATTAATTCATCAATTGGAAGATTTAAAATTGCTAACCTTATTTCATATAAATAGAATAATAATTCACCGCCATATCTAAGTCTCGTTATATATAAACATTCATATAACTCGAAGTGTAATTCATTAATAAGAATTAGCTTCTGTGAAAAAAAGTTCGAATAAGTATTAGTGTTTAAAGTATTCCAGAAATCTTCAGTAAATGTTAAAGGAATTAAATTAAAATTTCGTACATTATTTATTATTGTTAATAAGTCTTTCTTTAAATGAGAGAAATTTTCAGGGTCGTTATTCTTAAGTAGACAAATTTCTTTTAGTATGGAAATTAATTTATGATAATATTCTCTAGTTAATGTCATTTAATGTTCTTCTATTATAGTGCGTTTTAGCTATTGCACCTAACGGGCCGCGTATTGACGATAGTGGCGGATTAAAAAGTCGAAACCTTCAATTTTGCACTAAGTTAAGCAACAGCCTTTTATTATTTTCTAAATTTAAGAAAAAAGGAAATATAAAAGGCTGTTGCGAAAAAAAGAGAGACTTTAAACTTCTCCCTTAACCTGCTATTTCGCCAGTACGATGTTATGTGATGTTTTTAATTTTTCTAGTACTTTTAAATAAATTCTTTCAATCGATTTGTTTGAAGCATACATTTGAGGATTAGAAATACATTTATTTAAATATTGGTCTTCAATAGACTCATTTTTTAATATAAGTTCGATTAATCTTAGTTTTTTATAGGCTGAATCTATATTATTGAAATCAAAATTATACAATTTTAAATTCTTAGGTGTAAATGAAGTTGTTATTTTTAAACCAATTCGATTTACAATTGAAATAACAACTTTAGCAAATTCTTTTGAAGGAGTTATGTCGTCAAAATTATTTCTATAACAAGATTTTACAACTCTTAATTGCAATAATTTTTCAGCTTCATTTTGATTTATTCTACCTTCTAACAATAAATTTTTTACTAAATCAATATAACCGAAATTATACTCTTTTTTAAGAGCAGATTCATATATTAAATAATTTCTAAATGTTAAGTAGATATTATCTAATAACCAAGAATAACTTATATCATTATCAGGTATTTCTTGAATGAAATTTAAGAATAACGAAGCTTTTTTCATTTCACTTTTATAATCAATACATTCATTGAAATTTTCTAAAATTGAATGTAATAAATTACCTGCGTCATAAATAATTTCACCTTCAAGTATTAAATGTTTTACAAACAAAAAACCATTAGTAGAGAGATATTTTAATTTTACATATGTATATATTGATACAGACCAACCTAATTTTACGTAATGTTCTTTTAATAAATTTAGTACATTATAATCTTCAGCAACAATCAATAAATCTTTGTCACTGTATTTATCAGAGTTACCTCTAATTGCTGAACCGTATTTTAAAATGCTATATTTCATTATTTTACAAATTTATTGATTAAAACTGTAATTAGAAAACTAAATAGGATAAAACCTAATATTCCTTGAAAAGTTAACATATTCATTCCTAAGTCAGAAGAAGGTTGAAATTGTGAATCTACTATTTTTGTCAAAACGTCGTTTGTGAAATAGAAATTTGCTAAGTTGTTATAATTTTCAGAAGAAAATGCTGCAATTTCTACATCTTTAGTTTTTAGAATATATTTTTCCCATAGAAAATAGTTTGATATAAAAGAGCCAATGTAAACAATAGAAAATGTAACTATAAAGTTTCTTAATCTAAGACCATAACCAAACACTTTCCTGAAAATTATATTAGGAATATATTGAATTAAAAACTCACAAATTGGAATTTTATAAGGTTGCTTATATTTGTATTTACTAATTAAAAGTCTCCCTTCCCATTTAAGCAGATTATATTTTGCTTTTTTAGAAAATTCAATTATTTGTTGATCTACAGAATTATCATATATTTCTTGATATAAATGTACTACAATATTTGAAAAAGAATAATTGTAACCTTTAAAATTCCCATCAAAAGAAATTGGATTAATATATGTCTTGTAGATTCTTATTGCGTGAGTATTACAACCACTAAAACTTGCTTCAATGAACTTACATTTTTTAAATTCTGTACCTATGAATAAACAGTCAACAAAATGACAACTAATAAAATCTACATCTTCGATTAAAGTTTTACTAAAACTTACATTGTTAAATGTTTTATTCTTAAACTTAAAGTCTTTAAGTTCTTTTGGTATAAAAATAAAGTTTCGTATTGTATCATGATTTAATTGATAATCCTTTAAAGATTGCTCTTCTAGGAATTCTGATGGATTATCATTTAGTCTAAAAAAGTTTTGAAGCATAGTTTTCTTGAAATATCACATAACGTCACAGGACTTTGCGAAGGAGTCAAATAGAAAGACGAAACTTTCAACTTTGCACCAACAAAAGCAAAACCTTTTTTTATTTGCCAATTTACATTTTTTTAGCAAATAAAAATGGTTTTTGCGGATTAAAAGTACAAATGTTGAATTTTGCACTTAACCCGCTCTTTTGCAAAACCCATGTTATCTGCTGCCATTTTTAAAATTAATATTAACTCTTAATATCCATCCCATTTGTGGAGTTCCATCTTTTGGATCTATGTACTTAATTAAAATCCATTTAGGTTGTTTTTTCAAGACTTCAATTAAATAATTTTTAGGGAGATTATTTATTATTATAGATTTTTTGTTTGGCTTTAGTAATATTTCAGATTTATCTAACAGTTTATATTCCTCAACATTTTTTTCTTTATTACTTAAGATTTTATTTACATATTCAAATGTTTTTTGTTGAGCTACTTTTAATTCTTCAACATCATTTTTAGTTGCCAATTCTGGTTTAGTTTGGACAAAATCATAATATTGGTGCATTGCAGTAAGCATCATTAATATTTCAAAAAATTTGTAAATTATTGAAGCAGATTGCTTGTGTTTTTCATAATAGAAATTGAATTTTCTAAGTAATAACTCAAATGAGATTTCTAATTGTTCATCATTACTTTCTATTACACTATCTGAAAATTCTACAGCTTCATTTACAAAATTTTCGTAATCCTCTAATATTTCCCAATCATTATTATTTGAAGCTAACTGTGTTAATTGTGAAGTCAGCGAATTAAACGCAGTATTAAGATTTCCAATTTTATTTATTTCTAAAGTTGGATTAATAAAGTTTAAAATAGATGTTGCTTTTTGTATCGATTTTAAAGTATCAATATATTGCATGCTTTGCAAACTTGTAATTCCTTGTAATGCCAAAATTGTTGAATCTGGAATTTTTGGAACAGTAATTTGTTGCATGATTGAGGTCATTGAATTGAATGCTGAAAGACTATTTATTGTTTTTTTTTGACTTTCTAATAAACCATTAAATTCATAAGTTTTTAATATCTCGCTCATAGGCATTAATGCTGCTATAGTCGCTGAATCTATACCTAATTTAGATTTTTTAGCCAACTCTTGGAATTGTAAAGATAAAGAGGAGCCCAAAACAGAAGAATTAACTTTTTCGTTAATTTTATTCATTGATTTTATTCATTGATTTTAATAATTCATTTATATCCATGAAATTGTTTTATGGTTGCAGATAACATTGTTTTTTACGAAACTACACTATGTTTTGTTTCGTAAAACAACACCTATATCCGTATTTCGTTAAATTCCCCGCTAATATAATTAGTTTTTTGTAAATTAGGCACTTATAAAGTTATTTTTTGTGGATAGCGAAACAAAATATGTTAAATTGAATTTACTTGCGTATGGATAGCGAAGCAATTCTAAAAACTTTACATAACCGATTGCAAGTGCAACGATATGCTAATAATACCATCAAGTCATATTGTGGTTATGCACAAATATTCTTAGAGTATATGACTAAATATCATACGCTTAATGAAATACCTATTGCTGAGATTGAAGCTTTTATCAATGAAAAAGTATTTCAAGACAACATTAGTGCGTCGTATCAGCGCTCTTTAGTTGGCGCAATCAAGAAAATATATGAACTGGTCAATAATCAACAGATAGAATTAAACTATTTATATCCTAAACGAAAGTTAACTCAATTACCTACTTTTTTCTCTCAAGAAGAGGTGAGGAAGATACTAAATGCTACCGAAAATCTAAAACATAAAGCAATTCTTACTACTATTTATAGCTGTGGATTACGCTTGAGTGAATTAATAAATCTTCAACTAACCGATGTAAAATCAGACAGTGATTTACTTTTAATACAACAAAGCAAAGGAAATAAAGATAGGCTAGTAGCTTTACCTGATAAGCTATTAAGTTTATTGCGGGAATATTATATTGAATACAAACCTAAAGTGTTTTTATTTGAAGGAGTTTATAATACACAATACAGCGAAAGAAGTGTTCAGTTAGTTTTGAAAAAGTCCATGAAAAAAGCCAATATTACCACCAAAGGTAGCGTGCATACTTTACGACATTCGTACGCTACGCATTTAATAAAGAGCGGAATTGATATTCGGATTGTGCAAGAATTATTAGGACATACTGATATTCGAACAACTATGATTTACACCCACATTACAGATGTAGATAAAAAATCAACACCAAGTCCATTAGATTTTTTATAATCTAAAAATAAAACACCCGAGCTTAAATTTTTTGGGTGCAAAATTGGGTGTTTTTTATTTAATTCTTTGATTTAAGAGAGTGTATTGCAGAGAGGAAGGGATAACTCTGTGACCTCAAAAGGGCTCAAAACACAAAGAAAAACCACGGGCTAACGCCCTCGTTTTTTTGTTTCCCCTTCGCTTATGAAAATAAATTTTCAACGCGAGGGATTAAGGGATTACTACGTGATCCCTAAGGGGTTTCAAAACACAAAGAAAAACCACGGGCTAACGCCCTCGTTTTTTTGTTTCCCCTTCGCTTATGAAAATGAATTTTCAACGCGAGGGATTAAGGGATTACTCCGTGATCCCAAAGGGGTGTCAAAACACAAAGAAAAACCACGGGCTAGCGCCCTGGTTTTTTTGTTTCCTACCCGCTTATGAAAATGAATTTTCAACGCGGTGGGGAAACAAAAAAACCGATTGTTTTCACAATCGGTTTTTCTTTGCAGAGAGGAAGGGATTCGAACCCTCGATACCCTTTTGAGGTATACACGCTTTCCAGGCGTGCGCCTTCGACCGCTCGGCCACCTCTCTAATTCGAGTGCAAATATAGGATTTATATCGGTTGTAAAAAGTTTTTTTATTGATATTTTTAATGGAGTAGCTGTTCTAATTAAGCCTACCTAACGCTATTTGACAAATACATCCCACGAAAATCGCAATATGGTAATACCGACGATTATCAGAAAGAATATCCGTACAAAGGAGTTTCCTTTCAACAAGGCAAGCTTTACGCCTAAAAACGCCCCCAAAAGGTTAAAAACCGCCATCGGAATGGCATATTGATAAAGGATATGTCCCGATTGCGCAAAATACAACATGGCCGCTATATTCGTAGCCACATTGATGTATTTAGCACTGGTCGTCGCTTGCAGAAAATCGTAGCCTATCAAGGATACAAACGCCAATAATAAAAAAGTTCCGGTTCCCGGTCCGATCATACCGTCGTAAAAACCGATTGCAAATCCAAAGACCAAACCGATAATCAATTGGTTGATTTTAGTACGCGTCTGTTGAGATTGCAATCCGAAATCCTTTCGCGAATAGGTATAGACAGCAATACTGATCAGCAGTACTAAAATAACGGGTTTGATACCCGCCCCACTGACCAAGGTAATCGTATGAGCTCCCAATAAAGCGCCAGCAAAAGCCAATGCAGCTATGGGGACTAATAATTTCCAATCTACCGCAACGCTTTTGGAATACCGATAGGCCGAAAAAGCCGTACCCGTCAAAGAAGGTATTTTAGTGGTTCCAAATAAAGTGGCAATGGGATACTGCGGTAAGATAACCAACATGGCCGGTGTTTGCAGCAGTCCACCTCCACCTACTATAGAGTCAATAAATCCCGCACATAACGACACCAAACACAACAACAGGGTTTCGTAAGTAAACAAATCCCCAATAATTACTTCCATCATTTTTATAATATCAACTGCAGTTGCGTCAACAACACCTTAAAATTTTACTTGTTTTACCTAAACTTACACCAAATTTTGCGACTCTCTTTTGTCGATAAAGGTGGTGGGTTTGCGATTCATCGGGTTAAAAACAATTTTTTGTAGTACCTCAAAATCGTTAAATTCTATACGCGGCGTTACGCGCAATTTGGCTCTAAATAGGTCCTTGATAACGTTTAAGAAATCAACCGAATCGTTGGAAGTAACCACGCGAATCAAGATGTCGTCGGTACCGATATCGTTATTGGATATTTCGATTAAATGCAGTTTAATCTCGTCAAAAGACGCCAATAAATCGTGCATTGCTGGCGGATACAAAGTGGTACCCTTATATTTAATCATGTGTTGTTTGCGTCCTTCTACGGGGCCTATTCTATAGGTGGTTCTACCACAAGTACAAGGAGCGGGGTGTTTGCGCACCATATCGCCGGTTTTAAAACGCAGCAACGGCAAAGCTTCTATACCCAAAGTGGTGACGGTCAACTCCCCTATTTGACCCGATGGAACCGCTTGGTTGTTTTCGTCCAAGATTTCAGTGATGATCAATTCGGGATGGTGATGCCCGCCCTGAAAATATTCGCACTCCGTAAATGCAGCACTCATCTCGGTAGAAGCATAGGTCGAAAACAATTTAATGTCCCATTTGTCCGTGATGCGTTGTGCTAATATATTCGGTTTTAAATCGGCTGTTCTAAGGGTTTCTCCTATACAGATTACTCCCTCAATACTCGAGTTTTGGTAATCGATTTGATGGTGTTCGGCAAATTCAATCAGTTTTAACAAAAAAGACGGCACGCCAATCAAGTATTTCGGTTGGTATTTTAGGATGGAATCCCATTGCAATTGCGGAATACCCGCTCCAACGCGGATTACTCCAGCACCTAGTTTACGCAGGCCTAAAAAATACGCCAAGCCAGCCATAAAACGACGGTCCATAGTCGTCATCAGTTGTACCAAATCACCCTGTCTAATCCCTGCGCATTGAAAAGAAATCATTTCGTTATAAGCCAAACGATCCAAATCGCCATCGGTCATACCAAAGGTTACCGGATTTCCAAGCGTCCCGGATGTGGTTGCATAGTCGATAATGTCGGTTTTGGGAACACAAAAGAAATCGTCGTTAAAAGCCTGTAAGTTATCTTTAGTAGTAACCGGCAATAGCGACAGGTCTTCCAGTGTGCGTATGCTCGAAATATCAATCCCTTTCGCTTTAAATTGCTCGCGATAATACGGTGACTTATCCTTTAAATAAACCAGTAATTCCCTGAGTTTACCTTCCTGAAATGTTTTGATAGCCGCCTCGGAAGCCAACTCAATCGATGGTATTATCTGCATCTTCTCTGTGTTTTTCTAAGGTATTTCTCAACCGTTTTACGCTCTAAATCGGTGGTTATTTCCTTCGTTTTTGCCTTTTCAAATTCTATTTGGGCCTCTTTAAAATACCCTTTTTGATAGTAATATTTTCCAGCCCAAAAATATACCGACCAAAGTTCGGGATTTAATTGCTGATATGCCGTTATTTCTTCTGCAGAAATGACGGATTTATCACTGATTTTTTGTTGTATTTCCCTATCTATTTGTCTGTATTTTTCGTAATTCTCATAATCAACCGTCTCCAAAAAAGGATCTTTGGCGATGATCAAACTGTCTATACCCAAGGTTTGAGCAGTCTTAAGATCTTCTCCAAATATTTTATTGAGGTCATAGGCTACAAATTCTCCCAATTGATACGGATTGGATGATACCCAGACCAAGCGCTGCTCGGGTTTGAAGATGACGGCATGGTGTGCCAACAATTGATTTAAAGCTTTTTCATTGCCATAACCCAATTGCCTGCCATGCAAACCGTCTTTCTCTCTTAAGATTGCTGCCATTTTTTCGGGATTGAGTTTGTCGCTTTCGTCAATAAGCTGATTCATCTTGTCCCATCTGTAAGCGGAATGACTCTGCTCGATTTGATCCAAATTTCGCTTATCCGACTGGTATGCCTCACTTTGAAAGTGATTGGAACACAAGATATAATTGTTGTTTTCCACGCGATAAACATCAAACTTTTTTGGAGAAATTTCCAATAATACCACTTGCCTATCGGCAGCACTTCCCACCATAATCGATTCGGATACAAATACTTTTTTGTCTTTCGCAATCGCGATGGCTTCGTCGATGGTCGTAGCGTATTGGAGAATTTCCCTAGCCAGTATCGAAATAGGCGTTTTGGCCTTGAGCGGAATACTCGATTTGGCCGCGTTTATAGTAACGGTCAATCCCTCGGCATTCATGCCCGAAACCACTCCGGTCATTCCAGCCCAGGTTACGGACATAAAAGCATGGCCTTTTTCGGGTTTGACGAATGAAATGATTTTGTTTTTCGCAAAATCATCCCCGGCATAAAAATCGAAATTACGGCCAATTAACATCGAACCGTCTGCCGATTTATCATCCCAAACAGCCAAGGACGAACAACCTACCAAGGCCAAATCCTGAAACGCGTGTCCGATGTCGTGTGCTCCGTGCAAGTAGATGTTGCGTTCATATTTTTTACCCAAAAAATCGTGTTGATCAGAAGCATATTCGGAGACTCCATAAATTTCCAATTGGTATTCCAAAGGGATATAGGAAAGGATATCCCGGTTGTAGTATTTTAATAATTTGACCAACATCCGCTGTTTCCAAGGCGAAGGAATCAGTTCTTCCACTTTTGAAAAAAACACTTCTTCCTGAAAGTGATATAAATCTTGAGTCAACACACCGGTTTTATATCCAATTTGCAAGGGATCACCCGTGGTATACAATTCCCAAAGCTGTTGGCGGTTTTTAATAATAAAATTAGTACCCACCGTCGCAGTAGAATCGTTTATTTTGATCAATTGCGGTCGAATGCTGTCAAATGTCCCAAAATCAGGCGTATCACTCCATCCTTTTTTAACCATACAAGAGGTAGATAGCAACAACAATAAAAGACCTAAAAAGATTTTAATGTTCTTCATATGCATCGAGTTCTTGATGTAGTCTATTCAACAAATGATCTCTACCCAACATTTCTGAGCAGGTTACAAATGCACCTATCGTAACTCCCAATATGCCGTGCATTCCGACGTTTTGACCGGTAAAGAAAAAATTCCCCAGTTTGGAACGCGCAGAGATAAAGGTTTTCATCGGGTTGTTGGAATCTTTGACAAAACCATACATGTTTCCGTTTTCCGCTCCTATAAAATCGCGATAAGACAAGGGTGAAGAGGTGTACATTTTGGATATAGACGCTTTTATCGTTGGGAATTTTTTTTCCAATTGATTTAAAAGCAAGTTTGCTTTTTCTAACTTAAAGCGTTCGTAGGATTCACTTCTGCTCTTTTTGTCTTGTATGGTAGAAATATTAAAAGTCTCCTCCCACTTTTCAAACTCCTTGATATCCATATAGGTCATGATGGTCATGCTGTCACCCCATTGCTGATCGGCACTGGAACAATTCATGGTAGATACCACCAAATTGGGCCAGCTTTCTTTAGGATTCTCATAGGTGTTCCAAACCGAATCTATAGAATCGAAATGATAGGTATTGTAATTTTGATAGGGAAAACTATTGGGTCTTAAAACCAAGTAAACAGTAAAAACAGACGGAACCACTTCCAAGCCCATAATTCTACGTGTAAACGGTTTGGAGAAATGCTCTACCCCAACCATTTCTAATGTGGTCTTTAGATTGATATTGGAGATAAATTCCTTTGCATAAAACCGCTTTCCATCTTTAGCAACACAAGCCTTTACTTGATTGTCTTCAAAAAGAAAGTCGACTATTTCAGTGTGCTTATAGGTTTCCCCACCGTATTTTTTTAGTTCTTTGATCAATAATTTGGATATTTGACTACCCCCGTTTATGCATCTCCAAGAACTGTTTATATAGGAGTTGACAGAAAGTGCATGTACATATAAGGGCGTACGTTGCGCATCGCCCGCATATAGAAAATTAGTACCGGCTAAAATGGCTTTCAATTTCTCGTTAGATGAAACGCTGTCGATATATTCTTTGGCATTGATCGAAAGTACTTCTTCACTATAACCGCTTCCCTTTTCCAAGCTGTACATCGGAAAAGCATGACACATTTCTTGAATCTTTTTTAAGTAGGCTTTGATATTGGCTTCTTCTTCCGGAAAATAGCTCACCAATTGCGCCACGAAGTTTTCATAACCCTGAGCATGAGGATATTGGTTTTCATCGCCATCAAATGTAACGACATCATAACGATCTTGATCCATCTTATGCAGTTTCAAGTCTTTCATAATGCCCAAATAGGAAAAATACCGATACAGGTTTTGGCCTTTGTCCAGTCCGCCAATATAATGAACTCCCGTATCGAAGATGGTTTTGTCGCGTACAAAGGTTTGTAAATTGCCTCCGTATTGGTTGTTCTTTTCCAATACACAGACCTTTTTACCCTCTTTCGCTAGGATAACAGCTGAAACCAATCCACCCAATCCACTCCCAACGACCACTACATCATACTGTTTATACTCCATTTTGCCGACGTTTTAACACGCTAATATACGCATCTTGATATTCTAATTCATAAGAAGCAAACTCCTGATTACTTTGCGGTAAATCGCTTAAAACAATCAGCGTTTTTATATGCAACGGTATATGCTCTATTTTATAGTCTGTACTGATCAACAAAACTTCACAAGCTGGAGTTTGATCCGTTATTTCATCGAGATAAGTAATGTTGCGAATCTTTGCCAAATAATTGGTTTGTGCAACGGCTCTGCGCTCTGGATCCCTAATCCAACTGTAAACTTTTCGCTTAGCCTGTTGGAGTGTTAATATAAAATCCCACTGCCCATAGTCGTTCGCGATATGAAGAATCGTTGCCGTGTCGCTGATATAACTGTTGCAACGGTACATGGCGGTTTTGTATTTCTCAAAATCACTTTTTACCGTTTGCTCTATTTCGTACTCTTTATAACGATAACTGAGAAGTAATTTCTTTTTAAAATAGTTCTCATCTTCCAATTCTTTTCTAATAGCACTAAAATCCGCTCTAAAGTGTTGGCTGATTTTCTTAGTTCTTTCAGCATATTCTTTGCCAAAAGTGGTATCGTCATAACGGATTCGATCCCCAATTACATTGATGATTTGCCCGTCGTAAATGATGTGGTCTCCCTTGGGAATCACCTCTGAATTACCGTGTATATAGATCGGCAATACGTCCATTTTTAACTCTTGAGCCAAATAAAAGGCGCCCTTGTGAAAGCGCTTAACATCATTGTCAATCGATCGGGTGCCCTCTGGGAAAATCATTAACGAAAAACCCTGATCCACGCGTTCTTGCAATTTGTTCAAACTGTTTTCAATGCCTTGAGAAACCGGATAAAACCCAGCCATACGCACGAGTTTACCAAAAATCGGCGAATTATATACCCATTCGTTAATCAAAAAAACAATATTGGGATATACCATACCTATGGCCAAGGTGTCTAAAAAAGAGGTGTGGTTGGAAATAATAATAGCGGGTTTGCTAAAATCTTCGCCATTTTTATTGATTGTTCCCTTTTTAACAAAGGGATTCAAATACAAAACGGAAGTCATAAACCACGACATTCCCCGGCTGAACACCTTATACTTTGTCAGTTGACTTACCGGAGCCACAATCATAAATAATCGAATGATCAAAGAAAACAACACCCCTACCAAACCGTAATACAGGAATGAAAAACACGAGTGAAAAAACAAGCGTATAGTCAAAGGCGATTTGCCCTTTTTAGGTCTATTGATGATAAATATTCGAAACAAAATCGGATAGAGTACAAAGGTAATGATCACGGCGGCAAACATCCCAATTAGCGATACTAAGGAAATGGATTTTAAGGCGGGATGCTCGGCAAAAACCAAGGCACCAATAGCCAAAATCGTTGTCAATACCGCCAACAAAATAGAGGTTCGATAAGCGGGCATTTCGTCTTTACCAGTGGAGTATTCCTTTTGTAAGGCGGCCGTCATAAAAATAGTAAAATCAACGCCATGTCCAAAGACAAGGGTACAAACTATGGTGCTAAATATATTAAATTCGATGTGAAACAGTCCCATCAATCCCATGGTGACCAATCCGGTAAGCACTATAGGTATCATGCTGATGATTACCAACTCGATACGCCTAAAGAAAACCCACAAGATCAATACGATCGCGACAAAAGAATAGTTGATAAGGTTATTAAAGTCATCGACCAATTCACCCAAAAAGGTTTCGTTCATCTTTTGACGATCGATGACCAATAAGTTCTTTTCATCTGCCATGCCCAACACAAAGGATTCGCGTTTGTCGTTGTCTAATTTAACGAGCGTTGACAAGGTATAAAACCCTTGATTTTGAGAGATAAACTCCTCGATAATTTGTGGATTCAGTCCTTGATACTCCTTTAAAGAAATCGTTGAAAATGGCGTTTCCAACAATTGGTAAAAACCTTGATAGGTATTGGGTTTGAAACCGTAAACCGCGCCCGCTTGAATCAATTGTTTTTTCAACAAGCCAGTATCTATAGTTGTTGTCCAAAAGGCATTCCAGCGTTCGATGCGCGCTGCCTGATCCTTTTGTGATAAAATCAATCCCCCCAAGGAGCTGAAATTTAAAATTTTCCCCTCTTTAACATCGCGGTTTAATTGAGCAAACAAGTGCGAATTTTCACTGATTAGCGCATCGATATCCGATCCGTATTTGGCCAAATAAATGGTTTTGGTTTCTCTGTCTGTTCCCGCTTCTAACTTGGCCTCTGCCCGTTTTAGATCGGCTGGAAAGAAGTTGAGCTTAGAAAGGTCGTCGTCGAATCCGACCTTTTGGAAGGTAAAAAGGCTTACCAATACCAACAACAAGCATCCGATTAACAGTGTTTTACTCTTATCAAATTCGAAGCGAGCTACCTTCTCTACTATGGTCTGATTTTCTTCTAAGGTTTTGTTAGGATGATACAAATGAGGTATCATCAACAACGATATAATGCCCGATGCCATAACGGTTATCGAAGCAAACACACCCAAATCCTTTAGGGATTCTGAGTTGACAAACAACAAACATAAAAAGGCGATTGCCGTAGTTCCGCTGCTCATCAAAATGGGTTTGGTAATTTCTTTATATAAACTTTTGGTATCGCTGCAATGCTTGTAATGCGTCATGATATGCAAAGCATAATCAATGGTTATTCCCAACAATACCGCACCTATACTCAAAGAAATAGCCGAGATGGAGTCTTTTAAGAAGTACAAAACCATCAAGGCGAATAAACCGCTAAATAAGGACGGAATAAAGATGATTAGTGGAATAAAGATCTTTTTATAAAAAAAGATTAGAATCAACATCAAAGCGCACATCGAAATCAAAACAGTGGTTTGAATATCGTGTTTGATTTGTTTGGCATTGGCAACTGCAACAAAGGACGGTCCAAAATAATCTATAGTAGATCTACCTTTAAAATGCGCGTTGATATGTTCTTTTATACCATTTAATTCACCGGTGAAGATGGTGTTTTTTTCGGTTTCACTACCCGATAATGTCGGATTGATAAACAACAATAATTTGGATTCGTCTTGAGATACAACAAAACCGTTATAGAGCTTGTAATCGTCGCTTAAATTGAGTTTTTGCAGTTTTTTTAATGCCAAAAAACCGATACCGGCTGGATCTTTTAGAATAAATTCTTTAGCAACCATACCCGTTGGAGAAATCAGGGTTTTGTAGTTGTTCTCAACCAGTTGCGCTAGGCTATCGGAACCGATTTTTCGCTGGATTTGCAGGTAGTCTTCTTCTTCTAAAAACAGGGGCAAATGCTCGTAAATAAAATCAAAAGTGTGGTTGATGTTGTCTTCATCAATTTGCCCTTGTATGCTGTTGATATAGGGACTTAGTCGCTCTATACTATCTAAAAACACTTGTGCCGTTTCGGTCAGGTCGTCCAAACTACCGGTCGAATCCTTCTCGATGATGACAGAAATTTTATCGGCAAATTTGAGTTGCTTTAAGACCTTTGAACTCGTGTTTGTTTTTTCATTTTTGGGTATAATACGCGTAATGTCTTCGTCAAACTTGATCTGATAGGCAAAATAACCCATGATCAATAAAGCTACTAAGAAAAGTAGTATCGAAATTGATTTATTCTGATTAACACGTTTGTAAATTTGATAAAAAAACTGATGCATAACGGTTTATTTTTTTGAAAACTGAAACAATATATAGGAGGCGAATCCCAATACTGTAGCTACTATGGTAGCTAATATAAAACTCCCTATTACATATTGTAGGAGATGGTTTGACAGCATTTCCATAGAGATTTGACCGAAGTCAAAAACGGTTTTGGATGCGTAAAAAATGCCGCCAACTTGTAGCGATCCATAGATTATAAAAGGAATCATCGGCGGAATACTCACATTGGAAAACGCAAACGACAACACTTTATTTAATCGAAATACAGCGGCCAAAAATATCGATAAAAACGATTGCAATCCCCATAAAGGAGCTATTCCTATAAAACTGCCCAAGGCAATGGACAAGGCCTTTTTCTCATTGGAATCGTCGCTTCCAAGTATATCCTCTCTTAAGAATTTCGAAAAACTTTTTTTTTTAAACTGCCCTATTAAATTTCGGGGAAAAATATATAATAAAGCAATAAGAACTAAAACGGTATTCAATATACTTATTCGTGTAAAATCTTTAAAAGGCCTAAAGTGAGATACTCTTTCGGCTGGATCGTACAATACGTTTATCGGTATATTTCTCACGGGAATGTGTTTCCATGCCGTGCGAACGATGACTTCGATTTCGAATTCAAATTTACGGGTTATATACCGTTTGGGCATAGCTTTTATTGGATACATTCTATATCCCGATTGAGTATCGGTCAACGAAATACCGGTTTCGAACCAAAACCAAAAATTGGAAAACTTATTTCCAAAACTGCTCTTTTTAGGCACGCTTTCCTGATTCATATTGCGACTGCCAATCCACAGGGTATCGCTTTGCGCTTGCAACTGACTTTCTACAAAAACAGGAATGTCCTCTGGGAAATGTTGTCCATCTGAATCTATGGTGATGGCATAACTGAATCCCAACTCCAAAGCCTTTTTAAAACCTTGCCTTAACGCATAGCCCTTACCACAATTGGTGGGAAAGTGAATTTGATGTAAGTCACTATAAGACTTCAATATAGCGCGGGTATTGTCCGTAGACCCATCGTTGACAATAATGATATCTGTAGTAAAACACAAAACACCTTCAATGACGCGAGAAAGTGTTTTGGGATTGTTGTAAGTGGGTATTATAACACAGATTCCATGCTGTTGCATTTCTTCTGTAGTGCTTGATAAGGCATTCATCGGTGTTTCTTTTAGAAAGTTTGTTTATCCGAATCGGTAAACACTTTAGATTGTAGGCTATAATCCTTTATCAACTCTTGAACTGCTTTGCTTTCTTTTTTATATCCCGCCACAATCATTTCTCTATCTTCTTGTATGTTGCTGCTGTATTTTAGTATTTTCGGTGCGTGCTCTTGTATGGAAAGTCGAATTAATCTCATTTCTACATTTTTAGGCTCCTTGGATATGCTTTTTTCCAAAAGCGTCAATCCCTCAGTTGCATATTTCTTTTTATGTAATAAATCGTTACTATTCTTCGCTTTAAGTGTAATTGCTGCGCCTCTATACGCTTCTACTAATGCAGAAGACGACGGTTCTTCGGAGAACAAATCATAAAACGCATTGGCCTTTTCCTTTGATGAATTAGCCACTTTAAAATGAGCGCGAATCGTCCCCAAATCAGAAACAGACTGACCAAAAACAAAGGTAATTAATATAAAAAATAACTTCATTTTATAAGATTTTAAAGGTTGTGTTCATTTTTAACGCTACGGTTTCTTCGAAAATAGCCGTTGTTTTCACTTTGGCCTCTGCCGCTTCTAAATCGGTTACTAATTGAATTTCTAAACGTAAATCTGCGTGAGTTTCAGGATTGATTAATGCCATGAATTTCACATTACTCACTTGACTCATAAACAGTTTCTTTTCCGTGAATCCCTCTGATAATTCTTTTACAATTTGCATCATACAAACTCCTGGAGTCACCGGATTATCCGGAAAATGTCCTTTAAAAATATCATGTGTTTTATTGAGTTTAATCCAGACCAAATAATTTTTCTCGTCTTTTTTCTCTAGACTCTCTACGGAATAAAAATCTTTTAACAACATCTTAAATCAAACTGTATTAATAATTCTTAGTTTTTTACAAATATACATTCTTTATTCGCTTTTACACAAATGCATCTTAAATAAAAACAGGATGTGATTCTAGTGGAAACACATCCTATTTAACTGATTTCAAGTTTATTATTTGATTTTATAATACAATCCCACTTGGAATACACTATTTGTAGATCGGTCTTCATCCGAGAAAAAGAAATCGCCATAATCAGCAAAAGGTTCTATCAATCCCTTTTTAAAACGAGCTTCAATTCCAAAAGACTCCGTAACATCATAGTTCAATCCTAGATTGATAGTAAAATCTACTTCCGTACTCACATATCTCGGTTTGTTTACTATAAAATCTAAACCTGGCCCGATCATAAATCCAAATTTCTTATATTCAAATTTATTCATCACGTTAATGCCCAGATATTGCAAAGATAAGCCTTCCTTTCCCGGTGTATATGTAACATAGTGACCTCCTTCTTCGGGAAGATAAGGGGTTGGGATATCGCTAACAACATCATCCATTCCCTGTCTAGAATAATTTAGTTCGGGTTGTAAAGTGTAAAAAGGAGCCAATTTAATCGCCCCAAAAACACCTGCGTAAAAATCGGTTTTACTACTTCCTTCCATACTGGTCAAAGTACTGAAATTGGCACCGGCACGAATACCAGGATTAAATCCTATCTGTGCTTGAGCTTGATATGCGCCAAAAAGGCAAAACAAGAGTAATGTTTTTTTCATAATTTATATAGTTTGTTGTTTTAAATACTGAGTTTTATTTGGAGTTTTATGTTGTGATGAACGATTTCAATCGCACTCAATTGATTGCTTTTATCACGAATAAATTCAAAATCTACTTTGGGTTTGTATTTGGAAAAAATCACAATTTTATTCAACTGCCCATTTTCTTTATCAACTAAAAAATATTTTTGCTCAAAAACCGATTCGAATCCCCATACTGTGCCTTTATCGACTCTACGATTAACCGGATTTGCAATCTGAACCAAAGTTGTAAAATCCTTTTTCAGTATATTGACAATAAATTTTTTATCCAACTCGTCCATGATGTAATTGACTTGAAAAGCACCGGGTTTGATCGTAAAATCAAATAGGGTATTTCCAAAATCAGACGTAAAAACCATTCGGTGCTCATCTTCATTGATGCGTTTGGCAACAAACAAGCCCGTAATGACTTTACCATAAACATCTATACGCCCTCTATAAAGGGTTTCTTGTTGGTAGTCTGAAAAATAATTATTGTAAACGGTATCTTGTATCGAAGTGGATTGCTGCCCTTCTAAATGAAAAGGTTTACAGGAATTCAGTCCGATTAGAGCGAAAACACTAATTATTAAAAATCGCATCATCTACAGCGGTATTGATTTTTTTATTCTTAAAAACAATTCGGGTGTAATCATCCGAAGGTTCCACAAGCTTCACCTCTGAAACCGTACTCTGATTATTATCGAAATATAGTACAATTTCCTTTATATATTTATTTATTTCTTTTAATTTCGGCTGCAATCTTGCGATATCTTTGCCTTTATCTTTAAAATACGTAATTACAAAGGCCGATTCGTCAAACATATTACCGCTAACGCTTCCCATAATAATCCCATTGATTTTCTCGAATTTTTTGTTGTTTCCCAAATCAATTTTATTCTTTTTCCCCTGATCGTTGACATGGATTTTATTGTCCTTAAAAACAATACTATACACAAAGGGTTTATCGTATTGCCAACTGAGTTTCGCCGGTGTTTTTAAATGCATTTTTCCTTCGGAAACAATGTCTTTGTCCAAAAAACTCATGTGTTTATATTGAACAAAATCCGTGATTAAGGTTTTTACTTTTTTTGCTTCTACTACGGTTGTCGCTTTAAAGTTTTTTACTTCGGCAGCAGTCATACTGCGTTCTTGAGCGCTAAGTGTTTGCGCCATGATCACTAAAAGCAATGCTATTAATCTTGTTTTCATCTCGACCTATTGTTGTGTTGTGCTTTTTCCGGTATCGAAAAAACGGTTATTACTGTCGCCATATGCCTTTATACCAAATAAATCTTCCAAAGTAACACATTGGTATTCCTTTTCTTCGAGAAATAGCAACAATTGTTCCACTATGCGAATGGTTTTTTCTGAGCTGTCGTGAAATAAGATTACACTACCGGGTTTTAGTTTAGAAGTTACCTTATTTATAATCTTATCCTCGTCGTCAATTAGTGTATCCAAGGACCGAATACTCCAACCGATAACCTTATGCCCCGTCTTTTTTACGGCTTGAGCAATATGCGGATTTGTTACACCAAAAGGAGGCCGAAACAAACGCGGCTTCACATGGATGATTTCGGCAATTAATTCATCATTTAACCTGATTTCTTCCAACATTTTTTCCGTTGACAAAAAACCGGTATTCGAAGCATGTGTATAAGTATGATTGCCGATAATATGTTGTTTCTCGTATATTTTTCTTAGTAATTCGGGTTGTTTTTCTATCTGCTTTCCAATGCAAAAAAATGTCGCTTTAGCCTTGTATTGATCTAATAAATCCAAAACTGCTTGGGTATGAATTGTTGGCCCATCGTCAAAAGTAAGCGCTACACGCCGGTTCTTCTCCGATTGATGCCGAAAGTAAACCGGCAAAAAATAGCCTAATCGAATATCAAATGCCCCCCAAGATACTAGCCCCAAAAAGATTATACCTACAAGCCACAATCCTTGTAAACTTGTTTTTAAGAGTAGGTGACTGACTAGAAAACCCAACACAACTCCTATAAAAACCGGAACTATATAACGGTGTTTCAGCATCGCTTTAGTAAAATAAAACTGTGATCCTCTCCTCTTAATTGATTGTAGACCAATACATTTTCAAAAGCAACCCTATCGGTCTTTCTATGTAAAACCGTTGTTGGAATAGCTTGATTTTTTAGCATTATACTAGCTACTAGAACTCCAAAGGCCGAGGCCGTATCATATTCACCTATCAAGTGTTTATATTGTACTACGGCAGCTGTGGGAAATAATTGTTCGATTTGCTTATAGTACTCTTCGCAAGTACTGCTCCCATTTGTTCCCAGTACCAAGGCATCGATTTCTTCCAAGCGAAGTCCGTTATCATCTAATAAAGCATGTACACTGTCTTTTAAAGCCGTAACTTCTATGTGATGTCGTATAGCCATATCGACAACGCTCGCATAGGTATTTGATGTTTTTTGATTTTGCAAACAGAAAAAAGTGGCACCCTCTCCTATGTTTACGCCGTGTTTAAACGGTTTTTCATAGTCTTTATTTACCAATTCTATCAGTTGTAAAAGACTAAGAGTATAATCGGTTATCTCGTCTATACCTCCAATCAGTGCGTTGGGTAGTTCGCCATTTTGAATCTGAAGAAAAGCATCCATCATCGCCGATTCAAAAGACACTGCTGCATGTACATAGGTAAAATTATATGCTTTGCACTGCAACCTCAACGCAATTTGAGCCCCTACCGTATTGTGGGTCGACTGAATAAAGGAGGTTGGTGTTAAATATTGCTCTTGATTTTCCAAGATGCTGCGTAAGAATTTTTCTGAATCTTCTAAACAGCCCATACCCGTTCCTGTAATTATGGCTTCAGGTACAGTTAATTGTGCATCATCAAGGGCTTTTTGCGAGGCATAAATACCCATTTTCACCACTTTCGCCATCCTTCTAAGCATTGCTGGAGCAATTAGCTCTTTATAAGAAGGTTGTACGGCATAATTTACTGCTTGGTCTATTGAAACAAAAGACGCTATTTCCGTTCCTAATTCAGGGTTTTGATTAGAAACACTTCCCAATCCATTGATATATACCTTTTCCATTTCTAGATAATCGTTTTTCGTTTAAGGCTTTGGCGATTTGATATTCACCCGTACTTCCGCTTTTTCCAGTAGCGTCTAGTTGTAACAAATGCATTTTTAGTGCTTATTTTATCAGTACTTCGAAAAAATCAAAGTAGAACAATTTCCTCCAAAACCAAAAGAATTAGAAAGTATATAATTGATTGGTTTATGTATTAGACGGGTTTGTGGAATCAAGTTAAACTCCTCCATCGGTGTTTTAAAATTCAAATTCGGATAAACAACCTGGTTTTCTAATGCCAACAAACTAAAAACGGCCTCAATTCCTCCTGCCGCGGCCAAGGTATGTCCCGTAAACGGTTTGGTGGAACTCATTTCCGGTACCTTATTATCGAATATTCGCAATAAAGCCCTTCCTTCCGACAGATCATTATTGCCCGTTGCTGTTCCATGTGCATTTACATAATCGATTTTAGCTGCCGATAAACCCGCGAGTTTTAAAGCTTTTTGCATGGCTAGAAACGCTCCTTCTCCTTCTTCGGAAGAAGCGGTTTGATGAAAGGCATCATTGGCATTGCCGTAACCCAAAACATACCCCAAAACAGTTTTGTTCTCCTGAGCAATAACCCGATCCGATTCCAAAACCAAATAGGCCGCAGCCTCTCCCAGGTTAAGCCCTTTCCTATTTTGGTCAAAAGGCGCATTGTGGGTATCCGACAAAATCATCAAGGTTTTAAAACCATTGACCGTAAACTTAGATAAAGCATCTGTACCCCCGACAATTACACGGTCGAGTTTACCCGACTGAATCAATCGACAGCCCATCATTACGGCATTTGCCGCAGACGAACAGGCCGTACTTATGGTCGTAACCAGCTCCTCGATTCCCAAATAATTGGCGATTTTTTTACTGCTATCACCACCATTGTGACTACTGATGAATTTCTGTGTTTCTGGATCGGTAAAATAGTCGTAAAAATACTTTTCCGTAAAATCCATACCGCCTACACTAGTCGAAGAAATCAGACCGGTTTTATAGGCGTTAATATCCTTTATTCCCGCACTTTCAACAGCCCGTTTCGCAGCATAAGCTCCTAATAAAGCCGTACGGGTAAAACTGTGTTCCGATGGCAACTCGAGTAAATCCGTCAATTCCCGATTGCTCCATTTCACCTCACCGACAAAAATATCCGATTGATGAATGGACTCAAACTGAGTCAACCTGCTCAATCCGTGTTTCCCTTGTAGTAAGGCATCAAAATTTTCTGCTACCGTGGTACCGATAGCAGAAATAATCCCCATTCCCGTAATAGCGATTTTATTTTGCATAATTATTTTGTTCTGTTTGCCCCAATATATTGCGCCATGGTTTCGATAGATTGGAAAATAGTTTTCCCTTCTTTAGGGTCACTTAATTTGATACCGTAATCCTTATCCATCAAAACAATCAATTCCAAAGCATCAATCGAATCCAATCCCAATCCATCTCCAAATAAAGGATCATGATCTTGAATTTCATCTACCGATATATCTTCTAAGTTTAATACTTCTACAATTTTGTTTTTCAATTCTGCTTTTAACTCTTCCATCTTTTTAATTTATAATTTTTTGTATTTCTATTTTATTGTGTTCTTTAGTTCCATGAGATTCTACCATATAAAACACCAATTTATAAGTGCCTTTATAATATTCCACCCAGCCACAAAGTACCTTTTTTGCTTTTTTAGCCGCTAACAAATAAGCGGCATAATTTTCCATTAATGCTACGGGATAGGAAGGGGCTATAAAAAAGACATTTTCCGACTGCAAACGATGTCTGATGCTGACTTCCCCTAAACAAATATTCGCTAAGGTATATACAAACACGGCTGGACTAGGATAATATTCCGATGCGTCTGAAATGCTTTCTTGATGTTTGAGATCGGTATGCAAACTCGATGATTTATTTGCCAATACCAAGGCGATATCTTGTCCTTCATCGTCTTTATTCAACAGAGACTCTGCTCCCAAAACAGCTAACTTACTTAACTCATCCATTTTAAAGAACTTCGGATAAGTCATGTTTAGATGCTGATAGGCAAGCTTTGCAAAGCCAGAGAAAGTTTCAGCTTCTGATTTAAAAACCTCTTGATTGTCAACGGATATGCTGCCGTTTTCAATTACAGCGTATTTTGATATATACAATTTCTCTCTCACTTTAATATGCTTTTTCTAATACTATAGCCGAATTGGTTCCGCCAAAACCCGAAGCGGTTTTCAACACGCGATGAATTTTTCGTTGAGCTGCTTTGGTAGTTATGTTTAATTTTTCTGAAGTACCACTAAGTTCGAATCCCTTACATACAATCAGCGTATCGGCATCCATTGCTTCCACAGCCATGACTGTTTCCAATAATCCAGAAGCACCTAATGTATGTCCATAATATCCTTTAAGACTGTGTAAAGGGATGTGTTGCATCCCCAATCGATTCAATGCAATGGCTTCCATTTCGTCATTGAAGAGGGTTGCTGTGCCGTGTGCCGAAATCATATCAACACTTTGGTTTTCTATACCCGCTTCTAAAAAGGCTCTGAGTACACTTTGGTATAAACCCTCACCAGTTCTGGACGGTCCAGAAATATGATTGGCATCGGCAATAGTAGCTTCACCAAGTATTTCAATCGCCCTACTTCCCTTAACTGATGAAACATATACCGCAGCTGCCGCTTCGCCTAAACTAACCCCAGTTCGATTTTGGTCATAGGGTTTACAAGCCGAATGACTCATCGCCTGAAACGAAGAAAAGCCAGACACCACAAACTCCGAAATCACATCACCCGCCAATACATAAGCATCTGAAAATTGATCCATTTGCAACAATCGCTTGCTTACAGCCAAGGCCAAAACCCCAGATACACAAGCATTAGAAACAATTATAGGGGCAGTGGTAAATCCGTAATGTTTCGCTATTTTTTCGGCCAATATATTGATATCCGCTTGAAGCGGTTGGTTGCTTTTTAAAAATTCTATATTTCCTTTAGTAGTAGAAATAATTAAGGCGGTATCTGCTCTCAGTCCGTTAGTACGCACTAAGGAATCCAAAGCTATAAACAACATTTTTTCCAAACGCGTATAATCCTTGTCCTCCATTTGCAAGTCTGAAAAAGCCTTATTCAATTTAATCTCCTCCATGGTAGCCGCATAAAAATCGGGAAGATTTCCCAATCCACTGACTAGAGCAATTCCCGTTTCGCCATTTTGTATGGCCTTCCAATTGTCGTTGCGATTAAACCCTAAAGGGCTAACACAATTGGTGTCGTTGATATAAATCTTCTTCATATTACAATAAACCTATTTTTTTCTTCCACTCTTCAAAGAAGCTTGGAATATTTAACGATAAGTTTCCCTCTTGATCCAGAAAAACCTGCGTGGTTTCTCCTGTACATGCCAATAGATCTCCCTCCTTAAAAATCTTGTATTTAAAAACCATCTTTGCCGCTGGTGTATCGACAAAAGTGGTTTCTATACGAACCAAGTCACCGTATTTTAATGGTAACTTATGTTCACAAACCGATTTTACAATTGGTGTAGTATAGCCGTTTTTCATTACATCTAAATAAGATATTTGATGTAATCGACCAAAAGCTTCTCTTCCATCTTCAAAATAAATGATGTAATTTCCATGCCAAACGATACCCAAGGCATCTGTTTCGTTAAAACGAACTCTAATTTCGCTCAACACCGTTAATTCGGGGACTTCTTTATACAGATCTTTTCTTTTTATCATATAAAATAGATATGGAAACCATGATTACAAAAAACAAAAATAACAAGCTTATTTCCGGCACTATGTCCAGTAATGTCCCGTTGCGCAATACAATATCGTAATAACCGCTTAGTGCCCAATTCATCGGTGATAATTTGGAAACATATTGCATCATTAGCGGCATGGCAAACACCGGAATCCAAACACCGCCAACCGCAGCTAGAATTACCACAAAGGTAGCTCCAAATGGGGACGATTGTTCTTGTGTTTTGGCCAAGGTACCCAATATAATACCCAAACCGATAGCGGCCAGCCCTGAAAACAAGGTCATGATGGTCAATAACATAAAATAACCGTGCACTTCAAATTTCGGCAAGCCAATTTGAGGAAACAAATACAGCCCCACCAAAACGATGGAGTAAAATTGCAACAAACAAATCATCAGATAAGTAACGGTTTTACCCGCTAAGAGAATATAGGTTGGTGTTGGATTAGAGCGCAAACGCACTTGAGTACCCAAGGTCTTTTCTTTGACTATATTGATTGATAAAGGAACCATAATAAAGAATATGGCAAAAAGTGTCCACGCAGGCACATTGTGCTGTACCGAATTGGGTTTAGACGACTGTTGTTCTGCTTTAGGAGACATTTCCTTAAACTGAATAAAATTGTTTACATCCAAAGATAAAGGTGCCGAACTGCTTGCCAAATTCGCTTGAAAAGCACTATAAATCAATTGATTTTCGGTTTGAGCAATCATTTTGTCAATGGCATTTTTTATTCCTTCTTTAAAGGAACTCTGTGTCGCCGGATCAAAATACAGGCGAATTTCTTTATCTTCTACTGTTTTATCCAGAACACTCGACTCTTGCTCTATACTAAACTCAGCTAGAATTTTTTCTACATTCTGGTCGATTTTAAGATTTAAATCTCGCGATAAATTTTTCGGTAAAACCAAAGCCATTTGGTAGTTTCCTTTGTTGACTTCTTTTTTCGCCAGTGCTTCGGTAACACTTACCCCATCAATTTGATCCACGTATTCAAAAGTACCCGAAGCGTTGATCTGTTTTTTAATGGTATCGGCTATGCTGCCGCGATCATTATCAACCAAAACGATAGGTAATTTACGGTCGGATATAGCTTGATAAGAACTGTTTTGAATTAAGGTTACGGTTACCACTAAAATCAGCGGCATTATGAATAAAATAATCAAACCACCAAAATCCCTTTTTAATAACAGCAATTCCTTTTTAATCGACATCCAAAGTTTATACCACATCTCTTAAAGTTTTTCCCGTTACTGAAATAAACACATCTTCCAAATTTTTAGCCGTTGGAGTCTGAGCAATAAGTGCTGCTGGAGTACCTTCTACAAATAGTTTTCCGTGATCAATGATACCGATTTTTGTACAAAATTCTTGTGCTTCTACCAAGTGATGCGAAGTATATATGATGGTGGTTCCCTTTGCATTGAGTTCCTGTAAGAACTGTATAATGGCTGTTTTTGATTGTACATCCACACCTACAGTTGGCTCGTCTAAGAACAACAATTTGGGTTGATGCAAAACACCTGCTATAAGATTGACTCTACGTTTCATACCTCCAGAAAAGGTTTCTATGCGTTTGTGAGCAAAACTACTCAATCCCAAAACCTCCAAACTATGAGCTACTCTTTCTTTTAAAAGCTTTCCCTTTAGTCCAAACATACTGCCAAAATACATCAGGTTTTCCGTAGCCGTTAGCGTTGGATAAAGTGCGTATTCTTGCGGCACTACACCGATATTACTTTTAATTTCCCGAGCGTTTTCCACATAATTTAAACCCAAAACAGTAAAAGTTCCAGAAGTCGCGCTCAACAAACCACATAAGATTGCAATGAGACTGGTTTTTCCTGCGCCATTAGGTCCTAACAAACCATAAATTTCACCTGCCGCAATATCCAAATTCAAATTATCGACAGCAAAATAGTCGGCTTCTCTGTATTTCTTATATAGATTTTCAATATGTATGATGGACGTCGTACTCACCTTATACAGCTTTTTTTAATTTTTTAAAAAATTGTTCTTCCAAATCGGCCAAGTCCAACAACAAATCCGACAGCACTTTATATACGTCGTCCTGATTGCTTCGCTTTTTATAAACACGCGCCGCTTCTACCGCGAAATCACGCCATAAATCACCTATACGGGTCATTTCTATAGATAAGTCGTTTAGGGTAGGGTTGTTTAATTTTACTGATGCTTCTTGTAAAAAAGCGGCATAAATAAATCGAAATCCGCCACCTCCAGTACCTATTTCTTCTTGCATACGCACCATTTGTGCCAAATAATGGTTTGCTTTTCTTACACCGTGTTTTTTAGGCCATTTAAGTATGCTTTTGGCTACCATACGCATACCGCGCACGCCTATAATCGGCACTGGGGCCAACATATCATTACAGGTTTTCTTTATTGCCTTTTTTATAGCCCCTTCCCAATCGATTTGTTCAGGTATAAAAGTTGGATAATAAATCTGCCCTTTGGGTGCAAAAGCTCCTTTAGCAAAACGAACGCGCTCCAAATCTCTCTCGGTCAATCGAGTTACCTGCTCCATAACCGGATCGCTGACTAAGAATTCTTGTCCTTCTTTGCCATAAACCACTAAATTATGCGCATTAAAATGAAACTTATATTCATCTGGAAAATACGTCAAATGATAAACACCTACTTGCAATCCAGAAGGAATATCGTTTTCTAAATTTTGTTCCAATACCAATTGCGCTTTGCTTTTGTCATAAAACTTGATTCTTTTGACTTTTATTTTTAAACGCTTTGCAACACGATTAAAAATAAGTCCTGGCAATGGCCTATAGCTAACAGCCGGAGCATGATTAACCTTTATAAAGGGCAAATACACAAAAAACAAGCCCGATCCCAAACCAAATACCATCGACTCACTAATCTCAATTCCTTTGTTTCTCAACAAATTAGAAGCCACTCCATTTTCACAATGTGCAGACTGATGATGCGTAAATTCTAGTTGCATTAATCTCCTTTATAATTTTTTAACTCCTCCACATTTATGTCGAATATATCGGCATAACGCTGCAGTGTTCTCTGATTCAATTTTTTAAAAACGGAAGGCTTTGCATGCCTTTTAATCCGCCAAACCCACCTATTCATATAGGCTCCCAAGGTACTCCAATCCATTCTATGCAATTCCATAAAATAAACAATCGGACTAACAAGCCCGTCTTTGACATCCAATTTTGATTGTTCAATACGCTCCTGTAATAACTTTAGGGTTTCGTGCTGTACGATACTTTTTGGTTCCCACCCACTACTTAATTCTGTGGTATACTTCCCCTGATCATCTACCGCATAACAAAGTTCTTTTACTTGAACCTTATCCAAACTGCTTTTATCTTGAGGTACTTCAGATTTTTTCATATCGCACTATTTTATATATTCAACCTCTTTTACAAGGAATTATCTCTACGGATACGGTTGCAAAAAGCCCGCTTACTTTAATGTACTACGACTGTGTTTTTTGCAATAATAAATTAATCTCGGCATCTAATATCTTTTCATCTCCCTTAAAGGTTTCCACCATCATGGTACACATGCAATAGGCTGCTGTGTCAAATTTAGAAGCCAAAACCGCTTTGGTTTCTATACTGTCTCCAACTTTAGGAAGGCCATAAACCTTTAGATTTTTTATGGAGCTGATAAAACCCAATACATGAGCATCTTCAATTTCTTGATGATTTTCGTCAAAGAAATAAGATTGTCCAACGATAGCCGAACACGTTTGAGCCGCATTTTCAATTAATCCAACTTCTTGAAAAACATCGTTTTCCAAAAAAACTGTATCACTTACAATATCAAAACTGGTTTTCACCTGTTCGTTTGTTATTTCTGAAATAATATCAACCATCAACATCGGTTTACAATGCGGTAAATATTTTTTAATTTCGATTTTCTTGTCGTTTCTTAAAATATCCATACTACTGCGCTATAACGGTTTTCATCTGACCTTTTGCAATACTAACACCTGCTATAAAGGTTTCTACTTCTACCAGTGTAACGCCCATAAATTCTTGTAGAATATGTGCTTTACTTATCATTTGCTCTGAAACCTGTGGAAGGCGAGAAATGACGATTTCCTTTATCGATCCGATATATCCCACTGGTGCCGCGACTCCTTTACAAAAAAAATCGTATCCCGTGTGCAAAGCAACGGTTTGCGCCATATGTTCTATAACTCCAGCTTCTTGCAAATAGCCTTCTTGAACAAGTATCTGATTTTTCATTACGGTTAATCCTGCTTCAATATCACTCACACCAAAAGACAACAAACAATCGACCATTACAATAGGCGCTCGTTGCGGAATGAGTTGTTCGATTTGTTTAGCATTTATTATAGGTAATTTTATATCCATAGTTAACACACTATTAAATACGCATAAGCATATGAAAAACGACCACTTTCCGGTACGGAAAGTAAAATTCGATCTCCTTTTTTTAGATTTCCAGAATTCATCAATTCTTCCAACATCAAATAAATAGAAGCAGCTCCGACATTTCCAACCTTATGCAGGTTCATAAACCATTTGTCTTTGCTTATTTCTAAACCGGCATCTGCAAATTTTTGATACAAGCCTTCTACAAAATAATGAGACGATACATGCGGTAAGAAATAATCGATGTCGGCTGGACTAATTTGATGTTTTTGCAAAGCATCAGTCATGCTTTCTACTCCCTTTATCAAGATGTTGTCGTTAAGTACTTTGACGTCTTGTTTTAGTGCAAAAACAGATTGCGTTAACCACTCGTCTGCATCGTAATTACTCCAAGGTTTTATACTTCCATCTTCCAATTTATCTCCTCCAGCATACATACAAGCTTCTAATTGATGGGCATAAGAATACGATTCCATCCATTCAATACGTAAGGAAATTGGACCTCTAGCACGATTTTCCAATAGAAAAGCCGCAGCTCCATCCGATAACATCCATCGTAAAAAATCTTTTTTAAAGGCAATAATGGGTTGCTCTTCCAATTCTTTGAGGTTTTCGATTTCCTTGCTAAATCGATCGGCCAACATCCAGCTGGAAACGCGCTCAGATCCCGTACACACAGCATTTATAGAAGACCCGGATTTCACTGCTAGATAGCCGTATTTTAAAGCATTCATACCCGAACAACATACTCCTGACGAAGAATTTAGCTCTAAAGAACGGTTTTTCAATAAACCGTGAACCATTGCGGCATGAGAGGGCAATAGATGATCGGGCGTAGAGGTTCCACACGACAGTACTTCCATATCCGATTCCGTAAAATCAATATCAAACAATTGTTGAACAGCCAAAAAGGTAAGTTCTGCATTAGTATGTGTAAATTCACCTTGTTCGCTTATAGCATAGTATCGTGTTTTGATGCCGTTGTTACGCAAAACAATTCTCCTTGCCTTTGACTCTCTATCGTTTATTTTCCCTAAACGATCTTCCATTTCATCATTAGAAACCGGATTATTTGGCAAAAATTTCGTAATTTTATTAATATATACTGTTGACATAATTCCCTATTGTATTCCTTTATAATATTGTTGTTCCCTTTTTATCTTCGCATAGAAGAGCGGATATAAAATCAAATGAATCAAATGCACTATTGGTGAAATAAACCAAATCGCAAAAAATAAATAATAATTAAAAACTTTTAACCATCTTTTCCTCGATTTCGAATTTCTAGAGAGAATCCATTTGGACCACAAAGTAAACATTTTATTGGCTTTCTTATCCATAGAAACTAAAAAATGACGTACCTCAACCGCCTTATTCTGAATCAATTCCTCCTGCATCCCGTGAAAACTAGGGCTTTTTAGGTATTTTAAAATAATCGTCCCAAAACGGTCACTATCACTTATTTCACTTTCAGAAACACCCGGAAGTGGCAGTATACCACCGAGGCGTTTTTTTACACCAGTAAACATCCAATCGACTAAAGTAATCACGCTAATCAAATTGATAGCCCGATCAACTAAAGCAATGTTACCCACTAAATGAGCCTCATTTTGCCGTATTAATACCTTGATTTTCTCTTGGGCCATGATCCACATATTTCGACTACCACTTACCGTTATTACGGGCGTGTCTTTTAAAATATCTTTTGCATACAGGCTTTTTAAAAAGGAGTTAATCGGAATTGACGGTGTTAAGTACCATACCTGATAACCCAAAATGATTAAATCATATTTTTGTGTCAGAATGGAAGCTGCTGGGGCTTCAATTTCGGAAGGAATTTGTTGAAAAGATTCCGGAAATGTATCGAAAAAAGCCTCTTTCTCCCAAGGAAAGTCAAATTCATTTTTCATTTTAATCTCCAGAAAATCCACATGAACTTGATCATCTGAACGCAATGGGCTCGTCAATCGTTCAACAATGGACTTCAATTGTCCAGATTGTGTAAAATAAACAACCAGTACTTTTTTCATGCTATTATATTTAACCCTTAACGTTCCAAAAATCGAAATAATTGAACCATTGCAAAGGGTATTTCTTCAAAATGCTCTCAACACTTTGACAATATTCTTTTAGAAGACCCTGAGCATCGCGATGCTTTACCTTTGCTTGTCTAGCATATAAATGATAGTGCAGACTTGGCTCTTTCATTACATAAACAAACACCACCGGTACTTGCATTCGAGAAGCTATAAGAAATGGTCCCGAAGGAAATAGTGCCTTAGCTCCAAGTAATTCTTCCGTTAAAACTTTTGACCCTTCAAAATATCGGTCGCCGGTAAAACATATTAATTCATTGTTATTTAAAGCATTGTTTATTTCGAAAACATGTGATAAATCTTCTTTTACTATAATAAACTTAATTGAAGAACGCCGTGTAACGCTTTGCAAATAAGTTTTAATATGACTGTGTTCCTGATCTGTTGTCACTAAATTTATAGGGCTATCAAATTCTAAATCGGCTAAAAAAAACTCGGCAATTTCAAAATTGCCCACATGTGCACTAATTAAAATTCCGCCTTTTTTTTGGGCGATAACCGCTCTTAAAAGATCAATTCCATCGAACTCATAAGTAAATTTATTTCGCAAACCCGCTGAAATAGCCGTTTTATCAATTATGGTTTTTCCGAAGGTAAAATAGCTTTTATACATAGCCCAAACGCTTTTTACCTTACTGTATTTCAATCGCTTATTCAGATAATACCACAGACTCCGATTACTCTTACCAGAAAATATCAAATAATAAAACGCCACAAAAACCAAAACGGCATAAGCCGCTCTAATTCCCAATTTCTTTATACAAAACACAAATATTTTGTAGCCTAAAAGAGTCCCTTTAGACTTACCGTCCCATTGACTCATCTTTATAGTATTAGTTTCTCAATAACAACTTGTTTTCAATCAAAGCGTAAAAATCTTCGAAGGTTACTATACTTACGAAATCAGCTTCTACTAGTTTTACACCAAAATTAGCTTCTATAATCACCACCAAATCCACATAATCCAAACTATCCAATTGCAAGGTAGCTTTTAAATTATTTTCAGGAGAAATTATAGCGGAATCCACTTCAAACTCATCAACTAAAATGGCATTTATTTTCTCTAAAACATCCATGTTCTTCATTATTATTCTATATTTTTCTTATCACCAAGGCGGAATTAGTTCCTCCAAATCCAAAAGAATTGGACAAATATAGGTCAAATTCCTTATTTAACGTTTCTCTAACTATATTTAGTCGTGCAGAATCTTCATCAGGCGTCTCAAAATTGATATTCGGCGCAATAAAATCATTTTGCATCATCAAATTAGAATAAATGATCTCACTAGCACCAGCCATCCAACATTCATGTCCTGTCATCGACTTCGTAGAACTCACATAAGGATTCGATTCCCCAAAAACCTCAAAAATTGCCTTAGCTTCATTGGCATCTCCTATAGGAGTAGAAGTTGCATGCGCATTGATATACGCAATGTCACTAGGTAAAACACCCGCTTGCTCAATGGCTTTTTTCATCGCTATTGCTGGTCCTTCTACATTCGGACTTGATATATGTCCGCCATTAGATGAAAAACCATACCCTATAATCTCTGCAACTATAGGTGCTCCTCTTCGAATAGCTGAACTGTAACTCTCTACTATCAAGGTAGCACCACCACCACTAGGAACCAATCCATCTCTATGGGCATCAAAAGGTTTAGAAGCTTTCGTCGGATTTTGCTCATTCGGAGAGAAAACACCCAAACCATCAAAATTGGCCATGCCGTATTTGTTGATTTCCTGTGCACCTCCACAAATAATCATATCTTGCAATCCGGCTCTTATCAAGGTAAAGGCCAATCCCAATGAATGAGAACCACTAGCACAGGCAGCACTGATGGTCATGTTGACCCCCTTAAGCCTAAAAACCGTCGATAAGTTCATAGTAACCGTTGAGTTCATCGATTTGAAAATCGCACCAGATCCGATCAGCGAGGTATCTTTTTTTTCTCTAACAATATCTGTGGATTCAATTATGGATTGAGAAACACTATCGTTTCCATATAGTATTCCAACTTCGTGTTCATCTATAAATTCTTGAGTAACACCTGCATTTTCCAAGGCTTCCAAAGTTGCTAAATATGCAAACTCCGTTTCCTGTCCAATACTTAGTCGCTGTCTTCTAGTCAAAAGTTTTTTTAAATCAGGGCTTGGAACCATACCCGTTAAAGCCGATTTAAATCCATATTCTTTGCGCTCTTGATCAAAAACAATACCCGATTTACCCTCATATAAAGATTGCTTCACCTCTTCTAAAGAGGTTCCCAAACAGGAATAAATCCCCATACCTGTAATCACTACTCTCTCATTCATATCCATTACGAGTATATTCCTCCATTTATATTGATGACCTCTCCCGTTATATAACCCGCTTTATCTGAGGCTAAAAAAGCCACCAATTCCGCAACTTCTTCTGCTTCACCGAATCTATTTACAGGCACCATTTTAATCAATTCACTTTCATCGAGTGCTGCAGTCATCTCCGTTCTAATAAATCCAGGAGCAACGGCATTAACCGTTATATTTCGTTTAGCAACTTCTTGTGCTAAAGCTTTTGTTGCCGCAATTACCGCGCCTTTTGCCGCAGAATAATTCGTTTGTCCAGCCGTTCCCTTTAATCCAGAAATCGAAACCATATTGATAATTCTACCGTAACGATTTCTCAGCAATTTCTGAATAAAAAAATTGGTTACATTAAAAAAACCGTTTAAACTCGTATCAATCACTTGTTTCCAATCAGCAGGAGTCATCCACATAAAAAGGCCGTCTTTGGTAATCCCTGCATTGTTAACAATTACTTCGACTATAGCCTTCGGATTGGCATCTACCCACGTTGTTAATACACGGGTAACCATGTCAAAGTCGGCCACATCAAATGCGATTAACTCTCCTGTCCCCCCTAAAGCAATCACTTCATTTAAAGTGTCTTGAGCCGCTTGTTGATTGGATTGATAATTAATCAATATATGATATTTATTGTCTTGTGCAAATCGTAAACAGATCGCTTTTCCTATTCCTCTAGACCCTCCTGTTATTAAAGCACATTTCATCTTCTTTTTTCCCTTTTTCTATTATTGTTTCCCTAAAACCTTACAATTCATTTTATTAAATATCTCACAAACTTAACTGGAGAAAGTTTTCGCATTTATTCGACTTAACTTTTACTAAATTTACAAAATCCGTGCCAATATACCCCAATAATTTAGATTAAAAATAACAATTAGCTGCTTTTACAAATAATCCAACACCATCTTACCCTTGCAAACCTAAATTTCACACTAAATCAAAAACCACTAAAGAAATCTCATAAAAACAGCACGTTTAAATTGATTTTAGGAGTCCATCAAATAGTTCTTAACCTTTTGAATATAAGGATACAAAACCTGATCATCTGAAAATACGGGTAAAATATTTCTCACTTCCTTATACCAGGCTTTAGTTTCATCTGAAACCTTATCACTATATCCTAAAGCATCTATAGCTTGAGCTAGGGTAATCAATTCAATAGCCATCACTTCAAAGGCATTTTCAATAACCTTAGAGCAAAGCACTGCCGCATTGGTTCCCATGCTTACAATATCCTGATTATCGTTATTATTCGGAATGCTGTGGATATACATAGAGGTCGACAAAGCCTGATTTTCTGCCGTAGTAGAAGTCGCGGTAAATTGTGCACCTTGCATACCAAAGTTAAAACCCAATTTTCCCAAATTGACAAATGGCGGTAACAATTCATTGATTTTTGAATTCAACAAATAGTTCAATTGCCGTTCGGATAACATCGTTAATTTGGTAATGACCAATTTCAATTTATCCATTTCTAGGGCGATATAATCGCCGTGAAAATTTCCTCCGTGATAAACCTGTTTCGTTTTTACATCAATGATAGGATTATCATTGGCAGAATTGATTTCTTGCTCGAGTATATTCCCCACTTGATCAATCGTATCGGAAATGGGTCCTAATATTTGCGGAACACAACGAATGGAATAATATTCTTGCACTTTATCTTTAAAAATCTTTTCTTGATTTTTACCGGTATATAAGTGTTCTTCTCTCTTTTTAATCAATTGACTACTACTTAAATAATCACGCATTTTTCCGGCAATTTCCCTTTGTCCGTGATGCAATTTAGAATTATTTAATTCGTAGGAATAATGATCGTCGTATGTACTAACCAATTCATTTATGGCACAGGAAATCTTTACAGACCAATTCAATAGTTTTTGAGATTGTGCCCAATTTACGATGCCAATTCCCGTCATTACCGAAGTACCGTTCATCAAAGACAAACCTTCGCGGATTTTTATCTCTATAGGCTTGAGCCCTTCTATTTCAAAAACCTCTTTAGTGGCTCTTCTTTCGCCTTTATAAAACACTTCACCTTCTCCTATTAAAACTAGCGCCAAATGAGCCAGCTGTACTAAATCGCCGCTAGCACCAACACCTCCATGAGCAAATATTAACGGAGTTATGTTTTTATTAATCAAAGCTTTCATCAAGCTGTGCACCGTGTTATTAATACCCGAATACCCCAAAGACAAACTATTTAATCGAGCTAAAATGGCGGCTTTTACATGTATTGGAGATAAAGGTTGTCCAATACCTGAGGCATGACTGCGGATCAGATTGTATTGCAATTTAATGCAATCTTCTTCTTCAATTCGATATTGTGCCATGGGGCCGAAACCTGTATTGACACCGTAAATGATTTTGTTTGTAGAAAATTCTTTTAAAAACTCAAAGCTCTCTTCAATACGATTCCAAACGTTATCAGCCAGACAAAACTCTTCATTATTAAAAATAATGTTGGTAAAATCTTTAAGATTTAAATATTCGTTTAAAGTATTCATCTATGTATTATTTATAACGATTATATTTCTCTTAAATTTATTGTTCTTTTTAAAAATTGATTCGTTAATATCAATAAATTTGACACAATAAAAAGATATGCAAATTTAATATTTTTTAACAACCATCCTAATCATAATGATATGACTACAGAAAATGTTGAAATTTTAATCATAGGAGCAGGCCCTTCAGGAAGCGTTGCTGCGGGATATTTACACCAAAAAGGAATAAAAGTTAAAGTTGTAGAAAAAACTAAATTCCCTAGAATTGTTGTTGGTGAAAGTCTAATTCCCCGAGTGATGGATCATTTTGAAGAGGCTGGATTACTTCCTGCTCTAAACAAGGAAAATTTCGAAAAAAAATGGGGCGCTCGTTTTATAAGAGGAGAGGAGATTTGTATTTTTGATTTTAGCAATAAATTCTCAGAGGGATGGGATTGGACCTGGCAAGTTCCCAGAGCCGACTTCGATTTGGCCGTAGCCAATGAAATCATCAATATGGGTATTGACTTAGAATTTGAGTCGGAAGTTACTGCCGTTGAGTTTGAAGGCACCACATCTACAACCACCATAGTAGATAAAAACGGCGAAACCAAAAAAGTAAAAGCGCAGTTTTTAATAGACGCTAGTGGTTATGGTCGCGTTTTGCCTAGATTGTTAAATCTTGACCAACCTTCAAGACTAAATCCACATTCCGCGATTTTTACTCATATTAAGGACATCAACCGTCCAGAGGGTAGCGAAGGAACTTTAATCTCCTTTGACATTTTAGAAACCCAGGTATGGCTTTGGGTTATTCCCTTTTCAAATGGCAATACCAGTGTTGGCATTGTCGGTCCAACACCTTTTATAGAAGGCTTATCAGCAAACCACAACCCTGCTGAAGCTTTAAAAAATGCCATAGCATTATCGGATTACTATGTTAAACGCTTCGGTGAACTTCCCTTTATCTTTGAACCTATAAAACTATCTAATTATTCGATTGCCGTTAAACAAATGTATGGCGAAGGCTACGCATTGACCGGAAACAGTTCTGAATTTTTAGACCCAGTTTTCTCTTCTGGTGTATGTTTTGCTACAGAATCGGGCATGTTGTCTGCCAAATTAGCACTACGTCAATTAGCTGGGGAAAAGGTCGATTGGGAAGTGGAATATTCAGACTATATGAAAGAGGGTATAGCCGTTTTCACCACCTATATACAGGAATGGTACACGGGGAATTTACAAGAGCTGTTTTATCATCAGCCCGAAAATCCAGATGTAAAAAGTAAAATTTGTGCTGTACTAGCAGGATATGTTTGGGATAAAAAAAATCCGTTTGTTTTAAAACACGATAAGGTGATTAAAAATATGGCGCACTTAATAAAATTAGAAAAGGAAAGTCAAAGCAAATAAACACTGAAAGATAAAGAACTGCAAATTGAATTTTGTGGTTCTTTTTTTTTCATATTCCAAAAAACTCACAAATAGTGTGGTTTAGATCCTAGAACATCCTAGTGATTCTTAGGTCATTTCCCCACAGATAGACTGCTCGAAAAGATCTTTAAATTCATTAGAAGGCACTTGCTGTCCCAATAAATACATCAATTTAGTTATGGCTGCTTCGGTAGTAATATCTTTCCCTGAAATCACTCCGATTTCTTTCATCTCCGTACTGGTTTCATATTGACCCATATTAACACTGCCGCCGGAGCACTGCGTAACATTAACCACTTTTAAGCCTTGATCCATCGCCTTTTTTAAACAGGCTAAAAACCATTTTTCCGTAGGTGCATTACCAGAACCGTAGGTTTCTAAAACCAATCCCTTTAAGGATGCGATGTTTAAAATCGATTCAAATATCTCTTGATTGATCCCCGGAAACAATTTTAGAATCATTACCCGAGTATCCATATTCTTATAAACCCGGCATTTTTCTTCAGGACGATGCTTTAGCAAAAGCGACTCATTAATCTTAAAATGTACTCCAGATTCAGCTAAATGCAGTTCATTCGGCGAAGTAAAAGCATTAAACAATTCGGCACTCACTTTGGTTGTTCGATTGCCTCTATACAATTTGTATTCAAAATACAAACACACTTCTTGAATAAGCGGTACTGAATTTTTTTGAAAAGTGGCTACTTGAATGGCTGTAATCAAGTTTTCTTTGGCATCTGTTCTCAAATCACCAATCGGCAACTGAGAGCCTGTGAAAATTACAGGTTTTTGGAGATTCTGCAACATAAAGCTCAAAGCCGATGCGGAATACGACATGGTATCTGAGCCGTGAAGAATCACAAAACCGTCATAGGTATCGTAATTACTCTCTATAATATTGACCATACTAACCCAATGTTCTGGATGCATATCCGATGAATCAATGGGGGTTTCAAAAGAATAGGTAGCAATAGTACAATCTAATAAATTTAGTTCGGGTATGCGCTCTAACAACTGATCGAAGTTAAATGCTTTTAAGGCACCAGTGGAAAAGTCTTTGACCATCCCAATAGTTCCCCCTGTATAAATCAATAGTATGGCCGGTTTTTTAGACATCCGTAAATTTCAATTTGTTAACCACAGGGTTGGCATACATGGCCAAAAACCCATCTACTATAACTTTATTTTCCTTGTCAACACGCAATTCCAAACGACGTTCAAAAAGCTGTTTTTCCTTTACAGTATATCGAGATGCAAAACGGTCGGTATTAAACATAATATCGTAGGCTATAAAATTGGTTGGCCACAATTTATAGGTTCGCAAAATCGCTTCGTCTATGATTTGTGCAACCGCCTGAATTTGCTTGTTGTTATTACACGAATGGCTTTTTACTTCTTCCAATTCCCTATCGAGCACATCACATACATGCATATGTATACGTTTTTTCTGCCCAATTACTCCACTTAGCAAATTGACAAAATCTTCGTTTTTTTCTTTAATATATATTTCATCTTTTGATTTTGCCAATAGCTGCGGCATTTTTAGCGCATCTGTCGGATCGTATTCATAAGATATAGAAACAGGAACAATTCTAATTTTTTTAAAGAAATCCATGAGTTCCGCTTCATCCGAAGCCATTCCCAACATTTTCAACACCCCTTGATGTGTAGAGTCATTCCCGTCCTTAGTACGCCCTTCGCGTTGTGCGATCCAGACCGAACGATTTTCCTCACGCAATAAATAATAAATATATTCCGACATCAATTTGGAACTCTCCAAGAGTTCTCTCGGAGGTAATCCTCGTTTTACCAAAAAATTTCTATTGAGTTTGGAAAGTGCTAATAAAAAAGATTTTTGCACCAAGTTATCTCCAACGGCAGAAGAAGTCATGATTAAACCATGATCTTTTAAGGCTACATTGAGCAACGAAGTATCCAAGATGATATCTCTATGATTAGAAATAAACAAGTAAGGAGTATCTTTATCTAATTTATCGAAACCCGAAGTGGTAAGACCTTCCGAGCTTTTTTCCAAAACCTTTCTGACAGAATAATATATAAACTGTTCTTGAAAATCCTGAATAGTGTGAACGTCTTTAAGACGTTCCATCCATTCGGATTCTGGAGTATCTGGAAAAGTAAATCCCATCAACGCTTTCATCATTGGGTGATTGGCAATGCTTTTGAACACTGCATTCACCTCAAAATCATGATAGTGACGAATTGAATCAAACTTTAACATTATAGTGTTTATGTTTTAATAATTGGCAAAAGAACGCAATTTCTAGACAATTCCTGCGCAAATCTTTGTTAAATACCAAAGACAGCTAGTGAATTGGCTGTTGTAATTTTTGCAACTTCCTCTATAGAAACCTTATATATGTCGGCTAATTTTTGAGCGACATGAACGATATAGGCACTTTCATTTCGTTTTCCCCGAAAAGGAACCGGTGCAAGATACGGAGAATCCGTTTCTAGTACTATATGTTCCATCGAAATTTTATCGAGAAATTGATCAATTTTTCCGTTTTTAAAGGTTACGACCCCTCCAATTCCCAATTTCATCTGTAGATCAATTGCCTGTAAGGCTTGTTGTTCCGTTCCCGAAAAACAATGAAAGATTCCTCTTAAATCGGTAGCTCTCTCCCGTTCCAGAACCTCAAACACCTCATCAAATGCCTCTCTACAATGAATATTTATCGGCAAACGGTATTTTTTAGCCAATTGAATTTGATACTGAAAGGCCTCTTGTTGAATTCCTAAGGTGCTCTTATCCCAATATAAATCAATTCCAATTTCGCCTACAGCGACAAAAGGACGTCGAGCCAATTCGGCAGCAACAAAATCGAGTTCTTCTTTAAAATTTTCCTTTACACTAGTTGGATGTAGCCCCATCATAAGATGGATAGATTGGGGGTGTGCCGCCTCTAAATCATACATCGCCTGAGTATAATTCGAATCAATAGCCGGTATAAAAAACCGAGAAACACCTTGTTCCACAGCATTTTTAATAACTTGATCACGATCTAAATCAAAAGAATCGGAATATAAATGGGTATGGGTATCAGTTAAAATCATCAATGGAGATTTATTTTTATCAAATTTGGCACTTAGAATTGACTGCAAAATTACCGCATTTAAAGTTTTTAAACTATTTTTGAATCATGGAAAACCTTCAAGAACTCTTATTAAAAAATGGATATCGAAAAATAGCGTTTACTGTTTCTAAAACCCAACACCTTTTTTTGAAAGCAAAAATCAACGGAATTTCCGGTGATTTTATATTAGACACTGGTGCCTCGAACAGCTGTATAGACTTTAGTCATATCGAACACTTTAATATCGAGGCTTCCGATTCCAACACCAAGGCTTCCGGAGCAGGTGCCAACGGTATGTTAACTCAGGTTTCGTATCAAAACAAACTTCAAATGGGTCGTTGGAAAAATCCAAAAACCGACTTGATTTTGCTCGATTTATCTCATGTCAACATCGCTTTAAAACAATACAAAGCAAAAACCGTTCACGGTATTATTGGCGCAGACGTATTGCTCCGTGGTGAAGCATTAATCGATTATAAAAACAAATATTTGTTTCTAAAATAAGCCTTATCGCTTGTATTCTTCTGCTACTTGTTCCAATTCGGTGTACCAAGCGGCACCAAATTTACGAACCAAAGCTTCTTTGACAAATTTATAGACTGGAACTTCGAGTTCTTTACCCAAAGAACAAGCATCGTCACAAATACTCCATTTATGGTAATTAACCGCCGAGAAATCCGAAAACTCCCGTACTCGAATTGGGTATAAATGACAGGAAACCGGTTTTTTCCATTTGATTAAACCCTCATTATAGGCTTGCTCAATACCACAAAGAGCGGTATCCTCATCAAAAATAACATACGCACACTCGGCTCCATTGACCAATGGGGTCTCAAACCCTCCGTCTTCACCAATAACTGAAGTGCCTTGCGCCTCTATAGCCGCAATACCTTCAGCACGCAAAAACGGCTTTACCGTAGCGTAAATATCTTGCATAATCTTTGTCTCCTCCTCTTCTAAAGGTGCTCCAGCAGTACCATCCACACAGCATTCGCCCTTGCATGCCGATAAATTGCACACAAACTCCCTCTCAAACAATTCTTCTGATACAATTGTCTTTCCTAATTGAAACATATGATTCTAAATTTAAATGCCCGCAAAAATACAAACTTTATTTGGTGTTTATTTCCATTACCAAAACAAAGCACAATATAAACCACTATTTTAGACTCAGTCTAGTGAATATGAACCTGAAAACTCAACTAGAACACAGCATAAAACCGACGACCATTCGACAAATATTGGATTAAAACTACAAATCACAACATACGAATCTCGATTTACGAATAAAATTCCTTACTTTGTCCATTATATTCAATGCTAATCCTACAATTATACCCTATGGAAATCGACCTTAAAGAAATTATCACTACCGGAATGATTTTATTTGCAGTGATTGACATTCTGGGTGCCATTCCCATCATTGTAGAATTGCGTAGCCGAGTTGGTCATATCCATTCCGAAAAAGCCACCATAGTTGCAGCAGTAATTATGATTGCCTTTTTATTTATAGGTAATGAAATTTTGAATTTAATCGGTATCGATGTCAATTCCTTTGCAGTTGCTGGAGCATTTGTTTTGTTTTTCTTAGCCTTAGAAATGATATTGGGCATCCGCTTGTATAAGGATGAAGCCCCGAGCACGGCCTCTATAGTACCCTTAGCTTTTCCATTGATTGCAGGAGCTGGTGTATTGACCACTTTACTTTCTTTAAAATCTCAGTATCAGAACATCAATATTATTTTTGGAATTATACTCAATATGATTTTTGTGTATATCGTACTTAAGATGTCCGGAAAAATAGAAAAAATATTAGGCGTAACCGGTTTAAGCGTCATTCGAAAGGTTTTTGGAATCGTTTTATTAGCGATTGCTGTTAAATTATTTGCAAGTAATGTTAAAGGCTTAATCAACTAATTTATTTTTAGTACTTTTCAGGATTATATAAATCAAATTCCAACAATGAAAATTTTTAGTTATATCGCACTGTTTTTTGTAGCTGCTTTACTGGTTGTCAATATCATATCATTAGATTTCAACAATCTATTCGAAGGAAGCAGCCTTATTGCACTAATCGGAATCGTCGCTTTATTATGCGCGGTTTGCGTGGTACTGATTTTTAGAACCTCCAAATTAATCGACGAAAAAACCAAATAATCATGTATGATGCTTTGATTATTGGTGGTGGCGTTGCCGGAGTTTCTTGTGCCCAAATTTTAGGGTCTGCACAAGCAAAACCCTTTATGGCCAACAAAAAAATTGCATTAATTGCACACCAGAAAGCATCCATGCTTCAGGATGCCGTTTTTTACAATGCCTACGGTATACCCGCGGGAAAACTCGGATCCGAGTTGCTCGAAGAGTCCAAAGAATTGCTACGAAAACACTACCCACAAATTGAGCTGATCGAAAACGAAAAAGTAAATTCGGTGATTTCTCAAGGTGATTTCTTTGTCGTTCACACCAACAAAAACACTTACGAAGCCAAAATCGTTGTCGTTGCCGTTAATTCTAGTAATCATTTTCAAATTGAAGGATTGATGAATTTCGTTGAACCTCATCGCAAGTCAATACCACACAAAAATCGGATTCAACTTCAAAACCACGATCAACTTGTAACTAATAATCTATATGTAGCGGGAACTTTGGCTGGTCATCGCAGTCAACTCTCCATCGCAGCAGGTAGCGGAGCAGCTGTTGCAACGGATATACTTACGCTGTGGAATAACGGTATTGAAACTCACAGCCACGACAGCATACGTTAGTCGAAACCCAAATTCCCAGCAGAACCAAAGATTGTTTTTTTAGTTCTTAATCACTTTAATCATCGGATCTTCTTTTAGAATCCACTGATAATATTCTTGTTCACCAAACAACTGATGAACAAATTCCCCGATTAAGAAAAACTCAATCAAAGCTTTGCGTTTGTCTAGATTAAAATTAAGACCACTTTCGTTTAGGTGCTTTTTAAATTTTTTATAAATCAACTCCTTATCTTTGACCTTAGCCGCCAGTTGCGTTAAGTTATAACCTTCATACGCCAAACGGTCGTCGTCGATTTGTTCAAACACAAAATAACTCACTAAACCGGATTTCATCAACAACAGTACCGCATCATCTCCGTGTTTTAAATCCAAAGGCACAAATAAATCGGGAACTATACCTCCACCACCGTAAACAATACGCCCGTTTTTGGTTTTAAATTGTAAACTATCGGCAATTTTAATACTGTCTGCGGCATACAGCTCCCCGCTTTCATACCTGGTAATAAAATCGTTATTGTATTCTTCGAATCCGTGGTTATACGCTTTTTGAATGGAACGCCCGGATGGTGTATAATAACGCGCAGTGGTCAATCGGACAGCTGACCCATCACCTAATAAAAGTTCGCGTTGTACCAAGCCCTTCCCAAAAGAACGTCGCCCCACTATGGTACCACGGTCATTGTCCTGAATGGCTCCTGCTACAATTTCACTGGCCGAGGCACTGTTTTCGTTGATTAAAACAAACAAATCCCCTTGTTCATAAATTCCCTTTGAAGTAGCCTTAGACACCACTTCATTACCTTTTTTATTAATGGTTTTCACGATGACTTGTTTGGCGGGTAGAAATTCATCGACAATTTTAATCGCCTGATCCATATACCCTCCACCGTTTTCTCTTAAATCCACAACCAATCCAGAAATATTGGCCTCTTTTAAGGCTTTCAACTCCTCCATAAATTCGTTATAAGTCGATTCGGAAAAGCGATTGATTTTGATATACCCCATTCCATCGTCTAACTTTAGCCCGACGTCCACACTCTTTATAGGCACCAACGAACGCACTAAAGCAACATTTAAGGTTTGCTTCTTTTTCTTTCTATAAATTTTTAGCTGCACTTTCGAATCTTCTTCTCCCCTTAGGATAGAAACCAGACTGTCGTTGGACAATTTTTTACCAAAGAGTTTTTGACCGTCTGCATATAATATACGATCACCGGGCAACAAACCCGCCTTTTCCGATGGACCTCCTGCAACAGCTTTAATAACCGCTAAACTGTCTTTAAAAACATAGTAATTAATTCCTATCCCAACAAACCCACCACGCATGGATTCTGAAATTGATTGCATTTCACTGCGCGCGATATAGACCGAATGCGGATCCAATTGCTCCAATATAGATGTAACCGTCATATCGATAATGGAGTCCGTATCGACATCATCCACGTATTCCTGTTCTATAAAGTCAATAAGCTTATTTAACTTAACCTTATTCGAATTCGTGCTTAGGCTAGTGGTTTGAAAAGTTGACGAAACCACAAATCCTCCTAGAAGAATCCCTAACGACAAAGCGATAGAAACAATCAGTGGCCAAAATATCTTCTTCATATAAATTAGTTATCTAGGTCGGGTAAGTGCACCACTTCTACACCTGCTTTTACCAAAAAAGAAATCCCTTCTGTATCCTTATAATCGTTTTGGTACACCACTCTTTTGATTCCCGATTGATGAATCAATTTGCTGCAATCCCGACATGGAGACATCGTGATATACAGCGTAGCATCTTGACAACTTTGAGTCGAACGCGCTACTTTTAAAATAGCATTGGCTTCGGCATGCAACACATACCATTTGGTAGCCCCTGCTTCATCTTCACAACAGTTTTCAAATCCAGACGGCGTTCCGTTATAACCATCTGAAATAATCATTCGATCTCTTACGATAATGGCGCCCACTTGTTTGCGTGTACAATACGACAATTGCCCCCATTCGCGAGCAATTCGCAAATAAGCTTTATCGTATTTAGCCATTTTCGCTTTAGCTGTTTTTTCCATCTTTAGCTCTTTCAAAATGTTCCTTCATTCTACTGGGTAAATCCGTGAACCCGACATCTTTAGAAAGTGCAAAAGTACACAATCCTTTGACTACTTATTCAAGAAAAAAGCAGTATTCTAAATTATTTTTATCCACTCCGAAATCAGCACTCCTATCGACATGGACGATACAATTAAACCCCATTCTTTTTGAGTAAAGCGCAAGATGGTTTGCAAGGCGTAAGCAGCTAAAAAATAAATCATTCCCACCAGAATCAAACCTCCTAGATACCCCAAAGAATACCCAAAAAGTGCTATAAATTCATACGAGGATTTTGCCACTAAGGGCCTCCAAATATTTTCGTGCAGTATACTGGCGATAAAACCAAACACAAAAGCGATTACGTAATAAATCGTATCCCCTTTGTTTTTTAATTTTTTCCCACTGCAAATCAATCGATAAAAACAGAATAGAAACAACAGCCCTAACATAGTCCAATACGCTCCTCTAAAGGCCGTAGCACTTATGGCAACTACTTCAAAAAAATTAATGGTAGCATTAAACAAGAACCCCAAAGCAATCATTGCAAGAAGACTAAGCACACGCATCCAGTCTTTAAATACATACGGCAATAAAAGAACTACCGTAAAAATTACAACCATCAAATTGCTTTTTAAAAGAAACTGCTCGAACCCACGAGCCATATAAAAAACTATATCAAGCATCATTTATTAAATTAATTAACTCAAATTTACAACTATTATTACTAAATTGAGCCATTAAAGTATCACTTTTAAAAACGAAATAACTAAAAACAACAAACTATGTCATATTCAGATTTATTTGATAGCGGCTTTAAAGACCGAAATAAAGGCCATTTTGCCTCCATTGTACGTGTAGCTCTTTCTGATGGTCCCATCAGTGAAGAGGAAAAAAAGTTTTTAGATGAATTGGCCATTAGACTGGACATTTCAGATGAAGAATACGAACTGATTTTGGAAGACCCAACTAAGTTTCCCGTAAACCCCCCTTATCTACAAATCAATCGCTTAGAGCGTCTATACGATTTGGCGCGAATGGTTTATGTAAACCATGTATTAGGTCCCAAACAAAAGCAGGTTTTGAAAAAATTTGCTGTTGCCTTAGGATTTACCGGTAATGTCAACGAGATTGTTGACAAAGCCCTATCGCTATTAGTTCTCAATGTTGATAGTGAAACCTTTATTTATGAAATGCAAAATATGGGTAGATAAAAAAACAGGCTGGAAAAAATTTTCCAGCCTGTTTTTTTATCCAGTACAATACCGCTTGGGGATTATTTGTTATTCAGCATAAAAGCTTCTGCTTTCTCAACCATATTTTTACTTCCACAAAAGAACGGCACTCTTTGGTGCAGTTCCGTAGGATCAATTTCCATAATTCTATTAAAACCATCTGAGGCTTTACCACCGGCTTGTTCTACGATAAACGCTATCGGATTACATTCGTATAACAAACGCAATTTTCCCTTAGGAGCTCGAGAACTCGTTGGATAAATATAAACGCCTCCTTTTAAAATATTTCTGTGTATGTCCGCTACCAAACTTCCAATATATCGAGAGGTATACGGTCGCGTTCCCTCTTCTTGTTGGCAATACTTAAGATAATCCTTTACACCTTGAGGAAAATGAATATAATTCCCTTCATTAATAGAATAGATTTGTCCGTCCTCTGCCACTTTCATATCGGGATGTGACAAATAAAAAGTTCCTATGGCTGGATTTAGAGTAAACCCGTTTACACCATGTCCGGTCGTATACACCAACATGGTTGACGAACCATAAATCACATAACCTGCTGCTACTTGATTTTCACCTTTTTGTAAAAAATCGTCAATAGTCACTGGGGTTCCTATTGGAGTTACCCTTCTGTAAATTGAAAAAATAGTTCCGACAGAAACGTTTACATCAATATTTGAAGAACCGTCTAAAGGATCCATCAAAACCACATATTTATTATCATTACCTCCATCACGACCATTAATCGCAATAAAGTCATCGTTTTCTTCCGAACCAATTCCACAAACAATTTCACGATTCATCAAGGTTTGAATAAACACTTCATTAGCATATACGTCAAGCTTTTGCTGCTGTTCTCCTTGGATATTTTCTTTGCCAAATGAACCCGTAATATCTACCAATCCGGCTTGATTCACCTTGTGACTTACTATTTTTGCAGCCAAACGAATAGAATTTATCAAACGAGATAACTCTCCTGAAGAATACTGAAAATCTTCTTGTTTACCGATGATGAACTCTCCTAAAGTTTGTGTTCTTTCTACTAACATGAAATATTGATTGTTTAGTTGTGTAATTTGCTTACAAATATCGTTAATTTTGTGAATTGAACAGCTTATAAAAATCATTATAATTTATTTCAAATGAATATCAGACCTGCCTTAGAGACCGATTTACCTGTAATCATTGACTTGATTCGCGAATTGGCTCATTTTGAAAAGGAACCGGATGCGGTGGAAGTGACTCTAGAAGAGCTACGTCGAGACGGTTTTGGAGACGCACCCCAATTTTCTATTATCGTTGCCGAAGTAGAAAACGAAATTTTAGGAATGGCGTTTTACTATTTTAGATATTCTACTTGGAAAGGAAAAACGATCCATCTAGAAGATTTAATCGTACGAGAAAAATCCAGGGGTACTGGAGCAGGCACGGCGCTCTATGCAGCGGTTATCAAACGGGGAGCCGAGGAAGGCGTACGCCGTATTGAATGGGCCGTTTTAGATTGGAATGAACCCGCCATTGCGTTTTACGAGAAATCAGGCGCTCTAATACTAAGAGATTGGCATTTGGTTCAAATGGACCAACAAGGAATTAAAAACTTTATCGATCGTTTATAAATGAAAATTTACAAATTCGGAGGCGCCTCGATTCGAGATGCAGTCAATGTTAGAAATGTGGGACAGGTTTTGCAAGCCGTAGGATATACCGACTGTTTAATTGTGGTATCCGCCATGGGCAAAACCACCAATGCCTTAGAAGCTGTAGTTGCGCGTTATTTTAGTGCCGATTCCAATATTGAGGAGGCCCTAGAAACAGTAAAGGACTATCACTTTCAAATAGCTTACGACCTATTTCCCAATTCCAAGCCCGGTTTATTCACAGAACTGCATCAGTTGTTTGAAAAATTAGCAAACTTTTTAAGTGTAAACAAATCGCCCAATTACAATTTCGTCTACGATCAGATTGTGAGTTATGGCGAATTACTTGCTACGGTAATTTTACATCATTATCTTGAGAGTTGTGGCATGCCCAACGTTTGGACCGATGCCCGTAACTTGATTAAAACCGACACTACTTATCGCGATGCTCAAGTAAACTGGGAACTGACCCAAGCGCAGATAGGCTCGGAAATTCGCGCTAATGCACTGCATATTACACAGGGATTTATAGGTTCTGACGACAACGGATTTTCTACGACCTTAGGCCGAGAAGGTTCCGATTATAGCGCTGCCATTTTTGCCTATGCTTTAAATGCCGAAAGTGTAACCATATGGAAAGACGTTCCGGGCGTACTCAATGCGGACCCTCGCTATTTTAAAGAGACCACCTTATTGGAACACATATCCTATCAAGAAGCTATAGAATTGGCTTTTTATGGCGCTTCTGTCATTCATCCTAAAACCCTACAACCCTTACAACAAAAGGAAATTCCTTTGTTTGTAAAGTCCTTTATAAATCCGTTATTAGAAGGCACAAAGGTTTCCAAAGGCGTTGCTCTAAAACCACAAATACCTTGTTATATCGTTAAAAAAAATCAATTATTAATCTCGCTTTCGGCTTTGGATTTTTCCTTTATCATGGAAGAAAACATCAGTGAAATTTTTAAGCTTTTACACCAATACAATATCAAAGTCAATGTAATTCAAAATTCCGCCATCAGCTTTACGGTCTGTGTTGAAGACAAATTCAATCACTTTGAGGCCATGAGAACGGTGTTGTCCAAACAGTTTAAAGTGAGTTATAATGAAGCCGTATCACTCTATACGATTCGGCATTTCGAAAGTCAGTCCGCAGATTTGGTTTTACAAGACAAAACTTTATTGCTAAAACAGGTCAATCGGGAAACCATACAAATGGTTATTAAAGAATAGAGAACGAGATACACCTAAAAGCGAAACCCCTTATGTTGACAGACACAAGGGGTTTCTAAAAACAGGCTTATAAAACAGGTAACAGGTATTAAATTTCTATTTTTTCGTAAATTTCATATTTTACGACCTCCGGTTTTCAGATAAAACACACTGATATCCACTGTGCCGAATCTATGAAAAATTCTTCTTTTTAAACAACCAGATGATTTTAATCTGATTTTCACTATGCTTTTTATTACAGCAAAAGGTTTTATCTAAAAAAAATAAATTTTGTTCAAAATGCTTCATTTCGCTATTGTAAAAGTAGCTGGAATTAACAACAAACAGTTTGTATTGTTTAATATTTAGTTTGTACACAGCATTTAAAACAACCTAACAATAAGCAAGTTATAGTTTAAAAATCTTTTTTTGTTTGTACAAACTCCATAGTTGCATTGTATGTAGTCTTCAAGACCGTCATTTTTTACATATCCATCCCAACTATAGCTTTTTAGCTTTACACTTGTTGTTCTTTCAGATATGAATCAAAAAGGTATCGACCTTAAAAGCAAAGAACCTTCCATCTACTTAAGCATGCTTTCTCAAATATCTTTTAACTGAGTTGTAAGTATACATAAGGTGCCTCTATAGCTTTCCCTTAACCCTTAAATCCGGCAATCCGTTTATTGATTGTCGAAAAAATCTCTATTAACCGCCAAGATATTATTTTGACCGTGCGAACTGTAAACACCGTATTTTCGAATTGTAATCCATTTTCTATCCGAATCTTTACCAATCCATTGTGGAATAGTACGCTTTACCTTAACGCTTCTCTTTCTTGCATACTTAAATTCCTTAACATTAAATTCTTGCCCACAATGTACTGAGACCGTACCCATAGCGCCAAATTGACGCCCATTAATCCCCGCACTAATCGGCGAAACAGCTGCCTTCCAGCTTCCTCGTTTTTTTACATAGCCTTTAGTTTTAGACTTAATTTTACTATCCCATAGTCCGGTTTCTCTTCTTAGTTTGGCAATTTGCTTGACTCTTGTATTTCGACCTCCAGTATGATAACTAATATTGGTCACTTTACTTTTGCATTCGCCATTGCGCGATTCAATACTTTGAATCAGTTTGACTGACGGGTTACTATAGTTAATTCTACCATTACGAACACCGATAATCGCCTCTACATCCCAGTTATGGACTTCAATCCAACTTCCTTCATCGTCTAGAAGTTTATAATAAATCAATCCTTCTGCCTCATTATCGATGACAACTTCCGCACTTGTACTTAACAGCGCTCGCTCGGCATTGTCTTCGATAAAATGATTGTCAGGATCAGAGCTAGCATCCCATTCCTCATCACCTAAACCTTCCAGCCATTGCTCTTCCAATCTCTCGATAGCATTACGGAGCGAACTGAAGCCTAAATCACGTTCAAACTCCAACAAAACATTGTCCTCATCAAAACCTACTGCTCGAGCTCGTTCCTCGTATTCTTCCATACTAATATTCTCAGGTAAACGGTAGTTGAATTCCCGATAAATCTCATCACTCCTTCTATCTAAGTATTCGATAGTTTCATGATACTTTTCCCAACTCGGAAAAACCAACATTTGCGTGCCGTCGATTTCGATTAAACCGACATTCTCGACTAAATTACTTTGCTTTTTAATCATCGATTCGGAATCGCGATTGTCCAACGGGTAGCTTTTGTCTTCGAAATCATTCTGACATGCCATTAAAGACAACAGAATTAACAAGGCTGCATAAACATTTCTTTTCATAATAATAATGTATTTGAGTGAGTAGTAAAAATAAAAACAACTCGCTCAAAACAAGTGTATTACAAACAATCACAGTTTGTAACAGACAATCATAACACATTTAAAAACAACATGTTATATTTATTTAAATAAAATTTATTTGTCATACGACTTTTGAACTTTATACATATCGTTTTAAAAATGCGTACTTCTGCTTTCTAAATAAAAAATAAAAAAAACACTTTCTGTTTTCTTATTGCTCTTACCCAATTGCTGAGTGCAACACTATAAATACTATAACGAATAACATTGCAATATCTCTTGATGACACACCACCTTTAAAGATAAAATCTAGACTTATAACGAAGCGCTCTGTCTTCTAAAGGTGTTTTTTCCTGATTGCGTCTTAGTAATTAGCGGTTCTAAAAAAGCAAAACCCTTTGTATACTATACACAAAGGGTTTGAATGACAGCGTTAATTTTTATTTTACTTTTTTACAAATTTTGTCGGTTTAAAACCGTCCACTTTCACGTAATACGCTCCTAAACTTAAAGCGCTAACATCGATGGGTTGTTCCTTGTTTAAGAAACCCGATTGCACGCTTTGCCCAGCCATATTAATTATCTTGTATGCCAAATTTTGGCTTATTTCACTATTGAAAGTGATAATCAAGAAATCAGAAGTAGGATTCGGATACAACTGTATTTTTGATTCCAATTCCATAAAGTCAGCCACACCGAGAGTTCCTCCAAATCTGTAAACTCTCCCTGCTGCAGGATAAGAACGCAATCCAGTAGTTTCAAATTCTAAATCCGAAATCAAAATAGGATTACTTTCCATACCTTCCAACAATTCCATTTTTACAGCTTCCATCTCCTCGCCTTCTACAATGTATTGCCCTACACCAGTTGTAAAAACAGCCTCGGCTGGCTCTTCTGGATTCTCTTCGTCAGCAAAAAACAGATTAAAATTGGTAATGCTATTCGAGCCAAACCTAACTTCAATACTTTTATGCTGCTCGAAGAACCATATTTGATAATTGACACGCATCAAATTCGTTTGCGAAGTAACTACTTCGTTTAAACTGGCTGCATTGTTAACTTCTATTTTTAAAATTCGCTCACCAGCGGCTCCCTCTACTTGATACTTTAATGGAGATTGAGTGACTATTTCAATGTCATCATCGTCATCATCGTCATCGTCATCGTCATCGTCATCGTCTTCACCTACTGGAAACCCTGCATCTACCAAGTTTGTTGCATGAGCTGTAAATAAGTAGATTTTATTATTAACACGCTTTGATGTGGCTTTTAAGCTTCCTCCAACCAATACCAAATTCCTAACCTCATCGTCAAACAAATAGATTGGAAAAGCTAAGGGAATTTCATACTCATCATCTAGCCAGGCCAAGTTATTTAAAACTGTTGCTCCATTACCCAAAGGTATATAGTCCGCGGAATTGTGTGAAAATTGATAATGGGTTTGCTGCGCCTGAACGTTTAGCATACTTAAAAAAAACAGGACAAGAAGTAATTTTGTTTTCATATTAGATTGGTTATTTATACATAATTTATTTAGTACTAATTATCCCCGTAAAAATACCCTAAACCAAATACAAACGGTTTGTATTGCTTTATATTTCCTTTGCACATTGTCAAACAAAAATTACTGATAATCAGGAGATTGCAAAATAAAAAATGAGATTTATTTATACAAAGCACAGCAATACTTTGTAATCTTTTATTTCATATCTATTTATCACAACAATTCCAATGGTCTATACTTATACAAACGAACCATGTGCATTTGTAAAGGTTGTTGCGTTACGGGATAAGTGTTTTTAATTGAAAAACACACGGATGCCCATCCATTAGTTATTTATTATTTCGCTTTCCTACAACCAAATCGACCACCAATCCAAAACAGACCAGCTGTTATTTACGCACAGCAAGTACCCGTGTTTTAGTGGAAAAATAGGTGGCTTTTTTCTGAAATCAGGTTCTTCCTAAAAAAGAAATTAGGGATTGATTCTCGGGGATTTGCATTTTTTTTCGGATTTCCGAATTTCTCCTATAAATAGTATGTATGCTTAAATGGAGTAAATCGGCAATTTCCTGTATGCTTAATCCTCCTTTTTGCAGTAAAATCACTTGTAATTCTTTCGATTGGAGACCAGGGTATAACTTGGATAATTTATCTTTAAAACCGGGATATACCAAATGGAGTAATTCTTCAAAATCTTTCCATTCAAAACGAAAAGGCTTGGATGATCCGTGTACGATTTGATTGTAATCGTCCAGCAGTTTTACATAGCGCTCGGAATTAGGTGCTAACGACAAACCGACCATCCTACGGTAAATATCCAATCGTTTAGAAGCAGATATTTTATAAGTATTGATCGTTTGATCGCGACGACCAATTGCTATGTCTTTCTCTACCAACATGGCTTTACTGGTCAAAGATTTGACGCGATAAATATAAAAAATAAAGAAAATCACCAACAAGGCAATAGCCAATAGAAGCAAGTATTGCTGGTTTCGAATAACCAAGTTTTTGTTTTTATTTTTGATAACTTCTTGGTGGAATTTATTCTCGAACATCAGGGTTGCGTTAAAGCGCTCCTTTTCATAAATCGAATCAGAAACCGATCGATAAAGCTGGTAGCTCTCTAAATGAGGTTTTCGGATTTTGTCGGAGGCATTGATATCCAATAAGCTCTCTAAAGATGTAGGTACATCGGCTGAATTGCGAATTTGCTTAACTTCTAAAAAGGCTTTATTATTGTAGAAATAAGCGGAATCCATTTGATCTTCTCTTTCAAATATATCGGCCAATATCCAGAGATGAACTGTCTTTAGCTTAGTATTTTCAGCAAATTTCATCGCCGTTTTTATATCGGATTTTGCCTTTTCGAACGCTTCAAGTTTAAGATGTGCAATGGCTCGATTTTTATAAATATCGGAGCGCAATTCCTCTTTATCATCTGGAACTTCATCCAAAGCCTTATCATAATCTTCCAAAGCTTTCTGCAATTGCTGGGATTCTAAGTAACAATCTGCTCGCTTGCGAAGGGCGTTTATTTGATAGTAAATATCATTGGCCTGGAAAGCCCAATGATACGAATGAGTAAACCAATCAATGGCTTGTTCATAACTTCTGTCGTCCTGATAAATCTCTGCCAACTCACTAGCGCTTCTACCCGCCAATTTGTAATTGGCCGTATTTTTCCCAACTATTATCGCTTCATTAAAATATTTTTTAGCCATTTCGTGCTCTTGACGCGCTTCAAATACTCGGCCGGCATAGAGATTGGCTCTACCCACTTGTTCTGCAATATTTTTTGAAGTATAGTAATCCAAGGCTTTTAAAATCAAAGTATCATGCTGCAATGATATATTACTTTTCTGATGCAAACGCACATTTAATAAAATCCATCTTGCCTGGTTTTCGTCGCTCATCTTTTCGGGAAAATCGATGATGTCCAAATAAAATCGAGCCGAGTCTGGAAAAGAGTGATAACATTCCTCCGCCTTACTTAAGTATTGTCGATCTCTAGTATCAGAACACGCATATAGAAACAATAAAAAAAACAATCCTAAAAAGTAGCAATTTCGCATAATAGACCCTCTAAGAAATTACCATCATTTGATGATCCATTTCAATTCAACGCCTCTAAAATAGGAAAACAAATCAAAAAGCAACCTATTTTTTATATTTAATTTACAATTTAACAGTAATTGTCAATTTATACAAAAAATCTATTTATTTAATTCGTTTAAAATAATTCCCTACAGATACACTACTTTTGATAAATATGAGTTATAGGTAATTATGCTTCGACCCCTTTTAATCTTATGGTGTTTTTTGTGTGTAACCGTTCTTGTTGCTCAAGAGCGGGAATCGCTCTATAAAACCGAGAGTTGGAAGGCAGATACGGATACTTTGAGCATCTATAAAGGAAGCTTAAACCCCTCATATTTCAAGGTTTCACAGCCTAATAAGGACACGGTACCCCAACAATCTTATCGAATGAATTTTGACAATGGGCAATTGATTTTGTTAGATTCTGCACTAAAAAACGATTCCCTAACTGTTGAATATTTGCTATGGCCCTCTTTTCTGACCAAAACCTATACCTTTTATCCAGCCGATCGCGTGGTTGCCAATGCAGCAGGTCAGCAATTATTCTCTTATCAAGAAAAAAGTCGGGGTTCTGGCTTTGTTCCGTTTGAAGGACTTAATACAGCAGGTAGCATTAGCCGTGGTTTTACGATGGGAAACAATCAAAATGGGGTAATGAATTCCAATTTGGATTTGCAAATCACAGGGAAGCTCTCGGACAAAGTCAATATACGCGCTTCCATACAAGACAGTAATGCCCCCTTACAAGATGGGGGGTATTCTCAGAAAATCGACGAATTTGATCAAATTTTTATGGAGTTATTTTCAGACAATTGGTCGATTAAGGCTGGAGATCTCTTTTTAGAAAACAAGAAGTCGCGCTTTTTAAATTTCAATAAAAAAGTACAAGGCTTATCTACTTCCTTTACCTTTAAAGGAGAAAACTCCAAAACACATATAGAAGCAGCGGGAGCCTTGGCTCGGGGTCAATATGCCAAAAGTTCGTTTATAGGGCAAGAAGGCAATCAGGGACCATATAAATTAAAAGGACCTAATGGAGAATTGTTTATATTAATCATCTCGGGTTCTGAACGGGTATTTGTCAATGGAATTGCGCTAAAACGAGGAGAGAACAACGATTACGTGATTGATTACAATGCCGGCGAAATTCGATTTACCACCTTGTTTCCGATTACTTCAGATATGCGTATTGCGATAGAATACCAATATACGGACCGAAATTATACTCGTTTTGTCGGCTATGGAGGTATTCAGCACGAACGTAAAAACTGGAATATCGGCGGCTATTTCTTCACCGAAACCGACATCAAAAACCAACCTTTACAGCAAAATTTATCGAAAGACCAGATTGAAACACTGCGTCAAGCCGGTAACGACCCAAGCAAAATGGTCGCTCCATCGGCCTATCCGGATACCTATTCTGAAAATAAAATTTTATATAAAAAAACCACGGATGACAGCGGTGTGGAATTCTATGTTTATTCTAACAATGCCGACGATGAGTTGTTTTCGGTACAGTTTACTAATGTCGGACAAAACAACGGAGATTACCACATTCAAAACAGTCAAAGTATTGGGAAAATATACCAATATACTCCTCCCATAAATGGCGTAAGACAAGGTAATTATGCCGCTGTCAGTCGATTGATTGCTCCGATACGAAACACTATTGCTACGATCATGGGAGGTTATAATCCCTCCGAAAAAACAATTATTAAAGCCGAAGTAGCCTTTAGCAATAACGACGAAAATTTATTTTCATCTATAGACGACGAATCAAATAAAGGATGGGCAACAAAAACTCAAGTAAAACAGCGTTTGTACACGGCTTCCTTGCTATTAGATGTCTTTGGAGATTTTCAGTTTATTCATAAAGATTTCAAATCCTTAGAACAATTGTATTCTATTGAATTTGATCGGGATTGGAATTTGGATTTTGCGACGGGTAATCAGAGTTTGCTAACCGCCGGTTTGCAAGCAACCTTCCCTGAGAAAGGACAATTGATGTATCAGATTGAAAAACTCGATTACGGCAATGCTTTTTCGGGTATGCGCCATCACCTCAACGGAAACTGGAATACTTTAGGTTGGAAGGCTCAAACGAGAAACAGCATCTTAAATGCGGAATCTCAAGTTAAAAAAACACGTTTTATACGCAGTTCATCTGACGGGCGTTTTCACTTTGATAAAAACTGGGTTGGTGCTCGATTCGAATTGGAAGATCAACGAGAGACGGAATTAAATGCTTCAAAAGACATATTGCCCCTAAGTCATCGGTTTTCAGAAATTACGACCTATATAGGAAGGGGTGACAGCAGTTCTGTTTATGCAGAAATAGGCTATACACACCGTATTAACGACAGTATTCAAATGGGAATTTTACAAAAAGTATCGTCCTCAAATACCTTTTACCTTAAATCCAAGCTAATTCAATCTCAAAATAGAGATTTAAGTCTGTATGCCAATTATCGAATATTAAGTTGGACAGATCCCTTGATGGAGCGCGAAAAAACACTGAATTCACGAGTGGTTTATAACGACCGATTTTGGGACGGATTGGTAGTAAGCAATACCGTATATGAAACGAGTTCGGGCACTATAGCACAACAAGAATTTACCTATCTAGAAGTAGAACCGGGACGCGGTATCTATATGTGGATCGATTACAACAACAACGGCATACAGGAACTGGAAGAGTTTGAAATAGCCCCTTTTCCCGACCAAGCCAAATACGTGCGTTTGTATTTGCCTAATCAAATATTTGTAAAAACACATCAAAATAAGTTTTCCCAATCCTTGACCTTAAATCCGATTGCGTGGCAAAACAGCGCGGGATACCGACGAATACTTTCTCATTTCAACAATCAAACATCTTATTTAATCGATCGTCGGGACCTAAAAAAAGGGGAAGATTTTAACTTTAATCCCTTTACCAAAGACGACGAACAGTTGGTTGGTCTTAGCGAGAGCTTTAGAAACAGTTTATTTTACAACCGCGGGCGTCAAAAACACTCCCTTACTTACACCTACTTAAAAAACAGAACCAAGAATTTGCTTTCGTTTGGCGCACAAGAAAACAATACAATAGGACATCAATTGTTCTACAATCACTTGATTGCCAAAAGTTGGTTGGTTTCACTATCCGGAAAAACATCCGATTCAGAAACCCATTCCGACACTTATGAATCCAAAAATTTCTACATAAAAAACCGTAGTATTGAACCGAAAATATCTTATTTGTTTTCACGTAATGCCAGTTTGGACTTGTTTTACGAGATTCAGAAAAAAGAAAACATCAAAGCAGATTTTGAAACGCTAACACAACATCGACTAGGTACTTCCTTTATGTACACTTCCAATAGTAATTTTACAGTGAACGGTGAAGTATCTTACTATAAGAACGAATTTGAAGGCAATTCCCTTTCACCTGTAGCCTATCAAATGCTGGAAGGTTTACAACCGGGTAAAAATATTACTTGGCGTTTGATGGTACAACGAAATCTTACCAGCTATCTGGACCTTAATCTTAATTACCAAGGTAGAACCAATGAGAATTTCGCCACTATACATACCGGTAATATACAATTAAGGGCTTTTTTCTAGAAACTCAAAACAATAAACTGTTGGAGTAATGTGGATCATAGAATGATGAAACCTCCAAATTCACTATCTTTATCACTGATAAATTTAATTATGCTAGAGCGTTATTCCATCGTCTTTCATCCTCCTTTAGAAATTATTGAACAGGTCGAAGCCTTAAAATTAGATTTGGGCTCCACTATAGGTTGGTTTCCTAGTAGAAACTCAAAAGCCCACATTACGATACAAGAATTTATGGTGGATGAAAGTAAATTGAAATTGATTGTAAAACAATTGGAACGCTGTTGCAACAGTCTACAGCCTACAACGGTAAAATTCAATGTTTTTGACCATTTTAACAACGGTGCCTTTTACATAAAACCGGATAGAGAAAGTACAACAATCTTGACGGCGCTGATGAAACAGATACAAAAAACAGTACCTACCCCAAATACGCACCGCGGCACCAATCCACATTTGACGATTGCACGTCGCTTAAGCCCTGAGAACATCATTATCGCTCATCAAATACTAAAGCCTACAGAGATTGCCTTCTTATGTGATACAGTCGCCTTACGGCAATTTAATGCATCTCAAAAACAATTTGAAGTCATACAACTTTTTCCCTTTCTAAACCAAGCGGATCCTTTGGGGGTTCAAGGAAGTCTTTTTTAGTCAGTAATAATAAGTGGCGTAAATTATTATTCGTTAGAGTACAATGAATTCACATCTTCTATTTCCCTCATGTACCGTTTCTGGGCATTTTTGACCAGGTGGGCAATCCTTTGCAGGTAGGGCTTTTCCAAAATCCCTGACTATAATGCGATTGGAGTCTATTCTACCCTCATTAATAAGCCATTCTGCAGCGCGTCTTGCTCTGCGGTCGGACATCCAATTGTTGTATTCGTTGTCGCCACGGGTATCCGCATGTGCACGTACTTCAATACGCATTGTCGGATTCACCTGTAAAATAGAAGCGATTTTAGCTAAATCCTGCTTGTTTTGGTTATTTAAATACGAACTGTTAGAATCAAAGTAAATCGGATCCAATTTCATCGACTTCTTCTCCGTTATGGTTTTGGGTTTTTGGAATCTATTCAATCCGAAATTTATTCTACTCGTCGGATTTCCACTAATAAATTTAACCGCAACCTCTGCTGTCGTATATCCTTTGGCTTCTGCTTTTACACGGTAGGTATTATCTATTTTTTCCAGTTCGAAAAAATAAAAACCTTGACTGTTTACCACCGAGGCTGCAATGCTGTCTTGAGCACCATTATACAACGTTATCTTTACATCTGTCAATTGTTCTTGAGAATCCAAGTCAATAATTTTGCCAGTTACGATTCGAAGCGCTTCTTGAGAATACATTTTATTACTCATAATAAGTAATAAAAGCATGAAATATGTGGCGTATTTTTTCATTTGTAGTGTTTTTTTATTACTATACAAAGTTAAAACAATAAAATCACTTCTTCAATTTTTACTAGTTGTTCAATCACACAATTAACTCCGATAAATTTTTTTCAATTATATAATACATTCTATGTGATATGTTTACTTTTTTTACTGAAACCATAATAGAAACTCACTCCACTAAAAATAGTTAGCATTTACTAGCAGGGTCCATGGTTATTCTTCCACAAACCACAACGCTTAAAAACAACACTTTAAGATACTTTTTGATCCTAAACATTCCAAAAATTCTTGGAAAACGATTTGCTCTCATAAAAAAAGGGACCAGCTCCAAAGAGCTGATCCCTAATTATTTATTAAAAAACACTATGCTATTCACATAGTCCTTTTAACGGCTATTACATTTTAACGATAATAAATTCCGATCTACGGTTAGCTTGATGCTCTTCTTCAGTACATTTTACTCCGTCTGCACATTTGTTGGTCAATTGGCGTTCGCCATACCCCTTCCATGTTAAACGGTTGCTGTAAATACCATTAGAAATCAACCATGCTGCCGTTGACTTGGCGCGACGCTCAGATAAATCATCATTGTATTTATGTGAAGCACGACTATCTGTATGTGAACGTACATCTACTTTCATACTTGGATATTCTTCCATTACCGCAAAGACTTTAGCCAATTCTAAGGCTGCATCTGGACGGATATTGTCTTTATCCAAATCGAAATAAATCGGATTTAAGTTCAATACTTTAAACAAATCATCTCCTTCTTTTAACGGGATTTTAGCGCGTTCTAAGACGATAGTAATCTCTGTTATACCGCTTTCATTTGGCAATGAAACAACTTCTTCTTTTACGGTATACTCTGGAGCTTCTGCTTTTACGCGGTAGCTGGTTCCACAGTCGTAATTCGTATCGAATAAGTATTGGCTATTAGCGTCCATTTTGTTTGATTTAGCCTTATCCGTAAAATCCATTTGGTACAAACTCAAGTTTGCATTTGGTATGATATTACGAGTTTTAGCATCAACAACGGTAACTTTAAGTCCTTGAACACACTCTAAAACCAAGGCACGGTTTTCTTTAAAAGCATAGATATCGTCGTTTCCGATACCCGATTCTCTATTGCTTGAAAAGTAACCTCTTTTGGTCGTCTTATTAATGATGTATCCAAAATCGTCTGAAGGACTGTTTACTGAAGCACCTATATTTTGCACATCAGAAAAACTACCGTCCGCTTTGATTTTGGTTGCATATACATCGAGTCCACCCATACCTGGGCGTCCGTCTGTAGCAAAATACAATTCATCATCTGAAGTAACAAAAGGGAACGACTCTCTACCATCTGTATTGATCGATGCTCCCAAATTCACAGGAGTTCCGAATCCGTTTTCCATAATGGCAACACTCCAAAGATCCGACTGTCCAAATCCACCCGGACGATCAGAAACAAAATACATGGTGTCTTCATTAGCATTTAATACGGGATGTGCTGTACTAAACTGATTGCTATTAAAAGGCAATTCTGTAACATTGGTCCATTTATCGCCTTTTAGTTCTGCACGGTAAATTTTCAACAAAGTCGTTTTTTTACTATCAGTTCCACGAGAACCGTTATAGTTATTACGTGTAAAATACATCGTTTGACCGTCTTTAGTCACTACCGGTGTAGCCTCATTGAATTTGGTATCTATTTTGCGACTAAATTTTTTAGCCTTAGTTAGCGTCCCGTCTTCTTGAATATCGGCTACATAGATTTTGGTAAAAGATTGATCGGTCCATGTATGTACTTTCTTTGCGAAATTACTGGTATCTCGAGCCGTTGTAAACAACACTTGATCCTTGTAGAAACTACTTCCGTAATCGGCATAACCGGTATTGATACCCGCATCCTGAATGTCGTAACGACCAGAATTCCGTTTTATTTCCGCTTGATAATCTTTATCTGCTCGGATGATATCCGCTCGTTTAGACTCTTTATTTTTTTCAGCAAATTGCTTTAAATAAACCGCTGCCTGAGCATCTTGTCCTACATTTTTTAAAGTTTGAGAGTAACGGTAATAGTACTCCGACTCTATTTCTGAACTAGCAAAATCTGCAAACAATTGGCTATACCATTTATTTGCTTCTGCATATTGCGCATTGAAATAATTTGCGTTTCCTAAATTCTTTAGAATTTCGGTACTCACATGTCCGCGTTTAGCGATGTTCTCATAAATTTTGATAGCATCGATATACGCCAATTTATCATAGGTTTTATCAGCACGTGACAAACCAACTTGCGCTTGGGCGTTATGATTCATTAAAACTAACAAACAAACGCTTAATGAGGTGATAATTTTTTTCATAAGTCTGCGTTTTAAAAGAATCTTGGTGAAACAATACGTTTGTACTTATTGAAAAGTTCAAATCGCAAAAACACTTCGTGCGATCCTGAATTATAATGGGCCAATTTAGTGGTTTCTCCATCATACGAATATCCAATCATCAATCCGTCGGTAACTTGGAAACCCGCCAACACACTCCATGCCGCATCATAACGGTAAGCACCTCCAAGTGTAAACTTCTCTATAAATAAGAAATTAGCACTGATATCTGCTTGTAATGGTGCTCCTTGAACTGCTTTCAACATAAATGCCGGTTTGAATTTCAAGTTTGGATTTAAATCAAATACATGCCCTCCAATTAAGTAGAAATGCATTTTCTGTTGCATAGTCGCATACATATTGTCGTCATAGCGCTCCGTTTCTAGGAAATTTGGAACAGATAAACCCAAATAACTTCTGTCGTTGTGGTAATAAATACCCGCACCAACATTAGGGCTAACTTGACCACTGATATCTTGACTAAACATCACATCACCCGGATTGTAAACTTTCAGTTCACTATAGCGAACATCTAGTAAATTCACAGAACCCTTTAGTCCAAATGACAACTTATCTTCTCTACTGCCTAGATCAATGGTATAAGAAACGTCAACCGATATGGTATTGTCTTTCATAACTCCGATTTGATCATTGACAAAAGACAAACCAATTCCCAACTTACTGTTGTTGATAGGTGTGTTTATCGAGAATGAATTTGTTTTTGGTGCTCCATCTAATCCAACCCATTGCTCACGGTGCAAACCGAAGATACTCATCGCTCCACGTGATCCGGCATAAGCAGGGTTCACGTTAATCGTGTTGTACATATAATGGGTATATTGAGAATCTTGTTGGGCGTGCATTGCTGCACTGCCCATTAACAAGATTCCATAAAACGTCCTTTTTATTGTTTTATGAATTTTCATCGCTTACAAATTAATTAGATTCTAAATGAATGTATCCTGACTGCTTCATGGCTTGAGATTCACCATTTCCGAAGTTGTAATCGTATTGTACAACATAGAAATAGGTACCTGTTGGGAGTTTATCTCCTTTACTTACCACGTCTTTAGCATTAGCATACCCCTTAAATACATTTCCAATCGAGTTATAGTTTCTAGTACTATAAACTAAACGTCCCCAACGATCAAAGATTTCAACAGTATTTCCAGGATAACAATTAATTCCTTTCAATACAAACTCGTCGTTGTTACCATCTCCGTTTGCAGAAATTGCGTTGTAAATTTCAATTTCGCAAGCCAAATGTACAGTTTGTGTATAAACCGTCTCATTTCCACAAGTATCCGTCGCAGTCCAAGTTCTCTCTAAACTGTATTTATTATCACAGTCTCCTTGTACTTTTTCTTCTTTAAAGGCTACGGTTGCTTTTCCACAAGCATCTGTTGCGGTCATTACTGGAGCCGCTTTCAAATCTTCACATTTCATGAAAACATCCGCTGCTGGTAATGGCTCTACAAATACTGGTGCTGTAGTGTCTTGAATGGTTATGGTTTGTACGTGAACTTGTGCGTTTCCACAAGCATCTGTTGCTGTCCAAGTTCTCACCAATTGATAGTTGTTTTCACAATTACCATTTAGGCGTTCCTCTTTAAAGCTCACTTCTGCAGTTCCACATAAATCCGTTGCATTCAATACCGCTGCTTCTGGTAGAAGCGCTGAACACTCTAAAGTAATATCCTTTGGAAGGTTGGTAGTAAATACCGGTGCAATATCATCAACGATTGTAAACGTTGCTGTAGTAGCACTTACATTTCCACAAGAATCCGTCACTTTAAAGGTAACTACTGTACTTCCAGTAGATCCACATGCTTTAGTCAATCCTTTGAAATCATTAGTCCAAGTCATGTCTAAAGAACACGCATTTACAGCATTTGCACCACCATGGGTATTCAACCATGCCATCAAATCGTTTGCATTACCATTTCCATCACAGTTAACTGTAAGGTCTTGAGCTTCTACAACAAATTGAGGTCCTGTAGTATTTACTGTTGTAAATGTCGCTTGTTTCATCGCACTATTACCACATGCATCCGTCGCGGTAAAGTTAACCGTAATCGCTTGTGTTTTACCACAAAGTTTAATGGTATCGACTATAGCATAGGTCCAAGTTACACCGCTACAAGCATCTGTTGCAACTGCTGCTCCTTGGTTTGCTAACCAAGCGTTGAATTCCGTTAAGTTTCCAGCTCCATCACATTCTACTACCGCGTTCTGAGGCGCTGTAGTTATGATTGGCGCTTTGGTGTCAACAATAGTAAAGGTCGCTGTTGTTGTAACTGTATTTCCACAAGCATCTGTTGCTGTAAAAGTTACTAAAGCACTTCCTGTTGCTCCACATGCCGCTGTTAAAGCTGAAAAGTCGTTTGTCCAAGTTACCGCACTACAACTGTCTGTTGCTGTTGCACCACCTTGAATTGCCAACCAAGCATTTAACTCCGTTGCATTACCAGAACCGTCACACTCCACTGTTTTGTTTTGTGCTGCTCTTGTAATTACCGGTGCCGTTTTGTCTTCAATAGTAAAAGTAGCCGCCGTTGTAACTGTATTTCCACAAGCATCTGTTGCTGTAAAAGTTACTAAAGCACTTCCTGTTGCTCCACATGCCGCCGTTAATGCAGTATAGTTGTTTGTCCAAGTTACCGAGCTACAAGTATCTGTTGCTCTAGCTCCTCCATGACTGCTCAACCAGTTATTTAACGCCTCAGTAGTATTCGTACCACAAGAAACCGTAAGGCCTTGTGCCGCTTTTACCAAGGTTGGTGCTACTGTATCTACAATACTAATATTCGCTACAGTTACGGTAGTGTTTCCACAAGAGTCCGTAGCCGTAAACGTTACTACTGCATTTCCTGTTGCTCCACAAGCCGCTGTCAATCCGGTGTAATTGTGTGACCAAGTTACCGATCCACAAGCTTCTGTTGCAGAAGCACCACCATGACTGTTTAACCAAGTATTAATACGATCGTTTCCGCTAGTACCACACTCCATGATTAAATCTGTAGCTGCTGTAGTAAGTACAGGACCCGCAGTATCAGCTATAGTAAATGTAGCTTGTTTAGTTACTGCGTTTCCACAAGCATCTGTTGCTACGAAATTTACTGTAATTACTTTTGTTTTTCCACAAAGGTTACTCGTATCTACTATAGAGTGACTCCAAGTTACTGTTGTACTACAAGCATCTGATGCTATTGCCCCAGCATGACTGTTTAACCAAGTATCAAAAGCCGCTGTATTACCTGCTCCATCACATTCTACTACCGCATTTTGTGGTACTGTAGTCATGATTGGCGCTTTGGTATCTGCAATGGTAAACGTTGCTGTTGTAGTAACGGTGTTTCCACAAGCATCTGTTGCTGTAAAAGTTACTAAAGCACTTCCCGTTGCTCCACATGCCGCTGTTAAGGCCGTATAGTCGTTTGTCCAAGTTACCGCACTACAACTATCTGTTGCTGTTGCACCACCTTGAATTGCCAACCAAGCATTTAACTCCGTTTCATTACCCGAACCATCACACTCAACTGTTTTGTTTTGTGCTGCTCTAGTAATTACCGGTACCGCTTTATCTTCTACTGTATAAGTAGCCGAAGTAGTAACTGTATTTCCACAAGCATCTGTTGCTGTAAAAGTTACTAAAGCACTGCCCGTTGTTCCGCATGCCGTAGTGGTTAAGCCAGTATAGTTGTGAGTCCAAGTTACTGCACCACACGCATCTTTAGCTATTGCACCAGCATGACTGATCAACCAATTGTTCAATGCCTCAGCTGTATTAGCTCCACAAGTAACCGTTAAGTCTTGTCCTGCTTTTACTAGTGTTGGCGCTACTGTATCCACAAGGCTAATAGTCGCAACGGTTTCACTGAAGTTTCCACAAGAATCTGTAGCAGTAAAAGTTACTACTGCACTTCCCGTGTTTCCACAAGCAGCGGTTAATCCGTTGTAATTATGTGTCCAAGTGATGGTTCCGCAATTGTCTGAAGCTACCGCTCCTCCATGATTGTTTAACCAAGCGTTTAAAGCATCTACTTCAGCACCGCATTGGATAATTAAATCTTTTGCTACTGTACTCACTACCGGTTTAGTAGTGTCTTTAATAATAAATGCTGCTTGTTTGAATGTCGAATTACCAAAGGCATCCTTAACGATAAAGTCAACGATTATCGTACCTGCTTTTCCACATGTAGTATTGGTATCTTCAATCAAATAAGACCAAGTTACATCGCCACAATTATCTGTAGCAACTGCTCCAGCATGAATAGCCAACCAATCATTAAACTCGTCTAGGTTACCGTTACCGTCGCATTCTACTGTTTTATTCTGAGGCAATACCGTGATTACCGGAGCTGTTCTATCCACTACTGTATACGTAGCCGTAGTAGAAACCCAGTTTCCACAAGCATCTGTTGCAGTAAAGGTTACTTCTGCACTTCCGGTTTCACCTGCTGATAAAGCCGTAAAGTTGTGCGTCCAAGTTACATCGCTACAAGCTTGAGCTACTGTAGCTCTACCGTGGCTTAACAACCAAAGATTCATCGCTGTTCTGTAATTTGTACCGTCGCATTCTACTATTTTGTTTTCTGCTGGGTGCGTAATTACAGGAGCGGTTGTATCTTCCACTTTATAAGTAGCTGTAGTAGTTGCTGTATTTCCACAAGCATCAGTAGCTGTAAAAGTTACCAAAGCAAATCCAGTTACTCCACAAGTTCTCGTTGTTAATTCCACATAATTATGTGTCCATGTTACCGTTCCACAATTATCTGTAGCTTCAGCACCACCGCGATTCAACAACCAGTTGTTTAAAGTTTGCTCTGCATTTGGTCCGCAGGCAACCGTTAAGTTTTGTGCTTGTTTAGTAATTACAGGAGGCGTTTTGTCAGCTATAGTTACTGTTGCAACAGTTTCACTAAAATTACCACATGAATCGGTCGCTTTAAAAGTTACCACTGCACTTCCCGTGTTTCCACAAGCCGCAGTTAATCCATTGTAATTATGTGTCCAAGTGATTGTTCCACAATTATCTGAAGAGATCGCGCCACCGTGGTTGTTTAACCAAGCGTTTAAGGCATCAACTTCAGCACCACATTCGATGTTCAACGCTTTTGCTGGAGTTGAAATAATCGGTTTGGTGGTATCTACAATGATGAAAGCCGCTTGTTTAAAGGCTGTGTTACCACAAGAATCTTTAGCAAAGAAATCAACGATAACCGTTCCTGCTTTTCCACAAGTTGTATTGGTATCTTCAATTAAATAAGACCAAGTTACTGCACCACAGCCATCTTTAGCAACTGCACCGCCAGAAATTCTTAACCATTCGTTAAACTCGTCAAGATTTCCTAATCCGTCACATTCTACCGTTTTATTTTGTGGTGCAACCGTAATTACCGGCGCTGTTGTATCAACAATAGCGAACGTTGCCGTTGTTGTTGATTTATTACCACAAGCATCCGTTGCTGTGAAAGTTACTACTGCATTTTGAGAACCGGCACAAGTACCTGCTGTCAATACCGTAAAGTTATGCGTCCAAGTAACCGGAGTTACACTACATCCGTCTGTTGCCACTGCACCACCATGACTAGCTAACCAATCATTTAAAGCAGCAGTATTGCCAGTTCCATCGCATTCTACGGTTTTATTTGCCGCTACTATACTGATTACAGGAGGCGTTTTATCTTCAATAGTGAATTTAGCTGTTGAAGTAACACGATTTCCACACGCATCAGTAGCTGTAAATATTACTGTCGCACTTTGAGTCCCTGCACACAATCCGGCGGTTAATGCCGTAAAGTTATGCGTCCAAGTTACCGCTCCACAAGCATCTGTTGCAATGGCTCCACCATGACTGGACAACCAATTGTTTAATGCTTCTGTAGTATTGGTTCCGCATTCAACCGTTAGGTTTTTAGCTGGCACATCCAATACAGGGGCAACCACATCTTTTATAGAGATTCGTTGTGTACACGTTTCCACATTTCCACTTCCATCAGTTACTGTAAATGTACGAGTAAATGTTCTTAAACCTCCAACACAAGCAGTTATAGCTGAATCGGTATAAGTTTGAGTAATGTTTCCACAAGCCGTAATCGCTGTTGGAATACCCGTAACTGAAGGGTCGTAACTAGTACCACAAACCACTTCAACATCTACAGGACAAGCGATTTGCAATGTACAACAAACAGGAGGGATTCCCGTAATAGTCAATGGAGTACACATACTCGCATTTTCAAAGGTAACGTCATAAGGCGTACCGATTGGAATGCTTTCTGATGTCCAAATATTTCCATCGAATCTACTTTCAGCTCCAACTCCAGTTCCCACTGCAGTATATGGCGCTGTACCGTTTAAGGTAACAAATACCTTATACGATCTTTGGTCTGGTGCACAAGCGAATTCAATATTGGTCGCTTGAAGGTTGTTGGTTTTTAATAAAACCTTAATTGCAGCAAGATTACTCTTACACAATCCTCCAGCAATAAATCTATTAACCACATAGTATGTTCTGTTGTGAATTAATGGCGTCGTTAAAGGTAACGGAGTTACTTCTGCCTGCGCATCTAATTCATTTTCATACCAAGATAAATAATAACCATTTGAAAAAGTGATATCAGCCAAAGTCGGTTGACCTCCTCCAACTAATGGGCTACAAATCTCACGAGTTTGTTGTGGTGGATTGATCATCAACATATTGTCGATAGGCAATACCATACGTATTTGATCTTCTAAAAGAACTTGATCAATACCATTAGGACAATTTAAATTCGGGTTAATACAGGTTGGAACCGCAATATTTTGGTAAACCGAAATTTGTACGTCTCCAAAATAGTGTTCACAAGACAAAGTAGTATCGTCATGGGCCGTGTATTTCAACGGAACGTCCACCAATTTAACCACTGTACCTACTGGAAGATTTCTAACTACTTTAAAGATATAACCGCGAACAGGATCAATACCTTCAAAAACAGCCGCTCCTGCTGGAACTAAATAATCACTTGGATTACCAACAATTACCCAATTTGCAGGGAATTTGAAAGCAAATCTATAGTCGGTAGTAATGGCATCAGTATTTCCGAAATTACCCGAGTTGGTAGTAGAGAAATTATATTTCGCTCTTAAATTACCACCCAAATCAATAACTGGATCTAATACTACTTCGTTTAAGTCAAGAACCAATTCAGGGAAAGCAGTTGAGCCTCCCGCAACGATAATTCTATTTCCACTAGCCGAAGTTATACTTCCTCCAGGAAGTGGCGAGCCACAAATATTAACAGCCGACGGCACAAATGAAATTCGCTGCCCACTTTTAAATTCGCAAGTTTCGATTTTGAAATTGACTTTCAATTGAACACGCTCTAGTGTATTTAAAGAAATACTATTATCTAAAGTGATGATTAAATCAGTACCTGAAATAACGGCACTAGCTGGGTTTCCATTTGAAAAAACAACTGATGGTGTAATATTTCCTGAAAAAACAGTACTGTATTCAAAACTTCCGTTGTATTTTAAACCTGGAGCCGAAGCCAACGGAATACGAACACTTAAGTTCTTAACATTGGTATCTCCCGCATTGTGAATCTGAACGGTATATGATAGAACATCACAGAAACCGTGTTGCGTATTTGCATTGGATTGAAAAGCAATCGTGGTCTGCAAATTATTTTTCAATTGACCATAAGTCAATACCTTGTCAGTAACAACACAAACACCCGAATTAACATTTACAGGATAAGCAGTACAGCTGTACCCTATTGGAATGGTTAAGGATTCAACGCTACAATTAATAAGATTGGCTTTAACCAAATAAAAATTAGTAGTCGAAGCTGCAAAATCACCCAATTGATACACATCTCCAGTTGGCACGATCGCAACCAATGGATTACTACCGTCATAGTTATCAACCTTTTGAACGGATTCAATCACTAAGTTACCTGCTTTTTTGCCTAACCAAACATTAGGGAATGATCTGGAGTTAGAAGTATTTGCAACTTTTACAATCCAAGAAACCAATTGCCCATCAGGACTCATTTCTCCGTTTAAATTGTTGTTAGACAATTCAAGAGTTAAACTTCCAAATCCGGTATTGTAATCTAACTGTTGTGTTTTTGAAAAAGGTGTTTTATCACCAGCTCCATCAACCACATCACCTTCTAGAGTAACGCCTATTGTTTGTACTAAAGCAGTTGCCGAAGGCTCACACTCAAATAAAGAAACCGTTGGCGTAATTTCGATCACAAAACCTTCATCAAGATTTTTATTAGCGGTCAAAGCTGAAATAATCGTATTTAAATCTAGTATATACGTACCGTTATTTACATTAAGTCCGGTGATAATAGCAGTATTATTAATACCCAACCAAGGTTGGTTTTTAACTTCCACTTTAGCACCAGTTAATGTCAAAAATGCAGGAACTGTTAAAACAGCTTTTGTCGGCTCCAATAAATCGCGAAACTCGCCTTCAAACACACCGTCTTGTCTTGAAAAACCAAGGATTGACGAGGTGATCACGAATTTATTATCGCTATTACTACAAGTTGCGAAATCGGTTTTACTTCCTTTAACTTCAACGGTATTATTTACATAAAAACCGGTTGCTGTATAAGCTCTTCCACAGATTTTCTCCACACCATTAGAATCGATCAAATACGATTTAGTCGGGAATCTTTTTAGTCCTACTTGAGAGTCTAAAGCTTTAAACTTCATAGAAAAGCGAACTTTATCACCTTGTAAAAAGACTGTCAATGCGTTAGGTTGCGTTAATAAGTCAAATTCCAATACATAATTAGTTGGGTTTTCGACTACAGTTAACACATCAAATTCCGTTTCAGTCGCAGCACGTGTTACCACTAACTTACCACTGTTTGTTATCAAAGCTACATTGGTGTCTGCATCTTTTTCAACTTGAAATTTAACTTTTGTCCAAGCTCCTGGAGTTGTTATAATCACATCAGAATCTTGATGAATTTCAAGTATATCACCCGTAATAAAAGTTCTTACATTGGTATCGTTTTTATTAACACGTGTATTCATTGGAACACCAGCTGCAGTTACTGCAAACCCCAAAGTAGTTCTCTCTAAATCCGCAGAGCGATTGTGAAGTCCGTCAGCACATGGCCCAGCGTCACAATATCCAAGCAAATTGACTTGATTACATTTAAAAACAATAGCATCACATGCTGGTGTTTTTATCAATTCACCACCTATTTTATACCAAACATCTTGTACTTCTCCAGTATTTGTATCCGGACCACACAAAAAGTCTATAGGAAACTTTAAACGGCTGTTTGATAAATTCAAATCATTGCCAACAGTCCAAGGAGCTGTTCCGTAAGTAAAAGTCAGTCGATATTTATTAGCACCATCTGCTGAAGACACGGCATTGATAGCAGTTGCTCCAGTAAACAATTTAATATCGTTGATATTAGCAACAGTCAACAACTCCGATAACTCGATAGTAATTTCAAATTTATCTCCAACATTTAAACCTGCATGAGGAATAACGAAATTGGTAAACAAATAATCAGCACCATAAGATTGCCCCGACACGATGTCAATTTCGCCAATATTTAATCCTTCGTAATTATAAGTAACAGCAGGACTTACAGTTTTACTATCAGTATATGGACCACCACAACCTCCTGTAAAATCATAAGCAACCTTATAGTAATTATCATTAGTAGTAAATGTGGTTGGTGCCGTTTCACAAGAAGCAGCATCTGGCGCAGCATAATATTGATCAAACTTCACCACTACTACTTGATTCGGATCTAAGGTATTGTCTGCGCTGATTTTTACTTTAATTAAAGTTGGCTTAGCAGCCGTCCCTTGAAGTATTTCTATATCAGCTGGATTCACAGCCACACCACCAACGGTTACAGTATTGATATTAATGTATCCATTAGCATCGTTAGTTCCGATTTCTAAACCAACAGAAGAAGCTTCTGCATTACCTGAATTTTTCACATTCCAAGTATTGGTATAAGACTGATTTAAACAAGTAATTACCGGCGGAATAGCCGAAACCTCTATAACCGGTTTAAAAGAATTGTTGATATTTATAATGTGTTGAGCAGTACCAGACACACTAGAGTTAGTACATTTCGTACCACATCCATAATACACTTCATAAATAGTAGGTGTTAAACTACAGCTATTTATTTTTACTTTTTCCTTAAATGAAATCGTTCCTCCTGTATCTAAAGAAGACCCAGAGAATGTGATTTTATTCGGATTAGTAGCATCTGCAGTCCATCCCAAAGCCGATGAAAAATCATACGAAACATGATTTAAACCACCTCCTAAAATACGTTCTAGAACCACGGTAGAAATAGCTCCATTTCCCTGATTTCGAATCGTTACGGTACGGCTAATCTCATCTCCTACATTTCCCGAACTAACCGCTGGATTAACAGTAACCCTTAGTACGGCAAAATCAATATTGATGATCTCACTAGTACCGCTTTGTGGATTGGTTGTACATCCCGAAAAAACATAGCTAACCACTTGCTGATCTGCTGGAACAATCGATCCAATAACAGAGCACAACGCTTTCACATTGTAGGTTATAACCATTTCTTCTGACGAAGGGCCTGCTGTAATATTAGGTAAAGTAACCGTAGTGCCTTGATTTGTTTCTCCGGTAACAGTTACAGTATTGCCATTCGCTTTCACTGAGCCGAGTTGAAGCTCAAATCCCACGGGAATTTCAATCTTCAATTTACCCTGACTACACGCTCTACTACCCTTGGCGATTCTTACCGTTAATTGTTGGTAATCGCCGCAAACACTTAATAGCGGTATATTGCTATCAGTCTTTAACGTTTGAGCACTAGCACTAGTTACAATTAGCAACATAAAAGAAAATAGGATAGCCATCGGAATGGAAGTCCTATTTCTAAAAATCGCAAAAAGTTGAATTAGTGTAATTTTGTAATTCATAAAAAATTTTTTAGTTCTTAATTAAATTCTCATTGCAGAATTAGTCGTTCTTTCTGCAATTAATTTTGATTTCTAGTTAATAGCTGTTTTTCATATCTGTGTTTTAATAGTTAGACTTCTGCTTTATAAGATTTTAGTCCCTTTTTTTAAGCACAACCGGTATAAAAACAAAATCGAGATGATTTCTATTTATCAACACCAGCCATGTCTTCGCGAAAAGAGCGCATTTCTTAATTCAATTGGATATAAACTCGCTTTTTGACACATTTATCAAAAATAAAATTCGCGTTTATTTCGGCAGTCAAGGTATTTAACAAGCTTAGGGAAAAAGTGACTTTTTTTTTAACGTTTATCGAAGACATCGTTGTTCTGCTTGTTACTCCATTTACATCAAATGTTATAAAACTCACATTTTAATTTTGTTTTATGGAAAATTTATAAAAAGCAACTCCTAAAAAAAAACACTTAACACCTAATGTCCCAAATTCCTGTACTACAATAATTACTACAAAATTCTAACAATCAGTTAAATAAAATGTTTCAAAAAATTGAAACGGAATACGCGCCAATATTTTGAAACATAAAAAAAATACTGCTATGGATATAAAAAACTCAGTATTTACGGGCGCTAAAAAAGGGGAGATACAAGGACCAACTGTTTTTCTAAAGCTTGTACACAAAAAAAAATCGCAAAAACACAAAATCAATGATATTTGGGCGCTTTTTTTAGACATTTTAGGTCTTTCATTCGATTTTCTGCGATTTACAAGGTTTTATTAGTAAAAACACCTTACATAAAACGTAAAAATACTAGACAATATATATGTATTACACCATATTTAACATAATAATTAGCAGTAATAATAAATTTACTAAAATTTCTTAAAAAAATTAAACCTTAAAAAATATAGCTGCTTTTTCGTTAAAACTATCGCTGTATAACGTCTTTTAAGAAAACACGACTGAAACAAGCAAAATTTGACCAAACAAAATATATCGCAACAAAAATCGAAAAAATGTGAATAATTCGCAATATTACACTTTTAATGATTTCTTGATTTAAAACTGTTTAACCACACCGTATCCACCGCAAAGCGACATGATATCTATAGAGCGATTCGTATTAACGAGCCCTTGTCTTATCGATTTAAACCTGAGAGTTATAGTAAAATACCACCCACATAACTTTGTCAAGCTTATAAGTGGCTTTACAAATTCTTTATCTGAAAACAAAGTCGGCGAGAAGAGAAAATGAGACTAAAAAATAAAAACCATCCATAAAACGCTTCAAAAAAGCACCTGATTTTAGAGATTTAAAAGCTATTGCGACTCACCAACGGTGAGTAAAAGGGAGGCCAAACAAAAAATATCGCAATTGTACAGCCGAACAATAACCGAGTTTCAAACTCAAAAATGGCATAAAAAGCCAGCTGTAAATTAAAGCTGCTGTTTTCTATAATCGGCAGGAGAAATGCCGTAATGATTTTTAAAAGCTCTAAAAAAAGAAGTGCGAGAATTAAACCCGCTTTCGGTTCCGATATCGCCAATAGAGGCCACATCTACCCCCTTCTTTAAGAGACTAGAGGCATGAATTATCCTATAGTGGTTGATGTGTTTATTAAAATTCGAATCGAGAACTATAGTGAAAACCTGCGTTAAATGATGTTTGGTCATTTTAAGCGTTTTTGAAAGGGAATCTATAGTCAATTCGGGATTGAGATACAGTTTATCTTCCTGCATTGCTTTGTTTAATCTGTTCAAATAAACCAGTCCCTCCTCCTCTGTAATCTGTGATTTTTCGTACTTTTTATTTGGTAGCTTCTTAACGAGAGACTCCCGATTTTTATCTGTATTTGTAATCGTCACCGCAACCTTATCAACTACGCTGCTGCTGGAAATCAGAATCAGAATATGATACCTAAAAACGATCACAGCCAACATCAACATAAACAAATAAATCAGTACACCACTTACATAAGTCTTTTGGTCTGACAAACCGTGATCAAAACTCAAACCCAAAAAAATCAAAGCCACCAAAACCATTATTTTCATGGCATAATTGGTTACTAACTTCGATTCGATTGCTACTACTGATTCGTTAAACTTTACAAATCCGAATAAAGCATAGGCGATTAGCTGTATGCCTGAAAGCATATATAACACTATGAGATAAATAGAACTGTAGTCCTTTAAATAGCTCCAATTGACCCATAAAACCACATAACTTACAACAAAGATAAGTGCTAAAAAAAAATGAGAAAACAGCTGTTTCCACTTGATGCCTACTTCTTTTTTTAACGCCACTAAGGATAAATAGAAAAACGGACCATAAAACAAGCCAAAAGGAGCACCAACATCGACAAAGGGTATGTGCACAAAAAAGAATCGAGCGACACAGGCGTAAAGGCTATGGAAAATTAAAAAAACCAAAAAGCCCACCATAACTTTATCGAATGATGAACGTTGGTAAAAATTAAAATTGACAAATAAACTCGCCAACGATAAAACCACTACCGCAGTAAGTACTACAAAATACACATACTGAAACAACATCATTTAAACAATCAATTAAAGTATTTTGCCAACAGGCATATTTTCAGCACGGAAACTCGAGGGAGTTTGTCCTACAAAATGTTTAAAATATTTATTAAAAGTGGATTTAGAGTGAAAACCACATTGATAAACCAAGGCTTCAATCGTAAAGTTCTCCTTCGCTAAAAGTAATTTTTTTGCGTGGTTAATCCGATACTCACCTAAAAGCAAATAAAATCCCGCACTCAATTCCTTATTCATCACATCGGATAATACACTTCGGGGTACATCGATAATCAGGGACAAATCTTCTAAAGTAAAATTCGCTTGTAAATACAAATCCGAATTTCCGAAGAAAACCAAAATCTTATCTACCACCACCAATCGGAACGAATCTGCTTTTACAAGATCGATACTTTGCTTTAAATCCACCTCTCGAACAGGACTTACAAAAGCTGAAGCGCCCTTTTTATATTCATATAAAAGATAAAACAAAAAACTAATCGTAGTAACTGACATGCCCACAAACAGAAATTTATTGCTAAAAGAAAACAGCGTAAATGAATTAATCTCTATAAAATCAATCAACAACAAAACCCCTACCACACTCATGTAAAAAGTACAAAAACTAAAAAACATAGTTGCAGACCGAATGGAAAAACTTCTACTAGTAACCTTAAATTTTCTGTGAATTAGATAACTATACACCAACAAATACGCCGATTTGACCAACAAAAAAAAATCGTCTTTAGCATACAGACTCATCCAAAACAAAAAGATAAAAAAAGATATATGAAGAAATTGTGTTTTGCTAAATGATTCTGAAAAAACCTTGGGCTTAGCGACATACAAATAAAGTAGCGGGCCCATAAACAAATCTACCTGCACGTTATACTGTAAACAATGAATCAACAATTGCAAGACTAACAGCCAAAATGCGACTTTTAGAACTCCAATAAATTGAAATACAGCATGTTTTCTAAATTCTGTCAACAAAAGCCTTATAGCCATAACGTTTAACTTTTAGTCAAATAACGGGAACTCCTACTGCTTTAACAGGTAAAAACAGAGACAAGTTCGCAAATTTAGGTGAATATAACTGATTTAAAAAAAAAATCCCAACTTTATCAAAAAGTATCTAATATCAGAGAATAAAAATCACAAAACGAAATTATAATACATTATGAGAATAAAAATACAGAAAAAAGCTAATAATATGAACCATTATTAGCAAAATAAATCAATTACGCCATATAAAACCGATAAAAAACAGTAAAATAAGGATTTATAAAAACAGAATCGGGCAGACCTAATTATTTAAAACAGCGTAGATTGCAAAAGTTCCCAACCAATGACTACCCATATAATCATCATTTGCCAAATTTTTGACGGAATAGTCAAAATGTTGTTTGGCGATTACCCGTAAATGGGCCAGTTCTGGCAACACCTTTGCTATTCCCAATAGCGCATTGGCTCTACTAAAATTTAATCCGTCCAAATGAACCAATTTCCCATCTGATCGGTCACTTACTTTGGCCGGAGTCCATATAAAATTAGAATCAAAAAGCTCTGGCAAAAATTTCTTTAACCAAAGTCGGTATTCCGAACTCGGCAATATTTTACTAAGCAAAAGTGCTTCTTCCAAACAAGGCGATAAGAAATCATAACCGCTTGGTTCATATGCCAAATCACAACGTATATCTTTTAAAAACAGTCGTTTGCTCTCTTTTTGCAGCAGCATTTCAAATTCCTTATCTCCTACAGCTCGAGCATAATCTAAAGCCAACACCAAAGAAAAGGCAGAATTATCGTGTTGTCCCGCCCGAATTGGATATACTAATTTTGGCAGATAAACTTGATAACGCTCCACAATCAAATCGGTCAACGGTTGTAAATTCTTTCCCCATTTATTAAATTGAACATCTTGAGATAAACTCAATTCTTTTTGCAACAACAACAACCAAGCCCAACCATAGGTCCGTTCAAAACTGGAATTGTGCTTTTCTAAAAAAAATGATTTTTCAACTTGTACTTTAGCTGGGGTGATATGCTCATCGAGCAATTGACGAACAACGCCTTCCTTATCTAAATCCGGAAAAACCGTTAGCAATTTAACAATAGACCAATATCCGTGCACTGAAGAATGCCAGTCAAAGCAACCATAAAACACCGGACGTAGTTCGCGAGGTGTTTTTAAATCGAGATTACTAGCCAGAACCTGTCCCAATTTATTGGGATACTCCTGAGTTAAGCAATGTACAGGCAGTTCAAAGATTTGTTCGGCCAGTTCTCTCTCTAGTTTCTGCGGTGCTGTTGTTTGGACACCCACTTGATCCTCTACCTTTTTTTGACAAGCAAAAGAAAAAACCAACACCAGTAATACCATCCATCTCATAAGCCGTTATTATTTTATCGAGTAACTATAATTGTACAAGGATTTCATTTAAAAATTTATTAACCGACTAAAGATAAGATTCCCTTTTTGTTTTTTGTTAAAAAAATGACCCTAGCAGCAGTTTGAATAGAAGTTTCGAACAGATTCGTTTTTTTCATACCTTTAATAAAAAATTGAGAAGATGAAAACCAACCTATTAAAAAGCTTATCAATAGGGGTGCTAATTCTGATTAGCACCTTGATTTCCAGTTGTTCTGATGAAAATTTAACTACTTCAACAGCCTTAAACATTATTGATAATTACTTGACTGAAAAGCCGATTTACGAAACCGCAGAATTACAATTGGGAACTATAAAACTGCGTACTTCAAAAGATGCCGAAGAAATCGAACACTACAAGTCTTTAGAAAAAAAAGGTTTACTATCCTTTGAAGAGGAAAACACCAAGAAGAAATGGTTGTCGAAAGATAGTATTTGGAACACTCAAATACTCATAACCGACCAAGCAAAGCCGTACATCATCAGTCAAAAACCCACGAAGGTAATTTTGAGAGCGGTTCAATACGAACTCGACAAAGACCAACCCTTACAAATCAACAGCAAAAATAAACGCAGTGCCACCATCACAGTGATGTTGTTTAAAAAAGAAACGCCTTTTGCCATCTTGACTGAAGACAAGAATCCCAATTCGGATTTTATAACTCGGAAATTCAAACTCAAATACAACGAACAATACGGCTGGGAGGTTTCTAAATAAATTACCACATGAAAAACGCTTCTATACTAATATTAATCCAAGCTGTTATCGCTTTACTTTGTGGTATTTTGATGTCCAAAATGTCTTTTGTCGGCAGAATGGGTATTCAATTTTTACATCGCGATTATTTGATTTTTAAAACTTGGTGGAAAACCGCTTTACTGATACTGTGCATCCAATTAATCCTCATTGCTATCATGATGCTGGTACGTTATTTTAGTCCGGTTAAAACCACTAAGATGGTTAGTGTGCTTTTTTTGGTTTTGGGCGTTATAGGTGCTTATGCCACTTATATAGATTTCACTACTACTTCACATAAAATGATGAAAGGAAGTTTTCACAGTGGTGGCTATTTATTTTGGGTGGGTTGGATTATCAGTTGTATTTACTTTTTGTTTTGGAACAAAAAGCCAAAACTCGTATTGGCAGATCTGACCGTTCCTAGCAGCGCAACAACAGAAAATGACAAGCTCTAAAAAGCAATTTTAACACGTTTACTGCATATAAAAACATTGTCCAAAAGAATAATAATATGTATGTTTACATCATCTAATAACAGAATTATGAAAAAATACGCTTTTATCGCAATAGCTTCAGTGGCATTCTTGACCTCATGTAATGACACTAAAAAAGAAACTGCAGTTGAAGAACAAGCGGTTGCTACAGAAAATGCAGCAGCAGCTATAGATGCAAACTCAACAAGTGCACCAGCTGCAACTGCTCAAGCAGAGGGCTTGAACCCAGAACACGGACAACCGGGTCACCGTTGTGACATTCAAGTTGGTCAACCCTTAAATACTCCTGTGGCCACACAACCAGCAGCAACAGCTACTGCGGCACCAGCAGCAGCTCCACAGCCTTTCCTAGTGAACGATGCGGCTAAAGCAGCAAACACTGCCGCAACTGGCAATCTAAATCCAGCTCATGGACAACCGGGACACCGCTGTGATATTGCAGTTGGACAACCGCTATCATAAAACATCAAATAAAACGCATTAAAACCATCCTTCGTGATGGTTTTTTGGTTTTAGACAATTATTGTTTGCTAGTCTTATCAATAAAAAGTTTAGCATTCGCTCGCGATTGCTTATTTTTGCGTTCAATTCGAAGTTAAATACTACTCTATATGATACAAGATCCTAAAAGATATACGCTAACCGCGGCTTTGCCATATACCAATGGCCCTATTCACATCGGTCATCTTGCTGGGGTTTACATACCAGGAGATATCTATGCGCGTTATTTGCGTTTGCAAAACAAAGATGTCGCTTTTATCTGCGGAAGTGATGAACATGGAGTAGCTATTTCAATGAAAGCCAAGAAAGAGGGCATTAGTCCTCAACAGGTTATTGACAAATACAATCAAATCATCAAACAATCCTTTGAGGATTTTGGAATTTCATTTGATAATTACTCGCGTACTTCCTCAAAAATTCATCACGATACCGCTTCTGAATTTTTCAAAAAGCTATATGATGATGGGAAGTTTATCGAAGAGGTTACCGATCAATTATACGACGAAAAAGCACAGCAATTTTTGGCCGATCGTTTTGTTATTGGTACTTGCCCTAAATGCGGCAATGAGGAAGCCTATGGTGACCAATGTGAGAAATGTGGAACTTCACTAAATGCCACCGATTTAATCAATCCCAAATCGGCTATATCGGGAAGTAAACCCACTTTAAAATCGACCAAACACTGGTTTTTACCCTTAGACCAATACGATGCATTCTTAAGAGAATGGATTTTGGTAGGACACAAAAACGACTGGAAACCGAATGTTTACGGACAGGTTCGTTCTTGGCTAGAAGACGGTTTAAAACCGCGTGCGGTGACTCGTGATTTGGACTGGGGAATCCCCGTTCCGGTTCCGGGAGCCGAAGGCAAAGTGCTTTATGTATGGTTTGATGCACCTATTGGTTATATTTCGTCTACAAAAGAATGGGCAGCACGTGAAGGAAAAGACTGGGAGCCGTATTGGAAATCAGCAGATACCAAATTGGTACATTTCATCGGAAAGGATAATATCGTTTTCCATTGTGTGATTTTTCCAGCTATGCTAAAAGCCGAAGGCAGTTATATTTTACCCGATAATGTACCGGCCAATGAGTTTTTAAATTTAGAAGGCAATAAACTTTCTACCTCTAAGAATTGGGCGGTTTGGTTACACGAGTATTTAGTTGATTTTCCGGAGAAACAAGATGTTTTGCGCTACGCCTTAACCTCGAATGCTCCAGAAACCAAAGACAACGATTTTACTTGGAAAGACTTTCAAGCTCGTAACAACAACGAATTAGTAGCGATTTTCGGAAATTTCATCAACCGTGTTGTGGTATTGACTCATAAATACTATGAGGGAAATGTTCCTCAACCCAACGAATTTTCTGAAGTTGATTTAGCCACTTTAGCAGAACTAAAAGCCTATCCAAATGTGATTTCCAGTTCTATTGACCGTTACCGTTTTAGAGAAGCGCTTGGTGAAATGATGAATGTAGCTCGATTGGGTAATAAATACTTAGCGGATGAAGAGCCTTGGAAAATGATTAAAGAAAATCCGGAACGCGTAAAAACTCAAATGTATGTAGCCTTACAGATAGCCGCTGCATTGAGTACTTTGGCAGAACCGTTTTTACCTTTTACAGCAACAAAACTAAAGTCGATCTTAAATCTCCAAACAGCACTTACTTGGAAATCGATTACGGAAAAATCGGATTTAATACCGACCAACCATACCATTGGACAAGCAACTTTGTTGTTTGCTAAAATCGAAGATGAAGAAATTCAAAAACAAATCGATAGGCTTGAGAACATAAAAATGAACAATATTGCAGAATCTAAGGTAGTTGAACCTCAAAAAGAAGTGGCCCAATTCGAAGATTTCGCCAAATTGGACCTACGTGTAGGTACTATTATTGAAGCTGCAAAAATGCCAAAAGCCAACAAATTATTAATCTTAAAAGTCGATACCGGAATTGATATAAGAACTATAGTTTCAGGAATTGCAGAGCATTTCTCTCCAGAAGAAATCATTGGGAAACAGGTTACTGTTTTGGCTAATTTAGCGCCTAGAAACCTAAGAGGTATCGAAAGCGAAGGCATGATTTTAATGACTGAAAACAAAGACGGCAAATTGGTTTTTGTCAACCCAGACGCTGAAGCAGTTAGTAATGGCTCTACTATAAGTTAATATCTTCAAATGAAATATACTCTTTTAATCCTTGGGATACTTTTATCGGTATCCCAAGTTTTTGGTCAAAAAAAAATTAACAATCTCAATTTAGACATCAAAGGCAACTCAGTAGTTAACCAATTTTCTGACCAAGAGCAACTATTGAATTACTTATTAATCAATAACAAATCAACCTCCAACATTTATAAATTAAATGCTAAAATGCAGGTTGAAGACTCGATACCTCACACCAAAATCGATTCAAAATATAAGGTGAATTCCGGTTCACTTATAGAGAATGGGCAACCTGTATTATTTTGGTCAACAAAAAGCAAAAATGCCTTTATCTCTCAAAAATTTGATTTTAAAAATCACCTATACGACACTCATGAATTTGAAATAAACCTAAAAAAGGAAAAGGTGTTGTGTCAATTTACAGCAGCAAACCAACTTTTCATATTTACAGTACTCGACGACAGCAACTTAATTAAAGCGTATAGGTTTACCGACTCTAAAACGGTTAGATCACAGCTAATAAACCTGAATTCTCTTGTTTTTTACGATAAGGATTACAAAAAACAGAATCTTGATCAATTTCTAAAGTACTCATTTTCACTCGAAAAAACAGGATATGAGTCCTATGAGTTGCTGCAAATAGACAATGCATCTCCTACGCCACTAGGTTTAGCTACAAATAAGAAAAAATTCTATATTGAGGATAATACACTGATGATCACCTTTGATCATCATATGGACTACACTGAAATAATCCAAATTGACCTAGCCACATACAAAGTCAATCAATTGCACATTAAGAAACCATCTATAAAAGTCGAATCTAGATATGAAATTAATAGCAATTCCTTTTTATACCAAAAAAATCTCGTACAAGTCAAGACTTCTGAATCCAAATTATTTTTAACCATAAAAAATTTAGAAGGCGGTTTGATTGCCGAATACAGTGTAAACAAAAGAGAAGAGATCCCTTTTATCGCTGAAAAGCCAACTTTACAATTCAATAAAAGAAATGGAAATACAAGAGAGATAAAAAAGACATCGGTACTTTTAAATTATCTCAAAAACAACTCTATTGCGGTTACTTGTTCTAAAAATGACGAGGGCTTCAATATCACTTTTGGAGGGATCGACCCTCAGAATAAAGATGTTGAACTTTCGTCCGCTCTAAACGGTAATATGATAGAAACACTAATTTACCAAATATACTATAACTGGCCTAGCAATCCGCCCATGCAAAAATTGCAGGCTTTTTCTCAAGCGCGAGGAATCACGGCTACCATGCTTACAGACCCAAATTTCACATCCATCCCGGGTACTATTAAACCAACGGTATATCAAAATATAAACGCCCATCTCCTTTCAAAAAAGTCTAGCTATAAATCGGAAATTGTATTTCAATTTCAACAAAAAATGTATTTGGGCTACTACGATACTACAATCAACCAATATAACTTTTTTGAATTCGAATAGATGTTAAGGATTCTTTCAAAAAGCCAGTCTTGATGTTTCCACCTTAATCGCAGTTAATTTCACTACGAAAACACGCCTCTTAACGCAATGCCAATTACCTACAAAGCGCAAGAGGCTATACTTTGTTTTACATTCCAAACTAAATTTCAAATCATTATTATGAAAAAACACTACTTTCTAATCGCCTTAGCCTTTTTAACACTAATTACTTCCTGTCAATCAATTCCAATGAGTAAGGAATATTACCAGAAGCATTCGAAGGTGGGTATTATTTCTGTTGTAGATTCCATTTCACTCACTAAAGCGGGTGCTCAAGGGCTATTGGACATGGCTATTTCATCTGGCAAAAAATACAGAGAGCCATTAAAAAGCATCCAACTTGATTTTTCGAGCTCTGAACTCATTTCGGCCGAGATCACCAAACGATTTGAAGCTATAAACAAAACGGTAACTAATCTAGAAACCAATTATCCTATTAAAAAATTTTCAGAAGTATACCCCGCCTATAAAATTCGAAATTCCAGCGAAAAAAGATTTTACAAATTGGATTTGCGCAAGATAAAATCAAAATATGGTTTGGACGAAATCATCGTGATAGAAAACAAATATGGCTTAGCGCTAGACTACTACGGTGCCATCGAAATCGGTAGAAATGCATTTTCTGAAGTAACTGTAACTGTTGTTGATCTAAATTATAATACTGTTATATTTAATGAAGTACAATTAAACACCGAAAAAATAAAAAACGATTGGAAAACACCACCTCACTATGAGAATTTACAGGCTGGTATTCAAAAAGCGATCAATAATAACACCAAAAAAACCCTAGATAAAATTGAACAAAAATTGAAAGCAGCAAAGGACCTTCAAAACAAATAGTTTAACATCTCTTTCCATACAATAAAAATCCATAGGTAGGAGCTGGTAAAAGCTTGTACTTATGGATTTTTAATTATAATCCCCTAACAAAAAAGGTTTGTCAGAATTATCAATATCGACTTGCGTGATTTAACGCATCCTTATCTTCAGAAGTCAGCTTAAGCTCCATTGCTTTGACGATATCTTGCAATTGTGTACTGTTTGTAGCACTGACTATAGGTGTTGTAATCTCTGGCTTATTGATCTGCCAAGCCGTGGCCAAAGTAGCCATAGAAACTTGATGTTCACGAGCGATTTTCTCTAAAGCATCGAGAATACGGAGTCCTCTTTCATTGAGATATCCTTTGACCATATCCTTTCGCTTGCTTCCTTCCAAATCTGCTGCTGTTCTGTATTTTCCACTGAGAAAACCACTGGCTAAAGCGAAATAACTCATTACCGCCAAATCACCTTCTTGTACTATGGGTAAGTATTCGTTTTCGAACTTTGCTCTATCGTATAAATTATATAATGGCTGTACACTGATGTAGCTTGCCCAATGGTTTTGCCGTGCAATTTCATTGGCTGTAGTTATTCGTTGGGGTTCTAGATTGGAAGCTCCAATAAAACGAACCTTCCCTTCTTGTATCAATTGATTGTATATACCCATGGTTTCGGACTGATCGGTTTCCATATCGTCATAATGAGACTGATATAGGTCAATATAATCGGTTTGAAGGCGCTTTAAAGAGGCTTCAACACTATGCCGTATATAATCGGCCTTTAAACCTTTTGAGCCGTCTCCCATCTGCCCACCGACTTTAGTTGCCAAAATAATTTTGTTGCGCTTACCCGATTCTTTAAACCATTTTCCAATAATGGCTTCCGACTCCCCGCCTTGATGACCAGGAACCCAATACGAATAATTATTGGCTGTATCTATAAAATTCAAATCGTTATCCACTAAGGCATCCAACATTCTAAACGATTCCTTTTCATCTAAAGTCCAACCCAATACGTTACCGCCAAAAGACACTCGTGCGACCATTAAGTCCGACTTTCCAAATTTTATTTTATCACTCATCGCTGCTATTTTTGTTTCTTAAATATAGGAAATTCTGAATAAAACATCAAAAAAAATAGGTTAAACTTAAGTAAAAGAAAACCTATTTAGCCAACTGTTCTTGAATATTACGGTTAAACTGATCGTAATAATCCAAAACCACCCGCATGGTTTCAGCAGGTATATCTCCAATCACCAACGATCGCAATTCGGCCAAAATCTTCTGTGCTTGTTCTTCCATAGCCATTCCTTCTGGCGTGAGTTGAATCAATTTAACCCTTTTGTCCGACTCCGTATCACAACGTACCACAAGTTGTCGTTTACTCAAATTATTGATCAAATAGGTCATGCTCACTTTGTCTTTAAGCAACCGGTCTGCCAATTCTTGTTGACTCTGATTATCTTGCTGCCATAGGCACCCCAACACCTGAAGCATCTCTACGGTCAAATCAATTTGTGCTTCCTTAAATCTGCGACGCACTAAAATTCGATAAGCTGATCCGGTTAAATTGGACATTTCAAAAATCTCCGAAAAAACACTTCTCTTTTGTTTGGTGGCCATGGTCTGCGACGTTTAAATATGGTTTCGAATAAAATCTCCTCTTAGCGCCTGTCTCCATCGAACCTTTTTTCGGGTATTGATTGGAGGTACTTTAATCAGGAGCGTCAGTAAAATTAAGACAAATCCCGCTAAAATCACCGTTCCGAAAATATATTGCAACGACAACATGGTCGCTTCGGTTTTAATCGACAGATAAAGCTGTTGTATTCCCAATTGATGCGCTTGTACCCGATCTACTCCGGTGCTCAGTGCCTTATTAAAGGTTTGTAAGTATATATGGTAGGTTTGTGGCTGTGTGAAATCGACTTTTGAAGACAAACGAGTCGTAAAATCCACCAATTTGTAGTTTAACAAATTGCTGTATATACTCGCAAATAACACCGGACCAATAACAGAACGCACTAAAATCAACCAAAAAACAGAAGACAACCCCTCACGTACGGTAAAACCTTGAGCTCCATAAGTGGCAATAGCTATATAAGAAATACCCAATCCCATTCCTCTAAATGCTATGGGAACCAACAATTGTTCCTTTGCGATATAAGGATCCATCAAATAATAAAATTGAATATGGGATATCATATAAGCGCAAATCGCTATCAAATAAATCCCCTTAAAGTTGTTGCCGGTTTTAAACCAATAAAAACTCACTCCTGCCCCAATCAATATTCCGGGTATCATAGCCATGCCCAGTTCAGCCTGCGTTTGTATATTGTATTGTAAAAGATTGCTATAAAACACGGTTTGCAAACTGGTACTGGAGTAAAACATACAAATCAAAAACATAAAGCACAGTGCATAGTTAAAATGTTTGTTCCAAAACAAATCAATTTTAATAAAGGGGTGTTTTAATTTCCTTAAACGATTTTGCAACGTGTAAATCAATAGCGGCAGTAAGCCGATTGCCACAATAATCTCCGGTGCGTCTAACCAATCTCTTATTTTTCCAAATGTCGCGACATAGGCTCCAAGCATTAAGATTGCCGTGGTTAGGAACAGGCTAAACCAATCAAACATATGAAATTTGATTTTTCTAGTATAGGGTTTATTGTGAACAAAAATTAAGACGATTAGAATCGGAATCAGCTGTAGAAACAGTATCGCATAATATCCGTATTTCCAATTATACATAAAAGCCAATACTCCCACTACATAATTTCCGATTTGTCCAAAAGCGATTATAATTGGGTATAAAAAACTGTACTTGATAAAGGGTTGTCCCTTTGGCGCCAAAATAGGTGTTAGCAAGCCCAATATTTCAAGTACGGCTATCATCCGCATGGCTCCTGCTAGAAAGCTTAGTAAAACAATCAAATAGGGCGCTGTGACAACCGTTGTGATATACAATAACACGATTACACTTAAATAGGTTCTCAAGAGTATTGTACGGGTTTTCAACATCCTCTTGAGCTGAAAAAACAACGGCACTACTACCGCCATACCGATATAAGTTGCGTAAAATGCATAGGTATACACCTCCTGAATATTCCCAGATTCGCTGGTTAAGACCGTTGCAATACCCGCATAGGTTCCCACAACCATACAAATCGGAATATTTAACGCAAAAGCCAATACGACAACCAACCAACGCGGTACCCAATCTTCAAAAACACCGGTATTATACATGTTTATTGAATTAGGTTTACCTCGACATTCATTCCTGCTCTCAGGTTTTTTATCGCTACTATAGTGTCCTTATCAAAATCGATTCTAACCGGTATTCGCTGCTCTACCTTAACAAAGTTTCCCGCAGAATTGTCGATGGGAATATTCGAGTACTTGGCTCCTGTGGCAGCAGAAATAGCCGTAATAGTACCCGACAGTTTCAATCCAGACAAGGCATCAACACGAATGTTGACCCGGTCTCCAACAATCAGTTTGGCCGCATCGCCTTCTTTATAATTGGCCGTAATCCATTTTTCATCGCCTTTGACAATGGTTCCTATAGCTTGTGACGCCTGAATCAATTGTCCCTCCTGCAACAACATACGCCCCATAGTACCATCGTAAGGCGCTACAATAATGGTATAAGACAAGTTTAACTCCGCCATGTCTAATTGTGCTTGAGCACGCTTTAGGGTCGCGGCACTGACGCTGACGCGCTGTCCTGCCTCCGCCGAAGTTAATTGACTGCTTTTATCTTGACCTACCAAACTGTTGTATTTGGCCTGTAAGGCCAATTGCTCCGTTTTTACCTGATCGTATTGATATTTGGTCACTGCATCTTTTTCTAACAAGTTCGCATAGCGCTTTAGATTGTCTTCAGCATTATCCAAGCGCGCTTTGAGTTCGGCTATATTGGATTTCGCAACTAAAATATTGTTTTGTGCCGTATTTAATCCCGCGGAAACCACAGCACTACCCGACTGAGCCTCAAGCAAATTACTCACTGCCTGTTCGCGCTGAATCGTAAATTCCCGACGGTCCAAAATCACCAAAGTATCACCTCTCTTCACCGCTTGATGTTCTCTGTAACGAATTTCACTGACATAACCCGATATTCTACTACTGACGGGATTGATAAATTCTTCCACCTGAGCATCATTGGTATAGCCCTTCTCTCCCAATTGAAAAAAAGATACCACCGCCCATATAAGCACTACTACAACAATTAAAATACTTAAGCCGTTTGCGATAATCTTGATTCGCTTTTTGTTTTTTATTTTAGCCTCCATTTGCTGTCCGTCTGTTTATAAATTACCCGTTGTTCGTTCGAGTTTGTAAAAATTAAAAATGCGCTCCGCCTGGCCGTTTTGCAACTGTAACTCCGCATTTAATTTTTCGTTGCTCGCATCAATCATATCGACAAGCAAGGCCAATTGATTAAAATATTTTACTTCTATTTGATTATAGTTTTCTTGAGCCAACTCCACATTTTTTCGATAGGTATCCATTTTTGAATTAGCTTCCTTATACTTGATGTAAGCATGGTGGACCCGTTGATCTATTTCTTGCAACTGTAGTTTTGCAGCCGTTTCTGAATACGAAATACCGTGTTTAGCCAAACTGATTTTTTCCCTGACATGATATAGTGAGGAAATATCATATTTCAGTTTAAATCCGATCTGATATTCATTTAAAAAGATATCTTGAGCCGGTACCACTATGGTCAATGGTCGTTGTAGGTGATTATCAGCGAAAAAATTTAAAACGGGTAATCGTTCTGCCTTAACCAAATCCAGCTCATTCTGAGCCAATTGTAGTTGAAGTGCACTAATTTTGTTTTCTGGAAGCTTGGATACCGCTTCTGCAATCCAATCACCATAAGTACGTTCGGACTGAATTAAGCGCTCATCTACTTCTTCTGGAGAGATTTGTGTGTGTTCAGCTAATCCCAAAGTGACACAAAGCTCGTGATTGATGATCTCAATCGAATTGTCGACTTCCTCTAGATTGAGCTCTAATCTTGACAATTGCAATTGACTTCGAGTAATATCGTTATGGGTAACCATTCCCTCTGCATTTAAACTCTTAATGTTTTTTAAACGCAACAAACTCAATTTGATGTTTTGTTCAAAAACCACTCTTTGTTTTATCAATTTATACAAGTCCAAATATTTCCCAACCAATAATAATTTAACATCAGCCTCGTCTTTATCCAAATTAAGATAGGCCACTTGACTCGCTAGACTCTCCCTTTCAATATTTTTATTAATTCTTCCCCCTGCAAAGATAATTTGACTGGCCTCTAAACCGAATTTCATTCCATTATGAGGCATTGCAGCAATTTCTCTGTTGTTGAAATGCGGATCCCAAATGGTGATATCCGATAGATACGAATACGAAATATCCGTTTCTATTTCCGGTAATCGCGCGGATTTAGCCAGACCGATCTTCTCTTTGGACTGCTCAACACTCCATTGAGCTAATTTGATTCGCTCACTGTTCTTTGAAGTCAGCGCAAACAATTCGGAAATAGACAAATGCAACTCTTGTGCATAACTTCCTAAGGGGATTTGGAAAAACAAAACAAGCGCTACTAAGGGTAACTGTTTTATTAAATCTGTTTTCATTTGATGTGGTTCTCTTTACAGCCAACAAAGTTAAGGCTATAACTATATTTTGTGCAAAAAAAAATATTAGCTGCGATCATTTTTACTAAATCGACATCAAAAAAAAGAAATCGGCAAACAAAGCGCGGTAAAATGCCCCATAATTAAAAGATTTTGTCGGTGTTTTATTCAAAAATCCTGCTATTATACAGTATGGGTTTCTAAGCGTCATATTACATACCAAATAGGCATAACGACTCCTAAAAAACACCTCGCCATAAAATATAACGCCATATATTTCAGTTGTTTACAAAACAATATTTATAAAAAAAGCCCTTTTGATCAAATCAAAAGGGCTTTTTTATTCTAAAAGACGGAGTGGCTTATTTTTTAATAACCTCTTCAATCGGTATTCCAATATTTCCGTTTGGCTCTTCAATTTTTAGAATTGCAGCTAAAGTTGGAGCGATATCGACCATATGTGTTTCTCGATTGCTTTTCCCTTTATTCACTCCCCAACCCATAAAAACTAAAGGGATATGTGCATCGTAAGACCCCCAAGTTCCGTGAGTGGTTCCCGTGCCATTTTCTTTACCACTAAACCATTGTGGTTCTAAGATATACTGGATAACGCCACTTCTCTTGATGTGATAACCGTTGATGATTCGTTCTTTGATTCGCGCAGGAATAGAAGCCATTGCTGTTTTGTCCATATCAGTCACAAACGCGACCCCTTCAATTTTTTTCATATAAGCCACCACTGCCTCGCGGATATCCGATTCGTCTAATTTTTCATTGGCAATCAATGCATTGTTTAAATGCACTTGGTAATTCATCAAACTATTGACTATTTCCCTTTCACCAAATTTCAATTCCAACATCATATTGATTTCAGCCTTGTGTTTTTTAGTATCAAAGTATCCAGCATTTCCTTTTTTATCTTTAAAATAACGCGGATTATGTGCTGCGCCATGATCGGCAGACAAGAACAAAGTGTATTCATCCTTTCCCACATGCTCGTCCAAATACGTAATTAAACCAGCTAAATCAGCGTCCAAGCGCAAGTAAGTATCCTCAATTTCGATAGCATCAATACCAAATTGATGTCCGATATAATCCGTTGAAGACAAACTCACTGCTAAGAAATCGGTTACTCCTTCAGGATTTTTACCTAAACTTTCATTTTCTATAGCAGCTTTGGCCAAGTCCAAAGTCAAGGTGTTTCCAAATGGCGTTCCCTTAATTAAATCCAGGCCGTTATCTTTTTTGAGTTTCTCTAAATCTCTAGGGAAAACCGGTGCTTCTTCTCCTTTAAATTTACCTTCGTAAACCGTATTATCTGCAGTACTTAAAGTATAAGTCTCTATAGGATATAGGGTATTCCAAGTTTGATTAAGGTATTTTTCAGTTGGTTTTGCCGCATTGAAATCCAAAACCCATTTCGGTAATTCTTTCATATAAAAGCTACTCGTAATCCACTTCCCCGATTCGCCGTCAAACCAGTACGCCGCATCGGCAAAATGACCTGCAGGTAAAATACCCCCACGATCTTTCATTGCAATACCAATTACTTTGGATTGAAAGTTCGTCGCCAATTTCAATTGATCGGTAATCGTAGAAGCCAATAGATTTTTAGGTGATTGCATCCCTACTTTTCCCGTCACTCCCACTCCTACAACACCATCATCTTGGGTACAATAACGCTCTTCTCCCGTGTTTTGTATTATAAAATCATTACCAGCTATTCCATGTATCGCCGGAACACTACCTGTGTAAATCGAGCTGTGTCCAATAGCCGTATAGGTAGGAACGTAATTGATATACGTATTCTCACAAGAAAAACCCTCATCTAGAAGACGTTTAAAACCATTATCCGCATACCGATCATAAAATCGATACAAATAATCCCAACGCATTTGATCAACGACCACACCCACTACTAATTTAGGTTTTGGCAGCGCAGTTTGTGCAAAAAGCGAGATGGAAAAAAATAGTGAAACCGTTACAAAAAAACCGGACTTTAAATTCATATCTTAGTATTATATTTTTTGATTTAACAACATCATTATCAGGTTAATTACCGTAAAATCACCCCATCTAAATAGAGCGCCGTAGCCTATGATTAATCGGCAATAAAATTAGCAATAATAGTCGTGCTTCCCAAACACCGCTCCAATTAAACCCAGTTAAGTACGATTTGAAAATAGCATTTGGTAGTGACAAAATTAAAGTATTTTAAACTATTTGCTGTTAGCTAAATGTTATATCCTTATTTGTTTTTGCCGTCTTGAAGAAAATCAATAAGCCATAAAATGAATATCTTTGTGTGTAACCTATTAAAAAGTCTATGAACAAGATTAAAGTTATCGCTTTTGATGCTGACGATACCCTTTGGAACAACGAACCTTTTTTTAACGAAGCGGAAAAAAAATTCTGTATCTTATTAGAAGACTATTTATCACATCAGGGTTTGTCTCAAGCCTTGTTTAAAACTCAAATTGACAATTTACCGTTATATGGATACGGAATCAAAGGTTTTGTTTTATCGATGATAGAGACGGCTTATGCCGTATCTAACAATACAGCGAGTATTCGTGTGATTGAAAAAATCATACAAATCGGAAAAGACCTGCTCACCAAACCCGTAGAGCTTTTAGACGATGTTGAAGATATATTACAGCAACTACAACAAAAGTACAAATTGGTTGTTGCTACCAAAGGTGATTTAAAAGATCAACACCGAAAACTCCACCATTCCGGCTTAGGTGGTTATTTTCACCATATCGAAGTGATGTCGGACAAACGGGAGATCGATTACGAAAAATTATTATTGCGCTTGGAAGTTAAACCCGAAGAGTTTATCATGATTGGAAATTCTTTAAAATCGGATGTATTACCCGTTTTGAATATAGGCGCGAGTGCTATACACGTTCCTTTCCACACAACCTGGGCACACGAACGCATTGATCATGAGATTGTTCATCCGCGTTTTTCGACCGTAAAAAAGTTGTCTGAAATTATTGAAAAGTTTTAAAATACGGCTAGAAAAAACAGCAATTAAAAAGCCCCTATTACTCGTGTAATAGGGGCTTTTTTCATTGCTCCTTTCTTTTTCTGTTTTTTATCTCATTTGGCGTTTTAAACTGCGTCTGCTATTAGAATTGCAGCCCCAAAGAAACACCATAGGATTCATTGTATATTTTTAGGGTTTTTATCCCGGGTGTACTTTCTAGTCCATAGGAATTTGCATTGTCAAATATCGGTGCAAACCCCCTAGAATAATAGGCTCCTATAGAAAATCGCTTTTTAAAAATGTAATCAATCCCGGCTACAAAACCGTAATCCATTTTCTGTAAGTATTTATAGTCTTCCGTGTCTTCGGGTCCTGTGCCAAATATTTCGTAATCCTTATATTTGTTTCCGTTTTCATCCAATGCCGTGATTGACGATTCGAGCAGTACGTTGATATAAGGACCCGCATAAATTTCCAATCCACCCCATTTAAAAGTTGGCGAAATGGGATTTATCCTTAATCCCTTCATTTTTAATTGGGCATCGATTACAACATCCTCTTCCAACTCTCGATCAAAACCGGCTCCATATTGCTGATAAAAGAGCTCATGCCTTAATGCGAAATGTTTGCCCACCAAATTGGAAACGCTGATTCCGACAAAAAAACTATTTTGTTTATCGGTTTTACCATCTACGGCCCATTGATCTAAATGTTTACCAAATAAATCCGATTGGATCCATCCGGCTTTGATTCCGAATGAAGTATTTCCCTTGGCTTGATTCCCATCTTGTGCGAAACCTAATAAAGGCGTCAGCAATAAAAAAAAGCCGATTACTATTTCTTTTTTCATCATCCTTATATTTTAAAATTCAATGTCCCAAATACCCACTGCTTTTTCGAGTTCTACCAATGCCACCGCATAGTCAAATCGCGCTTCAACATAAGCCTCTCGCGTTTCATTATAGGTTCTTTGTGCATTTAAAACCTCTAAAAGACTACTCGCACCACGTTGGTAACTGTAAGTAATTCCATCTAAAACCTCCTTGGCCTCTTCTAACATGCTATTTTCAAACTGCTGAATTTGCTTTTGCTTGGTCCAATAGGTCCGAAGGGCTTGTGCGATTTCTTTTTCCAATTCGAGTTCCACATCACGATATTCGAGTTCGGCTTGCTTTTGCTCATACAAGGCCGTTTTCAGTCCCGCATCTTTTTTGTTGGAAAATTTCAGTGGAACAGATATACCGGCTTTTACAGCAGTATGTCCCGGAGTTGGCGCTACTGCATTTCGAACAAAGGAGTTGTTTTCTACTCCCAAACTCAATCCCAAGTCCACTACGCGTTCTGCCTGTGCCAATCTAACTTCATTACTAGAAACCGTTTGATTTTGTTTGGCAACCAGATAATCCGTACGTTGATTCCTGGCCGTACTTACTAATTCTTCCAAATTAAAAAGACGATCAAACTTCTCCAAATTTCCTTCGGGTATATACAGTGAATCCGTTTGGCGAGAAGCAAACATTTTTTTGAGTTCCAATAAACTATTCTCCCAATCATTTTCTGCATCCGCTACCTCGTTTTTCATCGCTCTGGTTTCCAATCGACTTTGTACTGCATCGACTTTACTGATTTGACCCAGCGAGAAGCGAATGCTATCGGATTTCGATATTTGTTTCATCGATTCATAGGAATCCTGCTTGACATCAACCAGCATTTTGTGCTGTAAGGTTTCTAAAAAAGCAATGGTCGCCTCCGCTCTCAATTCGTGAAAAAAATTCTGTAATTCTAGCGTAGCGAGGACTTTTTGACTATTTGCCAAATTTTTTCTCGCTTTTCTCTTTCCGCCAAGTTCGAGATCCCAGCTTAATTCCGCTTCAAAACCGTAGCCCATTTCCATTCTTCGCTCTCCATTATCAACCCATCCAAAACTCAGCTCTGGGTCTGGAAATATTTTAGCTGCTTCCACTTCTGCATCGGCTATATCCAAATTGTATCGCTCAGCTAAATACCCTAAATTCTGTGTCCCTATTCGATTTAAGAAATCGTGATATGTAATTTTCTGTGCTGCCAACTGAGGCTTTTGCACCTGAGCCAGGCCTTTCGGTGTAACCCATAGCAGCAAAAAACAAGTTACCAACAGGGAAATCCATTTATTTTTCATACGTCGCTATTATTTGTATTTTTTTAAGTTGCTGTGATACCGCCTCATGCTACAAAATGGGCTTTCAACTCCTTATAGCCTAAAGGCGGTTCCAACAACTATTTTTCTTCTAAATCTTCCGCTTTTAAAAAGTCGTTCTCATGACCCCATTTCTTCTCAACCAGGTAATACAGAGCCGGCAAAACAAACAGGGTTAATAAGGTTGCAAACAAGAGTCCATAAACAATAACTGTTGCCAATGGCCGCTGTACATCCGAACCGATACCCGTAGCTAAGGAAGCTGGGAATAATCCTAAAACGGCTACTGTTGCCGTCATTAAAACCGGTCTAAAACGTTCTTTAGCCCCCAACAAAACAGCATCTTTTAACTTGGTGTGCTTCTTTCTCTTTTGGTTGATATGAGAAATCATAATAACTCCATTCTGAATAGCGACTCCAAACAAGGCAATAAATCCGACAGCAGAGGAAACGTTTAAAGACATTCCGCGAATATTCAAAGCCAACATCCCTCCGAATAATGCTAAAGGCACTACAATCATCAACAATCCCGCCTGTCTAAATTTACCAAAGGCCCCATACAGCAGTACAAACATCAGACACAAGGTCAGCGGTACAATGATCATCAGTCGGTCATAAGCGCGATTTTGATTTTCAAATTGCCCACCCCATTCGATTTTAAATTTCTCGTGGTCGTATTGTACTTTTTGCTCTATTTGATTTTGAGCGTCCTTCAGTAGCGAGCCCAAATCGCGATTTCGCACATTGAGTTTTACCGTCAAATGACGTCGATTCATCTCTCTGGTTATGGTGCTTTCTCCTGTACTGGTAATTACTTCTGCCACTTGTGACAAAGGAATCTTAGCACCCGTACTTGAAGTCAACATCAGATTGGCAATCTTCTCTGGGGTATCTCGGCTTTCTTCGCTATAACGACAACTGATTTCATAAACCTTATTTCCTATAAAGACCTGAGAAATGGCTTTCCCTCCAATAGCTACTTCGATCAATTCCGCTACATCAGCAACGTTTAATCCAAATTGTGCAATCTTCTCTCGGTTGGCGTGAATTTGGAGTTGGGGTAAAGGCGGCACCTGATCGATCGCCAAATCCACAGCACCTTCAACGCCCTTAAGCGTTTTCATCACATCATTAGCAATACGTCTGGTTTCATGGAAATCCTCCCCATATACTTTGACTACCAATTCACTGTGAGCACCGGCAATTTTGTCCATAACCCCATCAATCATCGGTTGAGCAAAACCGACAGTCATACCCGGTACAGTGGCATATTCTGCTGAAAGCTCCTCGATTAAATCATTTTTAGTTTTACCACTAGGCCATTCCGAATACGGTTTTAATCCGACAGAGCATTCGTAATGTGATGGTGTAAACGGATCGGTTCCGTCATCATTACGTCCAGCTTGAACCATAATGTAAGTTACCTCATCGTATTTCATGGTTCGCGCTCGCAGGGTGTCGCTCATTTCCTTGGACTTCTCTATAGAGATTCCCGGAGGAAGCTGTACTTGCAACCAAATGGAGCCTTCGTCTAAGGGCGGTAAAAAATCTTTCCCAACCTTCATCGTCAAGGCCACAGTTCCAATCAATATAATCAATAAGGGTAAAAAAACCTGTTTGGGTTTGGCTACGATTTTTTGGACACGGTTAGCATAACGTGCGGTTAATTTTTCCAACCAACGGTTGTGATATACTTTTTTAGGTTTTTTATAAACCATATAAGCCAAGCCCGGTATCAGGAATAAAGCTACTGCAAGAGCTCCTAATAAGGCATAACCCACGGTAAAAGCCATCGGTGTAAATAATTTTTTCTCTACACGCTCAAACGCAAATAGGGGTAAATAGGCCGTGATGATAATCAGAGTAGCGAAGAATATCGGTTTTGCTACCTGCTTGGCTCGATCGGCTATGGATTTCTCTTTTAATACCTCATCGGGTTTCTCTTCCCGCTTTTTCAGTATACTTTCCATCATGACTATCGCACCATCTACAATGATTCCGAAATCAATAGCTCCTAAAGAAAGTAGATTCGCTGGAATATTGGTGAAATGCATCAATATGAAAGCCATTAAAAGCGATAAAGGAATCGTTACTGCCACTAGCAACGCTCCACGCCAACTGCCTAAAAAGACAATTAAGACAATGATTACCAAAGCGATTCCCTCAATCAAGGTTCTGGATACCGTATTTAAAGTAGTGTCGACCAAATCGGTGCGATCTAAGAACACATGGATATTCACCCCTTCGGGCAAGATACCGTTATTGAGTTCCGCTACAGCCCGATGAACTCCCTCAAGTACTTCTGATGGGTTCTGTCCTTTTAACAGCAACACTATTCCCTCTATACTATCGGAATAGTTTCGTTTGCGATCGGTGTATCCCAAGACTCCCTTACGTTCCAAATTTCCGTATTTGAGATTACCCAAATCATTTAGAAAAACAGGAACTCCATCTTCCGCCTTGACTACAATTCGACCGAGATCCTCCAAATTTTTAATCAGTCCAATACCCCTTACAACATAACCTAAATCTCCTCGGGTTAAAACACTTCCACCCGCATTGACATTATTATCTTCTACGGTTTCGACAACATCGCTTAGCGAAAGCCCATATTGTTCTAATTTATGCGGATCCAGTTCAATTTGAAATTGGGTGGTTATTCCTCCAAAATTAGTTACCTCGGCAACTCCGGAAACCTGATTGATCTTCGGAATAATGGTAAAATTCTGAATATCGGTTAACTCGCGCAGGCTGTAACCGTCTCCTTCGATGATGTATCGATATACTTCTCCAATGGGAGAGGTCAACGGGTCCAATTCGGCAACTGCATCATAGGGAAGCTCCAAATCATTGAGTCGTTCTTGTATGCGTTGTCTGGCAAAGTAATCGTCCACTCCATCTTTAAAAACGATGGTGATCATCGATAATCCGAAAGTACTGTTACTTCGCATAACATGCATGCCGGGCATACCGTTTAACGCTCGTTCTATAGGTATGGTAATTTGCAGCTCCATCTCTTCTGCGGCTAGTCCAGGCACCTGAGTCACTACTTGTGACGTTACATCGGCAATATCCGGATAAGCTTCAATCGACAATTGTTTCCAAGAAAAATAACCGAAGATTCCCAACAAAAGAAATAAGGAGATGACCAAACCTCTTTTTTCTATAATTGTTTGTAATAAATTTTTCATCGCTTGCTTTTCGTTTTTATTTGGCTTGTAATAGGTATATTCCGCCTTCGCTAATGACCTCAGCGTCGGTAGTCAAGCCTTCTATAATTATGGTTCTTTCTCCCGAACTCCCCGCGCTGACCACATCTTGACGACGGTATTTATCTTCCGCCACTTTTACATAAACAAACGAACTGTCCTCATCTTGCATCAACGCCTTGGTTGGAATAAAAATGACCTCTTCGGGTTTATCCATAAAGTTGACATTGACATACATACCTGGCTTTAACTTGCGATCTTGATTTTCCACTTCAATCATCACCTCAACACTTCGGGTTTCTTCATCCACAATTTCATTGATATGGTAGATAGTCCCTACAATCGATTGGTCAGGATAGGCCGACAATTCAATGTGAACCTGATGTAATTTGGACAAATGTTTGATATCCTTTTCCTTAACCTTAGCAACAATCCATACTTTTTCCAAAGCGGCGATAATAGCAATAGGCTCGGCATCTTCTTTAATATATTGCCCCAGAACAATCATATTACTAACCACTTCACCCGCAATAGGTGCGCGGACGATTAACGGCTGACCCAAAACGACCTGATCCGGATCAATACTAAAAATTTTTAGTGCCGCTCCTGCCTGTGTCATCGTGGCTTTTTTAGTTATAAATTCCGTTTCAGCTTCTTCGACTTCTTGCTGAACACCAACCCCGTTTCTTAACAGGTCTCTTTGTCTCTTTAAATTGAGTTCCGACTGTTTAAACTCCTGCTTGGCTTCAAAGTAATCTTTTTGTGCTTCAAAATAATCCGGTGAACTAATTTCAAAAAGCGGGGTACCGACTTGCACCTTCTGTCCAACACGAACAAACGATTTTTGAATTCTCCCAGCAAATGGTGGAGCGATTTCGGCATAATTATTTGGAATAGTGGTGACTACTCCAGCCGTAACTAAATGAAAACTAAATTCTTCTTGACTAACCACAGTCGTTTTAATTCTTGTTTTCACATGGGACCCCTCCCGAAGTGTTATAACCTGATCGGAAACTTCAAAGGGTGTTTCTTCTTCTAAAATTGGTTTCTGTTTGCAGAAGGCAAACAAAAAACATAATCCTCCAACTAGTACTTTTTTAATCATGGTAACTCTGTTTTTGGTGAAATAATGGTTTTGAATTTATTATTAATGACACGGATTTCGTCCGATTACAATTCTGAAGATACCCTCTGAAGAGTATCCGTTTTCTTTCCTCTTTTTATCCTTTTATAAGAACTCCACAATATCAATTGTTCCCCTTTTCTCGGTATGATATGTGGCCATAAATCGATTTGCTCCTGTACTGTTAGCATCTGGAACCAGTTTATTCGCTGATCCGAACTCATGTTGTCAAATAAAAGCGCAAATTGTATTTTGCTGATGTGTTGAAAATAGGATAATTGCTTTTCAAGGCTAAAAAGGGTAAAGATTCGCAGCTGAAATTCAATTTCAAATTCATGAAGCAACTCCTGCAATACGGCATTATCTACCGCAGCCAATACATCGCTAACAGCTAGTGCAGGCATTTTCTTTAAAAGCGGCATGATTTGAAAAAGATGACTTACTTGACTTGAGTCTTGTTTCCAAGGAAACGGTGTTGTATGGGTGGTTTTGTTCGTTTTCATAACAACCGTTTTTATTCATTTATATGACTGATCAGTTCCCAACTCACTTCGGAAACACCGTACTCCAGCGACAAGCGACGTGCAATTTGCTCCATCATTTCGTCGTTTTTACCATTGGCTAAAATTTCGGAGGTTAGAAAGGAATAGGCCGGATTACCATTATCACTACTCTTTAACGAGCGAAGTTGTAGATTTGGCTCACTTTTTAAAGCACTGAGAAGCAATACCCTAACATGATTTTCAACCTGTTCTTTACAACCGACAATCAATTGGTATAGCGGTTCATTACTGTCGACCTTAGCAAACGATATCCGATTGATGCGATTGCCCAACGAACGCATACTGATGTGAATAAATACAATGATTAGTGTTAGAAAAACAGCTTGTTGCCATAAACCGGCTCCGGATAATGACCCCACAGCAGCAGAACACCAAATGGTTGCTGCGGTGTTGAGTCCGCGGATGCTCATCCCGGATTTCATGATAACCCCGGCTCCAAGAAAACCGATACCGGTAACAATTTGTCCAGCTACTCGAGAAGGATCGCCCTCTATACCCGTAAGGGAAAGGGACAGCAGTATAAAACTCGCAGCACCTACAGCAACCAAGGTATTGGTTCTAAGTCCTGCACTTTTTTGTCTGAATTGGCGTTCGGCTCCAACCAAGGTTCCCAATATAAACGCCAATGTTAATCGGAAAATAAATTCTGTAATAACCATAACTCTTTTTTTGTGTTTCATCAAAAACACAACTGCGTCATGATTTTGATTTACTAATTAAATTTCGTCCTATTGGGATCTGCTTCCATGTTTTTTTTTTTGATGTTGCAAATGTATAGGATACACAAAAAAGGAGCTGTTAGAAAGCCCTTAGAAAAAAATTAGAATCTCATTAGAGATTAAAGATGTGGTAAGGTTATGGTAAAGGTGGTTCCGTGATTTTTTTGAGAAACCACGTTGATTTGTCCCTGATGAAGTTCAATGATTTTTTTGGTCAGCGAAAGTCCAATGCCGTTTCCGGCAAAAGAATTGGCTGTACTGCCTCGGTAAAAAGCCGTAAATATATGTTCCAACTCTTCAGCAGCGATACCGATACCGCGGTCGGTAAAGGTCAGCGTCATATCCGATTCGTCTGACGCGATCAACACACTACATTGATGGTCGTCTGAAAATTTACAGGCATTTTCCAATAAGTTGACAAAAGCGACCTGAAGTAAATACGGATTGCCATAGGCCGATATCCATTGTTCCAATTCCAAGTCCTCTTGAAAATTCAAGTGAATTTTATAGTCCGCCTGAGATTGTTGTAATTGCTGACAGGCGTCTAGCAAAACCTCATCAACCCGTATTTCTTTAAAGGCTATTTCGGAGCGGTCGTAATGCGCTTTGGCGAAGTCCAACAAGCTGTTGGACAATTTGACAATACGCTCGGCATCTAGTAAGGCGTTGTTGATAGTACTGACATATTCATCCACCGTGAGATCGCGCTGTTGCGACAATTCCAATTCGGCGATAATCGCTGCCAATGGCGTTCTCAATTCATGAGAGATATTGGAAACAAATTGTTTTTGGGCGTCGAACGAATCTTCCAATCGGTCGAGCATGGCATTAAAGGTTTGTCCCAAGCGAAACAGTTCGTCTTTATAACGCGGTGGCTTGATGCGTAAATCCAGATTGGTCACCGAAATTTTATTGACCTCATCGATGATATCCTGAACGGGTTTTAGCGCGCGATTGGACAGAAAATATCCCGCAGCAAAAATAAATACCGTCGATACCAAAGTCATCAACAGTATGTTTTTTAATAGATTTTCTTGTTTTTTATAGCCGTATTCGTCGAAAGCCGTAGCGGTGACAACATAGTCCTGATCGTTAAAACGGTATTTTAAACCGATAACCTGCCAACGGTCTTGATAAAATTTTAAAGATCCTTTTTCATAAATATCATCGACCATAGCCTTCGTTTCCTTAACCATATCAATCTCAACCGCATCGTGATACAGCAAGTGAAATGAGGTATCGTAAACCGCTACTTCGACTTCGTGTAGTATTTGTCTGTTGTTGCTGTAAATTTGATGTAGGGTTTCGGGAGAGATTTGTGCTCCTAAAAAAAGGTTGGCCTTGGTAATGGCTTCCTTTTGTAAAACCAGATAAAATTCTTTCTCGCGACTCTTTTCCGACGACCAATAGAGCACCGCAGCAAAGACAAGCAAAATCGCCACTGCCAATACGGTAAATAATATGGTCAAACGGATTTTAATCTTCATTGGCCTTCAAGATAAAGCCCATACCGGCTTTGGTATGGATTAGTTTTTTATCAAAATCACGGTCTACCTTTTTGCGCAAATAATTGATGTACACATCTATAAAATTGGTACCGGTATCAAAATGGGTATCCCAAACTTTCTCGGCAATTTCGGTACGCGTTAAGACTCTTTCGGCATGTTCCATCATGTATTGCAACAGATTGAACTCCTTGGGTGTCAGATGAATTTCAATTCCTTGCCTTTTCAATTGTTTGGCGTTGAGATCCAATTCCAAATCAGCATAGGTCAACAAGTGGGACACGGGTTTGTGGTTGGTATCAAAACGCTTCAGTAAAGCGCGAACGCGAACGTGCAATTCTCGCAACTCAAAGGGTTTGACCAAATAGTCTTCCGCTCCGGCATCGAAACCCTCCACCTTATCGTCGGTAGTTCCCAATGCCGTAAGCATGATGATCGGAGTTTGTGGCAAGTGCTGCTTTAATTCTTTACACAAGTCAATACCGTTGATCTGTGGTAGAATCACATCGGTTATAATCAAGTCATAGGCATGCTGCAAAGCCAGTTTGCGCCCCATAAACCCATCATAGGCCACGGTAACGTCATAGGCCTGCTCCTCTAAACCGCGCTTGAGCAATTCAGCCATGCGGGTATCGTCTTCTATTACTAATATCTTTATCACTATACAAAGGTAAAAGGATATTTCTTTAATTCCCAACACTCTAGCTTTTTCCTACTAAGTTTTGGCGTATTATAACCTATCGATTGTTAAAATGGCATTTTATTCCCAAGCCTACTTGGTATTTTTAAACTAAAAATACTATATTTGATTGCATAACAGCTCGTACTATGTCACAGTCAAAAATACATCAAGGTCGAAATATAAAACGTTTCCGTGAAATGCTCGGTATCAAGCAAGAGGCTTTGGCCTTTGAACTCGGTGAAGAATGGAATCAGAAAAAAATATCGGTACTCGAACAAAAACAAGATATAGAAGTTGGTATTTTACGTCAGGTGTCTGAGATACTGAAGATACCCGTAGAAGCTATTGAAAATTTTGATGAAGAATCGGCCATAAATATTATCTCCAACATTTTTCACGATAATTCAGCAGCTATAAGCAACTACCCTACTTTTCATCCCGTGGATAAAATCATTGAAATCCACGAGCAAAAAATTGCGCTTTACGAACGTATGCTTCAAGAAAAAGATGCGATGATGCAGAAATTAGAACAATTGATCGAACGCAATAAATAGGAGGTTTTGGATTCGTGCGCGAGCAGGGTTATAGACCCTTCCATGATACCATTATTAACACTAGCTACTCCCCCTTCTGTAAATCTAGTTCCTTTACCATTTAATTGTATATCAAATCTCACTTCATGCAAACCTCCTTTTGTATCAGGTGAAAATTTATGATTACTAGGAGAATTTGTCATCGTTAACGATGTTCTTATTGCTGAAAGACTACTAAGCCCTCCTTGAACTTCATTCTTATCTGCATTTAAATAATTCGATGTATTTCCTTCAGAGATATAAATTTTATTATCATCTATACCATCACTTCCTAAATAATTCCCTTGTTTATTAAAATAATCTCCATCAACTGCACTCATCCCCGTCGGGTCAATCAAATTGATTGGATTGTTGTGAACATAATGGTAGGGTGTCCATCCATGGTTTGCTCCGCTAACGGGTCTACGTTGAACCACTTCTACTCCATTTTTGCTTCGCGCGTCACTTCATATTTGCAAAGAACCTATTTCCCTCTCTATAAAAATAAACTTTTTTTCCAATTGAAAAAAGAAAACCATCCATTGATGTAGTTAAAAGATTGGTTGATGAATTAGGTACTACCATAGGATACTTACTTGGAGAAACCGCTCAAATTAACATCCTCAAAAATCCCGAAATGCTACATCGACTCAATGAAATTGAAGATTTACCTGAAGAAGATAAAGCACATATACTCTATACTATAGACGGATTAGTCAGAGATGCCAAAACCCGAAAAGCATATTCTAAATAGGTATAAATACAAAAATCCCAACCGTAAAAAGTTGGGATTTTTTGTTTATTCGTACCACACGAAGGGATTGACTTCGTCGCATTGCATTTCTCGCGGTAGCGGGGAACAATTTGTGCGCACTAGCAAGATGCTGGAGCGAGCGGGGACTATTTTTACATTGAAGAACTTGTCTGCACATCTTCAAAAAAAGAATTGCCTAATATTTCGAAAAACTCTTTATGCTGTGGATATTTCTTCATATATATACCTCCCTGTTTCATAAACTCTTCTTTAGAAAGCACTTTAGATTTAATAAAAAACAAATCATAGAAAACCTCTTCTTTAAAAACATTTTCTTGCTCTTGATACTTTTCAATCGCTTCTAAACTTTTTGAAAAGTATTTCTCTCTACAATTAACATCGTTATGGCATAAAAAACCTTGAGCCAAGTTTAAATACATTTCTTTTGTATAAGTCCTTTTAAAATCCTTTTCTTCTAGACTATTTACAAAAAGAAATATTTCCTTATATTTTCCTAATCCTAATAAAATTTCAATTTTTAAATCAACGGATTGAATCCTTCTATCCAAACATTTAATTGAAATTTCTAAATATTTCAAAGCTTCTAATAGATTTCCCTCTCTACTTTCTTCTGGTAAATACGAACTATTTATTTTTTTTACAGCATTTGAAAATGATTCCTTACATAATTTCTCTTCTGTCTCCTGCCCTTTACACTTAACATTCAGTAAAAATGTAATAAACAACAGTATACATATTCCTTTTCTTTTATATAACATATGATTCTTTATTTAGTTTTAGGGCTGAAAGGTGGATAACTATGGTTATATTTTAATGGATATAGTCCCATCCGAGAAAGAGGAGTTGCTCCACTTCCATCAGACTTAACATTAATCCAATTTCCCTGTACGTTAACTCCTGGGAAATGCTTCATTCCTGGCAGAGAATAAATATTAGAAGCAGGTATCATAATCTCACCATAGGCACCATTAGTTCCTGATTGTGTTATTTCTGACTTATTATACTTAACATCACGTAATCCTGCATTAAATTCTTTTCCGCCAAATGTTGTTGAAGCTAATCCTGTTACTGAGACAGTCTCACTTCCAGTAGCTCCTCCCCCGCTGCCGCACGAATCCTTTCGTGTGGCAAATAGAATTCTACAATACATAACACAAAAATACTTTGATTTCAGGATATCTGGCGTTTATATAGCTATTAACTATAAGA
>NZ_JAHKRA010000003.1 GCF_019345525.1 Flavobacterium sp. NKUCC04_CG | reverse complement strand
AGTAGTGGTATATGAATCTTATAGTTAATAGCTATATAAACGCCAGATATCCTGAAATCAAAGTATTTTTGTGTTATGTATTGTAGAATTCTATTTGCCACACGAAAGGATTCGTGCGGCAGCGGGGAACTCCGTCGTCTTTACTTCGGCGGTGCATTTCTTCTTCGGGAATAAAGAAATAGGGTTTAATGTATCGGTTGTCATCTTCATCGGGTTCTGATAGTAATACATAGCAGGTGATGTCTTTGGTGGTACTCAAATCCAAACCGCCGTACGATCCAAACTTTTTAAATTTCTCCATCGGTATTTCGTCCACCTGGTTTTTCATCCACACTTCGTTAGGAATCCAAATGGAAGGAGCATCCACCCACATGTTTAAATGTTTGGTTTTGAAATTTGGAATTTTACTCGGCTGGTTTTTTGCTTTGACATATTCCTTTTGAATGTTGGCAATGTCCAAACCGTTTCCTAAAAGGGGATTGGCTTTGTGCCATTTGGTTTGATCTTCCCAGTCGTCATCCTCGTCTAAATCGTGAATCATAATCCAAAGGGAATCGTCTTCGTTTCTACCTTCTAAAACTTCGATTACAGCGTCTTCGTATCGTTTACAAGCGCTTTGAAAATTGACTCCTGCCGTGGTAATGTGGTAGGTAATGGGTTGTTTACGGGAAACCGATGAAGATTCTAAGTTTTGCTTGACGCTGTCGTCCCGGTGTGCGTGGTATTCGTCTATTATAGCTAAATGTGCATTAACTCCATCTTGTGTTTTGGAATCGCCTCCTAGGGGCATCATCGAGGATTGTGTCTTATGGAATTTAATTTCTTTTTGAAAAGCCTGAAATCCCATCGCTCTCAGTGCGGGATTTGCTACGGGTGATTCTATAAACATTTTTGCTTGGTTCCAACATATCTTAGCCTGGTCTTCTTTGGTTGCTCCAACGTAAATTTGGGCGCCCATTTCCAAATCAAAACTCATACAATAAAGCCCTAATCCTGCAATTTCTGCGGTTTTACCGTTTTTCTTGGAGCGTTTGTCGTAAACGGTATTGATGCGACGTACTCGGGTTTCTTTATGAACCCAGCCAAATAGGTTATAAATGGTAAATGCCTGGAACGGTGCTAAGACAAACGGCTGGCCCGATAGTTTTCCTATGGTGTGATTCAAGAAATTTGGAAAAAAGGCAACAGCCCGCATTCCCAATTGATGATCGATTTCAAAACCTTTATTGTCGGCTTGATCAATCCAATTGAAAAAACGGTTGACAGCTGTCTTTATTTTTTTTCCAGTTATGATACCGCCGTTTCTCACGCTGTAAGCGTATTGAAATGCTGGCGAATCTATCATTTCTTGTATGATGTTCATTCTATTGTGGTTTTACGTATTGTTTTTTTATACTAGTGTAGTATGTTTGATTGTATTAACAAATTAAAGTTTGAAATTATGAATCACGAATTTAAATTAGGTGAAATTGTTGTTTTAAAAAGTGGAAGCCAGCCATTTACTATTGGGGCCATTGATGGTGATACTATTCATGTTGTGTTTTTTAGTGACCTAAATAAAAAATTTGAATATGGAAAGTTACCGTATTTTGTTTTAGATAAAATTTAGGGGCAAAATCACGTTGAAAAGCGTGATTTTTTATTTGTAAATAGTATTAATAATGGCTTTTTCGCAAAAAGCTTTCAAACAAATCCATCTGTCCAGGATTACCTTTTGGTAAATCCAGTAATTTTGTTCTGTCCTTAAACGAAAACCCAAAATGCTTGGATAACTCATCCATGTCTTTGATCATCTTTTCTCGAATGGTTACATAACCGCTAACGTTTGTTGCACCTCCCTTGAAAATTTGTATTAAGCCACCCTCAAAACCCAATTCGTTGATTTTTATTTCTGCTTGAATGTAATAATCAACGGAAGTCGCGAGTCGGTGTAAATGAATCAGATCGGGTTTAGTTAGTTTTTTGGAAGCGACTAGTTGCTCACCAAAATATTTATACCAATATTTTTGTTCCGTGGATAAACGGAAGCGTTTATCTGGAGTTGGTAAACTCGTTAATACATCATAAAGATTCTCATTCTTTCCAATTGATGAAGCTGAATTCCAATTCACTTCATCTGCATTTTTTATCACTTTCATAACTCTGTATTTTATACCCCCCCTCCCTAAATTAGCCTACGAGTAAAAATCCCGCTAACAGGCGATGTACAGCCATTTTTTGTTCTCGTGATTTGATGCCATATCCCTTTTTTATGACCCTGCTTTGTGAAATAGATTTATTTATCTCGCGCAGATTTAGAATTGTGACAAGGCGTACACAGTGCTTGTAGGTTATTCTCATTCAGCGGTTCACCGCCTTTATTAATCGGTATGATATGATCGGCAACAGTTGCCGGTATTATCATACCATTCGCCTCACATCTTACACACAGTGGATTGTTGTCAAGAAAAAATCGGCGCAACTTCCTCCATGTTCTGGAGTTGTAAAACGATTGATTGGCAATTGCTCTTGCAAACGGTTTTCGTTTTACGATCCAGGGTCTCTTTACTCTTTGTATTCGTTTAGCCATATATTAAAATATTACTTCGTCATTGTCGGTTTCAGTTTGTTCTGCCACTTCTTCCTTGTATTGGTTCTCTGTTTCCTTATCGTCCGTGGGGTCTATAAACTTGGTTTTATTCCCAAGCCATTTTAAGTAGGTCGTTCCGATGCTTCCCGCTCTGTATTTAGCAAATATGATTTCGGTATTGGCTCCTTCAGCCACCATCTCTTCATCCCAATTCTTCGCATCAATGCTGTAATATTCGGGACGATATATAAACTCCACGATGTCTGCATCCTGCTCAATGGAACCACTCTCTCGAATATCCGACAACATCGGTCTTTTGGTTGCACCGCGTGTTTCAACAGCTCGAGACAGTTGAGCCAGAACGATTACTGGTATTTCTAATTCTTTTGCCAAGAGCTTTAATCTGCGACTCACAGAAGAAACTTCATTCTCTCGGTTATGCCCTCGTGACTTATCAGTCATCAATTGCAGGTAATCGATCACTAACAGTTTAATTCCATATTTGCGTTTCCACATCCTTGCGAGTATGATGATATCAGTTATGTCTGAATTACCGGAATCATCCATATAGATAGGATATTTGGCTATTCGCACGGTATGTTGATGGTAGGAATCAAAATATTGTAATTTATCAAAACCCGTTTTTAAAAGTTGTTTTAGGTGGAAATTTGTGTCGATTGCTACTATACGAGCTATTATTTGTTGTACTGACATTTCTAACGAAATGATACCAACTGGAACATTTATCTTTGCATTTTCTACTACTGTTTTTAATGCTTTTGCCGTTTTACCCATTCCTGGGCGTGCAGCTAATATCACAAGATCCTGTGGTTGATAGCCACCTGTAAAATGATTGATTCGTTTGAATCCTGTATGAATTCCGGTTAGAGGTGTTTCTGTTGTGGATTTACTGATAAGCTCGATTCGTTTGCCTAAGTCGAATAACGCTTCGGCTATTGTTTGTGTTTTTCGGCCGGTTAAAATTAGATTATTAACTGTATCAAACTCTTTGGTCCAGCGAGCCATTAAATCAAAAACATCTATGCTTTCATCCATGGCCATCGCAGTGATTTGTGCGTTAAACAAGACGATCATTCGACGCATTTTAAATTGAAGTAGCAGGCGACAATGATATTCGATATGTGCAGCCGAAACCGTTTTTCGCACAAGTTCAATCAAAAGAATCTCGTTAGGCTTTTTTAGGGCGCGCATCTTAGCTGAAAGTGTTTCTAAATCGATGGGTTCACTATTGGTGTACATCTGTTGGATGGCAAAAAATATATCGATGTGTTCGGGCTTAAAAAAGATTGTAGGGTCTTTTAGAATCTGCATGGCGTCGTCTAAACCTTGCTTGGTAGCAATCATAGAACCCAGGATGGATTCTTCAATTTTTATATCGTGTGGCGGTATCAAGGGAGTGGTAGCTGTCATAACTTAGAATTTTAGTTTTCGATAGGCAGGTGTAGTTTCTGGAGTAAGTTGTTTTTGGGGGTCTTGACGTTCTATGTAATTAATCGCGAAACGCGTTAAGCGAGCATTGATTTTTTTTGAGGAGTATTCCAGGTCTTCTTCATCGTATTTGCAATTAAAGAGTTCCGAGAATTTTGTAAAATCGTGAATCTTGGATTTGAATTTCATCTGCCAATCTTCAAAAAGCATAGGAGCATTTTCTTGTAAAAAAGCGAGTGCTTTTCTCTCTCTATTAATTGTATTATTACTTGTATTAATAATCCTTATATTAGAGTTGACTTTTTTGTCAATAGCTATTGATTTTTTTGTCAATACCTCTTGATCTTTTTGACAATAGGTCTTGACTTTTTTGTCAATAGCTATTCGACGTTTATTTCCATCATTTTTAAAGATTTCTACATCGATATATCCGTAGGCACATAATTGGGAAACCCAGCGCGATATGGTCTCATTAGATACTTTATAGAGGTTCGCAAAATATTCATTTCCCGCCCAACAAAATCCCTCTCTTTGTGCTAATGCGGTAATTTCGCCATATAGTAATTTGGCATTGGGTTTAAGGCGTTCGTCATAGCGAACATCTGCGGGTATGATGGCATAAAAGGATGGTTCCATGGTAATTCGTTTTTGATCGGTTAATTTTTTTCATCTTAAAATTTCTTTCTACAGATTTTACATTGTTCAATCTCCGCAAACCAGGATTCCGGAAAGCAGTTTTTGGAGCAATCCCTTTTCTCTACTGGTTGAATTTTGGTTAAAACCGATTCATCCAGTTTATTCTGTTTTCTTTTCTTTGTTAAAACAGGAATTCTACGGATTATTTGGTTTAAACGTTTCATATTATGCTCTTCTGTTTATAAACTCCACAGCTTCAAAAAGTATGTGAACCTTACCTTTTTTGTTGATGTATAATTCTTCGGGTCTAATCTTTCCTGCCTTTATCCAGTGATTTAGTCCGTGTGTGGTTTTTACGCGAAACCATTTGGCGTTAATCATATCCTGTAGGTTTCCGTATCCTTGTTTTTTTATGCGCTCTCTAACGAGGTTAATTTCAATCTGCTGATCGATTCCCAAATCTTTCCGGGAAACGATCACCATATCATTCTCTTTTAGAAGCGCCATAAAGTCTTTTGCGTTTACAACTTCCATGTTTAAGAATTTTTTAAATGTTCCAATACTTTCTCCAACTCTTCGGACAATCCAAATTCACGGCTTGCCCAAAAATTATTCAATCGACAACCTCCTTGAAAGGAGTTGAGTTCAGGTAGATAATCCATAACTACATTGACAAAGGCCTTTCTGGACTCAAATCCCAAAGCCCGAAATTCATTAAGTAACCATAGCGCATAGGCTCTATTTGCCATTTCATCATCTACTGCCGTTATTTCAATGCTTTTTTTCATACTTTTGTTTGTCATGTCAAGACTGTATTTAAAAATAAACTTTGCAGTCAATTTTAATTGATACAATAAATATATATCAATATTACTATATAAACAATATTTAATATATCAAAAATGATAGATTTATTTGAAAAACTTGATAAGTTTATGATTTACAGTGGGTTAAATGATAATCGAATCACCCTTGAAGCTGGGTTATCAAATGGTATTATTGGTAAAGCAAGAAAAAGAGGCGCATTATCTCAAGATAATATTTCGAAAATTTTAGAAACGTATACTGATCTTAATGCAAATTGGCTGTTTACAGGACAAGGCAAAATGTTGAATTCAATGGGCACTGAAATAATGAAAAAACCATTTTCAGAATCTAATGCCGTTTTTATCAATGACGACACTATTGATGACGATGAAATTGAAATCGTAACAAACTCAAATGGCAATACATTTTTTCTACTACCCAATGGAAGAATTAAATTAGAGGTAGTAAAAGTTCCATTTTCTTCGTATGTTAGTTATCTAGATGTTTATCAAGATGATATTAAACTCGGTGACGATTTTGAAAAAATCACCTTTACAGTGGATTATGTGGGGCGTGGTTATTATGTAGGTTTTAAAACGGTAGGAGATTCCATGAATGGAGGTGATATCGACGATACTCCAGATGGGGCAGAAGTTTTAGCACGCGAAATTGGAAGTCATTTATGGAACAATGGTTTTGATAAAACCAGATATGGAATGATTTTGATCACTAATACTGGAATTTACCATAAAGATATTGTGAATTATTGCAAGGAAACCGGTATGTTAGAACTTGCTTCACGAAATCCAAAATTCCAAACCTTGGAGTTTCCTATTAGCGAGGTCAAACAAATATTTAATGTAGTGAAAAGGACTTTTTAGACTATTCAAAGCATTTAATATCTTTACTTTTTCTCTTAGGTACTGATAATAAACTCACTATTTAACACTGTTAAAATACGACAAACCATATTTTATTTTTTTCATAATTACATATATTTGAGGTCATTAACTTTAAATTATGTGTTATGAGATATTTATTTATAACTATTTTCTTTTGTCAGATTTCTTTTGGGCAAGGATTTAGAACATTTAAAATCGAAGATCATAAATTTACGATTATGAAATTCGAACCATCAGTAGCAACATTAAACCAAATAGCTACGAAACTAGGGTACGAGCCTCCAAAATTTTACACTTATAACAATAGGGAGTATGGAAATAAGGATGTTGTTACTGTTTTAGTTAAGTCTTTTAGCAGTGAACCTTTTGCGGTTATAACGACTGAAAAAACAAACAGCCTACCCTACAATTTTATCAGTGAATACTTTAAAGATTTTGACAAAGACAAACACTATCGTCCTTATACTATTGAATCACAATTGGAAGATGGAATTAAAAACAAGGCCCTAACTTCTGATTATTTTTCTAAATTGTTTAATGTAGATATTGATAAAGAAGGCCTATTTGTAGACAAAGTAAATGATTATTTACTTCACTTTAAAGGCGGTATTTTAGTGAAATTCTCGCCAGCAGATGGGTTTAGCAAATGGACAAAGTCTTTTCGTCTCCATCATTCTGATATGATTGACCAGTTTACTTATGCAGCGTCACTGTATTTTAACGGAAATCAATACAAGGTAATCGATTTTATTAACGAGCAATGTGAAGCATTTGCCAACATACCAGATGGCTTTTTAAACCCAGCCTTAGAGAAATTTCAGCATCCAGACGGCTACATCAATTTCAAAGTGTTTTTTTACACTTTTTATTCGGACTATATGGTAAGTCTATATCAATTTCAAGACTATACACTAGGTCAACTAGAACATATAAATAATCGTGATTATGCGTATCTAGATTATGTTTATAGTTTTGATGAGAATGGAATATTAAAAACATCTAAAGAGCGATAACCATGAAAAAATATTTACTTTTTATATGTTGTGTATTGCCTATATTTGCTTTTGCACAAATAGGTGAATATGGAAATTTCACAAAAAATCGAGAAACTTTTATTGAGTACAAATCTAAAAATGGAGATGTTCTAAAATTGGGGGATACTTTGATTCTAGGTAAGGCTTCTGATTTCGATGGCTACAGATATCTATTACAAATCAATATAAAAGTACATGCTACTCACGGAGGAAAGAAAGTCGTCATTAATAAAATGAGGGTCTATGGAAATGAAAAAACCGGGTTTAATATGTGGTTTCACTTCAAAGGATTTGGATGGACTCCTTTAGATTTAGATTATGAGAATGCACTTGAAGCAGGAGAAATAATCAATCCTAAAGGAAAAATTAGCAGAGTGCAAGCCATTGATAAGCTTAAAGAAAGTAAAGAATTGTTGGATTTAGGAGTGATTTCGGAAGAGGAATATGATAAAATAAAGCTCGAAATGAGTACAATTATTAAAGAATAATATGAAGAAATTTTTAATCTGCATTACAATCGTTTTGAGTGTTTTAATATTAGGATTGTTTTTGTATACCTTAAGTTTAAATAGTAAAATAGATACGTTAAATCAAACTTTAGCTAAAGTAGCTGTCTGTGATACAAAAACGATGGAGGAGCTCTCCGGAGAACAGTATAAGGAAACCTTTTATCTCAATCAATTAAATAATTCGACTACTTTGATTATAGGAGTTATTGGGGTTGCATTAGTTTTTGCTGGTTTCTTTTCTTTCAAATTAATTGAGGAAAAGTTTGATGTAATTAATCAGAAGTATTTGGATAAGGAAAGTGTTTTTGAAAAAAAGATGGCAGAGTTAAAAGATGATGGAGACTTGCTTAAGAACGAATTCAAAACACATAAAAATTATTTTAATTATGTAAAAAGCAAACTTGATGACGCTTTAGCGAATATCCAATTAATACAGGCTGAAGAAGAATTTAAAAATGAACGCTATCATTTGTATCTTATATATGTTTTTTCAGCTTTAGATAGTTACTTAAGTAAATATAATTATTTTTTGAAATTTTACGGAAAAGAAGACGAAATGCTGATAACGGTGCGAAATAGTATTGAAAGTGAATTACATTTGATTTGTTTTAAATTATCAATTATAAAAGAGATAGATTTTAACAGAGTTGAAAATTCAGAAGAATTAGTAAATAATGTTTCAGGAAATTTAATAAGTGGTATTGATAGTGAAGAAATAAAAGGGTATGTTTTAACTATTTTGTCTCTTATTAAAGAAAAGAAATTAAAATAGTTTTAATTGTAGTTAATAATTTCAAACAAAGCCTTATCCCTAACTTTTTTTGAAAATTTATCTTTATAATATTGATCGATATCCTCACGTTCATGTCCCATTAATTCGCGTAAAATATCGTTATCTATACGGAGTTTTTTGCCCAGATTGCCAAAAGTATGGCGGGCAACTTTTACTCCGATATTGCCTCCAGTGGGATGTACAAAAATCTCTGCTCGCTCCTGGGCTTTAATCAGAAATTTCTGATAGCGGTTTCTAAAAGTTTGATAACCTTTTTGATCCTTGCGCCAAGGGAAGATATATGTATCGTTTTTTGTATCGCTCCAACGATTGATGATTTCTTGTGCTTTGGGATGAATCTTTAAATCAATAAGGGTATTTGATGTGGTTTTTCCGCGCTCGAAATACACTCGACCTTTTACCAATTGATTTTTTCTCATAAAATAGATGTCTGTCAAATCACAGCCGCCAAAGTAGAATTGCAGTAGGAATAAATCGGTGTATTTTTTAGTGCTTTCGGAATGGTGCTGCATTTCTTCTAATGCGCGAATTCCCTTTCGTTTTAAATACTTTTTCTTACTTGCTGTAGCGGAAACCCGTAATCCGTCAAAAACGCCATTAAATGGCCGGTTGTCGGTTATTTTGTAAATCTTAAGCCCTTTGTTGTATAAAGCGCGAAGCATTCGGAAATAGAGCGCAATGGTGCTTTTGGAGTTTCCTTTGGCTTCTTGCAGCGTTCTAAACTTCATAAGGGTATTATAGTCTAAGGAGTCAAGGGTGGTTTTGGGAAACGCATAACAAAATTGATTTACTGCATTTTCATAAGCCAGGGCAGAACCGTTTTTCCGGTTGCGTTCTACTAACATTCCTTTTTTTTCGTGTTTGGTGGCCAGGTCCCTCAGCTCTTTTACATAGAAATTCCCATATTCCTTAATGGTAGGCATATCGGATTTTTTTCCAAGCAATTCTAGAAGTGCTTCGTCTGGATCTTCTAGGCCGGAAGTTATGATTTTTCGAGCCTTGAGTTTAAGGCTTAGAATTTTTGGCATCAGGTTTTCAAAATCGGGATGTGATTCTTTTACATTGCCATTTTCTGCATCGAATTCATTTTCAAAAGCGCGTCCGATTTCTTCACTACGGCGAATTTACTTTTGAGAAACCAAAATAATTATCGCATATCCGAATTTATTGGGCTTCTTATTGTTTAAAAGTTTAAAATTGATGGTCATATCCTTTCTGCATTGAATTTTTTTAAAGAATTTTCAGTTGCATTTTGACTGCATTTCTGCAAAAATGGGGGATATTTTGCTCAATAAAAATAAGAAAGAAAAGTATATAAAACAAGAAAACCCTTGAAAATCAAGGGTTTTTGTAGTGGTCCCACCTGGGCTCGAACCAGGGACCACCTGATTATGAGTCAGGTGCTCTAACCAGCTGAGCTATAGGACCGGTTTCGAGATTGCAATATTACGGCATTTTCTAAATAAATCAAAGGTTTTGGAAAATATTTTTGATTATTTTTTTATTTCTTGACACAGCTCAATCAGCACCCCGTTGGTGCTTTTCGGATGAAGAAAGCTAACAAGCTTGTTGTCAGCGCCTTTTTTTGGAATTTCGTTAAGTACGATAAAACCTTCGCTTTTTAAACGTTCGATTTCCGAAACGATATCTTCGACTTCAAAAGCGATATGATGGATGCCTTCGCCCTTTTTTTCTAGGAATTTGGCGATAGGACTATCGGGAGTAGTAGCTTCAAGTAGTTCAATTTTGTTAGGTCCGTTCATAAAAAACGAGGTGTTGACTCCTTCACTGGCTACGGCTTCTTCCTTATAAGGGGGGGCTCCAAATAGTTTTTCGAAGATTAAATTCGATTGAGCCAGGTCTTTTACGGCGATGCCGATGTGTTCGATTTTTTTCATTTTCTGTTTGCAGTTGTTCGTATTAGCAAATATAAAAACATTTCAATCCAAAAAATTGTATTTTTGCAGCATGGAAACGAATAGACAGAAAAAAATGGGCGCTTTGTTGCAAAAAGATCTAGTAGATATTTTGCAAGGAGAAGTGCGTAGCAACGGAATCAGCAACCTGATTATCTCCGTATCTAAAGTAAATGTAACAACCGATTTATCAATTGCCAAAGTGTATTTAAGCATTTTCCCAATTGAGAGAGGACCCGAATTATTGGAGGGAATCCGTTCCAATGCACCGCTTATCAAGCACAATTTAGCACAACGTGTAAAGCAACAGTTGCGTAAAGTTCCGAACTTGGTTTTTTATATAGACGACAGTTTGGAGTATATCGATCAAATTGACAAGGCTTTACAAGGCGAAGAGAATCCAATTATGGATCGCGAATTATTAATTAAAAGAAAGAAAAAATAAGATTTGAACTTTCCGTTTTATATCGCCAAAAGATACGCCTTTAGCAAAAGCAAGAGCAAAGCCATCAATATAATCACGGCTATTGCTGCTGTGGGTATCGTGGTCAGTGCTATGGCTATGCTAATAGTGATGTCGGTATTTAGCGGATTGCGCGATTTTAGTATTTCTTTTACCAACGAACTCGATCCCGAGTTAAAAGCTTTTAGCATTAAGGGTAAAACCTTTGAGTTAAGTGCCGAACAAGAAGCAAAATTAAAGGCAAATCCTGCTTTGGTACATTATTCCAAAGTAGTGGAAGACCGCGTTTTGTTTCTATTTAAAGAAAAACAGCTAGTAGCGACCATAAAAGGGGTTGATGCCGAGTTTTTAAAGGTCACCAACATGGAGAAAAATGTACTTTATGGACATTGGATCGATGACGATTCGGACGAAGTGGTGGTTGGATTAGGTGTCTCATACAAACTTTCCATGGGTTTGTTCGACACCGAAAATGCCTTTAAAGTTTTTGCTATTAAACCCGGAACAGGAGCCATAGACAATCCCGAGAGTGCTTTTAACGAACGCCATTTGATTCCTACGGGTATCTACAGCCTTAAAAACGACGACCTCGACGAGAAATATGTGTTTAGCTCCTTGCGTATAGCCCGCGAAATGTTGGAACTAAAACCCAATGAAGTCACCAATCTCGAATTTAAATTGGCTCCTCAGGCCAATCCTACAAAGGCAACAGCCGAAATCCAAGCGATTCTGGGCGACCAAGTGGTGATTAAAAACCGCATGCAGCTCAACGACAGCTTGTATAAAATGTTGAATACCGAAAACATCGTAGTCTATCTGATATTTACTTTGGTGGTTATCATTACCCTATTTAATCTGGTAGGTGCGTTGATCATGATTATACTCGAAAAGCAAAACAACATAATCACACTTCACAATTTAGGAGTACGCGAAAGTTTGTTGCGTAAGGTTTTCTTGCTTCAAGGGTTAATATTAACGTTTTTAGGCGGTTTTGTCGGCATTGTAATCGGTATAGTGGTGGTGTTGATTCAACAGCGCTACGAACTGCTTAGAATTACTCCTGAACTCGGTTATCCGGTTAAAATCACATTCAATAACATCCTCTTGGTCAGCATGACCATACTTGTACTCGGATTCATCGCGTCTTATATCGCAGCTTCTAGAGTCAATAAAAAATATCTAAAGCACAACTAGCAATTCTTCTAGCTCGTATTGGTTAGTGATTACGCAATAAAATTTGTTAGTGATTCAGTTTTCGCTATGCTACTGTGAATTTACATAGTTGAGAATCGGTGTATCCCCTCCAAAAACGCCTTTAAATTCCCAAACTTTAATTTCTTTTTAAGACGCATTCTATAAAGATTTGATATTTTTGTTAAACAGCATAATAAGCTGCAGCTTGTTTATCAATAGGAAATCCCCTTTCCAACTGTCGAAAGAAAAATATAAATTATGGAGCAATCTTTTAAAGCGTTTTATCAAGAATTATTAAATGAGATTAGAATAAATAAAAACAGTCTTACAGCTCAGGCATCCCGACTTACTCAGCAGCAAAACTATAGTGAGGTTACCGATTGGTATTTGGCACATGCGCTTTGTCAGTTCGCTTTGGAAGAGCAGGTTTTTGACGACACGATCAAAGAGTTGTACAGGCAAATTTATAGCGATTCTTGGAACTACCATTGTTCGATGACCTTAAGCGATGAGGATTATGCTGTATGGTTTGACTGTTGTAAAACTTTGAACGATAAGATTATAGATTCCGGTTTTACAAGAGCCTATTGTGAACAGTATGATTTGATAGACAATGCCCGCGCACAATATAAGGATTTGGACCTTGCTCATGATTATTTGATGAGCGGTGTTGCCTTAAACGATTCAGCCTGTTTAGCTAGCGCAGCTTACAATCAATATTATGGAATCAAAGGATTTGAAAAAGCAGATATCGAAGCGGGAAAGGATATGATTGCCCGTTCTAAGGCATTGGGATTTGAGGATGCTGGATTGGTTTCTTTGAATTTACAATATTACAATTCGGATTCGGAAGAAGCGGGTTTGCAGGCTATTCATGATCATATTGAGGTTATTGAAAAAGAGCATAAAGGCTTGTATATCTATGCCGATTTTTATTTGCGTAAAGGCGAAGATCAAAAGGCAATTACCTATTTAGAAGAGGGAATAATTCAAGGAAGTGCCTATTGTAAATATTTGTTGGGTAATAATATTGTGATTCAACGTTTTCAGGAAATGGATGACGTTCGCGGTATTCAACTTTTAAAAGAAGCCTTTGATTATGGATTGCTGATTGCGGGCCACGCTTTGGGTTTCCATTATTCTTATACTCGTGGAGTAGATCAGGATATAGACAAAGCGATTTATTATTTTGAACGTACCATGCAATATGGCCTACCGGACTCGATATTTGAATTGGCCTTGATATATATCTATCATCCAGATAAAAAAGATTTTGAGCGAGGGATGGAACTTTTAGACCAACTAGTCGAGCAAGAATATCCTCGGGCATTAGCGGAGAAAGCTTATATTTTATTGGAAAGTCCAGAGGTAGAGAAAGACGTAATTGCTGCTCGAGTATTGTTGGATAGAGCTATGGAGTTGGGTAGTGACTACGCACCATATCGAATTGGTATGGGCTATCAAAACGCAGAATTTGCAGAAGAGTCGGATTATAATAAGGCCTTAGAATTTTTTGAAATTGCAGCGACACGGGGCAATCTAACGGCTATTGAAATGGTTGGGAAGTATTACCGCTATGGATATACTGGAGAGCCTGATTCGGAGAAAGCGATTGCGCAATACCGTATAGCGATTGATCGATTCAACTCTGATTATGCTAGAATTGAACTGGCGATGTGTTACGAACAGGGCTTTGGAGTACAACAGAATTTTGAAACTGCAAAAGCCTATTACGAAGAGGCTCTAGAGAATAATTATATATATGCTGCCATTCGTCTCGCGTATTTATATGAAGATGATTATTTGGGTGAACCGAATCCAACCTTGGCATTCGAATACTTTAATCGCGCAGCTGAGGCGGGTATAGCTGAAGCAAAATACCATATAGCTCGATTTTATCGATATGGTGTAGGTAGGAATCAAAATCCGGATTTGGCTATACAATATTTTCAGGAAGCGCTAGACTTGGGGTATATGGATGCCCATGTTGATATGGGATTAGCCTATGAAGAAGGTTATGGGCCTTTGCCTAAAGATCCTCAAAAAGCGTTGATGCACATGACCAGCGCAGCAGAACAGGAAATTGCCTATGCACAATATAAACTGGGATGTTATTATTCTTATGGTTTCTTGGACACGCAAGATTTAGGAATTGGTAAATCGTGGTTTGAAAAGGGCTATGAAAACGGATCGGCATTGTCTGGTTTGGCTTTGGGTGATTATTATTTATATGGATACGAAAATACTCAGGAATACGATAGAGCGATTGAGTTTTATAGTTTTGCTGAGCAACATGGATACATTTCTGAAGGAATTGGAATCTGTTATGAATATGAATTGGGTGTTGAAAAGAGTCTAACGGAGGCATTTAAATATTATAAATTAGCTTCAGAAAGAGGTTATCAAGATGCTACTTACCGACTTGGAATGTGTCATTACTACGGAAAGGGAACGGATGAAGACAAACCGGAAGCCTTCTTTTATTTTAAGCAAATTGCCGATGAAAATCATGTTGATTCACAGCATTTTGTAGCGATGATGTTATTAAAAGCCGAAGGTATTGAACAGAATATTGAAGAGGGTATCAACTATTTGATTCGTGCGGCGGAAGCAGGCAATGACGCTGCTCAATATGAGTTGGGAAACTGTTATTTAAAGGGTGAGGGTGTTGAGGAAAACGATGAGTTGGCGATGCAATGGTATCAGAAAGCAGCGGAAAACGGCAATGAACAAGCTTTGAAAATAACGGGCAACTCTTCAAGAAGACGTAGATAGTACAATTAAAAATGGAAGAAAACAATCAATTTCAGTTTCAGGTAAATATGAAGGGGATGATCGAGTTATTATCCGAACATATTTACAGTTCTCCCACGGTATTTATTCGAGAATTGCTTCAGAACGGTATGGATGCCGTTACGATGCGCAAGGGGGTTGACCCCGATGTAGAGGGGCAAATTACCGTTACTTTTCTAGAGGGTAAAATCATTTTTGAAGACAACGGTATTGGCTTGACAGAGGCCGACATGCATCAGTTTTTATCGGTTATTGGGCAGAGCTCTAAAAAAGGAGCTTTGGTTGACAAGGATCTGATTGGAAAATTTGGAATCGGTTTATTATCGTGTTTGGTGGTCAGTGAAGAAATAGAAGTGGAATCGCGCTCGTTGTTAAAAAACGAATCGGTTCGATGGAAGGGCAGAGCAGATGGAACCTATACGGTGGAAGTAATCGAAGCCTTACCCCAAGTGGGAACCCGAGTGATTTTATTGGCTAAACCCGATTGGAAAACCTTATTTAAAAAAGAGGAAGTAAAGAAAAATGTATTGTTTTACGGTAGTGCTTTACCGATAAAAGTTGTTTTTAAAGAAGGAGACGAAGTAGAACAAGTGCTTGATGGGAATCCAATTTGGATGAATAAAGACGCTTCTAAAGAAGATTTGATGGAGTATGGGAAAACGGTATTTAAAACGCGATTTCTCGATGTATTCCGATTAGAATCTGACACGGGAGATTTACAAGGAGTAGCCTATGTGATTCCGAATAAGGTTTCTTTTTCGTCGAGTAAGGAACACAAAATATTTTTAAAGCGTATGTATTTGTGCGATTCGGCAGCTAATTTGTTGCCCGAGTGGTCCACTTTTGTACGGTGTATTATCAATACCAACGCCTTGCAGCCAACGGCGTCAAGGGAATCGTTGATGAATAATACCGCTTTAAAACAAACTAAAAAAGAGCTGAGCGATTGTTTTAAGGATTATCTGAAAGTATTGTCGGTTACCGATGTTAAGAAAATTCAGCAAATCATTAAGGTTCATCATTTGTATATCAAAGCTTTGGCAGCGGCTGATACGGAAATTATGGAATTGTTTCTAGATTATTTACCCTTTGAAACCAATAAGGGATTGCTGTCGTTTCAAGATATCAAACAGTATGGTCAAAAGATTTATTACACACCATCTTTAGACGATTTTAGACAAATCCGACGTATCGCAGGGTCTCAGGATAAAATGGTTATCAATGCGGCTTATAGTTATGAATCCGATTTGATAGAACGGATAAAAAGAATCGATGCTAAATTGCAGATCGACCGCATTGTTCCGCAAGACATATTGGATGAGTTGGAAGATGCTGTGGATCTGTCAGAGGACTTTATGAGGTTTAAGTTACGTGCCGATTTGGTATTGCAAAAGCATTTTTGTAAAGTGGATATTAAAAAATTCCAACCGCTAGATACGCCAACGATTTATATCGCTAATGAACAGGCCCTAAGCAACAAAAACATACAGGGATTGACAGGGGCATCCAATCCGTTTGCTTCAACCCTACAGCATTTTATCAAAGATGAAAAGGTGTTACCAACGCTCTGTTTTAACCAAAGTAACGAATTGATCAATCAATTGGTTTATATAGACGATGAATTGCTGGTTGAGGCAGTGGTTCAAATCATGTATATACAGGCTTTGATGTTGGGAGGATATACTATAAACAAAAAGGAAATGGATGTGTTTAACGATGCCCTATATCAATTACTAGTAATGGGTATGTCGCATTTTTTACCAAAAATATAATCGGATATGAATCACAATTTACAAATACAGAAAATCCTATTGAAAGTAGAGGATTTAAAAAATTTCGAGGATAAAATTCGAGTTTTAAAAGAGGCTATCCAAATCGCCGATACCCATAACGATATTGAATGGGGGTTTGATTTGAGGTTAAATTTAATTCGTCAAGAGCGCAATACCTCCAAATGTGAGGACAGTTTTCCCGCATTTGCGTGGTTGTTAAATGCTCGAGATAGCGACCCCGATTTGTTTGAAGAGTCGGAGTTTCTGTGGGAGTACAAATGGATGGTAAGTTCGGCCAGTCGGAATACCCATATTTCTAAAGAGCAAATTTTAGAAATTAGCGATGATTTGAAGTTGCGCTTAGAGCGTAACGGTTATACAGCTAGAGCCTATCACAATGTGATGACTTCTTGGTTTTTACATATTGGGGACTATGAGCAAGCTCGGGAATGCGTGGCTTTAGCCGATGCTGAAATGGTTGATGATATGGCTAATTGTCCGGCTTGTGAACTCGATACCAAAGTGGAAATAGAATTATTGGAAGGCAATATGGATCACGCCATAGCGTTGGCTTATGATTTGATACACCATAAGTTAACTTGTTATTCGATGCCTTTTCAAACTTTTTGCTGTTTGTGTTACTATCTCGTTCGGGTAGGGGATGATCGCGCACAATTGTATTTCGATAAAGCTATGGAAGAATATCATAAAAGCGATACTTATGATACCTCCGTGTTTTTTGCCATGACGATTTTGATGTATTTTATGCATAAAACCCAACGTGATGAAATGTGGGAGTATTTTGAAAAGATTTCTGAATGGGAAGTTGGATCAGAAGATGTGCATCGTTTTAATTTTGCCTTGCATATGTTGCCGATATTAAGTGAAGGCGGAAGTAAAAAATTAAATTTATCACCTAAGGTGTCTTATTATAACGTTGACGGTGTTTATGATTTAGGACTTTTGCGTGAGCATTACCACCAGCAAGCTAAAGAACTTGCAACTCGTTTTGATACGCGTAACGGCAATCAACATTTTGCTGCGCGATTGGCCGAGTTTGAACAGGAGTAAATAAAGAGCTTTGACTTTAAAAAACACAAAACAATCTATCTCTAAGCAAGAAATATTGATAAAAAGGGACGTCTCGTAACTCGAGACGTCCCTTTTTTTATGCGTTTCCTGTACTGCCAAGGAGCTGGTGTTAGCCTTGGAATAAAAAAATAAGGTTTTTAATTTGAGGTTCAGGTATAATAGGCTGCGTAATTATGAGTTTGGAAACACTAAAAGATTAACTCCTGTTGCGTTCCTCTTCATTACCGGTAGTAGTATTTTTGCTTTTGATGTTTTTATTTCCAAAGTTATAGGTAACACCAATTCGAAGTTCCCGAGTTTGATTTCTGTTGTTAATCATGGTTTTGGTAGTTGTTGTTGAAGTGTATAATTTTGATTCGCTGGTTTTAAAAATATCACTTACATTCAAATTCCAACGTAAATTCCCATCCATCATTTTATAACTAGCACCAAAACTCACATCGGCTTGTGGGTCAATTTGATAAACCAGATAACTGGTTTTAGAACTAAAATAACCGTTTAACTCCATGGATAAATTCGTATTGATTTTAAATGAATTGTTGGTAGAAAAATAAAAACCAGAGTCGTTGAGCATATTATGCATGGATTTAGAAGGATCTATATTAGATGTTTTGGCATACATAGCAGTCAATACATTAACGCTTTGCCACCAATTATATTTGGAAAAAGTATAGGTTTGACTGATGCTGTAGGCCTCTAAATCATAAAAATTTTCGCGTGTAAAGGTTCGAAGTTTCGTTTCCTCATCAATATTTTGAATTTGTGTTGACCCATTCAAAGTTTTAGAGAAGGCTATTTTAGTTACCCAATTGGTTTTATAGCTATAAGACAATTCTGCATTATGCGTGTTATATGGTTTTAAAAATGGATTTCCTTCCGAATAGCTGTACGCATCTACATACCATCTAAACGGATTGAGTTCCCAAAACGACTGACGGTTAATCCGTTTGCTGTAGTTGATGTTAATAGCATGGTCATCATTGGGTTTGTATTGCAAATAGGCCGTTGGAAAAAAATCGATAAAATCGCGTTTGTCCGTTCTATTCATAGCGATGGAATTTCCTTGTGTTTGGGTGGCTTCCATACGTAGGCCGAATTGTGAGGTCCATTTGGAATTCCATTCCTTTGAACCGCTCACATAAAGCGATTGGGTGTTTTCTTTATAGTTAAATTGATCGCTTTTAGTAATGTCTTCTACCGTTGTACCCGTAATGCGGTCATAGTATCTGGAGTCCGATGCATTAGTGATAAAGTTTGCTTTGGCCCCATATTCTAGTTTTGCGAATTTGGTTGGATGCTCAAAATCTACTTTAGCGCTGTATATTTTAATATCCATTTTGCTGCTACTCGTGGCCTTCATCGAGGAAGAGGGAGTGGTATTTGGAAAAAATATTTGCTCGCTTTCAAACGGACGGTAATTGTTTTTATTACTGTCAAAATAATCAAGGTTGGTAGTTAGCTTTTTGCCGAGGGTATCCATCTTGTATTCATAGTTGAAGTTGAGGTTGTCAAACAAGTCTTTTCGATCGGCGCCACCTGTGGTCAAAATATGCGAAAACGGCTGTTGATTCGCATCGTACAAATTGGTGTTTGTAATATCTTCAATGGAAGTGTTTTTGTAAATACCGTGCATATATTGTGCCCCTAATCGCGATTTTGGGCTGATCTGGTAATCCATAGCTATTTTTGCCGATAGGTTATCCATTTCATTTTTAGCTAAATCTTCTGCTACCCAGGTTTCGTCTGCAAAATAATTGTTTAAACGCTCAATTCCGCGCGTCTTTCCCTTAGTCAAATCGATGCTGGCTTGTGCGCTAAATTTATCTTTGGCGTAAGTAAAGGTATCACCAAATTTATAGTATGCATCGGTGGCTTGAAAGTAATTTAATCGAACCGAATTATTCCATGCATTTTCTCTTTTTGTTTTGAGTACAATATTTAGTAAACCGCTATTTCCTTGTGCATCATACTTTGCCGGAGGAGTAGTTATTACTTCGATTTTTTGGATGTTGTCGGCTGATAGGGTTTTTAGATAATTGTTTAGGTCTTCCCCGCTGAGTTGAACGATTTTGTCGTCAATCATTACCGATATACTGGTTTTACCTATAATTTTAATGTCGTCGTTGGTTACTATAATGCCCGGTGTTGCTTTGATAGCTTCTAGGGCATCGCCTCCAGACGCTATGATAGAGTTCTCTACGTTAAAAACAGTACGGTCGATTTTGGTTTCAAAAACCTTTTTCTTGCCTTCGATTACAATCTCCGAAAGTTGAGAACTGCTATTGAGGCTAAAAAGACCTAAATCCATATTCGTATCTATATAAAGTTCCTGTTCGTGTTCTAGATTGCCCCAATGTAATACTTGAAAAGTGTATAGTCCAGTAGGCAGCTGATTAAAAACGAAATAACCTAAAGTATCGGAATACGTCTGAATGGGGTCTTCAGATCCTTTAAGTGTGAGGCGAACTTCTCCAAAATCTATGGGTTGCTGTTGTGAATCTTGAAGTTTACCATATACTTGATTTTGTGCATTGAGCACTGTTGAACCGCTAATTATAATCAAATTAAAAAGTAAAATAAAGCATTTCATAAACACAAATATTAGGTTTGTCTATGTAAATGAAATTTCTATGCCATGAATTCAATGTTTTATAAGCGTTTAATTTTCAAATGATTGTGTTTTGTTTTAATGATTAGCTGTTCGGTATCGAACAATAATTTTGTGCTAATGAACAGTTTAAGTGTCATTTATAATAGTGTTTTTTAAATAAGTATTTAGTAGTCTAAGGTTTAAGATCAGTTTTATTTTACCTTATGTCGCGCTTTTTATTCGTTTAGCTAAACATATAAGTATACTAATTGTTAAGGATCATTTAAATGATAACGATCGTTTCTAGTTATTACGTAAATTAGTACGAATGTTTTTTTAAAACCTAATATAGAAAATGAAGCAATTAAAATTTAATAATGGTGATTTGATGCCTGCTATTGGGTTGGGAACGTGGAAATCCAATCCGGGTGAAGTAGGACAAGCCGTTAAAACGGCAATTAGTAATGGCTATAGACATATTGATTGTGCGGCAGTTTATGGAAATGAAGCTGAGATAGGTCAGGCATTATCGGACTTGTTCGATGAGGGAGTCGTAAAAAGAGAGGAATTGTGGATTACCAGCAAATTATGGAACGATTCGCATCAATCGGCTTATGTTCTCGATGCTTTAAAAAAGACGCTTAGCGATTTGCAGTTGGATTATTTAGACTTGTATTTGATTCATTGGCCTGTGGCTTTTAAGCATGGTGTGCAACCGCAGTCCGCAGCAGACTTTCTTTCCTTAGAAGAGGTTCCCATAATTGAAACTTGGAAGAAAATGGAAGAAGCAGTACAACTTGGACTTGTAAAACACATTGGAGTTTCCAATTTCAGTATAAAAAAATTAAAGGACTTGTTAAGCAAAGCAACGATAAAACCCGAAGTTAATCAGGTCGAATTGCATCCATTCTTACAGCAAAATGAGCTTTTACAATTTGCCAAAGAAAACAAGATATTGTTAACGGGTTATTCTCCTTTGGGATCGGGTGACCGGGCAGCTGGTTTAAAAAAGGCCGATGAACCCAGTTTATTAAATAATGAGGTCATTACAGAAATAGCGAAAAATAAAGGATGTACTACAGCTCAAGTTTTAATTGCTTGGCAGGTTCAAAGAGGTACAGCCGTGATTCCCAAATCAACTAATGCAGCCCGATTAAAACAGAATTTGGAAAGCATTAATTGTGTACTGACTGCTGAGGAGATAAGCAAAATAGCTGCTTTAGACAAGCATTATCGCTATGTGGACGCCAAATTTTTTGACGTACCTGGTAACACCTATTCCAATGTTTATGATGAATAGATGAATCAGGCGCCATATGCGTGTATTATAAGTTAATAAAGAATATAAAAAAGGTCCAGTTGAGCTATCGATTGGGCCTTTTTTTAGAAAAAGCTATGAGAATAGTGTTATTTTTACTATATTAGTTAAGAAGGGGGTGTTTGTATAGGAGAAGCTACAAAAATTAGCTGTTATCTAGGCTTTGGGAATAAAAGGTTACATTTGATTTATATTTACAATCACTATGAAGAACCATCAAAACGCCTACACTAAAAAGTTGTTGGATAAACAATTGCTTACGGCTACTCAATTTGATCGGATTGAAGCCTATCGCAAACAAAACATCTTTTCGGTTAGAAATGAGTTGAAGACCTTGCTTTACGTTGCTGTTTTGCTTTTTACTGCGGGCTTCGGTATGCTGATCTATCAAAATATCGACACTATAGGGCATATGTCGGTTTTGGCTTTATTGCTGATTATCACGGCGGTTTGTTTTTATTTTGCTTTTAAAAACAGCTCTGGTTTTAAGCGTACTGAAACGGTTTTTGAAAATTCAGTTTACGATTATGTGGTGTTGGCAGGAATTTCCCTGCTGTGCATTTTTATAGGTTACCTACAATTCCAGTACCATACTTTTGGAACGCATTACGGATTGGCTACTTTGCTACCTACCTTTCTCAGTATTGCAACGGCTTATTATTTTGATAATAAAAGTGCGTTGACTATTGGTATAACCGGATTGGCAGCCTATGTGGGGTTAACTATATCGCCGCAAGCCCTAATACACAATGATTTTTACGACAATACTAGCCTGAGTTACTCCGCAATATTGTTGGGAATTCTTTTGGTTTTTTGGACTTTATATGCCTCTAAAGTGGATTTAAAAAGACACTTTAATTTTGTGTATTTGACTTTTGCCTTACATCTTATCAGTTTGGCTTTATTGAGTAATTTGTTTAAAGAACAGGGACTTTGGTATATAATTCCTCTCATCGCTTCCTCTTATTATTTTTATAGGGAATCTTATAAAAATGCGTCGATTACTTTGTTGGTATTCACTGTTTTATATGCCTATATTGGTTTTACTGTTTTTACCGTTCGAGTTATCGAATCATCGGATATTTTTATGGACAGTTTTGAAAGTTTGCTGATGATTTCACCATTTTATATTATAGGTTTAATTGTTTTATTTGTCAGATTGATTAAGAATTTTAATAAAAAAATAGCTGATGAACGCATATAATAAAACGCTGTTAGAGCAGACATTTTTATTGGAAGAAGCTCAAAATTTAAGAGCAGGAGGTTTTATTAATACCGATCAGTTTCGGATTATTGAAAGCCAATTGCCGGTACTCAAAACTCAAAAGAGTTTTTTAATTCGAATCGGATTGTTTTTGGTTGGATTGGTATTGTGTGCTTCTATTGCAGGCGTACTCACCCTTTTTTCTTATTCGATGATGTCGATGCATGGTGTGGGCTGGATGGCTTTTTTATTCAGCTTAATTTGTATAGGAGGACTGGAATGGATGATTCAGACTAAGAATTATTTTGGATACGGTTTGGACGATGCGTTTTTGCTTAGTGGGCAGTTGGCTTTGGCTGTATGTCTATACATTCTTTTGGACGAGATGGATCTGTCACAAAACTGGTTAGATTGGCTTTTTATTTTGGGATTCGGGGCGGTGATGGCTTTTTGTGCTATTCGATATCTAAACCTATTGTCTGCTTTGGGCGCTTGTATTGCCCTCACTGCTGTCGTAGGCTACTGGTTCGTGGAAAAAAACATAGGCATAACACCCTTTATTATAATGTTGTTTGCCGCCTTATTAGGACTTGGGTTTACGCTGTTAAGAAAACGATTTGCGAATCCAATTTACACCCACATCATTCAACTGGTTATCTATTACAGTTATGTATTGTTTTACCTATCAGGTAATCTGTTGGCATTGAGCTATTTTTCTTATCATTTCTATAGTTTTGACTGGGATATTGCTGAGGTATATATGGGTTTTTTAGACTATTTCTATTGGTTTTTTAGTTTTCTGGTGCCGATAATCTATCTTTTTTACGCTGTAAAAACAAAGGATAAAGGATGGTTGTGGATAGGAGGACTTTGCCTGTTTTTTTCTTTTTATACACTGATGTGCTTTAGTAATTTTTTAACTACGGACTGGTGGCTAACCCTAGGGGGAGCTGTTCTTTTTGGACTCAGTCTGGGCCTGATAAAACGATTAAAATACAAAACAACAGGATTGACCTTTGAACCCGATTTATTAAATGACGATAGCTCTTTTATGGATGCAGAAGCCTTAATTGTTGCGGCACAATTGGGATTAAAACCCGAAGCAACTCAAGAAGCTCCGATGAAATTCGGAGGAGGAGGATTTAGTGGAGGAGGAGCTGGGGATACTTTTTAGTTGAATTAAGAAGTAGCGCTATTTGGTCTTTGGATCTAGGTGCTGTTACTAATAAAGACCTAAAGCTTATATTTAATTCCCAAAAGGGCATAACCTGGAATTTGCGCGAAGTTGTTTTTAATGATATAATCTTCTCGATAACTGATTGATGACCAATTTAGATTTTTCATATTTAGTAGATTGTCGCCAATTAGGGATAATTCAAAGTGCTTGTTGATCTTATACGATAATTTCGCTGAAACAATATTAAAGGTGTTTTTGTCGTCGTAAAGCGATAATAGATTGGATTTATATTCATAGTTTAAGTCCAACAAGATATTTTTATTTATGCTATAAATGAGTTTGGTTCCTATACTTTTAGTGCTTTGGTAGAAAGGCTTATTTATTCCAGACTGACTTTTATTATAGGTTAGATTATAGAATAATTCGGTATTTATTTTTGTTTTGTATTTAGTTTTCAACAGTAGTCTTGTAGTTGACTGTTCCGTTATTTGTTCGTTTTGTCGATTATTTAAATAGTTGTAGAAGTTTAATTTCGTATAATTACCTCTAAATTCTACATCCCAGGGTATGAAATTAAGACCTTTGGTTAGTGACGTATTAAACAATAAGCGCTCTGTTTGAGGTGATTCCATAAGCTCATAAGAGGTTGTAAGCTGGTCTCGAAAGATGTTTCTTGTGTTTTGATGTTTGTAGTTGTTATACATACCGACAGCTACAACCGATATATTCGAAAAACTTTCAAAGAAAAAGTAGCTCATTTTCAATTCCCTTTGGATATTGTAAGTCCGATCGAATAAATTAGGGCTATTTATAGTTCTGAAGTTTTCTACAATGGGATTATCTACAAATAAACTGGGACTGGTGGTTTCAATACTTTGTTTGTAATCTAGACTAAGGCTATGACGTTCATTAAATAAGAGCGTAAGTTTTGTTGTTGGATTGACTATAAATACTTTTTTTAATGACGATTCTCTACCTCCTCGAAAATGGAAATAATCAAAAGAAGCACCTCCTTTGAATCGGAAAAATCCTTTGTTTTTGTTCCAGCTTAGATTAACTCCGTAGGTATTACTGTGTAAGTAATTGTCGTTTATTAGTTTTGGTGCTAAAGGTGTTTGTTCTAAAGCAGCGTTGAAAACGTTATGACTAAATCGGTTATATATTTTAGCATCAACAAAATTTTTATCGTTTAAATGATATAGAAATGTGAATGCCAAGCCAGTATTGATTGCTTTTCGATCGGTACTTTGTCTTAAATGATTGATGTCTCCTAGGGTTGTGGGAAATGGTTTGATGTAGAGGGAATCGTAATGTAAGTCATAATCATTCAGTGTGTTTTGGTAATCAAAATTGAATTCAGAGATGAATACATTTTCATCTATTTTCGTAATGGCTGATACGATGTTTTTGGTTTTTATAGGTCTTCTTCGAGTGTGTTCATAGAAGTTATCCAAACTAGAGAAGTGGGTAAGTCCTATGTTGTTTTCTTGATTGTAATAGATGTTGGATATAGTACCGTTATAAACAAGTGAGGTGTTTTTAATTTTGTCGTAGTTTATCTTTAAAAAAGCACTAAATAAATCGTTTTTGGTCCTTCTACTAGCTTCTTCTGCTGTGCTTAGCTGATTTGGAAATAAGTATTCGTTGGAATTTAAGGTTTGATTTTTGTCGTTGTTATACAGTAAATAGGTGTTGATTTTAAAGTAATTTTTAGGTTGGTAGTTTAGGCTTAGTGCACTAAGTCCGTTAGCTCTTTTAAGGGCATTTCTATTGGGTTGTAGCAATTGCCTTTCATCATCGGTTAAACTAATTATATTATTGGTAGAAGACATTACCGAGGCGACCCCTCCTTGTAATTTAAAATATTCTTCGATGCTAAATACGGGATTACCTAAATTGTTTTGGGAACTTATTAGGGAAATCATAAATTTGGATTGCATCGACATTAGATTTAATTTGGTATTATACACCTCGTTAAAACCTCCTTCTAAAGCCATTTCGCCGGATAATTTGTCGCTCCATTTTTTATCTAGATTGACATTAATAACGGTTTGCTCTCTAGATTGAAACCCTTTTAGTAGGGAGTATTCACTGTAGTTGTTCAGAACTTCTACATTTTCAACAGCTTCTGCAGGAATATTTTGAGTGGCGATTTGTGCGTTGCCTCCATAATAATTTTGGCCGTTAAGCAAGATTTTTTCAACCTGCTTTCCACCGGATTTTACACTGCCTTTGTCATCTACTTCTATTCCGGGTAGTTTGTCCAATACATCCCCTAAATTGGATTCTGTGCCATCAATAAATTTTTTTACATGGTATTTGATGGTGTCTTTTGAAAATGTAATACCTGTATCTCGGGCTTTAATTAGAATTTCGTCAAGTATGTTGCCACCTTCTTTTAAAATTACAGGAATGATTACCTTGTTGTCCGTTTCTAAATCAAGATTGTGAGATGCCGTTTGATACCCGATATAATTTACCTGAAGTATAACTTTTTCTGCACTTTTTGTATTTAGATGATACTCCCCTTTTTCATTTGTTGAGTCATAGGCAATCATAGTCGAATCTTTTTGTTGCAATAGGGTAACTGTAGCAAAAGCCAAAGGTTTTTTTTTTTCATCGGTAACGATGCCACTAAGGTGAAATTGTGCTTGCGTCATAGTAGAAAAGAACGTCAATAGAAACAAGGGAAGGAGTCGAATCATAGACTACATTTTTATGATTCTAACACCACCACTGTTTCCGTCAGCACCCATTTCGCTGAGTTTTTGTTTTTGGATTTTAGTAAATTCTTCCCGGCTAACTTTTTTACTTCCTGATGGGGCTTTGATTTTGTGGTCTTCCTGGACTGCGGTTATAATCTTTTCAGCTGTTATGGTTTTAACATCATTCTCTATTTCTAATATCAAACCCGGTAAACCATAATAGATATAAGGGCCATCACCTATGGGAATATCCTTTGAAAACCAGGCAATTTCACCGCGTTGATTTTCTGCTTTGCTGCATTTTATACCACAGATTTCTTTTTCTTCGCTTGAAAGAATCCATTTGGGTTTTCCTATGGCGTCCTCAATGAGGAAGTTACGTTCAAGTATACTTTCTTGTGAAATCATCAATCTGGTCGCGAAATTTTTATAAACGCTGTTGGTTTTAGAGTTGTCTGTGGCTGTGGTTAAGCTATATAGACTTTCAGTGGCCTGTATTGATAGTTTCATCTCGGAGTCCATAGCTCGGAGCTTTTTTTGAATTAAGTCAGCATAAGCATCGTCTTTATACTTGTCTAGCTTATGGGTTTCTCTATAGATCACCTCTAGTGTTTGTGCATTTAGTGAAAAGGATAAAAGTAAAATAATCATCAGGAGGATATTTTTCATAGTATTTGTTTTTTTAGCCTCCGAAATTTTTGAAATTCCGGAGGCTGATTAATAGTTATTTAGATGTCTGATATATATCAGCAGCAAGATTTTAATTTGCTGTACCAGCATCTTAGTTTTCAACAATAATAATAATGATGATAATAATGATTGGTTCATCGTTTTCTATTGCTTCTAACGCATTTGGCATTTCTTGCATAGAAGAAATGGCTTTTGTTTCCGCATTTACACTTAAGGAACTAAGTACAAATGCGAGTGTTACGAAAAGTGTTGAAAATAATTTTTTCATAATTTTAAATTTTTTGATTAAAAAACGTTGGAGTACCCTTTAAGGTCATAAACTCTCTTTCTTGGACCCTTCTACCTGCAGGTAAATCATTTTATCTATCGATTGATTTCAGTGAAACTAAAAAAAAGGAGTTTATTAGGCAAAATACACTAGATGTTATTTATAAATAACATTTGGTTTTTAAGCTTTTTTGATATATTTATCGCTTTAACTTTAGTTTTATAGTGTTATATTTATTAAAATTGTATTTTAATTATTGGTTTTGCTTTTGATGAATACTAAGGTTGTTTCTGTTTTTTGTTACTTTTTTTTGCCACTCGCCGCGGTATATTTACAACAATGTGAATGGGTTGGCAGTAGAATTATACCGTACCAAAGTTTTTTTTCTATCGGTTTTGATGATTTTAAGCTGCTCGGGAAGCAAGGCGCTAAACAGGCGCACGCTTATATAGCTAAGCCCGGAGATATACAGGTGAAACAGCAAGCAATTGTTGTAAATTATTTTGGGTTATATGGGCAAAATTCGGAGATTAACCGTTTTCTTTTAACTGCAGTGTCAATCAAGTCAAAGTTGCAGTTCACTTGCGAAAAAACCACTAAAAACCATATAGGAGAGAGCCTTTTAGAGCCGCTGCTTTCTTCTTTGAAACGGCTGTCGTATCTCAATCATATTTGGAATGCTAACTATAAAACATTAAACGATGGGCAAATAAAGGCTTGCGAGAAACAGGAACTAATTGCAGAGCGGGATCACCTCATAGCGACGATTGATTCTATAAAGCAACAGTGCCGTCTTGTTGGGTTTGTAACTATTTCCTTGATTTTCGGACTGCTTTATATAGGATGGAGTTATAAAAAAAGAAGTGAAAAACAAAAAACTTCCCTATTAAATAGAGGTGATGCAAAATCAAAAAGTACAGTAATTTCCGTACCGGGTAAAACGGTAGATTTAAGAGAGTCGACCTATGAGATTAGGGCAGACATCATATCGACTATATTGTTACAACTGGAAAAATTTGAACGGGAGCAGGGATTTTTAGACCCCTTGCTTACTTTGAGTAGCTTGGCAATCAAATTAGAAACCAATACTGCTTATCTGTCTCATATTGTGAACAAGCATCAAGGAAAAAAATTCGCAACTTATATCAATGAATTGCGAATCGATTTTATTTATGAGCGTATGTTGAAAGAACAAAATCTTTTAAAATTCAGCATCGAAGGACTAGCACAAGAATGCGGATTTAAAACAGCACAAAATTTTTCAGATGCTTTCTACCAGTTTAAAGGAGAACGCCCCTCGGTTTTTATCCGTAAACTACAACAAAAACGAAGCAGTTAAACCGATTTTATCCAATAAAAAACGGGCAACCCTATTAGAGTTGCCCGTTTTCGGACAATAACAATTAACTATAGTTCTTTATTATTTCTTAGCAGCAAATTCATCTACAAAGGTTTCATCAGGCACATAATCTGCCGTCATCAATTCGTCGTATTTTACTTTTTCGTGTTTACCCATACGGCGAGCAATACTGTCGAAAATAGAGTAAATCACCGGAACAATCACCAACGTAAGGAAAAGAGACGACAATAAACCACCGATAATTACAATAGCCAATCCGTTGTTCATCTCAGCACCCGCACCTTTGGCTAAAGCAATCGGAATCATACCGATAACCATCGCAATGGTAGTCATCAAAATTGGACGTAAACGAGCGTGATTCGCCGCTACTAAGGCATCGTGAGTATTATCTCCCGCTTCCTTACGGTGATTGGCAAAATCGACCAATAGAATGGCATTCTTACACACCAAACCAATCAACATGATAATACCAAGTATGGTAAATATATTTAAGGAGGTATTGGTTAAACCCATCGCTAGAATAGCTCCAATAAACGAAAGCGGTACCGAAAAGATTACGATAAACGGTGTTGCAAAACTGTCGTATAGGGCAACCATTACTAAGTAAACCAAGATAATAGCCGCAAGTAAGGCAATTCCCAAAGTACCAAATCCTTCAGATTGGTTTTCCATTTCTCCACCCCATTTATAACCAACACCAGCTTTTTTCTCTAACTGCGAAAATTGTTTTTCCCAATCTGCGGCAATGGTACCCGTCGGACGGCCAATGGTTTGCGCCTGAATGGTTACGGAAGGACTTTTGTCCAAACGTTCCAATAAGGTTGGTCCTGATCCATAAGTGACATCGGCAAACTGTTCTAATTTGATATTCTGACCAGCGGCGTTGGTGAATTTGATCGCTTTTACATCGTCGATATTCGTTCTAGAGAACTCTTGAAAACGGATGTTGATATCGTACTCATATTCTCCAGCTCTAAATTTACCGTCGGTGTTTCCACTAAAAGCGGTTTGCATCGTCATACCTACGGTTTGTAGGTTTAATCCCAATGCCGCCATTTTATCACGATCAACCAATACGTTAATCTCTGGATTTCCATCTTCAGACGTCAACTTGATATCTGAGGATCCTGGAATTTTTCTCAATTGGTCTGTCGCTTGTAAAGCAAATTCCATAGCATCTTCCATATTGGCTCCAGTTACCGTTAAAGCCAATGGCGCATCTTCTGCCCCCATTAGTCCTACCGGAACGGTTTTTACTTTGGCTCCAACCAATTCTCTTTCCAACTCTCTTTTTAAGCGCGCCGCATAGATAAAGGAACTTTCACTACGTTCCGATTTGTCAGTAAGAATTACAGAAATTTCCGATTTGTATTTGGTAGCCTGTGTACCTCCCATACCCTCACTAGTTTGACCTACTGTAGTAATCATCGTAACCACCTCTTTTTTAGTACGCAAAAAGTCTTCGGCTTTTTGAGTCATAAAGTTGGTGTTTTCTACAGAGGCGTCTTTTTCCATTTCGATTTGTACCAAAAACTCTCCTTTATCGGTCTTAGGGAAAAATTCATCTCCAACAAATCCTAAAGGTAATAGCGACACAGAAGCTACAAACATGAAAATAACGATTACTAAGGTCGTAATTTTATTGATTCGGCTCTTGAGTCCCCAAACCAAAAGGTTGGAAATAAAATGAGTGAATTTTTCCAGACCACGCTCAAAACCGTTTAATACTTTACCGATAAAACTGTGTGAATTGATGTGTTCGATTTTACCAAATCTTGAAAACAACCAAGGCACTATGGTAAAGGATACTAATAAAGACAATAGGGTAGCGATAATAACCGTCACACAAAATTGTGTGATGATGTTGGCAACCAAACCAGTACTCATCGCGATTGGTAAGAATACAACTACGATTACCAAAGTAATAGCCGTTACGGTAAATCCAATTTCCGAAGCTCCATCATAGGCTGCACGAACTTTGTTTTTTCCCATCTCCATATGGCGGTGAATGTTTTCGATAACCACAATCGCATCATCGACCAAAATACCTACTACCAATGAAAGTCCCAATAAACTCATTAAGTTTAAGGTATATCCCATCAGGTAAATACCGATAAAAGTAGCGATCAAAGAAAGCGGAATAGCGATCATCACAATCACTGCATTTCGTAAACTGTGTAAGAAAAATAACATTACAAAAGCGACCAAAACAATAGCCAAGAACAAGTCAAACATCACCGAGTTTGCCGCTTCTAAAGTAAAGTCACTCGAATCGTTGGCAATGGTCACTTCGATTTTTTGATCTTTATAATCGTTTTGTACGGTTTCAATAGTGTTTTTAACCAATTGACTTACCGATACTGCATTGGCATCGGATTGTTTGATTACCTGAAGTAAAATGGTGTTCTTTTGATTTAAACGCGCAATCTTTTCAACTTCTTTCTGACCGTCTTGTACATCGGCTACATCGGCCAAGCGAACCTGAATGCCGTTTTGAGAGCTGATGACTAAGTTTCTTAATTCTTCAACATTTTTGTATTTACCCGATAGACGAATCAAGGTTTGCTTGTCTCTAGTTTTGACGTTCCCCGTTGGGAAATCCAAGTTAGAAGCCAAAATGATTTGTTGAATCGCCGGAACGCTTAGTCCGTAACCTTCGATTTTTTTAGGATCGAGACTTACCTGAATTTCACGTTCTTGTCCACCGATTAGATTGACCTGAGCAACACCGTTTATTCTAGAGAAAATCGGTTGGATTTTTTTATCTAATAAATCATATAATTCCTTTTCATCAAGATTACTGGTAACACCTAGGGTCATTACAGGTAAATCACTTAAAGAGAACTTATTTAATGATGGAGGATCTACATCGTCTGGTAAATCTTTTAAGATAGCATTGATCTTTCTTTGAGCGTCGTTTAAAGAGTAATCCACATCTGCTTCGGGGATTAAAGTAATAATCACAACAGATAAACTTTCGTATGATTTTGCCTCAATCTTTTTTACATTTTCCAAAGAAGATACCGCATCTTCGATTTTTTTGGTTACCGTATTTTCGATCTCGGAAGGCGAAGCTCCCGGATAGACTGTTGAAATAGTTACGACGTTTACTTCGAATTTAGGAACCAATTCGTAGCTCAGGTTTTTGTAACTAAATATACCGCCCAGTATCAAGATGATAAAGAGTACAATAATGATACTCGGGCGTTTTATGGATATTTCGGATATTTTCATTTTGTCAGCTGTTGGATCTTATTTAATGATGTTTACTGGAGTCTTGTCAATCAGGTTGATTTGTCCACTGATTATAACGGTTTCACCAGCTTTTAAGCCTTCTAGGATTTCTACTTTGTCACCAAAGTTTCTTCCTGAAATTACTTTTCTCAATTGAGCTGTGCTGTCTTGTACTACGAAAATTTCGTTGGAACTAACACTGCCTACAAAGGCATTTCTCGATACGGTAAGTACGGGTGTTGTTCTGTCGGCATTTGGATTGAATATGGCCGAACCATACATACCGGCTTTTAATTCGTTATTCGCATTGTTTTGAATTACCATTTCCACAGGAAAGTTTAAAGACGCATCTGCCTTTGGTGCGATGAAGGTAATTTTACCTTCAAATTGTTTGTCTGGAAAAACGCTGGCTTTTACCTTGATGACATCACCTATTTTTAAAACGGCAACGTGGTTTTCATCAACGTTTACCTTGAGTTTTAATTTGCTGACATTAACCAACTCAAACAACGGCGTTCCCGGTGATACGAAAGTTCCCGGTTCTATGTGTTTTTTATTGATGATACCACTAATAGAAGCTTTGATATTCGCATCTCCTGCAGTGATTTGTGCCGATCTTAAATTGGCTTTGGCATTTTCCAATTGAAGTTTGATTTGATCCAATTGCTGTTTGGTTACCCCACCAGTTTTATAAGCACTTTCAAAACGAGCTGCATCGGCTTGTGCTGTAGCGTAAGTGGCTTGTGCATTTTGTACGTTGACATTCAGTTGATCTCCATTGATAACAGCTAGAGTTTGTCCTGCTTTTACAACGGATCCTTCTTGTACCAATACTTTTACAACGCGACCTGGAGTTTCTGCTGAAAGGGTTAACTCTTGTTCGGGTATAAAATTTCCATTAGCGATATATTCGGCATTGACTATTTCGCTTTTTACGCTTTCAACTCGTACGGCAACGGATGCATTTTTTTCTGCAACTATGGCGGTTTCCGCTTCGTTTTGAGCTTTGTTTTTGTTTAACATAAAAACAATCCCCGCTAAAACTGCGATCAATACTATTCCTGTAATTATTTTATTTTTCATTTGGGAGGCTTAATTATTTGGTTAAAGATTTTAATGCTCCTTGAGCTTTGATTAATTCGATTTCTGCTAACTTGTATTCTAATAAGGCATTGGTATAGTTGTTTTCAGCCTCGGTAAACGCATTTTCTGCATCGAGTAAATCCGTCAGTGTCGCCAAACCATTTTTATAATTGTTATGTATGTTTTCTTGCACATCCTTAGCTAAATCGACGTTCTCTTTCTGTGAGCTGATCGTGATCAAAGAGTTTTGAATCTGTGTTACAGCATTTTTATGTGACAAATCCATGGCTTCGCGTGTATCTGCAATATCCAATGCGGTTTTCTTAAGATCGATTTCTGCCTGACGTACTTTTGAACGGGTAGCAAAACCACTGAAAATCGGAACTTTTAAGGTAAGCCCAACAGTCGCATAGCTAGTCCAGAATACCCCATCGCTCGGTTTTTTAAACCAAGGAAGCTCATTGCCTAAACCTTGATAAGCAAAATTACCAAACAAGGCTAACGACGGATAATATTCGGCAACGATGGATTTTTTCTTATAAGTCAATAATTCCTCTTGCTTTCTAAGTAACTGTAGTTCGGTTCTCTCATCGATATTAATCTCGTTTGACAAGGCATCACCAGTGATTTCAAAAGTATTCTCAGGGAAAGTAATGGAAGTGTTTAAGTCCATTCCAATCAGAAATTTTAAAGAGTTTTCTTGCAGTTGAATTGCATTGATGCTCTGTTGTCTCTTTGATTTGATATTGCTTAGGCTTACTTTGGTTCGGTCCAGGTCAATTTTAGTTGCCAATCCGTTATTGTAAAGACCTTCGATAATGCCCTTGATGCGTTCTGTGCTGTTTAGATTGCTCGTAATGGTCTTCAACATCTCTTTGGACTGGTAGATTTGGTAGTAGCTGTTGGCCACTTTTTCAATCAACTGTTCTTCGGTCAATTCTCTATTGATAATGTAGAATTCCCGAGTTGTTTTGGCTGCCTTTAAACCGGTGAAAACCGATTGATTAAAAATGGTTTGTGTCAAAGTGGCTGAAGCACTACTGTTCCATTTTTGACCGAAGGGTACCAATACCGTTTCTCCAGGTTGTCCAAAAAACTCGCCCGGTAAAGCGCTTTGCTGTAACAACGGACTGTTATTTAATCCGGCTTCTACACTGATGTTGGGTAGTGCTAAGGCGCGGACTTCTTGAATCTGATAATTGCTGTTCTCAATGTCTAACTTGGCCTTTTTCGCGTCGGCTTTGTTTTCTAAAGCAAAATTAATCGCTTCCTTAAGAGTCAGCTTGAGCTCTTGAGCTTGGACCATAATTCCAAATAATAGGAAGGATAAGGTCAGTTTATAATTATTCATTTGGGGAGTGATTTTCAATGATTGTTTCTAATATTTCAATTCCTTTTTGGGTTGCAATGCTGCGTATATGATATTCTAAATGCATTTTTTGTATGCGATCATAAGAGAAGGTTTCGCGCGGAAAAACCTCTTCGTCATCCAAGGATACACAGCCGCCAAAAAATAAACGGGAGGTGAAGTGGATGTTGATGTTTTCCCTAAAGAGACCGGTGGCGATTCCCTTTTGTAAATTTCGGGTAATCAGATGTTCGAAACGTTCCAATTGACGCGTTTTGATATCGGCAGCTATTTTTGGATAATATTTGATGAGTTGTAATAAAGGCGAGGAGTTTTTGATGTGAAACATTTCGTCAATTTTACTATGAGCAACAAATAATTCGTCTATCGGATTTAAGTTTAATTGACTAACTGCACAAATTTTTTCATTGATTTTGTCGTTGAAGTAATCTATAGTCGCCTTGATCAAATCCGGCTTTGATGTATAATATTGATAAATTGTTTTTTTGGATATACCCATCTCGTTAGCGATATCATCCATAGTAACATTCTTAAATCCAAGATTTAAAAACATATTCATGGCTCTATCTAAAATTTCCTCTTTCATTGGCTTTTTTATTTGGCGCAAATATATGTAGGAAACTTTAGAAACGAATATAGTTTCCGGAGTTTTTAAATAAATTTAACATTTAGAAGATGTTAGGCGAAGTAAAAAAAAACGGTTACTTTTACAAAAAAAATAAAAAATGCAATCCATAATCGGTTATAAAAATCAAATTGCAGAACATATTGCTGCTATTGATCTAACGGGTAAGCCTGTAGAATTGTACGCTCCAATCACTTATATTTTATCTTTAGGGGGTAAACAAATTAGACCAGTTTTAACCTTAATGGCTGCCGAGATTTTTGGTTCTACTGCCAAAGAAGCATTGGCAGCTGCAACTGCTATTGAGCTTTTTCATAATTTTTCTTTGATTCACGACGATATAATGGATCAGGCTAATTTGCGAAGAGGGCATGAAACCGTTCATAAAAAATGGGATATTAATACGGGTATTTTATCTGGAGACGCCATGTTGATTTTGGCTTATCAGTATTTTGAAAACTATGAACCAGTGGTGTTTAAGGAATTGGCGAAATTGTTTAGTAAAACCGCTATTGAAGTTTGTGAAGGGCAGCAATGGGATGTTAATTTTGAAGATCGTCACGACGTGGAAATTTCGGGTTACCTCAAAATGATTGAGTATAAAACCGCGGTTTTAGTTGGAGCAGCTTTGAAGATGGGGGCTATAGTGGCTCGTGCTTCTGAAGAGAATGCGAAGTTGATTTACGATTTTGGATTAAATCTGGGTATAGCTTTTCAATTGCAAGACGATTATCTAGATGCTTTTGGCGATGTAGAATCATTTGGTAAGCGGATAGGTGGAGATATTTTAGAAAATAAAAAAACCTATTTGTATTTGCGTGCCGTTCAACGGGCGTCTGATGTGGAAAAGGAGCAGTTGATTCACGCATACACTACCGAAGGGGCAGATGAAGAAGAAAAAATTGCAAAAGTAAAGTTGTTATTTTTGGCTACTGGATCTGTGGATGACTCCAAGGGTCTGATTGAGAATTACACTCAGAAAGCGTTGAATATGCTTGATTTGTTAGATATAGAAGAAGATAAAAAAGAAGTTTTACGTCAGTTCAGTAAAGATTTAATGAGTCGTAAAGTTTAAATCGTAAAAAGATGTTAGAGGCTGTTCAATATCTAGAAAAAAATGTAGAAAATCGCGAGTTGTTTCAGCAGTTGTTGCTACAATTGCAAAAGGATTTTCTAATGGCTACACAATTAGAGGTGTTTGTTCAGGTGGATACAGCAGCTGAAATGGTGAATGAATTGTATAGGCAACTGCTTCGATTAGTGGAAACAGATGTTTCTAAGTTTTCCAGTCTCTTTTATAGAATAGATATATCTGAAGTTGTGGTGGAGGAACTACAACTTCGAGGACTTGATTTAGAAGCGTATTTGCAGGCACTGACAATCATCATTCTCAAACGAGAATGGCAAAAAATATGTTTTAGAAATAAACTCTAACAAAGGGCATAAAGCCGGTATTGTACACATTGTCTTTCTTTTTATACAATACATTATATTTTACACCAATGGTAGCATTTGGGGTACTGTAACCGGCTCCGAAAAATAGAGCGGTATTCCAAAAATCGTCTGTATAATTGGGATGAATATAGGTGTAAGTATTGTTTACGCGCAATTGTTCCAGTTCCATTGAAAATTGAACTTCCGGTATTGGATTGAGTAAAGCGACAAAAGTAGGGCCGTATATCCAAGAGGTATAGAAATCTTTATTATTAATATAACTTCCTTGTAAACCAACTCCCATAGAAAACATGGGATTAAATTGATAGATAGCACTAGGGGCTACTAAAATATCAGTATAAGTGTTGCTAATACCCAAACCTATAGCACCACCAAATTTCACATGTTTAAAAAAATCACTCTTTTTATTAATATTGTTTAAATCTTGTGCGATTATAGAATTGCTTATGAAGAAAAAAAATGGAATAAGCAAAAAACGTGTTAAATAAGTAATGTTAATTCTTTCCATTTCAGTTTTATAAAATATTTGTGAGATAAAAGTAACAAAAATATTAGAGATTTATTACAAAGTATTGTATTTTTGTGTAAATTATTTTAACCAAAGGTCTTTAGACAATATTATGGACAGGTATTCCTTTTTAAACGCGGCACATACGGCATTCTTTGCAGAGTTATATGATGAGTATTTACAAAATCCCGACAGCATTGAGCCCAGTTGGAGGAGCTTTTTTCAAGGTTTCGATTTTGCAAATGAATATAGCGATGGTCCGGTAGAACAGTTATCAAATGCTTATGCAGATTCGGGTAACACCAAACAGTTAGAGCAATTTCAAAAAGAATTCGCAGTTTTAAAACTTATAGATCACTATAGAACCTACGGGCATTTAGTGACCAAAACAAATCCTTTGCGCGATAGAAATGTGGTTGCTCCGGATTTGAGTATTCAGAATTTTGGATTGAGTACGGCCGATTTAAATATCAAGTTTGAAGCGGCTAAATCCGTTCAACTTCCTGTTTCAACCCTTGCTGAAATCATCAAGCACCTCGAGCAAGTGTATTGTCATACTCTTGGAATTGAGTTTAAATATATTTTTAACGAGAGAGAAGTTCAGTGGATTCAAAATCATTTTGAAACACCGGATGCTGGTTTTGATGCCAATCTTAAAAAGGAAATTCTAGGAAAATTAATTGAAGCGGTTTCTTTTGAAAATTTCTTGAATACCAAATATGTAGGACAGAAGCGTTTTTCATTAGAAGGTTTAGAGGCTGCAATTCCGGCTTTAGATATGTTGATTGAGGCTGCTGCTGCTCGTGGAGTAGAAGAGTTGGTTATGGGAATGTCACATAGAGGACGTTTGAATGTATTGGCTAATGTCTTTAAAAAACCAGCAGGGGAGATTTTTTCTGAATTCGATGGCAAGGACTATAATGCCGTAGAGGGATTTGACGGAGACGTAAAATACCACTTGGGCTTAAGTTCTATGAGACAAACCAAATCAGGAAAAGAGATTCACCTTAATTTAGCTCCAAATCCATCGCATTTGGAAACGGTTGGAGCTGTAATCGAAGGGATATCAAGAGCAAAACAAGACCGTTTGTATGCTGAAAGCCCATCTAAAGTATTGCCTATCGCCTTACATGGTGATGCAGCAGTAGCTGGACAGGGAATCGTTTACGAAATCATCCAAATGGCTAAGCTTAGAGGATATAAAACCGGAGGTACTATTCATTTGGTTTTAAATAATCAAGTTGGATTTACGACCAATTTTACAGATGGTAGGTCGTCTATATATTCTACTGATGTTGCCAAAGTAACTCATGCTCCTGTATTGCATGTCAATGCAGATGATACAGAGGCTGCAGTAAGAGCCATGTTGTTTGCATTGGATTACCGTATGGAATTCGGTTCCGATATCTTTATCGACTTGGTAGGATATAGAAAGTATGGACATAACGAAGGTGATGAACCTAAATTTACACAACCTTTGTTGTATAAATTGATTTCAAAACACCCGAATTCAAGAAATATATATAGCGCTAGATTGTTGGAAGACAAGATAATCGATAACGATTATGTTGCTGCACTCGAGCAAAAATACAAAGACGCCTTGGAGTCTTCTTTGGAAGAGTCTAGAAAACACGAATTTGCCGAAATAAAAACATTTATGGAGGAAGAGTGGAAAGGCTATGAAAAGGCAGATGAAGCGAAAATGTTGTTGACTTATGACACAACGGTTTCTAAAGAGGTTTTAACCGATATCGCTAAGGTAGTTACCGAACTTCCGGGTGATAAAAAGTTTATCAGTAAAATCAAAAAATTGATAAACGACCGTAAAACCATGTTTTTTGAGTCCGATAAATTAGATTGGGCTATGGGAGAAATGTTGGCTTATGGTTCTTTATTGACAGAAGGTTTTGGAGTGAGAATTTCAGGACAAGATGTTGAAAGAGGGACGTTTTCTCACCGTCATGCTGTTATAAAAACAGAAGATACAGAGGAATCAATCATTTTGTTGGATAAGTTAAAAGACAAAAAAGGATTGTTTAGTATATATAACTCCTTATTATCTGAATATGCGGTAGTAGGATTTGAATACGGATATGCCTTAACCAATCCAAAGACCTTGACTATTTGGGAGGCACAATTTGGAGATTTCTCCAACGGTGCTCAAATCATGTTGGATCAGTATATTTCTGCGGCTGAAGCCAAATGGAATACGCAAAATGGATTGGTGATGTTGTTGCCACATGGATATGAAAATCAAGGGGCAGAACACTCTTCAGCACGTATGGAACGTTATTTGCAGTTATGTGCAGAAGACAATATGTATGTAGCAGATTGTACAACACCAGCAAACTTTTTCCATTTGTTGAGAAGACAAATGATTGCTAACTTTAGAAAACCTTTAATCGTATTTACTCCAAAGAGTTTGTTGAGACATCCTTTGGCGGTATCTTCTATAGAGGATTTTGCAACAGGTCATTTCCAAGAAATTATAGATGATCAGCAAGTGAGTGCAGCCGAAGTGAAGTCGTTGGTTTTCTGTACTGGTAAATTTTATTATGATTTATTGGCTGAGAGAGAAAAATTGGGCAGAAATGATGTGGCTTTAGTTAGAATAGAGCAGTTGTTTCCATTGCCAATTGACGGTATGAAAGAAATCATTGCTAAATATCCAAATGCAGACGATTATGTTTGGGCGCAAGAAGAGCCACGTAATATGGGAGCCTATAGTTTTATGTTGATGAATTTCCATGAAGTTCCTTTGCGCTTAGCTGCAACAAAAGCATATAGTGCGCCGGCATCGGGTAGTTCTACACGTTCTAAAAAACGTTATGCTTATGCAATCGCTAAAGTTTTTGATAAAAACTTATAATAATAATTTCGTATTTTTACATAAATAACAATATCTAAAAGAATATACTGATGAGTATCTTAGAAATGAAAGTTCCTTCGCCAGGGGAGTCAATCACAGAAGTTGAAATCGCTACTTGGTTAGTAAAAGATGGTGATTACGTAGAGAAAGACCAAGCGATTGCTGAGGTTGATTCTGACAAAGCAACCTTGGAGTTGCCAGCTGAAGCTAGTGGTATTATTACCCTTAAGGCAGAAGAAGGTGACGCTGTGGCTGTAGGTCAAGTAGTTTGTTTAATTGATACTAGCGCTGCTAAACCAGAAGGTGGAGCTGCTGCAGCATCAAAACCAGCAGAGGAATCTAAGTCAGCAGAAGCTCCAAAGGCAGCACCAGTTAAAGTAGAAGCGCCTGTGGCTGCTACTACTTACGCATTGGGTGCAGCATCTCCTGCGGCCAAAAAAATATTAGACGAAAAAAACATCGATACAGCTTCCTTACAAGGAACGGGTAAAGATGGTCGTATAACAAAAGAAGATGCTGTTAATGCAGTGCCTTCTATGGGAACACCAACAGGTGGTGCCAGAGGTAGTGAACGTAAAAAAATGTCAATGTTGCGTCGTAAAGTAGCAGAGCGTTTGGTTCATGCTAAAAACACAACGGCTATGTTGACTACTTTTAACGAAGTAAACTTAACACCGGTAAACCAATTGAGAAACGAGTATAAAGACGCATTTAAGGCAAAACACGGAGTTGGTTTGGGGTATATGTCGTTTTTTACCAAGGCAGTTACTCGCGCGTTACAATTGTATCCTGACGTTAACTCCATGATCGATGGACAAGAGCAAATTAGTTTTGACTTTTGCGATATCTCCGTTGCTGTATCCGGTCCTAAAGGACTGATGGTACCGGTAGTGCGCAGTGCAGAATTGTTGTCGTTCAGAGGTGTTGAAAATGAGATCAAACGTTTGGCAATTAGAGCTCGTGACGGACAAATTACCGTTGACGAAATGACTGGCGGAACATTTACAATTTCTAATGGAGGTGTATTTGGTTCGATGTTGTCTACGCCAATCATCAATCCACCGCAATCTGGAATTTTAGGTATGCACAATATTATTGAGCGTCCGATTGCAGTGAACGGAAAAGTTGAAATTCACCCAATGATGTATGTTGCGCTTTCTTATGACCACAGAATTATCGATGGACGTGAGTCTGTAGGGTTCTTAGTGGCTGTAAAAGAGGCTTTGGAAAATCCAACCGAATTATTGATGGGTAACGATGTGAAAAAAGCTTTAGAGCTATAGCGCTTTAATTTAATAGTTTAAAAGTCCTCAACTGAGGCAGTCAAAGTCGGAAGAATTATCTTCCGACTTTTTTTATATTCCATCGGCAAATTTTAGTTTCTTCATGGGCTAAATCCGCCCTGTTATAGTCATTGCTCTTAGGTTGTGCATTTACAGATCGAAAGCGTTTATCTCGTATGGCTCAATCCCTTTCGTCGCATGGCGGTCTTTTTATGTCAAATCTACAAGCTCATCTTTTGGTCAAATGGGAAAATACGGCTGTTGTATTCGTTGACTCACAAATTATTACATCAATTATTTTTTTTTAACATTTAACATCAATTGATGATGAAAAGTGTTAAGTAGGTGTTATTTTCTTTTTTTATTGGATTCTCATGGTATATTTTAGCAAGATGTAAGGTATTGTGTGTTTACGTGTTCCTCGTCGATGGATATCTTATATTTTTAATACTTATTAGTAATTGATTAATAATTTAGCAATGAAAAGAGAATTTTTTATTTGGTGTTTTATGTTGACTTGTTTTTGCGGATTTTCTCAGCATCAGCGATTTGTGTATTTGGGAACTTACAAGCCCGATAAAACTGAGGAACACAAGGTAGCACAACTTTTTGCGTTGGATGTATCTAACGGCAAATCGCTTTTCCATAGTATAGAAAACCCAGATTCTAGAGAAAAATATATCCAAGAGTTAGCATCTTATAAATCTATTGTCGGCTGGGATTTGAATTGGTATATCTATAAATCAAAGGGAAGAGTAGATTTTGCGGTTAATCACGTGAGTACTACTTATGAATATGGAGAATTGGATCAAATCCAGTGGAAAATTACAGATAGAAAACTGCCTTTAGACGGGTATTCAAAAGCTCAATTGGCAGAAACCGAATTCGGCGGAAGGCAATGGCTGGCTTATTTCGACACCGAAATACCTGTATTTGATGGGCCTTATAAGTTTAGTGGACTACCCGGATTGATTGTTAAGTTGGAGAGCCTAGATGGGGATTATATGTTTGAGTTGATTGCGAAAGAACAAGTCAAAGAAGCTAGCGTGGACAAGCCCCTAAATACCATTAAATTGAAAAAGACGAAGTATTTGGAATTGATGCGTTCTAAGGCTAAAAATCCCATAGCTGACTGGAGGGTGTATTATAAAAACATGGGATATTCCGATGTGGCAACAGTAGTGGTTAACGGGGTTTCAATGACCCTAAATCAAATGCTTAAGGAGGATGAGATTGTGGAAAAGTTATGGCAAGAGCAACACAATAATCCCGTGGAGCGGGATGATGTTTGGTTGAAATTTGGTGGCATAATACTAGCGGACTGATATTTCTTTGTTAAACATTGTTTTTTATTATCATAGCTTGTACATTTAAACAAAAAATTATGTTAAAAATTATATTTATAGGTTTTTGTTTAGCGAGTGTCTGTCAGGGATTTGCTCAGACACAACGCTTTATTTACCAGACCACTTATAAGCCAGATTCGCTAAAAAATGCCCTGATTTCAGAATCAAATGCCCTGGATATTGTGGGGCAAAATTCCGTTTACTATAATTATACTAAAGTAGGTGCGAAAGGCGAAGAGAAGGTTGTTGAAAGTGGGAATGTAAAAGAGGGTGCAGAAGCGGCATATTTGACTTATTACGTATTTAAGGATAAGGGTAAAACGGAATTTTTTGTCTATAAAGGCGAAAATGCTTACCAGTACGAAGAGAAGGAAAAGATTAAATGGCAGATTAAAGACTCTATTATAGATTATAAAGGATTGTTTCAAGCGCAATTGGCTGAGACAGATTTTGGTGGTCGAAAATGGCAGGTGTTTTTCACAACTCAAATTCCGATTTCAAACGGACCTTATAAATTTGGCGGTTTACCCGGCTTGATTGTAAAAGCGGTGAGTACAGATTTGGATTACAGCATCGAATTAATGGAGGTGCTACAAGTAAAGGATCGTCTGCTAGAAAAACCAGACAATGTTATGACGCTTTCAAGAAGCAAATATTTATCCTTGATGAACGAACATGTAAAAGACCCGTCTAAAGATATAAAAACAATATTTGCGCGATATGGAGTTGGAATGTCTCACGATGTATCTATTGGGGATGTGATGATGAAACCTGCTGAAATGTTTAAAATAACCAATCAAAAAGCTTGGGAATGGATGAAAACCCATAATAATCCCTTGGAAAAAGGAGATGTTTGGTTGATTTTTGCACCTATGAAAATCGTTTTACCCGAATGAGATATTTGTATTTTGTGAGTATTTTTCTGCTTAATGGAATGGTTTACAGTCAGGTGAAATTATCTGGAAGAGTTGTAGATGAGCAAAATCAGGCGGTAGTTTTTGCTTCAATCACCGTTGAAAATCCGGAGAATAACCTCGTGTTGGCTTTTGAAATGACCGACGATAACGGGGAATTCAAAATCACAGTAGATAGCGAGTTAAAGGAGTTTGCGCTTCGAATGAGTAATTTTAATTATGCCTCTCAGAAAACGATTATCAAGAACAAAACACAGCGGTTTGATTTTATTGCAGTTAAGGAGGTAACTCAATTGAAAGAGATTGTTATCAAGGCGGCATTAATCACCCAGCGCAACGATACAATCAGCTATGATTTAAATGCTTTTGCCGGAAAAAATGATCGGGTTTTGGCAGATGTATTAAAGAAAATACCCGGTATTGAAGTTGATCCCATGGGGCGCATCAAATATCAAGGAAAAGAAATCAATCAATTTTTAGTAGATGGTAAAGATTTGATGGGTGGGGCTTATACCTCAATCACAGAGGCTTTGCCCAATGCTGCTGTCAGTAAGTTGGAGGTTATTGAGAACAATCAGCCCATTAAATTGTTGCAGGGAAAGGTGGCTTCTGAAAATGCGGGCATCAACATCAAACTCAAAAAAGACATTACGGTAACCGGTTCTGCGGATTTGGGTGTGGGTACAGATCCGGCATTGTGGAAAGCAAAAGTATCTCCGATGTTATTTCATAAAAAACTGCAATTGTTTGTCAATGCACAATCTAATAATATAGGCGAAGACTTGTCTTATAGCATGAGTGACTTTTCATTGCCCAACAGTTTTGATACTTTCTTTTATCAAACCAATACAGGTCAGAGCTTGAGTATTGCTGAGACGGCGTTGCCGAGTTTGGCAGTTAAAAGGTATTTGTTTAATACCTCGCATTTGGGAGCTGTTAACATATTGACCAATGTGAGTAAGGATACGGAAATGCGCGTCAATGCCTACTATCTAAACGATGCATTGACACGTGAGGGTGAAGAATCAACCGAAATACGACAATGGGACTCAGGTGGGAAAACACTGTTAAACAATACGTATACAAGAAAGAATAAAAGTGCTGCTTTTTCGGAACAAATTAAGGCAGTAGTCGCTTTTACTAAAAACTCCAAAAAGGGATATCTCAAAGAGGCTTTTACTTTTCAGTCTGCCAAATCAAAAAACAGAGGGGCGCTGGCAATCAATGGTAATCCGTTGAGTCAAACGCTGAATTCACCTGGTTTTTCGCTTCAAAACACCTTTAGTACATTGGTTCCTTTAAACGATAAACAATTTGTCAATTTTAAATCGCTGATTCACTATACTCAAGATCATCAAGACTACAGTATAGAGCCAATTCGGAATCTGAATTTTGATGAGCAATTGCTTAAGCCTTATACAGACTTGGATCAAGTGATGCGCGACCACTCTTTTTTTACCAAAAACGAAGCCTCGATTTCTTGGCAACTCAATCAACTGTTGGTGTCTGCTCTAGCGGGGGTTGATCTGACGGATCGGAATTACAGCAGTCAGCTTTTTGGTACTGCAAGTGATAGCGGTAGAAATTTGATAGGTTCGGAATACGCAAACGATTTGCAGTACTTTAGTGCAGTCAGTAAGGCGGGATTGAAACTAAACTACAAGCGAAAGCGCCTTTCTGGGAATTTGCAGTTGCCTTTAAAAAATTATCATATTGAATTTAAAAATAAAACCTTGATAGATAATCAAGAGCTGAATAGAGCGGTGATTGAACCCACATTCTATGGTCAGTATGATTATAATGCATTTTGGAAATTAAATATAAGTGGGTCACAACAGTATCGCTTTGCGGGCTTGGATCAGCTTTATCCCAATTTTGTGATGAGTCAGCTCAATTTTAGTTCATACAATTCCGATATCTGGGAGAGTAGGTATCAAGTGGCTCGATTGGGCATGGAGTACAAAAACCCGATTAATAGTATTTTCGGTAATATGGAATATCTTATATCTCGCGATGCTAGAGAAGTCTTGTTCACGAGAATGATTGCTGAAAACGGCCAGCAAATAATCAATGTAATAGCTCGCGATAATGCCGTAAATGGACAGGGCGTATCGGGTACTATTGGTAAGTTCTTTTCAAATATGGGCAGTAATGCGAGTTTTACTGCGGGTTTTAATCTGTCTAAAAGTCAGTTTATGATTAATGAAAAACTATTAGATGTTACTACAAATAGTTATGATTTGACTTTTAAGGCAAATAATAATTATTGGAGTTGGTTAGATGTGAATTATCAACTAGCTTATCAAAATCAACAGCGCCGAGAAGGCGAACTCGCTGTGAGCAACAAAAATTTTGAACACAAGTTTAGTGCAGATATCTTCCCAGTGGCAAATCACAGTCTGGGGCTGAATATGGATTATAACGAATATCATCTGTCTGAACAGCAATTTGTCAATCGGTTTTTAGATTTGCGATATCGTTTTAATTGGGTGTCGAAACGCGTGGATTTTAATCTTCAATGGAATAATATTTTAAACACCAAAATCTATGAAGAGGTCGCGGTCAATGATGTACTGACTAGCGTCACAACTTTTAAGCTACGTCCTTCACAAGTTGTATTCTCTGTGAAGTTTAATATCAAATAGGATTAGGTGTTTTTAAGTGAACACTACATTTTAGTGCGGTGACTATTAAGGGTATTTAATCGCAAATCATAGAGGTCAAGTTTGGTTGATTGGGCTTAAATAACCGAGTGGTTTTGGCGGTTGTAAAACCTTGTGGCAAGTAGTATTTACAGAGGTTTGCACTTGTTTTATACTTAAAAAAACAAATATATAACTAGTTGATTTACAGGGTTTTGATTTTTTAAGCTCTATGAAATTTCATTTTTACACATTGTTAACAACTTACCTTTTTTGTGAATAAGTTTTAGGATTTTAAACTTTCTATTGACAATAAAAATGACAATCTTTGTAAGAGTTCGATTCTTCGAATTAGTTTTTTTTTTAATCTTCATAATCAATATAGTATGTCTTTTCAAGAGCCCATTTTAACTGAGAATAAAAATAGATTCGTTATTTTTCCAATCAAGCATCACGATATATGGGATTGGTATAAAAAAATGGAAGCAAGTTTTTGGACCGCAGAGGAAATAGACCTACATCAAGATCTTAGCGATTGGAATAATAAATTAAATGATGATGAGCGCTATTTCATCAAGCATATTTTAGCATTTTTTGCTGCTTCGGACGGAATTGTAAACGAGAATTTGGCCGAGAATTTTGTCAATGAAGTGCAGTATCCAGAAGCGAAGTTTTTTTATGGATTTCAAATCATGATGGAGAATATTCATAGCGAAACCTATTCGTTATTGATTGACACTTATGTGAAAAATGAAGAGGAAAAAGACCATCTTTTTAGAGCGATAGATATATTTCCAGCGATTAAGAAAAAGGCAGATTGGGCTTTAAAATGGATTGAATCCGATTCTTTTGCAGAGCGTTTAATCGCGTTTGCTGCAGTAGAGGGCATATTCTTTTCAGGGGCATTTTGTTCTATTTTTTGGTTAAAGAAAAGAGGCTTAATGCCAGGATTAACTTTTTCTAACGAGTTAATCTCTCGTGACGAGGGGGTTCATTGTGATTTTGCTGTGCATTTGCACAACAATCATTTGGTACATAAGGTTTCTAAAGAGCGCATTAGAGAGATTTTAGTTGATGCTTTAAATATTGAAAGAGAATTTATTACGGAATCTTTACCAGCGAGTTTAATCGGAATGAATGCCGTGTTAATGACACAGTATTTAGAATTTGTCGCAGACAGATTGTTGGTGGAGTTGGGATGTGAAAGAGAGTATAATGTAACTAATCCTTTTGATTTTATGGACATGATTTCTTTACAAGGGAAAACCAATTTCTTTGAGAAGCGCGTTTCTGAATATCAAAAAGCAGGGGTGATTAGTAGTAAAGATGATAACGACGGAAAAATTAGCTTCGACGCTGATTTTTAGTCCACAGTAAAAGATATTCGCTAGTGACTTCGGTCATAAACATAAAAAAGTAAGCCCATGTTTGTAGTAAAAAGAGACGGAAGAAGAGAGCCGGTTATGTTTGATAAAATCACAGACCGAATCAGAATATTGTGTTATGAATTGAATGAATTGGTCGATCCAGTTAAGGTTGCCATGCGTGTTATTGAGGGTTTATACGACGGAGTGACTACTTCTGAGTTAGACAATCTTGCCGCTGAAACCGCTGCATCCATGACCGTTTCGCATCCAGATTATGCTTTGTTAGCGGCGCGTATTGCCGTTTCCAACTTGCATAAAAACACTAAAAAATCATTCTCGGAAACCATCGTTGATATGTATAAATATATCAATCCGAGAACAAACCAAGAATCTCCCTTAATTGCCGATGATGTATTCGAGGTAATTATGAAAAATGCAGAGCGTTTGGATTCGACCATTATTTATCAACGCGATTTTAATTACGATTTCTTTGGTTTCAAAACTTTAGAGCGCTCGTATTTATTAAAAATTGACGGTAAAATTGTCGAACGTCCGCAACATATGTTGATGCGTGTTTCGGTAGGAATACATTTAGACGATATCGATTCGGTTATAGAAACCTATGAGTTGATGTCTAAGAAGTTTTTTACGCATGCTACACCAACCTTATTTAATTCCGGTACTCCAAAACCGCAAATGTCTTCTTGTTTCTTATTGACTATGCAGGACGACAGTATTGAAGGGATTTACGATACTTTAAAGCAAACTGCTCAAATTTCGCAATCTGCAGGTGGAATAGGTCTTTCTATTCACAATGTAAGGGCGACTGGATCTTATATTCGCGGAACAAACGGAACCTCCAATGGTATCGTACCGATGTTACGTGTGTTTAACGACACCGCGAGATATGTTGATCAAGGAGGAGGTAAGAGAAAAGGAAGTTTTGCTATTTATATTGAACCGTGGCATGCTGATGTTTACGACTTTATCGACTTGAGAAAAAATCACGGTAAAGAAGAGATGCGTGCACGTGATTTGTTTTTAGCACTATGGATCAACGATTTGTTTATGAAACGCGTTGAAGAAGATGCGGAGTGGACCTTGATGTGTCCAAACGAATGTCCGGGTCTTGCAGATGTTTATGGAGAAGAGTTCGACGCCTTGTATATGTCTTACGAAGCGGCAGGCAAGGGTAGAAGAAAGATCAAAGCAAGAGAATTGTGGGAGAAAATTCTAGAGGCACAAGTGGAAACGGGTACTCCTTATATGTTGTATAAGGATGCAGCGAACCGCAAGTCCAACCAAAAGAATCTAGGTACTATTCGCTCGTCAAACTTGTGTACAGAAATCATGGAGTTTACTTCTAAAGATGAAGTAGCTGTCTGTAATTTAGCGTCGATTTCTTTACCGATGTTTGTTGAAAACCGCCAATTCAACCATCAAGCTTTATACGATGTGGTTAAAAGAGTTACGCGTAACTTGAATAAAGTAATCGATAGAAACTATTACCCAGTTAAGGAGGCTGAAAATTCAAATATGCGCCACAGACCAGTCGGTCTAGGAGTGCAAGGATTGGCAGATGCTTTTATCTTAATGCGTATGGCATTTACAAGTGATGAAGCCAAAGCTCTAAATCAAGAGATTTTTGAAACGATTTATTTTGCTGCGGTTACTGCTTCTATGGAAATGGCGAAAATTGAAGGACCATATTCTACTTTTGAAGGCTCGCCTATTTCACAAGGAGAATTTCAGTATAACCTTTGGGGTATGAAAGATGCCGATTTAAGCGGTCGTTGGGATTGGGCTTCTTTGAGAAAGGAAGTGATGGAGCATGGTGTTAGAAACTCCTTGTTGTTAGCGCCAATGCCAACAGCATCTACTTCTCAAATCTTAGGAAATAATGAAGCCTTTGAACCGTATACCTCAAATATTTATACGCGAAGAGTGCTTTCGGGAGAGTTTATTGTAGTTAATAAACACTTATTACACGATTTAGTAGATTTGGGATTGTGGAATGAAGATTTAAAACAAGAGATTATGCGCTCTAACGGGTCAATCCAACATTTGGATTATTTGCCTCAAGAGATACGCGATTTATATAAAACCGTTTGGGAGTTAAGTATGAAAGATATTATAGATATGTCTCGACAAAGAGGTTATTTTATCGATCAATCCCAATCGTTAAACCTGTTTATGGAAGGTGCAAATTATGCCAAATTGACTTCGATGCATTTCTATGCATGGAAATCGGGATTAAAAACGGGTATGTATTATTTGAGAACCAAATCGGCTGTAGATGCGATTAAGTTTACACTTAATAACGATAAAAAAGTAGAAGTTCCTGTAGTGGGTATTCCTAAACCACAGGCTAAAGCTGCTGAAGTGGAGGCAATCAGCGTAGAAGATTATAGAGCGATGATTTTAAACGCTCAATCTGCCGAGCCTGATGATTGCGAAATGTGTGGTTCTTAAGTTGAATTTTGAATTGTTATATATATTACGGAGGCTGTCTTTTAAGATAGCCTCCGTTTTTTGTTTGTGGAAGTGTTTATTTGTTATTTCGATTTTAGCTCCGGCTTCTATTTGGATTTAAACATCATGGATCTCGGTTGTTGCTCGCTAAGGAAGTATGTTTCTCAAATTGGCAGCTGAGGGGGTGTATAGGCGGGGCAAGATTTATTTTATCGCATAGTGATGACTAATGATATGGGTCTATCACTATTTACTAAATCGAATTCCATAACAATTTAAATTCTTTGTATCTTTGTCCTTTAAATTATTAAAAAATGCAAAAAGACACTAAAAAAGGAATTTTTCAAGGAATCATTGAAAAAGATGAAAATGGAAATTATTTCTGTGGTCCTTATCTATTAGATTATAAACAAGTCGAATCCGAATTTAAATTGGGAGATAAAATCAGTATCAAAACCGTAATTGCTAATCCTAGCGATAAGAGCTACGAAACCTACCCGAAAAAATCGATGAAATTTTTCTTGGTTAGAGACGAGGATCGTGAGATGTTCTCGTAAATAATGATTAAAACAAAACAGCTTTTCGGGGCTGTTTTTTTATTTGGATAATGCTGCAAAAAATATATAGTGAAAATAATTACACTTTGTGAGGGCGTGTTCTCTGTGGGGAATTCAAAAGCTTTTTTACCATTTGATAAGAAAAAAGATATCTTGTCTGATCGAGAACGTGGAAGTTTTTTATTGGCTGTGCAACCTTTTTTAATCATTTTAAGAAATGATGTAGTGCTGGTAGATACTGGTTTGGGGCAAATGAGCGGAGGCAATTTGCAATTGGTTGAGAATATTAAACAAGCGGGTTATAGTGCAGAACAGGTAACTAAAGTATTGTTGTCGCATTTACATCGAGATCATATCGGAGGTATTTTTGCGTCTGCGGGTGCCGAGGCACCTTTGACTTTTTCCAAGGCCACCTACTATATTCAGCAAAGAGAATTGGAGTATGCTTTACAGCAACAACATCAGTCTTATGATTTGGAAGTGCTAAATCGAATACATGGGGATTCTCGGTTTTTTCTGATGACAGAGAATTCGGGCTCGATTATGGACGGTATCACTTATGAAGTTACAGGTGGACATAGTCCATACCATCAAGTATTTTGGTTTACAGAAGGCGAACAAAGGTTTTTTTATGGGGCCGATGTAGCACCTCAATTGTTTTTTGTAAAAAACAGTATGGTTGGAAAGTATGATTATGATGGAAAAAAAACGCGCGATTTGCGCAGTGATTTTTTAAAACGTGCTATAGCGCAAAATTGGACTTTTCTCTTTTATCACGATACCGAATTTCCATTGTGGAATCCTAATAAATTGAATTTGTAATCAGTATATATTCTGATTATATTTGTGTATATTAAAACAAGTAATGTTATGAGTGCTCTTTTTTTTATCGATCGAAGCCAAATACAATTAAATGATGTTGTATTTAATGATGGTGTAGCCAGTCAAATAGATCAGTTTCTCAAGGAATATCAGTTTCGCGATATACTGATGCAATATGATCTACCGGTATCCAATAAAATTCTTTTATATGGACAGACGGGTTGTGGTAAAACCATGACAGCAAAGGCAATTGCAAAACATCTTGACAAGAAATTAATCATCGTAAATTTAGGGACTATTGTTTCGTCTAAATTGGGTGAAACCGCTAAAAATATTGAAGGTTTATTTCGAGAGATACAGTACGAGAGTGCCGTTTTGTTTTTTGATGAATTTGATTCCTTAGGACAAATTCGCGATTACGACAACAAGGATAATAGTGAAATGAAACGTGTGGTCAACGCCATCTTGCAGTTGATTGATGGTTTTCCACAAAAATCCATACTTATGGCAGCTACCAATCAAATACAGATGATTGATCCGGCACTTGTGCGTCGATTTGAGCTTCAATTAGAGTACACTTCGCCTTCCAATGAGGTCTTAGATGATTATTACGACAACATGCTCTCAAAATACCCGCTAGAGTTTCGTGAGATGCAGCGTTTGTATGAGGTGTCATTTGCAGAAGCTAAAAATCAAATATTCAAATCGGTGAAAAGCAATATCATTAATAGTCAATTAGCGGTTTTATAAAAGCGTAGCTGAATAGTTGAGTTTCGAAAGAGAAAAAGCACTATTTTAAAAATAGATAAAATATAATATATGATGAAATGGGAAAAACTGTTGTCTTTAAAAAAGCACGGTGATCGTTTAGAACGAAACAGAAAAGATGAGAATGAAACCCGAATTGGTTTTGAGGTCGATTACGACCGAATCATTTTTTCATCGGCCTTTCGCAGTTTACAAGACAAAACACAGGTTATTCCCTTGTCAAAAACAGATTTCGTGCACACGCGTTTAACGCATAGTTTGGAAGTTTCTGTTGTAGGGCGTTCGCTGGGACGTATGGTTGGACAGCAAATATTGCGCAAGTACCCGCATTTGGATCTGGATTTGGGTTATACAGTAAACGATTTTGGCGCCATCGTAGCTGCGGCTGCATTGGCACATGATATTGGAAATCCTCCGTTTGGACATTCGGGAGAAAAAGCCATAGGTGATTTTTTTAAGCGAGGTAAAGGAAGTGTGTTTCAAAAAGAGTTGACTGAAAAAGAATGGCAAGACTTAATTGATTTCGAAGGTAATGCCAATGGATTTTCGGTTTTGACTAAGTCCAGACCCGGTATTGAGGGCGGGGTACGCATATCCTATGCTACACTCGGAGCTTTTATGAAATATCCTAAGGAGAGTTTACCTAAGAAACCAACTCGTGATATTTGCGATAAAAAATACGGCTTTTTCCAAGCCGATAAAGAAGCTTTTTTGGCAGTGGCGGATGATTTGGGGTTGATTCGTAAAAAGCGTGATGAAATGGCGTTTTACAGACATCCATTATCCTATCTGGTAGAAGCGGCCGATGATATCTGTTATACAATTATCGATTTTGAAGACGGTATAAATTTGGGATTGATTCCCGAGGAGCATGCTTTGGAGTTTTTAATCAAAATTGTTCAGAACAGTATCAATGCTCAAAAGTATGCGCAACTTTCTTGTACAGAAGATCGGGTGAGTTATTTAAGAGCTTTGGCTATTGGAAGCTTGATTCAAGATGCGGTTCGCATTTTTATAGAAAATGAGTCTGAGATTATGGCGGGAGATTTTCCGTTTGCGCTTATGGATAAGTGCGCTTATGTAGCGCAGATGAAAGATTTGATTGCACTTAGTGTAAATAAAGTATATCAAAGTAAGGAGGTTATCGAAAAAGAAGTGGTGGGATATCAGGTAATTCACACCTTATTGGACCACTTTTGTACGGCTTATAATAATTCTTTTTATGGAGAAGAAACGCATTACGATTCGTTGATGTTAAAACTTTTGCCAGAGAAATATTTGGTGGAAAATCAAACGGTTTATGATCGATTGATGCATATTTGCCATTTTGTTTCCATGTTGACCGACGGTAAAGCTTTAGAATTATATAGAACGATTAAAGTGACGGCTTAAAAAATTAATAATTTAAAGTAAAAAAAACAGGTCATCTCATAAGTAGAGGTGGCCTGTTTTGTAAGATGTACTCTACTTACTGTAAAGTAATGACTTATGTACTTGCAGGTGTTAAGACTTGGAAGGTCTTAGTGGTGAAAAATGAACCATTCTCTAATTTACTATAAGAATGGTTTTGGATTTATAAGGAAGTATTTTTTGATGGAAAATGAGCTATTCGTAGATAGCAATGCTCTTTAATAGCTCTTCCTCATATTGGTATATTTCATTTAAATCTTCTATCAAATATTTCTTTTCAAGTTTGTTTTCGTCAAAGAGACCTAAGTATTTTTTGTTTCCGTTAAAGTGGAAGCGACATAAGGGTTTTCTATTGTTGTCGTCTAGTAAAACTCCAAAATACGACTGGGTGTCACGAGGTACTATTCTTTCAATATTGATGTTTCGACGTAGTATAGCTACAGCGATTCTAAAGGCTTCTAATTCTTCGTCTGTAGTTTCTACTTTATTAATTTCAGGATGATCCACAACTTCGTCTAGTTGTTTTGCTTCCTCTTTTTTTAGAGCGGCATTTAAACGATTATTGACACTTTCACTTATGATTTGAGCAAAGGCTTTACTCACTAAATCAGTGAATTCTATTAAAACCTTTTCGGTTAACCGTCCGCTATATGCTCTGCCTGCAAAAAAGCGAACAAACTCATGTGTAGGGGATTCTAATTCTTTTTCAATTAGGTTTTTGATTTCCTGAGTGTATTTTAAATCACTGGCATTGGTGATGATTTTATTGACATCGAAATTGGAGCTGTGAAATTTCGCTATTTCATTGATTGTTGAATCCTTTAGATTGGTAATGTCAAATTCCAAAAATGGTTTGTCATCCATAATGTTTTTAGCCTCTAAATCGGTAAAAAACTGATATTTGATGCCATTGGTTAATAAGGAAAAACGGGTTTTGGTTACATGAAAATATCGGAATAATTGGGAATTATGTGTCGTTAACTCCTTGTTCCAATTTTTACATTCTATAATTAAAATAGGTTCGCCATTTTGAAAAATTGCATAATCGACTTTTTCACCTTTTTTAAGACCTAAATCAGCCGTGAACTCCGGAACGACTTCTAATGGGTTAAAAGTGTCGTAACCCAATATATTGATAAAAGGAAGTATAAAAGCATGTTTGGTCGATTCTTCGGTTTCGATTTTATCTTTTAATAACGCAATCTTTTCTGCGAGAGCTTTTAGTTTTATTTGTAAGTCCATAGTGAGGCGATTTTTAGTTCTTTACCAAAGCTATCGTAACCTAGACATCATTTCATGAGGGAAACCTCATTAGGTGTTTTTGTTAAAAGCGGTTGTCTTAAAAGACTATGTTATATTGGATTAAATTTTCGATAATATTTGATTGAGTAAAACAATGATTTTCGGGGTTTCTATAAGTTAAAAGAGCTTACCTATAACAACACGAAAAACTCAGATTTAATTTCTGCAATCAATCGCAACAACCACTTTAGCCTCCCTCTTTAGGCGATTTGGTTCCCAATAATCATTCTGCACGTATTGTTAATCATTCTAGGCTAAATCGACACTATCTTCTAATTTTATCTTACAAACCGAAAGAAACCTCGTGAATTATTATATAGTTGAACAGAAGCAAATAAAAGTTTTGATCTAGCGTAACGACTTTGATAAAGAATGTAAAACAATAGGGATAAATAAAACTCCGTTTAGCAAAAAAAAACTATTTTTCGACCAAGAAGAAAACTATTTTGTATGTTCTTCAATGGGGCAACACGAATTCATGGATAGAAGAACTCAAATATCAGCTAAAAGTTTTAAATAAACCGTAGTTTTATAGCAAGCAAAAAACTATGAAGGATGCGCTTTACGAATGCATTGTCACAAATCTGAACAAAAAAAATAATAGCAGTCAATGCTAACGTAGAAAGATACATAACAAAATGTCGGAAATTATTAAGCTCCAAAATTCAATCTGTAAATAAAAAATGAAAGAGGCCGTCCAAATTTCGTTTTGGAACGGCCTCTCTTATTATTTAACTTTGAGACTTGTATTTATTGTTTCACGTATTCCGTAAAATTACCTGCAATATCCGCAGCGCTGTTGTAAACCGCTTCTGCTTCTGTTTTAGGATTGCTTCCTTCTACTGGAGCTTTGGTTTCTCTACCGATTTTTACGGAAGTAGCCGTAACATTTTTCAATTGAGCTACATAATAAGTACCTGCTTTGCTACCTAAGCCTTCTAATAAGATTTTCTTAGTTACAGGGTTGTATTTAAGAATCTTCATATCGTATGCTGCACCTGCATCAAAGGTTACTACTTCGTTGCTGAAGATATAAGAGTAAATACCCGCATTTTGCGAGGTACCATCAAAGCTATATTTTCCTTGAACCGGTAGTCTTATAACGCCTTCTTTAAAGTATTCTGTGAAATTTCCTGTTACGTCAGCAGGGCTATTGAAAACGGCTTCTGCTTCGGTTTTAGGGTTGTTTCCACCTGCTGGAGCTTTGGTTTCTCTGGCTACTTTTACAGAAGTATCGGTGATATCTTTTAATTGAGCAACGTAGTAAGTACCCGCTTTGCTATCCAAACCTTCTAATAAAATCTTTTTAGTAGTTTGGTTGTACGCTAAGACTTTCATGTCGTAAGGCGCTCCAGCGTCAAAAGAAACTTTCTCGTTAGTGAAATTATAGCTGTAAACACCGCCGCTTTGAGCTGTTCCGTCAAAAATGTATTTTCCGGATACAGGTAAGCTGATCGAAGCAATAGATGCTTTGGTTAATTTTAACCAACCGAACTTAGTATGTCCAACATTTGGAACTTCGTTTGGATCGGCATATTTCGTATCAATGGCTTCTTTTTCTGTAGCGAAAGTATAATCCATATTGATTTCTAGACTTTCTGCAGTGATGTTTCTTAAAAAGAACGCTGTATATTGTCCTGTTGAAGTCTCTTTAGTTACGATTTTGTAAACATTATCGCTAAGATTTTGAAAGGCTTTAACAACTACCTCTTCAGTGTCTTCGCCGCTCATGTTTGAGTTTTGTACTACTAAGGTTGTAGCTGTAAATACATAAGGAATTTTCATTCCTGCATGTGCGTATTCGTAAGTTCCGATTACGGGAAACTTGGCATCAAGTTCCTTTTGAGTCGGATTTTCAGGGCCTGGACCTGGAGGAATAATAGGAGAAGAATCATCACTTGAACAACCTACCGCCAGCAAACTTGTTATTGCTATAAGGGCAAAAATTTTTATAATTTTCATAAAATATATAATTGTTTTTATTTAGACCAAAAATAAATAATAAGATTTATTAAAAAAAACTTTTTAGGTTTTTTGTTTGTTATTAATTTAATGAGGCCTTGTAAGTAATTTTATTTATTTTTTTGTGTTAAAATAAAATGATTTATAAGTTATTTTATGAAATTGTTTGTTTTTATAAGATAGGTAGACTCCTTGTTTTTTGAGGTCTTTATTCAAAACAGTTTGGATAATAGAGAAGTTGGTCTGTGGAATTGTAAATTAATCCAATTGCGAGCTTATATATTCGTGTATAGCCTTGGTATGGATATAAAAAAAGACGCTCTAGGAGCGTCTTTATATTTTGTTTGCTGTTATTGCTAATAGCAAGACAAGGATTTAAGCTTCAAATGGAAGAATTGAAACAAAAGATTTGTTGTCTCTTTTCTTTTCAAATTTCACGATTCCAGCAACTCTTGCATGTAAAGTATGATCTTTACCCATGTAAACGTTTTCACCTGGATTGTGCTTAGAACCTCTTTGTCTAATAATGATGTTTCCAGCAATTGCTGCTTGACCACCGTAAATCTTAACACCTAAGCGTTTCGATTCTGATTCTCTACCGTTCTTAGAACTACCGACACCTTTCTTGTGAGCCATGACGTTTTAGTTTTAAATGTTAATAATTATTCAGCTGCTTCAGCAGTTTTTTCTTTTTTAGCCGCTTTTTTCTTTGCTCCTCCTGCATTGATACCTTCAATAACAATTTGAGTCAAAGCTTGTCTGTGACCGTTTTTCTTTTTGTAACCTTTTCTTCTTTTCTTCTTGAAGACGATTACTTTGTCACCTTGTAGGTGTCTTAATACTTTGGCTTCGATAGAAGCTCCTTCTATAGCTGGGGCGCCTAAAGTAATGTTGTTGTTGTCATCAATTAAAAGAACTTTATCAAAACTGATAGTAGCTCCTTCTTCTTGAGGCAAACGGTGAACATAAACTTTTAGGTCTTTGCTTACTTTAAATTGTTGCCCTGCTATCTCTACGATTGCGTACATAATATAATGTTTAAAAGTCTGCAAATATACAATAATTTTTTATTGGATTACAACTAATGTTTTCTTTTTGAATTTTTTAGGTTCCCTAGGGTTTCCTTTTTATAGTTGGTAAATAATATTTTTTAAGGATGTTGTAACAAAAGGCTTTGGTTGTCGTCTAATTTGACGTAAACCTAAAAACAAATTATATACCATGAGAAAATCTTTAACAGCTTTGAGTGCCGCTTTAATCATCGGTGGGGCAGCCTCGGCTCAAAAAGTAGCCTTTGAAGAGTATACGTTAGACAACGGGCTTCATGTGGTGCTTCATCAAGACAAATCGGCTCCTGTAGTGGTTACATCGGTGATGTATCATGTAGGCGCTAAAGACGAGAATCCTGAACGTACTGGATTTGCACACTTTTTTGAACATTTGCTTTTTGAAGGAACTAAAAATATTCAACGCGGAGAATGGTTTAAAATTGTTACCGCAAATGGCGGTCAAAACAATGCAAATACTTCAGATGATAGAACGTATTATTACGAGGTTTTTCCATCAAATAATTTAGAATTGGCCTTGTGGATGGAATCGGAAAGATTGATGCATCCGGTTATCAATCAAATTGGGGTAAGTACCCAAAATGAAGTGGTAAAAGAAGAAAAGAGATTGCGAGTAGACAACCAACCTTATGGTAACTTGTTTACAGAAGTAAAGAAAAACCTATTTGTAAAACATCCATACCGTTGGGCGCCTATAGGTTCTATGGAACATTTAGATGCTGCGACTTTAGATGAGTTTTTGGATTTTAATAAAAAATTCTATATTCCTAATAATGCTGTGTTGGTTGTAGCGGGAGATTTTGAAAAAGATCAAGCCAAAGCATGGGTTAAAAAGTATTTTGGTGAAATCGCAAAAGGAAAGGATATCAAAAGAGAACTTATACTTGAAGATCCTATCGTAAAAGAAATCAAAGCAGAATATCAAGATCCTAATATACAGTTGCCAATGGTGGTAACCGCCTATAGAACACCGTCTATGAAAACTAGAGATGCACGTGTTTTAGAAATGATTGCTGCTGTCTTATCAGGAGGTAAGAGTTCGAGATTATATAAGAAAATGGTTGACGACAAAAAGATGGCTTTAGAAGTGGCTTCTTTTAGTTATAGTCAAGAAGATTATGGAATCTATTTTGTTTACGGTATTCCAATGCAAGGTTTTGAATTGAATGATTTGGTTAAGGAAATTGACGTTGAAATTGCTAAAATTCAAACAGAACTGATTTCAGAAAGAGATTTTCAAAAATTGCAAAATACTTTTGAAAACCAATATGTTGAAAGCAATTCCGATTTAGAAGGATTAGCAGAGAATTTGGCTTCGAATTATTTGTTATACGGCGATATCAATTTAATCAATACGCAAATCGAGATTTACCGTTCGATAACTAGAGAAGAAATCAGAGATGTGGCTAAGAAATACCTGAACCCAAATCAACGATTGGTGTTAGATTATATTCCAGAGAAAGACTCAGTTAAAAAATAAGCAATAGAACTTGAAAATGAAAAAAATATTTATATTAACAACAAGCTTGTTTTTGGCAATTACTACTATGCAAGCACAAGATAGATCACAGCCTAAGCCAGGACCAGCTCCTACTGTAAATGTGGAGAAACCGAAGTCGTTTACTTTAAAAAACGGATTAAAAGTATTGATTGTTGAAAATCATAAACTTCCGAAAGTGACGTATAGTTTAACCTTAGATGCGCCTTTGCATTTGGATGGGAATAAAGCTGGAGTAACCAGTTTGACTTCTGCAATAATGGGGTCTGGTACCGACAAAATGTCTAAGGATCAGTTTAATGAAGAGGTTGACTTTTTAGGAGCAGATTTTAGATTTTGGGACAAAGGGGCTTATGCTAGCGGTTTGTCCAAATATGCTGAAACGATTTTGAGTTTGATGGCCGATGGGGCATTGCATTCCAAATTCACTAAAGAAGAATTTGAAAAAGAAAAAGCCAAGGCTATTGAAGGAATTAAATCTTCTGAGAAAAGTGTTACAGCTGTTGCTGCAAGAGTAGAAAATGCTTTGGTGTATGGTAAAAATCATCCAGCAGGAGAGTTTGTAACAGAGGAAACTTTAAACAATGTAAACTTCGAAGACGTACAAAAACACTATGCCGATTTCTTTGTTCCTGAAAATGCCTATTTAGTTATTGTAGGAGATGTAGATTATAAGAAAACGGAAAAGTTGGTAAACAAATTGTTTGGCAACTGGAAAAAGGTGTCGGCTCCAAAAGGAATGTTTACAAAACCACAAAACCTAGCTCAAGCGACAATTAATTTTGTAGATATGAGCAATGCGGTTCAGTCTGAAATTGCTTTGGTAAATATAGTGGATTTAAAAATCACCGATAAAGATTTCTTCGCAGCCATTTTGGCTAATCAAGTTTTAGGTGGTGGTGGTGAAGGAAGGTTGTTTTTAAATCTTCGCGAGGCACACGGATGGACTTATGGGGCGTATTCTTCTATTGGTAACGCTAGAAAATACCCGTCAAAATTTAGAGCGACTTCTTCCGTGAGAAATGTAGTAACCGATAGTGCGGTAACCGAGTTTTTTAATGAAGTAGAAAAAATTAGAAAAGAATTGGTTTCTGCTGAGGATTTGAAAAATGCTAAGGCGAAATATATAGGTAACTTTGTAATGGAAATTCAAAAACCAGAGACCATTGCTCGTTATGCTTTAAATACAGAATTGGATAAATTACCAGCTGATTTTTATGAGAACTACATTAAAAACATCAATGCTGTAACGGTAGAAGATGTTCGTAAAGCTGCTGATAAATATTTCTTGGCAGATCAGTTAAGAGTGGTAATTGTAGGTAAGGCAGCAGATGTTTTACCCGGCTTGGAAAAACTGGGAATGCCGATTGCTTATTTCGATAAGTTTGGTAATCCAACAGCAAAACCGGAAGTAAACAAACCACTTCCTGCAGGCGTAACTTTAAATACTGTAGTAGATTCGTATATCAAAGCTATAGGAGGAGAAAAAGCGGTTAAAGCGGTTCATTCAGTTGCTATGAAGTCAACTGCAACAGTTCAAGGTATGACCTTGGAGAGTTTGACTAAGGTAACGGATAAAGGCCAAATGTTATCGGAACAATCGATGATGGGAAGTGTGATATCTAAACAAGTAGTTACACCAAAAATGGCGTATGCTATGCAACAAGGGCAGAAACACGACTTAACCGGTGAAGAATTGGAAGAAGCGCGTAGAAACGCACAGCCCTTTGCGGAATTGTCTTTAAAAAACAAAACAGGAGTTAACTTGACGGGAATCGAAATGATCGACGGTAAAGAAGCTTATGCTGTAAAAGAAGGTAAGGAAACCAATTTTTATGATGTATCCACTGGATTGAAAGTAGCTACTTTTACTACGGTTGATCAAGGAGGACAAACCGGAGTTCAAGAAGTATATTATTCCGATTATCAAGTGGTAAAAGGTGTGAAATTTCCTTTTACTATAAAAATGAACGTAGGTATTGAAATTGAAATGAAGGTTTCAGAAATAAAAATAAATGAAGGAGTTAGCGATGCCGATTTTAAATAAGAGGTATTTATAAGTCAAAATAAAATACATTTTTTCAAGAGGCTGTCCACAAGGACAGCCTCTTGTTGTTTTTAAGAATTTCCTCTCTCCCCTTAGAGTGGTGCCCAGCCTTGTGGTGTATTTTCTTTTTAAGCGATTTTTCTATTATAACAGCACTTAAAAACAGGCTGTCTCGAGTTATGAGACAGCCTGTTTTTTGTTAATTAACAACATGAATAATGACTTATTTATTTTTGCAGGTGTCTAATTATATAGAGTGGTAGGTTGTATTTGGGATAAAAATAGAGGTTTTTTAAATCGCAATAGTGGCGCAATAAGGTAGGGGTATCGGGATACTACTTAAGATGGGAAGGCGGCCGTTTCGATAGGAGGTATAGAAATTATTAAAGGAAGGTGATATGAAAATATTTTTACAATTTTTAGTGTGTGTAATGCTGTTTGCGGGCTGTAAGATTTTTGACGACAATTTACCTGAGCCGACCCAAAAGGGGAATGGGACGATGGGTTTTTACCTTAATGGGGAAAGGTTTCGTCCGAGCAATTTACGGTCGGAAGGAGATGGATTGGGTTATAGTAGGAGTTTTGGATTAGATATTATGGTATGGCAATATAAAAAATCTTTTGCTTCGGACGTTTCTGTTGCACTCAACATAGGAGAATATCCAATCGAAGCAGGGCGAACTTATCGTTTGGGGGCGTTTTCGGATTCGTTTGGGGCTTATGGGAGCTTGTCGTATTATGTAGATACAAATAAGCCAGGGGTTCAAAAGGAAAAAGTTTATTACACTTCTCTCGAACACTTTGGTGAATTGACGATTACCAAACACGATCCCGAATTGCGGATCATTTCGGGTTTGTTTTGGTTTAATGTGTGGACGGACGAAAAAGCCTTGGTTAAAATCCGAGGTGGCCGTTTTGATATGAAGTATATAAAAAAGTAAATTGAAATTAATGAGACATGAAAATATTTTTACAATTTTTAGTGTGTGTAGTGCTATTTACGGGCTGTAAATTTTTTGACGACAATTTACCTGAGCCCACCCAAGAGGGTAACGAAACTTTTGGCTGTTATGTCAACGGAGAAAAGTTTCGCCCGAATTATTATTATCGTGGAAATGGTTTAAGCTATTCGAGTTCTTTGAGGTTTAGTTTGTTGGTAAAGGAATATAAAAACACTTTTAATTCTGATGTGTATCTTAGAATTATGGTGATTGGATTTCCAATCGAAGCAGGGCGAACCTATCGTTTGGAGGCGTTTTCCGATTCGTTGGGGGCTTATGGGAGCTTGTCGTATTATGTGGCGACTAATCAGTCAGGAGGTCGAAATTACAAACAATACGCTACTTCTCTCGAACACTTTGGTGAATTGACGATTACCAAACACGATCCCGAATTGCGGATTATTTCAGGTGTGTTTTGGTTTAATGTGTGGACGGACGAAAAAGCCTTGGTTAAAATCCGAGGTGGCCGTTTTGATATGAAGTATATAAAAAAGTAAATTGAAATTAATAATCATGAAAATCAGATTATATGAAATTATAAAAAAGGGACTGCTGTTGATAATAATGATGGTCAGTGCGAATATGGGGGCTCAAAACCAAGAGGAAGAAGAGATGGAATTTGGGAGTTTTAAAGAAGTCAAAGCGCATATGGAGTTGGTTTTTTCAGGATTGGAAAAACAGCGAGTGCCTTATGGGATATTATTGGATAAATCGTTGGGGTTTGAAGACATCACGCGATTTGATGGTGTTTTTAAGGAACCGCATTTACGCGATACCGTTGATGGCGATCGGGTTATATAAATTAAAGCGGCTAATGCTTGTGGAACTACGGTGGTGAATGCCAGTGTCTATCCCTTGATGTCGCCTATGCCTAATTACGATGGGATGTATCCGTATTATCGAATTCAACCTCAGGGAGAGCCAGATGTATATGAGGTGTTTGAGTTACATAAAACAGGCGATGGACGGATAGACTATTATGCTTTATCTCCAAGGGCGAAGGTTCGTTTTATGGTACATACGTTAGCTGGGCAAAAAGTATTGGAAACCACGGGACAAGGCGTTGATATAAGTGGGTTAAATCGCGGTATTTATGTGATTGGCGCCCTGGTTGATGAGTCTGAACGCATTACCTTGAAAGTGGTTAAGAATTGATTTTTAATACAATTGAATTGAAAAAGCAAGGTGTTTTTTGTTGCTTTTGATTACTTTTGTAAAAGAGAACAATTTGGATATTAAATAGATAAACGATGAATATGACAAAATGTATGGCTGGGTTTGCTTTGGTTATTTTGCTTTTTTCCGCTTGTAAAGAAGGAGGAAAGTCAGAACAACTAACGGTGCAACAAGAAGAAAAAACAGCAGTTAGTGGAACAGGGGCGATGGAGCTAGCGAGTTTTGAAGTAGAGGGAATGACCTGTGCTTTGGGATGTGCCAAGCTTATCGAATCGAAATTAGCAGCTTTAGACGGTGTTAAAACGGCCAAGGTTGATTTTGAAACCAAAAAAGCGGTTGTGGAATTTGATGATGCCAAACAAAATTCAGAAACGATTACTAAAACAGTTGAAAAAATCGCAAACGGTATATATAAAGTGGCCCATTTGGAGACAAAAAAAGCCAGTTAAAAATAATTTTTTTGTTATTAAATAGTTGATTAGTTCATTTGAAAAAAAAGGATTTAAAGCGCGCTTTAAATCCTTTTTTTATGGATTTCCCCAAAAACTTCTCTTCGAATCAACAAAGCTTGGTTTGGAGGTGTCTAAAGGCATACCTGCCTATTTGTTCTTCCAGTGTATCGACTCCATAAGGCGATACATGTCTTTTTTAATGTATTCTGCAGCGGGTAATATCGAGTCGTAATTGGGTTTGGCATAAAAATATAATGAGGCTACCATAAAATTCTTTACGCTGTCTGTGGCGTAGAATTGTGCATTAGTAGCGGCATCTCCAGATACGGAGTAAAACATTCCATACACCTTGTCTTGGTCGTTTACAAAGGGTTGGGAGGTGATTTCGTCTGCTTTAATAAAATGTTCGTAAGTGAGTTTTTGAGCATCTTTAAGCAAGGCCGTTAAATTGTTGTCAATCGGTTTATAATTGATAAAAACCGTAGCTTTCATAGCGGGGTAGTGAATTTCAAAACCGCAAGATGGCTTTTGTTCAAGGCTTGCCCAATTGTTTTTTTCAAAGGAAAACGAACAGTCGTTTTGAACTGTTTCGTATTGCGCTTTTGGGTATTCCAGGCTCAATAAGGCATCCGGTTTGGGAATCAAAACATCTTTACACGATACGAAACTACAAGTGATAAGGAAGGTGATAAGGCAAAGGTAGTTGATGCGATATGTCATTGGAATCGTTTGATTTTTAAGGGTGTTTGCTCGTTGAGGTTATTTCGGGGTAAATATACAAGTTAGCTTGTAAAAATACACTTTAATCACAAAAAAATAAATCGAGTAATACAAAAATCAAAAAGAGCTGATTGACTTTTATCCATTTTGTGTAGGATTGCCGATCAGCTCTTAAAGTATTTTACTGCGCTTAAAAAGGCAAATCGTCTTCGTTGGTTTCTCTCGGGATTTCAAAATTGTTAATAGCAATTTGTTTTTCCGAAAGCGGATTTGGTTTCCCTTTGGAATCGGTATCTTTTTTGGTGTTTAAAAAAATAAACTCCATAACCTGAATTTCCGTAGTGTGTTTGGCTGTTCCATCCTCAGCTTGCCATTGACGGCTTCGGATTCGACCTTCTATATAAATCTTATCGCCTTTGGAAAGGTATTTTTCACAGAGTTCTGCGGCCTTGTTCCGGACCACGAGATTGTGCCATTCGGTGGAGGTTATTTTTTCGTTGGTGGTTTTATTGATATACACCTCATTGGTGGCTAAGGCAAAACGACCAATGCAATTTCCATTTTCGAAATAGTGCATTTTTACGTCATCTCCAAGATGACCTATAAGGGTTACTTTGTTCAGTGTTCCATTCATAATTGATAGAAAGATAAATTCAAAAGTTATGTCGTTTAAAAAAGCCTTATTCGTAATGCTGAACTATAAAGTTATGAATAACTATTGGAAAAGCAAACATTTTAAGCTGTGAAAAGGGGAGTCCGTGACTTAATGTATTGTTGACTTCTATTTCCCAGAAATTAATATGCAATTTGCGATGTGATAATTTATGGATTATAGGTTGCGAGTTTATTTTAGTAATTCGCTGAAGTTCAAATCCGGTATGCCGTTGGTAAATGAGTTGTTCTATTTTTGATTCTTCAACGGTTTCTACGGTTTCAATTAGCGGAAATTCGTAGAGTTGTTGCCAAATATCTTTAGAGGTGCGTTGTTGGATTTGCGTTTGTTGTGTTGGGTCTTTGTAAATTAGGTAATTCAAAAAACGCGAGCTAACTTTGGTTTTGCTCAATTTGACAGGTAAAATCGATACTTGATTGGTTTGATAGGCCAAGCAATCTTCGTTATAGATACATAAATTGCAGGCCGGATTTTTAGGCGTACAAACCGTTGCTCCAAAGTCCATAATAGCTTGATTGAAAAGTCCGGCTTGTTTTGGCGGCAATAAAGAGCCTGCAAGGGCGGTAAATTCTTTTTTGGTAGTAGCGGTTGATATATCGGATTTGATGCCGAAATAGCGCGCCAGTACACGAAAAACATTACCGTCAACCACGGGTAGCTGTTCCTTAAATGCAAAAGAGGCAATAGCCGCTGCGGTATATTGTCCGATTCCCTTTAATAAAAGGAGCTCTTTATAAGTGGAGGGGAAGTTTCCTTGGAAATCTTCAGCAATTTTTTTGGCTGTGGCGTGTAAATTTCGAGCTCTAGAGTAATAGCCGAGTCCTTGCCAAAGCCTTAGTACCTCGTCTTCAGGGGCTTTAGCTAAATCAAAGACGGTTGGATATTGATTTAAAAAAGCCTCATAATACGGTAATCCTTGTGCCACTCGGGTTTGTTGAAGAATTATTTCTGACAGCCAAATTGCGTAAGGATCCTGCGTTTCGCGCCAGGGTAAATCCCGTTTGTTTTGTAAGTACCAAGCAATTAGTTTGTTAGAAAAAAGCATCTTAAAATATGTGAACTGCAAACTTAAAACTTTATATGATTAAATTTTAATTGATTAACGTTGAATTATTGGATTATTAATTAATATATTTGCACACTCTAAAAAAAACAGACGACAATAAAATAAATTATAACTAAAATGACGAAAGCAGACATTGTAGCTAAAATTTCGGAGAAATTAGGGCTTGAAAAAGGAGACGTGCAGGCGACGGTTGAAACTTTTATGGAAGAAGTTAAACACGCTTTGGAATCCGGTGATAACGTATACCTAAGAGGTTTCGGAAGTTTTATCATCAAGACAAGAGCTGAGAAAACGGGAAGAAACATTTCAAAAAACACTACAATTAAGATTCCAGCACACAACATCCCGGCATTTAAACCCGCTAAGGTATTTGTAGAAGGCGTTAAAGCAAACACAGAAGTAAAAATTAAATAAGTATTAATCTCTAAACTACACACATTATGCCAAGTGGTAAAAAAAGAAAAAGACATAAGGTAGCGACTCACAAACGTAAAAAAAGAGCGAGAGCTAACCGTCACAAAAAGAAAAAGTAGTTTTAAACTACTTTTTCTTTTTTTTAAAAAAAGAAAATTTATTAGATTTTTTTCGTAGATTTATATTTTAATAATTAAAATCAATGAAGAATTATAAGTTTTTTATAAACTTGTAAAAAGATTGTTTAATCCATCTGTACCTAATTGTTAGGCGTTAGCTTGTCAAAACAAACAACAAAGCAAGTATGGATAAAAATGTACCGTGTGAATAAAGAATTAATCATTAGATCCAATTCTGAAGCCGTAGATTTTGCCTTATTAAAAGATGGAAAACTAATTGAATTACACAGAGATAAAGAAGAAGACAATGGTTTTCAAGTGGGAGATATTTTTATTGCAAAAATACGAAAACCAGTAGCCGGACTCAATGCCGCATTTGTTAATGTTGGTTTTGAGAAAGATGCTTTTCTTCATTATCATGACTTAGGTCCAAACCTACCGACCCTGTTGAAATTCACGAAACTTGTAAGCGCAGGTAAATTAAAAGATTACTCCCTTAAAAGCATTCCTTTTGAAAAGGAAATTGATAAAGATGGTACCATCACCGATGTGTTAAGTGCCAATCAATCGCTTTTGGTTCAGGTTGTTAAAGAACCTATTTCTACCAAAGGACCAAGAATTAGCTCTGAGCTTTCTTTGGCAGGTAGATATGTTGTTCTAGTACCCTTTTCCGATCGTATTTCAATTTCGCAAAAGATTGAATCCAAAGAAGAAAAAGAGCGTTTAAAACGCTTGGTTCAATCGATCAAACAGAAAGGCTTTGGTGTTATTGTACGCACCGTTGCAGAAGGCATGAAAGTGGCCGAGTTGGATAAAGACTTGCAAAACTTAATGGACAAATGGAACAGTATGTGCAAAAGGTTAGTTACTGCTCATCATCCCTCTAAAGTGTTGGGTGAGGTTAATAGAGCATCTTCGATTTTAAGAGATGTCTTTAATGATACCTTCACCGGAATATATATTGACGATGAAGAGTTATACTATCAAACGAAGGACTATTTGCAAGAGATTGCTCCTTCAAAGGTTTCTATTGTGAAGCATTACCAATCGAAAGAGTTACCTCTTTTTGAAAAGTACAACATTGAACGCCAGATTAAAACTTCCTTCGGGAAAACCGTTTCTATGAGTAAAGGAGCCTACCTGATTATAGAACATACAGAGGCGTTGCATGTAATCGATGTGAACAGTGGAAATCGCTCTAATAAAGCTCAGTCTCAGGAAGATACTGCTCTTGAGGTCAATTTAATTGCGGCTGCCGAAATTGCTCGACAACTTAGACTCCGCGATATGGGTGGTATTATTGTAGTTGATTTTATTGATATGGGAAATCCAGAAAATAGAAAAAAACTATATGATTATCTCAAAGAAGAAATGAGTGATGATAAAGCAAAACATAAGATCTTGCCTCCTAGTAAATTTGGATTGATTCAAATCACTAGACAAAGAGTTAGACCAGAAGTAAATATCAAGACAAGAGAAGAAGATCCGAATAATGAAAACGGTGAAATAGAGGCTCCTATCTTAATTGTCGATAAAATCAAGTCTAGCCTAGAAAGAATTGTAAAAGATCACCCTAAGGTGGTCTTGAATACACACCCTTTTGTTGCAGCATATCTGACAAAAGGTTTTCCATCGGTACGTTCAAAATGGTTTTTTGAATATAAAAAATGGATAAAAATTATACCACGTGACGCTTACACGTTTCTAGAATACCATTTCTTTGATGAAAAAGGGAATGAAGTTTCAGAATAAATTTAAACCGCTAACTCTCAGAGTTAGCGGTTTTTTTTGTTAGTTAGGGATATGGGGTGTTGCTGTCTTAAACGTTGACTAAGGCTTTAGAATTGTTTAATTCGGCTAATCGTTACTGCGGTTCCATAATTTTTGTTTGAGCAATACGCTGATTTAAAAATATTTGTGTATTTTGTATAATCAGTGTTTGTCATGAATTTATATGAAAAAGTGGATTTTTTTTATGGTGTGTTGTTGGATTACTTCAAGCTTGGCTCAGCCGTCTTGGAAGCCGATTTTTAATCTTGCTTATATTAATAGTGGAGGTAATTACCTTCAAGTTGGACCTGGAGTTTCCAAAGTATTGGCTAATAATCATCGGATTGATATGTCGATAACTGCCCATATGGGGTATATGAAAGAGCATTTTATCGTTGTTCCCGAAGCTGGTTTTGTGTATGTTTTTAATACTTATAATCAGGGCGGTCCGATGTTTCTAAATTCCAATGATGCGTTGTTTCTATTTAAATTGAGAACGAGTGTATCACCTTGGAGTGTTACGCCAGATGGGGTCATCAGCCTCTTTGGTATCATTGATTTTAGTCTGGGATATACCTATGAGTTTAAAACGTACAAGGATTTTAAGTCATTAGACGGTATACGTCTCGGTATTGGTTTTGCTATTCCGATACCTTAATGATTAGCTTCGATATGTTGTTGTTTTAAAGTGAGTTAACCGTTTTCTCTTGTGTTTTTATTTTTGAATATACTTATGTTTAAGTGTTTTTACAATTTCTGTTCTATCGGATTTTTATTTTGGATCAGCTATTCCCCGAGTTGATTAAGATTTGCTATTTACGTAAATTTCAATCATCTTTTCATTCCCGTTGGTATCGGTAATACTTAATCGATGAGTTCCAGTGGTGGTTTTAATCTCAAACTCGTGAAAATTGGTAGTTGTGCCGAGATAGTTATTGTCCAAATACCAAAATAGCGTTTTGTTGCCTGTTGATGAGGCTGCTTTCGCTATAAAAGGTTGAAGATTCGAATTGAAATCCTTGGTTAAATAGATTGTCATCTGATGTTTTGGATATATAAAATCGAGTTGCGAGGCATTTTGTGCAATACAATCGGCTCTAAAAGGTGGTAAATCGACATAATTTACATGATAGTTTTTATAGTAAAAGGCCTGAATCGGCGGTATTTGAAACCACGATTTTGCATGGATGTTTTCAATGGGTTCACAACTGCTATTGACTCTATAGCGCTCACTGGAATCCAAATGTACGAGAAAGTGATAGGGACAGGTTTTTGTCTTCTTGGCGCGGGCAACAATCCAAGCCTTTTTAGTAGGGCAATTTTCTTGTGCTAAATACCCACTTGTTATACAAATATCGGCTTCTTCTAGGTCGTTATAGGGTGTTTCGAACCAATTTGTTCGTGGCAGTAAATTAAAAACATCAAACAGTATTGGTGCAGCGCTGCTAACGCCTGTTAGAGACGGTCTGCCCTCTCCAGTAGCGTTACCCACCCAAATACCCACTACATAATCTTTGTTAACGCCAATGGCCCAGCCGTCGCGATTGCCGTAACTGGTTCCGGTTTTCCAAGCGATTTGCAAAGACGAATCGTAAAACTTCCAGGCTTCATCACCTTCCGGACGATTTACCTCACGCATGGCTTCAAAGGTTTGCCAAATAGCTCCGGCTCCAAATCCTGGTTTTTGTAGGGCATTGCTTCCTAAATCGGGTATGGTTTCTTGGTTCCAATTCAATGAGGTCATTTCGTTATTACGGTATTTGCCCTTGCTACTAACAAAGTAATTTAAAGTAGATGATAAGCCGGCATAAGCCTGACATAGATCCCATAAATTGCTTTCTGCTCCTCCTAGAATTAGGGATAAACCATAGTGATTGGGGTGTTTGGTAATATGGTGTAGTTTGAGTTTTTGCAGTTGTTCGTAAAAACGATATACACCGTATTCTTGTAACATCAACACCGACGGTATGTTTAGCGAACGCGATAAGGCTCGATTGGCCGGAACGGCTCCCTCGTAGCTCAGGTTGTAGTTTTTAGGGCTATAGCCCGATATCATGGTTGGTACGTCGGGAATTAAGGTTTCGGGTAGTAGCTCGGCTTCGTCGATGACAGCGGCATATAAAAACGGTTTTAAGATGCTTCCGGTGCTTCTTGGTGCTTGTATAATATCGACGTCTTTTTGATGAGCTATCGTAGTTGGTGAATTACCTATATAGGTGATGATGTTTCGTGTTTTAACATCGACAACGAGTATGGACAGATTGTAAATTTCAGACTGACTATACTGATTATAGTAGTTTTGAGCAATCTGATTGGCCCTTTTTTGAATTTCGTAATTTATCGTGGTTGCTATACGTTGTTGTGGTGTTTTTTTTGATACTTCAGTCAATAGATGTGGTGCGACTTGTGGTAAATCATATGGTTTTTGTGGAAGGGGCTCTTCTAAAGCTAATTCATAAGTTTGTATATCAATGACTTTTTCGTTATATAATTTAAGTAGTAGTTGATTTCGTTTATTTAAAAGTATGGCTTGATTTTTACCCGGATAAATCAATTTGGGCGCATTGGGTAATACGGCTAATGTAGCGCTTTCTGCCCAAGAGAGTTGATGCGGTGATACACCAAAATAACGCCAAGAGGCCATATCCAAGCCCACTACATTTCCACCAAATGGCGCTTGAGAAGCATATAAGGTTAATATGCGCTCTTTACTGTATTTAAATTCCAGTCGAGTTGATTGTATGGCTTCGATGATTTTTTCAAAATAATTTCTCTTTTTGCCATTGCGCGCCAAACGCATGGTTTGCTGTGTTAGAGTACTGCCTCCTCTGACTACCTTGCCCGCTTTTGCATTTTGGATGACTGCTTTGACTATGGCTACTGGATTGAGACCCCAATGTTGATAGAAGTATTCGTCTTCAAAATACAACAGACTTTTTTTGAATTTATAAGGAACGCTATCTTGCTCGGGAAAGCGCCATTGGCCGTCGCGAGCGATTTGCGCACCGAGTAAATATCCTTCCGCACTTTCGATTACCGTCGAATACGGCTTGTCGAATAAGGGTTTGGGCAAACAAAAATAATAAGCCACCAATGCAAGCAATAAGAAACTGCATTTGAATTTATGGCGTTTTAAAAAGCGAGTAAGCTGAGCTGTTTTCACAGTGGAAAATTTGAATTAAAAAACACCGGAACTCCTAAGAGTTCCGATGCATTGGTTTTATTTGATAACTTCTACCCACATTCCTTGGGTTCTACTGGAGTAATTAGCGTCGTACATGGCTTCGGCTTGTATACCTGGCATATAATAACGACCTAAATAAGATGCGTTTAAAGTGATTTTAAACGTTTTGGAAGCGTTGGATGCTAAGGAGAAATACAAGTTCGTACGATCATCGCGTATATCGGTATGGTCAACTTGATTAGTTGATTCACCTACTTCGGTAAACCTCAAGTTAGAAATCTCCCAACCCGATGGTACAATTTGTGTTAATGCCACATTTTCTACCCTTCTATTTGTGGCGTTAGATACGGTGATTTCACAAGTGAACTCGCTAGCCTGTGCAATGGCTTGTGGATTGATTTGCTGGCCGCTGCTGTTTTTAAATACCGAACGAATTATTAATCCGTTTTGTTGGACCATTTCTTGTCCAACTACTAATATACCACTATAGGCGACTCTAACATAAACGGTGCTTTTAGAATTGTTTTTTAAGGCTATTTTATTGCCTTGATTGGAAACACTTAAGCGTTTGTCTATAAACGATTTTTTGGTGCTTATCGTTTCTGATTTGCCGTTATAGGTGGTCTGCACATGAATGCCATCCGCACTGTTGTTATTCTTTGCATAAAATGCAATGGCATAGAGTGAATAAGCGGTAGTTTGTGTACTCATCCATTTTGAAGAAGATAAGTTATTCGCAATTTCAATGGCCAAGCGATGTGCTTTTTCTTTTTGCCCCAATAGTAAATAGGTCTCCAAAGCCATGGCTTGATTGCGTTCTGGAGAACCGTAATAATAGTAATTATCCATACCGTCAAGACTGCTGTTACTCAATAATTTTTGTGCGGCGCTTTTTTGACCAGCCAAAGCATAAGCGGCAGCAAGTCTCAATTTGGATTCGTTTGAAATCCCTTGAGTTTCTCTCAATCTATTCATGGCTGATAGGTCTGGCGAACCAGCCAAAGCCAAGGTATATAGACGATAGGCTTGAGCAAAATCATTTCGGTATCGCGGTTCGTAACGCCATTGGCGTGCGGTTTTTTGTTGGAAAGTCAGCCAGTTTGCTTTGCTGTTAACCGGTAAGATAAAACCTTTTTTCTCGGCTTCTATAAAGAAATGTCCGATGTATGAACTCGTCCAGTCGTCGTAATACTTGGATCCGCTCCAGTAGGTGAATCCACCGTCCGACAATTGGTTTTGTTTTAATCGATTGATTCCAGCCGTAACATTTCTTTGGATATTGTCTTTTTGTGCAGTGGTCAATTCCATAAAATCTGCTAAATACAGTTGTGGAAATACACCAGAGGTTATTTGTTCAGAACAACCATGCGGGTACGCGATCAAATAGTTTAAACGCGAACTCAAATTGACTCCAGGAAAACTGGATACCTCTAATTGCGCCTGATTTGTTCCCGATTCACCAAAAGAATTCCAATCTAAAGAAGCGGTCTGATTGGGTTCAATAACCACATCTTCGTATTTGTACGTTCGTGGATTTGGATTGGAAATATTCATCTCTACTTCATAATTGGCCTTTTCCTTTCCGGATGTGGCTTCTATGATTATTTTGGTATATCCGGTTGTTTTTCCAGCTTCCAATTCGAAATAAACAATTTTCTCGTCGGGTTCCGAAAAGCTTATATTTTGAGTAGACGCTCCGATGATCTGAAATTTACCATCGACTTTTACGCTGACGCGAACGTCTTTGATCTGTTTTTCTGTGGCGAAAACCGTCACCGGCAAAGTAAGTTTTTCTGTAGGAACTGCTTGTCTTGGTAAGGATCCCAAAATCATTAACGGACTTTTTACAGTACTGGTTTTTTCAGCACTTCCATAAGCTATGGTTTTAGCGTTGGAAGCAATAACCATAGTACGTACAGAACCGATGTATTTAGGCATCATAATTTCGTGACTGGCCTTTTTCCCTTTTTCAAGTTTAAATGGACCTAAGAAAATTACTACTGGCTTAAAGCGGTTCGCTTTCTTAGCCTGTCCACCGCCCAAATCTTCGTCACCACCTATACTAAATACTTGGTTGATCGTACCGCCAAAAGCACCGATGACATCATTGTAGATATCCCAAGTTTTTACACCTAAAGCCGTTTTAGAATAGAAGCTATTCCATGGATTTGGAGTTTTAAAACGGGTTAAATCTAACAAACCATCTTCAACAACCGCTACGGTATAAGTCATTTCTTGACCTGAGGCTTCTTGTATTTGAATAGTGGCTTTTTGTTCAGGTCTCAGGGTTTCACTCATCGTGATAACCGGTTGTAATTTGGTTTCTTTGTTGTTTACCGTTATCGGTACAATACCGTACAATCGAATCGGTGAATCATTTAAAGTAGACGCGTGAGGTTGCAGTAAGGTTATATTGAGGTAAACGTTTGGAGCCATCTCTTTGCGTATAGGCAATTTAAAAATGGTTTCACCCTTGGTGGTTTTCACCCAGTGCGTTTCCAATACTTCTGTACCGTTCTCAACCGATATCAAAGCCCTTCCTCCTTCACTAGATGGGAATGAGATTTGAGCTTCCTCTTTAATATTATATTCCTTTTTGTCTGTCGCGATATTTAATATAACCGCTTCAGCATTACCGTGGTCTTTGGTTTTTCCAGACCAAATAGGCCAGTCGATATAGAGATCAGTTGACGAAATATGACCGCTTGATAAATCTGTCGCAACGATGCGATAGCGGCCCCAGTCGGCTTCTGTAACGCTAAGGTCAAATTGACCCAAACCAGATCCGTTGGTTTGAATACGCGTAGTATAATAAGCCTTGTGATTGTTGGAAGCACTGTAGTTGGACATATTGTCGTCTGAAGCGTCCCACCACCAGTTCCAATTCACTTTATAAACGTCGATTTGTATTCCTGTATTGGCTTTTCTTTGGCCGCTCTCGGTTACGCTAACAACGCTAAAAGTGTTTTTGGTGTCGGTTTCTAACATACCGTATTTGTTTCCTTTTGGTGGTGCAATTCCAACATAGGAAGTATAAGGGGAATAACTGGCCGTAGAGACATCTGTACTAAAATCTCCGCCATTTTCATGTACTTTACTTACGAGTATCATTTTTAGCATTCCAGAGTTTTCTAAGCCTGTTTCCGGTTTTACAAAAAAGGAAAAATTACCGTTTTCGTCGGTTTTCCCATTAAAGAGGTTGAGCTCAATGGTTGATTTGGATTGAAATCCGTTGGTAAATGTATATTTTTCAAAACCCTTAAATTGAGTTTCTTGAGGAACTAATTTGGCTTGTACTTCTGCTTTTAGATTTTTGGCAACGGCTCCTTGCAACCAATGGATATTATAATTGACACGCGATCCAGTTGAAGAAATCAATTTGCCTTCCATATCGTTTTTGATTTTTAAACGATTGGGTTTGATAGTTTCTATTTTAATTTGCTTGTAAAACTTAGCGCCTCCTACGCTGATTACCGCTTCCCAATTACCAGTAGGTGCATTTTCTGGTGTTGATAGGGTAAAACTGTAGTGATTGTTTTTGTTTTTAGACTGTATCTTTTGCTCTACCAATTTACCGAAAGGATCGGATAATTTTATTTTAATCGGATGATTATCCGGTAGGGGATTGGAGAGGTCGTTAAGTATAAATCCGACATGAATTAAATCGCCCGGACGCCATACGCCACGTTCGGTATAAATATAACCGTTTAATCCTTTTTGTAAGCTAACGCCGTCCACATCAAAATTACTCACAGCAAGTGGTGATCCTTCGTCGAGTTTGATGTAAGTGGTGTGCTTGTCCTTTTTTACAATAGCGAAATAACCTTTTTTATCTAAGGTAAAGTTGGCAATTCCGTCTGCATTAGTTGTTATGGTCGTTAATAATTGCTGCTGAAAATCATAGATTTCTATAGAAGCATTGGACACCGGTTCGGTAGTGATAATGTTGTTTACGGCAAAGAAATAAGTATTGTTAAGTCCTTTTTTTGCAACCACACCTAAGTCGGTAGCCAAGATATTAGTTGCGACCGTAGTATTGTAATAGTAAGTGTTTTTGCAAGGGTCGTCTTTTTCTTCCCAATTGTAGTCGTAATAATAGTAGTATTCGCCGTATTCGTCATCATAATCTTCTGATTCCGTTTCTTCGGTGTCTTCTGTAATTACATCTTCTTCTGTACTGGGTGGGCAGTTGTAAAGGGAATACGCTTTCTTAAACGAAAATTCAACCCTATAAATAGCTCCGGGTTCCGGTTTAATCAAAGCGGAAATATCCAGAGCATAGGTGCTCCATTTTCTCAAAGAAGATAGATTTCCGGTGGATAAATCAAGTGTGGTTTTTGCGATAGGTGCTGCCACTTTTCGCAAATTGTATTTTCCGTTCAACTCATTGTCTTGCAAAAACTGCAAAACGTTATTTTCAAAAATCTTATATATTTTAACATCGACTGACTTTAGATTGGTCGCTTGAAAGTTGACTTTTAAATTTTCTGAACTCGGAAGTATAGTTCCATTTTTTGCAATTTTTACAGCGGGTTTCTGCTGTTCAAAAAGCAAAGGTAATGTTGTGGTTTGAGTTGTTTTTTTTCCGTTTACATTCTCCAAACCCTGAAATAAAGTGATGGTTTTTTCTCCGTCAAAGGGGGTGTCACTAAAAACTTTAATCGAGTTGCCATCAACGCTAAATTTGATATCGTCGTTGTGCTCAATAGTGATTAATCCATCAAAATTTTGGTTGCGCTTTATAGGGTCGGAAAAGTTAATCCAGAAAGACTGATTGCTGTCGTCACTTATTTTAGCTTGGATAACTCTAAAGGAGTTTTTTGCAGGTACCGCTAAGGCTATATTTCCTTTTTGATCGATTTTTTGCGATTTTCCATCCCATTGAATATCCAGTTGCCCTTCCGACGCGTCTCTAGGGATACTGTCAATTACAAAAGAGAAAAATCGAGTTTCCTCCGTTTTTCCAATGATTTTAACACGGCTTTTTTTAGTAGCTGTTTTTGCGCTAATCAATTCTTGGGCTTCTGCTGTTGACATCCAATCACTCGTATTGATTGTTCCATTTAAAAAATAGTAATTTTCTCCAACAGATTGGAAATCCCAAGTATCGACGGCAAAATCTTGTTTAGTGGTTTTGACCGTGAATTTAAAATCTTTTAGTTCCTTGGGAACTTCACTGATTTTAGATAAGTGGAAGGTTACCTGGTATTCTTGATTTTGAGCCAGTTTTTTTTCGGGTATAAAACTCAAGGAATTATTGGCGAGATATACGATTTTTCCAGACACCTGAGGTGAAATACTAAATAGTTTTTCGTCGATTTCTTGATTGGCTTTCCATTGGGTTGTTTGGCTTTGTAAGCCAATTTGAATAGGGTTTTTGGTAGATATTAAACCCGATGTGTAGCTAGTAATATATTCTGTAAATAGGGAGGGATCCGAGTTAAAGTCTTTGGACGACTTTTTACAAGATTGAAGGGCAAGTGTACCCAACAAGAGCAACAACCATGTTTTTAATTTCATAGCACAACTTTAATGTTAAACAATTTTTATCTTTTCTTTTTGAAAAAGGACTTCATCAGCGCAGCGCAGCGATCTTCGAGTATGCCAAATTCCAGCTGGGTTTTTGGATGTAGTTGGCCGCCCATGGCTCGATAGCCCCTTTTGTGGTCTTCAGCACCAAAAACCACTCTTGTAATTTGACTCCAGTATAAAGCACCGGCACACATATTACAAGGTTCTAAAGTTACGTATAAAATGCAATCTTTTAAGTATTTACCACCTAAATAATTAGCTGCAGATGAAATTGCTTGAATTTCTGCATGAGCTGTAACATCTGTTAACAATTCGGTAAGGTTGTGTGTACGTGCGAGAATTTGATTGTTTGACACTACTATGGCGCCTACGGGAATTTCTCCTTGAGAAAAGGCTGTTTCAGCTTCTTTTAAAGCGATTTCCATAAAATATTCGTCGGTAAAGAGCATTTCCATAAGCTAATTTTAAATAGGTGTTGCGTTAACTAAGTCCAAAAGTAAAAACAATATTGTAATTTTGGGTCTTATTCGTAGAAACAATGGCATTTAAAATACTATCAGAAATAAATTCTCCCAATGAATTGCGTGAGTTAGCTGAATCTGTTTTGCCCGATTTGGCGGTGGAGTTGCGGCAGTTTATCATCGATGTTGTGTCTGTAAAAGAGGGGCACTTGGGAGCCAGTTTGGGAGTGATGGAGTTAACTATTGCTTTACACTACGTTTTTAATACCCCTGTTGATAAATTGGTGTGGGATGTAGGGCATCAGGCGTATGGTCATAAAATATTAACCGGACGTAGAGCGGTGTTTGAAACCAATCGGAGAAAAAATGGTTTAAGCGGTTTTCCCAAACGAGAAGAAAGCGAATACGATACCTTTGGAGTAGGTCATTCGTCAACTTCTATTTCAGCGGCTTTGGGGATGGCCTTGGCGGCACAAATTAAAGGCGATTTTGAAAGACAGCATATCGCGGTAATTGGTGATGCTTCTATCGCTGCCGGTATGGCTTTTGAAGGTTTGAATCATGCCGGAGTAACATCGGCAAATTTATTGGTAATTCTCAACGACAACGCTATTGGAATCGACCCTAGTGTTGGAGCTTTAAAAGACTATTTAACCGCAGTAAAGACCGGTAGAAATCATCGCGATAACAACATGATTAAATCGTTGAATTTTGATTATTCCGGACCTATTGACGGTCATGATTTACCCGCACTGATAGCAGAGCTAAGGCGTTTGAAGGATATACAAGGGCCCCGTTTTCTACATTTGATTACTACTAAGGGCAAGGGGTTAAAACAGGCCGAAGAGGACCAGGTGCGGTATCATGCTCCTGGTAAATTTGATTCTTTAACCGGAGAACTTATAGTTGCTGATGATTCAAAGTTGCCTACTAAATATCAAGACGTATTTGGGTTGACCTTGGTAGAACTGGCTCAACAAAATCCTAAAATTATTGGCATCACTCCTGCTATGCCTACAGGTAGTTCGATGAAATATATGATGGAAGCTTTTCCCGATAGGGCATTTGATGTAGGAATCGCCGAACAACATGCTGTGACTTTAGCAGCTGGTATGGCTACGGAGGGATTGTTGCCTTTTTGTGCGATTTATTCTACCTTTTTACAACGCGCGTATGATCAAGTGATACACGATGTGGCATTACAGTGTTTACCGGTGATCTTCTGTTTGGATCGCGCTGGGTTAGTGGGTGAAGACGGGGCGACACATCAAGGTGTTTACGATATCGCTTATTTAAATTGCATTCCCAATTTGATTATTGCCGCACCTTTAAATGAATTGGAATTGCGAAATTTACTGTATACCGCTCAGTTGGGATTAGGTAAACCGATAGCTATTCGCTATCCTAGAGGACGAGGCGTTTTAACAAATTGGAAAAAACCTTTTGAAAAAATTAATATTGAAAATATTCATAAATTGAGAAAAGGCCATAAATTTGCCATTCTTTCAACCGGAACTATTGGAAATAATGTGATTAAAGCTTTTGAAGCTTCAACAACTGCTTTGGGAGCACATTATCATTTTCCAATTATAAAACCGCTTAATGAGAAAGAGTTGCATCGTATTGCACAAACTTATAGTCATATTTATACAATTGAGGAGGCAGCTAAGGAAGGTGGATTTGGAAGTAAAATAGCTGCGTTTGCCGCTGAATTTTACCCTGAAGTAAGCGTTAAGATTTTAGGTATTCCCGATACATTTATAGAACAAGCCTCTGTATTGGAACAAGAAGAGGAATGCGGAATAGATGTGTCATCGGTACTGAATATAATAAATACATGGAAATAAAAGAGAATAACCGCCCAGTTCTACTGCGATTTTTATTGATAATGATCTTGGTAATGAGTGTTTCATCGTCGCTACAAGCCGCGGGGTCTACTGCGTCTTTAGTCGATTTTTCGGTGGCGAAAGATACCGTTGTAAATACCCCAACTACCAAGAGAAACCCTTTTAATCCGTTGATGGATTTGCAGAAGGCCGATAATTTTGGCTATGATGGGATGGGAACTAAAAGTGTCACCATACACTATACCGATTCTTTGTCGTTACCTTTTTTTAGACCGGTGGTTTTTGTTCCTAATAATCAACCAAAATTCGACATTAAACCCTTGGATTTAAATCCAAAAAAGATAGACTTGAATTTTTTGACCGTCAATGATACTGTGATTGGATATTGGGTACAGTACAATAGACTGGGATTGGATATCAATCAAATCTCCTTTGTCAATTGGAGTGCTGGAGGTGATAATTCTGTTTCAGGCTTGTTTAAGGGCGATTTTAAACGTAAATATGTCAAAGGACGTTTGAATTGGGATAGTGAGTTGGTTTTGCGTTATGGATTAAATCAACAGGAAGGCAGGGAATCTCGTAAAACCGATGATGCCTTTCAATTGAATTCGACTATTGGTTATAAAAGTTCTGAAATTTCGGATTGGTATTATACCGCAAAGTTTAATTTTAATACGCAATTCGCCAATGGGTATTCTTATCCGAATACCGATTTGCCTATTTCTAAGTTGTTTGCACCCGCCTATTTGTTTGTCGGTGCAGGGGCGGAATATTCATTGCCACATCGAGGGGTGACTGTTTATTTTTCTCCTTTAACTTTAAAATCAACTTTTGTAGCTGATCAACGTTTAGCTGATCAAGGGGCATTTGGTGTGGATAAAGCCATTTATAATGAACAGAAAGAAGTGATTAGACATGGGAAGCGGTCTAAATCTGAAGTCGGATTATTGGTAACGAATCAATGGAAAAAGGAGATTCTTAAAAATATCTTTATCGATCATCGATTGAGTTTGTATTCGGATTATTTTAATCGCTTTGGAAATATTGATATTGATTGGCAATTGCAATTGGATATGAAAATCAATCAATACGTACGCGCAAATATTGGAACCCATATTATTTACGACGACGATATAAAAAACAAGGTAGAAAAAAATGGGGTACAGGTTATTGAAGGGCCTCGTTTTCAAATCAAGCAGATTTTAGCCATAGGTTTGGTTTATTTGTTTTAGGCATATCGAAGATTCGCAAATGGGCGATTTTATAAATTACTATACGCTAATCACGATTTACTAATCGCGAATTAGTACTTTAGTACCGTTAAAAAACAAATCTATGTTTCAAAAGATTATTGTTGGTTGTGTTTTATTAATCAGTTCTTTAGCAATAGCGCAAGAGAGTGTTGATAATAGTATTGCAACAGATACGGTTAAGATACGCGATACCAAGTATAGGGAAGATCAATTTTACTTTGGTATTACCCATTCCATCCTACAAGACAAACCACCCGGATTTCGTCAGCGCTCACTTTCGTTGGGAATTCAGACGGGTTTTGTACGGGATTTTCCCGTGAATGCTGCGCGTACTTGGGCTATTGCTCCAGGTGTTGGATATTCTTATCTGAATTTGCATCATAACTTAGCGCCATCTAATGGGGCTGAATTTCCTTCACAAGTTTTGGAGAGCTATGATCGAAATACCATATCGTTACATTATTTGGATTTTCCATTAGAAATTCGTTGGAGAACTTCTACTCCGGACAGTCATAAATTTTGGCGTATTTATACCGGTTTTAAAGCGTGTTATTTGATAACTGATAAAGCGGTTACCTCTAATGATATGGCTAAATTTACTAGTAAAAATAACGGCGATTTAAATAAATGGGTGTATGGGGTGTATATATCGGCTGGATTTAATACATGGAATGTCTATATGTATTACGGTTTAAATTCTATTTACAAAAATCAAGTTGCTCCACCGAGTAATAATAAAGTTAAGGCTTTTAATGCCGGTTTGATGTTTTATATCTTATAAAAGGCAATATACCAAAACGCGATTTGCGGGAGCATACCAAACAAAAAACCAAATATAATTTCCGAAGAGTTATGGGCTTTAAAATACAGTCTAGAACTGGCTGTTAATCCCAAAATTAGTACCAATAGGTTTAAAATAATGGTATTGGGAACATAATACCTGACGGACAACAAGGTAAAGAAGGTTATACAGCCTGTTAAAGCAGCTACGTGGACGCTAAATTTCTTTTTGGCATAGATGCTTAATAATAACAATACATAGGTGTAAATCGATCCCCAGATATAAATATTAAATTCATACGTACGATTGTGTTTTAAAACGAAATCTTTTAAAATGATTAATATGGCGATATATATTAATATTGGAATTATTCGCTCTTTGGCACTTTCAATCATTATAGATGATTTTAGTAGCCGCATGGAGCGCAAGAAATAATATAGGGTTATGGGCAATAGAAAGGTCATGATCAATACCTGTCCAAAGGTGATGACGATTTCCAAAGGTTTAAAAAATTCTTTAGTAAGTAAGAAATAGAGGCTTATGGCCAAAAGGGGCATAACAATCGGATGAAAGAGATAAGAAAATGATGCTAAAAACCTATTCATCGATTTCATGGGTGCTACTATTTCTTTGTGCGCTGTGAAAAAGGTTTTTGTTTGCCTTATGACACAGCGATTTACAATTAAATCTTTTTACGCATACGCGCTACTGGTATATCCAGTTGTTCTCTGTATTTTGCAATCGTTCTACGCGCGATCGGATATCCTTTTTCCTTTAATAAGTCGGCCAATTTGTCGTCGGGATATGGTTTAAGCTTATCCTCATCTGCGATGATGTTTTGTAGAATCTTTTTTATTTCTATAGTTGATACCTCTTCACCTTGATCGTTAATCATGGCTTCTGAGAAAAAGGTTTTTATCAATTTGGTGCCATAAGGCGTTTCTACGTATTTACTGTTGGCTACTCTGGAAATTGTCGATATGTCCAAACCAATTAAGTCGGCAATATCTTTTAGAATCATCGGTTTAAGTTTGGTTTCGTCCCCGTCTAAAAAATATTCTCTTTGGTATTCCATAATGGCATTCATCGTCACAAAAAGGGTTTCTTGGCGTTGCTTAATCGCTTCTATAAACCATTTGGCTCCATCGAGTTTTTGTTTGATAAATTGTACGGCATCGCGTTGCGTTGTCGATGGTTTTTCGGCAGTTTCTTTATAGGTCTGCAGCATTTCTTGATAATCTTTCGAAATGTGTAATTCCGGTGCATTTCGACCATTAAGAGTCAATTCTAAATCGCCTTCCACAATTTTGATAGCAAAATCGGGAACTACGTGTTCGATGGCTTTGGAATTTCCAGCAAAGGCACCTCCGGGTTTCGGATTTAGCTTTTCTATTTCATCTATGGCTTTTCGCAGCTGCATTTGGGTAATACCGTATTTCTGCAACATTTTGTCGTAATGCTTTTTAGTAAAGGCCTCGAATTGGTTTTCGATAATGTCTTTTGCTAAATCAATAGCCTCACTAGGTGTTTTATGACGCAACTGTAACAACAGGCATTCTTGTAAATTACGGGCACCTACTCCTGGCGGTTCAAGCTCATGAATGATGTGTAAAACGCGTTCTACAGTGGCTTCATCGGTGTAAATACCTTGTGTAAAAGCCAAATCATCGACGATGTCTTGTACTTCACGACGGATATAACCCATGTCATCAATACTACCTACTAAAAATTCGGCGATGCTGCCTTCGTAATCGTTTAGGATAAAAGTATTGAGTTGGTTGATTAAATCTTGGTGAAAGCTAACAGTGGCAATAATTGGCGCTTCATAATCATCATCGTCGCTGCTGTAATTATTGGATTGTAACTTATAATCGGGAGTTTCATCATCACTTAAGTACTCATCAATATTGATGTCTTCCGTATCGATTCTTTCGTTATCGTAATCGTCGTATTCCTCATTGGAAAACTCATCTGCTTCAACAGTGTCCTCCTTTCCAGTTTCTAAGGCTGGATTTTCTATCAACTCTTCTTTTAAGCGCTGCTCAAAAGCTTGAGTAGGTAGTTGAATCAACTTCATCAGCTGAATCTGTTGAGGAGATAGTTTTTGAGAAAGCTTTAATTGTAAGTTCTGTTTAAGCATAGACTAAGATAAGTGATAACAAGTTTTTTTATAATCAAAAAAGTTTACTTTATACAAAAAACTTATTTTATCAAAAGTAATAAAATAACTGTATAAAGTAAACTTTTTAACAAAAGCTATAGTTTCTAGAATTCTGCGTTTTGCGGAGTTCTAGGGAAAGGAATAACGTCGCGTATGTTGGTCATACCGGTTACAAATAAAACCATTCTTTCAAATCCCAGTCCAAAACCACTATGTGGAGCGGAACCGTATTTGCGCGTGTCTAAATACCACCACAATTCTTTTTCGTCTATGCCCATACTCTGCATTCTTTCGACCAATTTGTCGTAGCGCTCTTCACGTTGTGAACCACCTACGATTTCTCCGATTCCAGGGAAAAGGATATCCATAGCACGAACCGTTTTTCCGTCGTCGTTCATTCTCATATAGAAAGCCTTAATATCTGCCGGGTAGTCAAAAAGGATTACAGGACACTTAAAGTGCTTTTCTACAAGAAAACGTTCGTGTTCACTTTGTAAGTCAGCACCCCATTCGTTGATAGGGTATTTGAATTTTTTGTTTTTATTGGGTTTACTGTTTCTTAAAATATCAATGGCTTCGGTATAACTCACTCGTTTAAAGTTGTTTTCCAAAACAAAGTTTAGCTTTTCTAGTAGCGACATTTCACTGCGTTCCGCTTGTGGTTTGTTCTTTTCGTCATCCTTTAATCGTTGATCAAGGAACTGTAAGTCATCAGCACATTTCTCTAAAGTATATTTAATAATATACTTGATAAAATCTTCGGCCAAATCCATGTTTTCATCTAAATTGATAAAAGCTACTTCAGGTTCGATCATCCAGAATTCAGCTAAGTGACGAGATGTATTAGAGTTTTCGGCACGAAATGTTGGACCAAAAGTATATACTTGACCTAGTGCCATAGCATAGGTTTCTGCCTCCAATTGTCCAGATACCGTTAGATTCGTTGCTTTACCAAAAAAATCTTCTTGGTAGTTTACCGATCCATCTTCGTTCTTTGGAACATTGTCAAAAGGCAAAGAACTTACATGCAACATTTCTCCTGCTCCTTCCGCATCTGAACCCGTTACTATAGGTGCGTTGAAATAGAAAAAACCATTGTCTTGAAAATATTTATGTACAGCAAACGATAAAGTACTACGCACTCTCATAATCGCTCCAAAAACATTGGTACGGATTCTTAAATGCGCGTTTTCACGTAAAAACTCTAAAGAGTGTTTTTTGGGTTGTATAGGGTATTTTTCCGGGTCTGAATCTCCTAAGATAACCAATTGATTTACTTGAATTTCCACATTTTGTCCGGAACCTTTACTCTCTACCAATGTTCCCGTAATGGAAACAGCTGCTCCAGTATTAATTCTTTTCAGTAATTCTGAAGGGAACTTTTCAAAATCTACAACACATTGGATGTTGTGGATGGTAGATCCATCGTTTAATGCGAGAAATTGGTTGTTTCTAAAGGTTCTCACCCATCCTTTTGCTTTGACTTCGTGCAGGGTATTGGTACTGTTCAGTAGGTCAATAACTTTAGTGTGTTTCATCGTCGACATTTATATTTAAAATACGGAATTAATCAGAATATTTTCTCTGTAAAATACCCACAAAGGTACTAAAAAATTAAGTAGTTTGGGGAATAGTCTTAAAAATCACGTCGGCAGATTATAATTGACACTGTTTAAATTACTAAAAGTAATTTTGTGATTAAAAATGTATTTTTTGTTATAAAATAGGTTACATTTTTAATTATTTAAATTGTTTTTATTGAAATTAAGATGTTTTATTGTATTTGTTCTCAAATAATTGTAAAAATTTTAGTCATGAAAAAGTTTAAAAGTTTGTTTGTTTTGTGTTTTGTGAGTTTGGCGTTGTTATTTACTTCTTGTAAAAACGAAAATACTCCGGAAGCAGTGACAGAAAAATTTGTAACCCTAATTCAGCAAGGTAAGGTTACACAAGCCAAAGAGTTATGTGATGGGAAAACTAAAAGCATTTTGAATATGGTTGAAGGTATGATTGAAGAGGGATTGCAAAAGGCTAAGTCGGAAGGTAAAAAATTTGAAGGCATAACGATTTTGTCATCTGAAATAGATGGCGATACAGCGGTTGTGAAATATCGTAACAATGGTAAGGGTGCTGATTCAGAAAAGGAATCTAGTTTGAATTTAAAGAAGATTGATGATGTATGGAAGGTTTCGATAAATAAAGAAGGGGCAAATAAAGAAAATTAAAAAGCCGAAGTGAGTAAGCAAGTAAAAAGCATAAAAAGCACTATTTTCAGGAAGGTATTTCGTGGATTAGTGCTTTTTTTAATTGTAGTATTGTTGGGAGGTGCAGTATATAAGTTGTTTTTTGTAATTGAAAAAAAGAGAGAAAATCACGTATTGTCGAAACAGTTGTCTAAAACGCGGTTGACTGCAAGGCAAATGGACAATTTAAAAGAAGGTGATTTGTTTTAAGAAGGTGATTTGTTTTAAGAAGGGGGATATGGCTTTTTTAGCGACTATATTTCGAAAAATTTAAATCGAGCTCCTTATGAAGTGACACACGCCGGTATCATCGTAAAATTGGATCAAAAGCTTTTTGTTGTTCATGCGCTGTCTTCAGATGTGTCAGATATAGATGGTGTTCAAATAAATACCCTAGAGGACTTTTTAAAAACATCTTATCCAAATAAAATGATAGTTGCGCGTGTTAAAAATCAAACCGTAGAGGGACGGTCTCAGATTGCGCAAAAAGCGCTTCACTATTTAGAGCTAAAAATTCCCTTTGATCATTTCGGAGATTATGAGGATGGAGATGCCTTATATTGTACGGAGTTGATTTGGCGTATTTTGGAAAAGGATTTAAAAATGATACAGCTTCCCACAGTTGCTAAAGCGCGTAAAGCTCATTTTTACGATATGAAGGCGATGTACGATACGGTATATTTTGATTTGATCGTTAATCAATATGATTGCAATTAGTTTTTTAAGCGCTGTTTTTGCCTTGATATAAGCACGACTTTTTAATCCGTAACCATTTTGGTTACGGATTTTATTTATTACAACTGTTTTTTATGGCTTGTTGTTTTTGAGCAATACAAATGCAATACTTATATTTTTATAAATGGGAGTGACTGCGTTTCGTTTGTCGATTTGATTTGGAGGTGGTATTGGCCGCTTGCTAGTTGGCTTAGGTCGACGATATAATTGGTTTGTAATACGCTGTATTTTGCTGTGATATGCCTTCCATTTGCATCGATGATTACAACGGTATCCACGGTCTTATCCGTGCTAAATTCGATATGATTATGTGCTGGATTTGGATATAGAAAGCTCGCGATGTCTTGAATTTTTTGGATGGATAAGTTGGTGATTTGGATGTTTTTTTCCGTACTAACTGTTATACCACATTTTGAGGAGCTTAGTTTGACCGTAAATTGACCATTAGTTGTATAAATATGGCTAGGGTTTTGTTCGGTAGCTGTTGTTCCGTCTCCGAAATCCCATAAGTATGTAGTGGCGTTTTGTGAAAGGTTGTTGAAAATAAAATCGTTATTGTTTTGGGCAAAACTAAAGTCAGCTCTAGGGTTGTAATTGTAAATATTCCAAGTGTCTAAATGATTAAAAACCACTTGTTGTACCGCGTTTTTGATTGCGCTTATTGTTGTGGTAGGGACGCCGTTATTGTAAGTGGAGTTCGTTGGTGATTTTTCAAAAAAAATGGTGTAAAACGTAAATGCAGCAGCTAAAGATCCGGCTAAAGAAGGATGAGATTCATCCGGGGAGTAAAGTTCTATTTCTGGATTATTTTGAATTAAGTACCGCCAAACTGCTGCAACAGGAGCTAATATTCCTTGATTAGCATTAGCCATTGTGGTATAGCGCTGTTGGAGTAAGTTATCCATGCTGAGGTAGGTGCATAGGGGAGGCCAGTTAACGCAATTTGTGGGGTCTCCGTTTTTTCTTCCCCAGGTCATATAGAAAGTCACTTTGGCGCAGGGATTGTGTTGTTTGATTTTATTGCTTAAGGATGCTGCTGCAGGGTAAACTTGATTGTTTACATCAGCATCTGGAAAAGCGGGTAGTTGGCTTTGTTCTTGCAACACGACATAATTCCAGTTGCCTTGCGCTATCAGATTGCTTACTTGAGTATTGTTGTTGTGTTGCTGCAAGGTGCTACCTCCAGGGGTGTGACTACTATAAGTCATTTGGTCTCCTGCGGCTGTCGCAATTTGTTTAGTTAGTTCAGGAATATCGTGGGTGTGGGTATAGCTGTTTCCAATAAATAGTATTTTTTTAGCTTCTTGTGCTACAGTTAACATGGAGCTTAAAACAGCAACGACTAAATAAAAATGTTTCATAAGGTATTTTGGTTTGTATCAACAAATATGTTAAAATTTATTAACAATTCGTGCTTTTCGGGTGTATTAATTTTATTTAACTCAGTGTTAATTGCGGAAATGCCTGGTTTTTGTATGGCAATTGTTTGGTGCCAGTAGGGAATGTATTATTTTTTATGTTTAGCTTTTGTTGTAGAGTATATTTGCAAAAAAAATAATATTTTATGAATTGGGTTTTATTAATAATTGGAGGCTTCTTTGAAGTGGGATTTGCTTCGTGTTTAGGGAAGGCAAAAGAAACGACCGGTACTGTTTCTGCGTTGTGGATGTGTGGTTTTTTTGTTTGTCTGGCAATTAGTATGTTCTTATTGTATAAGGCTACTCAAACCTTGCCGATTGGAACGGCTTATGCTGTTTGGACGGGAATCGGAGCTGTGGGTACAGTAATCGTTGGGATTTTTATTTTTAAAGAACCGGCTGATTTTTGGAGAGTTTTTTTTATTACCACTTTAATTGCATCCATAGTTGGACTTAAATTCGTTTCTAACTAAGCGGTCATTGTTGGAATTATATCAAATAAAAAAATCCGCTGAAGAGCGGATTTTTTGGTATTAAACTTTCATGATTTCGGCTTCTTTTGCAACAAAAATCTCGTCTATTTTTTTGATATAACTATCAGTTATTTTTTGAATGCTCTCTTCAGCTACTTTACAGATGTCTTCAGAAGTGCCTTCTTTTTCTAATTTTTTAATCTCGGTATTGGCGTCTTTACGAGCGTTGCGAATACCTATTTTGGCATCTTCTGCTTCGGTTTTGGATTGTTTTGCCAAATCTTTTCTGCGTTCTTCTGTTAAAGCCGGAATGTTGATGATGATGTTTTCACCATTATTCATCGGGTTTAATCCTAAATTAGCAATCATGATTGCTTTTTCAATAGGTTGAAGCATGCTTTTCTCCCATGGGGTTACCGCAAGGGTTCGCGCATCTGGAACGTTAATGTTAGCCACTTGCGACAAAGGTGTCGGAGCGCCATAATAGTCAACAAAAACACCTCCTAGCATTTGTGGAGTTGCTTTTCCAGCACGGATATTTAAAAGTTCTTTCTCTAAGTGGGCGATAGTGCCCTCCATAGACTCCTTAGTACTGGCAATAATAAAGTTTATCTCTTCAGTCATAACTTTTTATTCTATCAATTAATATTTACGGTGGTACCTATAGTTTCTCCTTGGCAAACTTTAAGTAAATTATCCTTTTTATTCATATCAAATACAACTATGGGTAAGTTGTTTTCTTGGCTTAGGGTAAAAGCGGTAGAATCCATTACATTTAACCCCATTCTCAGTACATCATCAAAAGTAATGGTTTCGTATTTTACTGCTGTTGGATCTTTCTCTGGATCTGCCGTATATACACCATCAACACGTGTGCCTTTTAAAATAACATCTGCATTGATCTCAACTCCTCTCAAAACTGCGGCAGTATCGGTTGTGAAATAAGGATTCCCTGTTCCAGCACCGAAAATAACGATACGTCCTTTTTCTAAATGACGAACAGCTCTTCTTTTGATATAAGGCTCAGCAACAGCTTCGATTTTTAAAGCGGTTTGAAGACGAGTAAGCATACCTGCCGCTTCAAGAGCTCCTTGCAAAGCCATACCGTTGATTACCGTAGCCAACATGCCCATATAGTCACCCTGCACACGATCCATCCCTTCACTTGCTCCAGCGACTCCTCTAAAGATGTTTCCTCCGCCAATTACGATAGCGATTTCTACTCCCTTACTGTGTATTTGTTTTATCTCTGCAGCGTATTCTGCTAACTTCTTTGGATCAATACCGTATTGATTTTCTCCCATTAAGGCTTCTCCACTTAATTTTAGTAGAATTCTTTTGTATTTCATTGAAAGGATGATTTTAAGATTGTGCAAATATAGACATTATCTGTTTTTATAGAATAAGATTTTGAAAATTATGCTTTTTCTCTTCAAAGGTTTCTTTTGCGGCCAAATATCCTATTTCATAAATTTGATCCATTCGCAAGCGATTGCGCTCAAATGTGGAATATGCAGTTAGGGCTTTTGGTTCGATAATCCAATCGCATAATTGAATTTTTTGGTAGTTATTTAGTGTAGTCATCAACTCATAAGCTCTTGCCGTTACAGATTTTATCGAACTTAAATGCGGTTCTTCAATTTCTTGTAAAGGGCATACATTTACACCGATGATATAGTCGCAACGGCCTTGTAAAATATTGGATGGGAAGTTGTTTAATATGCCACCATCACTATAGAGTCGGTCTTCAATTTTAAAAGGAGAGAATACGCCTGGAAAAGCGCTTGAAGCCAATAGGGCGTCGGCAATTTTGGTTTCGGTACTAAATATTTTTAATTTGCCTCGAACGATATCCGTAGCAGTAATAAATAAGGGAATCTCTAGGTCGCCTAAGGTGTGGTTTTGAAATACCTTGTTAAGGTATTTGTGGAAGGCATAAGCATCCATAATCCCCGCTTTTTTTATGGTAAAATGATGCCAGTTAAAAATGTTTACCGATTTAAAAAAATCCAAAATTTCAGGAGGTTTGATTCCGAATGCATAAAGTCCCGCAACTATAGAACCCGCACTGGTTCCCGCAATCATTTTAGGTTTTATGCCCGCTTCATCAAAAAATTGTAAAACACCCGCGTGGGCAATACCTTTGTAACCACCTCCGGAGAGTACTAATCCCGAAGATAACTGTTGTTCTTCCATCGTATATTTACCTTTTGGAATGGATAATTGTTCTATATTTGAATGCATAAATTTACTATAAAATGAAAAACATCATTACACAAAGTTTGGAAAAAAGTTATACCTACCAACAATACCGATCTTTTGTGACTAAAGCTCTGGAGAATAATCCGGAAATCTTAGAATTGGAAGAGGGATATTTGCCTTATGCTGAACTAAATGAAACGCGATTGAATCGTTTGGATAAAACCATAACGGTAGCTTCATCAGTGGAGGTAAAGTTACAACAATTAAAGGGACAATATATTTGGTTGGTTATTTCTGAAAGTTGGTGTGGTGATGCCGCTCAAATTTTACCTATACTCCATAAAATGTCTGAAGTAACTCCTGCGGTTGATTTGGTGGTGGTTTTTAGAGATCAAAATGAGGAATTAATGGAGGAATTCTTGACCAACGGAGGTAAGGCAATTCCAAAAGTTATTGTTTTGGATAAAGCTACTTTGGAGGTATTGGCTGATTGGGGACCCAGACCAGTAGGGGCACAGAAAACGGTGGATGACTATAAGGCTGCAAACGGACAATTCGACGATGAAGGTATCGTTGCCTTACAAAAATGGTATGCTAAGGATAAGGGAATTGCTGTTCAAAGGGAAATCGAACAATTGATGAGTCAATTGGACTAAGGCAATTAGAATAATGCTGAGATTTTTGATTAAAAATCTCAGCATTATATATATCTATTCCGCGTTACCGGTTTTTCTATAGATGAATTCATTATAGATGTGTCTTCTAGCAAAACGAGCTGGAGAATCTGCATTGACCAATTTGATATACGTATTTCTAGGAACACTAAAGTATTCGTAGCTGCTTCCGTTTGTAAAACTAATAGTTAAAACAGAACGTTCGTAATTGAAATCTTGAATACTAGATTTTGTAGTCGTTTCTGTGTATTCTGGTAAGGTATTCGCAATGGTTTCAGGTGCAATACTTACCAAAAAGTGATAAGCTTCGATGATTTTCTTGCTTTTTTCTTCCGCTTCTAATTGAGCTTCAGGATTGTCTTGAATTTTATCAGGATGAAATTCCTTCATAAAATTGCGATAAATCGTTTTTAATTCTTTTAATTCGGTTGTTTTCTCTACACCCAAAAGAGTTCTGTGACTGATAATTCTTTTCATAAATAAAATGAGGTCTTTATCGTTTTTATAAGAGCAACATCAGTTGGGCTCCAAAACAATAATTTCGGCAAAAGTACATTTATAAAATCAATTTTACGGTATCGAGTTTCTTTTTCCTGAAATATGATGTAAAAATAATAGGATTTTTTTGCTGAAAATTGTGGAATTGCCCTTGTTCCCAACTTAAAAAAAAATTATTTTAAAGGGCCAATTACTGTGATTTTATCAGAAGTAGACATGCCTCCGGGGTTGCAACCCGGTAAACCTTCGGGAATAGGTTGATTTAAGTTGGCAAAATACGACACCCATATCGGAAAGAATTCGTCAGAACCCAGGGGTTTGTAAGTCATGGGGTATAAATTAAAAAACGGTTTTTTATATGCGAATTGGAAAGCGTCATAAATTAATTCCGAACAATAGTACTTTCCATTGTCATACAAGAACTCATCGTCATAAGCAACGCCAATTTGTGCGTTTGCAAATGCAATGGCTTTGGGAATTAGATCAGTGTAAGCTTCTTTTAGTCTAGCCAAATACATGGTTTTTGACGAATAAAGTAGAAATTGGTCTAAAGGTGTTTTTTTTACCGCTGTACCGCCGGCTTCAATCACAAAGGTTTGGCCGTTTTCAATAACGACCAAACCCATATGATTAAATTTTAAACCTTGATATCCCGTAGTAACTTCATTAATGGCGTCGCACATGGGGCCGCAGTTGAGGTTCTGGAAAATTAAATCACCATCCTTTAGGTTGGTACTATTCTGTGAAAAAGCAGTTGTTGTAAACCAAGTAAAGAGGCAGATGATAAGGATGTTTTTCAAACTAAGTTTTTTGGTTTTATAGTATGGATGGTTCCGTTGTCGTTTCAGGAATCCCCAAGACAAGGTTTTCAAAGGCTTCTACAGCGATGGCATTTTGAACGTCGTAATCGCCAATTTTAGTTCTTCTTAATGCGGTTAAATGTCCTCCAGAATTAAGTGCCTGACCAAAGTCAAAGGCCAATGAACGGATATAGGTTCCCTTAGAGCAAACGACTCTAAAATCGATTTGAGGTAGGGCTTCTTTAGTGATTTCAAATTCGTCTATAATTACTTTTCGGGTTGGAATTTCAACTTCTTCGCCTTTTCGAGCGTGTTCATATAGTCTGCGTCCATCTTTTTTAATAGCAGAAAAAATAGGTGGTTTTTGGTCAATTTCTCCTAAGAATTGCGTTCTAACTTTTTCTATTAGATCGGTATGGATATGATCGGTTTCAAAAGTCTTGTCAATTTCGGTTTCCAAGTCATACGATGGCGTGGTTGCTCCGATGTGAAAGCTTCCGGTGTATTCTTTTATTTGCCCTTGTAATTCGGATATCAGCTTGGTCGATTTTCCCGTGCAAACAATCAATAAACCCGTTGCTAACGGGTCAAGTGTACCGGCATGTCCAACCTTGATTTTTTTTAAGCCTCTATGTTTTTTTAAAGCCCATTTAATCTTGTTTACGGCCTGAAAAGACGACCAGTTTAAAGGTTTGTCGATCAATAAAATTTGACCGTTTTGAAATTCTTCAGCGGATAAATTCATGCGTATTATTTTACGTAAACAAAATAGATTAACAAAAGCGAACCAACAACAATACGGTACCAACCCCAAGGTTTAAAGCCGTATTTCTTAATGATTTCGATAAAAAATTTAATCGCCAAAATAGAAACTATAAAGGCAATTACATTGCCTAATATAAACAATTTTATGTTGTCTGGATTTTGTAATAACAGCTCGTAGCCCTTTAGTCCGGTAGTCTCATATTTCTTTAATACAATCGAATAAACCGTTACAGCTAACATGGTTGGTACAGCAAGAAAGAAAGAGAATTCTGCTGCGGTTTGTCTGGATAAGCCCTGTTGCATACCGCCGATAATGGAAGCTGCAGAACGACTTGTTCCCGGCATCATGGCCAAACATTGCCAAAAACCAATGGTTATGGCTTTTTTGATAGTAATGTCTTCTTCTTTGATGATGGTTGGGTGTTGAAAGAATTTATCGATAAACAGCAATACAAAGCCACCGATGATTAATACAATCGCAATGGGAATTGGTTCTCCCAGTACTGCGTCGATTTTTTCGTCAAAGATATAGCCTAAAACCAAAGCCGGTACTACAGCACATGCCAGTTTTACATAAAAATTGAGGCGTGTGAAATCGAAAAATTTACGCCAGTATAGGACTACTACAGCCAATATTGCACCAAATTGTATAGCGGTTTGGAATAGTTTTACGAAATCGTCGTTTTGTATATCGAAATAAGAACTCGTGAAAATCATGTGGGCGGTAGAAGATACCGGTAAATATTCGGTCAGTCCTTCTACAATAGCAAGAAGGATGGCTTGAATTAAATCCATTTAAAAAGGGTTTATGGGTGATTAGCTATTTCGCTGTTTTTTTAAATATAGAGTAGATGCAAACACCAAAACCAATAAAAATAACGGTTGGTGCTAGTCGAATTCTTCTAAAGTTAAAAATGGCATCATTGAATTCTGCTGGGTTGTCATTACCCCCGCCAGACATTAATAGATATCCCAAAGCAATAATGAGAACGCCCGCAATTAAAAAGATATAATTGGTTTTGTCAAATAGAAATTCGCTGGGTTGTTTTTCGTTTTTATTCATGATATGGTCTTAATATAATTCGTCTGATTTTAAATTTAAGAAACGCTGTGTTGCAAAAAACGTACTTATCGATGTTATAATAATTCCCACTATAAATATTCCCGCGGAAATAAATAATATCGGCATATAATCCTCTTGGAATCCCAATCCCAATGAAGGGAATTTTAAATCTAAATAATAAGATACACCAAATACTCCAGCTATGGCAAGTAAAGAACCGATGATGCCGAGTTTCATACTATGCCAAATAAAAGGGCGGCGTATAAATGATTTTGTTGCACCTACCATCTGCATGGTTTTTATAATAAATCGACTGGAGAAAATCAATAACCTCAAAGAACTGTTGATCAATAGCATCGCGACCACTGCTAAAAAGCCACTGATAACCAACATCCAAAACGTAATGGTTTTGATGTTTTCGTTAACCAATTCTACCAGTTGTTTGTCATACACGGTATCGCTTATTAAATCGTTGTTTTTAAATTCTAATTCAATTTTTTTAATGCTGTCGGCTACGACATAGTCTCCTTTAAGGTGAATGTCGAAAGAGTTTTCTAAGGGATTAAAACCTAAGAAATGAAGAAAATCTTCGCCTATAATATCTTGATGTGATTTGGCAGCAGAGTCCTTAGAAACGTAATGAACGTCTTTAACATAGGCTGCTGATTGCATTTCTTTTAGAAATTGATCTAAATCGGAGCTGGTGGCTTTGTCGTTAAAATAGACAGACATCGGAATGGTTTCTCTAAAATTATTAGAGATTTTTTCAGAATTCATAATGAATAATCCCAAGGTTCCCAACAGGAAAAGCACTAGAAAAATACTCAATATGACTGAAAAATAGGAAGAAATTAATTTTCTTTTTTGATATCTCTCAAAAGATGAAGCCATAGTTCTTTTTTTAAGCGGTAAAAATAATAAACAAAAACGTCTTTAAACGATAATAACGGCTAAAGATTTATATTTCTTATAAATATAGTGTATTTTTGCGGGAATTGATTTATTCATTGCCATCTAAACCCTGTAAGGGAGTGGGTTGTGGGTTAAAATCAAGAATCTATTGAAATCTAAATTTTTTACTACAAGCAAATAGATGTGAAATCGCCATTAACGACAGTTTGCGGAAGCAACCCGTAATGACGATAAAGCGATACCACATGATCTTAAATAATAATAACGAGATATGAAGTACATTCCAAATGAAATTGAGGCCAAGTGGCAAAGATATTGGAGCGAAAATCAAACCTTTAAGACAGAAGCCGTTTCTGATAAACCCAAATATTTTGTATTGGATATGTTTCCTTATCCTTCGGGAGCAGGACTGCATGTTGGGCATCCGTTAGGGTATATAGCCTCAGATATTTATGCGCGTTTCAAAAGACATCAAGGATTTAATGTGTTGCATCCTCAGGGGTATGATAGTTTTGGTTTGCCGGCAGAGCAGTATGCTATTCAAACAGGACAGCATCCGGCAGTAACCACAGAGGCTAATATTCTGAGATACCGCGAACAATTGGATCGAATCGGTTTTTCATTTGATTGGAGTAGAGAGGTGCGGACTTCAGAACCGGATTATTATAAACACACCCAGTGGATTTTTATACAATTGTTTAATTCTTGGTATAACTTAATTACAAATCGTGCCGAGTCTATAGAGGATTTGGTAACTGTATTCGCTGCTGAGGGTAATGGAACTGTACAAGCGGTTTGCGACGAGGGGATTTCTTTGTTTAGCGCTGCACAATGGGCTGCTTTTACGGCAGACGAACAAGAGCAGGTTTTGTTGCAATATCGAATGACTTATTTGGCGGAAACCGAAGTGAATTGGTGTCCAGCGCTGGGAACGGTATTGGCTAATGACGAAATCATTAACGGTTTGTCTGAAAGAGGAGGGCATCCGGTGGTTAGAAAGAAAATGACACAATGGAGTATGCGCATTTCTGCCTATGCCGATCGTTTGTTAGAAGGATTGGATACCATTGATTGGAGTGATAGTTTAAAGGAGAGCCAACGCAATTGGATTGGAAAATCCGTTGGAGCTTCCGTGACTTTTAAATTAAAAGATTCTACAGAGGTTATAGATGTGTTTACTACGCGTCCCGATACTATTTTTGGCGTTACTTTTATGACTTTGGCACCGGAGCACGATTTGGTGTCAAAAATAACTACTACAGCACAGCAACCGGCAGTTAGTGCCTATGTCGAAGCAACTTCAAAGCGAAGTGAGCGCGAACGTATGGCCGATGTTAAAACGATTTCTGGTGTTTTTACAGGAGCTTATGCTGAGCATCCGTTTACTAAAGAAGCCATTCCGGTTTGGATTGGTGATTATGTGTTGGCGGGTTATGGTACAGGAGCTGTAATGGCTGTTCCGGCTGGTGATGAAAGGGATTTTGCATTTGCTAAACATTTTGATATACGTATTCAAAATATTTTTGAAGGTATTGATTTATCGGAAGGGGCATATGGAGAAAAGCAAGGAGTGGTTTTGGAGCATTCCGACTTTTTAAATGGTTTGGGATATAAAGAAGCAACTGCTTTGGCAATTGAAAAATTAGAAGTTTTAAAACAAGGTAAAGGAAAAACGAATTTCCGCTTACGAGATGCTGTTTTTTCGAGACAACGCTATTGGGGAGAACCTTTTCCAGTTTATTACGTCAATGGATTACCCAAAATGATTGACGTTCAATATTTGCCGATATTATTGCCGGAGGTAGAGAAATATTTACCGACAGAAGAAGGTTTGCCTCCTTTGGGGAATGCTACTGTTTGGGCATGGGATACCGTGGCTCATCAAGTAGTTGAAAATGCTAAAATCGACAATAAAACGGTGTTTGCATTAGAATTGAATACCATGCCAGGATGGGCGGGTAGTTCGTTTTATTGGTTGCGTTATATGGAGGCGAATAATCAGGATGAAATTGCGTCAAAAGAGGCAATTCAATATTGGCAGAACGTAGATTTATATATAGGAGGAAACGAACATGCTACAGGGCATTTGTTGTATGCTCGTTTTTGGAATAAGTTTTTAAAAGATATCGGTATTGTTGCAGTTGAGGAGCCTTTTAAAAAGCTGATCAATCAAGGAATGATACTTGGGAATAGTGCTTTTGTTTACCGTTTAGAAGGTAGTAATACCTTTATTTCAAAAAATGCGATAAGCGATCAAAAAGTACAGGCGCTTCACGTGGATGTCAGTTTGGTGAATGCATCAAGTGAATTGGACGTGGAGGGCTTTAAAGCCTGGCGTCCAGATTTTGCTTCGGCTAGTTTTGTTTTTGATGACAATGGGAAATACATCGTTGGACATGAGGTGGAGAAAATGTCCAAATCGAAGTTTAACGTAGTTAATCCTGATGATATTTGCGAAGAATATGGCGCAGACACCTTGCGTTTGTATGAAATGTTTTTAGGTCCTTTAGAGCAGGCTAAGCCTTGGAATACCGCTGGAATCAGCGGAGTTTTTGGGTTTTTAAAAAAATTGTGGAGGTTGTATGCCGATGATAACGGTATAGCGGTTATCGATGATGAGCCTACGACAGAAATGTATAAAAGCCTTCATAAAACCATTAAAAAAGTTTCAGAGGATATAGAGAACTTCTCATTTAATACTTCGGTTTCTCAATTTATGATCTGTGTAAACGAATTGAGCCAGCAAAAATGTCATCACCGTGCCATTTTAGAGCCTTTAGCAGTTGTAATAGCACCTTATGCGCCTCATATAGCAGAAGAGCTTTGGTTTATTTTAGGGCATCATGAATCGGTGTCAAAACAAGCTTTTCCAGATTTCATTGCGTCGTACTTAATTGAGAGTACTAAGGAATACCCCGTTTCTTTTAATGGTAAAATGCGATTTAAATTAGAATTGCCAATGGATTTAACTGCTGCTCAAATTGAAGAAATCGTGATGAAAGATGCGCGTACAGTGGCACAGTTAAATGGTGTAGCTCCTAAAAAGGTCATCATTGTTCCGGGCAAAATCATTAATTTGGTAGGCTAAGGATTTTAAAATAAAGGAACTGTTATTGCTACTAACAGTTAAATAAAAAAGACCGCTCTAAAGCGGTCTTTTTTATTTATTAGGTCTGATGATTAAAGCATTGGGGAATGATGATTTAATCGCTTGTAGGTTCCGCTCAGCCTCGATGCGGGTGTTGAAATTTCCAACCCATACTTTGTAAGAGGGATTGGTGTAAACAATACTACCATCGAGTTGTGAGTATTGTTGATTGAATTGACTAAGTCTGTTTCTCGCTTCGGAATTGCTGCCGTAAAAAATCTGAATTTTAAAACGATCGTTCACTGTAGTCGAAGAATTGACTTTTCGCTTCTCATTTAGTAAGGTTTGGAAGCTTGGGTCTTCTTGAATAGTAACTTTTTGTTGTTGAGCGAAGCATACATTTGCGCAACAAATTAAGTAGGTTGTTGCTAAAAGGTTTCTTAAAATTCTCATAATGAATTATATTTGAGGCAAAAGTACGATATATATAAATAAATACACAAGAGTGGTCTATTTAGAATAGGTATAAATTACATTTTAAGTCTGGTAAAGGTTTTAAGAGTAATTCATAAATTGTATTTTTGTCGGAGTTTATAAATAGGGTAGTTAATAGAAAGCTAATATTAGCACAAAAAAACTATCTAATTTAGTTGATAATCATTTTATAACTATGGAAAAAGTGGGTAACCATAATTCGTTTTCAAAGATTTTTTTCTTTTGTTTAGCGTTAATGCTATCGTTCTCTACAGTTTCGTTTGCTCAAGACGCAGCAAAAGGTAGAGAAGTATTTAATTCAAACTGTGCGGCATGTCATAAGCTGGATGGAAATTCAACAGGGCCTGCGCTACGTGGTGTAGTCGAAAGACACGACACCGCTTGGTTGCACAAATGGATTAAGAGTAGTTCGTCCTTGATCAAATCAGGGGATGCAGCTGCTGTAAAGCTCTTCAATGAGTGGAATAAAGTCGTGATGAATGACTTTCCCGCTCTTTCTGACGAGGATATCGACAATATTTTAGCTTATACTTCTGAGCCTGCAAAGGTGGCGCCTGCGCCAACTGCTGCTGCTGGAGGTGCTCAAGGCGGTGGTTCGAACGATGTTTCGAATATGGTAGTCTTGGGGGCATTGGTATTGGTGTTGTTGCTTTTGGTAGCGATGCTGTTCTTTGTTAAGAAAGTTTTAAATAAAGTCGTTGAGGCTAACGGATTGACTCCGGAAGTTCGTCAGAGTGTTCCAATTTGGAAGGCATTTGCTAAAAATCAATTTATGGTTGTTCTAACGACAATTGTATTTATTTTGGTAGGTTCTTATTTTGCTTACGGTTATTTAATGCAAATAGGGGTTGATAAAGGGTACGAACCGGTACAGCCTATCCATTTCTCTCATAAAATTCACGCTGGTGACAACGGTATTGATTGTAAATACTGTCACTCTTCTGCACGTGTGAGTAAAACCTCTGGAATTCCTTCATTGAATGTTTGTATGAACTGTCATAAGAGCATTAGTGAATTTCAAGGTGATGAAGGTGTAGATTATGGAAACTACAGCCCGGAATTCTATACAGCTGAAATTCAAAAATTATATGCTGCTGTAGGTTGGGATGCTGCAACTCAAAAGTATACTGGTGAAGAAAAACCGGTGAAATGGGTTAGAATTCACAATTTGCCAGATTTTGTGTACTATAATCACTCTCAGCACGTTTCTGTAGCTGGATTGGAGTGTCAAACTTGTCATGGTCCTGTAGAGGAAATGGAAGTAATGAGACAACATTCTCCATTAACTATGGGATGGTGTATTGATTGCCACCGTAAAACGGATGTCAAAATGGAAAACAATGAGTATTATGCGAAAATTCATGAAGAATTGTCTAAGAAATACGGAGTTGAGAAATTGACCGTTGCGCAAATGGGTGGTTTAGAGTGTGGAAAGTGCCACTATTAAAAATAATTTAAGAAGCTAATATATATATACAATGGCATCAAACAAAAAATACTGGAAAAGTGTTGAAGAGCTGAATGATAATAGTTCTATTGTTGAGACGCTAAGAAACAATGAGTTTGTTGAGGAGATTCCTACAGATGAATTTCTTGGAGATAAAGATACTTTGTCTACTTCATCAACTACTCGTCGGGACTTTTTGAAATACGTTGGTTTTTCTACAGCAGCAGCTTCTTTAGCGGCTTGTGAAGGACCGGTGATTAAGTCGATTCCTTATGTTGTTCAGCCGGAAGAAATTATTCCGGGAGTAGCAGATTTTTATGCTACTACGATTGCTGATGGTTTTGATTTTACAAATATTTTAGTTAAAACCCGTGAAGGGCGTCCGATTAAAGTTGAAAATAATAATTTGTCAAGTGCTTTGTCAGGAGCTAACGCTCGTGTGCATGCATCGGTACTGTCTTTATATGATAATCTTCGTTTAAAGCAACCGAAAATTGAAGGCAATGCAACTTCTTGGGAAGATGTAAATTCTAAAATCAAAGCGAGTTTAGATGAAGCAAAAACAACAGGAGCTAAAGTGGTTTTGTTGACAAATACAATGGCAAGTCCATCTACGGACCGATTGATTGGAGAGTTTTTGACTCTAAATCCATCTGCGAAACACATTGTTTATGATGCGGTTTCTTCAACTGCTGCATTAGATGCTTACCAAACTGTTTATGGAGAACGCGCTTTAGCTGACTATGATTTTGGTCAGGCTGATTTGATTCTTTCAGTAGGGGCTGATTTGTTGGGTGACTGGCAAGGTGGTGGATATGATACGGCTTACGGAATGAAGAGAATTCCGAAAAACGGTAAAATGTCAAAGCACATTCAGATTGAGGCTAATATGTCGTTGTCTGGTGCAAATGCAGATAAGAGAATTTCTTTGACTGTTGCAGAGCAAAAATTAGCCTTGGTTAAGATTTACAATGCAATTGTTGGTGGTTCTGTTTCTGCTGGAGCAACTTCTAGAGATAAAGAGATTGAAATAGCGGCTAAACAATTGAAAGCTGCTGGTACAGGTGGGGTTTTAGTTTCAGGATTGGAAGATGTAAATGCGCAATTATTGGTGTTTGCAATTAATCAAGCTTTGGGATCTAAGGCGTTTTTACCATCAAAACCTAAATACGTTCGTAAAGGAAATGCTGCTGAAGTAGCGCAATTGGTAAAAGATATGAATGCGGGTGCAGTGCATACGTTAATCATGAGTGGGGTAAACCCGGTTTACACATTGCCAAATGCTAAGTCTTTTGAAGACGGGCTTAAAAAGGTTAAAACATCTGTGTCGTTCTCTATGAAAGAGGATGAAACAGTACTACATACTAAAATAGCGGCGGCTTTGCCTCATTACTTAGAGTCATGGGGAGATGTTATGATTCGCAAAGGACACTACAGTGTAGTGCAACCTACGATTCGCCCGTTATTTGATACAAGACAATTACAAGACGCTTTGTTGGTATGGAACGGAAGTACTACTGCTTATTATGATTATTTAAAATCAGTGGGAAGTTCTGTGTTAGACGGGGTGAGTTGGAATAAATTGGTTCATGATGGTTTTGCGGAATTTTCTGCTTCCAACGACCAAAATGCAGGACATGATTATGCAGCAGCTGCAGCGTCTTTAGGTCAAACTAAAAAAGCGGCAGGTCTGGAATTGGTATTGTATACCAAAACTGGAATGGGTGATGGACAACAAGCAAACAATCCTTGGTTGCAAGAGTTTCCAGATCCATTGACTCGTGTGTCTTGGGATAATTATTTGACTATTTCTAAGTCAGATGCAGCTTCTTTTGATCTTAAAAATTATCATGTTGCTAACGGTGGACTTAACGGAAGTTATGCTTCGGTAACTGTTAATGGCGTAACCTTGGAAAACGTTCCTGTATTGATTCAACCAGGTCAGGCTGTTGGAACAGTTGGTTTGTCTTTCGGTTATGGTCGTAAAGCGGCAATGAAAAAAGAAATGCAGGTAGGTATTAATGCTTACCAATTGTATAATGATTTTAATACGGTTCAGACGGTATCTATTGCGAAATCGACGGGTGATCACGAGTTTGCTTGTGTTCAGTTGCAGAATACGTTAATGGGTAGAGGGGATATTATTAAAGAAACAACTCTAGAGGTATTTAACTCTAAAGATGTTAGGGATTGGAATATCATTCCTATGGTTTCTTTAGATCACCAATCTGTTCCGGCAAGTTCTGTGGATATTTGGGAGTCTTTTGACCGTAGTGTTGGACACCATTTCAATCTGTCTATCGACTTAAACGCTTGTACTGGATGTGGGGCTTGTGTTATTGCATGTCATGCTGAAAACAACGTTCCGGTTGTAGGAAAAGATGAAATCCGTAGAAGTAGAGATATGCACTGGTTGCGTATTGACCGTTACTATTCTTCTGAAGATACGTTTGCAGGTGATGTAGATGTTAAGAATAATGCTAAAGGTTTCTCTGAAAATTTCAATACTTTCAAAGGTCTTGAAGAATCAGCAGACAACCCACAAGTGGTGTTCCAACCGGTAATGTGTCAACACTGTAATCACGCACCATGTGAGACAGTATGTCCAGTGGCGGCAACATCTCACGGACGTCAAGGTCAAAACCACATGGCTTATAACCGTTGTGTTGGTACGAGATATTGTGCAAACAACTGTCCATATAAAGTAAGACGTTTTAACTGGTTCTTATATAATAAAAATAGCGAGTTTGACTATCACATGAATGACGATTTAGGACGTATGGTATTAAATCCAGACGTAAATGTTCGTTCACGTGGGGTTATGGAGAAATGTTCTATGTGTATCCAAATGACTCAAGCAACAATTTTAACTGCCAAGAAAGAAGGTAGAGCGGTAAGTAAGGATGAATTCCAAACGGCTTGTTCTGCAGCTTGTTCTAGTGGGGCTATGGTATTCGGTGATGTCAACGACAAAGAATCGGATGTGGCTAAATTAGTTGAGGATGATAGAATGTATCATTTATTGGAGCATATTGGAACAAAACCAAACGTGTTTTATCACGTAAAAGTTAGAAATAACTAAAATAACTAATTATTAATTAAGAAACTTATAAAGGATTATGTCGTCACATTACGAAGCACCCATTAGAAAACCCTTAGTTATAGGTGATAAATCTTATCACGATATAACTGTTGATGTGGCTAGACCTGTAGAAGGGAGAGCTAACAAACAATGGTGGATAGTTTTTTCGATTGCTTTAGCCGCTTTTCTTTGGGGAGTAGGTTGTATGATCTACACTGTCGGTACAGGTATCGGTACGTGGGGATTAAATAAAACAGTTGGATGGGCTTGGGATATTACTAACTTTGTTTGGTGGGTAGGTATTGGTCACGCAGGAACATTGATTTCAGCAGTACTTTTACTATTCAGACAGAAATGGAGAATGGCTATTAACCGTTCTGCGGAAGCCATGACCATCTTCTCTGTTGTTCAAGCGGGTTTATTTCCAATTATTCACATGGGACGCCCTTGGTTGGCGTATTGGGTATTACCTATTCCAAATCAATTTGGATCATTGTGGGTGAACTTTAACTCCCCATTACTTTGGGACGTATTTGCGATTTCAACGTATTTATCGGTATCATTAGTTTTCTGGTGGACTGGATTATTACCCGATTTCGCTATGTTAAGAGATAGAGCAATCACGCCATTTACTAAAAGAATTTATTCTATTTTAAGTTTTGGTTGGAGTGGTAGAGCAAAAGACTGGCAACGTTTTGAAGAGGTGTCTTTGGTATTAGCTGGTTTGGCTACACCATTGGTACTTTCAGTACACACCATTGTATCTTTTGACTTTGCAACCTCTGTTATACCGGGATGGCACACTACAATCTTACCTCCATATTTCGTGGCAGGGGCAATCTTCTCTGGATTTGCAATGGTAAATACCTTGTTGATCATTATGAGAAAGGTGTCTAACTTAGAAGATTATATTACGGTACAACATATTGAATTGATGAACATCGTTGTGATGATCACAGGATCTATCGTAGGGGTTGCCTATATTACGGAATTGTGGGTAGCTTGGTACTCTGGAGTAGAGTATGAGCAATATGCTTTCTTGAATAGAGCAACAGGACCTTACTGGTGGTCATATTGGTTAATGATGACTTGTAACGTAATTTCTCCACAAGTAATGTGGTTTAAGAAAATTAGAACAAGTATTATGGCTTCTTTCATTATTTCTATTATTGTAAATATTGGGATGTGGTTTGAACGTTTCGTTATTATTGTTACGTCTTTACATAGAGATTACTTGCCTTCTTCATGGACTATGTTCCAGCCTACTTTTGTAGATGCGGGTATTTATATTGGAACTATTGGATTTTTCTTTGTGCTTTTCTTATTATATTCTAGAAGTTTCCCTGTAATTGCGCAAGCGGAGGTGAAAACGATTCTTAAATCATCTGGAGATAATTTTAAAAGAGCAAGAGCTGCCAATCACGATAACAATCAATCTTTAAATCATTAATTCGGTATGAGTACTAAAGTTATACACGCGATTTATAATGATGATGACGTTTTGTTACACGCAGTTGCTGAAACTAGAGCTGCTCATCATCATATCGAAGAGGTTTACACACCTTTTCCAGTTCACGGTTTGGACAAAGCTATGGGCTTAGCGCCTACTAGAATTGCCATAGCTTCATTCTTATATGGATTAGTGGGACTTTCATTTGCAACGTTCCTGATGAATTATATTATGATTGAAGATTGGCCGCAAGACATTGGGGGAAAACCAAGTTTTAGTTATATTCAAAACATGCCGGCTTTCGTGCCAATTATGTTTGAGTTAACGGTGTTCTTCGCTGCCCACTTAATGGTAATTACTTTTTATCTTAGAAGTAAATTATGGCCTTTTAAAGAAGCTGAAAATCCAGATGTTAGAACAACTGACGACCATTTCTTGATGGAAGTTGCCTTAAAAGGTGACGAAGAAGAAGCGGTAGAGTTCTTTAAAAAAACTGGTGCGGTAGAGGTAAAAGTAATCGATAAAGAATAATGGTAGAAATGAAAACTATATACAAAATAGCAGCTTTAGTAGGGGTTTCTGTATTGACTACTTCTTGTTTTAATAAAGAAAGACCCAACTACCAGTTTTTTCCGAATATGTACGAATCAGTAGCTTACGAAACATATTCTGAATCAACAGCTTTTAAAAATGGTAAAGAAGGTCAATTACCTGCAGAGCACACTGTGCCTCGTGGTTTTGAGCCTTATGAATACGAAAACACAACAGAAGGATTAGAGGCTGCAAAAGCTAATCTTAAATCCCCTTTGACAGCTGACGAAAGAGCTAGTGAAAAAGGAAAAGAGTTGTTTACAATTTATTGCGGTGTTTGTCACGGCGATAAAGGTGATGGAAAAGGGAATCTAGTTAAAAGAGAGAAATTTCTTGGGGTTCCTAGTTACGCTGATCGTGAGTTAACTGAAGGAGGTATATTCCACGTGATTACTTATGGATTGAACTCCATGGGTTCTCATGCAAACCAATTAAATCAACATGAACGTTGGTTGGTTTCAGATTACGTGTTGAAATTGAAATCAGAATTATAATTGTAAAACTTATTTGAAGTTTAGATATGTACACATTTTCAAAAAGATTGAAAACCTTTGCAATGATTCTAATGATCTTAGGATTAATAGGAATCGTTTACGGGTTTATCAGTGCACCAAAAACGGTTAATGACGTCGAGCGTATTTTAACAGAACAGCACCATGGAGGAGCTCATGATGTAGCTGCAGATGCTGGGCATCACGCTGAAGTGAGTGCCGCTGAACATGCAGAACATCAACACCACTTAGAGCACGTTCTGCAACAAATGCAAAACAAACCTTGGGCAGCCTTATATATTGCTTGTATTTTCTTTATGTTGATTTCCCTTGGGGTTTTAGCATTCTATGCAATCCAATATGCTGCACAAGCAGGATGGTCACCAGTATTATTTAGAGTAATGGAAGGAATCACCGCGTATTTACTACCGGGATCACTTATCTTCTTTGTACTGTTGGTATTGTCAAGCATGAATTTAAATCACTTGTTTATTTGGATGGATCCAGAGGTTGTTGCCAATGACCCTATTATCCAAGCTAAAACAGGATTTTTAAACGTTCCTTTCTTCCTTATTAGAGCAGTAGTGTTCTTGGCTGGATGGAACCTATACAGACACTATGCTGTTAAGAACTCAAGAGCTCTTGACGAAACGAATGATTTGAAATTCTACAAAAAGAACTTTAAATTATCTGCAGCATTTCTAGTGTTCTTTATCGTTACAGAGTCGATGATGTCTTGGGACTGGATCATGTCTATCGATACACACTGGTACAGTACGCTGTTCGGATGGTATGTATTCGCTAGTTTCTTTGTAACGGGTATTACAATTATTGCTTTCACAACTTTATACTTAAAATCTAAAGGTCTTTTAGAATATGTAAACACAAGTCATATTCACGATTTGGCAAAATTCATGTTCGGTATCAGTATCTTTTGGACGTATTTGTGGTTCTCTCAATTCATGTTGATGTGGTATTCAAATATCCCGGAAGAGGTTACTTACTTTATCTTTAGAATTCAAGAATATAAATTACCTTTCTTTGGTATGTTAGTTCTTAACTTTGTACTTCCTTTGTTATTGTTAATCAATACTGATTTCAAACGATTAACTTGGATTATTGTTATGGCTGGTTCTTTGATCGTAGTAGGACATTATTTGGATTTCTTCAATATGATTGCGCCTGGAACTGTAGGAGGTTCATGGTTTATTGGAGTATCTGAGATCGCATCGCTTTTATTCTTTGCTGGTTTGTTTATCTTTGTTGTTTTCACGGCACTTACAAAAGCTCCGTTATTAGCGAAAGGCAATCCTTTGATTGAAGAGAGTAAACATTTTCATTATTAATATTTAAAGTAATAAACAAATGACAAGTTTATTAATATTAGCCGTTGTAATATTGTTGGGAATTGCTGTTTGGCAATTGACTAAAATATTTGACCTAACGCAGATCGGATCTTCTTCAAATGATGCAGATTCCCAGATCGCTAACGACAAAGACAATAATATCAATGGATATTTAGCCTTCGGATTCTTAGCCTTTATTTATGTGATTACTATCTATTGTTTATATTACTACGGTGATTTACCTTTGATGGATAATCCAGCTTCTGAGCACGGAGTGCACGTTGATAATTTAATGTGGATCTCAATGATTTTGATTTTCATCGTTCAGATTATCACTCAAGCTTTATTACACTATTTTGCTTTCCGTTATAGAGGTAAAGAAGGAAATGTAGCTTTGTATTTCTCTGATAATGATAAATTAGAAGCCGTTTGGACTATTATTCCGGTAATCGTTTTATCTGGATTGATTTTATACGGATTGTTTGCTTGGAACGACATTATGTTTGTTGACGAGGAAGAAGAAGTAATTTATGTAGAAGTTTACGCAAAACAATTTAGCTGGGACATCCGTTATTCTGGAAAAGACAACACGCTTGGAAAAGCAAACGTTCGTTATATTGAAGGAATCAATGTAGTTGGTGCAGACATGTCTGACCCCAATTCACAAGACGATATGATGGCTAAAGAATTGCATTTACCAGTTGGTAAAAAAGTAGTATTGAAAATGCGTTCTCAAGACGTTCTTCACTCTGCTTATATGCCTCACTTTAGAGCACAGATGAACTGTGTTCCTGGAATGGTAACGCAATTTGCTTTAACTCCTTCAGTTACAACTGCAGAAATGCGTGAAAGAGCTGAAATTGTTAAGAAAGTAAATAATATTAATAAAATTAGAGGAGAAAAAAGTAAACAGTTAATCGCTGAAGGAAAAGAGGGTCTAGATCCTTATACTTTTGATTACTTATTGCTTTGTAATAAAATTTGTGGTGCTTCTCACTACAACATGCAAATTAAAATTGTTGTTGAAACTGAGGAACAATTCAATAAATGGTTAAAAGAATTACCAACATTGGGTGATCAAGTTAAGGCTGAAAAAGCAGCGGCATTGGAAGCAGCAGCTCCAAAAGTTCCTGTAGAAACAGTTACGCCTGTTACTGAAACTGTTGTTGATTCAACGGCTATAGCCCACAGAATTAAATAATTCTCACGTTTTATCTATTCAAAAAATTATACTATGTCAGCAGTAGGACACGAAATAACAAATGGTCACGACCACGACCACGATCACGAGCATCACAATAAAGGTAATTTCTTTACCAAATACGTCTTTAGTTTAGATCATAAGATGATCGCTAAACAGTATTTGATTACTGGTATTATCATGGGAATTATCGGTGTGGCAATGTCTCTTTTATTTAGAATGCAAATCGCTTGGCCGGATGAGTCTTTTAAGATTTTCAACTGGTTATTAGGTGATAGATTTGCTCCGGACGGAGTAATGAAAAATGATGTTTACTTGGCATTGGTTACCATGCACGGTAGTATCATGGTGTTCTTTGTTTTAACAGCAGGATTAAGTGGAACTTTTAGTAATCTTTTAATTCCATTGCAAATTGGAGCTAGAGATATGGCTTCTGGTTTCTTAAATATGGTTTCTTATTGGTTGTTCTTTATCTCTTCTTTGATAATGATTCTTTCATTATTCGTTGAGTCTGGACCAGCTTCTGCAGGATGGACAGTTTATCCGCCTTTAAGTGCCTTGCCTCAAGCGATACCTGGATCAGGTACAGGTATGACCATGTGGTTGATTTCTATGGCAATATTTATTGCTTCGTCTTTGATGGGGTCATTAAATTATGTTGCTACAGTAATCAATTTAAGAACTAAAGGAATGTCTATGACTAGACTACCGCTTTCTGTTTGGGCATTGTTTGTTACAGCAATTATCGGTATCGTTTCTTTCCCAGTTCTTTTGTCAGCAGCTTTATTGTTGATTTTTGATAGAAGTTTTGGTACTTCATTCTTCTTATCTGATATCTATTTGGCTGGAGAAGTATTGCATTATCAAGGAGGGTCTCCAGTTCTTTTTGAACACTTGTTCTGGTTCTTGGGTCACCCAGAGGTATATATCGTAATTTTACCAGCGATGGGAATTACATCAGAAGTTATTTCTACAAATGCTCGTAAACCTATTTTTGGTTACCGTGCGATGATTGCATCTATATTAGCTATTGCTTTCCTTTCTACTATCGTATGGGGTCACCATATGTTTGTATCGGGAATGAATCCATTCTTGGGATCTGTATTTACATTTACAACCCTATTAATTGCGATTCCATCGGCAGTAAAAGCTTTTAACTATATTACGACTCTTTGGAAAGGTAACTTACAAATGAATCCAGGTATGTTATTTTGTATTGGTTTTGTTTCGACATTCATTACAGGAGGATTAACTGGAATTATTTTAGGAGACAGTACTTTGGATATTAACGTTCACGATACTTACTTCGTTATTGCTCACTTTCACTTAGTAATGGGTATCTCTGCACTTTACGGAATGTTTGCTGGTATTTACCACTGGTTCCCTAAAATGTTTGGCCGAATGATGAATAAAAACTTAGGTTATATTCACTTCTGGGTAACAGCAGTTTGTGCTTATGGGGTTTTCTTCCCAATGCACTTTATCGGAATGGCAGGTCTTCCAAGACGTTACTATTCTAATACCGCTTTCCCATTATTTGATGACTTAGCCGATGTTAACGTTATTATCACGGTTTTCGCATTAGTGGGTGCAGCTTTCCAATTGGTGTTTTTATGGAACTTCTTTATTAGTATTTTCTACGGTAAGAAAGCTTCACAAAATCCATGGAAATCAAATACTTTGGAATGGACTACTCCAGTAGAACATATTCATGGTAACTGGCCTGGTGAATTACCAACAGTACACAGATGGCCTTATGATTATAGTAAACCTGGTTTTGAAGAAGATTTTGCACCGCAAAATTTACCGATGAGAGAAGGTGAAACTGAATTACATCACTAGAACATATCTTACTTATATAACGACAAAAGCTGCTTAATTTCTTAAGTGGCTTTTGTCATTTTTAGTTATTTCCTATACGCCTATACGTCCATTCGTCTATACGCCCATTTGTCTATATGCCCATTCGTCTATACGTCCATTCGTCTATACGTTCATTCGTCTATACGCCCATTTGCCCATTTGCCCATTTGCCCATCAGCGTATCAGCGTATCAGCGTATCCGCGTATCCGCGTATCCGCGTATCCGCTATTAAAAAAAATCAATTACCTTTGTATTTATGAATGAGAATTTAAATCCCACCAATCAGAATTTTTCTTCCGACGACTTAGATGTTGAAAAGAGATTACGTCCGCTTTCTTTTGATGACTTCGCGGGACAAGACCAGGTTTTAGATAATTTAAAGGTTTTTGTGCAAGCGGCAAATTTGAGAAACGAAGCCTTGGATCATACGTTATTTCACGGACCTCCAGGTCTTGGAAAAACAACTTTGGCCAATATTTTGGCCAATGAATTGCAGGTTGGGATTAAAATTACTTCGGGACCTGTTTTAGATAAACCGGGTGATTTGGCTGGTTTATTAACCAATTTGGAGGAGCGTGATGTTTTGTTTATCGATGAAATTCACCGTTTAAGTCCTATAGTGGAAGAGTATTTGTACTCGGCTATGGAGGATTTTAAAATTGATATTATGATCGAATCGGGGCCCAATGCACGTACCGTTCAAATTCATTTAAATCCCTTCACTTTAGTCGGAGCCACTACGCGTTCGGGATTGTTAACAGCTCCTATGCGGGCTCGTTTTGGAATTCAGAGCAGGTTGCAATATTATAATACCGAATTATTGACCAGTATAGTCGAACGCAGCTCGGGAATTTTAAAAATGCCCATTTCTATGGAAGCGGCAATTGAAATAGCTGGACGTAGTCGTGGAACGCCGCGTATAGCTAACGCTTTGTTGCGTAGGGTACGAGATTTTGCACAAATAAAAGGGAATGGCACTATTGATATTGAAATTGCCAAATATGCCTTAAATGCGCTTAATGTCGATGCTCACGGTTTGGATGAAATGGATAATAAAATTTTAAGAGTCATCATAGAAAAATTTAAAGGAGGTCCGGTAGGGCTTTCCACTTTGGCTACTGCTGTTTCTGAAAATGCCGAAACCATAGAAGAGGTTTATGAACCCTTTTTAATTCAACAAGGATTTATTATGCGTACTCCTCGTGGAAGAGAAGTGACCGATTTGGCTTTTAAACATTTGGGTTTATTTCGTCCTAGTACGCAAGGGGGACTTTTTTAAAAGCTGTTGTTTATTGTTTAGACATTAGATTAAAAGCACAAAATTATATAAGTACGATGGGCCTAAATGTAGGTTCATCGTTTTTTTTTGGATTGCTTATAATCTTTTTATTGGCAAAAAAGATGTTCGCGTTTTTCGTTTTAGTATAATTTTTTTTTCAAGGGGTTTCTTTATAGTGATATTCTGAAAAAAATGCGGCTTTAAATTCTATATTTATGATTTATGTTTAAAAAATTAAAGAAATCTTAAAGATTGTGTGCGTATTTAAGTTTGAAATTCACCTAACACAATCGGTTCTTTTTTCAATCAATAGCAGTATATTTGTTTCTCTAAACTTAAAAATATGCATAAAGACAGCAAACGAAGAGAGGCATTATTGTATCACGCGAAACCAACTCCTGGTAAAATTCAAGTGGTACCGACAAAAAAATATGCTTCTCAGAGAGATTTAGCCTTGGCTTATTCTCCTGGGGTTGCCGAACCCTGCTTAGAAATTGCAAAAGATGTAAGAAACGTTTATAAATATACTGCTAAAGGGAACTTAGTTGCTGTAATTTCGAATGGAACAGCCGTTTTGGGCTTAGGAGACATCGGACCAGAAGCGTCTAAACCCGTAATGGAAGGTAAGGGCCTACTGTTTAAAATTTTTGCAGATATTGATGTTTTTGACATTGAAGTAGATACTAAAGATGTTGAAAAATTTATTGAAACAGTAAAAAATATAGCTCCTACTTTTGGGGGTATTAACCTGGAAGATATTAAGGCGCCCGAGTCTTTTGAAATCGAAAGAAGATTAAAGGAGGAGTTGAATATTCCAGTCATGCATGACGACCAACATGGAACTGCTATTATTTCATGTGCCGCTTTGCTTAATGCAGTAGAGTTGGCAGGTAAAAAGATGCAGGAAGTTAAGATGGTCATTTCTGGAGCGGGATCTGCTGCTATTGCCTGTGCTAAACTTTATGTTGCTTTTGGTGTAGATCCCAAAAACATCATCATGTTAAATAGCAAAGGTGTTTTGAAAAAAGACGATCCTAAGATTTCGGAGATGCAAAGAGATTTTGCAACGGATATTAATATAACTACTCTTGCGGAAGCGATGGTAGATAGCGATGTTTTTATCGGTTTATCGAGTGGTGACATCTTAACCGCTGAAATGTTGTTGACTATGGCGGCTAATCCGGTGGTTTTTGCAATGGCAAATCCGACGCCAGAGATATCGTATACGTTAGCTATGGATACGCGTAAAGACATTATAATGGCTACGGGACGATCGGATCATCCTAATCAAGTTAATAATGTTTTGGGGTTTCCTTTTATCTTTCGCGGTGCTTTAGATGTTCGTGCTACTAAGATTAATGAAGAGATGAAAATGGCTGCTGTTGTTGCCTTGGCTGAATTGGCCAGAGCCTCGGTACCCGAGCAAGTTAATATTGCTTATGGCGAAACCAAATTGACCTTTGGTAGAGAATATATTATCCCAAAACCTTTCGATCCACGTTTGATTACAGTAGTTCCTCCAGCAGTAGCTAAAGCGGCTATGGAAAGTGGGGTTGCTACGGAGCCGATTACCGATTGGGAAAAATATAAAAATGAATTGTATGAGCGTATGGGTTCTGACAATAAAATTGTTAGAATGCTTACGACTAGAGCTAAAACAGACCCTAAACGTTTGGTTTTTGCAGAGGCTGATCATTTAGATGTGTTAAAAGCGGCTCAAATCGTGTCAGAAGAAGGTATTGGAATACCCGTATTATTGGGGAATAAAAAAATAATTTTGGAATTGATGAAAGAAATCGGTTTTGATGCCGATGTTGAAATTATCGATCCAAAAACAGATGAAGAAACCGAGCGTAGAAATCGTTTTGCTACTTCATATTGGGAATCTAGAAAGAGAAAAGGCACCACATTTTACGATGCGGAAAAATGGATGCGCGAGCGTAATTACTTTGCATCGATGATGGTCAATGAAGGTGATGCGGATGCTTTGGTAACGGGTTATTCAAGATCTTATCCGTCGGTGATTAAGCCCATATTAGAATTGATACCTAAAGCCGCTGGAGTTTCTAAGGTAGCAACTACCAATGTCATGATGACAAAAAGAGGACCTATGTTTTTGGCGGATACCGCTATAAATCCTAATCCTTCAGCTGAAGATTTGGCTAAAATTGCTTTGATGACAGAACGTACTGTTCGCTTGTTTGGTTTGGATCCCGTAATTGCGATGTTGTCCTTTGCTAATTTCGGATCAGCTGACCATGAGTCGCCTGCAAAAATGAGAAAAGCAGTTGCTTATTTACATGAAAATCATCCTGATATGATTGTTGATGGTGAAATTCAAATAGATTTTGCTTTAAATCCGGATATGCTTAAAGCTAAATTTCCTTTTTCTAAATTGGTAAATAAAAAGGTTAATACCCTTATTTTTCCAAATCTAGATGCCGCCAACATGATGTATAAAATGCTAAAGGAATTGGATAAAGTGACTTCTATTGGTCCAATCGTCTTAGGATTAGATAAGGCTGTTCACGTTTTTCAATTAGGTGCTAGTGTCGAAGAAATGGTCAATATGTCTGCTGTAGCAGTCGTTGATGCACAAGTTAAAGAAATGAGAAAAAAGAAATAAATTCTATTTTTAAGTAAAAATAAAAGAGGCTGTCTCCTAAGGACAGTCTCTTTTGTCGTTTTTATAGCTGTTAAATGGCTTGTTTTCGTTAATACAAATACCCGTTTTTACACTTTATCGCCTAAAAAAGCATTGGAAATAATTCTGTTAGAAAATAGTTAAAATATATTTGCTATTTTTGGATAAAATTTGCCTAAAAGATGATTGCACATATTCAAGGAAGACTGGTTGAAAAAACGCCTACTGATGTAGTGATAGATTGTGGGGGAGTTGGATATTTTATTCATATCTCTCTGCATACCTATTCGCAAATCACCAGTTCAGAAAACATTAAATTGTTTACATTTCTTCAAGTTAAGGAAGATGCGCATACGCTTTTTGGTTTTATGGAGAAGATTGAACGAGAACTTTTTAAACTTTTAATATCGGTTTCGGGTATTGGAGGTAGTACGGCTCGTGGGATGTTGTCCTCAATTACACCCCGAGAATTATTACAGGCAATTGCTTCAAATGATGTTAAAACCATACAGTCTGCAAAGGGAGTGGGGGCAAAAACGGCCCAACGTGTAATACTTGATTTACAAGAGAAAGTAATTAAATTGTATAATATTGACGATGTTTCTCTAGTTGTTAACAATACAAATGTAGAAGAAGCGTTATCAGCTTTAGAAGTTTTGGGTTTTGTAAGAAAAGCGGCGGAAAGAGTTGTAGATAAAATTTCCAAACAAACCCCAGATGCTACAGTAGAGATGATTATTAAACAAGCTTTAAAAAACTTATAATACTTGAAAGTGAATTTTCAAAAAAGATTTTATTGCCCTAAATGGGTTTGGCTTATTGGTTTGTTTTTTATAACCCAATTGGTTTTAGCTCAACAACCTAATCAAGTTGCTGATACCATTACGGGTAAAAAGTTTGATGTAGGGAGTATTAACTTACCAGATCCTAAGAGCATTGTAGAATCATATACTTATGATCCTACTGGCGACCGCTATATATATACCAAATCCATTGACGGATTTAACATTGACTACCCCTTGATTTTAACGCGCAAACAATACGAAGACCTGGTACTACGCGAGCAAATGCGCTTGTATTTTATGCAGAAATTCAACACCGTCGACGGCCGCAATGCCGATGAAGAAGAGGTGTTGAGAGATATGTTGCCGCGTTATTATGTAAATTCAAGTCTTTTTGAAGGGATTTTTGGTTCCAATACCATAGATGTAAAACCGCAAGGTTCTGTTGAAATTGATTTGGGAATGCGCTACACCAAACAAGATAACCCAGCTATTTCTCCTAGAAATAGAAAAGTGTTTACATTTGATTTTAACCAGCGAATCAGCATGAGTTTGCAGGGTAAGGTAGGGACGCGTCTAAATGTAAATGCGAATTACGATACCCAATCTACATTTGATTTTCAGAATTTAATCAAATTGGAATACACCCCAGATGAAGACGATATCGTTAAAAAAATTGAAGTAGGTAACGTGAGTATGCCTATAAGTAGCTCGCTAATTCGTGGAGCTCAAAGTTTATTTGGTGTAAAAACGGAATTGCAATTTGGAAAAACCACCTTTACTGGAGTCTTTTCTGAACAAAAATCTCAAACCCGATCTGTTGTCGCGGAGGGTGGGGGAACTATGGAAGAGTTTGAAATTTTTGGTTTGGATTACGATGCGGATCGGCACTTTTTTCTGTCACAGTATTTTAGAAATAAATACGATGAAAGTTTAAAAAATTATCCGTATATTAATAGTAGAGTGCGTATTAATAGAGTAGAGGTATGGATTACCAATAGGCAAAATAGAGTCAGTCAAGTCGATAACAATATGCGAAATGTTATCGCCATACAAGATTTGGGTGAAGGAAGGTTAAACGGTATTAATGACTTTGATATCATTGGTGTGAATACACAAGCTTATCCCGATTTTATTGTAAACCCACAACCCGACGTTCCGACGGATAATAGAAATAACAAATTCGATCCGGGAAAAATAGGAAGTAATTTTTTGAATGCAAGCATTAGAACAATAACTTCAGGAACAGCCGGTTTTACCATTCCGGTTACCGAGGGTAGAGATTTTTCGAAATTGGAAAGTGCTCGAAAATTGTCTGCCAATGAATTTACTTTTCATCCTCAATTAGGTTATATTTCTTTACAACAACGCTTGTCCAATGACGAGGTTTTAGCCGTGTCGTATCAATATACTATAGGGGATCAAGTTTATCAAGTAGGTGAATTTGGTACAGATGGTGGAGACCCTACTACGGTAACTCCTAACTTAGATCCTACACAATCTCCAATTCCGAGTTCTCAAAGTTTGATCTTAAAAATGTTAAAGAGTAATTTAACATCGGTAGAGCAACCTTTGTGGAATTTAATGATGAAAAATATTTATCAGATTCCGGGAGCGATGCAGTTGGAACAACAAGACTTTAGATTTAATATTTTATATACCGACCCATCTCCATTAAATTATATCTCTGCAGTTGGATCAGATCCATTACCCGCAGATGTAGAGAAAACACCTTTGCTAAGAGTGTTTCATTTGGATCGATTAAATTTCACCAATGACCCTCAAGAAGGGGGTGACGGTTTTTTTGACTTTGTTGCCAATGCAGTAGGTCAAAATCCAATGAATGCAATGGGTGCTGGCGTTGGAGGAGGTCTCGGATCCAATACGGGTAACACCGGTGGAATGGGTAACTTAAATTCAAATCAAACGAATAACAATACCTTTGAAGGGATCACTATGGATGCGCAAAACGGCCGAATAATCTTTACGACCGTAGAGCCTTTTGGAACTCATTTATTTAATAAGTTGTCTAAAGGAAATTCAGAAGATTATAATTTTCCAGCTAGTTACAATTCCAATCAGCGAAAATACGTTTTTAGAAAAATGTATAGAGGTACTCAGGCCTCAGCACTTCAAGAGGCGGATAAAAATAAATTTCAATTAAAAGGACGTTATAAAAGCTCTATGGGCGACGGTATTCCGATTGGCGCATATAATGTGCCTCAGGGTTCTGTTGTTGTACAAGCTGGTGGGCGTTTGCTTATTGAAGGAGCTGACTATACGGTAGATTATGCGAGAGGAAGAGTAAAAATATTAGATCCCTCATTGCAAGCTTCCAACACGCCAATTGATATCTCAGTAGAGAATAATGCGGTATTTGGACAACAAACCAAACGCTTTTTTGGTTTTAATGTGGAACACAAATTCAGCGATAAATTTTTATTAGGAGCTACTTACTTAAGATTATCTGAAAAACCGATGACTCAAAAATCGAGTTATGGGGAAGAATCGGTAAACAATACCATCATGGGGATGAATGTTAACTTTTCTACGGAGGTTCCTTTCTTTACCCGTTTGGTAAATAAATTGCCGAATGTGGATACCGATGCCGAATCGAGTATTTCATTTAGAGGAGAGTTTGCTTATTTGATGCCGGGAAGCTCTAAAGCCGATCAATTTGGAGGAGAAGCCACTTCTTATATAGATGATTTCGAAGGTTCTCAATCCAATATAGATGTTCGTTCGCCTCAGGCTTGGCATTTGGCTAGTACTCCGGTGGGATATGGAGAGGAAGCCAACGACTTGTCTTACGGTTATCGTCGTGGAAAATTGGCTTGGTATTCGATAGATCCGGTGTTTTATGCTAGTGCAAGAAGACCTAGTGGGATTACCGAACAAGATCTTTCATCGAATCGTACTCGACGTATTTTTAGCGAAGAACTCTTCCCTTCTAAAGATATTGCCTACGGAGAAAGCCGCGTGATAACCACACTAGACTTAACCTATTCTCCTAACGAAAGAGGGCCCTATAATTACAATCCTGAATATGCGAATACCAATCAGTTTTTAAACCCAGAGAAAAATTGGGGAGGAATTATGCGGGCGCTTAATTCTACGAATTTCGAACAGGCCAATGTGGAGTTTATCGAATTTTGGATGATGGATCCCTACACGGGAAATCCAGGAGATGTGTCTAGTGAGATGAATCAGGGTAAAGTAAAATTCAACTTGGGTTTTATATCAGAAGACATCTTAAAAGATGGACACAAACAATATGAAAACGGACTTCCAACAGCTGGCGGAAATCAACCGGTAATCAAAACGATTTGGGGTAAGGTTCCGGCCTCTACTTCTTTGATCTATGCCTTTGATACCAACGAGCAAAATAGAATTGCTCAGGATGTTGGTATGGACGGTTTATCCGATGCAGAAGAGGCTGCTATGTTTCCGTCTTTTGCGCATTTAAGTGATCCTGCGGCGGATAATTACGAATATTTCCTTACTGCCGAAGGAAACGTTTTAGATCGTTATAGAAATTATAATGGATTGGAAAGAAACTCGCCAGTAAGTCTTTCTGGAACGGATAGAGGTTCGAGTACCTTGCCAGATACCGAAGATATTGATGGCGATAATACCATGAATACTATTAATGCTTATTACGAATTTTCGGTTGATGTAAAAGCCGGTTTAAAAATTGGTGAAAACAACATAGTAGATATAAGAACGTCTTCGGCTAAATTACCCGATGGATCGACAACTCCTGTGCGTTGGATTCAATATAAAATTCCAATTGACGCCAATGAAAATAATGCGGTAGGACCTATCTCAGATTTGAGATCGGTGCGTTTTATGAGAATGTTTGTAACGGGATTTAAGGAAGAAGTGACCCTTCGATTTGGTACTTTGAATTTAGTGCGTAGCGAATGGCGTCGTTTTGATGGAAGTTTGCAAGAAGATCCTAATGCACCTGTTAAAGGGGCAAATGTAGGTTTTGATGTAACATCAGTCAATCTGGAAAATAACTTTGAAAGAAATCCAATTCCATATGTTACACCACCTGGAGTAGTGCGCGAGCAGGTTTATAACAACAACTCCTTGATTAATCAAAACGAGCAATCCTTGTCTTTAAAAGTCTATCAGCGAGATCCTGCAATCATGACGCCAAGCGGATTGGAACCGGGCGACTCCAAGGCCGTATTTAAAAACGTAAGTGTCGATATGCGTCAGTATAAAAAAATGCGTATGTTTTTACACGCTGAGGCTTTAGAACCACAAGGGGTATCAGATCGTTTACGCGATGATGAAATGGTGGCTTTTATCCGATTTGGTAATGACTTTACGGATAACTTTTATCAAGTTGAAATTCCTTTAAAACTGACAACATTCGGCGAACAATCGCCGGATAGAATTTGGATGTTAGAAAATGAGATTGAAGTTGCTTTGGAATTATTGACCAAGTTAAAAGTCTTAAAGATGAACGATGCTTCTCATGATCCTAATTTTATATATTTTAAAAATGAAGAGGAACTAGATGGTTCTCTATCGAATAAACCCAACAAATTGCGTTTGGGAATAAAAGGAAGTCCAAACTTTGGAAGGGTTAGAACAATCATGTTAGGATTGAAAAATCAAACAGACGTCTTGGGGGCTCCAAAGGATTTGCGAGGTGAAGTTTGGTTTAATGAGTTGCGTATGTCCGACATGGAAAACAAAGGCGGTTGGGCTGCAGTAGCCAATGTAGATGCGCAGTTTGCAGATTTTGCGAACCTGTCTGCAACCGGAAGTCGATCGACCATCGGATTCGGAGGATTAGAACAAGGACCAAACGAACGTAGTAGAGAAGATCTTTTGCAGTATAATTTAGTAACCAATGTCAATTTGGGGCAATTATTACCTAAAAAGTGGGGGGTTAATTTACCCTTTAATTACGCTATAGGGGAAGAGACAATTACACCAGAATATGATCCGTTTAATCCAGATATTAAACTTAAAATGATGAAGGATGGAGCCAATTCCGAAGCGGAACGGCAAGCCATTCAAAATAGAGCTGAAGATTATACCAAGCGAAAAAGCATCAACTTTATAGGTGTAAATAAACAGCGGAATTCAGAGAAAAAGGCGCAGATATACGATGTGGAAAACTTGACATTCTCTCATTCCTATAATGAAATGGAGCGTCACGATTTCGAAATTGAGGGCTTGTTAGATCAACAAACGAGAACCTCGGTGGACTATGCTTATACCTTTACGCCAAAACCTTTAGAGCCTTTTAAAAAGACTGCCTTTATGAAAAAGAGCAACTATTGGAAGGTGTTAAGTGATTTTAATCTTAATTATTTGCCGTCAAACGTATCGTTTAGTACGAATGTTTTAAGACAATACAACAAGCAACAATACCGATTGATAGATGTAGAAGGTATCGGCTTTGAACCGCTTTACAGACGTAATTATTTGTTTAATTACAATTACGGTTTCAATTACAATTTGACAAAATCATTGAGGGTTTCTTATACTGCTGGAACCAGTAATATCGTTCGGAACTATTATGATCACAATAACAGAATAAATAACGACAACACGATTTGGGATAATTATTTTGATGTAGGAGAAGCGAATCAGCACATGCAGCAATTGGCGGTTAATTACGAGTTGCCAATCAATAAAATACCGATTTTGTCGTTTATTAAATCGACCTATTCTTATACGGGCGACTTTAACTGGCAAAGAGCTTCGGATGCTTTCTCTTCTATTGAAGACAACGGAAATGTATATCATTTGGGTAATACTATTCAAAATGCAAATTCACACCGTCTAAACACTACGTTTTCGTTTGATAGACTGTATCGCTATGTAGGTTTAGTAAAGAGTTCGGAACGAAGTAAAAAAGCACCAACAGTAAAAACAGCTGCTTTGGTTCCGGGGCAAAAGGTAGTTCGAAATGCAGTTGTAAAACCGGAAGACGAAGAAAATGGGGGCAATGCGATTACCGATGCGTTAATTGGCTTGGTGACCAGTGTGCGTAGTGTGCAAGTCAACTATGCTGAAAATAACGGTACACTATTGCCTGGATTTATGCCTGGATTGGGATTTTTCGGAACATCTAAGCCGTCGTTGGGATTTGTTTTTGGTAGTCAAAGTGACATTCGTTATGATGCGGCTCGATCGGGTTATTTAACCAATTATCCGGAATTCAATCAGAGTTTTACTCAAGTGAATAATAAAACTTTAAATATTACGGCACAGATTGAATTGATTCCCGATTTGATGATTGATTTGTCTGCGGATAGAACCATGACTAAAAATGCTTCTGAACAATACGATGTGGAAAACGGACAGTATAATCCGCGTTCTCCAAACGATTTCGGAAACTTCACCATTTCTACCGTATTGATTAAAACAGCTTTTAGTAAAAGTGATATCAACAGTTCTGTACCCTTTGATAAATTTAGGGAAAACAGATTGATTATTGCCAATCGTTTGGCGGGTTCTAGGGGTATTGATCTTTCTAATTCGGCTAATTTAGATGGGGACGGTTTTCCTATTGGATATGGAAAAAATAACCAGTCGGTATTATTGCCTGCGTTTTTAGCGGCTTATTCCGGTTCGAGTGCATCAAGTGTTTCTACTGGGATTTTTAGAAATATTCCATTGCCAAATTGGAATATGAAATATACTGGTTTGATGAAAATAGGGTGGTTTAAGAATAATTTTAGAAGATTTTCTTTACACCACGGTTATGCGGCTGGATATACTATAGGTTCTTTTAGTTCTAATTTTGAATATTATGCAAAGCCAGATCAAGTGAACGATTACGGGAATTATCCGGTAAAAACCATAGTGAATAACGCCACCTTGGTAGAGCGATTTAATCCTTTAGTTCGCGTTGATTTTGAAATGAAAAATGCTTTTAAAATATTGGCAGAAATTAGAAAAGATAGAGCTCTGTCTTTGAGTTTTGACAATAACTTATTAACAGAAGTTCGAGGAGTGGATTATATCGTTGGGTTTGGTTATCGAATCAAAGATGTATCGTTTAATTCGGATCTAGCCAACGACGGTCAAGGAGGTGTTATTACAAGTGATATCAACCTTAAGGCCGACTTTACATGGCGTAAGAATGAAACGATTATTCGCTATTTGGATTATAACAACAATCAACTGGGGGCGGGACAAGATATTTGGTCGTTGAGAATGGCTGCGGATTATGCCTTAAGTCAAAATTTAACCGCCATCTTCTTTTACGAACACACTTTTTCAAAAGCGGTCATATCAACAACATTCCCGATGACAAATATTCGTTCTGGATTTACCATGCGTTATAATTTTTAACACACTTTAGGTAACACGGTTATCGTGGACTAAGCGTGTTTTTAAATAAAATCGGTTAAGTTATAAAATACTTTTAGACGTAGTCTGCTCATTGCGATACGTCTAAAATGGTAAAAACACTTAGACTAAACCGGATTCTTGGTTAAATTCAAGGCCAAAAATTTTTAAGTTATTTTAATTATCATACATTTGCTAAAAACTAATATATAATGAATATACCAGCTAATTTAAAGTACACTAAAGATCACGAGTGGATCTCTATTGAAGGAGATGTTGCAACAGTAGGAATTACTGATTTCGCTCAAAAGGAGTTAGGAGACATCGTTTACGTAGAAGTAGAAACTTTGGATCAAACATTAGACAGAGACGAAGTTTTTGGAACAGTGGAAGCAGTAAAAACGGTTTCTGATTTATTTTTACCTCTTTCAGGTGAAATTATTGAGTTTAATGAGACTTTAGAGAGTACTCCTGAATTGGTAAACACAGATGCTTACGGTGCAGGATGGATGATAAAAGTTAAGATTTCAGATCTTTCACAAGTGGAAGAATTGCTTTCTGATGCAGCATATAAAGAATTAATTGGGGCGTAATATTTATTTATGGATCGCATTGGTCTGGACTGTTTTAATTGGAGTTGCTTGTTTGGTAGACGCTCGTGCTATTCCGACAGTTCCCAGTATTAATATTCCAAACAAAGACAAAATCGTTCATTTTTGCTTTTATTTTGTTTTTTCGATATTGTGGGCTAAGTATTTGTTATACGCCCAAAAATGGACAAGGATAAAGATATACGCTACTGTTTTTATCAGTGCAAGTGTGTTTGGGATAATTATTGAATTATTGCAAGGGTGCTGCACAGAGACGAGAGGAGCGGATTTGGCAGATGTTTTAGCAAATTGCTCAGGCAGTTTTTTGGGACTTTTATGCGTATTTGTATTTGCAACAATAAAAAAATAACCAAAACCCCGCTTATGCGGGGTTTTTCATTTTAAAGAATTATGGATTTGAAAAATTACATGGATTCGACCTATTTGAAAACGGCAATCCAAGCTGGAATTAGTGAAGAGGAAAATGCGGCTGTTGTAAGTCGAGTTATTGAAGAGGCTGTAGAGGAGTCTTTTAAGTTGGTCATGTTAAGACCGGAATATGTTGCTCAAGCACGAGCGTATATTGATCAACAGGAATCTAAGGTCTTGGTGGGTACTGTAATTGATTTTCCAGAGGGGAAGGCGAGTTTACACGAGAAAATGGAGGAGGCGAGGCGCGTGATAGCAGCAGGTGCGGATGAATTGGATTTTGTGGTTAATTATCGGTTGTTTCAGATGGGATTAGTAGAAGAAGTACGTCAAGAAATTTTGAAGTGTACTCAATTGACTTTAGATGCGGGAAAAACCATAAAGTGGATTATTGAAGTTGCTGCATTGAGCAATAAAGAAATCGTTCAGTTAACTACTCTAATTAAGAAAGTGGCGCTGTCTAAGTTTGACGAAAGGCAGTTTGAAAAAATATTTATAAAGTCTTCAACAGGATTTTATCCTACAACGGATGGTAAACCGAATGGGGCTACTGTTGAGGCTGTGGTATTGATGATGGAAAATGCCAATCCTTTACCAGTAAAAGCCGCAGGGGGAATAAGAAACAGACAGGATGCTGAAGAAATGATTGCTTTGGGAGTAAAAAGACTCGGAACCTCTTCCGCAAAAGCAATTGTTGAAAATTCCGATTCTAATCAGGCCTATTAAATCCAAACTTAAATAAAGATTAACAGTAACTACCGCAGTTTTTAGAAGTTATTTTAAAAATTGGAGTATATTTGCAGACCCTTTTTATTTGAAATGAAAACTGCTTTGAACACACCACAAGATACCAAGACATCTATATTTAAGGAATTTAAAGAAATGACCAAGGCCGGTTTGGCTATTAGTGTCGTTTTTTCTACTATTGCGGGCTATTTTTTAGCGGTATTAGATTGGCGTGAAGTCAATTTATGGACCTTAGCTATGTTGGCTGTTGGTGGCTATTGTATGGTTGGTGCTTCCAATGTCTATAATCAGATTATAGAAAAAGATTTAGACGCTAAGATGAAGCGTACTCAAAATAGACCGATTGCAGCAGGACGTGTGAAGCCTTCGGCTGCTTTTGTATTGGCAGTAGCTTTGACGATTATAGGGATTGTGATTTTATATGTGGTGAGTCCGAAAACAGCCATGTTTGGTGCAATTTCTATTTTTCTATATACCAGTATTTATACCCCTTTAAAAACCATTACTCCCTTGTCGGTTTTTGTTGGAGCTTTTCCAGGTGCTATCCCCTTTATGTTGGGTTGGGTTGCGGCCACAAATAATTTTGGAATAGAGGCAGGAACGCTGTTTTTAATTCAGTTTTTTTGGCAATTCCCGCATTTCTGGGCTATAGGATGGTTTTTATATGACGATTATAAAAGAGGTGGGTTTTCGATGCTTCCGACTGGAAAACGCGATAAAAAAACAGCCTTGCAAATTATATTATATACCGTTTGGTTAATTGTTATTTCGATATTTCCAGCAACGGGATTGACGGGACGATTGTTTTTGTCTCCAGTTTCGGCTGTACTGGTATTTTTAGCTGGTTTGTGGATGCTCTACGCAGCAATACAGTTATATAGAACTCGAACAGAGAAAGCAGCGCGATCACTCATGTTGGTCAGTGTTTCTTATATCTCGTTGATTCAGATTATATATATATTAGATAAATTTTTGCGATAATTATGGATGTAAGTATTGAAGAACAAGTAGAGAAAAAAGGCAAAGCGCTCAAAGTGATGTTGCTTTTTGCTATGGGGAGTATTATTATGGTCTTTGCAGGACTTACTAGTGCTTATGTTATCAGTAAGTCAAGACCAGATTGGTTGACAGACTTTGATCTGCCGGTAGCTTTTTTATACAGTACTATAGCAATCGTGCTAAGTAGTGGTACAATTACAATGGCTCAGAGGGCTATTAAGGTGGATGATCGTAAGAAGACAACAATTTACTTGATTTCTACTTTGGTATTAGGTTTATTATTCGTTTTTTTGCAGTTCAAAGGATTTGGACAAGTTATAGAATCCGGTTATTTTTTTACGGGTAGTGAAAGTACCATTACAACCTCATTTTTGTATGTTGTAGTGATTGCGCATCTTGCCCACCTATTTGGTGGTTTGATATCGCTAGTAATTGTAATTTATAATCATTTTAAACAAAAGTATAATTCGGGTCAAACTCTTGGAATAGAGTTATGTGGGATGTTTTGGCATTTTTTAGATTTGATTTGGATTTATTTGTTTTTGTTTTTTACTTTCTATAAATAGAAAAAAGACTTAAATTTGGGAACTTTTTAACTAACAACTTTATATGGGAGCGACAGTTACTACAGCAGCTACTAAGGAAAAAATTTGGGGCGGCGGAAATGAGCCTCTTGGTGTAAGCTATGGAAAAATGATGATGTGGTATTTCATATTGTCTGATTCATTAACATTTGCAGGATTCCTTGCTGCCTACGGTTTTTCGAGATTTAAATTTATGGACTCTTGGCCAATTGCCGATGAGGTGTTTAATCACTTTCCATTTTTACACGGAGTAAATGCGCCAATGTACTATGTGGCATTGATGACTTTTATTTTGATTTTCTCTTCAGTTACTATGGTTTTGGCCGTAGATGCAGGACATCAACTTAAAAAGAGTAAAGTAGCCTTTTACATGTTTTTGACGATTATTGGAGGATTTATCTTCTTAGGATCTCAAGCTTGGGAATGGAAAAACTTTATTAACGGATCTTACGGAGCGGTGGAAACCCGAGGAGGATCTATTTTACAATTCGTTGGTGAAGACGGTAAGCAAATTGCCTTGGCAGATTTCGCTATTCCTTCTGCTGATAAAGAAAGAGTGCAAAAAGAAAGAAATACGGGAGCTTGGTTTATAAGTGGCTCTACGGTTCCTACTTATTCTTTGGAAGAGGTAAAAGCTGGTTTTGAAGCTAATCCTACAGTGCGTATCAGAACGCAATTTGTGGACGAGACAAAACACAAAATAATATTGTCAAGAGAAGCTTCGGAAAAAAGCTTGAATGATGCGGTTATGGTTGTAGAAGGTGCAAACCTTAAACACAACGAATACGGTCATAAAGTATTTGCTGATTTCTTTTTCTTTATTACTGGATTCCATGGATTCCACGTTTTTACAGGAGTATTGATTAATATAGTGATTTTCTTCAACGTATTATTGGGAACTTATGAAAAAAGAAGGTCTTACGAAATGGTTGAAAAAGGAGGTTTGTACTGGCACTTTGTAGATTTAGTGTGGGTATTCGTATTTACTTTCTTCTACTTAGTTTAATTTTTTAAAATTTAAGAAAATGGCATCAACAGCTACAGCACATCATTCAAATACAAAGAGAATCTGGAAAGTATTCGTAATTCTTTCTTTGATTACTATAGTAGAGGTGATTTTTGGTATTTTTAAACCAGACGTTTTACACTTTACACATCTGGTTCATTTAAGTTTATTAAACTGGATTTTTATCTTATTGACACTTTGGAAAGCTTATTATATCATGTGGGCGTTCATGCACTTAGAAGGTGAGACCGCAGCATTGAGATGGTCCGTTGTAGGGATACTAGCATTTTTAATTGCTTATTTAGTTACCTTGCTATTGGTTGAAGGTGCATATATATATGATGTATTCAATCATAACTCCATTTACAAGTGGATATTTTAATAACATATTAAGTATTTAAAAGGCGATTTATTAATCGCCTTTTTTTATTTTTGTATAGTTTGTTAATTGTCGGTTTCGTTGCTTAAAAGCGGACTTACTATTGAACTATTTATATTGAGGTTTAACATTTGCGTTGTATCTTTGGAGCGTGCGCTATCGTCTTAGCATAGTGTCCAGAAAAAGGTATTTGTTGTAATGGATACCGGGGGAATGCTTATACGGCATTCTAGGGCCTTAGTGCGAAAATATTATTTACATATGAAAAAGTACGCTATACTTATAGTTTTGTTTATTATGCCAATTTGTGCATATCTCTTTTTTGCAACAGGTGTTAACCAATTTGCAAAACTACCCACCCTAACAGAAAAGGTCAACGAATTACCTGAAGGTAAAACCTGGTCGGGGAAACCTATTGTTTTAAAAGATAAAATTACGGTGATTGGTTTTCCTGGAAGGGATATGTTTAGAGACCGTGGAAATGCTTTTAACCTAGATCAAAAGATATACAAACGCTATAGAGATTTTAACGATTTTCAAGTTGTTTTTGTGGCGCCTATTGGCACGGAAGAAGAAGTGAAAAGAGTTCGTGAAGAATTGGAACCCATTTCAGATTTAGAAAAATGGGATTATGTGTTTTTAGAACCGGAGCAAATTCAAGAATTCTACGACTCGTTTAAAATGCAAGGGCAGCTTGATCAAAACTTAGGAACTCCTAATGTATATATCTTGGATAAAGAACGTAATCTTCGCGGTAGAAAAGGAAAAGATAAAAAGGGAGTTGAAGAGTATAAAGAAGGTTATAATACCATTTCTGCGGCTGAATTACACAATGAAATGATGGATGATATGAAGGTCATTCTTGCGGAATACCGACTTGCTCTTAAGAAGTATAATAAAATTGTTAGCGATTCTAATAAATAATAAAAGTTACTCATGAAAAATAAATCATATATCGGAATTTCGTTTATCATCTTGATTTTTGGAATTTGGGCGGTTCCCAAAATAGTGGCAAAATTTGAAAAAGCAGACTTAAGCGTTATTGGACCTGCGCCAGAGTTTAAACTAACCGATCAAAATGAGAAAATCATAACTAATAAAGATTATGAGGGAAAGGTTTATGTGTTGGAATTCTTTTTCGCAAAGTGTCCAACAATCTGCCCTATCATGAATCAAAATATGCTTAAAATTCAGAAAGAATTTTACGGCAACCTCAAATTTGGTGTGGCGTCGATTACAATTGATCCTACCAACGATACACCTGCAGCTTTAAAAGCGCACGCAGAAGAGTTAGGGGTAAAGTTGCCCTTCTGGCATTTGTTAACCGGTGATGCCGATTATATCTTTAGCTTGTCTAAAAAGTTTAATTTGTATGCAGCTGCTAATGAAAATGTTCCTGGCGGATTTGAACACTCCGGTTTATTTGCTTTAATTGATAAAGAAGGCAATATCCGTTGTAGAAAAGATGAATTTGGAAACCCGATTTTGTATTACGATGGCACTGACGACACCGGTGTGAAAATGATAAAAGAAGATATTAAATTGTTATTAGAAGAGTAATGGATAAAACATTAGAAAAAAGGTATAATACCTGGATCATCATACTGTCTATAGTGATTCCTATAGTAGTTGTTATTTTGTTTGGAGTTAAGATTCCCAATGTAGAGCCCTTGTCGTTTTTACCTCCTATTTATGCCACCATCAATGGTATTACTGCGGTATTGCTTATAGCGGCTGTTATCGCTGTTAAAAATGGCAATAGAAAACTTCATGAAAATTTAATGAAGGTTTGTATCTTGTGTTCCGTATTGTTTTTGGGAATGTATGTCGCTTATCACATGACTTCCAATTCAACTTCTTATGGGGGTGAGGGCATCATGAAAAACGTGTATTTTATTATCTTAATCAGTCATATCATACTGTCGGTTATTATTATTCCAATCGTGTTGGTGACTTATGTAAGAGCTGTTTTGGGCAAGTTTGATTTGCACAAAAAAATAGCGAGATATGCTTTTCCGTTATGGCTATACGTAGCTGTTACTGGCGTTGTGGTGTATCTGATGATCTCTCCATATTATGTTTATTAAACAGTAAATTATAAACCTTATACAGCTGTTCCTGTTTTTAATCTAGAACGGTATATAGTAAGACCATAAAAAAAAAGCTTATGAAAGCGTCCTTTGTGAAAAACGCCATTTTAGTTTTTCTATTCTTTATTTTATCTACGGTTAGTGTATCGGCTCAATGTGCCATGTGTAGAGCAGCTTTGGAAACCGAAGAAACCGGTGTACAAGCGGCGGCAGTCAATGATGGGATTGTTTATTTGATGATATTTCCCTATTTGTTGGTTGGTGTAGTCGGATATTTTGTTTACAAAGTAGTGAAGAAAAAGAAACAAAAAAAAACGATATAATTAGCCGTCTCTAAGACGGTTTTTTTTTATATTAAATACTTGTAACGCAAAGCGGTTTTTCGCGTCAAATAAGAAAATGTATCTTGCATATGGATTTTAAAAATACAGTTAAACATACTAAAGCTGCTTTTGTAGGGTTGTTGTTTTTTATGTTCCTTTTGGGGAATTGCAACACATACGCTCAAAATAAAAATTGGAGCTTACAAGATTGTATCTCCTATGCCTTAGAACATAATATTGATATCAAGCAAATCGACTTAGATCAAGATCGCGCTCTTATTAATAAGCAATCAGCTTGGGGGAACTTTTTGCCGGCATTGAGTGCACAATCCAATCACTCGTGGACTTTAGGTCTGAATCAGAATATTACCACGGGAATATTGGAAAATCAAACCACTCAATTTACATCAGCCGGTTTGGATGTGAGTATTGATATTTTTAAAGGATTGCAGAATCAAAATCAATTGCTAAAATCGCGTTTAAGTTTGTTGTCTTCTCAATATCAATCTCAAAAAATGCGGGAAGATATTTCTTTGAATGTAATCAATGCCTATCTTCAAATTATTTTTAACAAGGAATTGCAGCTAACCAATAGGGCTCAGTTGCTTTACGATAACCAACAATTAAGTCGTACACAACAATTGGTAACTGCCGGTGTAGTACCTGCCGGTGATTTACTCGACATAAAAGCTACCGTTGCTAATTCACAGCAAAAAGTGATAGTAGCAGAAAACAATCTTTTGATTTCCAGATTAGCCTTGGCTCAATTGTTGCAAATTGAGGACTTTCAATCATTTGATATTATCGATCAGGATTATGAAATAGCGCCTAGTGAGGTGTTGTTGAAAACAGCAGAAGAAATCTTAGAGCAAGCCAAAGTTACTCAGGTCGATTTACGTTTGGCGCAAACCAAAGTAGCTATAGCTGAAAGAGAAGTTGCTATTGCGAGAGGTGTCTTTTTGCCTAGCATCAGGGGGTTTTATAGTTTTGCAACTCGTGCGGCTTACAATGATAGGGTTGTTGGACAAACTTTGGATCCCAACTCGCCGACACGTGTTATTGGCGTGGTCGAAAATACCGGTCAAAATGTGGTACAACCCAATATGCTTCCTATTATTTCAGGACCTGAATCGTTATTTGATCAGTTTGATAGTAATAAGGGGCAGAGTTTTGGAGTAGGTATAACGATTCCTATTTTTAACGGTTGGAGTGCTAGAAATAATGTTCGAATGAGCAGAGTGGCTTTACAACAGGTGAAAAACGACATGGATTTAACCGATTTGAAATTAAAGCAAACCGTTTATACCGCATATACCGATACTCAAAGTTCATTAAAGAGTTATGAGGCCGCAAAAATTACTTTGGAGGCACGAAATCTATCGTTGGAATATGCAAAAGAACGTTATCAAGTTGGCTTGATGAATATTTTTGAGTTGAATCAAGTGCAAACCCTGTTAGTTAACGCCCAGTCCGAAGTGCTTCGTACCAAATACGATTACATCTTTAAAACAAAAATACTGGAATACTATTTTGGGATTCCTATTTTTACAAACTAATAACTGTTAAAATCAATTGATTAATTAGGTATAGAAACGAATGTAAAGGGAAGACCAGTAATCCGGTATTTCCATAAAAAATATAAAGCTACTTATGAAAAAAAGAACTAAATATATATGGATTGGACTTGTTGTTTTGGCTATATTGGCTGTCGTGGTCCTATATAAGACAGATGTGTTGGGAAGTAAGAGTCAAGTTAAATTGGTAGAAACCCTTAAGTTAGAAAAAGGCAGTATTACCGAAATAGTGTCAGCAACGGGTAAAATTCAACCGGAAATTGAAGTTAAAATTTCACCGGAAGTATCAGGTGAGATTATCGATCTGCCAGTCAAAGAGGGACAAGTAGTAAAAAAAGGGGATTTGTTGGTTCGTATCAATCCAGATTTATATGAATCAGGAGTAGATAGAATGATTGCTTCCTTGTCCAATAGTAAGGCCGGATTAAATCAAGCAGAGGCACAATTGAAGGAGGCGAAATTAAACTACGATCGCAATCAAACATTGTTTGAAAAAGGTGTTATTTCTAAAGCGGAATGGGACAAAGTCGTATCGTCTTATGAAATGGCTTTAGCAGGTAAAAATGCGGCCTATTATACGGTTCAAAGTACTCAAGCATCGTTAACAGAGTCTAGGGATAACTTAAATAGAACAACGATTTATGCTCCAGTGGATGGAACGATATCAAGACTGGATGTGGAATTGGGAGAGCGGGTTTTGGGAACGCAACAAATGGCCGGAACCGAGCTGTTACGCGTTGCAAATTTGAACAATATGGAGGTAGAGGTGGATGTCAATGAAAACGATATTGTCAAAATCAAAGTGGGTAATGAAGCGAAAATTGAAGTGGATGCTTATCTCAAAAAGGAGTTTAAGGGAATTGTTACCAGTATCTCTAATTCTGCTAGTGCTACCTTGACAGCGGACCAAGTGACCAATTTTAAAGTTAAAGTAAGAATATTAAAAGAGTCCTACGAAGATTTATTAGATGGTAAAGCTTCTAATTATTCTCCTTTTAGACCGGGAATGACAGCAACTGTTGATATCGTTACCAACAAGCAAGAAGGTATTTATACCGTGCCCATCAGTGCAATTGTCATGAAGGCAGAGCAAGATAGTCTAAGTGATGCTCCTAAAGCGGTTTTAACGGACTTAGATAAAACAAAACCGCAGGAAGCAGTATTTGTGTTGTCTAATGGAATTGCAAAGCTTAAATGGATTAAAACGGGAATTCAAGACGATCGCAATATTGAAATCATTGCAGGTCTTGATGCAGGCGACATCGTTATCGTAGGTCCATATGCAACTGTGAATAGGGAATTGGAAAATGGGCAACAAGTACAAGAAGAAATAAAAAAGATATCCAAAAAGTAATGGTTTATATATTAAGCGTTGAAACAGCTACTAAAAATTGTTCTGTTTCCCTATCCGGTAATGGTGAATTGTTGTACTATGAAGAATTGGCCGAAGCGCAATTTAGTCATGCGGAAAAATTGCATCTCTATATCGAATCAGTCTTAAAGCAGGCCGGTTTAAACTGCAGTGATTTAAGTGCTATTGCCGTTAGCAAAGGGCCGGGTTCATATACCGGACTTAGAATTGGCGTATCTGCAGTCAAGGGCTTGTGTTATGCTCTAGGGCTGCCATTAATAGGGCTTAATACACTAAATGTATTGGCGCGGCAATTAAAGGACGCCGATGGCTTGATTGTTCCGATGATAGACGCTCGAAGAATGGAAGTTTTTACAGCGGTATTTAATCAGAAGTACGAGCGAGTAGAAGAGACTAAGGCATTGATTATAACTCCAACTGCTTTAGATTATTTACAACCACAAAAAATACATTTAATTGGCGATGGTGCTGCAAAATGCAAAGACGTTTTACAAGGTGGTATGTTCGTATATCACGACGGAATTACGTATCCGTCTGCTAAGGATATGGGAGGTTTAGCCTATGGGAAATACTTGAATCATGACTTTGAAGATGTGGCTTATTTTGAACCTTTTTATTTAAAAGATTTTTTGTTGTTGACTAAAAAGCAATAATCTCTATCTATTCGATTGTGGCAAAGATTTCTTTGCCTTTTTGTAATATAAATGACGACACCTCTGTGTGATTGTGGTTTTCAACCCAAACTTGTATGTTGTAAGTTATTTTGGTATCCAATACTTCTTTAATTAAAATTCTCGGGTTGGGTTTCTTTATTATCAGGTCATTAGCTTGCAGCAACACTTCCATTTTTTCAATAAATACAGCACTGTCTTTGGTTAAAGGTGCTTGAATCAGCACTTCTGTTTTTCGCAGCTTGTTTTGAGAGTAGTTTTTTATTTTACCATTGGATAAAATCCCGTTGGGTATATAGAGAACTTGATTTTGATAAGTCACTATTTTGGTTGAAAAAATATGTATTTCCAATACTTTTCCCACCTCTGCCTGTGCTTCGATGATATCGCCAATGCGAAACGGTTTAAAAAGTATAATCAATACACCACCGGCAAAGTTTGCTAGAGAGCCCTGAAGAGATAATCCAATAGCCAAACTCATGGCACCGATTATGGTAACAAAAGATGTGGTTTCAATTCCGAGCTTGGATATAATAGCGATAAAGAGTAGTGCGCGCAGCGCCCAAATGATACCGTCTAGTAAAAAACTTATAGAAGTCGGATCTAAATGTTGTTTTAGAAAAATTCTCTGAGCAAATTTCTTTAACAGACGAATAATTATCAAACCTATAACTAAAATGATTAAAGCACCAACGATGTTGGGAATATAATCGATGATGGCTTCTAGGTACTTAGATAATAATTGGTCGGTTTTTTCCATGAATTATAAAATTTTATTTTGTAAAAACAGCGCATCCGTTTCTGGCTTTTGACAGGATTGCATTTGACAAAAGTAAAACATAGTTTGTTCCGAATCGAATCGATGATCAAAAAAGGCTAAAGTAGAGGCCGTAGTAGCACCAAATATAGCGGTTTTAGATATAAAATGCCTCTTGATAGCTTGAGTTTGCACTAAAGCATCGGTACCAGTTATCGCTAGTTCACTCGGGTTGGAGCGGTATAGATCGGCTATAAGCCAGTTGGAATAAGCGGAAGCATAATCAATTTGAGTTTTAATGGTGTTTACCATGTTTTCTGCCAACTTATTATAATGGGCATTCTCGTATAAAATGCCTAGTTTAATCAAGTTCATCGCCATATACGAATTGGATGAAGGAATAACATTGTCTTCTATTTCGATGGCATTGGTTATGATGCTGTGGTCGTTGTGCTGACTAAAATTAAAAAACTGATGGGCGTCGTTAAAAAAAACGTCCAAACAATAATCGGTCAATTGCTTGGCCTGTTTGATATAAGTTTCGTCTAAAGTATTTTCGAATAAGGATATTAAGGCGTGAATATACATCGCATAATCATCTAAAAAACCAGAAATAGTCGCTTTTCCATTTTTATACGTGTGGTATAAACCGGATTCTTCTGACCACATTTTAGTGGAGATAAAATGATGAATCTTTTGAGCTTTTTCTAAGTATTCCACTTGGTCTAATGCACTATATGCATCGAGATATCCCACAATCAATAAAGCATTCCACGCGGTTAAGGTTTTGTCGTCAAGCCGCGGAGCGGGTCTTTTGTTGCGTTCTTCTAATAAAATTTCCTCCCACTGCTGTTTTTTGTCTTTTAATTGACTTAGCGAAAGCTTGTTTTTAGCGGCAATAATCTCTAAGGATTCACTTTGAATTAAAACATATAAACCGTCTTCCCAATAGCCAAAAGGATTGATGTTAAAAAGCTGCTCGAATAGCGGAAAATCGTTGTCTATTAAGGCTTGTAGGGCCTCTTTTGTCCACGAATAATAAGCGCCTTCAATCAGTCGGTTGTCGTTGGTTAGGCTGTCTGCGTCTAGAGCGGAATAAAAACCTCCTTCACCATTTTCCCAAGTAGCTTCGATGAAACGGATTGTTTTTTCGATACAATTTTTATACAATTCATCAGAAGTTCGCTTGTATGCATCGGCATACAGACTTAAAAGCTGAGCATTGTCGTAAAGCATTTTTTCGAAATGAGGAATGTGCCATTGATGATCGACGGAATAACGGGAGAAACCTCCGAGTACCGTATCAAAAAGACCGCCCCATGCCATTTTGGTTAAAGTCAAATCCACATAACTTAATAAGGATTCGTCTTCGTGTAAGTAGCCATATTTTTGTAGAAAAGAAAGATTGTTGGGCATCATAAATTTGGGTGCTCTACTGTAGCCGCCAAATTCCCAGTCAAAACTCTTTTTCCACTTGTCGATAAGGTCTTCTGTATCCGATGTGTTTTCTACTGTCTTCGCTTGTGGAATTCCGCTTAAAAAAGTAATGCCTTCATGCAATTGCGAGGCGAATTCATTCATTTTAGCCTCGTCTGATTTAAATAGATGGTGTAATTGCGTTAACGCTTCCAGCCAATTCTCTTTCGGGAAATAAGTGCCACCCCAAATTGGGCTTCCGTTAGGAAGACACACGACGTTTAAAGGCCATCCGCCCTGTTTGGTCATCAATTGTACTGCCTTCATATAAAAGGCATCTAAATCCGGACGTTCTTCTCGGTCGATCTTAATCGAAATAAAATGCGAATTCATCAACTGTGCTACCTCTTCGGTCTCAAAACTTTCGTGCTCCATGACATGGCACCAATGACAGGTTGAATATCCTATACTAACAACGATCAATTTGTGCTCATCTAGAGCGCTTTGTAACGTTTGTTTATTCCAACTCTTCCAAAAGATGGGGTTTTCTGCATGTTGCAACAAATACGGACTGGATTCTGAGGATAGCTCATTCATAGGGCTTAATTAGAAGGTAAAGATAAGAAATACAAGACGAAATAAAGAATGGAAAGTCGGTGGATAGTCCATGTTTTTTTTGGGGAGTTTAATCGTTTAATAACATTAACTTAACGTAAAACTCAAACCGATACCTGAATTTTGCAAGGCGAATAAAAAAGGAGTATATGGATCAGATTTTTGTAATCATGTTAATTGCTTTAGCCATTTTAGCCGTAATCGATATAACGGTTGGGGTTAGTAATGATGCAGTCAATTTTTTAAACTCTGCTATAGGGTCTAAGGCGGTTCCATTTAAAGCCATTATGGTGGTCGCAACTTTGGGGATTTTAGTCGGTGCGTTGTTTTCAAATGGTATGATGGAAATTGCGCGAAGTGGTATTTTTGTCCCCAGCATGTTCAGCTTTAATGATGTCATGATTATTTTCTTGGCTGTTATGATAACGGATGTATTGCTGTTGGATGTTTTTAATAACCTCGGACTTCCTACATCTACCACGGTTTCTATTATTTTTGAATTACTTGGAGCGGCGGTTTGTTTGGCTATAGTGAAAATTGTAATGACCGACGGTACTTTGGCGGCATTGCCACAGTATATCAATACGGAGAAAGCATCCGAAATTGTATATAGTATATTTTTATCTGTTTTATTGTCTTTCACTATAGGTACACTGGTACAGTATGTCTCTAGAATGTTTTTTACCTTTCATATCGATAAAAGACTAAAATATTTTGGAGCCCTGTTTGGAGGTGTGGCGATTACGGCAATTACTTTTTTTATCTTAATAAAAGGATTAAAAGGCGTTTCCTTTATATCTAAGGAAACCTATTACTGGATTAACCACCATCAATTTCAAATCGTACTGATGTCCTTTGTTTTCTGGACCTTGCTGTCGCAGCTTTTGATGAGTGTGTTTAAAATTCATATTTTAAAATTAATTATCATTATTGGAACCTTCGCTTTAGCTTTGGCTTTTGCAGGTAACGACTTGGTGAATTTTATAGGAGTGCCTATAGCGGCTTTTCAAGCGTATGAGTTCTTTATGGCTTCGGGAAATTTAGATCCAAACGCGTATATGATGGGCGAGTTGGCTAACGATAATATTCAAGCTCCGTTTTATTTCTTATTGATTGCCGGACTGGTTATGGTATATACCTTATGGACTTCTAAAAAGGCCAGAAACGTTATAGAGACAGAAATGAATTTGGCACGTCAAGACACGGGTACTACTACGGAAAAGTTTAAGCCGAATGTCTTGTCTAAGGGTATCGTTCGTGCGATGGTTTATCTGGGAATGGGAGTGAATTATTTTTTGCCGAAATCCCTTCAACTGAAAATTGATAAACAATTTGAAAAGCCCAATAAAGTTAAAAATAAAAAAATAGAAGAGCCGGCATTTGACATGGTACGGGCGTCGGTTAATTTAATGGTGGCTAGTATTTTGATTTCTATTGGAACCTCTATGCAGTTACCGCTTTCCACAACCTATGTTACTTTTATGGTTGCCATGGGTACCTCTTTCGCAGATGGTGCTTGGGATCGAGATACTGCCGTATATAGGGTGACGGGTGTTTTTAATGTAATAGGAGGATGGATAGTAACGGCTGTAGTTGCCTTTTTGGCAGCCTTTGTTACGGCCTATGTTTTAAAAATAGGAGAGGTTTACGCTGTGGTGGCTTTATTTATTCTAGTAGGAATATTGTTGTATAGAAGCAATAAGAAGTACCAAAAGAAGACAAAAGAGAAAGATGCTACTAAAGCCTCAGAACTGAATTCCCATGATATCGTAACCATACAAGGTGTTGTGTCTGAAAGTTCTGCTCAAATTGCTACGGTAATCGGCAAAACCAAAGAATTATATATCTCGGTAATCGACAGTTTAGGTCTGCAAGAACTGAGTAAATTAAAACAGAGTAGAAAAAAATTAAAGAAGCTTGAAAAAGAAATTGAAGAGCTAAAAGGAAATGTGTATTTCTTTGTAAAGAATCTCGACGAAACCTCTGTTGAAGCGAGTAAGTTTTATATATTGACTTTGGGTTATCTACAAGACATGGTTAAGGCGGTGAGCTTTATAGCGCAAAACAGTTATACGCATGTCGATAACAACCATAAGAAATTAAAGTTTAATCAGATTCGCGATTTAAAAAGTACCGACCGTCAATTGCAAGAATTGTTTGAAAAAATCGAACGAACTTTTAGCAAAGAAGATTTTTCTCAAATAGAACATTTATTAAAGGACAAAGAAACTTTAATTATTTATGTCGACAGTTTGATTCAAAAGCAGATTATACGTATAAGAACGACAGAAACCAGTCCTAAAAACAGTAAGTTGTATTTCTCTATTTTATTTGAGACCGATGACTTGATCAAAGCAACTATGGGATTGTTGGAGTTGTTTAGAGAATTTGATTTGCATGTAAAAAAATAAGGTTAATCAATTTGGTTTTAAAAGAGGTTGTCTATAGGCAGCCTCTTTTGTTTTTATAGTATTCTACGTTATTTGAGAAGGTGGCTGCTGGAAGGGAGTATTGTCTTGCTTAAAACGCTTCATTGAAGAGGAATTTTAAAGACGGGGAGATAATAGAGTATAAAAAAAGACTGTCTCAAATAGGAGGCAGTCTTTTAGTTGATTTATTATATGGTCAATTCAAATGTTTAGCATTCTTTTAAAAATTATCCGTTTGAAGCTTCTACTCGAATACTTTCGTCGTTAAGCATTTGTCTTAGCATATTTTCGATTCCGTTTTTTAACGTAAAAGTAGAAGAAGGACAACCGCTACAAGCGCCTTGCAAAATTACATTTACCGTGTTTTGATCGGCGTCATAGGACTGAAAAGCAATGTTTCCACCATCGGCGGCGACAGCGGGTTTAACGTATTCTTCTAGTATGTTGATAATCTGCTGTGAGATGGTATCCAGGCTATCAAAATGCGCTTCGGTTTTTTTGTCGGATTCCGTAGTGTTTGTAATCAAACTTTCCTCTACGGCTAAGTTGCCGTTTTCCAAAAAGTTTTTAATAAAAGTTCTGACTTCCAAAGTGATTTCTTGCCACTCATACGTATCGTACTTGGTAATGGATACATAGTTCTCGTCAATAAATATTTCTTTGATAAAAGCCAGTTGAAACAGTTCTTTAGCCAAAGGCGATGAGGTCGTCTCATCTATGTTTTTGTATTCAACGGATTTCTTGGTAAGTATCTTATTGGCAACAAACTTTAAAACAGCCGGATTCGGAGTGGTTTCCCCATATATAGTAATGGGTTGTTTTTTTGGTTGGTTCTCCGGTTCTAAAATCACTTTGCCACCTTTTTCTATAAAAGCTTGTATTTGTTCTGCAACTAAATCCTTAACTTCTGCCCATTCTACAATTGAAAATTTTTCAATGGCAACAAAATTGCTCGAAATAAAGACAGTTTTAACAAATGGAAGATAAAAAAGTTGTTTTGCCAACGGAGATAGCGCGGTTTCATCGATATTTTTAAACTCGTAACTCGCTCCTTTTATAATGAAGTCTGGCAATACAAACTTAACAATGGCGGGGTTTTGACTGTCAATCGTTTTTATTTGGGACATTTTTTTTGATTTTTTTCAAATTTAACGAAGTTATATTGTATGAAATGCTATATTTGGAAATTTAAACTCAAAATTAACATTTGATTACAACCGTGTTAACAGCGAGCTGAAAATTAATGAGAAAATACCTATTTTATTGAACAACCAAAAAAGCTTATAATAATGAAAGGAATTAGTTTTGTTTTTCTGTTTCTTGCGAGTATGATGTTCTACGGTGCTAGTGCGCAGGTGGATACAGCAGCGGTAATTGATCCTCGGATCCAAGAAGTATATCGGGATAATATGAAATTGTTAGCAAGTGATCCATGGCGAGTAAAAGCTTTGGAACGTTTGCTGACAGAGCGAATAGAGATCATTGAAGTAGCTCCTTCAGCAGATGAGAAGGATGTTAAGCTATCTACCATGCCGTTGTTTAATAAGTACAATCGAAACTTAAGAAGAGATGAGGCTTTTGATATCAATAATTTTAATGTACTAAAATACGATTTGAATTTTTTCGCTAATTTTAGAATCTCCTATCGTATTGATAATACTAATTATATAATTAAGATTAATCCAACTTCTAAATAATAAACCATAAAGATGAAACAAATAATATTTTTATTTTTAATATTTACTTCATTGTTTTCCTTTGCACAGGGAGGGGAGGATAATACTCCTTATCTGATGGAGAATCGGGTCATTCGAACTTGTTCGGGAATCGTATACGATTCTGGAGGGTTTAATGGAAACTACTCTAATGACGAAAACATTACGATGACTATCTGTCCGGATGTTGACGGTGCTTTCGTTAGGTTAGATTTCACAACCTTTTTACTTGAAAATAACGCCGATTTCCTTACAATTTTTGATGGAATTGGTACAGGAGGTCAGCAAATAGGACTCGATCCTTTTACCGGGACCAATTCGCCGGGTACGGTATCTGCCTTAATAGGTGATGGTGCTACCGGTTGTCTTACCTTAGTGTTTACTTCAGATGACACCAATACCGCTCCAGGTTTTTCTGCTAGAATTACTTGTGCGCCGCCTTGTCAAATAATGGTACCGCGAATTGTACAAACCTCGCCGGATGCTAATCCTGCACTGGGAAAAGTATGTGAGGAAGATTATGGTACTGTAAAGATTTGTGTTGGTGAAGAAATCTTTTTTACTGGAGCAGCTGAATTCTCTGAAACAGCGGAGGGAGCAAAATACATGTGGGATTTTAAAAACGGTACTCGTGGCTTAGGGCAACGCGTAGCAACATCCTACGATGAACCGGGTGCTTATAGAGTAAGTCTTATTATAGAAGACCCCACAGGCTGTCGTTCCGATCAAGTAGCAACAGTTACGGTTTTGGTTTCAACGACAAAAGATGTAGATTTTAATTTAGCCTCCGATAAACTAGTATATTGTTTAGGAGAAGATATTCAGCTGACCGCTGCTCCGGAAATGATTGCTTTTCCTTTTGTACCCACTCCTCCATTAGCAGGAACTACGTGGTTACCCGATGGATTAGGTAGAGTATATAATACTTCAATAAAAGTAGATGAATACTGTGCAGATCAGGTTTTGGAGGAAGAGCACATGAGAGATTTTAAAATATGTATTAATTTAGAGCATTCGTTTACGGGGGATTTGGATATGTGGATACAAGCACCAAATGGTGCGATTACTTGGTTGTTTAGACCAGCTGGTGGAGGTAACTTTTTTGGACACCCTATCGATGATTTAGTTTCGGGGCCAGGATTGGGATCGACCTATTGTTTTACAGAGGCTGGTGCTACGACGATTGCAGGTGGACAAACCGAACCTACTAACATTAATTCACCAGGACGAACTTATATTCCGGGAGATTATTTACCGATAGATAATAACTTTGATGCCTTAATAGGTAGTCCTATAAATGGGAATTGGACGCTTTTTATTCGTGATAATTTAGCACAAGACGACGGATATATTTTCTGGTGGTCGGTAGAGTTTTCCGATGAGCAAGCTCCAGCTGATTTATCTTTTACTCCTGTTGCAGATATTAAAAGATGGCTTCCAGCAGAAGGATTAGTTAATCAAGGTACAACAGGTAATGCTACGGTTAGACCTAGTGCACCGGGTACTTATACCTATACTTATGAATTGGTTGATGATTTTGATTGTGCCTTTACTGACAGTATTACTGTAGAAGTAGTCGGTCCAGTTATTTTAGGAACACCAATCGATTTAAATCAATGTAAAGACAATATCGGTAACGCAACTTTTGATTTGCGTGATGTAGAATCGTCTTTAACAGTAAGCAATCAGTTTACCTTTAAATATTACGGTGCTGAAGCTGATGCGGTAGCCAATAATCTTAATACGATTCCTTTTGCACAAACAATTAATATCGCAGATGGTCCAAAGCAAATTTGGGTTAGAGTGGATCAAATAGGTGTTGTTACACCATGTGCATTAATAGAAACGTTTAAATTGATTGTTAATAACTGTGACTTAAATCTAAACCCTTTACCAGCACTTCAGATTTGTGAATCTGTAAATGCTGTTGATAATGTGTTTAATTTAACCTTGCAGACGCCAAGAGTATTTAATAATACACCTGGATATAAAGTTACTTATCACTTAACGCAAAACGATGCGTTAAACAATCAGCGTCCTATCATTGATCAACTGACATTGGCTTATCCGGGTACAAACGGACAAGTTATTTATGTAAGAGTTCAAAATGAAGCAATACCAACAGAATTTGCTACAACAAATTTTAGATTGGTCATCGCGCCAAAACCGACTGTTTTCCCGGTAGGACCAACAATTGGTTGCCCAATTACTCCTGAAAAAGATTTGGCTAGTTTTTATCTGCCACTAAATAATCTTGCTTTGTCAGGTGGTCTTGCGAATGTTGAAATATCGTATTACCGCAACCAATTAGAAGCAGAACTTGGAAATCCATTAACTGCACTGCCGGATACCTTTATTTCTGGACCGACAATTATTTGGGTACGTGCTTTAAATACAACAACCGGTTGCTATAATGTAGGACCATTAGAATTGCGCATTGAGAATTTACCAGCTTTAAATCAAGGTTTAGTTATTGATTATTGTGATGCTAATAACGACGGTATTGGAACATTTGTTTTAGATGCAATTTCTACACAAATATTGGGTAGAGCAATGACTCCAGATTTGGTAATTACATACCATATTTCGAGTGCTGATGCAAGCCAAAATTTAAGACCTTTAGCTAGTCCGTATAATAATAACAGACCTGTTGAGGAAATGATTTATGCCAGAGTTGCTTTTGCACGCTCGACTTGTTTCGAAGTGGTACCGGTAAAATTGAGAGTAACTCAAGGACCTGTTATTGCACAACCTACACCACTTTCAAGTTGTGTTGACGTATTGGGAAGAGAAGTGATTTATGACTTAACTACAAAAATACCAGAAATATTAAATGGATTAAATCCTGCTAATTACCAGGTTACATTTCACGTACAACAAGCACATGCCGAGAATGGGGTTTTACCTATAGATACACCTGTTTCTTTTTCAAATGCTGTTGCAGCTGTTGTATATGTAAGAGTTGAAGATATTAATACAGGTTGTTATTCGGTAGTTTTCATCAGTTTAAGATCTGTTCTTGGGCCAGTGATTCAACCGATAGCTAACTATACCATTTGTGATGGTGAAGAAGGTGATGGATTTGCAGTATTTAATCTAAGCGACAGAATAGCATCAATTACCAATGGACAATTGGGATTGTTAGTTAGTTTCCACGCAAACCAAAATAATGCAGCAAATAATACGGGGAATTTACCTGCGAATTACCAAAATATTGTAGCTTATAACCAAACGATTTATGTACGTGTTCAAAGCACAGTATCTGGTTGTGTAGTTATTAAGCCGATGAATTTGGCAGTGGTTGCATTACCGGTATTAAATATTCCTACTACGCGTGTTGCTATTTGTAATTCTAGTGCAAATGGACAAGGTACTTTTGACTTACTTTCATTAGTAGAAGGTTTACAAAATGGAATTCCTGGTTTGGATATTCATTTTTATGAAACTCAAGCTAATGCTATAGAGGGCTTAAGAGTAAATAGAATTCCAAATCCACAAGAATATAACAACTTAAACCCTATTAATCCAGTGGTTTGGGTAAGAGCAAATAATTTTGCAACGGGATGTTTTGTTGTGAAACCGTTATATCTTGTAGTTACAGCGGCACCAATTATGCCGATACGATTAGACGATATTGTACAGTGTACAGCAATAGGAACACCAGATCGCGGAATTTTTGACTTAACAGTTAAGACACCAGTAATCTTGGCTGCTCAAACGCTAAACGACCCAGGTAGTTTAGTAGTGAGTTATTACTTGACTGAAGCGGATGCACAAATTGGTCTTACGAGAAGTATCACGGGCCCAACCGCATTTAGAAATACGGTTAATCCACAAACAATTTGGGTTAGAGTACAGAATGTAGATACTAAATGTTACGCGATTGGAAGTTTTGTTATTAAAATTAGTAATCCACTTCCTTTGGTACAACCTAATCAGATTGTTGTTTGTCAAGAAACATTGCCAAACAACGGTAGACATGTATTTGATTTGACTCAACGTGAGTTACAAATTCTAGGGGGAGGGTTAATCTTTGGTACCGATTTCAAATATTTCTTAAATAGAGATGATGCAGAAAGAGGTAACAACGCCATACCTAATCCAGATGGATATACAAATATTAGTAATCCACAGACTTTTTGGGTAGTAGTTACGAACAGAGAAGGATGTAAGAGTATGGTATCGCTAACTGTTAAAGTAACACCACTTCCAGAGCCTAATTTAACTCCAGCAGCTCTAGAAGTTTGTGAAGGTGAAGCGGGTCGAGGTAGAGGTAGGTTTGACTTGCATTTAGCTGATGCGGATATTAAAAATCATGATAATAATTTAGTGTTAGATTATTATACTAGTGAAATAGAGGCAATTGCAGGTGACGAAGCTGGCAAAATTGATTTTCCAGAGGCATATGTAAGTGTAAGCAGAACAATTTGGATTAGAGTTTCTAATCAACCAACGATTGGAGCGAATACTTGTTTTGTAATTGTTCCTCTAAAATTGATTGTAAACCCAGTTCCATTTGTAAACCCTTTAAGACCATTAATGGGTTGTGAAGAAAAGACGGATGGTTTCTATACTTTCAATCTTAAAGATAAATATGGAGAGATTTTAAATGGTAGAAACGCCAATGATTTTGATATATTCTATTATCATACTCGTGTTCTAGCTGATGAGGGTATAGCTGTTCCTATGGCCTTGATATACACGAATATGGTAGAAGGAGAAGAAACGATTTGGGTTCGATTAGTCAATAAGAAAACCGGATGTTTCTATGTAGCTCCTTTAAGACTTAAAGTCGAAGAAGCGGTATTTGCTTTTGATATTAAAACATCGCCATTAATCTATTGTGACGATAACGATGTGGTACCTGTAAATGATGGTTTCACTAGAATAGATTTGACGGTGAATGATGCTGATATCATTGGTACACAAAATATACCAGCGAATCAACTTAGAGTGGTTTATTTTGCTTCAGAACAAGATTTCTTAAACAATAGACCTATAGCTGATCCGACACAGTTTATTAACACGAGCAGTCCACAGACGATTATAGCTGTTGTTCGTTATATAAATCCAGAGTTGTTTTGTGAAGCAAACGTTCAGTTTCAAGTGATCGTTCATAAACGTCCAGAATTACTGCCTATAGCAGGTGGTTATATCTGTGAGGATTTAAATTCTAAAGAAGTTACAGGATTCTTAATTGATACGAGGTTGGATTCTAAATTATATAACTTTATTTGGAGGTTGAATGGTGGAATTATTGCAGGGGCAAATTTATCGTACTATAACGCTAAGACACCAGGTACTTATACCGTAAGTACTACCGATAAAGTAACAGGATGTGATTCGTTTAATGTAATTACTGTTGTTGTTACTAAAATTGCTCCGTTCTCTGTAACCATTGATGAGACGGTAGGTAATAGAGATGAAATGTCAGAAGATGGAAAACAAACAATAGTAGTTAATGTGTTAGACAGAAATACACCTCCGGGAGTTTATGAGTTTGCATTAGACGAAGGTGTTTATCAAAATTCTAATGTGTTTTATGACGTTACTGCAGGTGAACATTTAGTATGGGTACGCGATAGATTAACTGGTGCTTGTGCAGTTTCTAAATTAGTTTCTGTTATGAATTATCCTAAATTCTTTACTCCTAACGGTGACGGTCATAACGACACTTGGAACATTAAAGGATTGATTTCTCAACCAGATGCTAAGATTTATATCTTTGACAGATTTGGGAAATTGCTAAAACAAGTAAGTCCTGCAGGAGAAGGATGGGATGGAACTTTTGGAGGAAGACCAGTGCCTTCTACGGATTATTGGTTTACAGTAGAGTATAACGATCTCCAAGGTAATCGTAGAGAATTTAAAGGTCATTTCTCATTAAAAAGATAATTAGTTTATGAAGATTTTTAAGAAACGCTATTTAGCATTAGCATTGATAATATCACAATTTAGTGTTGCTCAAGAGGGGATGTCTGTCTATTCAGACTACCTCTCTGACAACTACTACTTGATTCACCCGTCTATGGCAGGTGCAGCTAATTGCGGTAAGTTAAGATTAACGGCCAGACAACAATGGTCTGGACAGGATGATGCACCAGCTTTACAAACTTTGAGTTTCAACACCAAAGTGGGGGAGCAGTCAGGTATTGGAGTAATTGCCTTTAACGACAGGAATGGTTACCATTCTCAAATTGGTGGTAAATTATCCTATGCACATCATATCCAATTTTCAAGATCTTACTATGATTTGAATATGTTGTCTTTTGGTATGAGTGCTGGTATGGTACAAACGACCCTCGATCAAACGAAGTTTGGTGGATTTGATCCGCTTATTACTGGTGGTATGGAACAGAAAGATTCTTACTTTAACGTGGATTTTGGTGCTTCATACCAATATTTTGAGTTTTATACTCATTTCACTGTTAAGAATGCTATTGCGAGTAAACGCGATATGTATTCTGATATTGAAAGCGATAATATGAGAAAGTATTTGTGGTCTGCCGGTTATATGTTCGGTACTGAAAGCAGAAGTGGCTTTAGCTGGGAACCGTCTTTTATGATTCAATACACTGAGGATACTCGCGAAAAAGCGTTTGATATCAATATGAAGGTTTATCAAAAATTAAACTTCGGACAAGTTTGGGGTGGGGTTTCTTACCGTAGAAATTTAGAAGGAGCGGAATATATTAAAAAGGAAAGTGTTGCTACGCAACGTATGCAATACATTACTCCAATAGTGGGTATAAACTATAAGAACTTTATGTTGGCTTATACCTATACACACTTAACGGGCGATGTAAAATTTGGTAATGGTGGTTTTCATCAGTTAACTTTAGGGATTAATCTCTTTTGTAAACCGAGTAAATACGATTGTAATTGTCCAGCAGTTAATTTTTAATTCTTATAAAAATCCCGATATTTATCGGGATTTTTTAATTTATAATATATCATGATAATAAAAGCAGTGAATGGGATTGCTCCGCAAATAGGAGTAGATTGCTATATAGCCGAAAATGCGACCGTTGTCGGTGATGTTCGTATGGGCGAGAATTGTAGTATTTGGTTTAATGCCGTTTTAAGAGGAGATGTCAATTTTATTCAAATAGGTAACAAAGTCAATATTCAAGACGGTGCTGTGGTTCACTGTACCTATCAAAAACATCCAACAGTAATCGGTAATAATGTGTCGATTGGGCACAATGCTATAGTTCACGGTTGTACCATTCACGACAATGTTTTGATCGGTATGGGGGCTATTGTTATGGATAATTGTATAGTGCATAGTAATACGATTATAGCTGCGGGTGCTGTAGTAACGCAAAATACTATAGTTGAATCTGGGGCGATTTACGCAGGGGTGCCGGCTAAAAAGGTCAAAGACATCGACGAATCCAATTTCGCAGGAGAAATAGACCGTATATCGAATAATTACGTCATGTATTCCAGTTGGTTTAAATAGTTCTGAAGAACTAGCTAGTCACTTCGCTTAAATCCGTATTGAGATAAAACAAAACGAGGCAGTCTTATAAAGACCGCCTCGTTTTGTTTTGTGACTATTCCCGTTCTCTGAAGTCGTGCCGACAGAAGTTTGGGGGCACAGGGCTGGTTATGCTTTGCGTATGGATTAGAAATCTAAATAGTGTACCGAAGATTTGTCTTCGACAAATAGCCTTAATATTTCAACCTCTTTATTAGTATAAAAGAGTCGTTTGCCTATTGTTTTGCCAGTGTTTAAAAGATTATTCTCTTCCAAGACTTTACGGGTGTGTTTGGCAACAGCGGCTCCAGAATCGATAATGTTAATATGTTCGGGTATTAATTTTTTAATCTTAGAAATTAAATAGGGGTAGTGGGTACAACCTAACACTAAGGTATCCATGCCTTTTATAACCATAGGTTCTAAGTATTGTTGGAGTAGGTAGTCCATTTCAGGATCGTTGATTTTGCCTTCTTCTATGAGTTTTACAAGGTCATATCCAATTTGCTCAACGATCACGATATCGGAATACTTTTTAACGGTATTGGAAAACAGCTCACTAGTTAATGTTCCTTTAGTCGCTAGTACGCCAATAACAGCTGTTTTAGTTAGTATTGTAGCTGGTTTGACTGCTGGTTCTATTCCAATGATTGGAAGGCTGTATTTGGCTCGTAATTCACTTATAGCATTTGTTGTCGCAGTATTACAGGCAACAATAATTAGTTTGCAGTGTTGGCTGATTAGGTAATCGATATTTTTGATGGATAAGGCTATAATCTGCTCTTTGGTACGTTGGCCGTAAGGTGCGTTTTTGCTATCTGCTAAGTAAATAGTGTTTTCGTAGGGAAGTAACAGGTTGACTTCTTTGCAAATGGTAGTTCCTCCGATTCCAGAATCAAATAACCCGATTGGTTTTGTGTTGTCCATAAACAAATATAAAAAAAAACTGCCCACAAAAGTAGGCAGTTTATATAGTTTTATAAGGATTTAGATTATTTAACGCCTAAATCTTTTTTAACATCTTCCAATAAGTTTGGTCCGTCTGCCATAATAACTCCAGAACCGATAGAAGAGTCTAATACATATTCAAATCCTTTAGCACGAGCTACTTTTTGAATGCTCAATCTCGTTTTCTCAAAGATTGGTTTAGTTAAATCAACTTGTTTTTTCTGAAGGTCTTGTTGAGCAGTAGTTTGAAACTGTTTAATTCTACCTTCGATACTTTCAAGTTCCTCTACACGTGTTTTATTTATCACTTCACTAACCGTGTTGGATTCATCTTGAAATTTTTTCATTTTTGCTTGATACTCCGTGATCATATTTCCATAATCCTTCTCGTAGCCTTCACTAAGTTTTTTTAGAGTAGCATCAGCGTTCTTCATATCTGGCATTTGCGCCATTAATTCTTGAACGTCAATATGAGCAGTTTTTGATTGAGCCATAACATTAGTTTGACTGATTCCAAAAAATACAACCGCTGCAATTAATAAAGATTTCATTTTTTTCATTTTTCTTGATTTTGGATTTTTATTATATAATTTATTTTGGGTTATTTTACACTATTTCTAAGCAATTCTTCTCTTGCTTTCTTAGCATCTTCTTTTTGTTGTTTCGCTCTTTCTCGTTTTTCTTCTTGTATTTTACGAGTGGCTTCTATCGCAGCTTTTCTTTCAGCTAAAGCGATTTCTTTCTTACGAGCGATTTCCTTTTGTATTTTATCTTGTTGTTGTTTTCTTTCTTCAACCAGTTGATTCATATCAACCTTGTTTTTATTTCCTCCAACATTTAAAGCTTCTTGTTCGCGTTGTTTCTTTAAATCGTCTAACAATTGTTTCTTTTTCTCGTTCTCTACGGCAAGTTTTTCCTTCTGTTCTTCAAGTTCTTTCAAGCGTTCCTGTTGAAGGCGCTTTCGTTGTTCGTCTGCCAATCGTTTGGTTTCAGCAATTTCTTGTTGCTTTTGCTCCAATTGAGATTTGCGGTCTTCAATTTCTTTTTGACGTTGAGCAGCCAAGTCGAGTTGCTTTTGCTTCAAAGCTTCGGCATCACTCTTTTGTTGTTCTTGCAGTAGTTTTTGATTTTCAGCAGCCAATTCCTCTTTTGATTTGGACGGTTCTTTTTCAGATTCATCCGAATTTTCTTTTGTAGGCGTCTTCTTACTGTCTTCAAATTCTTTTTTTCTCAAAGCCTGTTCCTCCCGTCTCTCGCGTCTTAAATCGTCCTGGTCTTTTGCTTTGTCTTGCTCTTCTAAAGCAGCCACCTCTTTACCGGTCATATTTTGCCTTTTCTTAGCACGAGCTAATCGCTGTATAACCTGTTCGCTAATATCGTGCCGTTTTGTTGCAAACAACATAGTTGATTCGGTACCCTTGTCTAAAACATAGTCAAATCTCTTTGCGTCTGCAATCTCTTGAATCACCGTAAATACCTGGTCTTGTATAGGTTTTACCAGCATGATTTTCTGAGTGATTAAATCACCTTTAGCACCAAATTTTTTTTGTTGAAATTCCAATAATTCATTTTCCAAAAGCGAGATGTTTTCCTCACGCTCCTCAATTAGTTCTCGGGTCAATAAGGTTCTTTCGGCACTTAGATTGTCTTTTATTTTCTTTATTTCTGCTTTTTTGCTGTCCACTTCTTTTTTCCAAATAGCAGCTTTTTCTTCTAATTGATTATTTGCTTCAATATATTCAGGAGTTTTTTTGAGTATGTATTCCATGTCAATATAGGCTACACGTACACTAGCTCCCTGAGCAAAAACGCTCATAGAAGTTAAAACAGTCGCAATTGAAGCAAATAATAATTTCATAGTTATATGATGGGTTTAGTTATATTTTTAAATAAACTAAAACTGTTGTCCTAAGATAAAGTGAGGTTGCCAACCACTTTTCTGAGTTGTTCCTGGTACTGCATCAAATCCGTATCCATAATCAAATCCTAACATTCCAAACATCGGCATAAATACTCTTACTCCTAGTCCGGCAGAACGCTGCATCTTAAACGGATTATAGTTCTTAAATGTATCGAAATTCGCTCCTGCTTCAGCAAAAGTTAATAAGAATACTGAGGCACTTGGCTTTAGCGTAATAGGATAACGTAATTCTAGGGCGAATTTATTGTATACTGTCCCCCCAATTGCTTCACCATATTGATTTACAGGAGTAAGTGTTTGATTCTCATACCCTCTCAATTGCACAATTTCTCTACCATCCATTGAAAAGTTGGCCATCCCATCTCCTCCTAAGTAAAAACGCTCAAAGGGAACCAAACCTCTGTTTTGATTATAGGCTCCAAGAAATCCAAATTCTCCAACAGTACGCAAAACTAATTTTCCGTAAAGTGTAGTATACCAATCTCCTTTGAATTTGATTTTGTAATACTCTAACCAATTGAATTTCTTTTGGTCAATCTTTTCTTGATTTGGAGCTGCATCTTGATAATTAGCTACAGGCTCTCCTTTTTCATTTAAATACGATCCTATTGGTATATCCGCACCGTTTGGTGCTTTCATAGCTTCAGTAGTTTTTACTTTGTATTCCTCTTGGTCTTTTAATTTGGCATAATCGATTTTGTTGAATAAAGAGTAAGGTGGTGTAAACTTACCACTAACACTAAATTCTGAACCGAAAGTAGGGAAAATAGGGTCCATACCTCTATTATCTCTTTTTAACTCTACGGTGTAGGTAAAGTTTCTCGACGATCCATCTCCAAAAGTAAATAAACCAGTACGGTAGTTGTTTAAGTCGTAATACTGAAAACTCAACGTATTGTACAAGGTAAAATAGTCATCCGGTGCAGCCAATTGTTTTCCAAGACCTACCGATACGGTTGTGATATTAAAACTTTGACTACGGTTTACATCTCTAGTATTGTAATTGTATAAAAATTGCTTACTGTATGCAATAGAACCATAGAAACTGATCGGTTTTTTACCTCCTAACCAAGGTTCTGAAAAACTCAAACTATAAGTTTGGTAATAAGAACTTCCCTGTAAACGAAGGGCCATCTTTTGACCATCACCCATTGGGAATGGTTTATAGGCTTCTTTGTTGAAAATATTTCTGACAGAAAAATTATTGAACGATAGACCTAAGGTTCCGATAAATCCTCCACCGCCATAACCTCCCTGTAATTCAATCTGACTCGCTCCTTTTTCAACTACTTGCCAGTCAACATCTACTGTTCCTGCATTTGGATCGGCATTTTTGATATCTGGATTGATTGCTTGAGCATCAAAAATTTGTAACGCGCCCAGACGTCTCATGGTTTCCATAACAGTTGCCTTGCTCCAAGTCTGTCCCGGACGAGTTCTTAATTCTCTATAGATAACGTGATCGTGTGTCTTTTCATTACCACTTACTGTGATATTACTGAACTTCGCTATAGGTCCTTCGATAATTCTAATTTCAAAATCGATGGTGTCGTTAGCTGTTCTAACTTCAACAGGATTGATTCTTGAAAATAAATAACCGTTGTTTTGATATTGATTGGTGATGTCAAAAGCATCTGGACTTGATTTGTCTTCAATTCGCTTTTGCAATAAAGTACCGTTGTAAACCTCGCCTTTTTCAATTCCTAAAATTCTATTTAATTGAGAATTGGTATAGGCTGTATTTCCTAGATATCGAATATTTCCAAAGTAGTATTTTCTTCCTTCTTCAATATTCATGTCAATAGCAATACGATTGGTCTTTGGATTGTAGACGGTAGTATCCATAGTGATACGAGCGTCACGATAACCATTTTCTTTGTATTTATCGACAATTTTACCCAAATCTTCTTTGTATTTATCTTTGATAAATTTAGAAGATTTAAAGATTCTCATCGGATTAAATGGGCTTCGTTCTTTGGTTTCTTTCATCGCCTTTTTAAGGTTGGCATCGGTTAATTTTTCGTTGCCATGAAATTTGATTTTAGAAACCTTAACCTTACTTCCGCGGTCAACATTTAGTACCATGTCTACCTTGTTTCCGGTAGAATCTGGAATGGTGTTGATGTTAACTTTGGTGTTGTAAAAACCGTCTTTTTTATATTTATTTAAAACATAGTTACGCGTAGTGGTAATCAAGTTTTCGTTGACAATTTTACCTTTGATTAAGCTACTTTCCTTAAGTACTGCTGCTGCTTTGGCTTTGCGTAAACCTTTTACTTTTACTTCATTTAAACGAGGTAATTCATTTAAATTTAGTTCTAAATTTATGGTATCTCCTACGATAGAAGTTTCATAAATATTTATATCGCTAAAGAAACCTAATTTCCATAGTTTTTTTACAGCATCAGAGATTTCTTCTCCAGGGATTGTTATGGATTGTCCTTTGCTGAGTCCAGCGAAAGTAACCACTGTATGCGAATTGTAATTCACTTTTCCCGACACTTCTATATCACCTAGGATATAGTGCTTTGGTGCATTTGTTATAGAAATGCTATCTTGAGCGTTTGAGGTAGCACTGAAACTAACAACAAAAAGTGCAAAAAGAGTCTTGATACCTTTTTGAAACATTATAGTATTATTTAATTTGTTCACTTGTTTTTCCAAATCTTCGTTCTCTATTTTGATAACTTAACAGGGCTTGGCAAAGATGTACTTCTGTAAAGTCTGGCCAAAGCACTTCTGTAAAATAAAATTCAGCGTATGCAATTTGCCAAAGTAAGAAATTGCTGATACGCTGTTCGCCGCTAGTCCTGATTACAAGGTCTACGTCGGGTAAATTATGCGTGTAAAGATGCTCATTAATAATTGATTCATCAATATTGGCTATTGAAATTATATTATTTTTAACTTTATCACATATTTGTTTGGTGGCATTGATTATTTCTTCTCTTGAACCATAGCTCAAAGCTAGAGTTAGGGTCATTTTTCCATTGTCTTTCGTTTTTTCAATTACCTCGAAAAGTTCGTTTTGAACGGACATAGGTAAACTGGAAAGATTGCCAATAGCATTTAGAGAAATTTCGTTTTTTGTGAAAGTCTTCAGCTCTTTTTTTAGAGATTTTACCAATAGTTTCATTAGTGAGTCTACTTCAAGCCTAGGTCTATTCCAGTTTTCGGTAGAAAACGCATATAGGGTTAGGTTTTGAATCCCCAACTTAGCGCAGGTTTCTACTGTGGTGCGAACACTTTTTGCGCCATTTTCGTGGCCGATAACTCTGAGTAGTCCTTTTTGCTTAGCCCATCGACCGTTGCCGTCCATTATGATAGCAAGGTGATTGGGAAGTAATGCGGGATTTATTTGTTCAATCAAATTCATTAAGGTGTGCAATAACAAGGGTTTTTTCCGAATGTATAGGTCAAAGTTAGGCCGCTGTAAAAGTACCAATCTTTGTTGTTCTTTTTTCCGAAATTATAGGATTCAAATTCAGTGTCACTTGCGGCGCTACCGTCCAAATTATCCGTAAAGGTATATCGAGCACCCACTTCGGCACTGATAATTAATCGTTGGCCTAGTCGAGCCTTAAATCCTGCAACTATTGGAATAGCTAAGGATTTATTGGTGCCATCTTCATATAATTTCCCTTTTTTAAAATGAAACTCGTCGTATTGAAAGCCTGCCAGCCCACTGTATAAATAAGGGGTTGCGGCAAAGCCCGGTTCGTGAAGGTCAAATTCAAAAAAATTAAATTCCATTCCTAAAGAAATCTCCTTTATGTTGTTTTTAAAGGCATATCCTCGCTCTTTCCTGCTACCCATATCCGATTTTGCGTCATCCGCAGCTATCTTTAATTGAGTATAACTAAATCTAAAGGAATGTCTGGGACTCCTATTCCAGCGGTAAACAATACCATAGCCCAATTCTTTTGGAGCTATATATTGAGTAGACCCTACATCACCTACGTAATTGGCGCCGCCAAAGCTGATACCAACTTCATGTATTTGAGCGCTTATGGTGCTAATGCAAAAAAGCATTAAAAAAGTTGTTAGAGTTCGGGTCATTTTGTTAAAATAGGTTGCAAATATACTAATATAGAGTTTTAAAAATCGTGATAACCATTTTTAATGTGTGTTTTTTTTATTTACGATGTTTTTCTAAAACGATTTTTAATGTTGAAAAGTATAAAAAAATAATCAATTTCTTTTATCCTCTCCCCAAAGTAATTTATTTCTCAGTGTTTTTAAGAATAATTGTTCCGGAAATTCTACCATATTTATAGTAAAAGGCGCTTTGGAGATGGTGATTTCCGTTTCATTGGCAACGGCTTTGGTTCCCGAATCTAAGGAAACCAAAAACTGTGGTTCTCTACTGGATACTTTTAGTTTTATTCGGGTATCGTCACTGATTACTAAAGGACGCACATTTAAATTATGGGGTGCAATGGGCGTAATAATAAGACAAGCTGTTTCTGGAGTTATAATTGGGCCTCCGCAGCTCAGTGAGTAGCCCGTAGATCCCGTAGGTGTAGATATGATTAAACCGTCTGCCCAATAGGAAGCCAAATAATCGTCGTTGAGATACGTCTCAATCGTAATCATCGAAGTAGTGTCTTTTCGAGATACTGTAATCTCATTTAATGCAAAATTCATTTCAAAGATATCGCATTGGTCGGGTTCGCAATCGAGACTGAGTAACGATCTGCGAGACAATTTAAATTGATTGCTAAACAACAAGGGGAGTAGGTCTTCAATTGCATCTTGTTGCACATTGGCCAAAAATCCTAATCGTCCGGCGTTAATACCGAGAATGGGAATGTTATTGCTCTTTACAAAGTTGGCTGCACGTAGCAAAGTTCCATCACCTCCAATACCGATAAAAAAATGATAGGATTGATCCAAGTCTCTTTTTTCGCTAAAGGTTTCATAGTGGTCTTCTAGAATCTTGTTTTCTAAAAGCAGTTGGTAATATCGGTCTTCAAAAACTACCGTAGAATGATGTTCTTCTAAAACACCCATCATGCGATGGATAATATCCTTAGTAATGGTTTGGCAACTTTGTCCGTAGATGGCAAATTTCATAAATAGCTTATATTTTTGTTTAAAACCTCAATGTCGTCACTTCGATGTTAACGGTTTTTTATAGAGTCGAAAACGCAGACAAATTTAATGTTAATGTTTTCGTTTACTGCGCTTTGGTTCTTAATTGAATGCAATACTTGTTGAAGGGCAATTTGTTTTTTATAGATTGAGGTATTTGTTTAAATAGTTCGACCGTTCTTGCAATTCAGTGGTATATTCGTCTTCTAAGTGCTTAGAAAGCACTTCGTAATCGTGCCTGCGAAAGGCTTGAATGACTTCGTTGATGTTTTCGGAATTAATTTTTAAAATGATTTCTGTCATTTCATTATCAATTTTAGAGATAAAAACACCTAATAGACGAGAATAGTTACTCTCGACTATTTGCGTTATTTCTGAAAAACTATACTTTTGACTGTTTTTTTCAATGGTTAAGCTTACTCCTTTTTCTGAGAAAAACGGGGCTGTAGAGAAAAAATCGATTAAATCGCTAAAGTGAAAATAACCCAAATAGGCCTTTTGATTATCAATGATGGGAACCATATTGCTGTCGTTTTTGGAACAGATTTCCAAAATGTCGAAGGAATTGGCGTTTTCCGTAGTGAAAAACAAATCCAAATCGTGTCGGAGTACCTCCAGTTTTTCCGAAGAATCCATTTCCAAAAGATCTTCTAGTAGTACATTGCCCTTGTAAATACCCTGTTCAACAATCGCATAATGTGACAAGGAATGAAGCTTCATAAATAGTGTTGCAGCTTCAATTGAAGTTTGAAACTCAAAAGGGGGTTGTTGGCATAGGGTTGGTTTGATAACATCGTTCATGGTTATGCGCTTTAATACCGTGCAAAATAATCAAAAATAAACCAATACTGCTTCATTATACTTTGTATTTTTGTTTTTAAAACCGATTTGTCATGACAAAATTATCTGTAAACATCAATAAAATAGCAACACTTAGAAACTCTCGGGGAGGAAATGTCCCGGATTTATTGAAGGTGGCTGCTGATGTACAGCGATTTGGTGCACAAGGTGTCACCATTCATCCTCGGCCAGATGAGCGACATATCAAATATCAAGATGCGCGCGATTTGGTAAAAGTAGTTTATACAGAATACAATATAGAGGGCAATCCAATGGATCATTTTATGGGCTTGGTTTTTGAAACAAAACCCACTCAAGTAACTTTGGTTCCGGATGCTGTTAATGCATTGACTTCAAACGCCGGTTGGGATACCATAAAGAATCAAGATTTCTTAAAGGAAATCATTGCTGAATGTAAATTAAAAGGTATTCGAACTTCGATTTTTGTCGATCCCGTTTTGAAAATGATAGAAGGTGCTCGGGAAACCGGTGCCGATAGAATCGAATTATATACCGAAGAATTTGCTCATCAATACGGCTTGGGTAACGAAAAGGGGATCTTACCTTATGTAGAAGCAGCGCACTTAGCTCAGGAACTGGGATTGGGAATCAATGCTGGGCACGACTTAAGTTTGGAAAATATAGCGTTTTTTAAAAGCGAAATCCCCGGACTTTTAGAAGTTTCTATTGGGCATGCTTTAATCGCGGAATCACTCTATCTCGGTTTGGAGAATGTTGTAAATATGTATATTAACAAATTGAAATAAATAACAAGTATGATTTTTTCTAAAATTGAAGGAACAGGGATTCCTTTTATAATTATTCACGGCTATCTCGGTATGTCGGATAATTGGAAGAGCTTTGGGACTCATTTGGCAGAAAAGGGCTATGAGGTTCATTTATTAGATATGCGAAACCACGGAAGGAGTTTTCATTCTGAGGAATTTTCCTATGCGCTAATGGTGGCTGATGTAGAGGATTATTTTGTGGCTAATAAACTTTCTCAATCTATAGTATTAGGGCATTCCATGGGAGGGAAAGTCGCTATGAGTTTTGCGGTAAAAAATCCGCAACTCGTCTCTAAGCTACTGGTGGTTGATATTGGACCTAAATACTATCCGCCACATCACCAAGATATTTTAGAGGCGCTCAATGCGGTAGATTTTTCACTTAAACCTTCTCGTTCAGAGGTTGAATCCGTTTTAACTCCATTGATTCCCGATGCATCCACACGGATGTTTTTGATGAAAAACCTCTATTGGAGAGAACCCGGGCAGTTGGACTTCCGCTTTAATCTAAAAGCTTTTAATAAACAGCCAGAAGCTGTAGGTGAAGCCTTGGCTGCAGCTGCTGTATTTGAAGGCGATGTTTTGTTTATCAAGGGAGCGCGTTCCAGTTATATTTTAGAACAAGATCAGTCTTTAATTAAGCAGCATTTTCCAAAGGCAATAACAGTTCAAGTTCCCGATGCGGGACACTGGGTGCATGCCGAGAATCCTTTAAAATTTCAAGAAGTGGTGGAACAATTCTTATAATAAGAAATTTTTAATACAAATAATGTTAAAAAAAGAGCGAAAATTTCGCTCTTTTTGCATTAATTGCAGTATAATAAACAGCACCTTAAAAAAATAGTGTAAAAAATTTGGAAAATTCGTAAAAAAGACTAAATTTGAGAGTAACAATAATGCAAACACTAGAAAATCATGATTAGAAAACTTTTATCAGTAAGCTTGTTGTCTCTTATGGCTTCATCTGCTTTTGCAGGCGGGTATCGTATAAGTATGCAAGGACAAAGGCAATTGGCTATGGGACACACCGGAGTCGCCGTGATTGGGAATGCAGAAACAATGTTTTTTAACCCAGCTGGTATGGTGTATTTAGAAGACAAATACAATTTTTCTGCAGGAGCAACTGCTTTAATAGCCGATACGAAATTTCAGAATGAGACTTATAATTGGACAAATAGCACCCGAAATGTCGGTACGCCTATGTATTTCTACGGAACTGCAAAAATTACCGATTGGCTGTCTGCCGGTTTAGCTGTTTATACCCCGTATGGTAGTGCTGTTGATTGGGATAGAGATTGGCAAGGTTCTCATTTAGTTAATAATATAGATTTAAAAGCCTTTTATTTTCAGCCTACAATTGCTGTAAAGTTAAGCGATCATTTTAGTTTTGGAGGGGGACCAATCTACGTTAATGGTTCGGTAGAGTTTAATAGAAACTTGACTCGAAGTATGACTAATGAAGACGGTCAACGAGCGAATGTAACCATAAATGCCAAAAATGTACATGCTTGGGGATATACGGCTGGATTCTTAGTAAGTCTTACGGAGGATTTTAGAATGGGTTTAAACTACCGCTCTAAAATTGTTATGGAGGCCGAAGACGGTGATGCCACTTTCTATAATTTACCCGCTTTTGCACAATCGACTTATACCAATACCACTTTTAATGCAGATATGCCCTTGCCAGCAGAGTTAACTGCGGGATTCTCTTATAAAATGGATAAATGGTTGTTTGCCTTTGATTATAATAGAACGTATTGGAGAGCCTATGACGCTTTAGTTATTGATTTTAATAACGGTACGCCAAGTTCTGTTAATGCAAGAAACTATAAAGATTCAAGTACTTACCGTCTGGGATTGCAATACACCGCTTGCGACAAACTATCCTTAAGAGCGGGGTGGTATTATGACGAAAGTCCAGTACAACAAGGTTATTTTGCGCCGGAAACGCCAAGAAATGATTCTAGAGCTTATACCGGAGGATTTACTTATAAAATCACTAAAAAACTTGGGGTTGATGTATCTCTAGCATACCTTCATTTTAGCGAAACCAACAGTTCATACGATCATTTTATAGAAGATGGTACAGCTGTATCGTTTGGAGGGACTTATTTAACAAGTGTGTTTTCAGCTGGTTTAGGATTGTCTTATAGTTTTTAATTTATACCACAAAAATCATGAAAAATAAATATATATATATACTTCCGGTGCTGGCAATGGCCATAGCTGGTTGTGAGCCGTCTTTCGAAAATGAAGTAGATGATGCTATTTACAGCAAAGGAGAAGCTGATTTTACGACCTATGTGGCATTGGGGAATTCCTTAACTGCTGGTTTTATGGACGGAACGGTTTTTAAAAGCGGACAAGAAAATTCTTTTCCTAACATTTTAGCTAAACAATTTGCAGTTGTAGGTGGTGGTGTATTTACCCAGCCTAGTTATGCTGATGATACTAATAATTTAGGAGGTTTATTGATTAACGGTACAGCTGTAAAAGGAACTCGATTGATCATTAATATGGCAACCGGACTTCCAGAAAATTTAAAAGGAGTATCGACTATTGAAGTTACCAAGTTGCAGGCAAAAGCCTATAATAATATGGGGATTCCAGGGGCTAAATCATTTCATTTAACCTTGCCGAATTACGGTAATATAGCTGGAATTCAAACCGGAACCGCTAACCCGTATTTTGTGCGTCAAGCGACTTCAGCCGCTGTAACGGTACTGGATGATGCTATGAGTTTAAATCCTACGTTTTTCACCAATTGGATTGGGAATAACGACGTATTGGGTTACTCTACTAGCGGCGGAGTAGGAATTGTTGGAGGAACAGGCGAAAATGATATTACACCCGTTCCCGTTTTTAAACGCGCTTATGAGGAAATAATTGAGAAATTGACTTCAAAAGGAGCTAAAGGTGCGGTAGCTACCATTCCAGACGTGACTGCGATTCCATATTTTACAACAGTACCCTATAATCCGGTACCTTTAGATGCAAGCACTGCTGCCATGCTTAATGCCGGTTACGCACAGTACAATGGAGGTTTATTACTTGCGCTTGGAGGGGGCATGATCACCCAGAAAGAAGTGGATGCGAGAACAGTTAAATTTACTGCAGGTAAGAATGCAGTAGTTATTGAAGATAAGTTTTTAACCAATTTATCTGGCTTGGGAATGCCTTCATACAGACAAGCGACAAAAGAGGATTTATTAGTGTTTACATCTCAAGCCATTATTGGGAAACCTATAGGAGGTGATGCAACAAAAATCCATGGACTTTCTGTTCCTTTAAGTGATGAGTGGGTTTTAAGTAAAGATGAAATTACTAATGCTAGACAAGCAACAGTTGAATTTAATAATATTATCAAAGCAGCAGCAGCTTCAAAAGGTTTGGCTGTAGTTGATATGAATGAGGTTTTAAATAAGGCAGTTTCTGGATTAAGAGCAGAAGATGGACAAATTTATACCGCTGATTATTTCAAAGGATTGAGTAATTTAAGTACGGTAATGTTTTCCTTAGATGGGGTGCATTTAAATGCTCGTGGGTATGCTTTTGTAGCTAATGAGATTTTGCGTACGGTTAATTCGTATTATAAAGCAAATATTCCGTTGGTAAACCCGGCAACTTATCCTGGACCAACCTTGTTGCCAAGCAATAATTAAACGAAATTCTAAAAGAATCAAAGCCTATGAAATTTATAATACGATTATTAGTTACTACTTTAATTGTGGTACTTTTAGCAAATATATTGCCGGGTGTTGCCGTTGACGGATTCACCTCTGGATTATGGGCAGCCTTAGTATTGGGATTGTTAAATATGTTTTTAAAGCCGCTTTTGGTCTTTTTAACTTTACCCGCGACTTTAATTACTTTAGGATTGTTTCTATTTGTGATTAACGCGGTAATCATTTTGTTGTGCTCCTATTTTGTTGGAGGATTTCATGTGAATGGATTTTGGGCAGCACTGTTATTCAGTATTGTTTTAACTTTTGTTCAGTCAATACTCAATGGTTTTTTAGAAAAAAAACAGTCAGATTAAAATAATTTTTTTATTAATTGAAATACAATTAGTTAAAAACTTGGTTGGGTTGCATAAAATAATTATTTTTGCAACCCAATTTTAGTATGTAAAAAAACACAAAAATGAATATTACAAGAAATAATGTAGACGCTCTTAACGCCATCGTTACTGTGGAGCTTGCAAAAGAAGATTACCAAGGTAATGTGGATCAGGTATTGGCAAACTATAGAAAAAATGCTAATGTTCCTGGATTCAGAAAAGGTGCTGTACCGATGAGCTTAATCATGAAGCAATACGGAAAAGCAGTATTGTTTGAAGAAGTGAATAAAGTTTTGCAGGAAAAGCTAAATGCTTATTTAGCAGAAGAAAAATTGGACTTACTAGGGAACCCACTTCCAAAGGTAACAGACAATTTCGATTGGGAAGCTGATACATTGAAATTTGATTTCGAATTGGGATTAGCTCCTGATTTTACAGTTGACTTAACTAGTAAAAATAAAATTACTAAATATACTGTTGTTGCGGATGAAGCCATGCTTGACGAACAAGTGGAATACATTCAAAAACAATATGGTAAGCTAATTTCTAAAGAAGTAGTTGCTGAAGGTGATGATATGGCGGGGGTTTTTGTTAATGAAGAAGCAGGTATTAATAGTGAAGTAACTATTAATGTGGATGCCTTTAGAACCAAAACAAACCAAAAGAAATTTATTGGAAAGAAAGTTGGTGATACCGTTGTTGTAAACACTAAAGGACTTTTTGATGATGACCACAAATTGATGGACTTCTTAAAAGTAGATCACGATGCTGTACATGGGTTAGAAGTGGATGTGGTTTTTACTATAAACGAAATCAATACTACAGAAAAAGCAGAATTAAATCAAGAACTTTTCGACAAATTGTTTGGAGAGGGAACGGTTACTTCTTTGGAGGAATTGAAAGTGAAAATTAAGGAAGATGCTGAAAAACAATTTGTTTCTCAAGCTGATCAAAAATTCATGAACGATGTTATTGAGCATATAATCGAAACTACTCGTTTTGAATTGCCGGCAACATTTTTGAAAAAATGGATGCAAACAGCAGGTGAAACTCCTTTGACTGCTGAGCAAGCAGAAGAAGAATATACTAAATCTGAAAAAGGTTTGCGTTACCAATTAATCGAAGGAAAAATTATTGCGGAAAACGATCTTCAAATCAATTTTGAAGAAGTTAAAGCTTTTACAACAGATTTGATTAAAAAACAAATGGCACAGTTCGGACAATTAGAGCCTTCTGAAGCTGATGTTGAAAGCATTGTTGCTAGAGTAATGTCAAACCAAGAAGAGGTTAGACGTATATCTGAGCAAGTGATGAACGATAAAATGTTGGCCTTGTTCAACGAAAAAGTGCCTTTTAAAACTAAAGAGGTGTCTTATAAAGATTTTATTAAAGAGATGTACGGAGAATAATTTCCAAAATGTCATAAGTTTTAAAAAACGCCTGTCTATTTTAGATATGGCGTTTTTTTAGCATAGATGAAGTGGAAAAGAGAAGTGAAAAGCCGTTGCTTAAACAAGAATTTGAATGCTGTTGATTTCTTTAAAAAGGTTTGTCAATTTTTTGTGAAACACACAAAATTTTCTAATAAACATATTATAAAGCAAATCGCTGGAAACTGTTTTCCGAAAAAAAATAACTATATTTGATGGGCTTTCTATAGTTAGGAAGACTTTTTTTTCAGTTGTATTTAAAGTTTAAAATTAAAAAAGATATTACTATGGACTACGGTAAAGAATTTGAGAAATTCGCCACAAAACATCGTGGAATTAACAGTATGTATTACGATAAAATCGTCGGTAGCATGACACCATATATCATTGAAGAACGTCATATGAATGTGGCTTCTATGGATGTGTTCTCGAGATTGATGATGGACAGAATTATATTTCTAGGTACAGGAGTTGATGATTATGTTGCCAACATTATTCAAGCACAATTATTGTTCTTAGAAAGTGTTGACAATGCTAAGGATATCAGTATTTACATTAACTCTCCAGGGGGAAGTGTTTATGCGGGATTGGGAATCTATGATACGATGCAATTTATTAAGCCTGATGTGGCTACGATTTGTACCGGTATGGCTGCTTCTATGGGAGCTGTTCTATTGTGTGCAGGAGCAGAGGGAAAACGTTCGGCTTTGCCTCATTCAAGAGTAATGATACATCAACCATCTGGAGGTGCACAAGGGGTGGCTACAGATATGGAAATCAATTTGCGCGAAATGCTAAAATTAAAAGATGAATTGTATCAAATTATCTCAGAACACTCTGGACAAACTTTTGAAAAAGTTCATGCAGATAGCGAAAGAGATTATTGGATGATTGCTCAAGAAGCCAAAGAATATGGAATGATTGATGAGGTTTTAATGCGCTCAAAAAAATAATTAATTTAAATTAGGAATTTTATAATATGGCGAAAGTGGAAATGAGATGTTCATTTTGTGGTCGACCAAAATCAGAAACAAATATACTGATAGCGGGTATTGATGCGCATATTTGTGATCGTTGTATTGAACAGGGATATGGTATTGTATTAGAAGAAAACAGTACTGCGGATCAAGATGGATTATCTCAAGAAGTGTTGCTAAAAAAACCGAGAGAAATCCGCGCCTTTTTGGATGAGTATGTCATTGGACAAGATCAGACTAAAAAAGTTATGTCGGTGGCTGTTTACAATCATTATAAAAGACTATTACAAGCAAATAATGATGATGATGTGGAAATTGAAAAAAGCAACATCATTATGGTTGGACAAACGGGAACTGGAAAAACCTTAGTAGCTAAAACCATAGCAAGAATGCTTAATGTACCTTTGGCTATTGTTGATGCTACGGTGTTGACTGAAGCAGGATATGTAGGAGAAGATGTAGAGGGCATATTGACTAAGTTGCTGCAGGCAGCAGATTATGATGTCGAAAAAGCAGAACGCGGGATCGTTTTTATTGATGAAATAGATAAAATAGCCCGTAAAAGTGATAACCCATCCATTACGAGAGATGTTTCTGGTGAAGGAGTGCAACAAGCCCTATTAAAACTATTGGAAGGAACTGTGGTTAACGTACCGCCTAAAGGAGGTAGAAAACACCCAGACCAAAAGTTTATTGAAGTCAATACTCAGGATATCTTGTTTATCGCTGGTGGGGCTTTCGATGGTATCGATAGGATTATTTCCAAACGTTTGAATTTTCAAGCTGTAGGTTATGGTACTTCTAAAGATGGTGACTTGGTAGACAAAGAAAATTTGTTGCAATACATTACACCAAAAGATATCAAAGATTTTGGATTGATTCCTGAAATCATCGGTCGTTTACCGGTGCTTACACATATGGATCCCTTGGATAGAGAAACGCTAAGAGCTATTTTGACCCAGCCTAAAAATGCGCTTATTAAACAGTATGAAAAATTGTTTAAAATGGATGAGATAGATTTTACTATAGCCGATGAAGCTTTGGATTTTATAGTGGAAAAAGCTTTGGAATACAAATTAGGAGCAAGGGGATTGCGTTCGTTATGCGAGGCGATATTAACCGATGCTATGTATGAGTTGCCAAGTAGTGATATCCGCGTGCTACACGTAGATGCTGCCTATGCAGAACAAGCTTTGAATAAAAACCTATTGCAACGATTGCAGTCGGCCTCATAAATTAAAAAATACAAGCCGAAACGAATTTTTTGGATTTGTGCTAAACTGAAAAACGGAACTCCTTTCTTAGGTGTTCCGTTTTTTTTAACTAAAATTTTACTCTGGTGTTTTACTTTTTAATAGTGCTTACTGCGCGCTTTGTTATTGATTTCGGGCTATAATACGATATTTTAACTTTTGAGAGGTTTAAAGTTCGATTGTCTTATTGAATTCTAAGGTCAAAATAAGGTAAGGCTTAATAAATAAAGCTTACAAAATGAAGATACTGCTCTCTAGTTGTGATAGCTTCTATTATAAACCTTAATCTGATAGCTATTATATTAGGCCTAAATCTTTGGATATACTGATAAGGTGTACGGTGTTTTTAGCGTCGAAATACATTTTTAGCTTATTTACTTTTTTTTCAACACTGCTTAAACTGGACGTACTGCTGCCTTGTTTTTTAAGATTAGTACTGATCTCAGTCTGACTTAAACCCTCTGATAGGTATTTTAATATAGTGATGTCTTCTTCTTGTAGTTCTACTAATTCGGGGTTGTTGTAGACCTCTTGTATATTGGTAGATAGAAAAACGTTCTCGCTGGTAGCCAATGTGACTAATGCAGCTTTTAGCTCGTTAATACTGTTTCTGCCTTTGCTGATAAAAGCATTAATTTTGTAGTCGTCAATTAATTTTTTTACCGTAACAAATCGATTTTCAATTGAATATACCATGAGTTTGATTTCGGGGTATTTCTCTTTTACTGTTTTTACTAAGTCTTCGCCATTGCTTATTTGTGTTTCTCTGTGGTCTGCTGCAAAAGATAAATCTGAAATTAACAAATCAAAAGGTGCGTTGTTTAAAACGGCACTTTTGATTTTTAGCCAAGCTTCGTCACAGTATTTACAATGGAATACTTCAGCATCAGTTTCCTCTTGTAGCATTGCAACAACACCTAAATTAATGCTGTCTATATCTTCGACTACTAATATTTTTTTAAACATATCTATACGGGAATCGTTATAAAAATCTTCAGTCCTTTGTTGATTTCAATTTCAAATGTAAAGCTTCCGCGAATGTCTTTAATGCGGTTTTCCGCATTGGTTAAACCGTTTTTGGCAATTAACTTTTCGTTAACGATGCCGGTCCCATTATCGGAATAGTTGATTTTGAGTAAGCCTTTTACTTGTTCAAATTTTAAACTAACCAAGTTGGCTTTGCTGTGTTTCTTCATATTGACCAACAGTTCTTGTATAACTCGATAAATAGCTATTTTTTTGATTTCAGTTAATGAATTCCAATCGATTGTATCAATGCCTACTGAAACCAGTTTGAGGTTTTTACCGTTATACTCTTGTAAGAGGCTTTTTAGATAATTTAAAAAATCGTCGCCAAAACTAATGGAACCATATTCTGAAGAGATGTTTCGTGTTTTATTGTAGGCACCTTCAAGATCGTTTAACAAACGATTTTTGTGAGTATCGGATGTTAGATCGAAATTTTCGGTATAGGCAATAATATTATAGATGTCGTTAGCGAGTTCATCGTGAATTTTTTTAGATATTTTGGTTTCAGTAATATAGACCTGTTTGGCTTTTTCTGCTTGATGTCGTCTCTGACTGTTTTTAATAAACCAAAGAACTCCTACAATTATGGTAATTAGAGTAAAAATCAGTATTTGCCGCTTGTTTTTCTCTCGTTCGATATCGATTTCTTGTTTGGCGGTTATGGTTTTTAGTTCTAGGTTTTCAGCTGTTTCCTTTTGGTGGTCGTATTTGATTTTGGCAAACTGATTTTTTGCGGTTTGATTGGTTTGATTGGTGCTTTTGGAGCGATCAATATAATTTTGTGACCACCTACGCAGTTCATCCGTGTTGCTTGTTTGTATTAATAATCCCAAGGCTCTAAGCTCGTCGTCAGGATTCTTTAGTTTTTGTCCAAGCCGATACATTTTTAAAGCGTAATCCTTGGCTAAATTGGGGTCTTTTTGTAAATAATAATCAGACAGGTTGGCATAACTCTCTATTAAGCCGTGTTCGAATTGAAGTGAGTCTCTGATGTTTAAACTCCGTTTTAGTTCATTTAAACCCGTATTGGGATTCGCCCTAAATAAACTAAGGCCTAGGTTGTCTAAAGTTCGTGCGTAATGAAGGGGATGCTGTTTTAATATAGGTGCATCAATTAAACTGTCTAGTATTTGCCGAGCTAATTCAAAATGCTGTTTTTGAATATACGTATAGGCTATATTGTTTTTTAATGTAATACGGCTGAGTTCATCAATATTGAGATGAAGTGCTTTATTGTAATATTCAATTGCTTTGTCGTGATCATGTAGCTTAAGATAATTGCGACCAAAGTTGTTGTAAAGAGCAATGATGTACGATACATTATCTTTTGGAGCGTATTTTAGGGCTTCAGTACAAGTTTCTTCTGAACCAATAACATCACCAGATAGAAATTGAATTTCTGAAATTTTAATAGAGTTATAGGTCAGATTTGCGAAATCTTTAATTAATAAAAGTTCGCTATTCGATTGTAAGTAATAGTAATATGCGCTGTCGTTAAGGTTTTGTTGTGCAAAGGAATCGGCTTTGTTTTGGTAAGAGTAGGCTTTCGAGAAAGAGGGGGGTGTTGAGTTTATTGTATGCTCATTGTTGCTGTTGCAACCAACAAGCAAAATACTGCAAATGAGGAGTAATAATATAAAAATGAAGTAGTCTTTTCCCATACGTCGAAAGTAGTCGTTTTTGACGAGAAAAGAAACAGTAAGACGTATTGCTTTTAGTTTGTCAAATCTAAAAGTGTGGAGAATGAAAAGTATTTTGCATAGGCTTTTAGCGTGTTATGGTAAAAAGAGGATGTTCAAAATTTTACTTCGCAACATCCTCTAGTTAATTGGGCTTTTTACTTGGTTGGGGGTTTAATTGGAGGGCTAGGTTTTACTACTATGGCGCCTGTTCCATCACCCATTTCTTTTTTAATTGACGCTTCTTCGTTAGAGTCTGGGGTCTCACAGGCTACGAATAATCCAGAGACCAATACGAACATTAAGATATATAATTTCTTCATTTTTTCGACTATTTAATAGGTTGAGTTTTTTTTTGCCATAAGGTCTTCTGGACCTTAAAAGGGCGTTTAAAAAAAATCGAGCTCGATAAATAGGGAAGGGCGAAGCGGTATAGGTGGGGTTCAAATTGTAACTTCCCTTTTGCAAAATGAGGGTACCCACAAATCCTACTTCATTTAGTTTTGTACATTTGTTGAGGTAGCGAACCACAACAAGAACTAAAATTGTTGAGGCAAAGAAATAGAAGTTAAAGCGCAGTATATCAGTGTGTTTCCGATAATTCCGATGTTTCCGATACAATTCCGATTGTTCCGTGTGAATTCCAGTTACTCCAATTTAATCTTACTAAAGCATTGAGATTTATGAATAAGTTTACTTCTGCTGATTATATTAAAGCGGTTAAAGAAGCGATTGAAGAGGCAAAAAAAAACAGCGAATACGATTATATTTTATTAAATCCATCCCCTGCAAAACTTCGTGATATTTGTATGGCTATTTATAGCGATAGCCCATCGAGTTCGGATAAGAAAATTTTCGAACACTTCTTTAAATTAGACCTGCGTGCAGATCTAACAAGTCAATTTTTAAATTTTAATGTGGATAAATTAAGACCTGTTCGGAATTTTATAATTGGTGATTCCGGAAGACCCAGTTTTATGATAGTGGAGTTGTTGGCGGTACTTGCAGATTTTGAAAAAAGGCCATTGGGTAAGTTTTTGGGGAGCAACACAGGTGTGGTTGAAAATAAAGTGGAAGACGTAAAGGAACATACAATTGTTAAAGAGGAGTTACGGATTAATAGTCCGTTGTTTGTTTCGACAAAAAACAAAAAGGAGGGGTTGGTAATTGCTGCGTTGCTTTTTGTGGTTTTCTTAGGGGGATTGTGTGTAAATGGATTTCAGTCAGACAAACCCGACTGTGTATATTGGAGTTATGACTATTATGAATTGATTGATTGTGAGAGTCGCGTTGTAGGAGTTACAACGTTTCATAACATACTGCCTGTAGAGCAATATATATGGAGGTATTTTAAAGAGATAGAGGGGAGTCCGCCAACCGTCTTTTTTCAAAATGGTAAAACGATTATTTGGTACGGTAAAAATACCGGCGGCAGTTACGAGTATTTTACGAATACGGGAGAGCATTCTGAAATTGGTAAACAGCTCAAGCCGGTTACTAATATTCATCTAGGTAACTGAATTTCAAAGACTTGATTACTAGTCTGTCAGTCAAAAAAAAGCAAAAAAAAATCCCAAACTATTTGTTTAGGATTTTGTACTCGAGGCGGGACTTGAACCCGCACGAACATTACTGTTCACTGGATTTTAAGTCCAGCGTGTCTACCACTTCCACCACTCGAGCATCGTTATACATATGTTGTATTGCGGAGTGCAAATATAGGATGTTTTTATGTAAAATCAATACATCAAAACGAGATTTTATTTTTTATTCTTCTTTGCCAAATACATCTTCTGCACTGGCAAAAATATCGACAGAGAAATCCAATATTTCCGAGACTACAAAATTCCTACGTACTTCATCCATGCCTTTAATCAGACGTAATTCTGTGGTGAATTTTCGACTGGTTGCATAGATGTTTTGATCGATAGCTATTTTAAAAAAGTATTTTCCACTGGGTGTTCTAAATTTATAAAGGGACACAAGTTCAAAATTATTTTTAAGAAAATTTATTGTACCGTGTATGGCTTCCTTACTGGAGTATTCCATACTGGTTAAAATGGTTTTACCGCGCCTGGAATTATAGGTGTATTTTAATTGTCCGTTTTCTTTTAGGCTGATAACAAATGCACTCATGTATTATAGAGAAAAGTACTATTGAATTGATTACGAAAAAAAACTATTGAGTTTGGATGATTTTGAAGTCTTCCGCATATAGGGTTGTCCTGAATTGAAATCCAGGATTTACTTTAGTTTAAAGCAAAAAAAAATCCTAAACGATTTGTTTAGGATTTTTGTACTCGAGGCGGGACTTGAACCCGCACGAACATTACTGTTCACTGGATTTTAAGTCCAGCGTGTCTACCACTTCCACCACTCGAGCATTAGAATTAATGGAGCGAAAAACGGGATTCGAACCCGCGACCTCAACCTTGGCAAGGTTGCGCTCTACCAACTGAGCTATTTTCGCATATCGTTTTTTGTTAAGAACATCGCCATACTTGTTCCGTATTGCGAGTGCAAATATAGAACGTTTTTTCATATTCACAAGGGATAGAGCAAAAAAAAACCAAAGTTTTTTTTAATTCCTTGATTCTCAGAAATCAAAAAAACAAAGTTTTTTTAAACTTTTTAGAGGAGCTGTTTCACCGGTTCATTATGGATGTTTAAAAATGTAAAAACGAGTAAACTTAATGGGTTTACTCGTTTTTTTAAGATAGGGTTTATATTGTGTATAATATTATTTGCTCAACATTTTTTTGATTTCATTTAATTTCATCAATGCTTCCACAGGAGTTAGTGTGTTGATGTCTAAAGCTGCGATTTCGTTTTTGATGTTTTCCAATAAGGGATCGTCTAAATTAAAAAAGCTCAACTGCATTTCCTCTTCAAGTTCGCCTAAATTGGCTTCCTTGGAATGTCCTTTTTCGAGCTGTTTAAGCATTTTTTGAGCCCTAAGTATTACAACTTGCGGCATGCCTGCCATTTTGGCTACATGGATACCAAAACTATGAGCACTGCCCCCTGGAACTAGTTTTCGAATAAACAAAACATGGTCTTTAAGTTCTTTTACAGCCACATTGAAGTTTTTAATTCCTTCGAAGTGCTCTTGCATATCGTTGAGTTCGTGATAATGAGTAGCAAATAGGGTTTTTGGTTTAGCAGGGTGTTGATGCAAGTATTCTGCAATAGCCCACGCAATTGATATACCATCGTAAGTACTGGTACCTCGACCAATTTCATCGAGCAATACCAAGCTGCGATTGGAAATATTGTTTAGAATAGAAGCTGTTTCGTTCATTTCTACCATAAAAGTTGATTCTCCCATCGAAATGTTGTCAGAAGCTCCTACGCGGGTGAAAATTTTATCTACTAGACCCATTCTAACACTGCTTGCTGGAACAAAACTACCCATTTGTGCTAAGAGTACGATTAACGCGGTTTGTCTCAGTATAGCCGATTTACCCGACATATTGGGACCGGTAATCATGATGATTTGTTGGTGCGTATTGTTGAGAAAAACATCGTTAGCAATATAGGGAACATCGGGAGGTAATTGTTTTTCAATAACCGGGTGCCTTCCATCTTTGATTTCCAAATCAAAACTATCATCAATTTCTGGACGCACATAATGATGTTCGTTGGCCAACTGTGTAAAAGAACACAAACAATCGATTTGAGCAATGAGATTGGCATTCAGTTGAACGGGTTTGATATATTGGGCACACCAGATGATAAACTGCTCGTAAATTTCACTTTCCAGTTTGCTTATTTTTTCTTCTGCGCCTAGAATTTTATTTTCATATTCTTTGAGCTCTTCTGTGATATAGCGTTCTGCATTAACCAAAGTTTGCTTGCGAATCCATTCGGTTGGAACCTTGTCTTTATGTGTGTTTCTCACTTCGATATAATAACCAAAAACGTTATTGAACGAAATTTTTAACGATTGAATCCCTGTTTTCTCACTTTCGCGTTTTTCCATATCGTCCAAATACGCTTTTCCCGTATTCGATATATCTCGCAAAGCATCGAGTTCTTCGTGTATGCCTCTAGCTATAGCATTTCCCTTTGACAAGGCAACAGGAGCCTCGGGATGTATGGTCGTGTCAATACGCTCACGTAGCAACTCACAGGCGTGTAGTCTATCACCCATGGCACGTAATGAATCGTTCTTGCTTTCCAAGGCCATCTTCTTAATCGGAATAATGGCATTTAAGGATTCCTTTAGATACACCAATTCACGGGGCGATACTTTGCCTGTGGCAATTTTGGAAATTAATCGTTCTAAATCCGATATCTGTTTGATTTGATATTGGAAGTGCTCTAATACCGAGGCATTGTTTTTTAAGAAGGAGACGATTTCATGTCGTTCGTTAATTTTAGCCAAATCTTTGAGCGGCAAGGCTAACCAACGTTTTAACAAACGACTTCCCATCGGGGATAGTGTTTTGTCGATAACGTCTAAAAGCGTGATGGCATTTAAATTGGTACTGTGGTACAATTCTAAATTCCGAATGGTAAAGCGATCCATCCAGACATAGGCATCTTCGGCTATCCGTTGTAGATTAGATATGTGTTGGATTTTATTGTGCTGCGTTTCTGATAAATAATACAAGATGGCACCACTGGCAATGATTCCTTCGTGCAAATCTTCTACACCAAATCCTTTTAGGGATTTGGTGTCAAAATGTTGTGTTAGGGAGTCAAAGGCAAAATCTTCTTTAAAAACCCAATCTTCTAAATAAAACAGATTAAAATTTGAGCCAAAATGTTGTAGAAATTGGTTTTTATTGTTTTTTTGAACCAATACTTCACTTGGTGAAAAGTTCTGAAGAAGCTTGTCTATATATTCCGTATCGCCTTCGGCAGTTAAAAACTCTCCTGTAGAAACATCTAAAAAGGAGATTCCAATATTTTTTTTGCCAAAGTGTAAGGCCGATAAAAAGTTATTTGTCTTGGAGTGTAAAACTTCATCATTTAAAGCAACCCCAGGCGTAACCAATTCGGTTACCCCTCTTTTTACAATGGTTTTGGTCGTTTTAGGGTCTTCTAATTGATCGCAGATAGCAACGCGCAAACCCGCCTTAACTAATTTGGGTAAATACACATTAATGGAGTGATGGGGAAAACCCGCTAATTCCGTTTCACTGGCTGAACCGGCGCCGCGTTTGGTCAAAGTAATACCCAAAATATTGGAGGCACGAACAGCATCTTGCCCGAAAGTTTCATAAAAATCTCCCACTCGAAAAAGCAAACAAGCATCGGGATATTTCTTCTTAATATCGTTGTATTGTTTCATTAACGGAGTTTCCTTGGTACTTTTTTCTTTTGCAGACATGCTTGTTGTTTTAATAAATACAAATATAAGTTAAGAATTTTATTTTGTCGAATTTTATGGATTGCTCCCTGATTATTGCACGATTTGCAATTTCCTTTTGGCGTATCTCAAAATCATCGAAGTGAATATGGTAATCAATAAACCGATAAGACAGCCAATCGTAACCGAGGCAAAACGAAAAATCGGTGCCAATTCTGCCTGAGTGGTATGTGGTTGAACCAAAACAATAAGTAAAGTAACCAAAGCCACTCGCGCCATATTCATAATGTTAAAAAGATAACAAGTGATAATGGTCAAAATAATTCCGACTAAAATAACATAAAAATTTGGTTCATGCATTAGGATACAAGCCAAAGCCACTGCCGAACCGACCATATTGGATTTAAAACGCTCTATAGACAAACGACGAGAATCTTTTCCTTCCGGAGAAATTACCAGTATAATCGAAATCATTGTCCACATCAATTCGTGTTCCGGCAAACTCATATACAACTTGTAGCCGACAGAGAAGCCTAGAATACAACGAGTAATATAAATAAGTAGTGGCGAAGTAACATACGCTCTCAGCATGGCGGTCAACATAATCAATGCGCTTTTGTGAACCTACAAAAATATTACAGTTAAACTTACAAAGCTAAGAAATAGTGCTGTTTTTGCTGATAGGCAGATAGGCAGATAGGCAGATAGGCAGATAGGCAGATAGGCAGATAGGCAGATAGGCAGATACGCTGATACGCTGATACGCTGATACGCTGATACGCTGATACGCTGATACGCTGATACGCTGATACGCTGATACGCTGATACGCTGATACGCTGATACGCTGATACGCGCATTTGCGAATGGGCATATAGGCATATAGAAGTATAGGCATATAGAAGTATAGGCTAATAAAAAATTATTGATTAATTTTGCAGTTATGACAGATACGATGAGAAAATTAGCCAACAGCGAATTAAACAGAATCAATACAGACGAGTTTAAAGACGCAACCAAAACCCCGTTGATATTGGTATTGGATGATATACGCAGTTTACACAATATCGGTTCGGTATTTAGAACTAGCGATGCTTTTTTAATAGAGAAAATTTATTTGTGTGGAATTACGGCAACGCCACCAAATAAGGAAATACATAAAACGGCGTTAGGGGCAACGGAAACAGTTGTATGGGAATATGCTGCTGACGTAGTGGAGGTATTGGAAAAATTAAAAAGCGAAGGAGTTTCTTTACAAGCAGTAGAGCAGGTTGTGCATAGCGTCATGCTAAACGACTTTAAAGTTATCCCTGACCAGAAATATGCCTTGGTATTTGGTAATGAAGTAAAAGGGGTTTCTCAAAAAGCGATAGACCGCTGTGATGGGGTCATAGAAATTCCACAATTGGGCACCAAACATTCCTTGAACATTTCTGTAAGTGCAGGAATCGTGGTTTGGGATTTGTTTCAAAAAATCAACGCGCGTTTATCTTCTGCTGAATAAGCGCTAAAATGGCAATATAGTCTTCTTGACGATTTACAAAATCCATTTCAGAAATATCTATAATCAAAACCTTGTCTTGTGGCAGGGTTTTAATATAATTAAAGTATCCTTGATTAACCTGTTCTAGATATGTGGCGGGAATATCACTTTCATAAGAACGACCACGCTTTTTAATGTTTTCCAGTAAACGCGTAGTGTTTTGATATAAATACACATACAAGCCCGGTTTGGGGGTTTCTTTATACATGATTTCAAATACCTGTTTATACAGTCGGAATTCATCACTTTCCAAGGTGATTTGAGCGAAAATCAGCGATTTGAAAATATGATAATCGGCAATAATAAATTCTTTAAACAGGTCAAATTGTGCTAAGTCATCGGATAATTGGGAATATCGATCAGCAAGGAACGACATTTCTAATGGAAAAGCGTAACGAGAAGCGTCTTCATAAAATTTAGGTAGAAAGGGATTGTCTGCAAAACCTTCCAAGATTAGTTTCGCATTAAAATCTTCTGAAATTTTGTGAACCAAGGTGGTTTTTCCAGCACCAATATTTCCTTCAATAGCTATAAAATTGAGGTCTTGAAAGCGGTATTGGCCAAGGGGGTGATTTAAGTTGCCAATCTTCGTGCAAATAGCCGTGTCGGTGCATTGCTGTAAAAGTTCGGCAAAAGATTTCTTTAAAACGGGATGGGTCCACTCAAAATGTAAGTCCGCTATCGGTTGTAAAACAAATCGACGCTCGGGAAATAAAGGATGAGGTATGCTTAATGTAGCTGTGGAGATACATTCATCATTAAAGCTTATTAAATCGATATCTATAATACGGGCACTATAGTTTTTAGAAGTCGAACGAACCCTGCCCAATTGCGTCTCTATTTTTAAAGAGCGTTCTAATACCGTTTTTGCATCTAAGGACGAATGTATTAATAAAGCACAATTGTAAAAAGCATCGCTATCAAAACCCCAAGAAGGAGTTTCATAAACAGCAGAAACACGAACGACGGTGCCTATTGATTTGTGAATCAGGTCTATGGATTCTTGAAGTTGGGCGATGCGATTGCCTTGATTACTGCCTAGGGATAGGATGATTTGATTCTGAATAAACATTTGGCAAATTAACTAAAAGTAATTTAATTTACAACACTATAAAACTAAGTAGTTTTGTACGATATTTGAATAAAATTGTAACAATAGGGTAGGTTTAACTACTAATAGAGAAAAAGTGGAAATATGAGATTTTTAAGAAATGTATTGGCAACGATTGTAGGGTTGTTTGTTTTTTTTGGTATCCTTTTTTTTGGGATAATCCTTTTGGGAGCCATCTTTGGAAGCAGTAGTGACAAAGTACTGGTTAAAAACAATTCGGTAATCAACTTAGACCTTTCTAAGGTCAAATACGACTATGCGGGTCGATTTAATTATAAGGATTTTAATTATGTTGATAGCGATGCTGATGGGGTTTCTGATATTTTAAATGCAATAGAAGCTGCAAAAACGGACGACAAAATTAAGGGGATCTCCATATTAAATAATTATTCGGAGTTAGGTATGGCACAACGCCGTTCAATACGTGAAAAATTAGAAGAATTTAAAAAAAGCGGAAAATTTGTATTGGCCTATGCTAATGCGTATTCGCAATCCGAATATTATATGAACTCTGTAGCGGATACGGTTTATCTAAATCCAGTGGGGGAATTGGACTTTAAAGGATTGGCAGCTGAGGTGCTTTATATGAAAGATTTGCAAGAGAAATCGGGTGTTAAAATGGAAGTCATTCGTCATGGAAAGTATAAAAGCGCTGTAGAACCGTATTTGGAACAAAATATGAGTGAAGCCAATAGAGAGCAAATGACGGTATTGTTAGAATCCATTTGGTCAACGGTTTTAGAAGATGTTTCTAAGAGTAGAAATATTCCTACAGATTCGTTAAACCGTATAGCCGATCGTTTAGGTGCGCGAACGCCAGAGTTGGCAAAAGCGGTTCATTTGGTAGATAAAGTGGTATATGAAGACGAATACCATAATGCTATTAGAAAGGCATTACAGGTAGAAAAGAATAAGGATTATAATACGATTGATATTCTAACCTATGCTAGAGAAGTGGCCACAAGACGATCAGCAAACACTTCTAAAGATGAAATCGCAATAATTTACGCACAAGGACAAATTTTAAATGGCGAAGGAAATGTAAACTATATTGGAGAAATTTCAGTTAATCGTGCTTTGAAAAAAGCGCGTGAAAACGACAACGTAAAAGCTATTGTCTTGAGAGTGAATAGCCCAGGAGGAAGTGCCTTGACGTCTGATTTGATTTGGAGAGAAGTTGAACTGACTAAAAAGGTTAAACCGGTTATAGTGTCTATGGGTGACGTAGCGGCTTCAGGCGGATACTATATCGCTTGTAATGGTGATTATATTTTTGCCGAACCGGGTACGATTACAGGTTCTATAGGTGTTTTTGGAATGCTGCCTAACTTTAAAAAGGTAGCAGACAAGTTTGGCGTTAACGCCGAACACGTTTCTACAAATAAAAATTCGCGTGGATACAGTCCTTTCTCCGATATTGACCCAGCTTACAAAGCCGTGGTAACAGAAGGTGTGGAAAATGTTTATAAAACTTTTGTGACAAGAGTAGCTACAGGTAGAAAAATGACTTTTGATCAAGTCGATCAAATTGCTCAGGGACGTGTATGGACAGGAAAAAATGCTTTGGATAACGGTTTAGTTGATGCTCTAGGTGGTTTGCATGATGCTATTGCTTATGCTGCCAAGAAGGTAGAAATTAAGGAATATAAAACGGTGAATTACCCAGAATATGAAGTTAAATTTGAAGATATGATTCGCGGATTTATAGGAGTGTCTATGATGAAAACTCAAGATGAATTGATCAAAGAAAAAATTGGAGCAGAAAGTTTTGAAATGATTGAACGCTTGAATTATTTTAATAAAGCTCAAGGTATTCAAGCTTTATTGCCATACGAGCTTTTGATTAAATAAGCATTAGTCCGTATCCCAAAAAAGAGAGGCTGTTTTAAAAGGACAGCCTCTTTTTTTTTACAAGTTTATTAAATTTCTTGGGAGAAACTAAAAAACCGTTCAAAATAGTTAATATTCAGTACGAAGTCGGTTTATTTAAGGTTTTATTAAGTAAATTGGGGGTAATTTTTTATATTTTGCCAATAAGAGAGCAAGTTTGCTGTTGATTAGAAAGTGTTTTGCTCAGCGGTAATCAGGAATTGGGTTAATTGTTGGGTATATGTCGTCACAATCGGCAGCGTTTTTATGGCAACAAACTTTGTATGAGGATAGGCGATAACATATAATTTTTAAAATAATATCTATAAATGAAAAAGAAAGTATTTATAATTAGTGCAGCTGTTGTTGGATTTTTATTATTGTTTTTATTCACAGCACCATTTATTTTTAGAGGGAAAATAGAAAGCATGGTACTGGAAACAATCAATAAAAAATTGACAGCTGAGGTTGCCTATGATAAAGTGGATTTAAGTCTTTTTACCAATTTTCCCAAAGCGAGTATTTCTATCTCGAAGCTGAGTATAGTGAATCAAGCTCCTTTTGCTGGAGATACCTTATTGTTTGCCGAGCATATTCACTTAAAAATGTCCATGATGGAATTGTTTAATGGAGCTGATAAACCGATGAATATAGAGGGAGTCGATGTTCAAAATGCAGCGATTAACGTTTTGATTAATGAAGCAGGTGTTGCGAATTACGATATTGCAATTAAAGATGAAGAAGACGAGCAAGATCCTTCGAATGATAGTCCTTTCTCTTTGAATTTAAACCAATATGCATTGAACAATATAAAATTGGTATACCATGATTTGAGTTCTAAAATGAAAATGGTTGTTTCGGAATTGAATCATTCAGGCAGTGGAAATTTAGCGCAAAATATACTGGATTTGGATACCCAATCTCAGGCTAAGGTCTCTTTTGAAAAGGATGGCACTGCCTTGCTAAACAATGTCAACTTAGGATTGAAAGCGGTTATCGGTATGGATTTGGAAAAGAATCTATATACGTTTAAAGAAAATGAAGCCACGATTAATCAATTGCCCCTTAAATTTAATGGGACAATTCAATTGTTAGCGGAAGGACAGGAGTACCATTTGGATTTTGCCACTCCTGATTCGTCGTTTAAGAACTTTTTGGCACTGATACCCGAGGCTTATGCTGGAGATATCCAAAAAGTAAAGACCGAAGGGGAATTTAGAGTTTCTGGAAAAGTCAATGGAAAATTAACCGAAACGGCATTTCCTAAAATGGAAATCGTTATGGCATCGGACAAGGCATCTTTTCAGTATCCCGATTTGCCTAAAGCTATTCGGAATATAGCATTGGATGCAAAAATAATCAACGATACCGGATTGATTAATGATACGTATGTGTTGCTGAATAAATTAAATTTCCAAATCGATCAAGACGTTTTTAAAGCCGAAGCCAGTATTAAAAATATTATGGACAACGCTTTGGTCAATGCCAAGTTAAACGGAATTGTTAATCTGGCTAATTTGAGTAAGGCATATCCTATTAAACTGGAAAAACCGTTAACGGGAATTTTAAAAGCCGATGTGGTAACCCAGTTTGATATGAAATCTGTGGAAACCAATCAATACCAGAACATTAAAAATACGGGGAGTATTTCGTTGACGAATTTCAATTACGAATCCGAAGAAATGGCAAAACCGCTGCAAATCAAAGAAGCGGCGCTGGTCTTTAATCCAAATCAAGTTCGCTTAAATCGTTTGGAACTGAAAACGGGAACTACCGATTTGTTAGCAACAGGAACTTTGGATAATTTTTATGGATTCTTGTTTAGTAAGCAAAATTTAAAGGGAAATTTCGCTCTAAATTCCAATAATTTTGTTGTTTCGGACATTCTAAAAGCATCAGATACTCCGACGGATAAAACGGAGACTGAAGCTAAAAAAATGGCAACCGCTAAAAAAGAACCACTTAAGATTCCTTCTTTTTTAGATTGTACGATTACAGCAAATGCCAAAACAGTAGTCTACGATGATTTAACCTTGAAAAATGTGGTTGGGAAATTAATTATTAAGGATGAGGCTGTTCATTTTCAGAATATGAAAACCGATGTTTTTGACGGTCAAATAGCTTTTAACGGTAATGTGTCGACCAAAACTGCCGTTCCAACCTTTGATATGAATTTGGGGTTGCAAGCCCTGGATATTGCTAAATCATTTAGCCAAATTGATATGTTAAAGCGTATCGCACCTATTGCTGGGGTTATAAATGGCAAGATTAATTCAAACATCAAGTTAAACGGAAAGCTCGACGGTTTGGAGCTAACACCAATTATGAGTAGTTTGACCGGTGATTTATTGGGGCAATTATTATCGACTAAAATAGATGCCAACAACTCAAAACTGCTAACGGCTTTGGATAGCAATCTAAAATTTGTTGACTTGAACAAATTGAATTTAGACAATCTAAAAATGCATTTAGAATTAAAAGACGGTAAGGTTAAAGTCAACCCATTTGATTTAAAATACCAAGATATAAAAGTGGTTGTAGGAGGAGAACACGGTTTGGATCAAACAATTAATTATAAATTGAATTTCGATGTACCGGCAAAATACTTAGGTGATGATATTTCTGGTGTGCTATCCAAATTATCGGCTACGGATATGGCAGCTTTAAAAAACATTCCAATCCAGGTAGGGCTAACGGGTGATTTTAGTAAACCTAAGGTCACTACAGATTTAAATCAGGCAGTGACTAATTTGAGTAATCAAATCATCGCTACACAGAAAGATAAATTAATAAATCAGGGTAGTAATGCGTTGAGTAATTTATTGGGAGGTGGTAAAAAAGATTCCAATACCGACACCAAAACACCAGAAGAAACTCAAAAAGAGGCTAAAAAAGAAGAAACGATTAACAAGATTGGTGAGGGATTAAAAGATTTGTTTGGAAAAAAGAAAAAGGAATAACGGTTGTCATATATCGAAAGATTGAAATTTAATGACCGTATGGACTTTGGATAATTAATAAAAACCGCAATTTTACTGGAGTGTAAATTGCGGTTTTTTTTGTTTAGGATATCAATGGTTTGATTTTCAAAACGCTTCACAATACGCTCTACTTGCCAATTCCTAAAGAAACCACAAAACCTTCATAGGTTCGTACATTAAAAACGGTTCCGTCATCAAAGAGTAGGTATTGTCCTTTAATCCCTTTAAGGACTCCTTCGAAATAAGGCGTTTTTTCAAGGTTTAAACTTTTTAATTTAGTGGGAAATTGAATTACTGGATATTCCAATTCTAAAATATCGTGAGTAGTGGTATAATAATAAGGCTTAACTTCTTCGGGCAGCAACAACTCCAGAGAATTTCTGATTTCCGCCAAATCCACTTGAGCAATTTCATTTTGCAGCATTTTGCGCCAATTGGTTTTGTCGGTGAATTTGTCTTTTAAAGCGATTTCGGTAATACCGGCTAAATAGCGGTTGGGAACTTCTACAATCTCAATGGCTCTAGATGCTCCTTGGTCAATCCACCGGGTTGGCACTTGAGTTTTTCTGGTTACACCCACCTTAACATCACTAGCCACAGCTAAATATACGACATGAGGCTGAAGTTGTACTTTTGATTCGTATTCCAAATCACGATCTTCTATACCCAAATGGGCTGTACTCAGTTCGGGTCTCATAATCCAATCTCCTACAGCTGGACTTGAAGTAAAACAATCATAACAAAAACCTTGGCGAAATATCTTTTTCGCTTTACCGCAGTTTAAGCATTGATAGCCTTGGAAAGATACTTGAAGATTTAGGCCTATTAATTGATTAACATTTATGAAATTTTTATTTAAGGTTAAGAAATATTGGATGGGATGTCCCCATTCGGTGCGCATTTTATTTAAAACTCCTTCGTATTTCATAGAGAAAATTGTTACTTTTGGGAAAGTGGTAAAAATACGAAAAGTTTTTTTGGATAGTCCTCGGTCTATTTCGCAATTTCAATGATGGTATTTTAATTAAATAAAACAATATGGCTTTCACAATTATTAATTCTATTGCATCATGGATTTTAAAGCAGCGAATTCATCAAATCGAGTTGTTTCTTAAATTCCCGAATGAAGTACAAAATGAATTGCTTTTAGATTTAATTAAAAGTAACGAGCAAACCGTTTTTGGAAAAAAATATGATTTTTCTTCCGTGAAGAATTACGACAGTTTTTCTAAAAGAGTACCGCTTTTTACCTATGAAGAAATGGAACCCTATATTGAAAGAACCCGACGTGGTGAGCAGAATATACTGTGGTTTGAGCCGGTTAAGTGGTTTGCAAAATCGAGTGGAACCACCAATGCCAAAAGTAAATTTATTCCTGTTAGTAATGATGCCTTAGAAAATTGTCATTATAAAGCCGCTAAGGATTTGTTGTGTTTGTATTTAAACAACAACGAAAACTCTCAATTGTTTACGGGTAAGAGTTTAAGACTGGGCGGTAGTAAACAATTGTATGAGGACAACAATACTTTCTTTGGAGATTTGTCGGCAATTCTAATTGACAATATGCCCTTTTGGGCGGAGTTTAGTAGTACGCCGAGCAATAAAACTTCTTTAATGAGTGAATGGGAAACCAAGATGAGTGCCATTGTCAGGGAAACCAAAGGTGAAAACGTAACGAGTTTTGCCGGAGTACCTTCTTGGATGCTGGTATTGCTCAATCGGATTATTGAAGATACAGGACGTGGCAATTTATTGGAACTATGGCCTAATGCGGAAGTGTATTTTCACGGAGGAGTTAGTTTTGAGCCCTATCGCGAACAATACAATAAACTTTTACCCAATTCAAATTTTAAATACTATGAAATCTACAATGCATCGGAAGGTTTTTTCGCGATTCAGGATTTAAATAATTCCAGCGACTTGTTATTGATGTTGGATTATGGAATTTTTTATGAATTTATCCCGATGGCCACTTTTGGGACCTTAGAACAGCGGGTGATTCCTTTGGCGCAAGTAGAGCTCGATAAGAATTATGCGTTGGTTATAACGACTAATGCGGGCTTGTGGCGCTATATTATTGGTGACACCGTTCGCTTTACTTCACTATCGCCCTATCGCATCCGAATTACGGGTAGAACAAAACATCATATCAATGTATTTGGAGAAGAGTTAATGGTGGAAAATACAGATAGAGCCTTAGCTAAAACTTGCGAACAAACAGCAGCGGAAGTTTCCGAATATACGGTAGCACCGATATTTATGCAAGAGAAAGAGAAAGGGGCTCACGAGTGGATGGTAGAATTTAGGCGCCAACCGCAAGATCTAGAACAGTTTGCCCTTTTGTTAGATAGGAATTTACAAGACTTAAATTCGGATTATGAAGCCAAACGTACCAATAACATGACTTTAAACCCGTTGGTGATTAGAGTGGCGCGTGCCAATTTATTTTATGATTGGCTGAAAAAGCAAGATAAACTAGGTGGTCAACATAAAATACCTAGACTTTCCAACGAACGCAAATTCTTTGAAGAACTACAAAGTATGCAAGTTGAGACCGATATAAAAAGCAAAAACCTCGCATAGCGAGGTTTTTTTATAAAAGAAAGGTTTAATTACTTAACTTCTTTTACTTCTTCTGTAGTTGCAGGAACTTCAGTAGCTGTAGCTTCTGGAGCAACAACTTCTTCAGTTACAACTTCTGGAGCAACTTCTGGAGCAACTTCTTCAGCTACAACTTCTACTTCAGCAGCAGGTTCTTTAGCAGTATCTTTACATGAAACAAAAGATACACCCATCATAGCTACTAAAGCTACACTTAAAACAATTTTTTTCATCTTACTAAATTATAAAAGTTAATTATTAATTCTTGACAAAGATATGAATTTTTTGATATCCTAAATTATTTAGTGATTTTTTTTTAAAAAAAAATAACGTGCTTAAGTAATTGAAAGCCAAAAGATTGAAAATTATTTTTTCTTTGGGTGCACTAAAGTCATCTCTTCGATCAAATGTTTAGCTCCTGCGTATTTGTCAATGACAAATAAAATGTATCTAACATCGACCATAATATTACGACAAATAGCCGGGTCATAGTAGATGTCACTCATAGTTCCTTCCCATACACGGTCAAAATTTAAGCCTATTAAGTTACCATTTGCATCTATGGCAGGACTACCAGAATTACCTCCTGTAGTATGGTTAGTACCGATAAAGTTTACCGGTAGTTTACCGTTTTCGGCATAAGGTCCATAATCTTTTGCTTTGTATAAATCAATCAGTTTCTGAGGTACGTCAAATTCGTAATCGTTTGGAACGTATTTTTCCATTACACCATCCAAATAAGTAACGGCATCATAATAGATTGCATCTTTAGGAGCATAGCCATTTACTTTGCCATAAGTCACTCTTAGGGTACTGTTGGCATCTGGGAAAATACGCGCATCCGGATACAATTCCAGTTGTGCCTTCATATAGCTTCTTTGTAGTGCTGCAATCTCTGTGTTTAATGCATCATATTTAGGGGCAATGTTGTCAAAATAATTTTGAGCTAATGCTTTGGTAAAAAGATACCCTTTATCTTTATTAAGTTTTTTAAACACTGCGTCAGCATCTCCTTTTAATAATTCTTTTAAACCGTCGTAAGTACTCAATTTGCTTTCGCCATATATAGACTTAGACAATTTCTGAATGTCGATTTGTTTTAACTCTTTTGGTAAATAGGCTTGTGGCGCCTTTTCGCTATAAAGGGCTACTACAGCTTCAAAAACTTTTTGATCAACTTCTTTGTTGAAATTCTTGTAAAAATTTTCTTGTGCAGCTATAAAGGGAGCGCGTCTATCGTTAAAAGATTGTGCTCCTTTCGATAAATAAGCTTGTTCCAATTGATATAGTTTAAATCCTGCAGTCAACAACTCGGTATTTCTTAAAACCACCTCCATAAAATAATCGCGACTTACAGCATATGGAGCTATTTCTTTATAGCGCTTTTCAAATTCGGGTAAAAGGGCTCCGTAAGTAGCTTGTTTTTTGCTTTTGACAACACGTTGCTCAAATTCTTTTTCGTACGCTTTTTTAATAGCTACGGCATTGGACTTTTCTAAACCTTGACTTTCTCCAATCCATTTTTTCCAATAGTTGGCTATTCCTGCATATTTAGAAGCATATTGAATCTTTATAGCCGGGTCTTTTCTCATGAACTCGTTGGTAACTTTAAGAGAAGCATCGCGAATTTCAATCTTAGCTGGGTTTAATTCTTTTAATATTTGCTCAATGGCAAATGACGGTAGGTATTCTTGAGTTGATCCAGGATAACCAAAGACCAAAGTAAAGTCGTCTTCTTGTATGCCGTCTAGAGATATCGGTAAGAAATGTTTTGGTTTATAAGGTACGTTTTCGGCAGAATAAGCTGCGGGACGATTGTTTTTGTCTGCATAAATACGGAACAAAGAAAAGTCTCCCGTATGTCTTGGCCAAACCCAGTTATCCGTATCCGAACCAAATTTTCCAATTGAGGAAGGTGGCGCACCAACCAAACGAACATCTTTAAAAGTTTCGGTTACAAATAAAATATATTGGTTGCCCTCATAAAATGATTTTATCTTGTTTTCTTCCCAAGCTTCTTTGGGAAAAGTTTGAGTGGTTGTTGCAACGTTTTTTTCGATTTTTAGCTTTTTGGCAGCCTCTGTATCAGTATCTAATACCCCTTGCAGTACTTGAGCCGTTACATCTTCTATTCTTACGATAAAAGTGACTACTAAATCTTTGTTTGGAAGTTCTTCTTTGAGCGATTTCGCCCAAAATCCATCGGCTAGATAGTCGTTTTCTACAGAAGAATGCGATTGAATTTCGCCATATCCACAGTGATGATTAGTTAACAATAATCCTTGAGGTGAAATCACTTCAGAGGTACATCCTCCATTAAAATGAGGTACAGCATCTTTTAAACTAGAAGTATTGACATCGTATATGTCTGATACGGACATTTTCATTCCGAGACTCTTCATTTCTGTTTCGTTCATTCCTTTTAATAAGGAAGGAATCCACATACCTCCTTGTTGGGCGTAAAGAGGACATGCCAATAAAAGGATGATTAGTGCTTTTAAAAGTTTTATACTTTTTGAAATCATGGGGTAAAAATTTTACAGTTTTTATCTAAGCGGCAAGATACGATTTTTAATTAAAACGCTTTTACAGCTCAAAAAGTTCTTTAGATTGTTGTTTCTCTTAAACAATATGTTTGAGATTATTTCGATTCTATTTTTAAAACCTTAATTTTGAGATTATATATACGAAATGATGTTAAAGAGATTTTTTTTTATTGGTAGTTGGCTATTGTTGAGTGCTTCGTGCGCATATAAAGCAACGCAGCCTCCCCAGTTTTCAAAATTGGACCAAAGCCCTGTAGTGATAGAAACTAAGCATAATTATGAATTGCATTTAAAGTCACCTCAAAACAGGGGAGATATCTTATTTACTACCCATTTGATTCAAAAAAAAACAGTTCATTCAGATGATACAGTTGTGCGATTCGCAAAACAAGAAGGACGCTTATTGGTCGCTTTGCGAACGGATAATAACGATACCATACAATGGAGTAATCGCAAGATTTTATTTAAAAAAGTCCCCAATTTTAGAGATTTAGGAGGTATTCAAACAACAGAAGGAAGAACTATTTATTGGGGTAAATTATTTAGAAGTGGGCAGCTGAATGGATTGAGAAAACACGATGTAAAAAAAATGGAGGAGATGGATATCGGTACTCTTGTTGATTTGAGAACTGAAGTGGAACTCCATAAAAAACCCGATAAATATCCTACAACAACAACGTATTTCCATTACAATGCTTTTGAAGATGAACAGGAGCAATTAGCAAAAACGCGACAAGCTGTTTTTAAGGGGGAAATAAGTCCTATAGAATCTGTAGAACTCCTCAAGGCATTTTACAGTTATTACCCTATAGAAGAGCCTGAGATAATTAAGGAAATTATACATAAGGTATTGGATCAGAATCACGCAGTTCTATTTCATTGCTCGGCAGGAAAAGATAGAACTGGAATTATTGCAGCCTTGGTTTTATCTGTTTTAAAGGTGGATAGGGAAACCATTTATCAAGAATATTTATTATCGAACAATTACCGACAAAAGGGAATTGAAAAACAATTGAAATTATTAAAAGTAGGGCGTTTGATATATCCAAAGCTAAATCAAACGGTTGTTGAAAATTTTTCTTGGGTCAATACCGATTATCTAATGGCAAGCTTTGGAGCGATTGAGTCTCGATATGGCTCTATGGATAATTACATTTCTCAAGTTTTAAAAATCACGGAATCTGATCGACAAAAATATATTGAAAAGTTCACTTATTAATCCATTTTTTTGATTGGCGTATTAAAGCGATAGATCGTATTGGTGTCGTTCTTGAATTATTATCTTTGTAAAGGTAAATGATTCGATTTTGGAGGCTTTGTTTGTAATAGCAATCATGCCGATTATAAAAGTGTTATTAAAGAAATAAATCTAATATGCATAAGTTTTTTTATCTCGTTTTTGGAATGGGATTTTTAGTAGCTGCTTGTGGAAAGCAACAAGCCCTTTTGGCAGATGATAAAAATGTGGATACGCAAACGTATGCACATCTTAGTAAAGCAAAAATAACACATCTCAGTTGGGATGTTGAGGTGGATTTTGAGCAAAAGATTATTGTTGGAAGCGCCACTTACGATTTCGAAAATCATCAAGCAAAGGAGATTTTCTTTGATAGCAGTCAGCTGGTTATTGATTCTGTTTTGTTGGGTAATGGAAAAAAAACACCTTATGAATTGGGTGAGCTTGATATAGTCAAAGGGCAGGCCTTAAAAGTGAAGATAAGTCCTAAAGATAAAAAAGTAAGTATTTATTATAAAACTTCTCCCCAAGCTAGTGCCTTACAATGGTTAGATCCGGTTCAGACTCACGATAAAAAACAGCCGTATTTATTAACGCAAGGACAGGCAATATTAACCCGTTCTTATATTCCCATTCAGGATACACCTAGCATACGGATTACTTATGATGCTACTGTTCGTGTACCCAAAGATTTGTTGGCCTTGATGAGTGCTATTAATCCAAAGGAAAAATCAGCTGACGGTATTTATCATTTTAAAATGCCTCAGGCTTTACCTCCTTATTTAATAGCCTTGGCTGTGGGTGATTTGCAGTATCAAGCTATTGATGAACGGACCGGTGTATATGCCGAACCGACTCAGTTAAAAGACGCAGCATGGGAACTGGCAGATATGGGAAAAATGGTAGATGCAGCAGAGCAACTTTATGGAGCATATCCGTGGGGACAATTTGATGTCTTGATTCTGCCTCCTAGTTTTCCTTTTGGAGGTATGGAAAATCCTCGACTTACATTTGCTACACCTACAATTTTAGTGGGTGATCGGTCATTAACTAACTTAATCGCTCACGAACTCGCACATTCTTGGTCTGGCAATTTGGTAACCAATGCTACTTGGAATGACTTTTGGCTCAATGAAGGGTTTACCGTTTATTTTGAACGTAGAATTATGGAGGCGCTCGAGGGAAAAGATTATGCAGATATGATTACGGTTATTGGATATCAAGATTTGCAAACCGACATGAAATTATTACCTAAAAATCTAACATCATTATATATTGATTTGACAGGAATAAATCCGGACGATGCTTTTTCTGATGTGCCTTACGACAAAGGATTTCTATTTTTAAAAATGTTAGAAGACCGTTATGGGCGTGTACCATTCGACGCATTCGTTAAAAAATATTTTAAAGAAAAGGCATTTAAAACTACAAATACAGAAGATTTTATAGTCTATCTAAAAGAAAATCTTACCCATGGAGAAGATGATTTTGTACAAACCTGGGTTTATGATACCGGTTGGCCAAAGGGCTTGGTGGTTCCAACGTCAAAATTGTTTGAATTGGTGGAAAAAAAATATGCGGCAGATATCGTTCAGATTCAAAAAGGGAAAGCGATTTCCGACGAACTTCCGGAATGGTCTACCAATGAATGGTTACACTATATCCGTTTAATTGATGTGACTGCTACTACTAAAGAGGATATAGCTTTAATCGATCAACGATACCGTTTTACCGATAGTAAGAATGCTGAGATCCAATGTGCCTGGTTCGAAAAATCATTTAGGTTGCAATACGATAAGGTAAATTCCAATGCTAAAGATTTTTTGATACAGGTAGGTAGAAGGAAATTTATTGAGCCCCTATATTTGGCTTTAAAACAAACGGGGCAGATTAATTTTGCGAAAGAGATATATCAGGAGGCCCGACCAAATTATCATTTTTTAGCGCGCCAAAATCTAGATTTACTTTTAGAAAATCCAGCTTAAATAAACGGTTAATTCTGTGTTTGTTTTAAATCAATGCAGAGGCTATAAATAATCATAAACCATAAACAAATCAACAGATGAAAAATTATTTTAAATTAACCTTAAGTGTGTGTGTAATGACTGTATTGGTGAGTTGTGGAAATAAAAAGGCAACGTCACCCATAGAAGGGACATGGGAAATAACTCATGTTGCGGGAATTCAAGTAGCTGGTGTTGACCCAAACTTTAAAAAGGGAAATGGGAATGTGCTTAAGTTTTCAGGAAATCATTTTGAGAAGTTTACCGATGGTACAAAAGTGGAAAGCGGAGTCTTTAGTTTACAGCCCGAGAGTGAGCTTATCAATAATTCAAAGTCTAATTATGCACTTTCTTTAAATGATGCTGAAAAAGTAAGTGTGATGTTGTCTGATAATAAATTGGTGCTGTTTAACGGTATTATTGCGGCAGACGGTACCGAAGTTACCTATGAAAAACAATAAATGCTGGTATCTGAAAACTAGCCTTTAGTTATAATTGTAAAAACCTTTTAAGATCCATATGGATCTTAAAAGGTTTTTTTGTTGTTAGTCGATCATTTTAGATGCCGAATGCAAGCTGTATGATTTTCTGTGTAGCATTTTTATTTGCTTGTATATAAGAACTATTGATGTGGCCCATTTCTTTTCTAACTAAAGGATCCGTAAATAAATCCAACAGTGTTTGATCGAGTTCTTGTTTGTTTTTTACGACTACACATCCCTTTTTTTCAACGAGGTCTTTAGCTTCTTGGAATTTTTTATAATTTGGTCCAATGACTACAGGAATACCGAAGGTTGCTGCTTCCAGAATGTTGTGAATACCCGATCCAAAACCACCTCCTATATAGGCAATATCTGCATAACTATAGGTTTTGGTCAGTAAGCTATATCCGTCGATGATCAATACATCGAAGTCCCTAAGATTTTGATGTTGAATTTGAGAATATAAAACAACCCCTTTTTTAATCTTCTGTTTTAAGGATTCTATTAAATCGGGTTTGATATTGTGTGGAGCAAATATGAATTTCATATTTTTATCTGCTGTAGTATTGATAAAGTCAACGAGTAGTTCTTCGTCTTTTGGCCAAGAACTGCCGGCTACTAAAAGGGTTTTATGGCCTTTAAATTGCGCTACAAAATCCAAGGTATTATCGTTTTCTACTATTTGAGACACCCTGTCGAAACGCGTATCCCCAGTAACAGTAGCCTCATGACCCAATGTAGCGAGTAAGGCTTTTGATTGTTCATTTTGAACAAAGAAACCCGTGAAGGAATCCAAGGCTTTTCTATAAAAACCGCCATACCATTTAAAGAACACTTGATCGGGTCTGAGAATTCCAGAAACTAAATAAGTGGGTATGTTTTGTTTTTTTAATTGGTATAAGTAATTAGGCCAATACTCATATTTAATAAAAAAAACCTTCTCGGGATGCACGAGTTGTAAAAGTTTCTTCGCATTTCGTTTGGTATCCATGGGCAAATATAAGGTCACATCAGCCGCACTATTGTTTTTTTTTACTTCATAACCCGAGGGAGAGAAGAAGGTCAATACGATTTTGTGTTCAGGAAATAGTTGATTTAAGCGTTCAATCAGCGGTAGACCTTGTTCATATTCGCCTAAGGAAGCGGCATGAATCCAAAAAGTGCGGTCGTTGGTTTTAATTTGTTGGATTAGAAGGTCAAAAGAGTTTTTTCGTCCTTCTACAAAAAAATTAATTTTTTTATTAAAGAGCGCAACGAACTTTAAAGCGAAGCTAACGACTATTGTAAAGAGGTTGTATAAGAAAAACATGCTGATATTTTTGTAGGGCTAAAATACGTTTCTTTTGATTAAGAATAGGAGATACCCGCAATAAATTATTACTTTTGTAAGGCTTATTAAGAGTAAAACAAAACGTTTTTTTAAGGCTAATTTCACTGAAAAGGAGCGCTAAAAAGACGGTCTAAAATACAATAAATCATGAGAAAAATTCAAATGGTTGACTTAAAGAGTCAATATGAGGGAATCAAAGATGCTGTAAATAAGGGGATTCAAGAAATCTTAGAAAATTCAACGTATATAAACGGGCCTGAAGTACACCGTTTTCAAGCTAATTTGGAACAGTATTTAGGTGTAAAACACGTGATTCCTTGTGCTAATGGAACCGATGCTTTACAAATAGCGATGATGGCTTTGGGGCTTAAGCCCGGAGATGAAGTGATTACTGCCGACTTTACTTTTGCTGCTACTGTGGAGGTGATTGCTTTGTTGCAGTTAACACCGGTGTTGGTAGATGTTGACCCCAATACGTTTAATATCTCTGTTGAAGCGATTAAGAAGGCGATTACACCAAAAACTAAAGCCATAGTTCCCGTTCATCTCTTTGGACAAGTTGCTCCTATGGAGGCCATTATGAAATTGGCAGAAGAGCATGGTTTATACGTGATTGAAGATGATGCTCAAGGAATTGGTGCCGATTACGTCTTTACGGATGGTACGGTAAAAAAAGCGGGTAGTATCGGACATGTTGCGGCAACCTCATTCTTTCCTTCTAAGAATTTAGGATGTTATGGTGATGGTGGTGCTATTTTTACTAATGATGCGGAATTAGCTCATACTATTAGAGGAATAGTTAACCACGGAATGTATGAAAGATATCATCATGATGTAGTGGGGGTAAATTCGCGATTAGATAGTATTCAAGCAGCGGTTTTAAATGTAAAACTACCGAAATTGGATGCTTATAATGTAGCTCGTAAAAGCGCAGCTAAGAAATACAGCACTGCTTTGGCGAATCATCCTAATATAATAACGCCTGTTTTTTCTGAAACGGAAAACAGCCATGTTTTTCATCAATATACTTTAAGAATTATAGATGCAGATAGAAATGCTTTGATGCAGCATTTGCAATCTTTAGATATTCCTTGTGCTATTTATTATCCGATACCTTTGCACAATCAAAAGGCATATGTAGATCCAAGATATAAAGAAGAAGATTTTCCAGTAACCAATCAATTGGTTCAAGAAGTACTGTCTCTTCCAATGCATTCGGAATTAGATGATGATCAGATTGAGTTTATTACGACTTCAATTTTATCATTCTTAACAAAATAAAAAAAGTAAATAGGCGAAAGGATGTATCTTTCGCCTATTGTTTTTTATATAATTTGGAACATGGTATCGCGACTCAAAAAAGGGTTTCTAGAAATAAGAAAGCGAAACAGAGACTAACGAGACGCGATAATCCTAAATAAATAATGTATTAGAATTATGAAAGTATTGGTAACAGGAGGTTTGGGGTTTATTGGATCTCATACAGTGGTCGAACTTCAAGCTCAGGGTTATGAGGTGGTTATTATCGATAATTTATCCAACTCCACTTTGGATGTTTTAAATGGAATTGAAAAAATTTCTGGGAAAGCACCTCTTTTTGAAAATTTAGATTTAAGAAACAAGTCGGAAGTACAGCGTTTCTTTAGTCAGTATTCAGATATAGAAGGGGTGATTCATTTTGCTGCATCTAAGGCAGTAGGTGAAAGTGTAGAAAATCCGCTTTTATATTATGAGAATAATCTTTCTGCACTTATTTATCTATTGCAAGAATTGCAGAAGAAAACGGAAGTCAGTTTTATATTCAGTTCTTCATGCACGGTTTACGGGCAGGCAGAAAAAATGCCAATTATGGAAGATGCACCTATACAGGAGGCCTTTTCACCTTATGGTAATACCAAGCAAATAGGGGAGGAAATAATAAGTGATGTCGCTAAAGTTTCAGGTATTAATGCGGTTTTACTTCGTTATTTTAATCCAATTGGCGCGCATGAGACTAATTTTCTAGGAGAATTACCGATTGGAGTGCCACAAAATTTAGTTCCTTTTATTACCCAAACAGCTATGGGTTTACGTCAAAAACTAGCAGTTTTTGGAGACGATTATGATACGATTGACGGTACTTGTGTACGTGATTATATACACGTAGTCGATTTGGCACAAGCGCATGTTTTGGCCCTTAAGCGACTTTTGTCTAAACAGCAGACTGAAAAAGTGGAGGTCTTTAATGTCGGGACTGGTAAAGGCAGTTCGGTATTAGAGGTAATCCAGGCCTTTGAGCGCGTATCTGGTAAGCAATTACCTTATCAAATTGTTGGAAGAAGAGAAGGGGATATTACTACTGCTTATGCCAATACGGATAAAGCCAACGACGTTTTAGGGTGGAAGGCTTTGAAAACCCTAGATGAAGCCTTATTAAGTGCTTGGAATTGGGAGCAGAAAATAAGGAGTGTATAAAAAAAAGCCCCAAGAAATTAGATATTCTTGGGGCTTTTTTATGTTTGAACTAAAAAAAACTTAGGTGATTTTTAGGCTGAATGTGTTTCTGCTGATTTGTCAATTTTTTGAATTAAGCCAACCAATACTTTACCAGGGCCAACTTCCGTAAACGACGTAGCACCATCGGCTATCATTTGTTGAACAGATTGTGTCCAACGCACTGGAGCTGTTAATTGCGATATTAAATTCGCTTTGATTTGTTCGGGGTCAGAGACGGCGTTTGCCGTCACGTTTTGATAAACTGGACAACTTGGTTGTGAGAAATGTGTTGCTTTAATAGCGGCAGCTAATTCTTCTCTAGCGGGCTCCATCATCGGTGAGTGGAAAGCACCACCAACTGGCAGTATCAAAGCTCTTTTTGCTCCAGCTTCTTTTAATGCGTCACAGGCTCTTTCAACAGCTGTAGTTTCTCCAGATATAACCAATTGTCCCGGGCAGTTATAATTTGCTGCTACAACTACGCCGTCTATGGTTTTACATACGTTCTCTACGACCTCGTCGGCTAGGCCTAATACGGCTGCCATAGTTGAAGGTGTAATTTCGCAAGCTTTTTGCATGGCTAAAGCTCTTTTCGAAACCAAAAGTAAAGCGTCTTCAAACGAAAGGGTACCGTTGATTACTAAAGCGGAAAACTCGCCTAAAGAATGTCCTGCTACCATTTCCGGTTTAAAATCCGTTAAGGTTTTTGCTAAAATAACCGAATGCAAAAATACAGCCGGTTGTGTTACTTTAGTTTCTTTTAGTTGTTCTGCAGTACCTTCAAACATAATGTCCGTAATGCGAAAACCTAAGATGTCGTTGGCTTTTTCAAATAGCGTTTTGGCTATTTCAGATGTTTCATATAAATCTTTTCCCATTCCTGAGAATTGGGCACCTTGACCAGGAAAAACGTATGCTTTCATATCGTATTGTTTTTAGTATAGTGAGCTAGATAATTTTGTATCGCTTGCCGTTTACACAGAGGTAAAAGCAACTCTTAAGTTTAGCATCGCAAAAATAAGATTTTTTTGGAGTTAAAACAATCCCAGTCTACAATTCCATCGAATCGTTCTCATAGGGTGAATGGTTTAAGTATCTCTGCTATTTCTTCATTCTGTAATTAGTGTATGGTACTAAAAAAACGGGCTATCCGTAAAGATAGCCCGTTTTGTATGGAAAACAGTATTGCGTTTTTACATCACGTCAATTCTGTGGTCTTTAATTTTAGCATTGTTTTTCAATGCGTCTAATACTTTTGTTTGTACGCTACCGCGAACAACTGTATTGGTTTTGTTTTTGTAAGTATTGTAATTTGGTAAATCTGGAGCTTGGTTTATAGCTTTAGTTTGAATTACATATACTCCTTTTGCACCATCAATTAAGGCTGATTGAGCTCCTGGCTTTAAGCCGAAACCGTTTCCAACTACTTTTGGTTCTGGACCAATATTGATGATTAATGGGTTTTGTCTCGTAACATCAGCTGCTGTTGTAAGTGTTGCTCCTGTTTTTGCAGCGATATCAGCAAGGGTTTTTCCTTCCATTTTTGTACGGATTAAAGCCGCTTTTTTCTCATTCATTAAAATAGGTTCTACCGTTGCTCTAGCTTCTTCAACAGTTAATAAACCCGTTTCGTTTGCCGATTTCAATTTAACGATGATATGACCGTCAGCATTATCAAATTTTTTGATATCGCCAATTTTTGTAGATTTGTTAAAAGCCCAAGTTACTATAGGTCTTTGTTTTCCAACTAATGGCAGCTGCTCATCAAATGGGCGAACTGTGGTAGCAGGTTGAATAGGCAAGTTCATTTGTTTTGCCAACGCTTCAAAATCTTTAGAAGCAACCTCTTGTTCAAACTTAGTCGCTTTCGTATAAATTTCGTCAGCTGTAGCTTCTGAAACTTCAATTTTTCTAGCAATAGTAGCTAAACGAATAGCCTCTTTTTTCTCAAGAACTTTAATAATGTGAAAACCAAAGTCAGTTTCAACGACACCAATTTTACCTACTCCATTGTTGAAAATATAATCATCAAATGGTTTTACCATTTGTCCTTTAGCAATATTGTCGTATTCACCACCCGTGTTTTTTGAACCCGGATCTTCTGTGTTTTCAGTAGCCAATGCTCCAAATTGAGCAGGGTTTGCCAAAGCTTGTTTTAATAAGTCGTCAGCTTTAGCTTTAGCTTCTTCTTTTGTTCTTGTAACTCCCGGTATAGGAGAAGCTGAACCAGCATAAGAAATTAAAATATGGGCTGCTTTAACTTTTTCACCCGCTTTTCTATCAACCAAGCGAGTTAAGCAATAATGGTCATTAAATAAATAAGGTCCAAAAACTTCACCAGGCTGTAGTTTATATAATTCTTCTTGATATTCTAGTGGCAAGTCGCTTTTTGAATAAAACAAAGAATCAAATTTAATATCAGAATTAAGGTTGACAAATTCTTTTAAGTTTGTCGTGTTGCTGAATCCAGCAACTGTATCGTTTTTCTTAGTTTCTTCGTTATAAACGATAGAAGATTTTAATAGTCCAACGATGTTTTCTTTAACTTCGTTTTGATCTTTTTCAGATGGAATACTAGATACAAAAACATACTCAATATTACGTGTAGGTTCTGATTTGTATTTCTTCTCATTCTTTTTAATATAACTTTCAATTTCAGCATCGCTTACTTTAACTTGATCGTCGTTTATAGATGAATAGGCAACGGTAACATAATCAAATGTCGCTTTGCTGTTTTCTACGTGATAAGAGTTTTTAGCTTCTGATGTAGTGGTGTTGATACCTGCGCGAATCATAGAAAAATACATTTGCTCTACAGCATATTTCTCTAATTCCTTCTCATAAGCTAACCAAGAATTCCATTGTTCAGCTCCGCCTTTTTTCATCGTTACTATAAATTCATTGAATTTATTGATATCGAATTTGCCCAGTTGATTTTGAAATTGAGGATTATTGGCAAAGTTTGGATTTTCTTTAATCACATTAACCAATTGGTCTTTTCCGATTTTCAATCCGATTTTTTCGAACTCCGTTCCAAGAAGTATTGAATTTACTTCATTGTTCCAAACCATATTGTTCGCTTGCGCTCCCGTGGCTCGACCACCTTGTTCTGCTTGGGTCACTTTTTGCATAAATTCTTGAGTGTTGACTTCAACACCATTTACGCTTCCAACATTTCTAGAATCCTTACCGATGCCTCCGCCTCGAACTAAGTCTCCTACAACAAATGCTAGTAAAGCAACACCAACGACCGCAATTAATAATACGGATTTCTGTCTAATTTTTGATAAAACTGCCATGTGTATTTAGTATGTGTAATTTTTTTCAGTGAGCGAAAATACAATTATCTATTTAATAATAAAAGTTATAATTCTATATTTTTCTAAATAATGTTGCTGTTTTCGAAGTATTTGGTCAAATTTCTTTAAAGTAAGCGTATTTTGTTTTTTTTAAGCTGCTGTTTAGAGAATTTTAAGGAGCTGGAATTTAAATTTGAAAAACAATATCTTTAAATATTGCTCCTAAGTTTGTTGTCGAAAATGTTGTTGAAAACTAATTTTGAAAGCAAAAAAAAACAGTAGTTAATAACTACTGTTTTTTATATTGGACTTTATTGTTGTTTGTTTTTATGGTGTTCCTGCATTTTTTTTGCATATCTCTTTCTAAAGAAGAACATAAAAATGGCAACGGCTGCTACAGCTATTTGTAAATAGTAATCTTCATCGTTTTGAAATTTTGTAACGCCATCATAGATAAAGAGTAGTGCTATAAAAAGATAAAAATAGGGGAATAATACGTATGCTTTCATGGTTAATTACGTTTGTAGGTCGTTATTCTGTTTTGTTTCTCTCGGCGTAGCTGTTTTGAGCTGTTACGGTTTTAAATTTACTGTCAAAATCAATTCCAACCCCTTCTGTAAAGCTGTTGTCGATATCCGATATTTTATAAAATTTCTCGGTGTAAAACCAATCGTTTTTTTGATCGTAATACAGTTGATCTGTTTCTAGTTTTTTGCCATCGTGACTTGTAATTACGACATTGCCTCTTAAATCAACTAATTCTTTTTTTCCGTAGCTGATTGCGTAGTCTGCTACAACAAAATTCTGGTTTTTTTCGCTGTCAATTAAAGTCAAGTGAATCCCTTTTGGGAATTCTGTAAACGGGTACTTTACCTGTGAGTAATCGAGCATCTGCGGACTTACTAAAATAGCCTTAACACTTCCCGAGTCTATATACTTTAAATTGATGTTCTCTCCTTGAGTTGTTGCAAAAAAGGGAACGGTATTGATTTTTTGTATTTTTTTAAAATTGCTGTCGCAAGAAGCCATAGTGACTATTAGTGTCAGCAGACTTCCGGTTAACAGTATGTTTTTTATAAAAGACATGGGCTTGGTTTTATTCGAAACGACGTTTAACAAACCATAAGTCGTTTAAGGAAATTCCAACAGATATATTAAAATAATTTTCCTTAATCAAATTGTTACTGCTTTTTCCTTTTTGACCATATTCCATGCTTAGGTTGATGTTGGTTTGGTTTCTTCCAACCGGAAATCCTGCCCCCATACTAAACGCATAATCATTGATTGATTGGTTTTCTAATACCAAGCCGGTATTTTCATATCGGAAACCAGCACGATAAACGATACGGTCAAAATAGCTGGTGAAAGAATTGTATTTTGGAATATAATAACCTCCTATAGTGTATTTTTGGGAGTCCTCAAAAGCCGCTTTTGCTGATGATTTCCAGTTATTTTGGAGTTTGCTGTTTTGAGTATGCTTAAATTCAGCTCCAATAAACCATTTTTGTTCTATTCCAATTCCTGTTCCTAAGGTAAATGAAGCAGGCATCGTTAAGTCGCTATTAATCATCTCTAGTTCTCTTGTTTCTATGGAAACAACGGAGCCGTTAGAGGCTTTTTGAACTGTTTCTAGAAAAGTAGAGGTGTCTGCGCTTATTTTAGTTTCAGGCGAGAACGTAAAGTTGCTGTGCCAATCATAATTTTTTATTTTACGGTTGTAAATAAGCCCGGTGTTAAATGTAAATCCACTGTAGTTTGTTTTTATACGTTCTCTAGATCCTTTAGGAAGAAAGACACCGGTACCGTCGTTGGTAATAAACACGGTGGAATTGTTGTCAATGTCTCCAAAATTGTATGCGAAATCTGCTCCAATTTGTAAATTAGGCAGTATGGAATAGGAAATGCCTGCAAAAGCTCTGTTTATTCCACCCTCTCCTGTAAAGTCTTTTGATCGGTTTTGATCGCCTACAGTAATTTCAGAGTTGATTTTATATCCTACTGACGTAAATGGTAGTATTCCAAATGATGCTCCAAAACGACCTAAGGGAATTCCAACAGCTATATAATCTACTAAAGTACTTTGAGCTTTTTCTGAAAATTCGTTGTTTTTGAATGTAGTGAAATTAGTAGTTCCTCCCACGGCAAAAGTAGTCCTTGTCAGTTTTGAAAAAGAAGCTGGATTTTTTAGGTTTAGGTGAATACTGTCTGAGTATGTGCTAATCCCTCCCATGGCTTTGTATTCGTTGGTTCCACTGAAATTCACTTTTCCAATTCCATAAAAAGAATATGGTGATGCGGTACCTTGTTGTGCTAATGCTGTAGTACCAATTAGTAAACTAAAGCCTAGAAAGATTTTTTTTATCATTTTCAATTGTATATTGATGTAAGGAATTCAAACTTTCTAACAAAAAGTTTGAATGGGCAAATATGGTGTTTTTTAGTCTTTTTGCCAAAAAAACTCCATCACCACCTGTTAAAATTATAGTTAAATCTTGAAAACGAGCTATGTACAGATCGATAAGTTGGTCGATTTCGGCCGTTAGTCCGTTAACAACGCCGGAATGTATAGATTCTGCGGTTGAATTTCCTATTAAATCAGCGGGTTCTTGCAATTGTAGCAACGGAAGTTTTGCAGTATAGGTATTTAGTGATTGGTATCTTAAGGCGATTCCTGGCGAAATAGCACCGCCTAGATAGTGGTTTTCCTTAGTGATGAAGTCATAAGTAACACAAGTACCCGCATCAATGACTAATCTATTTTGAGCGGGATACTGTAGTGTTGCACCAGCAGCCAGAACCAAACGGTCGATACCCAAGGTTTGGGGAGTCGAATAGTCGTTTTGAAAGGGTAAGGTTGTTTTTATAGTAATTTCTAGTAAATCGGTATGTGCTTGTAACCAGTTTAACGAGGCTGTATCGAGTTTACCCACGCTTGAAAGTACTATTTTGGGGAGGGTGTTGAAATTTTTTAAAATTTTTTTAAAATTTTTTAAAAAATTTTCACGCTCTAAAATATAGATTTCAATAATCCTATCGTTCTCAAATAAAGCTACTTTGGTTCTGGTATTCCCAATATCTACGACTAAAAGCATGACTGAAATGTTTGTGTAAGCAAAGATATGTAATGATTTTTTTTCAAAAGGGTTTGTTTAAATAAAAAACTGTTCTATATTTGCAACCGCTTACAAGGACAGTATGTCTTTGAAATCAAAAGCCAAATGGTGCCTTAGCTCAGTTGGTAGAGCAATGGACTGAAAATCCATGTGTCCCTGGTTCGATTCCTGGAGGCACCACAAATTTGCTTTTGATTTATAAGTTGCTTAAAAGTTTACTTTTAAGGTGCCTTAGCTCAGTTGGTAGAGCAATGGACTGAAAATCCATGTGTCCCTGGTTCGATTCCTGGAGGCACCACAAAAAATCCCAATCTTTATAGATTGGGATTTTTTTTTGGCGTTATAAGTATGTTTGTACATAGCAAAGAGGTTAAATTGCTGGGTAAAAGCGTGTTTTTACAATTAAAAACAAAAAAAAACTGCAAAATGCAGTTTTTTTAATAAGTAGTATTTTAGTTTAAAAAGACCTTAATTCTAGTTCCATACGTTCAACATCGAGTTTTAAGGTTTGAACTTTTGTTTTTAACTTCAGTATCTTTGCTTTGCCTTTGAGTTCTTTTAACGGGGTTAAAGAACCTTTGCGTAGGTTTTTCTCAAATTTATCCGTTTCGGTTCTTAAGCGATCCTCTTGTTTATAGAGTTTGCTTTTTGTTTTTTGGAGTTTACGCGTTGATTTGGCTAGCTTAGCTTGTTTTTTAATTTCGAGTTTTTGCTCTTTTTCAAGTTTTTTTTGTGCTTTTTCTAACGCCTTTTGATCCTTAATTGCTTGAAGTTCCTTTTTTTCTAGGTCCTTAACTAGTTTTTCTTGATTTAGTTGTTCCGCGTTTAGTAAATCTTGTTGGTTTTTTAGAATAATTTCTTCTTCTTTAGCTTGTAGTTTTTCTTGTTCACTAACAACTGTTTGTGTACTTTCCTTAACCTTCTCTAAAGCTGTGTTTACTTCTGTTTTTTCAGTCGTGATTTCTTGTATTTTTTCAATCGCTTTGTTTTTTTCTGTTTCAATAGTGGAAACCTCTTGTGCAGACATCAATTGAGTTGAAACTAAGAGAGTACCTACAAACCATAGTGTTTTTTTCATTGTATAAATTGAGTTTGGTGTTTTTGTTTAGTTGACTTTAATTGTAAGGCAAATTAGATGCCAATTTTACCATTCATTGACTTTATTAGCATCTAACTTGAGGAAAATAAACAACAATATAGTAAATGCGAGTAAGCTTGATCCTCCATAAGAGAAAAAGGGTAAGGGAACTCCGATTGTTGGAAATAGCCCCGTTAACATAGTGATGTTTAAAGCAAAGTGGATAAATAGGAAGCAGACTACGCTATATCCGTAAACTCGTGTAAAGCGCGATTTTTGCTGTTCGCATAGGTATATAAGCCGTAGGAATAGACAGACAAATAAAGTGATGATTACTGCTGCGCCGGTAAATCCCCATTCTTCACCAACTGTAGTGAATATATAATCGGTATGTTGTTCCGGTACAAAACCACCTTTGGTTTGTGTTCCTTCTAAAAATCCTTTGCCAAACCAGCCGCCCGATCCGATAGCTATTTTGGACTGATTTAAGTTATAACCTTCTCTTTGAAGGTTGACGTCTTCGCCGATTAATACATTGATACGGTCTTTCTGATGGGGTTCTAGCACCTCGTCATAAACGTAATCGACCGAGAATACAAAAGCAATCATTAGGGCCGATAGTCCCAAATATAGAAAGGGGTTTCGATTTATCTTTTTGTTGAGCACAAAGTGGATGATGGTGACTAATGCGATAGCGCCGATAATAAAACCGGGTTTTATGATCAGTGACATCACGAAAAGACTGATCGTGATAAAAGCGGTCCAAAGGTACCAACTCGGTAGTCCTTCGCGATACAAAACAAATATAAGTGAAGCAAATAACATGGCACTACCCGTGTCGTGTTGTAAAATAAGTAGCGTGGGTACTCCAATAATAGCCAAGGCTATCAATTGGTCTTTAAAAGTACTTAGGGCGTCCTGTGAGTCTGAAATGAACTTTGCCAATAAGAGGGCTGTAGTTGTTTTTACAAATTCAGAGGGTTGAATTCCAAAACCGCCTATTTGATACCAGTTGGTTTGTCCTTTTACCGATTTACCAAATACCATGAGTCCCAATATAGATAGTATACCAATAATGTAAAATATCATGGGATATTTTTCATAAAATTTGGCGTCGATCGATACTACCAGTATAATTAACGGAATACAAAACATGATGAATAATAGTTGGCGACCGTAGATTTGATTTAAATCAAAAAATGAGGTAGCTTCTACCGGTAGCGAGGCAGAGTAGATGTTTAGCCATCCAGCAAAAACCAGTACAAAATAAAGTAGGATTGAAATCCAATCGATGGTGCTTTTTACACTTTGATTTTTCATTTTATTGCGGGATCAGTTTGGCTTGTTGTTGTAAGCTTATTACTTTGGCATACTCACTTTGTAAGCTGCCTTCTAACATTCTTTTTTCTAAATCGGTACGGCTAATCTCTTTGTGTAGGTATTTTTCAATCATTAAACTGGTTATTGGAGCAGCCCAACGGGCACCCCAGGCACCATTTTCTATAAAAACCGCTATAGCAATTTTAGGATCGTCTTTTGGAGCAAATGCAACAAATACGGAGTGATCGGCTAATTGTATTCTTTTGGTTCCCACCTTAATAAAGTTTTCTACAGTTCCGGTTTTACCGCAAATTTCAATATCTTTAACTTGTACACTTCGACCAGAACCAAAATTGTAAACGTCAAACAATCCATTGATAACTGGTGTAAAGTATTGAGGGTCTATGGTGGTGATGTTTTTAGTTGTAAACTTTGGGTCTATATGGTGTTTTTCTATTTTTTTGATGATATGTGGGGTATAGAAATAACCTCTGTTGGCAATCGTTGCCATCATATTTGCCAATTGCATAGGGGTCATGACAACCTCGCCTTGTCCTATGGAATTCGAAATCGTCGTGGTGCTTCTCCAGCCTCCGTTGGGATACCAACGGTCGTAATAATTAGATGAAGGTATATGTCCTTTTCTACCATCAGGAAGATCATAGCCAAGAAATTCGCCCAATCCAAAGCTTTTTAGATGACTGCTCCATGCGTCTATGCCATAACGGGGTTTAGAGTATTTTTCGATAATGCGTTTATAGACATTGGCGAAATAGGTGTTGCAGGAACTGGCTATCGCTCTGTTGAGTGAAATACTACCAGAGTCGTGACATTTCATAAATGCTCCGCGCCCATAAAAGAAACCGTGATTACATACAAAGGCGGTTTGTTCAGTGATAACCTCTTCCTGTAAGCCGATTAGTCCGGTTAAAATTTTAAACGTCGATCCAGGAGAATACTCTCCAGATAAAACACGGTTAAATAGGGGCTTAGAAATGGAATCATTAAACAAAGCAGTATAGTTTTTAGAACGTTCTCTACCGACTAACAAACTGGGGTCGTAGCTCGGAGCGGTTACTAAAGCTAGAATTTCTCCGCTTTTAGGCTCGATGGCAACTATACCTCCGCGTTTATTTTGCATCAGCAATTCACCATATTCTTGAAGTTCTAAATCCAAGGTTAGTGTGATGTCCTCACCTTTTACAGCTAGGGTGTCGTAATGACCGTTTTTAAAAGAACCTATTTCTCTGTTAAATCGATCCCTTTGGATGTATTTAACCCCTTTGGTTCCTCTTAAAACAGTTTCGTATTCCTGTTCAACACCTTGAATTCCGATTAAGTCACCGCTGCGGTAATAAGAACTCCCTTTTACATTTTGCTCGTTGACCTGACGGATATAGCCAAATATATTGGCACCGGAATGCACTTGATAATCTCGTAGAGATCTTTTTTGTATATAGAAACCGTTGAAATGTCTGATTTTTTCTTGAAAAGCAGCATATTCTGCCTTGTTTAATTGGGGTAAAAAAACAGAAGGTAAACGCGGACTGTAAACACGTGCCTTGTCTAATTTTTTTATAAAGTCGTCTTTGGTCACATCTAGCATTTGACACAGCGCTAAGGTATCTATATCTTTTACCTCTTGAGGTATAATCATGATATCATAGGAGGGCTGGTTGGCGACTAGTAATTTGCCATTTCGGTCATAGATATAACCGCGCTCGGGGTATTCGTAAACGATTTTTAAAGCGTTGTTTTCCGACTTTTTAATATACGAATCATCAATTACTTGTAAATATAGTAGTCTTACCAATATTGCAATAGCAACGGATATAATTAAAAAGGGTAAGAGGAATTTTCTCATTTTTTAGATGGTTTGATCAAGTAGATTATTAAGACGCATAATATCAGGGTAAATAATGTTGTGAGTAAAGTTCGTAAAAGAATTTCCCAAATAAAATTAAATCTAAATATTTCTAAACCAAATAAAATGGTGTGATGTAATAAAACACCGCTAAAAAGATACGTAAAGAGCTCTTTACCTATTTTGTCAGCTATTTTAATAGTGTGGTATTCGTAACTGATACCGTATGAGAATTTTAATAAATCTGCGCGAAAATAGGCGAGTACTACGCAGGCAGCGGCGTGTACACCTCCAGAGTTTTCAAACATATCAATTCCCAATCCCAATAGAAAACTGATGAAAATTAATAAAGCCTTATTTCCATGGATGGGAAAAAGCAATATAAATAAAATATAAGGAAGCGGGTTGATAAAGTTGAATAGCTCTATATTGTTGAATACCAATATTTGAAGGGCAAATAAAAGTATAAATCGAATAATGTTTAAAGTTATAGTACTATTCATCTTTAGTTGCTTCTTCTAAATGGTTGATCTCTTCGATGTCGTTGTTCTTGATAATATAGACATAGCCCAAATTGGTCATGTCGTTAAATAAACGCACACTGATGGTGTAATAATTAGAACTTTTATCTACAAATACTTTATCAATAGCTCCAATGGGAATATTTTCTGGGAAAATGATTGATTTTCCTCCGGTTACTATAGTGTCTCCTTTATGAAGATCAGCAAGACGGGGGATGTCAATCAATTGAACATAGCCAGTGTTTTTTCCATCCCAATTTAAAGTACCAAAATGGTTAGAACCTTTTATTTTAGCATTGATTTGAGATTTAACGTTTAAGATGCTTTGCACCGTTGCATAGTTGTTGGCGGCTATTTCGACTATACCCAAAACCCCTCTGCTATTGACAACACCCATGTCGGGATGAATTCCGTTTTTGGTTCCTCCTTTGATGGTTAAGTAGTTTTCTTTTGATTTAAAGGAATTGCGAATAACCTTACCCAAAATGACTTCAAATTCTGGATTTTCGATCGGTTTACTATCGCTAATTTCTACAGAATCCGCTGGGTTTATCGAATTGTAAAGGATTTTTTTAAGCTCTGCATTTTCAAAGGCTAATTCGTCATTCTGTTGTCTAAGACTGAAATAGATTTTAGTATTATTAATCTTTTCATAGACATAACCCGTGAAGGCATTGGCAGAACCTAAAACGCGACTCCTGTGAAAGGAGTGCGTTTGGATAGTAAGTAGTAAAGAAGTTGCTAAAAGCAGCAAAAACAGTAACTTAGTACTGTTTTTTATAAAAAAATTTATTATTTGCTGCATGTTGAAATATTATTTGATAAGTATGCTTTTAAATTTGTTGATGTTTTTAATTACCAATCCAGTTCCTCTTACTACAGCTCTTAATGGATCTTCGGCAATATAAACAGGTAAATCGGTTTTTTGAGAAATACGCTTGTCTAAACCTCTTAACATCGAACCTCCTCCAGCTAAATAAATTCCCGTGTTATAGATGTCTGCAGCCAGTTCAGGAGGAGTTTGTGATAGGGTCTCCATTACGGCATCTTCTATACGTTGAATAGATTTATCTAAGGCTTTAGCAATTTCACGATAAGAAACCGTAACCTGCTTCGGTTTTCCTGTCAACAAATCACGACCTTGTACCAAAAGATCGTCTGGTGGTGCTTCTAAATCTTCAGTTGCAGCACCAATTTGAATTTTTATTTTTTCTGCTGTACTTTCTCCAACAAATAAATTGTGTTGGGTACGCATATAATATATGATGTCGTTGGTGAATACATCACCAGCAATTTTTACAGATTTGTCACAAACAATACCGCCGAGGGCTATAACTGCGATTTCGGTAGTTCCTCCACCTATGTCAACAATCATATTTCCCTTAGGTTGCATAATATCTACTCCAATACCTATAGCTGCTGACATGGGTTCGTGAATCAAATAGACTTCTTTTCCATTGACACGCTCACATGATTCTTTTACTGCTCGCATCTCTACTTCAGTAATTCCTGAGGGAATACATACTACCATACGTAGGGCAGGAGTGAAAAGTTTTTTTCTCAATGCAGGAATACTTTTGATGAACATACTGATCATCTTTTCCGAAGCGTCAAAATCAGCAATTACACCGTCTTTTAAAGGGCGGATTGTTTTTATGTTACCATGAGTTTTTCCCTGCATCAAACTAGCTTCTTTACCAACAGCAATAATTTTGCCCGTTGTTCTATCGCGAGCTACGATAGAAGGATTATCAACAACAACTTTTCCGTCGTGGATAATCAGTGTATTAGCAGTCCCAAGGTCGATAGCGATATCCTCGGTCATGAAATCAAAAAATCCCATACAATTAAAAGGGTTTTATAGGTTATAAAATTTTAGAGTACAAAAATAATAAAATTAATGTTTGAAATGACGAATTCCGGTAAATACCATGGAAACATTATTTTTATTACAATATGCGATACTCAAATCGTCTTTGATAGAACCCCCTGGCTGAATTACAGCAGAGATTCCGGCATTATGTGCGATTTCAACACAGTCTGGAAAAGGAAAAAAAGCATCACTAGCCATTACAGCTCCTCTAAGGTCAAATTGGAAAGCTTGTGCTTTTTCAATGGCTTGTTTAAGAGCATCAACTCTTGATGTTTGGCCTGTGCCTGAAGCACAAAGCTGTCTGTTTTTTGTCAATACTATCGTATTGGATTTAGTGTGTTTACAGATTTTAGAAGCGAACAACAAGTCTTCAATTTCTTCCGTAGAAGGAGTTGAATTGGTAACGTTAGTTAAGTGTTCTTTATTGTCTGTAATTAAATCTTTTTCTTGAACTAAAATTCCATTGAGACAAGTTCGTACTTGTTTTTTAGGAAGCTCCAGTTCTTTTTGTATTAATATAATTCTATTTTTCTTTTCTTTTAGAATTTCTAAAGCGGCATTGTCGTATGATGGTGCAATAACCACCTCGCAAAATAGGGAATTAATTTCTTTTGCCGTGTCGACGTCAATTTTTCCATTGGCAATTAAAACACCACCAAAAGCAGAAGTAGGGTCGCCCGCCAAAGCAGCCAAATAAGCTTCTTTCATCGTAGACATTTGTGCTACGCCACACGCATTATTGTGTTTTAAAATGGCAAATGTAGGTTGCTCTCCTTTAAATTCACCCATTAAATTGACTGCTGCATCGACGTCCAAAAGATTGTTATACGACAATTCTTTACCGTGAGCCTTTTCGAAAATTTGATCAAAATCACCAAAGAAGAAACCTTTTTGATGTGGGTTTTCACCATATCGCAATTCTTGACCGTTGTCTAAACTGGTTTTTAGAATGTTGTCTTCTGTGTTGAAGTAATTAAAAATAGCACTGTCGTAATGTGACGAAACATGGAAAGCCTGAGTAGCCAACCAACGACGCTGTTCTAGAGTAGTACCGCCTTCATTAGATATAATCATGTCTAAAAAGGGCTTGTATTCTTTAACGGATGCGACGATAATGGTGTCCTTAAAGTTTTTTGCTGCAGCGCGAATCAAAGAAATTCCGCCTATATCAATTTTTTCGATAATGTCTTCTTCACTTGCTCCAGAAGCTACTGTTTTTTCAAATGGATACAAGTCCACAATAACCAAATCAATCTGTGGTATCTCAAACTCCTTCATTTGTGCTATATCTCCTTCGTGGTCTTGACGGTTTAAAATACCCCCAAAAATCTTTGGATGTAGCGTTTTTACACGACCACCTAAAATGGAAGGATATGAAGTTACTTCTTCAACAGCAACTACAGGAATACCTAAATCTTTAATAAAAGTTTCTGTTCCCCCAGTAGAATAAATCGTTACCTGGTTTGCGTGAAGTTGTTTTACGATTGGTTCTAATCCGTCTTTGTCAAAGACAGAGATTAAAGCCGATTGAATTGTTTTAGTTGTGCTCATGTTGTGTGTTTGGTTTAATTTGCAAAAGTAGTTATTGTTCACGTATTTATAAAGTAATATGACTATGATTTTCGAAAAATAAATGTTTTTGTTTTCCAACTTTATTAGATCCTCCCTCGCGCTAAATAAGAGGTCTTTTTATTTTAATTGTCGTAATTTGTAACAAATTACGATTCTGGGGAACTAATATATTACCGTAGCTTCGTAGAGAAGTAAAAAAATCAAGTTCTATATGCTTTTATATTTTCGATTACTTAACGAAAGTTTGTTTTTTGCAATTAATGCTTTAAAAAACAATAGGCTTCGTACACTTTTGTCGCTATTAGGTGTAACGGTAGGGATTTTCTCCATCATAGCGGTGCTCTCTGCAGTAGATTCTATGGATCGTAAAATTAAAACGGATTTAAGTGGTATAGATCGAAATATGATTTATTTGTTTAACTATCCGTTTGGTCCTTCTGATGTTCCTCAGTGGAAGATTAATCAGTTTCCCAAGGTTACGTATAGCGAGTATGATTATTTGCGTAAAAATGTTGCCGCTATCGATAAGATATCATTTAACTTATTTACAAGTTCTGAAAATATTAAATATGGAGCTAATACCGTAAACGATATCGCTATACAACCTTCCACAGCTCAAATAGAATCCCTGGATAATTTAAAAATTGGGCAAGGACGATTTTTTAATGAATCGGAATCAAGTTCCGGTGCTGCTGTAATCGTTTTAGGACACGAAGTGGCCGTTAATTTGTTTGGAGGAGAAGAACCCATTGGAAAATATGTTCGACTTTATGGAAGACGATTTACGGTAGTAGGGGTGTTGGAAAAAGAGGGGATGACAAGTTTTGGTATGTCTAAAGACGTAAAGGCCTATATCAGTTCTACTTATTATCGTCAAGTTTTTGGTGACAATACCTTACGTGCCACCCCTGTTATTGTTCTAAAACCTAAAAAAGGAATTGATATCGAAGAGTTTAAAGGGGAATTAATTCAAAAGCTAAGAGCCTTTAGGGGAATTAAACCATCAGAGGAAAACAATTTTTTTGTCAATATAATAGCCGGTATGTTAGAAATGGTGGATAATATTATTGGGCAGATGAATGTAGTGGGGTGGATTATTAGTGGTTTCTCCTTATTGGTGGGCGGCTTTGGTATTGCAAATATTATGTTTGTGTCGGTTAAGGAGCGCACGAGTTTAATCGGTATTCAAAAATCGCTAGGTGCCAAAAACAGGTTTATCTTGTTTCAATTCTTATTTGAAGCCGTTATTTTATCGCTTTTTGGAGGTTTAATAGGGATGTTATTGGTTTGGATTATAGCGATGGTGGTTACCAAAGTGCTCGATTTTGAATTTGTATTGAGTTTTGCCAATATTGTTATCGGAACATCTTTAGCTGTCTTTATAGGTTTGTTGTCTGGAATATTACCCGCTATATCGGCTTCAAAATTAGATCCTGTAGAGGCCATTCGAACAGGTAATTAACTAGTCTTTTCTAAGTTGTAACTATAAGATAGTTAAAAAAAATAGGCTACCCTTTTGAGGTAGCCTATTTTTTTAACAGTTGATTATTTGCTAATGGGTCTGTTTAGAATCAAGTCCAAATACAGATTAACATTTTTCTTCAGTTCTTTTCTCAAAGTAATAAAATCTAAAAATCCGTGTTCCAATAAGAATTCCGAAGTTTGGAATCCTTCCGGTAGATCTTTTCCTGTTGTATCTTTAACAATACGAGGTCCAGCAAAACCAATCAAAGCTCCGGGTTCTGCGATATTGATATCTCCAAGCATCGCGAATGAAGCAGAAATACCTCCTGTTGTAGGATCGGTACACATGGAGATGTATGGAATTTTCGCTTCTGCCAATTGCGCTAATTTTGCCGAAGTTTTGGCCATTTGCATCAACGAGTATCCGGCTTCCATCATTCGGGCTCCACCTGATTTGGAAATCATCATAAATGGGATTTTGTGTTTAATAGAATAGTCGATTCCTCGAGCTATTTTTTCCCCAACTACAGCTCCCATAGACCCCCCGATAAAGGCAAAATCCATCGCAGCTATCACCAAGTCTGATCCATTAGATTTTCCAACAGCAACGCGTACAGCATCTTTTAATTGGGTTTTGTCCATCGCTTCTTTTAAACGATCTACATATTTTTTAGTGTCCTCAAACTTCAAAGGATCTTTTGAAGTTAAATTTTTTGCGATTTCTTTATAGTCGTTGTTGTCAAAAAGAATCTCGAAATATTCTTTACTTCCAATTCTAACGTGGTATCCGTCTTCTGGGCTTACCCATAGATTGTGCGCTAGCTCATCAGAATCAATAATTTTTCCCGTTGGAGATTTGTACCATAAACCTTTTGGGACGTCTTTTTTGTTTTCTGTTGGGGTCTGTATTCCTTTTTCTGTTCTTTTAAACCAAGCCATAAATTGTTTGTTTTATTTTATAATATAGTAAAGAGTGAAGAATTATAACGTGTTTACGTTATTTAAATCTTCAAAAGCCTGTTTTAAACGGGCGTTAAAAGTCAATTCTCCTTCTCTTACCCATTTTCTAGGATCGTAGTACTTTTTGTTTGGTAACTCTGATCCCTCTGGATTTCCTATTTGGGTTTTTAAATATTCAACGTTTTCTACGATATAATCGCGAACTCCTTCTGTAAAAGCGAATTGTAAATCGGTATCTAAATTCATCTTAATCACGCCATAAGAAATAGCTTCTCTAATTTCTTCCAAAGTAGAACCCGATCCTCCGTGGAATACGAAATCAACTGGATTAGCTGCTGTTTGGAATTTTTTAGCAACGAATTCTTGTGAGTTTTTTAAAATTTTAGGGGTCAATTTGACATTTCCTGGTTTGTAAACACCGTGAACATTTCCAAAAGCAGCGGCAATGGTAAAACGAGGACTTACTTTTAAAAGTTCCTCGTAAGCATAAGCTACTTCTTCCGGTTGCGTATAAAGCTTAGAAGAATCTACATGACTGTTGTCAACTCCGTCTTCTTCTCCACCAGTGATTCCCAATTCAATTTCTAAGGTCATTCCCATTTTGCTCATGCGCTCTAGGTATCTTTTAGAAATTTCTATATTTTCCTCAATAGGCTCTTCCGACAAATCAATCATATGTGAGCTGAAAAGTGGTTTGCCATATTGTTTCATGTGTTCTTCGCTAGCATCTAGCAATCCATCAATCCAAGGTAAAAGATTTTTGGCGCAATGGTCCGTATGCAGAATTACTGTTGCTCCGTAAAGTTCGGCCAAGGCGTGTATGTGTTTTGCTCCGGCAATTCCACCTGCAATGGCTGATTTTTGATTTTCATTTGATAGGCCTTTTCCTGCAATAAAAGAGCAACCTCCATTTGAAAATTGTATAATTACTGGTGCGTTTAACTTGGCAGCTGTCTCCATAACCCCGTTAATCGTACTTGAACTGGTGACATTGATTGCTGGCAAAGCAAACCCTTTTTCTTTTGCATATCTAAAGATTTCCTGTACTTGGTCGCCAACAGCTACTCCAGGTTTTATATTATGTGCCATATTAGTTGTGTGTTTAAGAGTTGACAAAATTAATAATTATTATTTGATTAGAAGGGATAATTAATTCCAACATTTATTACTGCCTTACCAAAGTTGAGTTCTCTAAACCATTTTTCACCCGTTGGCTTAGACGGATTATAGGTTTTAAAGCCCAAATCCAATCGGAATACAAAGAAACTAAAATCATATCGAATTCCAAAACCACTTCCTATGGCGATGTCACCAAGAGATTTGACTCCATTAAAGGTGTATGCTTTGTCTTCGATGTGATCAAAGATATTCCATATATTTCCAGCATCCAAAAATAAGGCTCCATTCCATTTTCCGGTAATGTTAAAACGGTATTCCGTACTGGCGAATAATTTCATATTTGCCTCGTTAAAATCGTTAATGGCGCCGCTGCTACCCGGTCCGAGTCGATACGATTGCCAGGCGCGGTTGTCATTTGACCCCCCGGCAAAATAACTTCTTGAAAAAGGTATGCTGTTGGAGTTGCCATAGGGCACGGCTAAACCTCCAAAGGTGTGAAAAGCAATGACTTGTTGGCGCCCTAGGTCCCAATATTTGACAAAGTCAATTTCGGTTTTTACATATTGTGAGAATTCGACATTGAGCAAAGTTCGGTTGCCGTTTTCGCTAATGTTTGAATTGCCACTTTTGGTCAATAAACTGGTTAATCCCCCTGCTGACTCCACTTTCGTCTTAAAGGTGTAAAAGTTGTTGTCTTTTATATCTGTTTTAGACGATTTCGTAAACGAAATATTAGCGGCTATAATCAAGTTGTTTTCAGATAGACGTACTCGGCGCTCTTCTATACTACGAACGGTTTGATAATCATCAGAACCAGCATTGATAGGTGTTTTTCCAGTCAATACGTCGGTGATGAATTGGTTGGCACCTCCATCTGCAATAGTTAAGTTTCCGTCGGCGTCAAAATAGTCGTTGTTGACCTCGTTGCGAATTGCAATATTGTTTAAGGTATTAAATGAGGATTTGTAAACACTAAAATAGTTAGCAGGATTGGTGTTGCGAACATATTGTAAATTGAGTAAATCTAAACTGTAACTGGTGTTTCGCTTTGGAGTCCAATTGTAATTGATAATACCCGTGAAATTTTCTTTGTCTAATCCAATGTTTTGTTGACGCGATAATCCAAAACTCATCATGGTTCTTGGAAGCATGCTTTTGGGGATTATTCCCTCGGTTTTAATTGGAAAAAACAAGCGTGGAAATGATAATTTGACGTCAACACCATATTCGGATACATTGAGAAATATGTTGTTTGGATTGGCCATTTCTCTTGATGAACCGATACTTCCTCTTAAGCCAATATCTAAGATTTCAGCACCTCTAAATACATTTCGAATTACCAAACCCATATTTCCAGCAATCCCAAAATCTTGAATATTGGAATGGGTAACGTCTAGGGAAGGGTTTAGAGTCATTTTTTTCCTTGGTGTCAAGAAGACATTAGCCACTAAAGATTGACCTGTACTGTCGCGTTTGTCTTCTAAATATTCAATAGAAGGATAATTAAAAATTCGTAAATTACTGATAGAACGAGAAGTTAGGACCCTGCGGAAATCACTAAATGTACTTCCTTTGGTTATAAAAATCGCATCCGTTAATGCCTTAGGTCTGTATTCCAGTTTATTGGCGCTATAGATGTTAAAATTATTAAAACTTATACTATCTGCGATGTTTTCATTCTTTTTTGATGTGTTGTTGGTGAAAATATTGACGTCGCTGATCTTGTAAATTTTAAAGGGAATTTGTTTAAGTGTATCGCCAGATTTTACGGTTCGATCGTCTATAATAAGTTCTACAGTAGCTTTGTGTTGGTTGTATATGGTGTCTACAACATAGTGTATGTTGCTTTCTTGGAAATAATAAGCTCCGTTATTTCTGAAATTACTTGTTATGCGCTTGCGTTCGGCTTCGAAGTCTTTTGCATTATATGTTTTTTCGGGCATTACCAATGACTTAGATGCGTTTTTTCTATATAAACTATCTAGGGCAGGAGTTGAAATATGGGTAGATACCGAGTCTATTTTATAAGCTTGTCCGGTTTCGATTTTATAAGTTACTTTCGTTTTCTGTTCAGCCAAACTATCGACTGTAGTTTGAATTGTAGTGTTAAAAAAACCTTGGTTAAAATAATAATTTTTCAATCGAATTACGGAGCGATTCATTCTGTTTTCTTCAAATAACACAGGAGGTTCCCCGGTGTTTTTTAGAAATTGACTAAAGCCTGAAACAGCAAATGACTTACCTAATCGACCGACTTGTTTTTCGGAAAGTAAGCCCGTTAAATTTCTATGTGTCCGCGGATGTTGCTCTAGCCAAGCATGGTAGCTCGAATCGGCATTGGGTTTGGCTAAGTTGTATAAGTGAAGTCGCAACCGATATCCCAATATGGAACTGTTCGGATGTTGATATAATTGATTGTGTATTTCTTCCTTAGAGTTTTTCTTGCCGTTTTCCAAAATCTCGTTTTGCATTAGCAACGATCGTTTCTCAGGAACTCTCCTGGTGAGAGTACAAGAAAAAAAACTTACACTTATTAATATAAATAGTGCTATTTTTGATGTTTTATCTTTCAAATCAATATAAATAGTAGGTCAAAAATACATTTTTTATGGTTACTAAAAACCAAATCAAACTAATAAAAAGTTTGCAACAAAAAAAATACCGCAAACAACATCAATTGTTTCTTGCTGAGGGAGTAAAAGTAATCCAAGAGTTGGTCAATTCCAATTTAAAATTACAGCAATTGTTTTGTACCGAAGTCATTGACGTAAATGTCGATCAGAGCAAGGTGGTCTTTATCTCAAACAGTGAATTGAGTAAAATTACAGCCCTAAATACGGCAAACAATTGTTTGGCTATTTTTGAAATACCCGAAGTTGTAAATACGGAAGATGAAGGTTTAATCGTGGTTTTGGACGATGTTCGCGATCCTGGAAATATGGGTACAATAATTAGACTTTGTGACTGGTTTGGTATTAAAAGCCTGGTATGTTCCCCGCAAACTGTAGATGTCTACAATCCGAAGGTTATTCAGGCAACCATGGGGTCGGTAACGCGAGTTGCTGTTGTATATAAAGACTTGGTGCCCTTTTTAGAAGAAAAGGCCTCTTGGCCTATATTTGGAACTTTTATGGACGGTGTTTCTATTTACAGAGAAGAACTGCCAGCTAATGGAATCATCGTTATGGGGAATGAAGCCAATGGCATCTCGGAGGATATAGCAGCCTTAGTCAATAGCCGTATCGCCATACCGCGATTTGGCGATTTACAGCAAACCGAAAGTCTTAATGTCGCTATGGCAACCGCTATTGTTTTAAGCGAATTTTCTAGACATAAATAAAGAACAAAGAGGAAAGTGGGCTAGTGAAAAGTAAAGTTTACAAATAGACCTCTGGTCTTCATGGATTCAATACCGCCAGTCCACGGACTGTCAGGATTATTATCTCGAATTAATTCATCGTCTATACCAAATACGCCTCTAATAGAGGGTGAAAATTTAAAGTATTCAAAGTAAAAATCAACACCAACCCCCAATTCATAATTAGCAGTCCATTGTTTCATTCTAAATCTGCCTTCGTAATTATCGTCTTTAGATTTGTAATTACTGCTTAAGTTAAGCGATTGAGAATAGCCCCCAACTACAAACGGACGTACATTTCCAGTTCGCAATGCAGAAAACTTCAATAGCAAAGGAAAGTGAAGGTAGGTAGAGCTTACTTCTCTGTTAGCCATACCTTGAGTAGCGATGTTTGGAAAGTGCAAATTACGCTGTGTATACGATAAACCCGGTTCAAATCGCAAATCCAAGTATTCCATCAAGCGTAAATTACCGACCAATCCCACATTAAAACCAATGTTGGTACTAACTTCTACGTCCATATTTTTGTTTTTTTCGTAGTAAGTAGGGTCGTAATCAAATTTAAAATCGTAGGAGTTAAAGCCTAAATAATATCCCCAATAAACTCTTTGTTTATCCCAATCTTGCATATTGAGCAAGGGCTTTCTGCCAAAAAGGGACTGTGAATAGCTTTGAAAGCTGAGCAGTACAATAAAAATAAAGAATATTTTTTTCATATAGGTATTTATTGTTTATAGCTACAACAAGCAGTTATTAGCGATTTGATATTATTTAGATGCCGAGTAAATGGTAGCTACTCCACCAAGTGTCTGCGGCATATCCTTAACTTGTGTAAACCCAACTTTTCTCAAAATATTGTTTAAAACTTCTCCGTAAGGGAAATTTGAAGCAGATTCTGATAAATAAGTGTAGGCTTTTTTATCTTTTGACAGGATTTTCCCTATTAATGGCATTAATCCGTTGGTAAATATAGCATATCCTTGCTTAAAAGGAAATTTTGTGGGTACAGATGTTTCAAGAATTACAAAAATACCACCCGGTTTTAACACCCGTAAGATTTCTGCTAGTCCCTTTTCTAGGGTTTCAAAATTTCGAACACCAAAGGCTACGGTAATCGCATCGAAATAATTGTCTTCAAAAGGTAGATTTTCCGAATCACCTAAAACCATTTCAATTCGGTCGTTAAGATTTTTTTCTTTAATTTTTTCCTTTCCAACTTCGAGCATTCCCGCAGAAATGTCCAAGCCTATAATTTGTGTCGCCTTGGTCTCAGCCATTAAAATAGCTAAATCACCGGTTCCCGTTGCGATATCTAAGACGCGATTCGGATTGGTATCAGCCACTAATTTAAGGACTTTTTTACGCCACTTCACATCGTTACCTAATGATATAATACGGTTTAATCGGTCATATTTTCCGGAAATCGTATCAAACATTTGTGCAACCTGTTCTTTTTTGCCTAAATCAGATTCTTTATAAGGGGTGATATTCTTTGACATTTTTCTATTTTTTACAAATATAGGTATTCTTTGTAAATATGATTGCGGACTCGTGGGTATATTCCCTTAAGACAGCGTAATTATTCTGAAAGATATGAGTAAATACTAAGGATGATAACGGGTGGCTTAGCGGTTTATTATTGGCCTATCAAAGGATTATTGGTGTAAATGCAAAAATCCGTTAAGGTATAGATTAACGGATTTTTATAGTAAAGCTTATTTTATGCTGTAAACCATATGGTAATATTCACCGCCGACAAAGGTTAGAGTCTCTTTGGCCTTAAAGCCCAGTCTCTCATAAAGCTTTTGTGCCTGTGGATTTTCGAAATCGACTAATAATCCCACTTGTTTAAAAGCATTGTCCTTAGCGTATTGGATGATGTGTTGAATTAACGAGCTTCCGATACCCTTACCTTGTGCGCTAGGAGCAACTGCTAAGGTGTCTAAATACAGTTCGCCGGCTTCCGTTTCATTTTCAGGGGTCAAATCCACACCATAACGGCTTTGCATATATTCCAATACCGGTTTTCTCAATTCGGTTAGTTTGCCTCCGTCATAACATGTAAGAGAGCCCCAAATGTCTTCATTCTCGTCAACGGCAACAAAGGTGTTTTGGTAGCTGTATTGGTTGTTTTCAGTACGAAAAAAATGGGTTAGAAATTGAATAGCTTCTTCGATGTCGTTTTTGCCAATAAACGTAAAAACAATATCTTCCATTGCTTGCAACATCAATTCGGGAACAATGTCGTGATCGTCCATTTTTGCAGCTCTTATGATCATTTTTGATAGTAATTAATTAATAATAATTAGCCTGGTACTCAGATGTGCAATTTAGTAATTCGCGTTAGCACTTTATAAAAAAAGCCGCCTTTTTTGAGGCAGCTTTTTTTTACTAGAAGCGGATACTGAATAGACCTTCTGGTTTGTTTTCCAGATTGTCAAAACGATCAGTACATTCCTTAATCATTGCAATGGCTGCGGCTTTGTCTCCGAAACCGTTTGTGATAACTTTTTTATTTTCTAAATCTTTATAAACTTGGAAGAAATGTTCTACTTCTTTTTTGAAGTGTTCATTTACATCTTGTATGTCGTTTAATTTATTCATAATGGGATCCGATACCGGTACACAAAGGATTTTTTCATCCGGTCCTTTATCGTCTTCCATATAGAAAATACCTACGGGTTTAACTTCAACTACCAATCCAGGAATAGTAGGTTCTGTTACCATAACCAAAACATCCAATGGATCTCCATCTAAAGCTAAGGTTTCTGGAATAAAACCATAGTCAGCCGGATATCTCATAGCAGAATATAAAAGACGGTCAAAACGCAATCTCTTAAGGTCAAAATCGTATTCGTATTTATTTCTACTTCCTGTAGGGATTTCGACAAATGCATCGAAACTTTCAAAATTATTATTCATAAGTAATGTCTTTATTTCTTCTTCTGATAATTGGAGTGCAAAAATAAGTCAAATCCTACTTTATAGCAAGCTTTAAAGCCATTATTAGCAAATTGTTAGAAATAGAAGCCAAAAGATCCTTTGATGCCAAAGCGTTTAGCATCGGGCAGGTCGAGGTAGCTGCCTCTCCAAGAAAAATCTATTCTAAAGAATTTAAATATATTTCCAACACCAGCATGGTATTCCCAATATACATCTTCAGGTGCTCTATAAGTTATGTTGGAAGCATTAAGGGCTTTGTTCTCATCGGAAATTCGACCATAAACACCTCTTATTCCAATAATTTCCCTAAGGTTTAAATCTCTTAAAAGAGGTATTCTAGAGAATAAACGACCATTGAAATTGTGTTCAAAGTGAAGCGATAAGTATTCATCGGTTACAAACTCGTAATAACTCATTAAACTGTAGGCGTTCTCAATCAAAAAGTAAGACTGGTTACCCGGTATCACGTTTAGCAAGCCCAAAGGTACTTCTCCAAAGGTTTTTCCCGCTTCAAAAGTAGAGGTCAATCGACCAAATCCACCGAGAAGTAACGGTTGTCTATAATATAATTGGAGTCGTTGATAGTCGAAATCACTATCGAAAACACCTTGTAAGCCCTGACTGTATTTTAGAAATACATGGGCGTAATTTTGATCGACATCCGTACGGTCAACGCCAACGCCAATCGTTCGTTTATTTGGAGTATAATCGATAGCCATGCTCACTTCAGATTGGGTAACATCACTCTTGGTAATGTCGTTTTCCTTGTCTGTATAATAATCTAAACTAAAAGTTTCTGAAGCAGATTTTAAAGTTCTATAAGTAAAAGTAGAAGTGAATTTTAAATTTTTAACAGGTTCAATTTCCAGCCCTATAGAAGATAAATTTATCGAGGTTAACTTGGAATTATCACCACTGGCAAACAGAGAACTCGAAGCAAAACTTCGCCCTAAGATATCGTTGGTTTCTGTAAGGCTAACGCCAATCTGTTCGATGTCGCGTCTATTTCCAGCAAACAGTATAAGTCGATTTGGTGTATCTAATAAGATTTTACCGGAAATACCATATTTAATTTGTCCATCTTTAAATCCATAAGCAGTATAGCCTTCTAGACGCCATTTGTCGTTAGGTCCAAAGTATGTTCTCCCACCTGTACGTAGTCGAATGCCTTCTACGTCATTATATCCAAAGGAAGAGAAAATAGGGCCATAGTCAAATTTGCCTATTTGTATATATTCGCTTGCGAGTACAGTTCCAATTGAAAAGAGTTGTTTAAAACGCTTAACCGTTTGCAAGGTGTCGAGCATCTTGTAGATACCTAACTCATCCTTACTCAAAGGTTCAAACCGGTATTCTTGCCAAAACTCATCCGATTTGGTATAGATGGATTCGTTGTAATCGTTGACCTCCTCTTTATAAAATTTTTCTTCTTTGGGTTGGTCAAATACATGGTCTCGGTAGATGGTGGTTCGCTTTCCATATACTCCTTTGGATTTTTCCTTTTTCGAAAGACTAAAATCAGACATCATATAATCTTTAGTCAATAAAAAGACTGAGTCGTTCAATACGTCAAACTCTTGTTCGATATAAATGTCTTTTACCCAGTTGATATTGGCTCCCTTACTCGCTTCTAAATTGATTTTTTTAATGGCAAAGGTGCTGTCATTAACCCAAAAATCTCCTTTAAAAGTTAGTTCGTTTTTTCGACGAGGATAGTAAACAATATTGTAACACCATTTGTTGTCTATATAAGCACTATCTGCCAATATATAATTGTAAACATTAATTCCTGTTCGGGATAAAGGACTTACAAAATCCTTGTCAAAAAACTTAAGGTAATTGTTGTAAATATCGTAGTCGGCATACAAGTCTTTGATAAATGCAATAATGTGTTGGTTGGTGTTAAAACCAGAGTTTTTATTCGCGGTGGTTTTTTCAATGTTTTTAGAACGTACATTATCGCCGTAAACCTTACTGATTCTTTCGTTGATAAAAATTGGTAAGTAGGTTTTTCCTGTAATGCTCGAAGTGTCTATATGGTCAAAGATAAACTCCATGCCCTTAAAGATTCTCTTTTTGGTAAAGGCACTGTCGATAGAGTTCATGTCAAATTCTACCTTTTCGTATTTATCGTATTCATATTGTTTAAACATATGAAGGCCATTTTGCTTTTTACGAGCCCAGATTTTACGTAAGATGTCCAGGGCAGGATTGTCTTTCTTTGAAGTTTTTCCTGTGTAAATCTTTACTTCTGACAACATATTATCTTCCTCTAAAGTGACCTTTAGATCCAGATTGGTGTTTTTTGGAAGTAAAATTTCTTTGGTTTTATACCCGATAAAGCTAACGACTAAGGTGTCGTAATCTTTTTGAGATTCAAGATAGAATTTTCCCGATTCATTGGCGATAACACCTTGAGTGGAATTTTTAAAATAAACGCTGGAGTAGGGGACGGCTTCATTGTTTTTATCTTTAATTTGTCCGCTGGCTTTTGTTTGGGCCTGTAAAAAAAGAGGACAACAAAAAGCAATGATGAGTACGATAATTACCTTTTTCATAGTTGTAGCAATAAAAAAACTCCATCTGTAAGATGGAGTTCAAAGATAATCTAATTTTGCTATTTGTAAGCTACTTTTTTCACCGCTTTAATGACGTCTTGAGAATTGGGTAACCATTCTCTAAGAAGTTCCGGTGAATAAGGAGCAGGTGTGTCTGCTGTAGTAATTCTTTGAATAGGAGCATCTAAATAATCAAAAGCTTGCTCTTGCACTATATAAGTGATTTCTGAAGCAACACTTCCAAATGGCCAGGCTTCCTCTAGAACCACCAAACGGTTGGTCTTTTTTACCGATTTTAAAATCGTAGCATGATCCATTGGGCGAACGGTTCTCAAGTCGATAACCTCACATGAAATCCCTTCTTTAGCCAAGGCTTCAGCAGCGATGTAAGCTTCTTTGATGATTTTTCCAAAAGAAACAATTGTTACATCGGTTCCTTCCATTTTTACTTCGGCTACGCCAAGCGGTATGATGTATTCTCCTTCTGGTACTTCTCCCTTGTCACCATACATTTGTTCCGATTCCATGAAAATCACAGGATCATTATCGCGAATTGCCGCTTTTAAAAGTCCTTTAGCGTCATATGGATTAGATGGTACGACTACTTTTAGTCCCGGTGTGTTTGCAAACCAGTTTTCAAAAGCTTGAGAATGCGTAGCTCCTAATTGACCTGCCGAAGCAGTTGGGCCTCTAAATACAATCGGCATCGGGAATTGTCCTCCAGACATCTGACGCATTTTTGCGGCATTATTGATAATTTGATCGATTCCAACTAACGAGAAATTGAACGTCATAAACTCAACAATAGGACGATTGCCATTCATGGCAGATCCTACAGCTATTCCAGCAAATCCCAATTCTGCAATTGGAGTATCAATAACTCTTTTTGGTCCGAATTCATCGAGCATACCCTTAGAAGCTTTATATGCTCCGTTGTATTCTGCAACTTCTTCTCCCATTAAATATATCGTTTCGTCGCGGCGCATTTCCTCGCTCATCGCTTCACATATCGCTTCTCTAAATTGAATCGTTCTCATAATTTTTCTGTTTCCGTAATTTATAAGGTTGACAAAAATAAATAAATTTATTAATTATTCCTACAAATATACGTAGGCATATCACTCGCTCTTAATAGTAAGAGTTCAAAAGCGCGTTTTCTCGAATTAAGAACGAAAAAGCATTGGTGAAACAACGTTTTTTTAAGGTTTTTTATAATTGAAAAGCAAGACAAATGTTGGTTTATTGTAGTTTATCTCGATTATTTGTCGTATATTAAAATAACAAGGACAGGGCTAGCTAAAATCGGATTGAGTAAAAAGGATGATTTAACAAAGTTCAGACGAGCAATAATTGGCCTTAGACTAGGGAGAAAAAAGACTTTTAAAAACATTTTGTATGCTTGCATAGTAAATATTTAAAAATAAATTATTATTTTCGTTCCTAGAAAATTGTAAAACACATAAACGTATATATAATGAAAATATTAGTTTGCATCAGCCATGTGCCTGATACTACTTCCAAGATTAATTTTGTGAATGGAGATTCAGAATTTGATACTAATGGTGTTCAATTTGTTGTGAATCCCAATGATGAGTTTGGTTTGACACGTGCAATTTGGTTTAAAGAGCAACAAGGAGCTCAGGTAACTGTTGTTAATGTTGGTGGACCAGAAACGGAGGCTACACTTAGAAAAGCATTGGCAATTGGAGCAGACGAAGCGATTCGTGTAAATGCAGTTCCTACAGACGGTTTGTTTGTTGCTAAACAATTGGCAGAAGTAGTTAAAAACGGATCTTTTGATTTAGTAATCGCTGGAAAAGAGTCTTTAGATTATAATGGAGCAATGGTTCCTGGAATGTTAGCTTCTCTTTTAGGATTTGATTTTGTAAGTTCTTGTATTGGTTTAGAGGTAGAGGGTACTTCAGCAAAAGCCATCAGAGAAATAGATGGAGGTAAAGAAACGATACGTGTAAACCTGCCTTTAGTAGTGGGTGGACAAAAGGGAATTGTTGAAGAAAAAGACTTGAGAATCCCGAATATGAGAGGTATCATGACGGCAAGAACGAAAGCCTTAACGATAGTAGAACCGGTAGGAGCAGTTGCTGCTACAAAAGCAATCCGATTTGAAAAACCGGCTCCTAAATCAGCTGTAAAATTGGTAAGCGCAGACAATTTGGATGAATTGGTAAACTTGTTGCATAACGAGGCAAAAGTAATCTAATCTAAATTTAGTAAAAAATAATTATACCATCATTAAAATTGTAGATATGTCTATTTTAATATATGCTGAATCAGCAGAAGGAAAATTTAAAAAAGTAGCTTTAGAGCTGGCGTCTTATGCTAAAAAAGTAGCAGAAACGATGAATACTACGGTTACGGCTGTTACTGTAAATATAGCAGATGTTAGCGAATTGGCTAGCTACGGTGTAGATAAGGTTTTAAAAGTAACTAACGAGCAGTTAAAATCTTTTAATGCCAAAGCTTATGCCGACGTTGTTAAACAGGCAGCTCAGAAAGAGGGAACAAAATTAGTGGTTTTGTCTTCAACGACAGACAGTTTATATTTGGCTCCGATTTTGTCTGTTGGTTTGGATGCAGGATATGCATCTAATGTTGTGGCTTTGCCAGAAAGCACAAATCCTTTTGTGGTTAAAAGAACTGCTTTTTCCAACAAGGCATTTAATCATACGGAAATCAATTCAGAGGTTAAGGTGATTGCTATCGGGAAAAATTCATTCGGTTTAGTAGAGGCTAATGGCGCTGCTGTAACGGAAGATTTTTCACCATCTTTAAACAATGCTGATTTTACCTTAACGGTAGAAAGTGTTGAAAAAACAACAGGTAAAGTAACGATTGCAGATGCGGATATAGTGGTTTCTGCAGGACGTGGATTAAAAGGACCTGAGAATTGGGGAATGATTGAAGAATTGGCGACTGTTTTAGGTGCGGCTACGGCTTGTTCTAAACCGGTATCTGATTTGGATTGGAGACCTCATGAAGAACACGTTGGGCAAACCGGGAAGCCTGTGGCTGCTAATTTGTATATTGCTGTTGGAATTTCTGGAGCAATTCAACATATTGCAGGTATTAATGCTTCTAAAGTAAAAGTGGTTATCAATTCAGATCCAGAAGCGCCTTTCTTTAAAGTGGCGGACTATGGTGTGGTAGGAGATGCTTTTGAAATTGTTCCGAAATTAATTGAAAAACTAAAAGAATTCAAAGCTAAGAATGCTTAGATTTTGATTTAGTCTTATATAAAAGGGCTGTCTAAATGAAGAAATTGCTATCTTTGTTAGACAGCCCTTGTTGTGATTATAAATAATAACTATGAGTTTAGTAAAGCTTAGTATAAAAGGTATTTCATATAGCCATACTCAGAATGGAGCTTATGCTTTGATTTTGAATGAAGTAGAAGGTGAAAGGAAGTTGCCGATTGTTATAGGGGCCTTTGAGGCGCAATCGATTGCTATTGCAATCGAGAAAGAGATTAAACCTCCGCGTCCGTTGACCCATGATTTGTTTAAAAATTTTGCCGACCGATTCGATATAGTTGTTAAGCAGGTCATCATTCATAAATTAGTGGACGGTATTTTCTTTTCGAGTATTATTTGTGAACGCGACGGTATAGAAGAGATTATTGATGCTAGAACTTCGGATGCAATAGCTTTGGCTATTCGTTTTTATGCACCTATTTTTACCTATAAGAATATATTGGATAAAGCGGGAATTATATTAAAGTCATCACCTTTAGATGAGATGCAATCAGAGGGGCCTTTGGAGGAAGATACTGCTATTGAAAATGAGACGCGTAACGAAACCGTAGTTAAGGCTGGTGACTATGCTCATTACAGTTTGTCTGAATTGTATGAACTTCTTGAAAATGCTGTTCAGAAAGAAGACTATGAAAAGGCGGCAAAGTTGCGAGACGAAGTTTCGAAAAGAGAATTGTAACAATAGAATGCTGTTTCGTATTGGCGAAACAATCACAGGGATATAACGGGCAGATAAACCGTAAAAAACAAATAGTATCTACATATGAAACAATATTTAGATTTAGTTAAGGAAGTGGTTGAACGCGGTACTCAAAAAGGCGACCGAACTGGAACGGGTACTAAAAGTATTTTTGGGTATCAAATGCGGTTTGATCTAAGTGAGGGATTTCCGTTAGTAACCACCAAAAAAGTGCATTTAAAATCAATTATTCATGAGCTTTTATGGTTTTTGAAGGGAGATACTAATATAGCTTATTTAAAAGAAAACGGTGTTAAAATTTGGGACGAATGGGCCGATGAAAACGGTGATTTAGGACCGGTATATGGTTTTCAGTGGAGAAATTGGAACGGTGAGGGAATTGACCAAATTAAAGAGGTTATTGATACCATTAAAACCAATCCAAACAGTAGAAGAATGATGGTTACTGCTTGGAATCCAAGTGTCATGCCAGACACTTCGGTAAGTTTTTCTGAAAACGTGGCAAACGGAAAAGCGGCATTGCCTCCTTGCCACTCCTTTTTTCAGTTTTATGTAGCTGATGGAAAATTATCTTGCCAGTTGTATCAGCGTAGTGCTGATGTGTTTTTAGGCGTGCCGTTTAACATTGCATCCTATGCTTTGTTTGCCATGATGGTAGCTCAAGTTTGTGACTTAGAGTACGGAGATTTCATACATACTTTTGGAGATGTTCATATATATAATAATCATATAGAACAAGTTGATTTACAGTTGTCACGTGAGCCCAAAGCCCTTCCTTTTATGAAAATAAATCCAGAGGTAAAAGATATTTTCTCCTTTAAATTTGAAGATTTTATTTTAGAGAATTACGACCCTTATCCCGCTATTAAAGGAGCGGTTTCCGTATAATTATTCATTTTAAATTTTTTCAATCATGATGGATCCAATGCAACACGAATTGTATGAAGATGCTCGTATCAGAGTAAAGCAAAAGAAAAGACTTTTCTTTCATTTTGTAGTTTTCATTTTAGGAAGTATTTTTCTGTATATAGCCAACGAATACTTGGTTCAAGATACCACGGTAAAATGGTATTTATGGGCTACTTCAATTTGGGCATTATTGTTTGTTTTACATGCTATAAACGTTTTGATTGTCAATCGGTTTATGAATAAGAAATGGGAACGTACGCAAATTGATAAGTTGATGGAAAAACAACTTAAGAGAAGGGAGCAACTCGAACGTCAGGTAGAAAAGGATTTTCCGGTTTCGCAAAATCAATCTATCGATACTCAAAACTAAAAAATACCGTTATGATTATATTGGTTGCTGCTGCTGCAGAGAATGATGCCTTGGGAAAGGATGGAAATTTATTGTGGCATTTACCAGATGATTTTAAGCATTTTAAAAGTTTGACTTCAGGGCATTATATCATTATGGGCCGTAAAACTTTTGAGACTTTTCCGAAACCTTTGCCAAATCGGAAGCATCTTATAATCACTAGAAATGTGAATTATGAAGCTCCTGACGGTTGTATCGTAGTGAACAGTTTGGAGGCGGCTCTAAAATTATCTCAGGCACAAGAGGAGGTTTTTGTTATCGGAGGAGGGGAAATTTATAGTGAGGCATTGCCTTTTGCAGATAAAATTGAACTTACCCGTGTGCATCATGCCTTTGAAGCTGATGCTTTTTTTCCAGAATTGGACTTGACTGTATGGGAATTATTGTCAGAGGTCATGCATCCTGCAGATGAAAAGCACCAATATTCTTTTACGTTTCAGACTTGGATAAGAAAATAAGACCGTCAAGATGAGAAAATTCTGTATGTTTTTAATGGGTATGCTGGTATTTTCTTCTTGGGCACAAAAGCCGATAGCAACTCAATATGTAGATACAGAGCCATTAAACGGCGCTTTTTTTATAGGTAAAAACATCTTTAATACCAGTTATTTTTTAAAAGGCCAGGTTTTTATAGAGAAACGAACAGAACTAGTACGAGAATATCAAAATATTGCTTTAGGTTCAATTCATCATGTAGATTTCGTTAATCCCGCACAAATTTGTCTTTTTTATAAGGATTTTAATACGGTTGTACTTTTGGATAAAGAGTTGTCGCTGATTAAAACCATTAAACTTACAGAAACTAATCCGCAGTTGGTTCCAGGTTTTGTTGGGATGAGCTCCCAGAATCGATTATGGATATGGGATGAGGCTACCAATCAATTGGGGCAACTGTCAATACAGACTTTGACTTACACGGCTTTAACTACTGCTTTTTTAGAGCCGATACAATACCGGTATTCTGATGTGAATTATTTTTATTGGATTACCCAGTCCAATCAATTGTATTGTAGTGATATCTATGGAAAGCTAACGCGTCTTTCTGATTTGCCTGTGTTTGACCGAATTCAAATAATCAATCGCGACAAAATACTTTATCTACGCCATAATCAACTCTATTACTTAGATTTACAAAGTGGTGTTCAAACAGCCATACCTTTGGTTGAAAAAAGCATTTCAGGATTCTTTTTTAACACCCAAATTTTGAGTATTTTTACAGATCTAGAAATTAAAAATTATCTTATAACTCTACCTTAAATGCATATAGCAATCGCTGGAAATATCGGAGCCGGAAAAACGACACTAACTAAATTATTAGCCAAACACTACAGATGGGAACCGCATTTTGAAGATGTGGTTGATAATCCTTATTTAGATGATTTTTATCACAAAATGGATCGTTGGTCTTTTAATTTGCAAATCTATTTTTTGAACAGTCGTTTTAGACAGGTATTAAAAATTAGACAGAGTGGAAGCAAAACCATACAGGACAGAACGATTTATGAAGATGCTCATATTTTTGCGCCCAACTTACATGCCATGGGACTGATGTCTAATAGGGACTATGAGAACTACACCTCGCTATTCGAAATGATGGAGGAGCTTGTAGGTGCTCCTGATTTGTTGATCTATTTAAGAAGTTCTATTCCTAATTTAGTTGCTCAAATCCATAAACGTGGAAGGGATTATGAAAATTCTATTTCGATTGAATACCTCAATCGATTAAACGAACGTTATGAAGCGTGGATTCAAACTTATAATAAAGGTAAATTGTTAATCATAGATGTCGATCAAATTAATTTTGTAGACGATCCGGAAGATTTAGGAAGTATTATTAATAGAATTGATGCCGAGATTAATGGGCTTTTTTAGAATAGCCCAATACAATACGCTTCACTATTAAAAAATGGGCTGTCTTTATAGAGACAGCCCATTTTTTTTAAAGACAATTGACAATCGCTGTGTTTTTAATCGTACGAATGACAAATGAGCTTTTAATCTGTGAAATAATTTCTAATTGGGAGATTTTGTGTACTACAAAATTTTGATAAGCATCCATGTCGTCTAAAAGGAGTTTTAGCAAAAAATCATAGCTACCTGCTATATAAGAGGCTTCTAGGACCTCTTCTAAGTTAGCTACATATTCTTCGAATTCTTCAAAGAGTTTTCCTTGATGTTTAACCAAAGTGACTTGGCAGTACACCAATAATTTTTTCCCTAATAATTTAGGGTCGATAACTGCGGCATAATTTTTAATGATTCCGCTAGATTCCAGTTTTTTTATGCGTTCGTGTACTGGAGTTACCGAAAGGTTTACTTTCTCGGCCAGTTGTTTTATAGATTGCTTGCTGTCAATTTGCAACTCAAAGAGCAGTTTTTTGTCAATAGGGTCAAGTAAGGTCATTTTTTTGGGTGTTAATAGGTGGTTTTCGTTTCAAAAATACAATAAAATACCTTGATAATGAATCTACTACCGCTAACTGGTTTTTTTTAGAACCTACTTAATATTGTTTTTTTTTGCATAGTTTTTGTTTCTTGTAAATATATGTTAACTAATTTTATGGATAATAATCTTTAAAAAGCAATTTCGGTAGCGATATTTCTTAAACGTTAAAAAATAATTTTATTTATCTAAATAACTTTAGTGATGTGTTATTTATTAAAAATTGATTTTAAATGGAATTTTGCTTTTGCCCAGGGAAAAGCGGAATGCTTTAACAAGATGTAGGATATAACATTTTAGAGGAAAGGGCAAGCGTACGACAAGGTTTTACGGTTGTGAATTTAAAATCGAAGAAATGCTAAAGGCACATTCGTCTTCTTTTTTTATGCCTATTAGCCCATTCGCCCATTCGCCCATTCGCCCATTCGCGTATAGACGTATCAGCGTATCTGCATTAAAGAGTTATTTCTCGGAACAAGTGTTCCAGGTTTTTGTTTTTAACGTGTAGTGAGAGTGTTTTTAGGCCTTGTTGTTGTGCGAAATCGTAAACTAGAGGTCGTTGGTCCTCTCCAGCTGCAAAGGTCAATTCCCATTGGGTATCGTGTATGTTTCTGGCGTGAAGCAATTGAGGAATACGCAGAATAAATTGTTCTTCAATTTTAAAGTCAAATTCCACAGCAATAATTTGTTCGTTATTTTGTTCCAGTATATTGTCGAGTTTTTCATCGGCAACAATTTTTCCTTTTTTGATAATAATAACGCGTTCACATAAAGCTTCGACTTCTTGCATAATGTGAGTAGATAGAAAAACGGTTTTGTCTTTTCCTATGTTTTTAATCAATTCGCGAATCTCTACCAATTGGTTGGGGTCAAGTCCTGTTGTGGGTTCGTCTAAAATCAGTACTTCCGGATCGTGTAATAGTGCTGTGGCCAGACCAACGCGCTGACGATATCCCTTAGACAATTCGCTAATCTTTTTATGCGATTCTGGCGTTAATCCTGTCAACTGAATTACCTCGTCAATTCTCGGGGGAGCCACTTTATATAAATCGGCATTGTACGCCAAATATTCACGTACATAAAGATCGAGATACAGCGGATTGTGTTCCGCCAAATAGCCAACTGTTTTCTGAATGGAACGCGTATCTGTATCCAAATCAAAATCGTTAATCTGTGCGGTTCCTTCATCCTTATTGAGGTAAGTGGTTAGGATTTTCATTAAAGTAGATTTCCCGGCACCATTTGGCCCTAGAAAACCGACAATTTCCCCTTTAGAAACCGAAAAAGAAATGGAATCCAAAGCTTTTTGTTCGCCGTAAAACTTGCTGATATTCTTAACTACTATTGACATATGATCGAGGAATTTGGAAACAAATGTAATTATTTTGAGAGCGTAAAAAAATAGGGGGTGAACAATTAATGTGAAAATCCGAAAGAAATACTTAATCCGATGATTACAATCACTATAAGTGTTATACCAACATAGAGGTAGTCCTTTTCTATTAGAAAGGAAATCAGCGATAATAGGATTCGTAAAACGGGCGTTAGGAACAGCAGTATAATTCCGAGGAATATAATCGATTCGCCTTGCCCTTTTTGTAAACCGGAGAAAATATCTTGAAGTACAATCAAAATATTGCGATTATTTTCGCTAAAGCTGCTGTAGTTTACGGTCTCTTGATGGTGACCTGATAAATACACTATGCCGCCGAAAAGCGCAACACCTAAGGCAATCCATACTCCATATCGCAATAAGTTTCCAATGATAGCTTGGAAATCTTGGTCATTAAATTTTTCTTGTGACATAGAATTAAATTTTTCCATTAATACCGTTGTAAATCATATTTGCTGCAAGGAATAAAATCAGTAAAGCAAAAAACAGTCGAAGTTTTTTCGTATTTGCCTTAACCAAAACTTTGGCTCCTGTCATGGCTCCAAATAGTACCCCAATTACAACGGGCATACAGATTGCCGGTTCAATATAGCCTTTTTGTATATAAATCACAGAACTGGCCATTGCGGTAACTCCCATCATAAAATTACTTGTAGTTGTTGAAACTTTGAAAGGAATTTTCATGATATTGTCCATTGCGATTACTTTAAAGGCACCGGAGCCTATTCCCAATAGACCAGACATCATTCCGGCAACGCCCATCATACTGAAACCGCCTACTACATTTTTGGTTCCGTAAGCATTTTTGGTTCCATCTGCAGTGGGATAGGTACTGGGTAAACGAAGTTTGTTGGCTAGGGTACTGGATTGTAAAACCAAGTGTTCCTCTTTTTTTCGAAGCGAATTAATGGAAGAAAAAACCAGGGTAAGCCCGAATACTACGGCTAAAAAGGAAGTTGGTGCTATAGTAGAGAGCAGGGCTCCGATTACAGCTCCGGCTGTTGTGGCTATTTCTAGAAAAATTCCCAACCGCATATTGGTTATACCTTCTTTGACATAGGCCGCGGCTGAACCTGACGAGGTAGCGATTACTGCTACTAAAGCAGTTCCTATAGCATAATGAATATCGACATTTAAAAATACCGTCAATAAGGGGATAATGATAATTCCTCCTCCGAGTCCTGATAGCGAGCCTATAAAACCAGCTAAAAAGGCACCTAAAAAAAGAATAAGTGTAAAAGTCAGTATGGTCATAAAGGCGTAATTTTATATAAAACAATAAAATTAATTAATTCTTGAGATATAGACCGTAAAAAGCCGTAGTTTTTGTGTTGAAGCCTTTAATTGTTAATACTAATAAATATTCGCAAACCTGTATTTTTTGAGATAAGTATGTGTTTAAATACTGTTTGTTAAAGAAATACATAGTAAATTTGCGATATGGAAAGGGAGATTTATACAAAAACTTGGATGGATGAATTTCGGGAACAAGGACAGCCGCTTATCATAGCAGGGCCTTGTAGTGCCGAAACACCTGAGCAAGTGATGACTATAGCCAAACAATTGCCAAAGCAAGTGAAGGTATTTCGTGCAGGTATTTGGAAACCGAGAACCAGACCTGGAGGATTTGAAGGGGTGGGTGCTATTGGGTTAAAATGGTTGCAAGATGTAAAAAGAGAAACGGGCTTAAAGATTGCCGTAGAGATTGCAACTGCACAGCACGTGGAGCTGGCTTTGGCACATGATGTAGATGTGCTGTGGATTGGAGCGAGAACTACAGTAAACCCATTTGCCGTTCAAGAAATAGCCGATAGATTAGAAGGAACCGATAAGATAGTGTTGGTTAAAAATCCTGTTAACCCCGATTTGGGACTGTGGTTGGGTGGAGTAGAACGTTTGATTAATGCAGGCATTAGTAAATTAGGTGTTATTCATAGAGGTTTTTCAACTTATGAAAAAACCAAATATAGAAATGTACCCGAGTGGCAGATAGCGATTGATTTAAAAACCCAATTGCCGAACATGCCTATTTTTTGTGATCCTTCCCACATTACAGGCGATCGTAATCGTATTTTAGAAGTCTCTCAACAGGCTCTTGATATGAACTACGACGGCTTGATGATTGAAACGCATAACGACCCCGATAAAGCTTGGAGCGATGCAGCACAACAAGTAACACCAATGCAACTTGGAGAAATCTTGTCCGAGTTAAAAGTGAGGAACCAAACCGATGAAACGGAAGAGTTTCTGTCGCAAATCAATATATTGCGTTTGCAGTTGGATGAGATGGATACTAAGATATTGGATATACTGGGGAAAAGGATGCAAATCGCCGATCAAATTGGCGCTTTAAAGAAAGTGAAAAATGTAGCGGTTTTTCAACAACAAAGATGGATTTTGGTCTTGGAAAAAATGCTGTCAGAGGGTGTTCAAAAAGGATTGACCAAAGATTTTATCACAGCGTTTTATGCAGCTGTTCATCAGGAGAGCATTCAACGTCAAGATAAAATTATTAATAAAATTAAATAGCAATAGAGCAATCTAGCTTATGAAAGGAATTGTATATAAATCGACAGGGAGTTGGTATCATGTAAAGACTGAAGATGGAACATTCATTGAATGTAGAATCAAAGGAAAATTTAGAATCAAGGGAATCAAAAGCACCAATCCGATATCGGTAGGTGACTTGGTGGAATTTGATTTGGAAACTTCTGCCGATGTTCATACTGGATTGATCCATACCATAGCCGAACGAAAAAACTATATCGTTAGAAAGTCGGTAAATTTGTCTAAACAAATACATATTATCGCTTCCAATATCGATCAGGTATTTTTGATGGTCACCATTAATAATCCCGTTACAACCACCAGTTTTATCGATCGATTTTTAGTAACCGCTGAGGCGTATGGGATTAAAACGGTTATTGTATTTAATAAAATAGATACGTTTGACGACGAAGCTTTAGATGAGCAGTTGTATTTACAGCATACTTATACCCAGATCGGTTACGAATGTTTAAGGGCATCGGCTTCTGAAAAAAAGGGATTGGATGCGATTAAGGAAAAGATGATTGGAAAGGTGTCCATGTTCTCTGGGCATTCTGGAGTAGGGAAATCCACTTTAATCAATGCGATAGAACCCACGTTAAATCTAAAAACAGCAGTCATTTCAGAACAACATCAACAAGGGCAGCATACGACTACTTTTGCGGAGATGTTTGACCTCTCTTTTGATGCACAAATCATCGATACTCCAGGAATTCGTGGGTTTGGTATTGTAGATATGGAAAAGCAAGAAGTCGGGAATTACTTTCCGGAATTTTTTGCATTAAAAAACAATTGTAAGTTTAATAATTGTCTGCATCGTGAAGAACCGCATTGTGCTGTGAAAGATGCCTTAGACAACGATCAAATAGCCTGGTCAAGATACCGCAGTTATACACAAATACTCGATGGCGATGATGAGCATTATCGCTCAGATATTTATGCGGACGGTAAGGGCGAGATATAATATTAAATAAAATTTAAACCCATTGAGAGCACTTATTCAGAGAGTTACAGAAGCAAGCGTTACTATTGATCAGCAATCTGTGGCTCAAATTCAGCAAGGTTTGTTGATTTTGATAGGTATAGAGGAAATCGACTCTTTAGTAGATGTGAACTGGTTAGCTGCAAAAATTCTAAACCTCCGAATTTTTAACGATGAGGTTGGCGTAATGAATAAGTCCGTTTTAGATATAGATGGAAATCTACTAGTCGTGAGCCAATTCACTTTACACGCAGCAACTAAAAAAGGCAATCGCCCTTCGTACATCAAAGCGGCTAAACCAGAAGTAGCAATACCGTTATATGAAGCCTTTGTCAAGGAACTGGAGAAAGAACTGGGGCGAACTGTTCAGACCGGTCGCTTTGGTGCAGATATGAAAGTAAATTTATGTAATGATGGACCGGTTACCATATGGATAGACTCCCAAAATAAAGAATAATATGAATTTCTTAAAAAAATATGGTTTATTTACGTTGATTTATTTGATTTTAACCGCTGTTATGTCTGATGATTTGTCGTGTTTATGGGCATTAAATGGATATTGTATAGCTAATTTTCTAGGTAAATATGCGATTTTTATCCTACTGATGTGGATATATGATCGGTTCTTTAAGAATAAAATATTTGGTAAAAAAACGATAAAATAAAATTTCAAAATGAATATAGAAAACGCACAGTTAGATGTGGATCGTTGGATCAAAGAACACGGAGTTCGCTATTTTAACGAATTGACCAATATGGCTCAACTCACCGAGGAAGTGGGCGAAGTAGCGCGAATTATTGCGAGAAGATATGGTGAACAATCGGAAAAAGAAAGCGATAAAAATAAAGATTTAGGTGAGGAATTGGCTGATGTGGTTTTTGTTGTACTTTGTTTAGCCAATCAAACCGGTGTTAATTTACAGGAAGCCTTTGATAAAAAATTGGATTTCAAAACCAAACGCGATCACGACCGCCATCACAACAACGACAAACTGAAATAATACACTTTAAATTTTAGGAAACTATTTTTAAATCTTTTGACTGCCTTATGAAAGTAATCTTAGAACAGAGTTCGCTTATAAATAATCAAAGTTTAAAGATATCAGGAAGTAAGTCTCAAACCAATCGTTTGCTGCTTTTACAAAAATTGTATTCCAATATCGATTTACAGAATATTTCTGATGCGGATGATAGTCGGGTTATGCAAACGGCATTAAATAGTGTTGAAACCATAATTGACATACACCACGCGGGTACGGCTATGCGTTTTTTAACAGCCTACTTTGCTGTACAATCCGGTCGTGTAGTGGAGTTAACCGGTAGTTCTCGTATGAAAGACCGACCCATTTCCATTTTAGTTGATGCGCTTACCCACTTAGGAGCTACGATTGAATATTTAGAAAAACCGGGGTTTCCTCCGTTGCGAATTACTGGGAAAAAACTGGATAAATTTAGCGTCAGCCTACCGGCAGATATAAGTAGTCAATATATTTCTGCGCTATTATTGATAGCGCCTCAAATGGAGAACGGACTAGAAATCATCTTCGAAGGCATGATTACTTCCCAACCCTATATCGAAATGACTTTGGCTGTATTGACACAAATGGGAATACCCAATTCATTTATTGGAAATCGAGTACAGGTATTGCCGCAACCTAAAGTATCATCACAAAATATCGTTATTGAATCCGATTGGTCTTCGGCTTCTTATTTTTATACGATGGTGGCATTTTCTCCTAAAGGAACAAAATTACATTTGTCGCACTTTCAAAAAAATAGTTTACAAGGCGATTCCAAAGTGGCCGAATACTTTCGTTGTTTTGGGGTGGAAACACTTTATGAAAACACGAGTATAACTTTAATCAAACAAGGGGAGCCGGTGCTTCATTTTGAGGCCAATTTTATAGCTACGCCCGATTTGGCACAAACCATAGCAGTCGCTTGTTTTGGATTGGGAATAAGTTGTCAATTAACTGGGCTACATACTTTGAAAATTAAAGAAACCGATCGACTAAGAGCTCTGCAAGTAGAATTGCAGAAATTGGGTGCGGAATTATTGATTACCGAAAACAGTCTGAATTTAAAAAGCGCTGTTTTAATAAATTCAAATACCGCAATCGATACCTACCAAGACCATCGAATGGCGATGGCTTTTGCTCCCTTAGCGTTAAAAACCAATTTGATTATTAATGATGCTACGGTGGTAACAAAATCTTTTATTCATTTTTGGGAAAACCTGCAATCATTGGGCTTTCTAGTGACTATTGACCACGGAAACAGCCGTTCTAGAAAATAAACATCAAAACACTTGACAACGCCTATCTCAGGGTCGTATATTTGCAAACTGAAATAGAAGAGCGGAATCTTTTATTATTTAATTAAATTTCAATAAGAATGAAGTTATCCCATTTTAATTTTAATTTACCGGAAGAATTATTAGCCGAGTTTCCTGCTGAAAACAGAGATGAAGCTCGTTTGATGGTAATCGATCGTAAAAAACAAACAATAGAACATAAGTTCTTTAAAGATTTAATAGATTATTTTGACGAAGGGGATGTGATGGTATTAAACAATACCAAAGTTTTTCCAGCTCGTTTATATGGGAATAAAGAAAAGACGGGAGCGAGAATTGAAGTTTTCTTACTGAGAGAATTAAATGCAGAACAAAGACTTTGGGATGTATTGGTTGATCCAGCTCGTAAAATTCGTATTGGAAACAAATTATATTTTGGAGAAGACGACTCGTTGGTTGCTGAAGTTATTGATAATACCACCTCTAGAGGAAGAACATTGCGTTTCCTATACGACGGTTCTTATGAAGAATTTAGAGAAAAATTGGCGGAATTAGGAGAAACTCCAATTCCAAAATATATCAACCGAGAAGTGGTTCCAGAAGATGCCGAACGTTACCAAACGATTTATGCTTCTGAAGAAGGTGCCGTAGCAGCTCCAACTGCTGGTTTGCACTTTTCTAAACACTTATTAAAAAAATTAGAAATAAAAGGAATTCAATTTGCAGAAGTTACCCTACATATCGGATTGGGAACCTTTAACCCAGTTGAGGTAGAAGACTTGTCTAAACACAAGATGGATTCAGAAGAAATGAGAGTAACACAAGAAGCTTGTGATATTGTCAATTCTGCAAAAATTAGAAAAAGTAGAATTTGTGCTGTAGGAACAACATCTATGCGTGCACTTGAAAGTTCTGTGTCTTCTAATCGAACATTAAACCCTTTTGAAGGATGGACCAATAAATTTATTTTCCCTCCTTATGATTTTAGTATTGCAGACTGTATGGTAACTAATTTCCATATGCCTAAATCAACTTTATTAATGATGATTTCTGCTTTCTGTGGACATGACTTAATGAAAAAAGCCTACGAAGAAGCGATCCAAGAAGGATATAAATTCTATTCTTATGGCGATGCGATGTTAATCATCTAATCGGATATTTACCACATATAAAAACCTCTAAGCGATTTCGTTTAGAGGTTTTTTTTATTAAAAAAGGGGAATTGCTATTTATAAATACTAATTGTTGGAACTAAAATCGAATTGTCTTTGAAAATTCTTTAATGTCTATTATTTTTACGAGGCAAAAAAACTTTAAATAGCAAAACGAGCTTGGTAATGTTTCGATTGACAGCGTTACTAATGCGGCTATTCATTTGAAAAAAAACACTTAAATATGAAATTTGAAAATACACTTGAGTTTGCACAAAGCTTAGACCAACAAGATGTTTTATCGAAATATAGAGACGAATTTAACTTCCCTAAAGTCAACGGTAAAGAAGTAATTTATTTTACGGGTAATTCTTTGGGTTTACAGCCCAAAAGAGCCGTGAATTACGTCAATGAGGTTATGACAGATTGGGCAGAGTTAGCTGTTGAAGGGCATTTCTATGCGCAAAAGCCTTGGTGGGACTACCACGAAAGATTTAGTGTACCCTTGAGTAAAATAGTAGGAGCCAAACCCTCAGAAGTAACCGTAATGAATACTTTGACGGTAAACCTTCATTTGATGATGGCTTCGTTTTACCGACCTACGGCAAAAAAATATAAAATCATTTGTGAAGAAAAAGCATTTCCGAGCGATCAGTATTTGATTCAAACCCAAGTGAAGTTCCATGGATTAGATCCTGCCGACACTATAGTGGAGGTAAAACGCCGCGAAGGGGAGCATAATTTTAGATTAGAGGATATTTTAGCCAAAATAGATGAGGTAGGTGATGCCTTGGCTTTGGTGTTAATTGGAGGACTTAATTACTATACTGGACAAGTACTGGATATGAAAACCATTACAGCGGCAGGACATAAATATCAGGCCTATGTTGGTTGGGATTTGGCGCATGCAGCGGGTAATATCGAATTAAAATTACACGAATGGAACGTTGATTTCGCAGCTTGGTGTAGTTATAAGTATATGAATTCAGGACCGGGTAATGCATCGGGTTGCTTTATTCACGAAAAGCATCACAATAATATGGAATTGACTCGATTAGGTGGTTGGTGGGGACATAACAAAGACCGTCGTTTCTTGATGGAGCCGACTTATGATCCCATTCGAAGTGCTCACGGGTGGCAAATAAGTAACCTCCCTATTCTGACTTTAGCACCTTATTTAGCTTCGGTTGAGTTGTTTGACGAAATTGGGATGCCTAAACTGATAGCGAAAAGAGATCAAATTACGGCCTATTTGGAATTCGTTTTAAAAGAAATAGCGCTAGAAATAGGAGGTGACTTTGAAATTATCACCCCGGAAAATCCCCTAGAACGAGCCAGTCAATTATCGGTTTTATTACATGGTGAAGGTAGAGCGCTTTTTGAATATTTAATGAAAGCAGGAGTAATTGTAGATTGGAGAGAACCCAATGTCATTCGACTAGCTCCAGTACCTTTGTACACTTCGTATAGCGATATTTTTAATTTTGGAAAAATTTTAAAAGAAGGATTGGCTGCAAAAGTATAAGCGCTACAGTGATTTAGGCCCAAAATACAGCAGATGTAAGCTCGGTAATTTCACGTGTAAAATTCAATATTTAATCCTAAATTTGTATCATAAACAAAAATATAAAATGTCAACTAAGCAACGCAAAATAGACAATTTTGATCCTTCCCAACCGGGATTAGCAGATGCCACCATTTATGGATTGCCCTTTACTGCTGAAGAAAGTGAAATCATTCTTATTCCAGTGCCTTGGGAGGTGACGGTAAGTTATGGAGCAGGAGCTTCAGAAGGTCCAGAGGCCATTTTGGAAGCCTCTTATCAAGTAGATTTGTTTCATCAGCAATACCCAGAACTTTGGAAGTTGGGAATCTATTATGATGAAACGGCTAATGATTGGGCTTCAGATAGCATAAAGTATAAGGGATTGGCTCAGCCTATTATTGAAGCTTTGGAAAATGGCGAAGATGTTTCTACATTTCCAGCTTTACAGGCGGACTTAGACAAAATCAATAAAGCGTGTAAAGAACTCAAAGGTCAGGTCAAAGAACGCGTTTTGTATTGGATGAGTAAAGGTAAAAAAGTAGTGCTTTTAGGTGGGGATCACAGTACACCTCTAGGATATTATGAAGCTTTGGCTACTCAAAATGATTCTTTTGGAATATTGCATTTTGATGCTCATATGGATTTGCGTGAGGCTTACGAAGGATTTACTTATTCGCATGCTTCTATTATGTACAATACCTTGAAATTACCGCAAGTATCCAAAATTGTGCAAGTGGGAATCCGCGATTTTTGTGAACAAGAAGTAGCGGTAGTCATGAATTCGAATAATAGGGTATTGGTTCATACCGATTCCGATTTAAAGGCAGCTGCTTTTGAAGGAAAAACATGGAAAGACCAATGCGATGAAATCATTGCTTCATTACCTGAAAAAGTATCTATTAGTTTTGATATAGATGGATTGTATCGTTGGTATTGTCCAAACACGGGAACACCAGTACCGGGTGGACTTTCTTATGAAGAAGTTACTTATTTAATAAGCCGATTGGCCGCGTCAAATAAAACCATTATAGGGGTAGATTTAGTAGAAGTTGTTCCAGGAGAAGACGATTGGGATGGAAATGTAGGAGCAAGACTTTTATTTCACCTATGTGGAGCATTTGCTCATTCTCAAGGAATGCAAACAGGAAGCGCACTTTTATTTAATAAATAGAAAAATCCCCATTTTTGGGGATTTTTTTTAAGATTTTCGTCCAGTTATCAGACGATATAAAATAGCGATAACTGCTAATACTAATAGAATGTGTATAAAACTACCCACTGCTTCTCCAAAACCAAAATAACCTACTGCCCATCCTATAATTAGGATTACTGCAATTAACCAAACTAAATCTCTCATAACTTATTTTTTTTGATTAGTAATATTGATAAATTTATTAAAAAATATATAAAAAAACGAATATTTACCAATAAATAAATAAAACAACTTCGTAGGTTAGAGTAATATTGATGGATAAAATATTTTATAAGGAGGAGATATATAAATAATATTTAATTAAAAAAAATGCAACAGCCGTTAAAAATCGCTATAGTTGGATCGGGATTAGTAGGAAGCCTATTGGCGCTTTATTTAAAAAGAGCCGGCCACGATGTACAGGTCTTTGATCGTAGTAAAGATATTCGAACTATGGATTTTTCTGGACGTTCTATTAACTTAGCCATGTCCACTAGAGGTTGGAAGGCCTTAGATGGTGTTGGTATAGGAGATGCTATTAGAAAAATAGCTATTCCAATGGATAAGCGCGCTATTCACGCTACTGATAGCACAATTGCTTACCAAAAATACGGAATGGAAGGGGAGAGTATTTACTCGATTTCTAGAGGTGAGTTAAATAGAATGATGATTGATTTAACTGCTAAAGAAGGTGTGGAGTTTTTCTTCGAAAAAAAGATATGGGATGTCAAACTCGCTGAGGGGGTTATCTGTATTGGAGAAACGGAAAGAGGAGACTGGGAAGAGTTGAAATACGACAAAATTTTCGGTGCGGATGGCGCTTTTTCTAAAGTTAGAAATCGCATGCAAAAACAAAATCGCTTTGATTATCAGCAACATTTTTTGAATATTGGATATAAGGAACTTAAAATTGAAGCCAATAGCTTAGGTAATCATAGAATTGATAAAAACTCCTTTCACATCTGGCCACGCGGTGAATTTATGTTAATTGCTTTACCCAATTTAGAGGGAAGTTTTACTTGTACTTTGTTTATTCCTTTTGAGGGAAAATACTCCATAGAAAGCTTAAAGGAAGAACGAGATGTAGTTGCCTTTTTTAAGGAGTTTTTCCCTGATGCCACAGCCTTAATACCCGATTTGGTTCGTGACTTTTTTGTCAATCCAACAAGTTCTTTAGTTACTACCCAGTGTTTTCCATGGACTTATGAAGACAAAGTGGCGTTAATTGGAGACGCTGCGCATGCAATTGTACCGTTTTATGGGCAAGGAATGAATGCCGGATTTGAAGATATTACACAACTATACGACCTCATGCAGTTGCACGGCGATAATTGGTTGAAAATTTTTAAAGACTACGAGCAATTGAGAAAGCCTAACGCAGATGCTATAGCGGAATTATCGTATAGAAACTTTGTGGAAATGAGTTCAAAAACCGCCGATCCCGACTTTCTGTTAAGAAAGAAAATTGAGGCATGGTTTACGGAGATTCACCCAGAAAAATGGTTGCCGCTTTACGATCGCGTTACCTTTAGTCATAAGCCTTATGCCGAAGCGCTAGAAATAGGTGATCAGCAAAAGAGAATTATGGATCAAGTCATGTTGTTGCCAGGGATTACGAAGCGTTGGCAAACCGCAGAAATTGAGAATTTTATATTGAGTAAATTAAAGTAAAAAGAGCTTCTCACTAGAGAAGCTCTTTTATATTTGTCAAAAGGCGGAATTAAAACCATATTTTTTATAAAAAACAACTCCTTATTGATATAGGAGTTATTTCTTTTTAGAAGCACTAAAAATCTTTGAAAGTATACCAAAAGCACCTCGGATAAAAGTAGCACTAGTAACCACTTTGATTATAGGTTTTAAAGCCCCATCATTTTGGGTTGAACGGCTTGTCGGTTTTGTGTTTTTAGCGTTGTTTTCTTGCGTTTGTTGTTCTGTTATTTGCGCCACTTTTGCTGTCAGCAATTCATAGGCACTCTCGCGGTCGACAGTGGTATTGTATTTTTTGACAAGAGACGAGTTTTGGGTGATAGTTGTTATTTCAGCATCGCTTAAGATATCCATACGGCTCATAGGTGCTCGCATCATACATTGAACAAGAGGAGTGGGTACGCCTTTTTCGTTCAGTGCGGTAACCAAGGCTTCTCCAGTTGGCAGTTCATTGAGCAGTTCGGCTGTTTTATAAAATTCGGATATCGGAAAGTTCTCGGAAGCAGCCTTAAGTGCTTTGCGATCATTTTCGGTAAAAGCTCGTAAGGCGTGTTGGATTTTTAAACCCAATTGAGCCAACACACCTTGGGGTACATCGTTTGGATTTTGAGTGATAAAATAGATACCAACCCCTTTGGAACGAATGAGTTTAACGATGGTTTCGATTTGGTTGAGTAGGGTTTTACTAGCATTGTCAAAAATCAAATGCGCTTCATCGATAAAAATAACCAATTCGGGCTGACTACTATCGCCTTGTTCCGGCATTTGAGAATAAACTTGCGCCAGTAAACTCAACATAAACGTTGAAAATAACTTGGGTTTATCTTGAATATCATTAATGCGAAGTATATTGATGTATCCTTGCCCTTTGTCATCTAATCGCATTAAGTCGTGTATGTCGAAAGCAGTTTCTCCAAAGAAAAGTTCTGCGCCTTGTTGTTCGAGTTCCACCATTTTCCGCAATATGGTACCAGCCGACGCTGTTGAAATTTTTCCGTATTCGGATTCGATATCCTTTTTACCTTCATTGGTTAGGTATTGCAATGTTTTTTTAAAGTCTTTTAAGTCGAGTAACAACAAGTTGTTGTCGTCACAGTATTTGAAAACCAAGGACACTACACCACCTTGAGTATCGTTAAGTTCCAATATACGCGAAAAGAGTACCGGTCCAAATTCGGAAACCGTAGCGCGCAGTCGAACGCCATTTTGAGTGGAAAGGGATAACAGTTCAACGGGAAAGGCTTGAGAACTATAGGGTAAATTCATCTTTTTATGACGTTCTTCGATAAAAGGAGAAAGGGAACCTGTTGCAGCTATACCACTAAAATCGCCTTTGACATCCATCATCAAAACGGGAATTCCCTTTAGAGAAAGTTGCTCGGATAGCACCTGAATCGTTTTGGTTTTCCCCGTACCGGTAGCCCCAGAAATAAGACCGTGACGGTTTAAAGTTTTGAGCGGAATTCGTACAAAAAGGTCTGGAATAACTTCGTTTTCCAGTACCGCACCTCCGATAGTAATAAAATCTTCTTTAAAATCGTAGCCCGATTTAATCTGACCGATAAAATTTTCAGTTTTCATATATGATTTTTTTTCTGCGGTTTTACTATTACAAATATAGTTGGTTACACTCATTTTTTGAGTTATATTTAGTTTTTGTAGTTTAAAATAAAATCCCTCAAACAATTTAGTAATAATTTAGAATATTTATATTTACATTTGCTTAACAAATGGACTTCATAAATAGTCGAATATGTCTTTTTGATTAAATCAAAAGTAAGATGGGGTGAAAAAAAACCATTTTAATTTTTTTATTTGATCTAAAAACATAAATTTGCGACACTCATATGAATGAAATGAGAAAAATGTTGAATAATAATTGAATAAAAAAAAGAATTAAAATTTTAAAAAAATGACAAACGTATCAAACGAATCAGTTGAGAAAGTAGGATCTAGTTCAGGTGCATCTAAATTATTTGCAGGTGCAGCAGTGTTTTTGTGTATTGTTTTTGGATATGTAGTCTGGAAATTTGTATTGGGACATTCGTCAAACTTTGAAAATGGAGATCCAAATGGACATCCCCTAGAAGGAAGTATACTTGGTATGGTATACAAAGGAGGAATTGTGGTTGCTGCCTTAATTGGTTTATTGACAATGACTATTGTTTTCTCTATTGAAAGATTCATCGTAATCGGAAAAGCAGCAGGAAAAGGAAATGTTGGAGCTTTCGTACAAAATGTACAAGCGACTATCAATCAAGGAAAAATTGAACAAGCGATTGAGGAATGTGATGTACAGCAAGGTTCTGTTGCAAACGTTGTAAAAGCAGGTTTGATTAAATACCAACAAGTGAAGAGAGAAGGTTTGGATAGTGAAAAAGCGACAGAAACTATTCAAAAAGAAATCGAAGAAGCTACTACATTGGAAATGCCAATGTTGGAGAAAAATATGATTGTATTGGCTACTTTAGTATCTATTGGTACATTGGTAGGTTTATTGGGTACAGTAACAGGGATGATCAAAGCGTTCTCTGCTTTGGCAACTACAGGTACTCCAGATTCATCAGCTCTTGCAACAGGTATTTCTGAAGCATTGGTTTGTACAGCTACAGGTATTGGAACATCTACTTTAGCAATTGTTATGTACAATGCTTTTACTACTAAAATTGATAAATTGACTTACTCTATTGATGAGGCTGGTTTTGCAATTACGCAATCTTACAGAAGATTTAAAGCTGGAATCAATAAATAATAGTAGGGAGTTTAATCAATCATAAGTCTATGTTTATCATAGAATTATAAAAGAAAATATAAAATGGCTAAAGTTAAAATGTCAAAGAAAAGTATGAGAGTAGACATGACCGCGATGTGCGATGTGTCGTTCCTACTTCTAACTTTCTTCGTGTTGACATCGACTGCAAAACTCCCAGAGGCTTTGCCAGTTGATACTCCTGCATCGACAGTACAAACAAAATTGCCTGAAACTAACCTAGCAACATTAACTGTTGGAGGAGGAAGAGTGTTTTTCGGAGTATTGGGGAAAGAGAATCGTAAAGAGACACTGACTCAAATGGGACAAAAATACAATATCGATTTCACCGAAAAAGAAAAGGATGAATTTTCTAATATCGAAGGTGTCGGTACTCCAATTACTGCTTTAAAACAATTTTTGAACTTACCACATGATGTAAGAAATAAAGCTGTTCAAACAGGAATTCCAACAGACTCATTGGACAACCAACTTAAAGATTGGGTTCAGTCAGCACGTGTAGCGGTTAGAGATTTAGATAATAAAGTACTTGATGTTGCTATCAAAGGAGACGCAAAAGAAGAATATCCTACAATTAAAAGAGTAATCGATATTCTCCAAGATCAAAAAGTAAATCGTTTCTTCTTGGTTACAGGACTGAGAAATGAAGATTTTTAATCATTAAAATTTCAAACTGTAAATGGCAGAATTAAATACAGGAGGCGGCGACGGTAAGGGTAAAAAAGTAAGAAGTAAAAAACAAAACTCCGGAGTAGATTTAACCGCGATGGTGGATTTGGCATTCTTATTGATTACTTTCTTTATGTTGACGACCTCGATGAATAAACCGCAGTCTATGAATTTGGCTATGCCAGATAAATCTAAACCCAATGAGCCCGATACGGATTTATTGGTGTCAGAAGATCGTACAATGACGATCTTGATAGGTGCGGATAATAAAATTAAATGGTATATGGGGAAAACAGATACCCCATTAGAAGGACCAAATGATCAAACTTACGGTAAAGAAGGAATTCGATTAGAGCTTTTGAAAAAAGTAAAATCGGTACCTCAAATTACAGGAGATATTGAAAAAGGATTGATCGTGATTATTAAACCAAGTAAAAATTCTAATTATAGAAACTTGGTGGATATTTTGGACGAGATGGCAATTACCAATGTAAAAGCTTATGCTATTGTTGATATGACACCAGAAGATCTCGCTATACTTGGAGAAAACTAGGTAACTAGTATCAACTTAAAATTTTAGACCATGTCAAAATTAAATATATTTAAGAAAGAATGGCTTGATATAGTTTTTGAAGGACGTAACAAGTCTTACGGAGCTTATCAATTGCGTTCTGAGAACCCTAAAGTAACTACTTTTGCATTATTTGCAGGTATTGCTTTGTTTGGAGTGGGACTGGCTTCCCCTCTTATAATCAAAGCGATTGAAGGTAGTCTGGGAAATAATAAAAAAGATGCTCCTTTGGATACCGAAATTACTCTGGTAGATTTGCCACCACCTCCACCAATTGAGCTTCCACCTCCACCACCGGTAGATATTCCGCCACCGCCGCCAGAGGCTACGAAGTCGGTTGTAGATACCAAAAAATTCACACCACCTAAAGTGGTTGAAAAAGAAAAAGTAGTTGAGGAGATTGCTAAAGTGGAAGAGTTCAAGGATAAAGATCCTGGTACTAAAGATGCTAAAGGAGATAAAGAAAAAGGAGAAATCAAAACTGGAGGTGCTACAGGAAATGCCGATAAAGGTACTACCACCGATGGTGAAGAAGATGGAAACAAAGTATTTATCGCTGTTCAGGTTACAGCTTCACCTCCAGGGGGGATGGCTGGTTTTACAAAAACCTTTATCAGTCGTTTCAGAACACCAGATATCGATTCTAGTGTGAAGAAAATCCAAGTAATTGTAAAATTCATCGTAGAGAAAGACGGATCATTAACAGATATTACCGTTTTACGTGACCCAGGTTACGGAGCAGGAAAAGAAGCCGTACGTGTATTGCAAAATATGCCAAAGTGGAAACCAGCTGTTCAAAACGGGAAAAACGTTCGATCGCAATTTACTTTACCTATTACAATTCAAGTTCAATAATGAATTTGTATGATAAGTTTAAACAGAAATCGCCTTTACAGCGATTTCTGTTTGTTTTTGGACTATTTTTCTTTTTTCTATACCTGTGTTTGGGTGTGATGTTTATTGTATGGAAATCAATTCCATTGGATATCGAATATACCAGCCGGTTGTTGTTTGGAATCGTTTTGATAGTATATGCAGGATTTCGATTCATTAGATTGTTAAGTTAAATGCAGTAGCGTACTTATATAAAAGGCGTCCTTTATTAGGGATGCCTTTTTTATTTTTATTAAGTAGCGATTTAAATACATCTTCTTATGTTAGAATGATTTTAAATTGAGTTATGTTTGTCTTTATGGTTGTTTGTATTTGAAAATCACATCAATTAGTTGTTTTTGTTTCATAATTATGGTTTTTTGGGTGTTTTTTTTAGACAATATCCAGTTTTTATTTTTTTATATCAATTGCTTTGCTTATATTTAGATATAGGATGTTTTTTTAAATCTTATAGATGGTTTTAAATCGCTTCTAGGTAGAAATCTGAAAAGGATTGGGATGTGTAATTGCTCGAGAATTAATTTTTTAGCATTTTGTTTAGCTGTCGTAGAGGTAAAATTTTAGTATGATTAGCCTTTGCGAATACTCCATATAAACGAATAGTAGTAACAGTTGATTTTAAAAATGTAGCCAATGTCAAAATTAAATATCTTTAGAAAAGAATGGTTGGATGTGGTATTTGAAAACCGTAATAAAAAATATGGGGCTTACCAATTGCGTTCTGAAAACCCAAGAACCACAACTTTTGCCTTGTTTATAGGAACTGCTTTGTTAGCTTTAGGCATTTCCTCTCCGTTAATTTTAAAAAGTTTGGACGGTTCGTTAGGTGATAATATAGTTCCCGTGGTGGTACCTGATGTGGTCGTCTGGGATGCATTGCCGCCTGCTGCAGCCTTGAAGAAATTGGAAGAAGTGCAGCCAATAGCAGATGAGCCCGTAACCAAAAAGTCTGAAGGTGCAGCGTCTTCTGTAAAGACCAAGCGTCATGTGGTGTTTACCGTAACCGATGATCCATCGAAAATTACGGAAGAGGTCACTAAAAATGCTGATTTGATTGATGCTAATCCCGGTTCCGCTAATATAGATGGAGTAACAGGAGGAGTGATTGATACTGATGGCTTGAATGGTCAAGGTGCCAAAAAGGGAATCGGTGGGTCTGATGAAGGCACAACTAGTGAGGTCTTTATTGCTGTTCAGTATAAGGCAGAGCCGGTAGGAGGTTTCGATAGTTTTACGAAACTGTTTATTTCTCGTTTTAGAACACCGGATATGAGTTCGGATATTAAAAAAATACAAGTAATAGTCAAGTTCATTGTGGAAAAAGATGGTTCTCTATCAGACATTGTTGTATTAAGAGATCCGGGTTATGGAGCAGGTAAAGAAGCTTTAAGGGTGCTTAGTGCAATGCCGAAATGGAAAGCAGCCGTACAAAATAATCGCAAAGTGCGTTCTCAATTTACCTTGCCGATCACTATACAAGTTCATTAGGTACATTGATAAAGACAGAAATTACTCAAAGTAGTTTCTGTCTTTTTTTTTGTTTTTTAGATATGGATATTTTTATGGGGATATACTGTTTTTTCAGTGGAAATCTATATCTTTAAGGACAGAATTAAGTCAAGATGAAACCTGTGAAAAAAGGAACATTTTTGAGTTTTTTCTATTGTTTAATTAATTTAAAATAAGCCATGATGACTAATTTTTATTCCTTAGCAAAAAAATCTGTATTCCTGTTGGTTCTGGGATTGTCTTTAAGTCAATGTAAAAAGAATCAAATAGATACAGTAGTGGACGTTGCGGAAACACCAGTTTCTGGAAGTATTTCAATGTTGGTCGAAGAGTCTGTTTTTCCTATTGTTGAAGATGTTAATCGCGTTTTTGAAAGTGAATACGAAAAAGCAACAGTAAGCTTAGTGAAAAAATCGGAAGCCGAAATCTTGAATGCTATTTTTGATGGAACTTCGCAAATAGCAGTTTTACCTCGGACTTTAGATGCGGAAGAATTGGCTCGTTTTGACGGAAAAGTTAAACCTAGAATAACTCATTTTGCTTCGGATGCCGTTGTTTTTGTTACAAACAAAAGTCACAATGATTCCCTGATTGATTATCAAGAAGCCCTAAAGACGTTACAAGATAAAAAAACGGACAAAAAGTTGATGTTGGTTTTTGATAATGCCAACTCTAGTGTAGTTCGTCAGTTTAAGGCCGAAGCTGGGATTACTGATTTTCCAAAGGAAAATGTTTATTTTTTACCGACAACTCAAGAAGTTATTGAGTATGTAGAGAAAAATAATAATGCGGTGGGAGTAATTGGATTAGATTGGTTATTACAACCAACTCCGGAATTAAAACAACATTTAGATCAAGTAAAAGTGCTTTCGGTTAAAAACCCTAAGGATGGAAAATACTACAAACCAAGCCAAAACAATATCGCAGAGGGAACCTATCCGATTATAAGAAAATTATACGTTTTGGATTTTCAAGGAAAATCTGGTTTAGGAACGGGATTTGCTTCGTATATTGCAGGCTATAAAGGGCAAAGAATTATTTTGAAATCGGGCTTAGTGCCTTTTAAAGTCCCTCCAAGAGAAATTATTGTTTCTGACAAAGAATTGAAATAAAGTACAACTAAAACCAAAAAAAATGAATAAGTACACTATTTTTAGTCTGTTATTAACTGGGTTAACCGCTGCTGGTGTATCTGCTCAGGATTTAGAACAGGCAAAAAAAGCCATCAATGATGAGCAATTTGATAAAGCCAAATCAATTTTGAAAACATTGGTTAAATCAAAACCTAACGACGGTAAAAACTTTTACTACTTAGGTGATTTATTCTTGATGGAACAACAAGTGGATTCCTCAAAATACTATTTTACGAAAGGTACTGAGGCTAAAAACAAAGGAAGCTTAAATTTTATTGGATTAGGGCAAATTGCATTGGATAATAACAATGCTAAAGAAGCCAAAACCAATTTTCAAAAAGCAGAAAAGGAAATTAAAAAGAAAGACAATGATGAGTTGTTGTTGATTGCGAAAGCCAACTTAAATTCTTCACATCCAAATGCTGCGGATGCTATCGTTTATGCCAATAAAGCGATTGCAAATGATGTAAAAAATGCGGAAGCTTATTTGGTGTTGGGAGATGCTTATATGTTAAATAAGAATTTCAGTGATGCGTTTAGCGCATATAGAGAAGCTTATAGTTATGACCCAACAATGTTAAAAGCCAAATTACAATTGGCTGTAATTACAAAAAGAGCTCGTGCTTATAAAGATGCGATAGATGGGTTTCAAGAAATAATCAAAATTGACCCAAAATATGCACCTGCTTATAGAGAAATGGCAGAGACTTACAAATTATGGGCAAACAACAGCTCTAAATCGGATGAATATTTAGGACTTGCTTTAGCCAACTATAAAAAGTATATGGAACTTTCGGAAGGTTCTATGGAGTCTCAGTTGCGTTATGCAGATTTCTTGGTATTGACCAAAAATTATACAGAACTTGAAAAAGTAGCCAAAGAATTAAAAGCTAAGGAAAATATCAATCCTAGAATTTTGAGATATTTGGGGTACTCTTCTTATGAAAACGGTCACTATGCCGAAAGTATCGAAGCTTTAAATTCATTTTTAGCTAAGGCCAACCCAAAGCATATCATTGGTCGTGATTATTTTTATTTAGGATTATCTAAGATGGCTAAGGCTAAAAATGCTGATCACAGTATAAAAGATGAAAATCTATATCGTGAAGGAGTAGCAGATTTGGAAAAAGCTGTTGTAGTAGAACCGGCCATCGCTTTTGAATTCAAAGAACCGGCTTTTAAATTATTTGAGTTAAAACAATATGCTCAAGCAGCTGATATTTTTGGTGTTTCAGCTAAAGTTGAAAGTCAAGATAATTATATATACGACAACTATTATTTAGGTTATTCGTACTATATCTTGGGTAAAGATGCTCCAGATGCACCGCTATTAAATAAAGCTAATGATGCTTTTGCAAAAATGATTGCGAAATCACCAATTACAAAAGAAGCTTACCTTTATAAAGCACGTTCAAACAGATATATCGATACTCCAGAGTCACGTGAAATCATGACGGTAGATTATTTGGGTTATATCAAAGCAATTCAAGATAAAAATGAATTGGCGAAACCTGAAAATAAAGATGGTTTAATCGAAGCTTATACACATATTGGTGCTCATTATGCAAATACGGATGTAAATGATAAGGCGATTGAATATCTAAATAAGGTTCTTCAGTTAGATCCTAGTAATGATTTTGCTAAATCAACGATTAAGGCTTTAAAATAAAATATCTTACCATAGAATCATAAAAACTTGCTTCATTTATATGAAGCAAGTTTTTTGTTTTTTATAAGAAACTATCAAATTCGAATGCACTATCTTTGCACATTAATTTTATAGGAATGCAAAAGGTTGATTTACAAAAAGAAGTAGCAAATGGCACTGTTTTGCCTTTGATGGAAGAGTTTTATACCATTCAAGGGGAAGGGTTTCATACGGGAACAGCAGCCTATTTTATAAGAGTGGGCGGTTGTGATGTAGGATGTCATTGGTGTGATGTAAAGGAGAGTTGGGACGCGGAACTTCATCCGCCTACAGCCATTGAAGAGATTGTTGCACGTGCTTCTAAACAGGCTAAATTAGCTGTGGTAACTGGTGGAGAACCTTTGACTTGGAATATGGATGCATTGACTTTGGCTTTAAAACAAGCAGGCATGATTGTTAATATGGAAACTTCAGGGGCTTATCCATTGTCCGGAACCTGGGATTGGATTTGTTTGTCTCCAAAAAAAACAAAGTTACCCGTAGAAAGTGTTTATCAAAATGCACACGAATTAAAGGTTGTTATTTATAATAAACACGACTTTATATTTGCAGAAGAACAAGCAGCTTTAACGAATGATCGTGCGATTTTGTTTTTACAACCCGAATGGAGTAAACACGAAGAAGTGATGCCGTTGATTGTGGAATATGTAAAAGAAAATCCGAAGTGGAGAATATCACTTCAAACACATAAATATTTGGATATTCCGTAAATTGCGTTAAATTTACAGCTTAATCGATAAAAGGATTTTTATGAAAAAGTTATTATTCTCTGTGGTCTTTATATGTGTAGCGCAATTTTCTTTTGCTCAAGACGCTGCATTTAAAGGAGATATGAAAAAATTTATGGAGTTAAGTGGTCAAATGTCTACATTTGAATTATTGACTAAAGATATTGTTGACAATATCCCTGATGCTAAAAAAGCGGATTTTCAAAAGGAATTGAAAACGAGTTTAAATGGATTAATGGATAAAATGGCAGACATGTATATGACTGAATTTACTCACGCAGATGTAAAAGAATTTATAAAGTTCTATGAAACTCCAGCTGGAAAAAAGTTAAGCTCAAAAACCAACGTATTGTTTGAAAAAGGACAAGCTATTGGTCAAGAGTGGGGTATGGGACTTCAAGGAATTATGATGAAATATATGGAGTAAGCACCCCATAGGTGAAATAAAAAAAGAGCTACCATTGGTAGCTCTTTTTTTATTTCTTAGGCATGGATTACTATATATATAATTTGGCCAAATAATCATAATGCTTGCCTTCGTGAATTAATTCGCATTGTAAACCGTTGGCATGTGCTGCATTTTGAAGTGTATTATAATCAAGGTAGAGCCAGTCAAATACATCTTCTGTCTGTCCTTTGTAGGTCACCGTAAATTCCAGTTCGCCGTAATAATCTTTGTTTTGAGGAATCCATTTACCTCCATCTTCATCTTCGTCAAACATATAGATTAAATCGCTGCTGTCTATAAGGATTTGTCCTCCTGGGGCGAGAAGTGATTTTAGTTTGGAAAGATAGGTAGTTATACGGTTCAATTTTCCAAAAATACCCGTTCCATTCATAAGTAGTAATAAGGTGTCGAAGGGCCCTTCTTTATAATCCAATAGGTCGATACAGACCGCTTTAGTGATTCCCCTTAATTTACAGGCTTCAATTGCTGCAGGCGACCAGTCGATAGCGGTAACGTCTAAACCTTTTTTAAGCAACTCTAAGCTATGACTTCCGGCGCCACAACCAATATCAAGAACTTTACCAGAACTCATGTCTAGGGCCTTCTGTTCCAATTTAGGCATGTCTTGATAAGTTCTAAACAGATAGCTCACTTCCATTTCATCAGTTTCGGTGATATCGGTTTCAGTAAAGAGGTTTTCCGGGCTATTGTTAACTTGATAATCCAAAATGGCTTGTCCAAATAAATCTTTCATCTATTTTAAATATAAAAGTGTTTGTTGCTTTTAAGAATGTGTAAATTTGTACCCTAATTACAGTAAATGGAACAATTTTTAAAAGAGCTTCCTAAGCTTGCCAAAGATAAACATATAGAGAATAAAAAGTATTTTGATAAGCTAAAAAAGAAGACTCCTAAGAATTTAGATTATCAAATGGAAGAGATTCATACCGCTGTTTTTAAAAAAACGGATTGTTTGTCTTGTGGAAATTGTTGTAAAACAACCGGACCGCTATTTACGTCGGCAGATATTGAACGTATTTCAAAACATTTAAAACTCAAACCTCAAGTTTTTATCAATCAGTATTTGCGCATAGACGAGGATCAGGATTATGTGTTGCAAACCGTGCCTTGTACGTTTTTAGATCACGAAAACTATTGTATGATTTATGAAGTGAGACCGAAGGCTTGTAGAGAATTTCCACATACCGATCGAAAGAAATTCCAGCAAATAGCAAACCTCACTTTGCAAAATGTTGCGATTTGTCCCGCAGCTTATAAGGTGGTCGAAGAACTAAAAAAGAAAATGCCTTTGTAGTAAAGGCATTTTATATATAGGTTTAGATAAAAAAGTGTTCCTGTTCTAAAAGCTGTTCTATTTCTTCGTCACGCAATTCTTCGTTTTCATCGTTGGTCAGCTGGTCAAATTGAACTTTGATATATTCTAACAATTCGAGTACCAACTCTTTGAGTTTTTCAAAAAAGCTTAGCGCATCTTCTATATAGCCTTTAACCAGATCAAAAAGATCAAGCATTCTTTCAATAAAGGCGGCTATTCTATCCACGTATTTCATAATTTGGCAATTTTGGTTATATTCTTTTTTCAAATATAATAAATATAATGACTTATAATTTGATTTAAGACAAAACTAACATTTTAAAAATAGAGCTTTTAAACTACTGTCAACTTACTGATTTAACCAGATTTTTAATTCGTTAATTTGACTTTTACTTACCAAAATAGGTGAATTGGATACCGGAGTTGGCGTTAATATAAGTTCTATTCGCTGACTGCTGTGTTTGATGATTTCTCCTATGGAGTCAATGTGCACAATAAACTTGCGATTAACCTTAAAAAATTTGGTTTCATCGAGTTTTGCTATAATGTCTTTAATAGTGTCGTTGTAAATATAGCTATTCCCATCGCGGGTATATAGAAAGAGGTGTTTTCCCGAACCTTCAAAATAGGCTATGTCGCTGCTGATAATCGATTTTAATTTATATCCATGGGTAACCAGAAACCGATTCTTAATGCCGGTTTCACTAGCGTTATTTATGGCGACTATAGAGTCTAAGGTATGGGTGTTTTCTAATTTTAGAGCTAAAGAAGTGAATTTCCGTAAGGCTTGGTGCAAGGCGGCTTCCTCAAACGGTTTTAATATATAATCTATAGTAAATTGTTTGAATACCTTTAAGGCATAGGTGTCGTAGGCCGTTATAAAAATTATGGGAGCAGTAATGGTCAATTGCTCAAAGATTTCAAAACTCTTACCATCTCCTAAATGAATATCCATAAAGATTAAATCGACGCTTTGATCTTTAAAAAAATTCAAGGATTGTTGTACGGATCGTAAAACGACGATTTCCTTAATGGAAATAAAAGACTGCTTTTCTAAAAGTGATTTTAGATAAGTAGCCGCCAAAAGTTCATCTTCTACAATAGCAACTTTCATTTTTATGTAAAAGTACAAAAAAAAGAACCGTCTAAGAATAAATCTTAAACGGTTCGGGGGGCTACTTATAAATTGGGGTTGTTGAGTCGAGCATTTCTCGGATAAGGTAAGGTATATCTAGGATCCTTATCCAATAAAATGTATTCTTTGCCTTCTACTTTATGTACTATTCGTTTTTGATTCATTCTTCTTAAATCAAACCAACGTTGTCCTTCTAAAGCAAATTCTTTAAAGCGCTCCTTTTCTATAAATGCTAAAAGTGCTTCTGGGCTCATCGCATCGATTTGATCACCTAGTTCTGCAACAACTATGGTTTTATATCGGTTTTTAATCAGCAGTTTTATACTGTTTTTTGCTTCTTCCATACGGTTTAGTTTTACCGAAGCTTCGGCTTTGATAAAATAGAGTTCAGCAGTTCGTAAACTTACTTTTAGCTCTTGTTGTCCCGCTTTAATTACCATCATTTTATCATCGGACTTCTCGAAGTACAGCGGGTACCTTAAGTCGTTTTCGACGTCAAAGGCAGCGAGTAATTCTACAGAAGCAAAAGTGGCGTTTTTTACTTGGCTGTAATAGGTGTCTTCTAAGGCTAAGATAGATTCGGTAGAAGTAAATAAATTGGGAAGTGTGTTGACAGTATTCAAATCTTGTAAGGCGCTTTTATAAACCAAAGCTTGTTCCGTACTTTGAAGGGCTTGATCCCATTTTTCTTCATATAAATAAACTCGTGCTTCAAAGGCATATAAAGCCGCTTTTGAAAAACGGTAGTTTAAACCTTTTTCTTGACTGTTTAGTTGTAATAAACCTTTTGCCTTATCGAGGTCGTTGTGTATTTGATCATAAACCTTTTGCGTAGTTTCGGGTTGTAATACCAGTTCCAGGTCTAATTCTAGAGCTAAGGGAATGGCTTTGTCTGTTTGAGAGGTTGTAATATTATAAGGTTTAGCGTATAAGTTGACTAAATCAAAAAAGGCATACGCTCTCAAGGCATATGCTTCGCCTAACATTTGGTCCTTTTCCGTTGAGCTCGGAAGTATCTTAGCACCTTCATTAATTACGTGATTTACATAAAAAATAGAAGTGTAAAATTGTTGCCAAGGGAAAGCTGTGGTATTGTTGTCCAGAGACAAATCTTGCCACATAAAAATCTCTCTGTACGTTTTAAAATCATAAGCTTCCACATCGAGGTTTAACTCATCTGTACGCAAGGCTGTCAAGGCTTTGTGTCTGGGATACGTAGAATAAGCGGAAGTCATCAACCCTCTAAAGTCTTCTGGAGTTTTAGGAATTACCATTCCCTCTGGCTCTATGTCTAAAAAACGGTCACAACTCGCAGCACCAAGGCTGAGAGTTAGACAACTAATGAATATGAATATTTTTTTCATGGTAGTGGTTCTTGTTGATTAAAATGTGAAGTTTAGGCCTATTGTAAATGATTTAGAAATCGGTTGTGCATAAATGCTACCGTAAGTTTCTGGATCAAAATATCCAGAATAATCCGTTCCAAAAACCAATAGGTTTCTACCTTCCAAGCTTATTCTTGCATTTTGAATTTTTAGAGCATCGGTTAAGGCTTTTGGAAAAGTATAGCCCAATCGAATACTACTAATTCTGATATAGCTCATTTCTTTTGCCCAAATGTCTAAATACTTGTAGCTATTAGATACATCGGAAATTGCAAACCATTGATGAGCCATCCAATCGTCTTCATTACCAGAAGTTGGACTACTTATAGCCGGCAAATTACCTTGTGGGTTACTAGGTGACCAAGCATTTAATACGTCTGTAGTATAGTTTTGACCACGGTCAATTAAAGCACTGTTGTAAGGTGGATTTCTAACTACTGTTTGCTTAATATTAAAGGCAGCAGAAATATTAATATCGAAATTGTTAATCACAAAATTATTGATAATTCCTCCTGTGAATTTGGGATCTTTATCACCGATAACCGTAAATAGATTTCTAAACTCTTCATTGGTCAAATTCGATTTGGAGAATTCACCAGGCATAATTTCTTCAAATGCATCGTATAATTGAAAAAAGTCTTTAGCACCAACTTTTTCACCATCTTTCCAAAATAAGATATTTCCATGCTCATCTAATCCTGCGGTTTTTAACCCATAAACGGCATTAATAGCATTTCCTTGGCCTGATGGAAGGAAGCTAGAATTTCTCGTTTCTACACGATCAATTTTACTTTTGTTATGCGCAAAGTTAAAGTTGGTACTCCATTTGAAATTAGGGCGGTCAATATTTCTAGTTGAAATTGAAATTTCATATCCTTTATTAGATATTTGTGCCCAGTTCATATTGGTAAATTCAAAACCATTTTCCAATGGCAATTCGCGTAGCCCAATCAAATCGGTACTGTTTCTATCATAAACATCCACAGCAACACTTACTCTGTTTTGGAACATTCCTAAATCAAAACCAAAATTGCTGTTGGTCGTTTTCTCCCACCTTAATTTGTTGTTTGGCGGATTTAATACTTGAATATTTGTTTCAGAATGTCCTGGTAATATCGAAACTTGTTTGTATTCTCCAACTACAAAAGGGGAGGTGTTTTTATCGATGTTTCCTTGTAAGCCGTAAGAAGCTCTTAGGCGTAAGTTAGATACAAAAGTCAAGTCTTCCATAAACTTTTCGTTGGAAACCAACCAAGAAGCCGATGCAGACCACAACGGTAAATATTTATACTTAGGATCAACGCCAAATAGGTTGGAACCGTCGTAACGTACACTACCAAAGAAAGTGTATTTACGGTCATACGTATAGGCTGCTGTGGCAAAAAATGAAGCAAATGAGTTCTCTAAGTGCGTCTTTTTATAGCTTTCGTATTCTTTTTCTCTAGAGATTTCTTCATTTGGAAACATAATCGGCTTCGTAGTCAAGGTCTTTGGGTCGTATCCAAAACCTTTGGTCATGAGTAATTTGCTATCCGTTTTTCTAATCTCGGTACCCGCCATAACATCAATTTCATGTAAATCTTTGATGATGGTGTTGTAGGTAAGTTGCGTTTTCCAATTATATTGAAAAAAATCTTGTTTCCAGTTCTGGATTATACCTCCTTCAGGTAAGAAATAATAGTAACCACCGTCTTTATAACGACGGGTTTTTTCGCGTTCTTTTCTAGTGAAATAGCTCTCTTTTCCGGTGTATTTTTCCGTATCGTTATTGTCGAGCTGTAGCCCCAATTGCGAGGTGAATTTTAAATCGTCTGTAATGTCGTAATTAACGTCGATGATAGCTTTCAAAGCGTTGTTTTTTAAATCGTATGAAGTGTTTTCTCTTTCTTCAAATAGATTGAAAGGAATATAACGATCGCTATATCCATCGATATCTTTGTCGTAATTAAAACTACCATCGGCGTTGTAAGGCGTTAGATAGGGGTTGACATTTCTAGAGTAATTAGAAGGGTTTATTGCTGCATCAGTATCGGATACATAAGATTTTTTATTGACCTGTGTCCCAAATAATCCAACACCTACTTTTAATTTATCGCTAACCTGAAAATTGTTTTTTAAGGTTAAGTTATACCTTTCAAAACCCGTTCCTATAGTTGCTCCTTCTTCGTCGTAGTAACCTAAAGAAAAGTAGTAATCGGAACGATCACCACCACCAGATAAACTCAAACCGTATTGTTTATTAATGGCAGTTTGATATATTGCATCTCCCCAATCGGTTTGATTTCTTCTAAGGTTATTGATGTTTTGTTGTGTTGTAGGACTTAATGATCCAAAACCATTTTGTCTAAATAGTTCCAATTCGCCACTAGCATTTAATATTCTAGAGATTTCTCCTTTATCAGTTCTATAGTTTAAGTCGGAACGACCTGCTAACATCAATTCAAAATCTACTTTTTCATTGGCATTCATCAAATTTAATTTGGAGAAATCCGGTTTCTGAGTGATAAAGGTGTTTGCGGTGAAATTGACTTTCATATCACCTTTTTTACCTCTTTTAGTTGTAATCGAAATAACCCCATTTGCGGCTCTAGCTCCGTAAATAGCCGTTGCGGCAGCATCTTTTAAGATGGTAATATCTAAAATATCGTCTGGATTTAATCCTGCGATAGAGAAGTTTTGCAATTGATCGAGATTTTCTTTGTCGTTAAAATTGGGAATGTCGTTACCTTCTAAAGGCATACCATCAACAACCCAAAGAGGGTCTTGTGGACCTGATAAAGAAGCCGTTCCACGAATTCTAATCTTTGCGGGTGCTCCTGGTGCTCCAGTAGGGGTAGATACAGCAACTCCGGCAATTTGACCCGATAATAATTGATCGACACTGGCAACACCAACTTGCTTGATGTCTTCCATACTAACTTGACCAACGGCCGAGGTAAGTTTTCTTTTTTCAATGGTTTGGTAGCCCGTTACGACTACTTCTGTCATCATGTTGCTATCGGTAGAAAGTCCTACAATATAGTGGGATTTCGGTGTTAAGTTAATTAGCCTAGAGTCATATCCCATATAACTGATACGGATTGCTTTAACGCTTTTGGGAATTTCCAAACTAAAATTACCGTCAATATCGGTAACCGTACCAATACTAGTACTTTGAATGACTCCTTTTTGATCGGTTGAATTGGAAACCGATTGTGTTTCTACGACAACAGAAGCACCCGGCAAACTAAGTTTGTCGGCAGCATCTTGCACGAAGCCGGTAATGGTTCTTTTCTCTTGAGCATAACTCATGGAGAATAAGAGAAGGGTGAATATTAGAAGTGTTTTTTTCATGTCGTTTTTTATTATATGTTTAATGCTTCTTCAATTCTGCTTACTAAATCGCGGTAGTGTGCACGTGTAGCAGTATCTCCAGAGTTTTTCTTTTTAGTTACCAGTTTGAGAATTTTCGCAAGCTCTGCTTTTTTATAAGTAGTGATTTCAGAAACGCGCTTCATCGATGAATAATTGATGTTTCTCAACATTTTGTCACTGTCAATATGATTACATAGAGCGGGTATTCTCAAGGTTTGATCAAGTTGAACGGTGCTTTTTGATGTTTTTTCAAATAATTTGTTTGTAGATATAATTAAAGCATCTACATAATTCTTTTGTGTCATCCTTTCTAGAATACTTAAAGACTTACCTTTATTAGTTGTACCAAAAATGGCACCATTTATAGCTTTAAATAGATCAGATACACTATAAAAGTCTTCCTTGCTTAGTTCTGTCTGTATTAATTCATTTTCTGTCATACGCAAAAGACGATCGTCCATAAACATTTCGTAGATTACGGAATATTGTAATTCTCGAGCCAAGGTATAAGGAGAGTATTCAAATGGACCTACTGGGGAGTCTTTAAGCGGATATGTTTTTTCTAATACTTCATTAAAAAACAACCATTTTGGTAAGTGAATTACTTGATTAATTAAGTATTGAGTCGCTTTTTTTTGCATGGCAACCGGCACGGCTTCATAAGCTTTTTTACCATCTCCAAATACCGTGTTATTTAAATAAATTCCACCAATATTGGCCAAAACATGCTTGTTATACATTTGCCATTGTCCGATAGTTCCAATATAGAGTTTACCGGTTTCGTAATACGATTCACCATCTTCTGCAGTCCAATTGGTCAGATTTTCAATTACGCGTTGTAAGTTTTTTACGCCGTATTCACTTGCTAAAACAGCATCATTTCCCAAGTCTTCCGACTGTGATCGGGGATCGATTGTATTGGATAAACCTTGTTGTTCGCCATAAAAGTACAAAGGATCGTCTTGATGCTGAACAAGCAATTGTCGTAAAGCGGTTTTCTCTTGTTCCATTGTTGGGTACCAACGGTATCCCCAATCTATAGCGTATTTGTCATAAATTCCGATTTTCGGGGTAATTGCCGTAATGTTGTCTTCGGGTTGTGCAACGTAGTTATAACGAGCATAGTCCATTATGGAAGGAGCAGTGCCACCCATTCTTTCTGTAAATTCTTTGGATCTTAAAGAAGCTACTGTAAAGGCAAATGAAGCCCCCATATTGTGTTTTAATCCAAAAGTATGACCAACTTCATGAGAGGATACAAAACGAATGGCTTCCCCCATATGTTCGTCGCTAAATTTATTTCCTCTTGCTTTAGGGTCAATAGGACCGGTCTGTATGCGCATCCAGCTTTGTAATGAAGTCATTACATTATGCCACCAGATAATATCGGCTTCGATGATTTCGCCACTTCTAGGGTCCACAACGGATGGCCCCATTGCATTTGCTTTCGGTGATGCAGCGTAAGTTATAACAGAATAGCGAACATCGTCTATGTCAAAATCTAAATCGGCTTCGGTAGGTTCTTTGGCTATAATAGCATTTTTAAATCCGGCTTCCTCAAAAGCAGCCTGCCAATCGTGAACACCATCGATGATTTTTTGACGCCATTGTTTTGGTGTTGCAGGATCGATATAATATACTATTGGTTTTTTGGGCTCCACCAAGTCACCCTTAAGGTATTTCTCTATATCCTCAGATTTGGGCTCTAAACGCCATCGCGTAATGATTTCCTTTTCTTCCATCGCATGCTGCTGGTCGTTAAAATACCAATGCTTTTCAGTGAAATACCCAATGCGTTTGTCGGAAAATCGCGGTTGCATTGGCGTTTTTGAAAGTAGAACGATATTCGTTGTTATTCCCAAAGTTACGGCTAAATCAGAACCGCCCTCATTTACTGAAGTGGTTAGCTGAGATTTTATGACCATGTTTTCAGGAAAGGTTTTTACGGCTTCAATATAGGATAAGTTCGATTTTACTGAACCTCCTAAACCCAAATTGCTCAATACATCGTTAAAGCTTTTTTGGTTACCGTCAAAAACTTTATTAACCTTAATCACTACTGAGGTGGAATCGTTGTTTTTGGCTTCAATGTCAAATACCTCAATAATCGATTCGGCAAAGTTGTTCTTTACCGACTGTGTGATAGCATCTTCCGCAGGTGAAGACACTCTTGGAACTAAGGTTTTTACCCAAATTTTATTGGCTAAAGTGTCTTTGTGAAAGGTAATTAATTTGTTTTCATAGTTCATTCCCTTATTAATTCCTGCTTCATTGACTTGTAGAGGAACTTGAGATAGTTTGTTTACAATCAGAAATTGACGGTCAAACAAGCTATCTGGAATTTCAAAATACACTTCTGTCTTGACTTGGATAGTATTGAACATACCTTTTTTATAACTACCTTTTTTAATGAGGTCGTTGTAGTTTTTTGCTTTTGTTGACGTAGAATCTTTTTCTGTTTTATCCTCTTTTGCTTTTTTATCTTTTTTCTGTGCAAAGGTTACAGTAACATTCATAACCAACATTAAAAGTAGTAATGTTTTGATTTTTAGTCTCACCGTGTTTTTACTCATTCCCATGTTAAGTTAAAGTTAATACGCCTTAAAACTATTGTCATTTTTTAAATCCTGAAAATATTTAGGAGTGAATGGGATTTATAAGGGAGTGACTGGTTTTTTTTAACATTTAATCAAGGGTAAAGTACAGACAAAATGATTGTTTTTAATTTCTATTTTAAAGGATTCACATTCGTAAAATTGATAAATCGTTTGTAGGTACTTAAGTCCAAAACTTTCACTGTCAGAAGAGGTTTGTTTTTTTTGTAAGTTGTTGGTCACAATGACCTTATCTTGTTGAACTAACAGTTGTATGAGTAAGGGTTGTTCCAAAGTTGCAATATTGTGTTTTAAGGCATTTTCGATGGTAATTTGTAGGGCTAAATAGGGGATGCATAACGGTGTAATATCTTGAAATTCACTAATTAGTTCAAACCTTAGTTCTTCTGAAAAACGACTTTTTTGTAAACTGATGTATTCATGAACAAAGTTGAGCTCATCTTGCAGGGGAACCATGTTTGTTTCTGGTGGAGTAATTAAATACCTATAGATTTTTGATAGATTTAAGGTGAAATTCTTCGCGTCTTCTTTGTTTAAATCAATCAACATATACAACGAATTCAATGAATTGAATAAGAAATGTGGGTTGATTTGGTTTTTGAGCTGTTGTAGTTGAGTTAAGGCTTTTTCCTTGTTGAATTTTTCGTTTTCTACTGCGAGTAGTTCTCGTTCTCGGTATGCTTTTTTATTGGCTTGGTTAAAGAGGTAAAAAACAAACAGGATTAAGGAGACCGAGGTGATAAAGATTAAGGAGGTGTATTTTTTTACCTCATTATTTAATTCGTCGCTGTTAATTTTTGGGTAGTTGACACAGATGTAGCCTTCGAAGTTTCGTGTTTTGAATGGGCTTACAAAGTGGATTACTTCCATTTTTAAATATTGAGACAAGATTACTGGAGGATTGTTGAAAGATCGATCCATTAAGGTGTCTGTGGGTTTTATTCCAGCAAAATCGAATACATTTTTACCGATTTTTTCAATTTCTGGATGAAAAATACAGGTTCCGTCTGGAGTGAAAATATAAGCATAATTCGTATTACTTTCGTCTATATTTGCAAGATACTGGTGAAGCTTTTGTAAATTTACAGTAAAACCATATTGTCTTTTTCTACCTGATTCCAATTGGATTTGCCCCATAACTACCCAAAGTAAACTGTCGTTAAAGCTAATGATGCGTTCGAGCTTTTTAGGTCTCTGAATTTGCCTGTTCAACTGGTCTAAAATATCGGCATGCTCCATTTCTTTGGGATGCCCGTAAGAATAGGCGGGCTGTGCTTCGGTGTCGTAATCCAAAAACCAGTTACTTTCAACTAATTGAGCGTTTTTATCTATATCGTTTAATACGTCCAATTTCTGTTTGATTTCGTCTGAAGTTCCTGTTTGTACTAAATCATGTAAGATGTTTAATTGTTGGTCTAATCGGATAAATTCATTGTGTAATGCTTTCTGTTTTTTATAAAAGGCTTTCTTGGCGATGTCTTTATTAAAGTCTTCGCTGTTTTTTGTAATCAGATGACCTAATACAAACAACGCGCCTACGGTTATTAATAGAACAGGAATGCTGATTAATAATAAGGTCCGGCGTTGTAATGGCTTTTGGGGTTTAATCTTAAACATATCTAATAATAAAAGTAAAATTACACTTATTAATTATAGATTAAATACGGTTTTCGCATTCCTTCAAATATTTGAATTCCATTAGTCCAACTTTCTCGGATTTCACTCTCGCTCCATCCCATTTCTATCTGCTTTTGTAAAGCAGTGGTTCCTGCAAGTTTTGTAAAAAAGGGTATAAAAAAAGAGTCTTGTTTTTCACTGTTTTTATAAGCCTTTAACAACCATTGCAAATCTAAGGGGCGTTTCACTGCATATTGGCTTAGGTTTTCGCCAAAACACAATTTCCCCTTGTTCATTGGGTCTTTTGAAGCGGCGTTGGGTTGTGGTGTAAAGGAGTAAGGCATGTTTTTTAAATAGGGCGAACCGTAAATTTGAAATTGTAAATCGGTACCTCTGCCTGAGCTGACATTTGTTCCTTCAAAAAAGCATAAACTCACATAGAGTTTAATCGCTTGCATATTGGGAAGATTTGGCGATGGGGCAATGGGTAATTCGTATGGAGTATTTCTATTATAGTTATTACATGAGATAACTGTTAGTTGACATTTGATGCCGTTTGCAAGCCATTTTTCACCGTTAATCATGTTACCGTATTCTCCTATTGTCATACCGTGCAAAACCGGAATGGGGTGCATACCAATAAAGCTTTTGTTTTTCATTTCCAAAATGGGACCATCAATGGTAGAGCCGTTGGGATTTGGACGGTCTAAAATAATTACGGGTATGTCATTTTCTGCACAGGCTTCCATCAGATAGTGTAAGGAAGAAATATAGGTATAGAATCGAGCGCCTACATCTTGCAGGTCAAATAACATAACCTCGACGTCTTTCAGTTGTTCTTTAGTAGGTTTTTTGCTCGAACCATATAAAGATATAATAGGTAGGTTGGTTTTTGGATCTTTGCTGTCTTTTACGAGTTCACCGGCATTTGCCGTACCTCTAAAGCCGTGTTCAGGCGCGTAAACTTTAATAATATTGACCTTGTTTTTTAATAGGAAATCGACAGTAGATTCTAATTTTTTGCTGTCAGACGTTGATACGGTTCCGGTCTGATTGGTTAATATTCCAACTTTTTTTCCTTTTAGTAAATGCACGTAATCTGCAATCCTTTCGGCTCCTACTTCAATACGTAAGGTCGGCTCTGATAATAATGCTGTTATTCTTGTTGAAGCATTTGCTTGATTTGTTGAATTTCCACAAGAAACAAATAGTACTAATAGGAATAAAACTGTATTTTTGAACATTGAATTTGATACCATAAAGATCTTGAAATTAGAATATTTTATTGCCAAAAGGTTAATTACCACTAAAAACTATAAAAGTAGTATATCTGCTCCAATAATTAAAATTGCGATTACAGCAATTGCATTGGGGCTTATTATGATGCTCATTTCTGTGGCAACTGGTTTGGGATTAAAGCACAAAATTAGAGATAAAATCTCTGCTTTCGCAGGTCATATAGTGATTACCAATTATGATGCCAATGAAACGGATTTAAGTTTACAACCCATTTCATTAAATCAGGACTTTTATCCCGAATTTAAAAATATTTCAGGGATTAAAAAGGTTGAACCTTTTGCGATTAAAGCGGGTATTATTCGAACGGAAAATGCCTTTGAAGGGGTTTTGCTTAAAGGCGTGGACTCTAATTATAACTGGCAGGCTATTGAAGAGTTTTTGGTATCGGGAAAATTACCCCAATTCGGAAATGAAATGAGTCAAGAAGTTTTGGTTTCTCAATTGGTTGCCGATCGATTAGAATTGAAATTAGGTGATAAAATAACCACCCATTTTTTAAAGGAAACCGGGAATAAGTTGCCTAATGTCCGTAAATTTGAAATTGTAGGTATATATAGTTCTGGTCTTCAGGAGTTTGATTCTAATGTTGTTATAGGTGATTTAAGACAAGTGCAACGATTAAATCGTTGGAATGCTGATGAAGTGGGTGGATTTGAAGTTGTTTTGAATGATTTTGATAGTATTGTAGAAAAAGGGGATGCCATTTATTTAGAGCTTCCTCCAACGTTAAATAGTCAGACTATCGTTGAAAAGTACGGAAATATATTTAACTGGATTGCAATGTTTGATTTCAATATTGCTGTAATTCTTGTGATTATGGTAGTTGTGGCTGCTATCAATATGATTGTAGCTTTGTTGGTGTTGATTTTAGAGCGTACACAGATGATTGGTGTTTTAAAGGCACTTGGAGCGACGAATTGGTCGATTCGGAAGATCTTTTTATACAATGCAGCTTATTTAATTTTTATAGGTTTGTTTTGGGGAAACCTACTGGGTATAGGACTTCTATTGACGCAACAATACTTTGGGCTAATCAAATTAGATCCCAATTTGTATTATGTTAAAGAGGCACCAGTATTACTTCGACTAACCGATGTGCTTTGGCTTAACGCTGGTGTTGTATTAATTTGCCTTTTGGTTTTATTGATTCCTTCTTATTTAATTACCAAAATTTCACCAGTTAAAGCCATGCGTTTTGATTAAGGTGTTTTAAGATTGCTTGTGAAGGTATGTTCTTGAATTTTGTCTATTTGCCTATTTGTGAATAGTAAATCAGGTAGGGCCATTTTACACCTACAGCTCTTTAAAGCGAATTCGCCCATCTGCCCATTCGCGTATCTGCATTCATGAATAAATAACCAAATAAAGCATTTTTAAACTCACAGCATTTTAAAGCGAATTCGCCCATCTGCCTATTAGCGTATCCGCAAGAATCGTTAACCAAACACAGCAATTTTAAACTCACAGCTCTTTAAAGCGAATTCGCCTATCCGCCCATCCGCGTATTCGCATTCCTTATATATAGGTGTGGTTTTGAGGAGCCCATTTGCCCATTCGTCCATTCGCGTATCCGGATTCAAGAATAGTTAACCAAACACTGCAATTTTAAACCCACAGCATTTTAAGGCAAATTCGCCTATCTGCCCATTCGCGTATCCGCATTCATTATATAGGTATGGTTTTTATGAGCCTATTCGCTGATTCGTCCATTCGCTGATTCGCGAGTGCCTTTAATTTACATACCTCAATTTTAAACCTACAGCACTTTAAAGCGAATTCGCCCATCTGCCCATCCGCGTATCCGCATTCACAAGCTTCCAAGCGAATTTGCCTATCTGCCCATCCGCGTATCCGCCTTCAAGAATAGTTAACAGAGCACAGCAATTTTAAACCCACAGCACTTTAAAGGCGAATTCGCCTATCCGCCCATCCGCGTATCCGCTTTTTTAAGTATCTGCACTAAAGCTAAAGTAAGGGGTATTAGTCTGTTAAGAAAAGAGCGCGATAAATACCAAAAATAAACTTCCAAAAGATTAGGAAAGCTAGAAAAAAGGGCTACTTTTGCACCCGCATTACCGCAGAAGTTCTTTGAGAAACGGAGTTAAAAAAAAGAAACATATAAAAGGAGTTTTACTCTT
>NZ_JAHKRA010000002.1 GCF_019345525.1 Flavobacterium sp. NKUCC04_CG | reverse complement strand
GGGGCTTGGTTGTAGTAAAAACGAGTCAAGATTGTGGGAAATGTGATATTTATGTCAAAAGCCACGAAAACTACAAAAGGGAGAAATACCCTTATACCGCTATAATCTTTGGTGTGGATGCGGGTAATAATATGAATGAATACGTACAACTGAGCTTTGAAAATCCCGAAGGCGAAGGGGTTTTTGTACCTCAAAACATCGGTTTAGCACCGGGGGAGCAGCGCAGCATTGAAGGCTTGCAATTCATTCCCTTTGACCCTCATTACGATCAAAGCAGCACAACACTCCAGGTTTTGGTAAGGCTCAACGGTAAAGTGGTTTGCGATTATTATAGGTTCACTTTAAACTTTGGCACTCGGGGTTCTTGGAGGCCTACTGAGGTTTCTCCTACCGAGGTGCCGCGAGCCACCGCCCAATTAACGCCCAACCCCACGTCGGGTACAACGGTGTTGTATTACGACAGCAGTCTTACAACGCCTACTGCGGATATAGGGGTGCAGGTGTTTGATATGCTGGGCAAAGCGCATTGGAGCGGTTCGGCAACCTCGGCCAAAGGCAGCCTGCTGATACCGTCCGACCACTGGGTTAGCGGTAAATATTTGGTGGTTTTGTATGTCAACGGACACAGAAGTTACCAACAGATTTTGATTAAAAACTAACCCCAAAAACGCTGTAAAAGCAGTGGGCCAGGCCGCTGTTTTTACAGTGTTTTTATAAAATAAAACATTATGGAAACACAATACAAACGATGCGGATTGCGAATTAAAAAATCGGTACGAGACAACGGATTGATTTTGTTGTTGAGTTTGTTTTTATCGGTGCCCGGTTTAGCCCAGGACTACCAGTGGAAATGGCATAAAAAGGGCGGAGGAGCTTACGGGATGATTCTGGATAAGAGTTATTGGTACAATAGACGATTGTTCGAAACCATATTGGATATTAAGATTGATGCGCAAAACAACGTTTATCTGTTGGGGGTTATCGGGTATCCCGATGCCCAATTTGATGGAAATCCCGTAAAGGAGTATAACAGGCCTTTTGGCGGCAATCAACATACGGATGTTTTTTTGGCGGCTCTCAACTGTGAGGGCACGGTGTTATGGACCAAGGGCATAGGGGGGTATTCCTGGGATTACGCCTACAATTTGGGATTGGACGCAAACGGCGGTTTGTATGTGGGTATGTTGGTGGATAATTTTGAATCCATGTTGCCTTTTGGTCCCTTTCAATACACTAAAGAACCCCCTCATTTTGACGACGATGTCCGTATGGACTATAGCCGGGGTTTGGACCCCGATATACCCAATGTGAATTTTAAAACCATGGTTTTGGCCAAATACCAAGCGGATAACGGGCGTTTGCTTTGGCACCGTTTTCCACAGGGCGAGGTAATTCGAGCTTTGGGATTAAGTCAAATTGGCGATGTCTATACCGAGGCCAACGGCACCACCCATTGGTTTGTCGGTTTTTTGCCGGGTACTCATTTGGATGGGCAGATTACCGTTGAAGCTCCGGAAATCGAACCAGAACGTCATTACCAGTGGTATATCATCCGTTACGATAGCGAGGGGAATTACGTTTCCCATACCTTTTTGGACTTTAGGAATTTACAAACTATAGAGCGGGTCCGATTTACTTACGACCCTTTGATAGAGCAGTATTACATTGGTGGCACGGGTTTGGACCCGGAAGAAATTGTGTCATACGGAGATGATGAATTGATGCAATCAATGTATGTTTTGGCTTTGGACAAAGCGGGAAACAAACTGTGGAGTCACGATATGGATGGAGGTATCTTGGCAGAAATAAAAACCGATGAGCAGTCTAATGTATATCTATCGGGTCGAGGAGTGGCAAATTTCCATGACCAGCCCAATGTCAATTCCTTTGTTGGATTGGAGTTTCCAGATGCCAATGGTAACGTTCCCTATGTTTTAAAACTGAATACCAAAGGACAATTGCTTTGGGGAACAGCGGCAAAGAGTTTAAGTAGTACTACCAGTGCCTATTCATCGGCTCGTGCTTTGGCTTTTACCGCTAGCGAAGTGGTGGCTGGAATTACGATGGATACCGAACTTTGGGGGACTATAGCATCGGGAATGATACCCAATGACGGTTATTTACCAGATCCCTATGTGGGTCGGTTTGACAAAATCACCGGTCATTGCAATGCGTTGCACCGCATCAAAGGGCCTTCGGGTTATCACGACGGTTTAACGGCTATTGCTGTGGACCGGGATCAGAACATTTTGGTGGGCGGGCACTTTAGCGGCAGTTTATTTGTCGATGATCCGCATGTACCGCGGATGACGCCTATTTTTTATTCCGGTATCCCCGATTTTTTTGTAGCCAAATTGGCGGCCTGGAATTGTGGAGAAAACATGAGTACTCCCACCTTTAAAACCATAGAAGAAGTGGTGCTCTATCCGAATCCGACTAGCGATAAAGTATATTGGCAATCGGATAGGTTATGGAAGTATTATGAGGTTTACGACTTGCAAGCGCGTATAGTAGCCAAGGGACATATCCAATTGCAAGAGGTCAGCTTAGGGCATTTAGCTTCCGGACAATATATATTGGCCTTACTGGACTACGACGGACATAAAGTCACTCAAAAGATTTTGGTGAAATAAAATTTCGGGAACTATGGACACAGAAGTTACCAACAGATTTTGATTAAAAACTAACCCCAAAAACGCTGTAAAAGCAGTGGGCCAGGCTGCTGTTTTTACAGTGTTTTTATAAAATAGAACATTATGGAAACACAGTACAAACGATGCGGATTGCGAATTAAAAAATCGGTACGAGACAACGGATTGATTTTGTTGTTGAGTTTGTTTTTATCGGTGCCCGGTTTAGCCCAGGACTACCATTGGAAATGGCATAAAAAGGGCGGAGGAGCTTACGGGATGATTCTGGATAAGAGTTATTGGTACAATAGACGATTGTTTGAAACCATATTGGATATTAAGATTGATGCGCAAAACAACGTTTATCTGTTGGGGGTTATCGGGTATCCCGATGCCCAATTTGATGGAAATCCCGTAAAGGAGTATAACAGGCCTTTTGGCGGGAATCAACATACGGATGTTTTTTTGGCGGCTCTCAACTGTGAGGGCACGGTGTTGTGGACCAAGGGCATAGGGGGGTATTCCTGGGATTACGCCTACAATTTGGGATTGGACGCAAACGGCGGTTTGTATGTGGGTATGTTGGTGGATAATTTTGAATCCATGTTGCCTTTTGGACCCTTTCAATACACTAAAGAACCCCCTCATTTTGACGACGATGTCCGTATGGACTATAGCCGGGGTTTGGACCCCGATATACCCAATGTGAATTTTAAAACCATGGTTTTAGCCAAATACCAAGCGGATAACGGGCGTTTGCTTTGGCACCGTTTTCCACAGGGCGAGGTAACTCGAGCTTTGGGATTAAGTCAAATTGGCGATGTCTATACCGAGGCCAACGGCACCACCCATTGGTTTGTCGGTTTTTTGCCGGGTACTCATTTGGATGGGCAGATTACCGTTGAAGCTCCGGAAATCGAACCAGAACGTCATTACCAGTGGTATATCATTCGTTACGATAGCGAGGGGAACTACGTTTCCCATACCTTTTTGGATTTTAGGAATTTACAAACTATAGAGCGGGTCCGATTTACTTACGACCCTTTGATAGAGCGGTATTACATTGGTGGAGTTTGTTGGGATAGTTTCGAAGTTATTTCATATGGCGATGAAGTGCTCTTAAAGTCGATGTATGTTTTGGCTTTGGACAAAGCGGGAAACAAACTGTGGAGTCACGATATGGCTGGGGGTATCTTGGCAGAAATAAAAACCGATGAGCAATCTAATGTATATCTATCGGGTATGGGATCTGCGAAATTTAATGACCTCCCGTATGTCAATTCCTTTGTTGGATTGGAGTTTCCAGAGGTCAATGGAGATGTACTTCCCTATATTCTAAAACTGAATACCAAAGGACAATTGCTTTGGGGAACAGCGGCAAAGAGTTTAAGTAGTACTACCAGTGTGTATTCATCGGCTCGTGCTTTGGCTTTTACGGCTAGCGAAGTGGTGGCTGGAATTACGATGGATACCGAACTTTGGGGGACTATAGCATCGGGAATGATACCCAATGACGGTTATTTACCAGATCCCTATGTGGGTCGGTTTGACAAAATCACCGGTCATTGCAATGCGTTGCACCGCATCAAAGGGCCTTCGGGTTATCACGACGGTTTAACGGCTATTGCTGTGGACCGGGATCAGAACATTTTGGTGGGCGGGCACTTTAGCGGTAGTTTATTTGTAGATGATCCGCATGTACCGCGGATGACGCCTATTTTTTATTCCGGTATCCCCGATTTTTTTGTAGCCAAATTGGCGGCCTGGAATTGTGGAGAAAACATGAGTACTCCCACCTTTAAAACCATAGAAGAAGTGGTGCTCTATCCGAATCCGACTAGCGATAAAGTATATTGGCAATCGGATAGGTTATGGAAGTATTATGAGGTTTACGACTTGCAAGCGCGTATAGTAGCCAAGGGACATATCCAATTGCAAGAGGTCAGCTTGGCACATTTAGCTTCCGGACAATATATATTGGCCTTACTGGACTACGATGGACATAAAGTCACTCAAAAGATTTTGGTAAAATAAAATTTAAATGATTGCATAAATCAATCGTAAAGGGTGGTTGGAGTTATGAGTAATAAAAACTATTTTTTGAAGTTAAATGTTTGTATAAAAACTTGATTTTAAGTATTTTGTAACATATAAATAACGTTTTTGTTTATTGAAAACAATTTTTTTTTCGTAATTTAATGATATAAATTAAAAACGCTAAGAATTATGAGAGCAGTACGTTATTTAGGGGTCAATCATGTGGAATTAGTTAAAGATGCGATAAAACCCAAACCTGTTGGTGATCAGGTATTGATAAAAATAGCTGGAGCGGGCGTCTGTCATTCCGATTTGCATGTAATTGATCACGGAACAGTAGCAGCTCCTTTTACTTTAGGGCACGAGAACGCGGGTTATATTGAAGAATTGGGTGATAGTGTAACGGGCTATAAAAAGGGAGATGCGGTTTTGGTTTACGGACCTTGGGGTTGCGGACATTGTAAGCCTTGTCAACAATCTTTTGAGAATTATTGCGACCATCAATCGGAAAGAGCTTTCGGAGGAGGCTTAGGACTTGATGGAGGGATGGCTGAATATATGTTGGTTCCCTCTTCGCGTTTGTTAGTTCCGATATACGATCTTGATCCTGTATTGGCGGCACCGTTAACCGATGCAGCATTGACACCCTATTCCGCTATTAAACGATCATTAAATAAATTAACACCCGATGAATTTGTTGTGGTTATTGGAATTGGTGGGTTGGGGCATACGGCCTTACAGATTTTAAAAGCAACGACAGGAGCAACGGTTATCGCTTGTGATATATCGGCAGAAAAGCTGGATTTCGCTAAAAAACTCGGTGCGAACTACGTAGTTAATTCTAAAGACACGGACGCGGCACAACAAATTATAAAAATTACCGGAATTAAAAAAGCCAAAGTAGTACTCGATTTTGTAGGAGCTCCTTCTACTATGGATTTGGGAGCTCAAGTCATTGCGCTACATGGTGATTTAACCATAGTAGGTTTAGGAGGTGGGTCCTTGGCTGTGGCTTCGGGGAAAATACCATTTGGAACAAGTGTAAGCTTGCCTTATTGGGGATCTCAAGCAGAATTGGTCGAAGTAGTTGGTTTGGCTAGACAAGGTAAAATACATATCGAAATCGAAAAATTTCCTTTAGAACAAGTATTGGAAGTTTACGATAAAATGCGACAGGGAAAATTAAAAGGTCGTGCTGTACTCATTCCGTAAAAGGAATGTATTGAACTTCATTACTTTTGTAAAAACACTCAATAAAAAGAGACCTTGAAAAAAGGTCTCTTTTTTCGTTTTATAAAGCGTTTGTTTAAGAAAAAAGATTGTTGAATCAAAATTCTTTACTGCTTCTCGTTGCTATATATAATAAAACAAAGGCAATGCTATTAACGCATATTGGCAATATAGTTCATCAAATCTCTTTTACCTCGCTCAAAGTCAAAACTCTCATACACCACGTAGAAATTTGTTTTATCGGCACAGCGCGGATATAGAATTTTACCAGCTTCAACCTTTTGTTCATCGAAACTAAATGTCTTAAGCAAGGACTTTATTTGCTGAGAAGTAAACAGGTTCAAGGTGCTTTGTTGTTTTATAAAGGCCAATTTATCCTTGTCAAAATTCGCATTTTTCTTAAGATTTTGTAAGAAGTTTTCAAAAGAGTGATTGCTCATTACAGGAGTAGAACTGCTGTTTTCAGAACCCCAATTTCCGTTGTCGTAAGGATTGTTCCAAACATCATCCCATTGGTTAAAACCGTATTGTTGCCCTTTTATAGGGTAGGAATCGAGTAAGTATAATCCGAAATTGGTAAAGTAGTCCAAAACGATACGACTGTCGTTGCGAACCTGAATTTGACTGCGGTATAGCAAATAACCATCTTCGTATATGGAAATAGACATTTTTCCAGAGTTCAAATCAAAAAATCGAAATTTCCCCGATGCATTACTGATGGATTGATTACCGATTTCAACCGTGAAAGCACCGCCTTCCGGAATTCTTAAAAAAACCTCCGCATAACCGTAATTCTGATTCCAATTGTAACGCGGTGTTACTTCTCGGTCGCGATTTGGTGCCCGTGAAACGGTTCTATTGGAATTATTTTCCGCGGGGGTGGTTCTACCACTAGAGTTGTCCTTCGAATTGTTTCGTGATGGCGACACCGTTCTTTGTAACTCTTTAGTACCGGCTTCGTTTTTTAATAATTCGCCTTTTTTGCCTGCCTCTTGTGCAAACAAAATTGCTGCAGAAAAAATGGCTATCAGTGTAAAAGTTTTTTTCATGTTTTATTTTGGTTAGTTGTAAAGTGCTTATTTCAGTAATCGTGCCAAAAATAAAAGGATGAAATCAATTTATTGGTGTTTTGAGCTAACTTTTTCCTAATGAATACAATACTTTTTATTAATAAATACCGAAGCGCTAGAGTAAATCAATCAGGTACAGATTAATCCTAGCCGTTTTTTAAAAATGATGTACTCGTAGTTAAAAAAATCAGATCTTTTTTACTGATGGAGTAACTCGTCGGTAAGCCCAAATATTACTTTTCCGGTTTTTAAGTCAAACAAATAGTTAACTGGAATATACCCGTACATGCCGATTGCTTTGTTTTTTGAAAAATAAATCGGTTGATCGTATAGTAGCTTTTACCTAGTATAATAATCCAATAGTTAATTCGTTTAACGATGTCTTTCGTTAGCAACTAAAAATATATCCGCATTTTTAACTTCTCCTTCATCATTTAAAAAACCTTATTTTTGTAAGGTAATTTTTATGCTATAGCCATGTTTTCGGAAAAGCTTTTAAAACAGTTAGACTTTATAAAGGAAATTGACAAAGTCAAATACATCCAACGTAAAACCAAATTATTTCATAGTGATCGCAATGAAAACGATGCCGAACACAGCTGGCATTTGGCGCTTATGGCAATGGTATTGGCGGAGCATTCCAATGAGGATATTGATGTTTTAAAAGTGGTGAAGATGGTATTGATACACGATATTGTGGAGATTGATGCGGGAGATACTTTTATTTACGACACCGTAAACAACCATACCAATACCGATGCAGAAAGGTTGGCTGCACAGCGAATTTTCGGATTATTACCTCAAGCACAAGCCGTGGAATTGATAGCTGTTTGGGAAGAATTCGAGGCTGGAAATACAGCGGAGGCCAAGTTTGCCAAAGCAATGGACCGTTTAGAACCCTTATTGCAAAACATCTCTAATAATGGTGGAACTTGGAAAGAATTTGATGTAAGTTATGATAAGGTAATGGAGAAAAAGAAAGTTATTGGCGAGGGCTCCACTGCAATTTGGAAATATGCAGAGCATTTAATTGACTATAGCGTAGAAAAGGGAATACTCAAAAAATAATAATTTTTTAGATGTCTTCATGGCATTAATTTGGAGTTGATGAAAAAAGCAGAAGCATTGAAATGGAGGATGTGTGAGACCTGTTTGGGGCGTGGAAAAAAAAGCCGTAAACTCAGTACAAAGGCTCGACGCGAATATGAATTGTTGCTCGATGCGTTTATAAAAAACCCTGGAGAACAGACCGAACCCGTACGTCCAAAGGGACATCAATATGATTGTGAACAATGTGGTGGATCGGGTTTGCTTTCGACTGCTGTTTTTCCTTTGGCAGATATACAAAACCATCCACATATTGCCATAATTGGTGGCGGTATAGGCGGGGTGGCACTTGCAGTAGCTTGTTTACACCGGGGAATTCCCTTTACACTTTTCGAGCGCGACCACGATTTTAGCGCGCGTTCTCAAGGTTATGGACTTACGTTGCAACAAGCAAGCAAAGCCATAGAGGGATTGGGGCTTTTTTCATTAAAGGAAGGGGTGGTTTCTACGCGACATCTAGTACACACCACTTCAGGTAAAGTAATAGGGGAATGGGGAGTTCGGAAATGGATGAATTCGGCCCTTAAATCTACTTCAAAACGAACCAATATACATATTGCACGACAAGCTTTGCGTTTGGCTCTTTTAGAACAACTCGGAGGACAGCAGTTTGTGAATTGGGGACACCAATTAATCGATTTGAAGCAGAGCGACTCAGGTGTCGGTATGACTTTTCGTGTCGATGGGGAATTCAAGCAGTTTAAAGCTGATCTGGTAGTTGGAGCCGATGGTATTCGCAGTTCAGTGCGCCGATTGCTGATGGACGAGAACAATGATTCTTTGCGTTATTTGGGATGTATTGTTATTTTGGGGATTTGCCCTTTAGCAGCACTAGATGGAGTCGAAAGTTCTTTATTGGATTCGGCTACGGTATTTCAAACGGCCAACGGAAACGAACGAATTTATATGATGCCCTACAATGCCGATACAATTATGTGGCAACTCAGTTTTCCGATGACTGAAATGGAGGCTAAAATGTTGAGTGCAAAAGGATCTCAAGCGCTTAAGGAAGAAGCTTGCAGAAGAACGCTATGGCACGCTCCCATACCGCAAATTATGGAAGCAACTGACGCAGCGCAGGTATCGGGTTATCCCGTATACGATCGCGAATTGTTGCAACCGCAAAGTTTAGCTCATGCCGGAGCGGTCACTTTAATTGGTGATGCTGCGCATCCGATGAGTCCTTTTAAAGGTCAAGGCGCCAATCAAGCCTTACTCGATGCCCTGATGCTGGCCCGCGGGATATCTAAGGGATGCGGAATTTTTAATCCGTGGAGAACACAAGGAATAAGAAACAGTGTATTAACAGCCTTTGAATCGGCGATGCTCGCACGCAGTGCTACCAAAGTAAAAGATTCTGCTGAAGCAGCACAGTTTTTACATTCGGAAATTGTACTTTATGAAGGCGATGAACCCAGAGGACGTTGTTTAAAGACTACGTATATAGATTGAAAAGTTTTTTAATAAGTAAAAAACAAAATTAATAACTTAATTAAATAAGTTATAATAATAAATCCGATTTTCAGCATTTTATATAAAATTAGAGGTTAACAATTTCACTTAATTGCAAGGCTATTTTTTGTTTAAATACCAACAAATAGAACATAAAAAGTAAAGGAAAGACCATTAGCACAAGGGCGTAAGGAAAGTGGAGTGTTTTACTTAAAATAAAGTCAAGTATTAAAATACTAAAACCGCTATAAAAGAAATACGACCAGTTTTTAGAGAAGTCACCATCTAGGTCCACAACTATTTTTTTATTTTCATCGGAAGTGATAATTGTGGTCAAAAGAGGACTACTACACCAATCTATTGTAGCGTGAAGTTGATGCTTACCTACGGCTTCTATGACAAATGTTCTGGTTTCGCCATTAGTGGCTTCGTTACTAGACGCATGGAAATAATAATACGCAATCTGTTTTTTTAGCAGCTCGTTTGTTGGCTTACGCGTGATTAAGTAATTGAGATTGTCCATGAGCGAAAGATAGGGTTTTTAGCAGTAATTTTCAAAATCCCTTTTCCGTATCAAAATTGAAATGGTTCAGATAAACGTGAAAAAACAGTTAACCATATTGCTATACTCCAAGTCGGACTACAGTTGTTAATTGTGATTTATTGTCGGTTAGATTACTGTACCATAGGAAATATAGTACAGTAAATCCGATTAAACTTATAACTTATTTGTTAGATATAATTGCGGGGTTTCGCTCAACTTTTCGGAGGCTAAAAGCCCGAATTCCCGTATATAGTCTTGTTGATTGTGTGCATCCAGGCCCTCTTGGTCTTTCCATATCTCATAGAAAACAAAAGTGTTCGAATCTGCCAATCCCTGATGCAAATCATATTGTATGCAAGCGGTTTCCTTTTTGGTTTTGTTTACCATGTTTTTTAGAACTGTAGTAAGTTCAGTGCGATACTCCGGTTTTACTTTTATAATTGCAGTTAAATAGATCATGTGAATTACTGTTGCTTTATCACTTGTTGTTGAAGGTGTTGGATATATTGAATGCGGTAATTTTCCAATCGTGCTGCCGTTGCATTTTTCTCTAAATCGTGAAAGTGGAAGCCTTCCATTCGCGTCATACCCGCAAACTGATTCATTTTGTGAAACCCAAATAATACACCTTGGTCAACATCGTGTTGGTCAAAAAACTCTCCCTCTATAGTAAAAGCCGTTTCCGGTGCATTCCACGAAGAGGTAACCATATATTTTTTTCCTTGCATCAATCCACCGGTACCGTAATTGATATCCGGATTTTTTCTGCTTCGTCCGTCGCTGGCATAAATTCCGTTATTGTGGCCTGCTGTAAATACTTCGTCTATGTATTTCTTTAAGCGATTGGGAACTTGAAACCACCAAATGGGCGTGTGATAAATAATAAGGTCGGCCCATTTAAAATTTTCCACTTCCACTGCAGCGTCAAAATCGTCATTGATATTGGTTGTTCTCACTGTAAAACCGCCTTCCAATAAAGTCTCTTGAGTCCATTGGGTAAGGCTATTATTAAAATAACCTCCCGAATGCGCAAAGGTTTGTCCGCCATTTATAATAAATATATTTTTCATTTCTATTATTTTAATTATTGATACTGCAAATTTCTATAATTATTATGTATAATTAAAATTACTTAAATGATGTGTAATTATAATAATTATGATAGTAAAGCAGTATCTTCTAACATTGTCATAAAAATTTCTAATCCGTAGGCTATGTAAGCGATAGATTATTCGTTATTTTTTTGATTTTTAATTTAACTAGTTGTATATTAAAGGTGTAGGAGGTTGTGTGTTGGGGTTTTGCAAATTTTTAAGTTGCTTTATGGTTTTTATACTTTAAATAAAATAATTTAAGTCATACATTTGTATTATAAAAATTATAGGTATGAGATGGAATCTAGAGTGGTTACGCACATTTAAGGCTATATATGAAACGGGTACTTTATCGGCTGCAGCTCAACAACTTTTTATTTCACAGCCGGGTGTGAGTTTGCATTTGAATTCCTTAGAATCCTATACCGGTAATAAACTGTTTGATCGGTCTGCTCGGAAAATGGTAGCTACAGAGAAGGGTAAAATACTGTATAATTGGGTGTTTGAACCACTAGAGAAAATGGAAAGTGCCGAACAGCATTTTCACAAACGTTCTAAGGAAGACCGCGTTACTATTAGTGTGGGAATGTGTTTTGAAACCTTTCAATATACCTTGGAAGAGCACATTGCGAGTTTGCCTTTTAATTTGATTATTAAATTTGGTGAATACCCACAGATGCAACAGGATTTAGACAACGGTCTTTTGGATTTGATTATTACACCTCAAAGAGGCAATCAAGTCAATTTGGAGTATCTTCCTTTTTCCAAAGAGCGCATCGTATTGATTGCAGGAAGTGAAACAGACGCTTCAATAGTTAAAGATTTATTGGCAAGAAATGAAATAAAGGAGGTTGCAGCCTTATTGAAACAGCAACTTTGGTATAGCACTGCTGCAGATATGGATCATTTAAAAAACTTTTGGAAAAAGCACTTTGGCGAACACCCGGATTTTAGTCCGAATTATATAGTTCCCAACATCAGTTCCATCATACGATGTTTAAGTGGCAATACCGGCTATTCCATCGTGCCTGACTTCCTGTGTACAGAAGCAATTGCCAATGGACAAATAAAATTGATATGGGAGGGAACAGTTCCATTGGAAAATACCCTTTATTTTGGAACCAGAAAAAAAACCATTTATCACAGTGAAGTAGCTCAACTCGAAAAGCTATTGATGAATAAATGGGACAAATAGTTTAGAGGTACGTTCAGTCGGTTCAAATACTAAATTACAAATTTCAGCATTAAAGGATAGTATCTCAAAAGTTATCAAAATACCGGGATGATTAGGTTTTTTGTAGTCTATAAAAGCAGAATAAGATTGCGGACAGCATATAAGCCACAACCAAATGCGCCAAAAACAGAAGCACTTAAATCACTTTACCGTTGTGCTGGAATTACCTACCGATGGCTCGTTTAAACATTTTCAAAATACCGATTGTATGGTGATAATGATTAGGTGAAAGTTTTTTTTAATAATTTTTTTTAACAGTATAAAATTTATTTAGAGCATTAAAATGTGAATAATAAATGGTAAATTAGGGAATAATATGTAGATAATGGCAGCGAATAACAGAATTTTTTTTAATGGATTATATGGCAGTGATTGTATTGAATTTGTGAAAGGGCTCATCTATGTATATCCCTTTGGTATTATTGGAAGAAAGAATAACAATAACGTAAAACCGCATGCGCATAACAATCAGTTTCAGATTTTTGTTGTTCTCGAAGGAGAAACCCATTTGCTTTACAACAAAGAAGTTATTTCGGTACAGGGACCTGCTTTTATTACGGTTCCCAAAAATACCGATCACGGTTTTGAGCACCGCACCAACCTAAATGGGTGGATTATCAGCTTGTCAGACAATGTCATAGAGCACATGGTAAAGCGCGAGGCAGAGGTGATTGAAGCCATAGAACTTTTTCAGGTAACTCCCATCGTAACGGGTGAGTACTCAGAAGAGGTATTTAAAACCATGTTATACTGTATAGAAGAATTTAACGCAACCCATACGGGGCGATTGTTGATGTTGGAACATCTTGTAGGCCGATTGATTGTACAGTTGAAAAGATTGCCCCAATCTTCTCAACATAGAATATTGTTCGTTAATAATTCCTTTCTCATTTATTATAGGAGATTTACGCAGCTCATTAGAGAAAGCTGTTCTTATAAAAAAACAATTGAGGAATACGCAGCGGATTTAAAAATCACTAGCGGACATTTAAGTCGTATTTGCAACTCTGTAGCATTTAAATCTCCTAGAGAAATTATTATGGATTTCTATCTTACACAAGCTCAATTGTCTTTTTCCGATGGCGAAAAATCAATCGCCGATGTATCCTATGAATTGGGTTTTGACGACCCAAGTTATTTTGCGCGGGTTTTTAAAAGAAAAATCGGATTAACGCCCAATGAATTCAGGAAAAAAATTAGAACCAAAGATTAAATTACTAGAGATTAGGTCAAATAAACAGATTTGTCTTAGTAATAAAAGAATAGTCCTAGTATCGGTATAAGGATTCAAAGTATGTTTGTTAAGTGGTAAGCAATCAATTGCACCACTAATAGAATACTTACTTTAGAATGTATTATGTCGAAAATAACGATCACACATATTGAAACAATTCTTGTTGATTTACCAACAATAAGACCCCATTTGCTGTCTATGACCGTGATGCAAAAGCAGACGATGGTAATTATTCGCCTATTTTGTTCAGACGGGATAGAAGGGATTGGCGAGTCTACTACTATTGGTGGCATAGCCTATGGGGATGAATTTCCAGAGGGAATGAAATTGGCCATCGACACCTATTTTACACCACTACTTATAGGGCAAGACCCCGTTCAGATTAATGCAATTAGACTCCGCCTAGACAAATACATATCAGGTAATAATTTTGCTAAATCAGGTATAGAAACCGCGCTATTAGACGCACAAGGTAAACGATTAAACGTACCTGTTTCTGATTTATTTGGAGGTGCTATTACAAACACACTACCGGTTTTATGGACCTTAGCCAGTGGAGATACACAAAGGGATATAGACGAGGCTAAACAACTTATAGCGACAAAAAGACATCATACTTTTAAGCTTAAAATAGGTCGTAAAAAACCTGATGAAGACATTGCTCATGTAGCGGCTATTAAAAGTGCTGTTGGAAGGGATATTACCGTAACGGTAGATGTTAACCAAGCTTGGTCCGAGACCGTAGCCAAGCGCGCTATACAAAAATTACAAGATGCCGGTATCGACTTAATTGAACAGCCCCTAGCTAAATCCGATTTCGAAGGTTTAGCCCGACTAACTTCCTATTTCGAAGTGCCTATTATGGCTGATGAAGCCGTTGCCACCGTTCAAGATGCCTTTAAATTAGCAAAAATACATGCTGTAAGTGTTTTTGCTTTAAAAATTGCCAAAGCTGGAGGGCTCATCAATATTCAAAAACAAGCAGCAATTGCCCAAGCCGCCGGAATTTCCTTATATGGAGGTACCATGTTGGAGGGGACCATCGGTACACTGGCCACGGCACACTTATGTGCTACATTGCCCAATTTAGAATGGGGAACCGAACTCTTTGGTCCTTTACTATTAACAGACGACATCGTTAAGACTCCCCTTGTTTATAGCAATTATGCCTTAGAAATTCCAAATGCAGCGGGTCTGGGCGTGGAATTAGATTTAGTTAAAATAGAAAAATATAAAAGAAAATAAACATGATATACGTAGTGGAAATGGATGTAAATATCCCCGAGAGTTGGCATGAGGAAAAAATCGCGGACTACTTAAGCCGAGAAAAGGTTTGTTCACAAGAACATCAAAAGTCTGGAAAATGGATATACCTATGGAGGGTAGCCGGAAGGTACTCAAACATCAGTGTATTGGATGTATCCGGACCCGATGAATTGCATAGTATTATCAGCTCACTTCCCTTATTTCCGTATATGAATATAAAAATAACAAGTGTCTGTAAACACCCCAATGCTTTACGAGACTTGATGATTTAATTAGATTATTAACAACCAAAACACAGTACTATTATGACAAGATTAGACCAAAAGAGAATAGACCAGACCTTAGAGTTGATAAAATCTCAGGAAAAAAAAGGAGCTGGGAACGAAAGAGTCAAAACGATTGTCAATCGTTTATTGGAAGATTTATTCAACGCCATGGCAGATTTAGACATTACATCGGAAGAAATGTGGAAGGCCTGCGATTGGCTGACACAAGCTGGAAAAAACAATGAAATGGGATTAGTATATGCGGGTTTAGGTATTGAAAAATTTATAGACGTTCAAATGGATTGGGAAGACGAACAAGCAGGTATTGAAAATAGAACACCGCGAACGATTGAAGGTCCTTTATATGTTGCGGGATCGCCTGAATCCAATTCCTATGCCGAATTAGAAACCGAAATAGAACCCAATGCGGAACGACTTTATATGAGTGGCGTGGTATATGATTTAGAGGGAAACCCCATTTCAGGAGCTAAAGTAGAGGTATGGCATTGCAATTTAAAAGGACTTTATTCTCACTTTGATTCTTCTCAGCCTGAATTCAACCTACGTAGAGCCATTAAAGTGGCTCAAGACGGAAAATACGAATTCAAATCCTTTGTTCCTGTGGGGTATTCCTGTCCTCCAAAAGGACCTACAGATGTATTGATGTCAGCCTTGGGACGTCACGGCTCCCGTCCGGCACACATACACTTTTTTGTTACGGCACCGGGATATCGAAAGTTGACCACGCAAATCAATATCGAAAACGATCCGTTGATTAATGAAGATTTTGCCTTTGCAACTCGCCCGGAATTAATCCCTCACATACAAAAAATATCGGCTCAGGATGCGAAAAAATACGGTAAGAACGAAGCGTTTGCTAAGATTGATTTCAACTTCCATATGGTAAAAGAAATAGATACCGCCGCCGCTGGAGAAAACAATAGAAAGCGAGCTAGTGTAGCCTAATACTCGCACTACGGTATTGACGAAGGATTCATAGGATACGGCGTACTCGCTTGTTGAGGTAGGGAGTATTACAAACGAAATACTCCCGGTTCTATTTTGGGATACCCCCTGTTTTTAAAGGATTGATAAACCTTTTTCAAAATCCATTGGGTAATATTCGACAAAACGAGCAATGGAGACTATGGTTGTAAAAGCGGTAAAACGTATATTTATAAAGACTATAAAATAAAAAAGATGCAAAAAATAAAACTAAGCCATTTTACATGCAATTATAAATATCAATATTTTGGGCATCAAAAAAATTTGGTACTCTCCAATTCATTGGGAACTAATTATTCCATGTGGGACGATAATATCAAATTTTTAAGTCTACATTTTAACATACTTCGTTACGACAGTCGGGGTCATGGTGCCAGCACGATCAATCAATCGACCGCGAGTATATCCGACTTAGGAGCCGACGTATTAGAATTACTAAAGTTTTTGAAATTAGAACAAGTTTATTTTTGTGGACTCTCCATTGGAGGATTGGTTGGGCAGTGGTTGGCGATCCATTATTCAGGTTCGTTTGAAAAAATCATCATCAGCAATACCGCAGCCAAGATTGGAACTTTAGAAAGTTGGAACGCGCGCATTAAACAAGTTAGCGAATTCGGATTGAGTAGTATACTAGAGCCTACAGCAGCGCGTTGGTTTACATTGGCATACCGAAAACAGTTTCCTCAAAAAGTAGAAGCGATATTAGATGATTTCGAAAACACTTCTATAGAAGGTTACATGGCCAGTTGCCGCGCTGTATCAGAAGCGGATTTTAGAACACAACTAAAACAAATCAAAATCCCCGTTTTAATTATCGTTGGAACACAAGATGAGGTAACCACTAAAGCAGATGGGGAATGGATCCAAAAACAAGTGCCGTTGGCGCAATTAGTCGGTCTCGACGCAGCCCATTTATCCAATATGGAGCATCCAGCGGCCTTTGCAAATCACATCATAGTGTTTACAAAAAATTAAAACAAACAAATGAAAACGACACCACAAATAACCTTATCAGAAGCCGTAGCTCTGGTTAAGGATGGCGATATACTTTTTCAAGGTGGTTTTGGTATGACTGGAAACCCGGTTCATCTGATGCATGCCTTGGCAGAGACAAACACTAAAAACCTCATTTTTATCGGTAATAACGTTGGCGAACCGGGCATGGGAGCTGGACGGCTACTGCGCAACGGACAATTAAAAAAAATAATAGGTTCTTTTTTTACATCCAATCCAGAAGCGGTTAAAGCTGCTCAAGACGGCATCGTTGCCTATGAATTGTTACCTCAGGGTACTTTGGCAGAAGCCATTCGCGCCGGTGGAGCGGGTATAGGAGGCTTTTACACACCGACATCGGCTGGAACTGCTTTAGCAGAGCATCGCGAAACCAAGTTTCTTAGCGGGGTTGAACAAGTTTTTATTCCGAGTATTCGGGCCAATGTGGCCTTTGTACGCGCATGGAAAGCAGACACGGCTGGGAATCTACAATACCGAATGACCGAACAGAACTTCAATCGTGCGATGGCAACAGCGGCAGATTTGGTCATTGCAGAAGTAGAAGAAATCGTTGAGGTAGGCAGCTTGGCACCAGAACATATTCATACCCCAGGGTCCTACGTAGATTACCTCGTTCAAGCCCATTTAACCTTAGAGGATTTAGGAATTTCTGCCTCGGTTTCGTCAAGCAAAAAAGTGTCCGAAAGCCGTATGAATATGGCAAAAAGAGCTCTTAAAGAACTAAAAAAAGGCGATGTAGTCAATTTGGGTATAGGTATCCCGACCTTGGTGGCCGATTTAATTTCGAATGATGACGGCATTATACTGCATACCGAAAACGGCATGTTGGGTGTAGGACCAACTCCTGCAGATGGTGGGGGAGCTATGGAATACCCGGTGAATGCCGGTAAAATTCCGGTAACCGCTTTGGCGGGTGCTTCCTATTTTGATTCTGCTGATTCCTTTGCCATGATACGGGGTAAACACGTAGATACAGCCGTTATGGGAGGACTGCAAGTCGATGAAAATGCCAATTTGGCCAACTGGGCTGTTCCAGGACAACCCTTGCTGGGTGTTGGCGGAGCCATGGACTTAGCTTCCGGAGCCAAGAGATTGATCATTACCATGATGCATACCGAAAAAAATGGCGATGCCAAGATTGTTCCTCGATGCGATTTGCCGTTGACTGCACTAGGAGCCGTAAACATGATTATCACAGACAAAGCCGTATTTGAGTTTATCGACGGAGCCCTCACCTTGATTGAAGTTATGCCGGGCAGTACATTAGCAGAAGTCCGATTGGCTACTACAGCTCACTTTATTGAACGTTTAGCCAATTAAAAACAACCTCATGTGACTGATTATACCCAGTGAATTAGGGCATCTAACAATAGGGGTTTTGTTTAGTGAATTTCGCTATTTTTACTTGTACAACCTTACAAATTACTATAAAAACGATTAAAATGAATAGAGAAGCTTATATAATTGACGGAATTCGCACACCTATAGGAAGTTTTGGGGGAACGCTTTCTGCTATCCGTGCCGATGATTTGGCTGCTTTACCCATAGCGGAACTGATTAAAAGAAATCCCAATATTCCGGTAAATGCTATAGACGATGTGCTATTGGGTTGTCATAACCAAGCCGGCGAAGACAACAGAAATGTGGCGCGGATGGCGGCATTGTTAGCCGGTTTACCCGTTACTGTACCTGGAGAAACCATCAACAGACTCTGTTCTTCTGGAATGGCTGCCATAGCGCATGCGGCGCGAGCTATTAAAGCTGGAGATGGCGACCTATTTATTGCTGGTGGTGTGGAGCACATGACAAGAGGGCCTCTAGTGGTTTCCAAACCGTCTAAAGCATTTGGAGTCGATTCAAAACTGGAAGACTCCTCTTTTGGGTGGCGTTTTGTCAATCCTAAAATGACCGCCATTTACGGAACCGATCCTATGGGACTCACTGCCGAGAATTTAGTAGACATATACCATATTTCTAGAGAAGACCAAGATTTATATGCCTTGGCATCGCAATTAAAAGCGGCCAAGGCCACAGCCAATGGCCGCCTGGGTGAAGAAATTATGGCGGTTCGTATTCCTCAGCGCAAAGGTGGGGATTTGGTATTTAGTGCAGACGAATTTATTCGTTCCAACTCCAACCTAGAAACCTTAGCCCAATTAAAACCGGCATTTAAAGAGAACGGTACAGTAACGGCAGGTAATGCGTCTGGATTAAACGATGGGGCAGCTGCGGTTTTTGTAGCTTCTGCCGAAGCGGTAAACCAATATGGTTTAAAACCAATGGCCCGTATCGTGGCCTCGGCAGTAACGGGTGTGGAACCTCGAATTATGGGGATAGGCCCGGTTACCGCAACTCAGAAAGTTTTAAGAAAAGCGGGATTAACCCTCGATCAAATGGATATACTAGAGTTTAATGAGGCCTTTGCAGCTCAAGTCCTTGCATGCACCCGAGCGTTAGGATTAAGCGATAATGATGCGCGTATTAATCCAAACGGTGGTGCCATAGCGATAGGCCATCCTTTGGGAATGTCGGGTACTCGCATTACCTATACAGCGGCTTTAGAGCTGCAAAAGACCGGAAAAAGATATGCCTTAGCTACGATGTGTGTAGGAGTGGGGCAAGGTTATGCCATTATTTTAGAAAGGGTTTAAATCCAAGATATTTTAGAAAGAGTATTATAGCCTAGGTGATCTGATTTACTAAAGCTGTAGTCTAAAAAGCTAACGCTGCTATTTATTTTTTTTCTATTGTGATTAGACATGTTTTTTGATGATGGCTATATAATGTAAATTTTTATAATTGTTTTTTTGTACGGAATAAATACGTACTTTTTTATTGCTAATATAAACAACAATATCTCCAATGAGTTGGAGTATATCAAATTAAGCAGAGAAATTAAGCAAAGAAAATAAAAAAGATATGGGAGTACTAGTTAACGATAGAATTGATGTTCGTATTAGCAAAGAACAAAAAGAGCTTGTTAAATATGCTTCTTCATTAAGTGGTTTTAAAAGTCTCTCGGAGTTTATAGTTTTTTGTATTTCTAAAGAAGCAAAAAGTATTATTAGCGAGAACAATAAAATTTTAAAATCATTAGAAGACAAAAAGATTTTTGTTGATACGATTTTAAATCCAGCAGAACCAAATTCAAATTTACAACGAGCTCATGAAAAATATATTAATTTTTTAAAGGACTCTAATGGAAATAAAAATATTAAGCGCTAATCATAAAAGAAAAGAGTTTTCATGTGGTGAAGCGTTACTTGATCGGTATTTAAAAAATCAAGTGAATCAAGATATAAAAAAAAGCTTATCTACTTGTACCGTGATAGTAAATGAAAACGATTTAGTTTTAGGTTATTATACGTTATCTAGTAGTTCGGTTGATAAGGATAGTTTACCGGAGAATTTATCTAAAAAATTTCCACCATCTTATGTGGATCTTCCCTGCATTTTACTGGGGCGATTAGCGGTGGATGAAAATTTTAAAAGAGAAGGTATCGGTTCATTGCTATTATTGGATGCTTTAAATAAGTATCTTAACATTTCTAAAGAAATCGGAATATTATGTGTTGTGGTAGATCCTATTAATGAAAAAGCAATTGCTTTTTATAAACATTACGGATTTATCTATTTACCCACTTCCGGAAAAATGATGATTTCGATTAAAACGATTGAAAGTTTGTAATTTGCAAAGGGAGGCTGTCTTAAAAGGATAGCCTTCCTTTGTTTTTGTAGATTGTCGAGAATTTAGTGCTTTTTAACCGCTTTTTCTTGAAACAAACTTATCGATTCAATTTTACCACACCTCCGTATGTAGCAACCCAGATAGTTCCCTGCTTATCCTTGATGATTCTTTCCGCATTGGTACTTTTAATATTGGAATTTTGATTGGTATAAACCTGCCATTTATTGGAATCTAAAGAATAACACAATATGCCCACATCACTCATGGTTATCCAGAGTTCATTGTGGTCTTCATCGATCAAAAAATCTCCGATATAAGCTCTATCTAATTTAGTGATGTCCTTGGGGAACTCAATTTTTGACCAGTTATTGGATGGGTCTAATTTAAAAAGCCCTTCGTCTTTATAACTTTTATCGTTGTATAAAGAAAAATACATATTCCCTTGGTTGTCTTCTACAACTGAAGAAATATAGGCCTTACTTAGGGGTGAGTTTTTATCGTCTAAAATTTGGGTTTGTCCGTTTTCAATGAGCGCATTACCTTCAAAGGTACCTATCCACATTCGATCTTTTCGATCTACGTATAAACCTAAAACTTTATTTGAAGGTAAATGGAAGTTTTCCTTATTTATTTTGGACCAATTCTTACCGTCGTATTTTACAATGCCGTCCCAAGAGGTAAACCAAACGTTTTGTTTGTGATCTAAAATTATTTTTCGGGCCCATTTCATAGGTGAATTAATAGAGTCATACTTGGTCCAATTTCCATCATTGTGCTTGAACACGTTTGATCCAATGATAAACCACTTATTATTGAGGTGATCGATTTGAGCGTATGTCACCCCTTGCATGCGGTCTTTATTATAGGGTGTTGGAGGAATAATGGTGTTGGTTGCATTGTAGTGCTTCCAAGAATTTTGGGTGATTTCAACAATGCCGTTGTCGGTACCAATCCAGATGTTATTGTCGATATCAGCGGCAATGCCTCTGGTCATATCCCAAGGTAATTCGGAATTGGATTGGGTGTATAAGGTCCAGGTATAAGGTCCAGGTATAAGGTAATCGACTACTGTCTGTACCTCTTACTTTAGAAACAGCTGTAGATGACATATTTGTCGCATTTTTAGCATCAAAAATCCAACGTTTTGTCTGTAAGTTTCCCCGGTTAAACTCCAGTATCAAGGTTACAGAACTGGTTTCTTTTTTGTCTTTTGTGATTGCAGGCGTCCAATTTGATAAATTGTTGATCGCTTTTTGTAAACCCAATTTTTTGGTGGAAACATTAGTAGCATTATCAACGCTCAACAAACATGCTTTTCCACTGTCGTAAATTAATACTTGTGCCCTAATGATCCCCACTGCCTTTTGGAATTGAGATTTATTGAGCATGCTTTCAATCTCTTCATTTATAGTGCTTGGAGGTGCAGCTTTAGTTGTACCGCAATCCAAGCAAAATGCCTCGATTATACAGTTGTCAAATTTCTCCTTGTATAAATGCTGTGCATTTAAATTGGAAATTGTTGTGAATATGATTAAAAAACGTATGATTTTGTTCATCTTTTCGTTGTAAATAGTTTAATAAATAACGTACATCAAAATATTTCGCCCGCAATATAAGCAGGATTGATACCAAATGCCATTTATTTTTGGGATTGTGCCTTTTAACCGGGAGTCAGCTGGTATGGTACGGATTTTCTGGAATAGGAATTTTAATGCCGTTGTTCGCTTATAACTGTATCGATTTGTGTTAATTTCAAATATTTTTTGCGCGCGAAAGTAAAGAAGTAAATCATAATAAGCAGACCGGGTAACACAATCACCATCATTAATTGTGATATAAATTCGTTTTTATATACAAAGTTTATTCCCGCAACGAACAAGGTCAGTAAAAAGTAGTATATACCCCATTTAGTAGTGATACTGTTGAGCTTTAACGGAATGGTATCTGCGCTATTTAAATTTAGAAACAGTTCTTGACTGCTGCACCAATCTATAGTAGCTTTTACGGAGTGTGTACCGCTGGAGTCGACCGTGAATTCTTTGACTTCGCCATTGGCTATGGTTCCAACTTTATTGCCGTCTATATAAATATTATAATCTCTAAATCGATTGCTTAAATCGTTTTTTCGTTCAATCTTGATGATGGCCATGAGTTTTTTAATTTAAACGGTGAAAATAATTAAAATAATTTATTATATACCCAGTTAAATTTGAAAATCTATAGAAGTCACCCAGCGCAAAAATTAATTATATAGTAAATGATCGAATTATAAACGCTTAAATTTGAGAATCACTTCTACATGGACTTTTTAAAACAGTTTTTTTAACAAATATTACCTCGAAGAGCCCTACTTGTGTTAAACATAGGGGATTAGTTAGCACAGCTTTTTTTTGTAATTTATCGCAGACCGTGATTAAAATCGATATGGATATAACTGATTCAACGATATTCCACGAACCGAAAAAGATATTTCTGCGCTAGCGTTATCTAATGAATTAAAAAAATAGAACTAAGTCATTTGATAAAGAAACGGTTGTAATTAATTAAATACCGGTAGTAGCTGCCTATACTTCCACGGACTGTATCAATCATTAAAAGGTATATTATTACAGCCTTATCTGTATGGGACGAACAAAACAACAAGAAAATTACCTCCATGGAGTATTATGCACAAATAAGGAAACAGTCAGTTTCCATACTTCGTACTATATTGATAAAGTTCTATGTCAAAGACAGCTCCCTATACGCCATAAAAGTTGTCATTAAAGAAAGGTATGGAATCAATATGTGGCGGATTCCCTTGCTCATAAAACGAATTTAATATACACGATTTCCACGGCTAGGTATTTGTTTGATATCTATCAAGGTTCGATGCAGTCATCAAAACAATCTTAGTTGTTATGGCAGACCTACAGCTCTACAATGTTTTACAGTTGATTAAAACATACGGTTGCATTGGCAGAATAAAATCCACTTTCCTTTATGGAATAAGACTATTTACACCTATATACTTTGATTAAAATTTACCAATATATGTTAATTAAAAATTTATTATTTAGTAATTTAAGGTAATTATAGCATAAGTATTGTTGTTGATATTAAAGTTATTAATAGTACGGTGAAATCATATTAAAATAATATTAATCAATTAAATTTTGTTAAAAAAGCAAATAATAACACTTAATCGCTGTTTGTGTGTGAATTTTTAATTATTTTAGTTGTGAGTATTAAATTTTTATTATGAGTTTAAACTTACAAAATGAGGACTTTCTATCGATGATGGAGTCTTCTGACAAAATCACAGTAGAAGCCAGTAGTTTTTCTTCAATGAATTCGAATATTAATCCTGATGAAATCGATTTGGCTACAGGTTGTTTTGGAACAATTGGAACACTAGGAACTGCATGTGGTTGTGCCGGAACGTTTGGAACGTTTGGGTGCATGGGCTAGCTAATTAAAATCAGGAGATTTTTATTTCCTGATTTTTTTAATTAAAAACAACAATTAGAATTAATTTTCATGAGGCTTAATAAAAACTTAATAGGAGTAATTTTATTTTTTGTGTTCTTAAACAATGGCTATTCTCAAATAACTTTAGAGGTAGTAGTAGAAAAATTTGTTGCCAATTTAGGTGCTACGGAACATCTAGAGAAACTCAAAAGTGTCAAAATTAAGCAATTGGTATTTAATGCTAATTCTGAAATTCCTCAGACACTAATTATCGAAAATAAAGAATCATTTTATCAATCTTCTTTGATGTCAAATGGTCAATATATAATCGCAGTAAAAAGAGACAAGGGTTGGATGCTAAATCCCTATTTAAGCACTAGTAAAGTAACCGATTTGTCTATTGCTCAACAAAAGCAGTTTTTATATCAAGCTAACCTGTTGAGTCCGCTATATGATTATTATTCTAAAAGTGAGGATTCTAAAAAAATAAAAAAAATTGTTTTGTTAGAGAAAACGGAGAAGGTCGAGTGGGATAACTGTTATGTCATTGCTTTGACTTACAATAATGATTTTGAAGAAAAACTTTATATAGATTCTAAGAAATTTACTTTACGGAAAATTAAAAATATGATTGGAGAAGTGATAATGTCTAATTATAAAAGGACGGATGGTATTAACTTTCCAATGTATAGAGAGTTTGTGGGGGCGAATAATTTGAAAATTATAACAGAGATACTGTCTATTAATATTAATCCACAAATAGATGAAAGCATATTTAAAAAACCTGAATAGGAGTTTTTTTATTCTGCCATTATTTTTTTTTAATATCATGTTTTCTCAATCGCAAAGAGGAGTTAAATTAAAACTTGACGTCTATGAGAGTCCTTGCGTAACATGTGATTTTGCTATTGTTATAAAAGATACTATTGTTTTTAAAGGGAAGACGGATCAATGGGGATATGCTTTATTACATGATACGATAGCCTACGCATATGATAAAGTCACTTTAGATTTGGGAGGATTTAGCAGTTCTGTCAATAGGAGTAATGCTATTTTGAAAGAAGATTTTACATATTTTAATTTTACGGATATAGCTGAAGATGTACTAGAAGAGATTGTGATTTTTGCTGCAAAAAATATCATAGAAGATTATGGCTATAAAACAGTATATAATGTAGATAAGGACCGGAGTATTGCCGCTGTAAGTGCAGCAGATTTATTAAGAAGAGTTCCGGGTATATCGGTAGGTTTTGATGGTACCCCCTCGATACGAGGAAGTGTAAATATTCAAGTAAAAGTAAATAATAAAATAATTCGCAATGCTGACCCAAAAACTGTTTTATCTAGCATTCCTCCAATTGATATTGTTAAAATTGAAGTTGTTTTGTCTCCATCAATAAAAGATAGTAGCTCGGCAGAATACATATTACATATTGTAACGAAGAATAGTGTCTATGTAAATAAATCAGGTTATATAAATCTTGGGCTTGGAGATAAAGGGAGTCATCTTTTTTCTAATTACAATACATTAATAAGTAAAAACATGCTATTAACCCAATCATTTTCGTCCCTAACATATACTAATAATACAGAATTTAAAAATCTTTTAAATGATGTTTTGACTTTGGGCGCAGGAGAAAGTAAGGGTTTTTTGTACAATTATAATGCGAATCTTACTTTCTTACTAAAGAATAAAAGTTCGTTTGATTTTTCATTTAGATTTTTAAACCAGGATATAAAAAATAAAGAATCTTATACTACAAAAGATACTCTAGGCAGGTATTACTCCAAAAATAATTCGTCCTATTCTAATGTGGTTTTTTCCTATAATAGTAAGAAAGAGCTTTCAAATTTGGAGTTATCTTATGATTTCGGTTGGATTCCCTTGTTTTTTCGTTCCGAAAATGAAAGTGTCTATCATTATAAGAGTAATAATAAAACAGCTATTTTTTCGTCAAATATAAAACTGGACTACGCTTATAAATTTTCAAGGAAGTATGAAGTCGAAACCGGAGCCCATTTTCAATATGACGAGATAAAAGGAAAATCGGTGATAGAAAATTTAAATTTTAATGCTGAAAAAATGGTATCTAATATTTATTTAAACAATTTGATTAATCTAAGTCCTTTTTCTTTTGAATTGGGGGTAGGTTTTAATACTTATAGTTACCTATGGCGTGATCATAATATTGGAAGAAACGGTTTGTTTTATTCTTTAAAAGGGAATTATAAAAAGGATATTGCCAATACGTTCTATTTTTCATACAATAAGAGTTTTATAAATCCGAACAACTCCTATGTACTACCCATATCTTCATTAATATCACCTGTGATTTTACAAAAAGGAAATCCCCATTTATATCCAGTTGTCTCCAATAAATTTGAACTGGGATATTCCAATAAATCAGATGCTTTTTTCTTAAAGGCTTCTCCTTTTTTTGTCTATAATAAACGAGTTATCAATACCGTATTATCCGATAACTCTATGTCGTATTTAAATTCTGGAAACTATTATGCTGTAGGTGTTAGTAATTGGATTACCTCCAATTTATTGAACAAAAAACTTGCGGTGAATTATGGAATGGATTTTTTCTATAAGCATATTAAATATGATTTGAATCACAACAAAGGATTTCAAATTAAAAACAACCTACACCTAAGCTTTAAGTTTAATAAAAGTATTGATATTCAGTTTTTTGGAAACTTTAATAGCCCTGAAATTCTATTGTATGGAAAGGAAAATAATTTTACTTACAGTAATTTTTCTATTCAAAAGAAGGTGTTCGATAATAAAGCCATCCTTGCTTTTTCTATAGATAATCCTTTTAGTCGCGGATTTAGATATACAAACGAAATTGATAATAGATCTGATATTTATAAAAAAGAAATTTTTTATAAAAACAGAGGTATAAGACTTTTCTTTTCTTATCAATTTGGAAACAATAATACTAATCAAAAGGATCTTAAAAATTCAAACGATTTTCGAACATTTTAAATTTTTAATTATGACAAATAATTTATGGAGTGCGTATTTTGATGAACCCAATGTTAATTTTCCTGGGAAACCATATTTAATAAAAGCTTAAATGAAGTCTGAGCGTTGACGCTTTATTTTTGAAAAATTTTTGACGATAAAAATGAAGCCTAAATAGATAGAAGTATATGTGGACAAACGCAATAGCGAATTGATACCTAAAATGCGACAGTTAATCCCTTTACTAAAGTGTTAAAAATCATAAAACAATTTTTATACTTGCGGGTTACGACAAATAAAACTAATTTAGTCGCCATATGAATAAGACAGTATCCAATAGCGCTATGAATTACAAGCAATACGGCTATGTTATTGCTGTGATATTGATGGTACTGCTCACGTCTTGTCCGGTTAAAGGCAATATTAAAACCTTAACGGGTTTGCCGATAAACACCGAACAGGGTTTTCCCAAAGGCAGTAAGCATACATCTACTATTGCTGTTGAAAAATGTGCTGAATTCCAAACGGAAGACACTACTATTATACAAAAGTTTTCGTTAGCAGATAACGATGTATTACCATTACTTATTTTTACCGTTGCGGTATTCTTTGTCTTTAACTTTCGCTTGGAAAACAAAGAAGATAAACACCCTGTTTATAGCGATAGTGGCAAAATACAAACGGCTATTCCCCTCTTTTTGGAATATAAAAAGCTGATTATCCATTACACACTGTAATTTCCTTTACTTGTAAAACGCAATAGTTTTATAGGTGTATTTCCTTTTTTTATTTTAACATGATGTCTGATTGCCTATGCAATCGCGTCAAAATCGGTACAATAATATGATGAAACATATTTTGGCAGCGGCCTTATGGGGCTTTGTCATGGCTGTTGCATTTCCCGTATATGCACAGCAACCAAAAGAAAATAACTTGGGCAGTTTATGGTCTCAGGTAGCAGATTACTATTCGGGTATCAAATCCAAAACAGCCGAAGTTGAAGCGGCAAATTATCAGCAAAGAGCGGTAAAAAGCAACCAACTGCCACAGCTCAAAGCACAGGCACAGAACACCTACGGCACTTATGAGGGGAGTTTAGGCGCTTTTTTTCCGCAAGCGGGTTTCTTTAATGTAAGCGGTGCCGCTGTTCCTATAGAAAGTAGTACTTCGGCGGCCAATACTTTTGCTTCAGCAACAGTGAATTGGGAATTGTATTCCTTCGGAAAATTGCGCAAGCAAAACCAAGCAGCAGGAGCTTTATACCAGCAAGCACTCAGTGAAAAAGAGGCTTATTTACTCCGTTTAAAAAAGCTGTTGTCCGAACGGTATATCAATCTTTTATACAATCAGGCCAAATGGAATTGGACTCAAAAGCAGGTGGAACGTTTGAATGATATCCGCAAAACTACTGCTGGGTTATCGGCATCGGGACTCAGACCTGCAGCTGATAGTCTGTTGGCTTCTTCATCGCACATCCAAGCTTTGGGAGAACAGCATAAATGGGAAGGATTTAAAAATGCATCGCTGATTAAGTTATTGGAGCTTTATGGCGGAGATACCGTTGATTATATGGAATCTTCGGAGCGATTTATTCAGCTGTCACAGGGGGCTGTAAATCAGTTTAGCAGTGTAGATTCGGCACATCCGATTCTCCATGCCTTAGAAGAGAAATCCCAATATTATACCTTGAGTGGTGAAGCTCAAAAAAGAGCGTCTTTGCCTACTGTCAGTTTATTGGGAGGTTATTCCTATCGAGGAACCGGCATCCAAACCAACGAACCGGTGTCGGGATCGTGGAAAGACGGCTTTAATAATACCGCGACCAACTATCTTGTGGGCATTGGCATCACTTGGGATATTAGCGCCTTGCAACGCGATCACCTCAAGGGGGAAAAACTTTTTAAAGAAGCAGAAAGTGTACAACAGTTACAGTTGCAATACAAGCAAGCCATGCAGGCTGATTTGGCGGCTTCACAATCGAAAATAGCTCAACAATACCAACAGCTTATACAAACAGATCAGGCCGTTAAGCAATCGCAAGCGGCATATCAGATGTATTTGGCTCGGTATAAAAGCGGTCTGATAGCCTTGAGTGAATTATTGCAGATACAAAATTTACTCGAGCAAGCGGCAAACCTTCACATGGAAGCTTCTCGCGACTATTGGATGCAACTCGCTTATGAGGCGGAGCTGACCACCGATTTCGACTATTTGTTTAACCACCTATAAGCCTTACCTATGAACCTGATTAGATTTGCATTAAGAAAGCCTATTGCCATTATGGTGGTTGTGCTTGCCCTCATTTTCTTTTCTTACAGCACTATAAAGAAAATAAACATAGATATATTTCCCGAGGTAGAATTACCTGCTATGTATATCGCCATGCCCTACGGAGGACTAACTCCCGCTTATATGGACGGTTTTATGGCCAATGAATTCCAAAAAGTACTGCTCTTTGTAAGTGGGGTCAAGAACATCGATTTTAAAAGCGTTCAGGGGTTAACCCTGATGAAGCTTACCTTTTATCCGGGAACCAATATGGCACAAGCTGCCGGAGAGGTTTCCACCTCGGTATCCAGAGCGATGGGATTTTTGCCAGCAGGAGCCGTACCGCCTATGGTGGTTCGATTTGACGGCAGTTCTTTGCCCATCGGACAGTTGGTGTTTGAAAGTGATCAGCGCTCCGTTAACGAACTTCAAACTTTAGCTATTACACGGGTAAGACCGATGTTTACAGAAATCCCTGGGATTACATCACCAGCTCCGTTTGGAGGTACGATTCGATCATTGGTTGTCAACATCGATCCCGAAGCCATGCAAGCCAATGGACTAAGTCCGGAAGAGATTACTATTGCCATTACCAAAAGCAGTTTTCCGTCGCCTGCGGGTAACATCCGTATAGGCGATGAAAACCTGATGACTCCGATCAACTCCATAGCAAAAGGTCCGGAAGAATTAATGAAAACTCCAATTACAACCAGCGACCATCGCACGGTTTATGTGGGTGATGTGGCTAGAGTAGAGGATGGAGCAGACCAAACGGTGGGTTATGCGTTAATCAATGGAAAGCGCTCGGTGTACTTACCGATTATCAAAAAAGCAGATGCCTCGACTTTGGATGCAGTAGAAAATCTAAAAGCCTCGATTCCAAAACTAAAAGAACAATTGCCAGAAGATGTCAAGGTCAGTTATGAATTTGATCAATCCATCTATATCGAGCGTTCGTTGTCCAACCTGATTCACGAGGGGTTGTTGGGAGCTATTTTTACCGGTTTGGTTATTTTGTTGTTTTTGGGCGATGTACGCGGAGCCTTGATAGTGGTATTTACCATTCCCATTGCTATACTTTCGGCTGTTACCGTATTATACCTTTTTGGGCAAACCATCAATATCATGACGCTGAGTGGTTTGGCTTTATCCATCGGTATTTTAGTCGATGAGGCCACCGTCACCATTGAGAACATTCACCAGCATATGGAATTGGAAAAACCCAAACAACGAGCCATACTCGATGCCTTGATAGAAATATCCATTCCAAAATTGCTCATCCTATTCTGTATACTTGCGGTGTTGACACCGGCTTTTATAATGACAGGTATTCCTAAGGACATGTTTATGCCGTTGTCTATGGCTGTGGCCTTTGCGATGATTGCTTCTTTCTTGGCCTCGCAAACCTTTGTGCCCATATTGGCGAATTGGATGATGAAGGACAAGCATAACAAGGTTGCCAATACACCGAGGAAACGCGCTTTTTTTGAGAAATTCAGAGTGAACTATTCCTTTCGTATGCGCAAATGGTCCACCAAGGCATTACCGCTTTTTGTGGTATATGTACTTATTGCCGGTAGTATCGCTGCACTATTATTAACTGTAGTTGGTACGGATGTGATGCCCTTGTCTAATAACGGTGATTTTCAATTGCGTATTCAGGCACCGTCGGGTAGTAGAATAGAAAAAACAGAGCAAATTGTCAAAGCCATTACTGACGATATCAAAGCCGAACTACCGGAAAACGGATTGAACATTACTTCTGCTTTTGTCGGTATGCACCCAGCGGGTTCACCTATTAATCCCATTTTCCTATTTACCAATTCCTCTCACGAGGCTGTTTTACAAGTATCTGTTAACCAAAGTGTGTACAGCGGTTCCATAGAAGAACTTAAAGAAAACATTCGAACCAGCATTGCCAAAAAGCATCCGGAGGTGGTTATCAATTTTGAACCGATGGAACTAACGGAAAAAATCATGGGACAGGGTGCGATGACACCTATAGAGATAAAAGTAGGAGCGAACCAAGTAAAGGCAGCCTTTGCCCACGCCTCTAAAATAGAAGCCAATTTAAAGGAAATTCCCTATTTACGAGATATTCGCATTGCAGAACCCGTTGCCTATCCCACTTTGGAAATCGAGGTGAATCGCGATTTGGCGGGACAGTTTGGACTAACGATGCAGGATGTTACTCGTAGTTTAGTAACCGCAACATCATCGACGCGTTTTACAGACAAAAACCTGTGGATCGATCCCAAATCGGGTTTGGTATTCCAAGTACAGGTTCAGATACCGGAACGCATCATGCAATCGGAGGAAAAGCTGCGTTCGATTCCATTGAAAAAGGGACATCTACGCCCGGTACTCGAAGACGTTGCCACCATTAAAAGAGTGAGCAGTCCTGCACAGGTAAACCGCAAAGGTCCCAACAGATATGTTACGGTGATTGCCAATGTATATAACAAAGATTTGGGTACGGCATCACGAGCGGTAAAACAAGCGATTGTAGCTGTGGGTGAAACACCACGCGGTATCAGCGTATGGACAGAGGGAACCTTGCAATTGTTAGACGATACCTTGGACAGTCTTTTGACAGGATTGGGAGTGGCTATCATTGTTATTTTCCTGATGTTAGCGGCCTATTACCAATCGTTTAAAATTCCTTTGGTAATACTTTCGGTTTTACCAGCGGTAATTGCGGGAAGTCTTATTTTACTTTTCCTCACCGGCAGTACGCTTAACCTGCAATCCTATATGGGAATCATTATGTCTTTGGGAGTGTCAGTATCCAACGCGGTTTTACTGGTAAATCAGGCAGAATATTACCGTAAAAACCTGGCGCTAAAACCGGCTAATGCAGCCAGATTGGCGGCATCGTCAAGATTGCGACCGGTATTGATGACAGCGGCGGCCATGTTTGCCGGTATGTTGCCTATGGCCTTAGGCTTGGGCGATGGTTCCGAACAAATAGCCCCTTTGGGCAGAGCGGTAATCGGGGGACTTATCGCTTCTACGGTTACCATTTTACTCCTAGTACCACATTTCTTTTCTTCAATCATGTCAAGAACCTCTATTATCAGTCCGACTTTAGATCCAGACGATATTGAAAACAAGAATTTTTTAGAACAATCCGTAAAGCAATAATATCCAAAATATAAAACGATGTATTACAGTATAATAAAAAATAAAAAAGCGAGTCTAGTAGGTGCGACCGTAGCCTTGTTTTTTGGGGCTTGTTCCCAACCAAAAACAGCAGTAAAGGAGGCTCTAGAAACTAAAGCGATTACACATCAAACAGCCCTTGTGCAAGTGATCAATCCCGAATACGAGATATCGGTTCCGGCAGAACTAAAACCGTTTGAACAAGTGGTGGTTTATGCTAAAGTCAGTGGATTTGTAAAACAAATACAGGTTGACCGTGGCGATCGCGTTCGAAAAGGACAGCTTTTGGCGGTATTGGAAGCGCCCGAAATGCAACAGCAGTACTTGGCTACCAAATCCACCGAGCAAAAGTCTTATAGCGATTACCTATACGCCAAACAAGCTTTCGATCGTTTGGTCGAAGCTTCTAAAACGACGGGTGCCGTAGCTGCGATTGAATTGGACCGTGCTAAGAGTGCTATGGAAAGCGCCAAATCGGCTTATGAAGCCACCAAATCGGGTACGGCACATTCGTCACAACTACAGCAATATTTACGTATTACAGCACCTTTTGACGGAATAATTACAGAGCGAAATGTATCGGTAGGTGCCCTGGCCGGTAGCGGTGCCAATACCCCTTTGTTTGTGATGGCACAGGCAAATAAATTGCGACTCACCCTATCATTACCCGAAAAACACGCCTCATCCGTAAAGGACGGTATGACGGCGACATTTACAGTAAGCTCACAACCAGGCAAAACCTTTGATGCGGTACTTTCTCGTAGTTCCGGTATGCTCGATCAACACGATCGCGCATTAAAGTTGGAATTTGATGTAAACAATGCAGCAGGAGAACTGCAAGGAGGCGACTACGCTCAAGTAAAACTAAAATTACAACGCAAAAAACCATCGAATTGGGTTAATAGCAAAAGCGTGTTACAAACCCAATCGGGAATTTATGTTTTGACTTTAAATGACGATGAGGTTCAGCGAATTCCCATCAGCATCGGTGCACAAATGGATACGCTAACCGAAGTTTTCGGGAATATTTCTGCTCAGGACAAAATTATAGTAAAACCGTCTGAAGAAATTAAAGAGGGTAAAATCAATAAATAATAGTGCTTAAGGCGCAGTTACTAAAAAGGCAATAGTGGTTTTCCCATTATTGCCTTTTTTCTATATAAAAACCATCGCTTTGTGTCATCGTACTTAATCCTACAAAAAACGATGATACAATCGGGTATTATACTTTAGATTTCTTTTTCAGCCAACCTTGGGCAGGCGTAAAGATTACCGCAAGTCCGATGTAATCTCCTTTTATGGTATAAACACCTATTTGAGGTTCTTGTTGATTTAAATGAAATTGATAAATACCCTGTTTAGGATAAGACAATAATTGAGAATTACTAAAAAACTCCAACTGAAACAAACCGAAATTTGTTTTGTAATTTAAACCCAATGAAAAATCTATTGAACCGGTAACTTGTTGTTCATTAGATTCTACTGAAAAAATCGTTTGATAGGTTTCTTGGTTGTAGTCATATATACCAACCGTCAATTGATCATTTCCTCCACTGGTTCGGATGTCTAAACTAATACCTAAGCCAATTACCAAATTTAATTTATCAGTGATATTATAAAAATATTCTGTTTTAAACGTTTCCGAAATAACAAATTGATTTGCCATTTCGAAATGGTCTAAACCACTAGAATAATCGTAGCCTGCATTTAAAATGTCATTGGGAATATGGAGATTAAAGGTCGGAATAAATGCTTTTGCTATAATACCAGCTTTGAAATTAAAATTGTTTTTCTGATAAAAATTGTAAAAAAAACCAAATTGTGGCGAAAAAGAATTGTTAAATGAAATGCCTGGGGTCTTGTCTGTAACCCTTTCAGGACCAATTCCTAATTCATAGCCTCTAAGTATGGATGGTTGTAGTACAAAACTAAATTTAGTCGATTCTTCTCCAAATAATTTTTCCGCAGTTTGACCATGTGATTTAGCAGTGAAGCAAAAAATAAAAAGCAAGAAGATAAGAGTTCTAGTGCATATCATAATAATCCAATTTTAAATCTAATGAACCTTGCTTATGATTACTGTATGCTGTCTTGTTTTTTGCTGGAATGTCAGCACCTTTTTAGATAAAATCGTGGAGTCTATTGTACAACTTTATTGGTTGAATTTTCGCCAAAGATTTAGAGATTTACGTAGGAGGGGATTAGTAAATTCGAATTTTATTTTATGCATTAATCTAAGCATGAGTCATTTACTGTTGGCTAAAATAAAAAAAAATATAAAATAAAAAAAGAAATCTTATTTATTGATTGAAATATTGATGTTAAATTTTACAATTCCGATACCATGACATTGTTTTCAATACTTTGAAAAATTCTTTTAGTGGAGACATTATAGCTGTAATTATACGGTAGGATGGGACTAGTTAGCGCAGCTTGTTTGTTATTGAAATCTTAGAGTGAGCTCGAGATGCTCTCAATTAACCAACGCATTCAAATTGGATAGGAGGTTTTCCAATACAATAAAAACCGAAATCATAAATGGGTTAATAGTTATTTTTGGACTATGCGCACCCTGTCCAACTTTATCTTCGGAAAATAAAACTGTTGATTGATTTTAATAGACTGTAAAATGCTGATTCCCTAAAATATCAGCGCTGTTAGGTGATGCAAGGAATTATAGTATTCACAATATCAATGAAATAGGTTTATTGTTTGGGCTGTATTATTTTAGTGGATAATATAGTAAGATTGGCTACATTTGAAAGCGACCATATGCAATTGAAGAGGTTTTATAAATGGATGAAATAAGCTTGCCGCACTGTAGCTCAGTCGGTGTAAATCTAAAGATGTGAGCGGTAAAAGCTACTCATCGGAAAGTGATGCCGCAAATGATTATTAAAATAAAAAAACAAACATACAACAGTACAAATACCGTAAGAATGAAATTACTAAACTTTAAAACACTTGCTATTTTCGCCATTTTGGCTTTTGTTTCTTGTGAAAATGAGGCAAAAGATTTAAAGGAGCATTACAAAAATCAAGAGCACTCAGAAGCGTTGAAAGGTTGGTGGCGTCACCTAGACCAGGAAGAGAATAAAAATCCTTTATACGAGCATTTTACCGATTTTGAGGTAATAACCTATGAGTATAGTATTTATACTAATAAATATGATCACAATAGAGGTAGGTATTGGTACAATGACGCATCTAAGATTTATTATCTAACACCTGGTGACTTCAAGTCAAAAGGAGAAGAAGATATTTTTAACTATCTGTTAAACCCCACCAAGGATACCTTGAAAATATATATGGAAAATCCTCCGTATATTTTTGTAAAATCTACTGGATTATAGCCAAAACAAACCTGTTCATTTGTTTAACATCGAGGAGTGGTGTTTTAAGCGCAATCGTAACACTAAAAACATCTAAACGGAGTATGGAAATTGTAATTATGGCGTAATCGGTCCTATAAGTTTTATTTCGTATTGCATATTAGGAACGGTTTTAACGGCATTATTTAAAATATGATTTTGAAAAGTATATTGTACTGTTTCGTCTATAGATTTAGGCTCGGGAGTAATTATTTTTAAACCTTCTTTTGTTTTTATTTTTGATGATTTTATGGGATTATCTATTTCTGATAATGCTTTTAGAAATAATCCATACATCGTATCACTTTGTAAAAAAGCGGTAAGTTTTTCTTTGTCTTCTATGGTTTGATCGATTTCTTTTAAATAATTAGTAATGACTTCCCCTTTATAATCTAAAAGTATTTTTCCCTTCGTTTTTTCCCATCTCTCATCCATGTCGGCTGGTTTTGTAACCTCAATTATTCGTCCATTTACATTGACCAAGACCGATATTTCATCAAAAGCATAGGCCACTTTCTTTAGGTAACTTTTATTATTAGGACCTTTAATTTCTATATTCAGACAGAAAAAATCATATTTGACTATTTTGTCGCTAAGTCTTGTTTTGTGTATTTCTACTTCCCGAGTGTAGGTGTTGTCCTGAAGCTTAGAATCGTTTTTTACATCGGTAGTAAAAGTATAGGATAGGGCAAAGGATGCTTTTCCGTCTGTTTGGGTATGTTCTTGTGCAAAAGCACAAAAGCTAAAAATGAAGAAAATAAAGATGCTTGGGATGTTTTTCATTTAGTTTTATTGTAATATAAATTTTTTAAAAATCGTTTTTCGTAATTTTTTGGATTGTACACTATAGAAGGTTTGTTGTTTCCATCAAACAAAATCATTGCTGTTCGGTCATTTAATTTTGTAATGTCTATCAAGTACGTTTTATCTTTTGTAATAAATTTTAATTGTCTGGCGTTAGTGCTGCCAACAAAACGTTTATCTGTTGACGGACCATAGTCATTATAAAGAGAATTTGCGATTCTGTTATGATATTCCAATGCACTTTTGGAGCCCGTAATTTTTTTGTTTTCCACAAAAAACATCCCTTGAGAAGGCGTTGTCATTGTTATTCCAAATTCGGTTTTAGCATCGGCATTGACCACTTTAATATATCTTGAGGAACAGGAAGTTACAAAGCTGATGGTCGAAAAAATACACAGTAATAGGATTAACTTTTTTAGAGAATTTTTCATTTTTTTTGGCGCTATATTGTTTTTTAATGGGGTTTGTACGTTTTGAAAAATCCCTTATTCTCCTTTTAACCGATTTAACAACCACGCTACACTATTTAGGTTGGCAGCCTACCAAATACCAGAAATACCTAGATTACCACAACTGGCTATTTTTTGAAATGGGAATCAGCAGTAAAACATTCGCTGACACACCGATTGTAGTACTACACTTATCGAAATTTTGTACGCTACGAATATAATTATTATTTGTAAACTTTTAACACTCAAAGAAACACACTAATATATGTATTCGCGGCTATTTTGCTAACGTAAATTTCTTAACTCGCATTTGAATAAGGTCGAAATTAGATCGGTTATGGTTTAATACCATTTAGTTATCTATGTTGTTGACGATGCTTGTAATTAACATTTTTTACAAAATACAATCAATTATTATCGTAATAAATTTTTAATATTTTTATTTTTTTGTTAATTAAAAAGCTAATTTTGTCCCAAATCTTAAATGATTGTTAAGGATAAATAATTAAAGAACCATATGATATGAATAAAAAATCCCTTTTAACGGTTTCAATTGCGCTTTTTGCGTTTAGTTTTGCTTCGGCAAAAGCGAAAATTCCGTTGTGTTTTCCGTGTGAAACAGTTGAAACAGTCCAAGAATTGCCTACCGATTCTGAAATTCAAAAATTGGCAGGGCAGAAAGTAAACTTATCCTATATTTATGATGAGTACGGTTTATTGTGGATGTCGCTATGGAATACAAACGGGAGGTATGTCTTAACGGATATCTCTAACAATACGTATTTTGAACTTGATGATCAAACTGCCGACATACTAAAAGAGAAACATAATTTTGATGTAAAAACGGCCGAACAACCCATGACCTTTTGGAAGAAAATAGGAGGTAAGCTGGTTTTTCTAATCTTGGTAGGGTTAGGGATTTGGGGAAGTATTCCATCGAAAAGTAAGGATGTAAAAGCTACGAACGTTTAAAGGAATTAGCTTAATGAATTCCTTATTTTTAATTCCAGCTATTTTGGTAATAGCTGGAGTTTGTTTTATGGTCTATAGGAACAAAAAACATAGTTGTTTGTCTGGATTACTTATCCTAAAGGGAATAATATCGCGTAATTTTATTAAAGATGTTTAACAATTTTAGGAATTGTTTTACCAGTAATATTTTTTCATAACGATCACTTTTTTGTGTATCGTTCCTTTAGAAAGTGACAACTAAATATTTAATTATATTTCAAGACTGTTTAAGAAATTAAATGAATGAGTTTTTAATAAAAAATGGAGTGGTTAATATAACTGCAATTTGCAAAATAGTAGAATATCGATGACAAAAGACATGACCTACGGCAATCTAAATCAAATAGAATTGCTTTCTATTGAAAAATTAAATAAGCATCCAGAACTAGAGGTTTTTTATGTAGCCAGTTACCAACGTGGGTATCGATGGGCCAAAGAGGAAGTAGAGGATTTATTGAATGATATCAATAGTATTGCCAGTGATAAAAAATACTGTATTCAACCTTTAGCGGTTATAAGAAGAGATAATAAGACTTGGGAACTAATAGATGGTCAGCAACGAGCTACAACATTGTTTTTAATCCAAACTGTGCTTAAAAATTGCTTTTCTATACATACGGAGCCCTTTTATAGGTTAGATTACAATACTCGATCGTCTACGAAAGATTTTTTAAATGATATAAGAGAACTTAATATTCTCAAAGCATTTTTGGGTCGTAATTTAGTAGCTAAGTGGGAGGAGTTTATTAGCGATAATCCAGATAAAGATAATATCGATAATTATCATCTATTTAATGCTTACCTAATTATTTACAATTGGTTGTATCTTAAAAAAAGCGAAGAGCGATTAGTTTTTTATAAAAAACTAACAGAACAAACCTATGTAATTTGGCACCCAATTGTAATTAAACAAGAAGGAATTCAGACCGTTGAAGATTTTTTTATCAATATGAATGCAGGTAAAATAAAATTAACAAGTGCCGAATTGATTAAAGCCCTTTTTATAATTGATATAGAAAAGAGCGATGACCCTTGGGATGTACGTGATTTTAAAAAGAAAAAATTAGCTGGAGAATGGGACTATATCGAAAACGAATTGCACAATAATACTTTCTGGTATTTTGTAACTAATTCAATCGAACAGGACTATCCAACGCGAATAGGAAGATTGTTTGATATTCATTGCAAAAAGGTAAAAGTTGATGGTGAATTCTATTCCTATAGTCAGTATAGCAAAGGAAGAGAAGATTTAGATTGGGAAAAAATAAAACAAATTTACCAACGTCTAAAAGAATGGTACGATGATGTGGAAAATTATCATTTAATTGGTTTTATAATCAATGCTAATTTTATGACTTTAGAAGACATCATAAAACAAACAGAAAACAAAACAAAATTAGAAATAAAATCTCTTTTCTTAGAAACAATTACAAAAAATTTCGCTCGAGAAAAAACCAAAAACAATCAAAGTTATCAAGTCTATGCATTAGATACCTTGCATTATGTGGACTCTTATATAGAATGTAAAAACACCTTGTTGCTGTATAATATCAAACTTATAGAAAGAACTTTTCCTAATCAGCGCTTTCCATTTGATTTATATCAAAACCCAGAGACTAGATGGAGTATAGAACATATTCATCCTCAAAATCCCCAGTTATTACAATCGAAAGAAGATGCTGAAGAATGGTTGAATGATTATGAAGAACGATTTAAAGACGAAGAGGATGTAAAGAAGGAATACACAGCTAAAATAGCCGAATTAAAGAAAAAACTAGATGTCTTAAAAGACAGTACTTTAACTATCGAATTATCAAACCAACTGAAAGAGTTTTCAGATACGGTAAACGATGCTTTAGGCTTACATCTAATAGGCAATCAAGCCTTACTTGATAAAGCTACCAATAGCAAAATAGGGAATAAGGGTTTTTTAAAAAAACGCAGTTTAATTTTAGATGCATCTACTATTGCAAACGGCACTTATATTCCTTTAGCTACTATTAATAATTTTCTAAAGAAGACCACCAACACGGGCACAGATAACAAGATAAAAGTGAGTTATTGGTCTGCTCAAGATGCAGAAGATTACACCAGAGATATTAAGAAGTTACTTGAGGATTTTTTACCTAAAAATAATAATTAGTTATGGCAGAAACATTTTGGAAAATAATTCAGGATAAGATTGAAATTCCGGAAATTCAACGCGATTACGCACAAGGTAGAATTAATGAAAGAGTTGACGCAATAAGAGAAAGTATTGTATCTGATTTATTAGATGTACTACAATCGGGTAAGACATTAAATTTAGATTTTGTTTTCGGACAGTCAGTGGATAAAACCAATCAAGCAAACTTTAATAAAAGCAAGCAAAGCTTAGAGCAAATGCTTCAAGTATTAAAACGATATAGTGAAGATGCTGGAGTCGATTTTGAAAGTAAAGTAGCGTCCAAACCGAATGCTAGTAGTGCCGATAAAGTGTTGATTCCTTTCGATGGCCAACAGAGACTTACTACCTTGTTTTTATTGCATTTGTACCTTGGTACTATGGCAGAAAAAGACGTATCCATTCTAGCAAATTTTAATTACAAAACCAGAGATAGTACCACTCAGTTTATTGGAAAAATAATTGAGAATAGAAACGTGATTTTACATTTTAATCCTCAAGAGTATACCGATATTAAAGTGCTTTCTGAATCTATTAAAAATCAGTCGTGGTTTTTTAGTTCATGGCAAAAAGATCCAACTGTAGCTGGTATGTTGGTGATGCTCGACGAGATCAGAAAACAAACCATTGAGAAAAAAATTGATTGTAGTAACTCTTGGTTTAATTTAACAGAAAAGAACTGTATCGATTTTGATTATTTTGACATTCAAGAAGAAGGGTTTGATGAAGACCTATATGTTAAAATGAATGCCCGTGGCAAAGGACTAACCGATTTTGAAAACTTTAAAGCATGGTTAGAAAAACAACATAAAAATTCACTGCCTGATTATAAATGGGAATATCAGATGGATAAAGATTGGTTAGACCTTTTTTGGAAAACAAAAAAAGTGGTGGACGATGTTGATGCTAATTTTATGGCTTTCTTTAAAAACATGGCAATGCTAAAAAAGATAAGTACTTCTACAGTAAAGTCAGATATTAATTATTCATTAGAAAGGGAATTAATTGAACTACTTAAGCCTACTCATTATACGCCCAATTCAAAATATGAACAACACAATGTGTTTAATGAAACTACTTTAGATTACATTTTTAAAATTTTAGCAATTATTGCTAGTGATAAGGAAAGAAAACTAGATGAGATAATCAATGAAGTTTGGACAGATACATTTAAAGGCAAAATAGAACGAAGTTTCACGGAATCTCTTCTAACAGAATTTGATGGGCTTAATTTGTACCATAAAACCTTTTTCTTTTCCATTTTTAAGTTCCTTGAAGTAAAAGGTGAAATAGATATTAATAAATATACCCAACAAGACTGGGATAAATTTAAAGATTGGTTACGGGTTAGTAGAAATTTAATTTATAACTCTAGGATTGACGATAGCACGGCGTACATTTCAGCTATTATGGCTTTAAACAATCTGGACAAAGCAAAAGTTTTGGATATAAACAAAGGTTTGTATATTCTAGCTGAAGATGACGAGAAGATAAACTGGATCAGTTTTTTTAACGAAAATCAACGTAAAGAGGAATGTGAAAAAACCTATTCAATTCTTTCTGATGTGGATGCATTAAAATGGTCTGAATTAATAAATAAAGCGGAAAATCATTTTTATTTCTACGGTCAAATTGACTTTATTTTTAAACTATCCAATGGCAACATTCAATCGTTTGAAGAGTACTTAAATAAATTATCTCTTTTATTTAGTGAAAGCAATGTTACTTCGGATACGTATATTTTACAATGTCTATTCTTTGCTTTTGATGAAGCCAATACCTGGTTAAAAAGAGAAAGTGCAAACCGATTTAAATTTTATAAGTCATCAACTGGAACTTCAAGGGATAGAAATGAAAATTGGAGAATTCTATTTGATGATGATGTTAAAAGAAGTGTTTTAAAAGATTTATTGGATAGCAATAGCTGTGAATTTGATGCGATTACTGCATTAATCGCCGCTAAAAAAACCAATTTAGCTATTGATAATTGGAAATACTTGATACTTGATGAGCCCACGATTTTTGACCATTGTGGTAGTGCTTTGTTTACAATGCCGGATGAGTATACTATCCGCTTCTTAGAAAAGACATTAAATTCTTCGAGACAAAGAGAGTTGCGTTCTTATTATTGGTACACGAAAATTAAAAAATCTACAGATTTAGCTTTGCCACCATTTACCAATTTGTGGTATTTTACTGGTGAACGAGGAAATCTTGAACCATGTATTGCCTTAACCGGGTGGATATATGACGAGGTTGATTACTTCATGGATTGTCATTTTGTTTCAAATTCATTTGAAATAAGATTTGGTAGAAGAACTGTAGGAGAAATTGACAAAGAAATCGCAAATACTTTTATGGAGAAACACCAATTTGAAAAAAAGGGTACTTTTTTAGTGCTATCAAATATACCATTTGATACGGTGAAAAGTCAATTATTATTGATTTTAAGCAATCTTAAAGACTTTAATAAAAAGCAATGAATTGCTATGCGTACCGCGAGATTCCTCCAATAAATGCGAAACTCTATTTTCGGGTGATTTTACTAAATCAGCACCTTATGCTTAGTAAAAAGCAATTTCATCTTTTATTCTGATTCTCGAATTAAAACGAAGTGTCTTGCGGTAGGTTTCTATAGAAATATAACCTTTTTCCATTTCGATTTGCAATAGGTTTTCCAGATAAAGATAAAGCGTTAAATGCAGGCTCAAATCGGACTTTTTGTGTTCGAGGAAATCGAGCAGTATCAGGATTAACTCATCGTTATAATAGGCTTTGGATTGTATGGAAGTACACTCGGCATCTCGAATCAAAACCGCTACCGAAAGTAATTGACGATTGTCTACAAAAAAATAAGAGAGTTGGTTTATTTCTGCTTCATTGAGATTCTTTAAGTAGTTCTTAATACAACGGACTAGGTGTTTGTTGAATGAGGGAGGAAGTGAATCAGTTAGTGAACTTATAAAAGCCCTTGACAATCGAATGGGACTTTGTTTAGCATCGACAAACGGCTTGCCGGTGAGTATGCTGTTGATCAGCGGTAACAGTACGGTATAAAATTCTTTCGTTTTCATAAGCTGGGGAGTTTGAAGAGTGAAAGTATAGCGTTGTTTTTCGTTGGTTTAAAGCCTAAAGTGGAGATGGAGTCATCAATAGCTGTTTTAATAGACAGGGTCTTTAAAATCGCATTAAAAAGGGGAGTGGTGTTGGTTGGGGTTTTCATCGTGCCGGTTTTTTTAAGGTTAAAAAAGGCGTGAAGCTAAAGTCAATCGGTTGCAGTGGCACTCGGATGCCCAAAACCCAGAAAGACTTAGCCCACGCCAATAGTTGGCACGAGCGTAAGTCCATCGAAGTTTGGGTTTTTAGAAGATTCCGAGTTTTCTGCAACCAAATTCGACAGCTTACGCTTAATCGTAATATTTTCTAAACCAAATATAAATATTTCTGGCGCAATACCAAAAATGAGCTAAAAATAATTGTGTTAAAGTTTTGGTAGTGAGTGGGTTGTTTGAAAGTTTCTTGGTGATTCCCCGCTAGCGCGCCAATTGTATAACTATTCAACTACGCTACCGTCCGAGTCCTAGTAAATACAAGAATTCTTTATCATGTTGGACGTTTAGGTATTCACGAAAAATTTGTCTTTTCGATTTTATATTATTTTAATTCATAAGAATAAAACGACTCATTGGAGTAGGATTTATATTTTAGAAAAGGTATCCTTAGTAAGGAAGTGATGTGTTGTTTATATAGTTTAAAGTAAGTAGATGTTTTAGTAGTATTATTGAAGAGCATTAGCAACGCGAGAGGACTCGCGCGGCAGCGGGGGTTTTGTTATTCATGAAAGATTTGTCTTTTCGATTTTTTATTATTTTAATTCAGATGAATAAAATGAGTCGCAATTATAGTTTTTTATAATCCCCGCAGGTCCCCGCTAGCGCACGAATATTGTAACTAATCAACTAAGCTACCGCGCGAGTCCGCTCGCGTGGTCTATATTAAGTACAAGAATTCTCAATCATATTGGACATTTAGGTATTCATGAAAGATTTGTTTTTACTATTTTTTATTATTTTAATTCATAAAAATAAAACGACTAATTGGAGTAGAATTTATATTTTATTATTCCCGTTGGCATCTGCATTTTATTGGTGTATATTATATGTTTTTCTATTTTATAAAAGGTATATTTAATATATGATATGCTCTTTGCGTTGTTTAAAGTAACTGTTTTGGCTGTAGTATTGAAGAGCATCTACCACGCGAGAGGAGTCGCGCGGCAGCGGGGTTTTGATAAGGCTGCCTGATATTTAAAGAATTACACTCAGCAATTCAATAAAAAACAGGGGTTTTAGTCCCTCACTAGGCATTCGCTAAATAAATTTTAAGCTGTTGAGCGTTTTTATTTCAACCATTGTTCAACGGTATTGATAAACTCAATTTGTTGATCAACAAAGGGGTAATGCGAACAATTGTCAATGCTTTTAAAGTTGTCGTCTGTGACGATATTCTTGATGTCCTTAAATTGTTTGGGCGAAAATATCTGGTCTTGTACGCCGTAAATAGCATACAATTTGACGTGTTTTTTAAGGTTTATTAGAATAGGAGAGGTGTCCATATTATTGTTGACTTCGTTTCTATAGAATAGAAGTGGGGCATTGTCGTTGCGAATGTTGTTTTTAGCAAAGTCACTATTTTGATAGTTTTCTTGAAGTAGCATGGATTCTTTTGTCGGGAACGGCATTTTGAAATAATTGTTTTTAGCGGCCACTTCATAACATTTCTTTCGATATTCCGCGGAGTTTTTTGGCAGTTTTTCAATCTCCAAAATTTTTGAAACCATCAAGGAATCCTTTTTCTCGAGGTAATTTTTTTTCGCAGTCGCCAAAATATGGTTATATGTTTGCTGTTGAGAAAACAAAGCCCCTACCAGTATTAATGACTGCACTTTCTCAGGGTACTGCTGTGTATAAAGTGTTCCTACCAATCCGCCAAAACTATGAGCGATAATATGTGCACTTCTAAGCTGGTAATTTTTATAGATAGCGTTTAAATCTTCTAGGGCTTCTTGGAATGTAAAGGTCGCTGTAGTGTCGACAGAGCGGCCTTCACCTCGTCTGTCGTAAACGATCACATAAAATCCTCGATTAGCTAAGCTTTCGGCAGTTGTTCCTTCAAAAAGTGTCGAATTGCCTCGCGGACCTCCGTGAATGTAAATAACAGCAGGGTTATTGCTTTCTCCATAAGCTTTGGAATATATAGTCGATTGGGCCTTTAGAATCGGGCTTGCTAAAATCACGAGTAGCACTAAAATAAATCGGGTCATTTCTATATATCTTTGATGCTCAAATACAGCAGTTAGTTGTTTTAAAAAATCTACTTGTTCGATGACTAAAGGGCATACAATGCTTTTATGAAGTTGTATGTACAAATTGTCGGTTTGTAGGTTACTTACAAGTTTTGTATTAATTTCTCCAAGTGTTTGATCAATGGAAACCGCTAGGTTCAGGTTCTCGAAATCATATAAAGCTAATTTTATACCCTTTTAGTTGGGCTCAAAAGTAAGGAATTGCTTTTTTGTATAAAACCGAATTAAGCTTTTTTATCGAGCCATTCCTCTTTACTTATTTCAAACCAGTTGTGTTCGGTTCCCTCAAAATCAAAGGTTTCTATCAGGTTTAAACCGCTTTTTAGTAAAACGTTTTTTGAACCTAGATTTTCTATATGGCAGATGGCGTAGACTTTAGCTGTTTTTAAGTGCTCAAAAGCATATGCTAACAAGGCTGTAGTTGTTTCAGTAGCAAATCCCTTTCCCCAATGTTTTTCTATGAATCGATAACCTATTTCATAAAAATTAAGGTGATTATTCATCGGTTCTTTGATCAGTTTAATTCCTGACCAACCTATAAATTCTCCGCTAACTTTATCGATTACCGCCCAACGTCCAACGCCGTTTTCTTTGTATTGCTGCTGTACGAACTCAATATATTGTGCAGCTTCGTCTATTTTTGTTATTGGATTATTACCTAAATAGGTGTGAACGGCGGGATTGCTATCGAGTTCAAATAATCCATCTTCATCGCTTGGTAACATTTCTCTTAAGTATAGTCGCTCGGTTTCAATTTTAATATTCATGTTTTTTACGATTTTAATTCTGGTTTATTGGTTTCGAAAATGATTCACAAGGTTTTGGAGCTATGTAATTTTGAGCAAATTAAAAATCGAAACTTTAAATTTAGCAACCAATTGATATGGAAACCGGTTTATGGGATAAATTTAAGCAAAAAAGTCAATCTAATTTGTATCACGCTAGCATACTGTGTTTATTTTCTGTAAAGTCTAAAATCGTAGTTTGTATGTTGATTGGTATGCATTGTCGACATAAAATCATTAAGGGATGCATGCCGGAGATGGACACTAATTTAAGCAGTAGAATTCTCAATCACGTTGCACATTTAGGTATTCATGAAAGATTTGTTTTTTCGATTTTTTATTATCTTAATTTAGGTGAATAAAAACGAATAAATGGAGTAGAATTTATATTTTATTATTCCCGTTGGCATCTGCATTTTATTGGAGCATATTAAATGTTTTTTTATTTTATAAAAGGTATATTAAATATTTAATATGTTCTTTGCGTAGTTTAAAGTAAGTGTTTTAGGTGTAATCTTTAAGAGCAGTTGCCCCGCTAGCGCACGAATATTGTAACTAATCAACTAAGCTACCGCGCGAGTCCGCTCGCGTGGTCTATATTAAGAACAAGAATTCTTAATCGTGTTGGACGTTTTGATATGCTTGAAAGATTTGTTTTTTCGATTTTATATTATTTTAATTGATAAGAATAAAACGACTCATTGGAGTAGAATTTATATTTTATTATTCCCGTTGGCATCTGCATTTTATTGGTGTATATTATATGTTTTTCTATTTTATAAAAGGTATATTTAATATGTGATATGCTCTTTGTGCAGTTTAAAGTAAAGTTGATGTTTTAGCTGTAATATTCAAGAGCATTTGCAACGCGAGAGGACTCGCGCGGCAGCGGGGGTATCCTTAGTAAGGAAGTGATGTGTTGTTTATATAGTTTAAAGTAAGTAGATGTTTTAGTAGTATTATTGAAGAGCATTAGCGCCGTAGTTGTTTCAGTAGCAAATCCTATGCTACCGCGCGAGTTCGCTTGCGTGGTCTATATTAAGTACAAGAATTCTCAATCACGTTGCACATTTAGGTATTCATGAAAGATTTGTTTTTTCGATTTTTTATTATTTTAATTCATGCGAATAAAACAATCACAATATGTGAATATTATATGATTTTTAATCCCCGCACGCCCCGTATATCGAAGTTGCCCCGCGCGCGCGGACTCGCACTGCAGCGGGGGACTGTTATAATCTATATGTTTTCTGTGGTTTTTACTATTGGCAATTCAATTCCTATTTTAAAAAACTTTACATAATTGTATTCTGGAACATATTCAAAATTATCCTTTACAAAATCTTTTCTTTTTGATTTTTGATCGGAATATATTATTAGACAATCAATTACTTCATTATATTTATCTTCCATTTCTAACTCATTGTAAATAGATTTCATTCTAGCGTAACCGCTTACTTGGCGAATATCCTCTTTACTAATATTTCCGTCTTTGTATTGAGGTTTGTATTTAGCATCAACAACCATCTGATACTTTTTATCTTTTGAATTAATTATAAAATCTAACTCTTGCCGATTTGTTTTTATATGGTATTCCACTTCACCGTTTAATGGAAACAGTTCTTTTAATTTAGCAAATACATACAACTCAAACAATTTACTCATGTCAATCCAAAATGGAGGTGTTTCAATTTCAACTGGATGTAGTGTCGAAATCGTATAACCATATCGTTTTAATATAAATTTCGCTAATTTTAAAGCTTGTTTATATTCTTTGTATAAAGGATTTGGTTTTATTGTTTTTAATTCTTCAATCTCTACTTCATCGTATACTGAATGAAAAGCGGGTTGGATATAATTGAATAAACCTTGTAATTGTTCCGGATTAATTCCATTTATGTTTTGAATTGCTTTTTGAGAAAACAGTAATGCTTTCTTTAAAACTTTGTTTTCTATTGTGTTAACGCCAAATTCATCATACTTACAATAACTGTAAAGCATTTTGCTTTTAGTATGATTGTTTTTGATTGTGGCATTAACTAATATTTTACCTTTAACTCTGACGTTTAGATTTTTAACCACTGGATAATATGATTTCTTTAATCCTTTTTGAACTATTCTTTTCAATAATTGCAGGTATTGAATCACTAAAAGTGGAGATAATAAATCTTGAGTTTGGTCAATTTTAATACTAGGTTTGTCAAAATTGATTTCACACAAATAATCTAAATGATTGAAGTTTTCAGGTTCTTGCAATGCGTCAAAAAGCATTCTGACATAGTTGACTTCTGATTTGTCTTTGTTTAATTTGGGTTGAATATAGATTGGTAATTTATTCTCAATAAACCAATCTACGCCTACAAAATAAGAAGCTTCAATATTTAATTCTTTTTCATTTTTTGTTACTTCATAGCAAAAACCATTGCTTTTTTTCTGTTTGAATAATTTTTTATGAGGTTCAATAGTCGTATAAGCCGATAAATCATACTCTATTGATTTCGGGTTTTTATAACCATATTGTTCTTTAATTATAATCATTACAAGCTACTTATCAATGTTTCTATCTCTTTTGATTGCTTTAAGATGCCATCTTTTACATATTCTTTTAGAATTGGAACAATTTCATATTTCAATTTCAATTCTATTTGTTTTATTTCATCTAAAGGTTTGCCTTCTTCGTCTTTTTCATTCGTAATGAAATAGCTATGTCCAATCATAACATCTTCGGGCTTAAATTCATTAGATAAATGTTTTGATGTTTTGAATTTTGGATTATTCCAAACTACAGTGTCATAATCTTCTATAAACAAATTACAAACGCTTTTAAACTTTTCTATTCCCGCTTCTCGGATAGGTGCAGGGTTTGGCAACACATCCACAAAAGCAAAACGCCTTCTTATTGCATAATCTATATGGCCTACATTTCTGTCAGAAGTATTCATAGTTCCAATAATGTATAAGTTGTCTGGTAATTTTAGTATTCTGTTTGATTCGTTTTCGTCATCTGAAATATCATATAAACTTTCTACTTCATTATCACTATTATTTTCGAGCCCATGTTTAAATCTATATTCTAGAGCATAAATTAACTCCCCTAATACTGAGGGTAAGTTGGCTCTATTAATTTCATCAAGAATTAATACATATTTGCTCTTGGAATTATTCAAAGCTTCTTTTGCAAATTCCATCAAAATTCTATCTTCCACTTTATAGAATACCTTATTATCTGAGTTTGTTTTGGCAGATATTCCTCTCACAAAATCTTCGTAGCTAAATGATGGATGAAATTGGATTATTTTGTACTCGCCTCTTGAAATTATTTGATTGGTTTTTATTTCAATTTTGCCTTTCAAATCAAAGTTTCCAAATAAGAATTGCATAAATTCGATACTTGTAACATCTGAACCTAATGCTTTTTTTCTTTCTGTAAATAATTCTTGTACTTTTAAATTTTTCTCAAAACCATTCAATAGCGAATGATTTTCTCCGAATAATTTTAATATATTTTCAAGACAAGGGATGCTATTAACAGGGAAATATTTTTCTGGATAATAGCTATGCAGAATTTTTAGTAGAAAGCTTGTTCCTAAGAAAGTAGTTGCTAATTTGATGTTTTTATCTTCAAGTAAATCGGAAATTAGTAAGCCTATCCTTTTAGTAGCTTCATCATCATTTTCAATCTGTGCGGCTAATCCATGTTTACTGTATTCATTTTTTATTTTACTCCAATAAATAAGATAAGACCTAGCACTTCCAGGAAAATAGTAGCCTAAAGAAATCAATCCCCTTTCAATCCACCAACAAAAACTATCGTTTGATCCTGTACCTATACAATAATTTTCTTTTGATATGTCTTTGAGACTTTCGATTGAAAATTTCGATTGAAAATCATTTAAAAGTTCTTCATGCCTAGTCCGTGTATTTAAGACATCTTTACTTTTAGTGTTAAAATTTTTCAAAAAACCATCAATTAATTCAATTGGATTTACAACTTCGGAAGTATTAGTCATTTTATTAGCAATCATTTTCGCCAATCTTGTTTTTCCTGTTCCTGGAGGTCCCTGAAGAATGATTTGCTTTTTATATTCAAGTAATTCTATTTTATCTTGCATGTTTCTAATTTCTTTTTCTTTCCAATATTCATCCTTAATCTTGTCCCAAACCATATCGCAAATATCTCTTGCTCCTTCTCCAGAATATTCAATTATTGTATTTCTATTAGTATGGGATTTTGAGACAATATGTGGATTAAAGTATTTTACTAACTCTGCTTTTCTTCTGTGATAAAACCAATCTGATTGCAAATCACCTTCGCCATTAACATCATCATAATGATTTGAAGTTATTTCTACTACTCCAAAAACTCTATTAAAACCCTCAATAACTACTATTAAGTCCCCAATTTTAATACGGTTCCAAAGACTGTAAAATTCTTCAATTTTATCTCCTTCTTCTTTTGTGTAGCCAATTATCTTTTTCCCGCCATCTTTTACAAATAAGTTTTCAAAATACTTTTTTGTATCACCAGAACCTCCTGGTGTGATTTTCATAATCCACATTTTTGGATTTTTATGACTCATAAATTATCATTTTTATTACATCAATCAAATAACCTACGTTCGCTCGCGAGTCCGCTCGCGTGGTTTATAGTAAATATAAGAATTCTCAATCATGTTGGACGTTTTGTTATTCATGAAAGATTTATTTTTACTATTTTAATTCATAAGAATAAAACGACTAATTGAAGTACAATTTATTTTTTATTATTCCCGTTGGCATCTGCATTTTATTGGTGTATATTATATGTTTTTCTATTTTATAAAAGGTATATTTAATATATGATATGCTCTTTGCGTAGTTTAAAAGTAACTGTTTTAGCTACAGTATTAAAGAGCATTTGCAACGCGAGAGGACTCGCGCGGCTGCTGGGGCCAAACCGATGTTAGCTGTAGTATTTATATCTTTCCGCCTCCATAAATTTGGTCATAAAAAGAATCAGTATATCCAGTAATAGTATATGTTGGTAGCTTATCAAATTTGAAATCATTTAAAGCTCTATTTAATATTCTTTCTCGGAAAGGAATATGTATTGTTTTAACGGAATCATCTTTTATCAAATCAGCAAGTTTTGAAGGTAACAAATTTTCTAACTCAAAAGGTAAATTATTAGTAATTCTATTTCTATAAGTTACGTAACATACAATTACAGGAAGATTACATGTTTTTACTGCATATTCTATTTCATACGGAACAAAATCATCATCAAGTTTAGTTGTTTTACCAACTAGTAAAAGCAATCTATTACTATTTTTAAGTCTTTCTCTTAATGTTCCTTTAATTGTTTCCTCTAAACTACCTCTTCTAATACTTGGACCTTTTTCATGAGAATTGATTAAACTAAATTCTCTGTTTTTCATTAAGTTCCAAGCTTGAATTAATCGATAATATTTAATATCAGAAGTCAAAATATTTGTTGCGCCGTCCGCAGCAAAAGCTACATAAGTTCCATTTCTATATGCCATTTTGTTAGTTGTTATTAGTTTTAGGAATAGAATTTCCAAGTATCATGGTTAAAAAAATAAAACTGATTAGAAGTTGTGTAATAGTAAGTTCGACTCCGATTTTAGTTATCGGCTTAACAAACTCATAATTCGCTGTTAAAGAGTTAGCAAAACTAAACCATATTGCTTTTGTAGTTAATGGAATTTTTTCACTCCATTCGAATTCTGATAAATAAGGTAATCGATACAAATATGCAAAACACAGATTTGAAAAGCCAATTGATGTTAGTAGGTTGATAAATCTTCTTCTAATTCTTTCTGGAGTATTAAATTGATTATTGGCAGTATCATTGTGCCATATATGATAATAAAAATAGGTGTAAAGATTAGAATACAATAAATACCAAACTAATACTGTTAATAAACAATTAGATGATTTTGTATATATAATACAAATTATAAATATCCATTTTAAAATAATAAATGAGTCAATGGCAAATCTATTGACCGTTAATGTATTAGATTTATTAAATATAGAAACGAGGATATTCTTGTAAATTTCAACTAAATTGAAATATTTAAGAATATCAATTACGAAATTTATTGCTGGATATAATAATCCATTTTTCATTTATATTGAGTTTTCTTGGTTAAATATTACAGCTAACATTGTTTTTCACGAAACAAAATGCACTGTAGTTTCGTAAAACTCCATCTATATCCGTATTTCGTATAATGCGCTATCTTAATAATGAAACATTTGTAAATTAAATATTTAGCAAAGTAATTTGTTGTGGATAGCGAAACAATATTATTTTTTTGCCAAACATAACATCTATATCTATATTATAAATACGGAAATCCGTAAATCCCTAAATATTTTGAGATAGCATTTTATTTCGAGAATAAATTAAAGAGTTCGGGAGTAGTTTTCTAGCTCCCCCGCTAGCGAATGAATAACATAACTACTCGACTACGCTACTGCGCGAGTCTGCTTGCAGGGGCTTTAGTACATACAAGAATTCTCAATCATGTTTGGTGTTTTGATATGCGCGAAAGTTTCTTTTTACATTTTTTTTTATTTTAATTGAGATGAATAACATGAGTCGTAATAATAGTTTTTTATAATCCCCGCAGGTCCAATATCTTACTTGTGGTTATCAAGTTTTTTTCTATTTTAGAAAAGGTGTGTTTAGTGAAAGAGTAATATGTTCTTTGCACAGTTTAAACTAAGTAGCTATTTTAGCTGTAGTATTGAAGAGCATTTGCAACGCGAGAGGACTCGAGCGGCAGCTGGTGTAATTAGGTTTTGGTGCGAGTAAGTGGACGCATAATATTATGATCAATTTTAAACAAATACGTATGAGAGTGAATTTTTTAGCATTTTTATTAATTTGCGGTTTTTTGTGTTTTGGGCAAAATGCCAAAACGGAGATGGAAAAATTCATTCCAATAAAAGAAAACTATTCTTTTGCTACGGTTAATTTTAATGTACCGGCATTTGATCGAAAACAAAAGATAGATAGCGTTTCTTTTGAGGGAAGTTTAATAGTTCCTAAAACAGCGTTTGATAAAGTAGTTATCATAAAACCCGGTACAGGGTACAACACACGCAATACGCACACTGATTTAGCCGAAGCTTTATTAGATCGTAACATCGCGGTGTTTCGGTATGATGAGCGACAGAAAGGCAACTCTAAAGGATCTAGAGGGAGTGATATGTTATATACTGCATCCATGATGGGAGCGGAATTAGAACGTGCTTTTAATACATTGACGAATCGAGAGGAGTTAAAAGGAAAAAAGATAGGAGTTATAGGCCACAGTATTGGAGGAATAGCGGCAATGGATGCTCTAAAACTCCAAATGAATCCTGATTTTTTAGTCATTTTATCGTCACCCGTGATTTCTGGTAAAGAACTTTTTATTTATCAATTAAAGCATAAGGAAAATGGAATAAACGATTATTTCAAGTATGATTCACTTGAAGAAAAGGAAAGCATCTGTAGTCATTTGATTGATTTTTATCTTGCACATCCAGATGAGAAAAGATTCTGGAAGTTGTATAGGAAAGAAATTAAAAAGATAGGCTATTCTACGGCTAGGTATAGTAGTAGATTTCCGTTTTTGTTAGGAGCAACTGATAGAGATTTAGCAATAAAAGACAATAGTCCACTGTATAGAAATCTTTCTATCCCTTTGTTTTATATGATCGGTGATCAAGACATTCTAGTAGATCCTGTGGCTAATGTAGCACTTCTAAAAAGTTATGCCAATCCCAAAATCACTATAGAGGTTCTCGAAGGGGAAAATCATTTTTTTGCTGAGGGTTACAGTTATGATATTCATCAAAACCCCAAGGATAAAATTGTAGAATGGATTTTACAACAATAATTCGGATTTAGTTTGGATTGCAAGGTTTTTGGAAGTTTTGCCAATTGTAAAAATTATAAAACAAGGAAAGATTAAAAGGTTTTAGAGCTTAGAATAGAAACACTCGCTCTTAAAAAATCAAATAGCTTCTCACTTCAAGCAATCAGGTCTATCATTTTATTAAAGGTAATGTAAGTAGGAGTTGGCTTTGAAGAAAACACTATATATTGAATTATAAAATTATACGGACAAAACTTTATTTATTGGATCAGTAACCACTCGACTACGTTAGCGCCAGAGTCCTCTTGATTCGTCAATATCACCGGAGTTCGCAGCTGTTTTATTTTATTTTTTTATTCACTTTGTTAATTTTAGGGTCTTTTTGTAAATAAAAAAACCATAATTTTATTGGCTAAACAAATAGAGTAATGACTTCGATTGATTTTATCATAAAAACATACGAACTTTTAAATAGTCAAGATTATAGAATAACATTTTCCCCTGCAAAAAATAAAAACTGGATGCTGCTGTGTAACAACCATTTTATAGGCGGATTATTTGATGAAGCGTTATACTTTGTTTATACAGAAGCTGCAAGCCAATTGCTAGATAATCCCCCAGCAGTATACAAGGGCTATTCAACGCAAGCGCAACATAAAATGCTTTTAATACCGCTCGAAAAGGCGATGGATTTACTAGTTGTTACCTATAAAGAAAAATTTGATTGGGCCAATTTTGTTTGTGATATCTCCAGTCATTTTACGGCCAATAGAAAATATCCAGAACACATCATCAATACCTACGAAATGTTTGTTGTTTTTCTTCGTTTTTGTTATGAGAAGGAATTATTGGTGCTAAATCCATTGGATAAAAATAATCGCATTCTGTATATGAACTACAAAAACCAAGATCTTACTGATAGTGGAAAACTGGTTTTTACTGATCTTATGATAGATTGGTTTACGTACACAGATAGAACCAATAAAATTGATAACACTAAAATGTTAGAGAAATATTACTTGAAAATTCTTCAAAAAAATCAAATACTAGACTAAAAGATGGAATCAACCATAAGGTCAAATCAAGCTTGTCGCAGAAAATATATACAGTTTTTTTGTGTAATGTACTCAACAACTGATAACGTTTGCGATGGTCTAGCCTCAGAAATTTTAATCTTTGTAAATGCCTATACAGAAGAACCAATTTTTTATTAATCAAGTTAGCATGAAATTTACCAACGATCACAAAATAGCTTTCAATCATTGCAAAACAGAGGCAGAGTTTAAGCTGTTTTTAGATGATTTTGAAATAAATTCCATAGATGAAAGTTCTAAAAACATATTGCATTATTACCTCGGTAGTTTAATTTATGATAGCAATTTGGAGCAATTTGCCATAAATCGCCCATACCTATTAGATCCCATTCCAATCATCGATGAGCTGCTAAAAAGAGGTATTGACATTAATGCACAACCACAGCGAGGCCCAAGAATGTATACCGCATTATGTCTTAGTGTTGGTTTTACCTACAAATCAAAAGAAATATTTGATTACCTTATTAAAAATGGAGCAGATGTACATATTCGCATCGGACATGGAGGTACTGTCTTGACAAAAGCCATGTCGAGTACCGGAGTTAAAGCAAATGACGATGTATACTTTGTAGAAAAACTCTTAGAGCATGGAGCCGATATTTATGCAGAAAACAATTTCGGCATATCAGCATTTAGCTTAGTTCAAGGATTTGCGGATGATGCCTTAACGCTTAAAAACTTGATCTTGAAATATCAGGATCAGGATCAATAATTTGTTGCTACCTTAGATTTTAGAAGTACAATTAAAACGGTTTAGTACGACCGCAAGTAGCTTATATTTATGCCTTTTTTTGACAGAAAATAAAACAAACCAAATAGGGTAGCAGAACCGAATGCTTAATTATAGTTGCCGTTCGATGGGTAGCTAGCAAATAAGAGCAGCACATAAAACAGACGAATGACAACAACAAACTTTGAAAATTGGGGTATAGAACTTGAAAAAGTTTGGGATTTAAAAACAGCGGAAGATTGTGTGAAATTTAGTGAATTAATGTATTCTTTAAATGGCGAGGAGGACAGTAATTATCTACATAAACTCATCGACGCGATAAGACTAAAAGACGATTCCGGTGTTTATGAAAGTTTGTATAATGCAATTTGGGTATTCCATCCAAAGTTGGTCGGCGAGATTCTTGCCCAAAAACTATCCGAGCTTCAGAAAAGAATGGGGAAGTTTGACCAAGTTTTCCGGTTTTATATTCCCCTTCCAACTGCAGAAGTCGCCTTGCATGCCTTTCTTGAAGGGGCGAAGCAATGGACTATAGCCGAAAGAAGAACTGCTATGGCTGCGCTAAAAAATTGGTTTATAGCCGACGAAGCGTGGGGAAGCGTTTTGGAAAAATTAGGTAAACCCATAGCAAAAACGAAAGAAAGTGCTATTCCCGAATATTGGGACGAAAATTGGAGAAAAAGATTTGTAGAAGGACGGCAAAAAGGTGGCGAGTTTTCGGTAAGTGGGATATTTTGGAAAAAAGGAAAAAAAGTATGGCTTGAAGATTTAGATTTTCTAATCGAAGTTTTAGCCTTAAACCTTGGTAAAGATTGGCGACAAATTGATACGCTGACAAACCCTTTTTGGTTCTATGCCAACAAGACCGTTTATCCAACATTTATTGAAAAATTAAAAGAACTACCCCGCGAAAAACAAACGGAAATTCTGGACAATATAAAACGAGTTAATAAGAATAAATTCAAACAACTTAACACAGAAATAAACGGCAACTAAAAATTGGTTAGGGACAGTAGGGGGCAACGGTAATTTCTACCGTAGTTCATCCATTCCCTGTTTGTACTTAGATTGGTCAGAATCATTACACAACACCGAGACCTTAGCAGCAACTTATTGAACGATATGGCAGAGAAATTTTATCCAGTTAAAAAAAACGGCAAATATGCTTTTATAGACAAGCTGGGAAGCCTGATTACAAAGTTTGACTTTGACTTCGCCAATATGTTTGGAGGCATAAAAGTTAATGAGGAGTTTGGATATATGGACGGTAAAGGTACTATACATATAAGCCCCAACTATAGATACGAATATGGCTTTGGAGGTTTTAATGATGGGTTAGCAATTGTGGAAGTTGACGGAGAATTTGGGTTCATCAATAGCGAAAATGATATCGTTATTGAACCTAAATACTACCGCGTAAATGAATTTCATAACGGAATAGCATTAGTACAAGACAATATGTTTACTTCCGCTTATTTCATAAATACAAGTGGCAAAACAATACTGAATAACAGGGAATTTGGCGTATCGGAATATAATGAAGGTTTGATTAATTGTAAATCTTTAATAGAGAAAAAATGGGGCTTTGTTGATATGGATAACAACTTTATTATACCGCCCATATACGATTATACCAGCTCCTTTCATGAAGGCATGGCAGCCGTAATACCAACGCTTATTGGCAAAAAAGTTAATAAAAAACAATTATTTGGCTTTGTAAATAGAAACAACGAAGTTTTAATTCCGCCTGATTTTAATATAGCTAATGGACATTTTTCAGAAGGACTATGCTGTATTTGGGATAATGGCAATGGGTACATGGATACGAAGGGAGAAGTTGTTATCCCTTGTGAGTACTTAGTGGGCGAAAATTTCTCAGATGGTTTGGCAAGTGTTCAGTTGAAAAAGAATAACAAACATGGATTTATAAATCGCGATGGAAACATGGTTATTAAACCAAAATTTGAACATGTAGAACGTTTTGAAAATGGGATAGCAAAAGTTACCATCGGAAAAGACCACGCTGTTTATAAAGAGGGGTATATCAATAAAGACGGGGATTACATTTGGAAACCGACACGGTAAAATAAGCGGATAGAAACTGCTTCGGTTATATAAAATACCGGAAAAGAATTGGATATGCTGATCAAGCTGACCTCAGTACAGAATAAACGAAGTGAATTTATCATGATAAAATATTATAAAACTGACGACAAAGAGCAACTACTTTACAAAGAAACCTGGTTTGACGAAAAGAGAAAAGTAGCCGTTGTTCACTATGGAAAAGTGGGTTTTAAAGGGAAAGTAGAAGAGATTCCGATTGAAACAAACCAGGCCAATGACGATTTTGTCCTTAATTTCTGTAAAGAATGTGAAAGTCAGGGCTATGCTCAAATCGATGAAGACCATCATCATTGGGTTGTTGTTCAGTTTCCTTTAAAGAGTGAATTGGGAAATAAAAGAGATTTATGGCTTAAAGACAAGGTGCAAGAATATCTAAAAGACCATCTAGGTTGGAATGGGGTAGGCGATGTAGATGGTTTTGATATGGGGCAAAAGAAATTAAATATTTTTTGTAAGGTTGTAGACAGTGAAAAAGCGGTTAGCAGTATCAAAACTTGTTTAAAAGAATATCGACTTGACCTTAACCAAGCCAGAATTGCCACAAAAAAAGTAGGCGAAATAAATTATACGCTGAAGTTTTCTCACAAAAAAATAAATAATTTTGAATTATGAAAAAGTTAGAATTACAAGAGATTGATTTTAAACAGTCCCTTCCAGTAGTTTATGAAGATTTAGAGCCCATTTTAATGGCGGAGCTCAATGCACTGCGCGACAAACTAAAGGCACTTCCTGAAAACACAGAAAGTAGCGAAATACTCAATTTGTTTGAAAACTGTGTTTTATCACTAAACAAAATCGAAGACAACGATGCTATTGAAAGTACCATTGACACAGAAGAAAGAGAAGGATTATGTGATGCTTTATATAAAATGGGAACGATAGTAGGACTTGATGAAACAACGGAATATATCGATAATTGGCGAGCGTGGTAACTAAAATAAAAAAAATATGTTTATAGAAAAATGGAAAGACACCGCATTTGGAAGTGATTATGGTGGAGACTTTCAACAATTTTTAGAGAAAATTCCGTGTGAAAAATTAACCTTGACGGAAATTTACAAACGGTGCGACTTAAAAAAATATTTTGATCAACCCGAACTGCTCGATGAACGCACGGATAACAACGTCCGACTTGATAATCCAGATTTTGAACAGTTTGTACATTATGAAGATGCTGTGATTGCACTAACAGCAATTGTTGCTGAAAGTGAACTAAACGGAAGTGCTGATTTGACAACTGCTTACGGTTCAAAAATACTAACTTGTGACATCTCAAAAGAGGAATTGCTAACATTAAAAAATGCCCTGACTGATATTCATAATAATACAGAGAAGTTTGTGTTATTTGAAATGCTGGGAGACTATAAAGAGGATACACTTCTTGATATTTTAGAAATTATCGAGTGTATAAAAGAAAGTATTAATAAAAAGTAAAACGCTTTTGGTTGCATTCGACAAAAAGCGACACAAATATGGATTTTGCGATAGGGAGATTTGGTTAGAAAACTTTCTTCTCACTTTTCACCAGTAATTTTACAAAACACAACCAAATATATAAGACACAATGAACATTGACGAAGTTTTTAATCACATAAAAAACAATCCCAAACTCGCCTATATTATTGTCGGTCTTGTTTTTATAGTAATTTTAATAGGATATATAAAGCGATGGAAATGGGCAACAGACCCAACGGGAAACAGAAAAAGTGTGGTACTCGTTGAATGGTTTGGTTATGAAAATTACCGCAAAATAATGATTGTCATCCTTATCCTTGGCATAGTAGCCATCAGTTCTCTATATCTATTAAGTAACTAATACATGAAGACACTAAAAGAATTAATAAACCTAGACGAACCGGGTTGGGAGTTGGTCTCCGAATGGATAAGCGAAGCCGAAAACGATGTTGAGATATTGCCAAGGGCTAGCGCACGCGCAGAGAGAGAACTGCTAAATGCACAAGTGACAACCCGTTCGCCCATGGGTGCTGTAATCTATGAAACGGGGGGGATATTAATTGACCACGGATGGTTGCGGATTTTAGGCTCAGGCAGTGAAAAACTCGACAGAGGGTTGACAAGCTGGAACAAAGGCAAAACCTTTGAGAACTATGGCGATCAACCTTCTCATTTTTTAATTGCCGATGATATCATCGGGGGCTATTTTGCCCTAAATGCTGGCGGAATTGGAACGGAGATAGGGAAAGTGTACTATTTAGCTCAAGACACCTTAGCCTGGGAATGTTTAGATAACAGCTATTCAGAATTTCTTTACTGGGCCTTTACTGGTGATATCCATAAATTCTACAAACTTTTTAGATGGGAAAACTGGCAAAACGATATAAAAACAGCCAACGGAAATCAAGTGTTTTCCTTTATACCGTTTTTGTGGACCGAAGAAGGAAAAGACATTGCGAAAACAACCAGAGCCTTAGTCCCAATTGAAGAGAATTACCATTTAACACTTGATTTTCAAAAGCAGTTGAACGGGAAATAAAACATACATTAAACAGGGCTTTTGGTAGGAATGTATAAACTGTAATTTCATTTTAAGCCCTACATTAAGATCCTTTAAACCTTTATTAACAATGAAAATGACCACGGAAGAATTCCAAGATTATAAATTAGAAATAGAAGAATTAACAGAATTACTAAATGTGGAATGGCTGGATCTGAAAAAATTAATAATATCAAACAACATTAATTTAGAAAAGACACTACTAGTCGGTTACTATGAAGATGATGAAGGGATAGAGCATGGATTACTTTACAACAAAAAAGACAACTTCATACTAAAATTTGAAGTGCTTAACAACAGGATATCACTGACTAGCATTGATCATGTGAATGAAGTAAGTGATGAGTTTCCGCAATTGTTAGTCGCTATAAGTTTAGAAGATTAACTGTTATACCATCGTATCACATAAATAATCAAAAACTCATCTTAGCTTTTTAAGATCGGGTTATGCGTGTAAGAGTTAGTGAAATAAAAAAAGGGTTAGACTTTAATTAAAAAATCTAACCCAAGTATGTTTAACTTACGGATCTTATGAGACTGTGTCTAGAGACTCTAAATAAAATACTATTAGTTGTAACTAATAAAATACGTTGTGATTTCTGATACGTTTTCTTTCTTATTGATTTTACCAATTGTTACCTTTTCAATAAGGCCTTTTGTGTTTGTATTAAATATATAATCATAACCATAGACACTGCTATTGACATTTTTAATAAGGTATTTGGCTTTCTCACCTAAATGACCACTATATACGGCATATTTTGGATGTATGAAGTTAGGGTAATTACTAATTAATGCGTTAATATCAATTGATGCGTTATTTAAAAATTCACTTCCTTCAAAAGTTAAATATTCAATATCAAATTGACTTACGGTTGATACAGGATAGGAGTAATCCTCCGACCATATATAAGTTTCCTTGTCAAATATATTTTTATTAGTGAAGGTAATCGATGATAGTTGAATTTTGCTATTGTAGTCAAATATAAATTTATCTGTATTTACATAAGGGTTATCCTGAGATTCAACCTGTAACGATAGAGCCATTTTCGTTTTTGAATCTAAAGCAAAAATATACTTGGTTACATTTTCCGATGCTATATCTGTAGCATGAACTACCAGGCTATTTTCTGATAGATATTCATATTTTAAATTTTCTCCTCGTAAATTTTTGATCTCGAGTAAGCGGTTTTGATTATCATACGTAAACTCAACTTTTGAAGTTGTTATAACATCTTCTTTCTTTTGTGTAATTTCAATTGACTTAACTAAATTCTCTTGTTTTTTGATTATTAATGGTTCTTCTATTTTAATGATTTCTTCCTTTTTGATTAACTCATTGTCATCACTATGATTGCAATTTGCAAAAAAAATCGTTGAAAGAACAAAAATGAATAATTTTAATCTCATATTTATATGTTTTAAATAAAAATTCTGTGTAAAAGTAAAGTTTCAGCACATATAAAAGCATTTAATATTATTATTTAATATATTGTTTGGTTTTCTTTTAAAATCAAAGCTTGGCCCAACCCGTTAGGCGCGAATGCTATAAGTACTCGGCTCGGCAGCGAGGGGGAAATTATTGCGGGTATTACCATATTAAACCAATTTAGGTTTTTAGTGACTATAAATACTTCCAGGCTTGTGATGCGCCGTTACGATTTAGGAGGTCGCGTCTCAGTCCATGGAGTTTCTGTACGAATTCTGTGATGTTACTTGTTTTAAGTGATTTATTAAAAGAAAAACATGCTTCTGTTACACTCGCATTACTAGATGTGATAAAGCCATTTAGTAGCAGTGGCTAAACCTTTTTTTTACTTTTCCCTATCGTACTAATTCGTAAAACCTAGTAGCGGTGTCCTAATATATAGGCTTCTGGGGGTTGAGGAGGTAGCAGCAAAGCTAGTGGAAACACACAAGAGGAGGGTAGAATTAAATTAGCAACAATTGCGATTGTAGTCCCAACAGCTATTATCGTGACTTTTTTGTAATTGTTTTCCAGTAAATCCAAAGCGCACTGTTGGTTTAAAGATTAAATTTCACTGCAACCATTGCTTGTTGTGGTTGTATTAATATTCTTAATAGATTTAAAACCGCTAATTGTATTTGATTTATGTATAATTATACCGTTTGTTTTTCGGTGTATTTAGATTATTTATATTAAAAAGTTGCATTTGTTGTTGTTTTGTTTGTTTTTGATTTGTTAATAAAAATTTAAATTTTGTATTTTGTTAATCGAATATGATATATCTTTATGGCATAAAAAGATTTATATATGCGTCTTGAAATAAAGAATCTACACGATGTTTGGCTTTCAAATCGAACCAACATAAACACACCTTTATATCAGTATTCTTTTGATGAACTGACCAATTCAATTATAAGTTCAGGACCATTTTCTTTTTTTATTATCGATTTTTTTGACATGTCTATTTCTAATATCAGCCCGTCTTTCTATGAAATGCACGATTTGAATCCAGAATTGCTGTCGATCAATAATATCTTGGGGGGTATTCATCCAGAAGACATCGACTTTGTCGTTAAAGCAGAAACCTTTTTGGCTCATTTTTTTTCCGAAAAAATAGGTCGTGAGAAATTGTTAAGTTATAAAATAAGCTATAGTTATCGAGCCCGTTTAAAGGATGGTAACTATGTCCTAATGAACCATCAAGCTTTAATGCTGACTATGGATGATCAGGGTGGTTATGGTAAGTCTTTAAATATCAATACATGTATTGATCATCTCAGTAATTTGAATACATATAAAATATCGCTGATCGGTTTAAATGGAGAACCTTCTTTTATGAATTTAAGTCTTGATGGAGGTACTCGATCCGTTATTGAGTTTTCTAAAAGAGAAATTGATATTATTAAACTGATAAGCAATGGCTTAAGTAATCAGGAGATTGCAGATACGTTATTTATTAGTGCCTTAACCGTAAAGAAACATCGCAATAATATTTTGACCAAATCCGATTCCAAAAACACAGCTCAACTCATAAAAAACTGTGTTGTACAAGGATTGATTTAAGATCCTATTCAATAAAATACTCCTTTTGGTGTATTTTATTAAGTTTTTAATTGCAGTAATTTTATAAGGAAATAAAACCGGTATCGCATTCGAAATACGCTAAACTCTCTATGTAATTAGGGAAACTCAAAACTTGGAAGCGGTATTAACTGGGTACTAACGAAATCTGCAACAATCATGAAAAAAATATTATGCGTTTTATTGATTTTATTTTCCTTAATCACTAACGCTCAAAGTGGGTATCAACATGTTAATTATAGAACAACACCAGAAGATAGTTGGGAGGGTATTGACGCGGTGTTTAACATTAAAATAATTTCAGAGCTAACACAAGGTGGAATTACTTATACTTTTATAGTCGATAATATTAAAATCAATAGTATAAAAATTAGAAAGCGGGAAATTCCGGTTTCAGAAATTCCATACCAAGTTTTAGCAAAATTAAAATCCAGCATCCGAGTTAGTGGAATTTATAGTGACTTTTACCGTACTAGTACTTTTGTGAAAAAGATAAATATACCGACAACATTAAGTTGGGCAGAACTGGCAGCGGTATCAAATGAAGAAGGATACAAGCAATCCGTAAAAGATAAAGTGATTAATTTATATAACGTTGGTGCATTCTATACTCAAAATCCGACCATAACTAGTCTTAATTATTTTATCGATGATGAGTATAGAAAAACCATAGAGCAAGAAATCACTTCGACAGGAAAAACAAAGTCATCAAATCCTATAAACACATCTTCAAACACGGCAAGTACAGCACTTCTATTGACTACATCAGCAGGAGAATCTTCTGGGGCTACTTCAGAACTTGATCCACCATCGGAATATGTACCAGCCAGTAGTTATTATAATAGCCCAACTGAAACAGAAATTTATGTGCAGGCAGCAGCCACGGTACTGGGCGGTATATTAGATGAGGTCAATGCTAATTATGACAAGAAGATGGAAAGATGGGCGGCAGAATCAAAAGCAAACACTGAGGCCTTACGTAAAGGAACTAAAATAAAAAATGAAAAAGAATTTAGAGAAAAATATTTACCATTAATGGATATCGCAGTAAAGGGAGATGAAAAGGCTAAAATGACTTTATACTTCGCCAGTAAAAAGCTCGATTGTGAAGTATTGGTTCCAGATGGGGACTCTTGGTATGAAGCTGCCTTAAAACACAATAACTGCGACGCAATTTTAGCTCGTGCTACAAAATCATTTACCTATAGAATGGAAGACGTTCCCAAATTAGAACAGCTTGCATCATTGGGATGTATAGATGCTATGATGCATTTAGGGGATTTTTACGACCGCAAAAACGCCAAAATTTTCGGGTCGGTTTTTACTGGTGGAGAAAATGAACAAAAAGCTATCGAATGGTACACCAAGGCAGCAGAACACGGCAGCCCAAATGCGATGTATTGTTTGGGAATGATTTATAAATACGGTATCACTCAGAGCCCGAAAACAGAAAATATATACAAGCGAATGCGTATTAAATATTCTATTAAAAATGATGAAAATTTAGCTTTTCAATGGTTTACTAAAAGCTTAATACCCGATTATAATTCTTCAGATTTCGAAAAATTCGGCCGTCACTATTACAGTTGTTCAAAATTTGATACGGGTACCTATCTGGAATTGGCCAAGATCTACAATGCTGGTGAAGTGGTGGCAAAAGACAAAGCAAAAGCAAAAGAATTTAAGGAGAAGTTATCAAAGTAAAAATCAAAAAGAGCTAAAAGCTGGGCTTATCATGGCAAACCAAGTAGGCTTATTGTCCAAAAATAAATATTCACGCTTACTTAAATACTAGAAACTATGAAAGCAAAATTTATATTAACGGTTCTATTTCTTTTTTGCATGCTTAAGAGCAATGCCCAGACACCATCAATAAATGAAAGAAAAAGTACGATTGGCAGGAATGCCGACATAGAAACAATAGATAAAAAGTTAGTCAAAGCGCGTATTAAGGACTTGAAGCTTGAAAGAAGAACACTTAAAAAGGAGATAAAAACGGCTGCTCCTCTTGTAAAGGAAGTGAATAATAAAAAGATTGAATCGCTGAATAAGGAAATTAAACACTTAAGAAAAGACAAGCGATTTGAAGGTTATAACAATTATTATTCTAATCAAATTATAAAGAAAAATGACAGCATCACCACTTACTTTACGCTTATTCGAAACCATGATTTTACCAAAATAAAATTAGACTCGATCAACAAACTGATTGCTATAAAACAAGAGAAATTGTTGCTGTTGACTGTAGAAAGAGACGAAACTTTAGCTTCATTAGATAAATTTTCGTGGGTTTTACCAACTTGGAAGAAAGCGAATAGAAAAAAGTTTTTTCACGATATGTATAGCAATGATACAAACAGTCCTATTTTGTTAAATTCACTTGCTTTAAACACTAATAGTGATGCGACTTCCATTCAAAATGAAATCATTACGGATAATATGTGGGCAGTTAGATTAACTTTAGGGAGCGTCTTATCTATTGCATCTGGTCAAAATGATTCTAGCTTAACGCCAGAACAAGCGCAGCAACAAATTAAAAAAGAAACAGAAAAAGAAGCCTTAAGTAGGTTGATAAACGGTGGAGGAAATTTTTATTTGGAAGGCATATTTCCGCTTTTTACAACTAATCAGGATAATGGCGATCAAATTACCTCCTATACCTATGCCAATCTAAGAGGAGCTATGGATATCTCAAAAATCAGCCGTAATATTGATACATCAACAGGAAATGGAACTGTAGGAGTAAATTCTTATTTTGGAATCTCTTCAGATAATAGAAAGTTTAATTTTTTCTTTCAAGGAAATGTAAATTTCACCTTTGGAAGTACTCATTTTTATAATAATCTAGGACTTAATAATGAAAAAGCCTTTTTAAATGGGAAAATTATTGCGGGTATTACCATATTAAACCAATTTAGGTTTTTAGCGACTATAAATACTTTTGGAAGTGATGAAAAGCTAAGAAGTAATAACGTAGCGATTGGAATTCAAATACTCCCAGGCTTGTGATCCGACGTTAGGATTTAGGAGGGCGCGTTTGAGTTCATTGAGTTTCTGTCCGAATTCTCTGATGTAGCTTGTTTTAAGTGATTTATTAAAAGAAAAACATGCTTCTGTTCCACTCGCGTTACTAGAGGTGATAAAGCCATTTAGTAGCAGTAGCTTAACCTTTTTTTTAGTTTTCCCTATCATACTAATTCGTAAATCCTATCAGCGGTGTCCTAATATACAGACTTCAGGGGGTTGAGGAGAAGACAACAAGGGTAAAGGAAATACACTAGGGGAGGGAAGAATTAAATTAGGGACAATTGAGATTATAGTCCCAACGCTATTATCGTGACTTTTTTGTAATTGTTTTCCAGTAGATTCAAAGCTTACTCTGTCGGTTTAAAGGTTAAATTTCACTGCAACCATTGCTTGTTGTGGTCGTATATTGAAAGTGCTTTGGTAGAAATAGAAATCAGAAAACGATGAGTTTATATAATAGGCTTCATTTAATATATTGGAAATACGGACTTCCAAATCAATTTTTCTTTTGGTAATGCTGTATCGATACAGACAATCGAGATAAAAATTGTGGTTATTGGTGGATACAAAATCATTGTAGTAATGTTCTGTACTAAAACCTATATAGTGATTGGTGGTGGGATATAGGTGAAGCTTTAGAGCTTGAGACACTACCAGTGTATTTTGTTTTTGTATGATTTTGTTGGAATTAAAATGGGTTTCCACAGCGTAATCTACAGTAATGATATCGGAAAATCGGGTGTTGATTTTTAAATTGGGTTTCCAATTCTTATGTTTAGAAACCAGAACCACTTCATTGACTAATTGATCTGTTCGCAGTAATTTAAAATCGATGCCTAAGGACACGGTAGAATTTATATGTTTGAAATATTTAGATATTTTGGTATTTACACTGTGGTTGGTGGAGCTGTTATTTAATTCACTAGTGGTTAAAAAGTTGGTGCCGTTTTCTAGTATAAGATTGTGAAATAACAAGGGACTTTCAGTAAGCGTGAAAGTATAGGATGAACTAAAAAAAATGGATTTAAATGGGTTTCTATAATTTATTCGAGATATAATCGAATAATTGTCAGTTCGATAAATTGGAAAATCCATTTTTTGAAAACTTCGATAATTTTTCATTACAGTCCCGGGCAACAACGAGGCCGCAGTTTGAAATTCATTGTTGTAGCCGACGCTAGTATTCCATTGCCAATCTAAATTCCAGTCGTATTGAATTTGAAATTGTGGGTTTATTACTATTCCAGCAGCTTGAAGTGTTTTTTTATTAACTCGATCATTTACGGCTTCTTTTTGGTAATTGATCGGGAGTTTTACTCTTGTTTCCCATTTTTTAGACTTATGTGTGATGTCTGTCTGAAGGTAATATCTATGCGAATTAGAGAACTGTTTGTTTTGATTTTCCCAATCCCAGCTAAGCGATTCCGATTCATATAATTGGCTGTTTGTATAACGAGTTATTAAACTTAAACCGGCTCTGGTTTCTATAGTAAAGTTTTTAATTTTTTTAAGGTATTCGGTGTAATTATTCGTCTGTAACGTATTTCGAGTAATTTCTTGATTGGTTCGTATTTCATCTGTGCCATTTAATGGATGCATTAGTTGTTGGGAGGTCATGTAAAGGCTTTGTGGGGTATGTGTGAAATTGCTAAAAGAGTAGAAAGCCAAAAGCGATTGCCCAATTGGAATAATCCATTTAAATTGATTGCTTAGAGAAAAATTAGGGTTGCTTAAATTTTGATTGTTTTGTATGGCATTCATTTGTACTATACCATTTTGATTGTCCCAATGTAAATCAGTTTTAAAACTGTTCTTTAAAAAATTGTCTGCGGTATTTTTATGGTAAGTTAGATTTGTTTCTAAACTATTAGTGAAAATTTTATTATTCATAGCCTCCTCAATCAGCATATCACCCTGCGGTAAAAAATAGGTAGTCGTACTGCTTGCTAACTGTTTTTGGTAGTCATTTAAATAGGAAAGGTTAAATCGTATTTCAGATTGATTTTTGAGTTTTTTCAGTATGTTTCCAGTAAATAAATGGGTATTATTATCTAAATACCTTTTTTCGGAAATAGGAGGAATTGCTGGAGATACGAGTTGTACTAAATTATCGGGTTTTTCGGTATTGCTATTTATTTGTTCTTTTAAATCTTGAAGCGTTAGGGTTTTAAGTTGTCTTGCTAAATTATGACCCGTATTGTTAGCTTGATACGAAAAAAGGGATTGAAGGTTTTTTCTAAACAACATGGGAGTAATATTAGCTCCCCATAATAAGGGTTTTCCTCCCAGTTCAGCAATAGCAACTCCAGTAAGCGTAGTTTCTTTTTTCAGTCGGATATTAATTGATGCGCTATTACTATAAACTATATTGTCTAGAATTTTTATAGGTTGGTGGTTTTCTAAAATTTCAACACTCGTGACTACCTTGTGAGATAGGTTGTCATTGGCAAGATTATATTTGCCTTCGAGTAAATCCATTTCTTCGATATAGTACTTTTCTATAGGAGTTCCTTGATATAGTATTCTGCCATCTGTAAGTACTTCTATTCCGGGTAATTTAGCGATGACATCTCCAATGCTTCTGTCTTTTTGTTCTGAAAAGGATTCTACATTATAAATAAGGGTATTTTGGTCTCTTATAATCGGACGTTTATTTACTATAAGAAGTTCATCGAGTAGGGTAGATTCGTAAACTAAGCTTATTCGTATTTGTTGTGTTTTGTTATCTATTGGTTGAGAATATAAGGTATAGCCGAGTTTTCGAGCATTTATAAATAGATTACTGTAAGCAATATTGTCTAGTTGAATGGAGAAATCACCATGACTATCCGTGATTGCAAATCCTAGAATTTCCTTATGATGGTTTGTAATGGTGACATTTGTTCCGCTAAGGGGGGCTTTCTGGTCTTGTAAAACGACGGTCCCTTTAATATTTATTTGTGCAAGATTTATATTGGTACTTAATAGAAACAAAAAGCACAGATATAATGCTTTCGTTTTACTCATGACTTAATTCAATTGGATTGTTTCTGGTTTTGTTTCTTTCACGTCCCCTTCGATTGGTTATTTCATAAGCTTCGGGAGGCAATTGAATATTGGGATTCGCAAGCATTAAGGCGGGATTCTCTTTAATCTTATCTTGAAATTCGCGTAGTTCTTTATTGGATATTTTTTTATACTTTTTGTGGGAAGCTAAGTGATAATCGTAAGGTATAGGTAGTTTTTCTATAGAAACGGTTTCAAAGTGATAGTGTTTTTTAGTGTCATAGAGTTCTAATATCATCCCAGGAAGACCTTTAAATTTATAAGGTCCATCTGAAAAGGGAATCGACTCTGTGAAATAGGCGACATAATTGCGCCCTCTAAATGCGACGGTTGCTTCGATACAGCTATGTCCCAGTATGTCTTTGGAGGTGCTGTTTATTTTCCAGTTTAATGTTAGGGGTTCATCGGCTAGAATAAACTGGTGAGCTAGATAGTCATAGTAGGTCGTAGCTTCTTGCTTTTCTATTTTTTTTCCTATCCTATAGTTGAAACGTGTTTTGGGTATTTGTTGTCTAAGTCCAAGAAGACTCATGGGATTTTTTGAATTATTAATAGAATCTTTTAGATGCGTAGTTTCACTTCGAAAAACAGATTCTTTAGCTGAGAAATCAAGAAAAAAATATTCAGATTCGATTCTGTTGGAATCCGTTGAATCCGGTTGGTATTTTAGTTGGTATATCAATCTTTTATCGAGATTATTTGCGATTTGAGCTGTAGTGCTTAGAGTACATAGAAAAAAAACGAGTATAAAACCGTATTTTAGCTTGTTTGAATATAGTGTCATAATTTTTTTATTGTTAGATTAATAAATAGTAGCGTACGCAGCTGCGTACGCTAAATGGATAAAACTTCTTTTAACAGAAACCATCCCAGTCAAATAGGAAATCGGCTACTTGATCTAAAGTATATCCTTGATAACATACTTCCCAACTTCCACCACATGAATCATAAAAATCAAAACAGTGATATTTACTTGTTTTAAGACTTATGGATTCGTTTAATTTGGATACATCGCACTGATTATTAGTCGATGTATTGGCTTGAGCCAAAAAACCTATTAAGGCAAAAGCAACTGCAAACAAATTTTTTTTCATCTGTAAATAATTTAAAGGTTACTAATTACTCTTTTCAAAAATAAATATATTTTAGTTTTTACCAAATTAATTAAACAATAAATAATGTTAATTTGTTTTTTATAATTTATTATTTATGTATTATCGTTGCTTTTATTTGTGTGTTATGAGTATTTTGTTTAGACATAATGCGATTTATGGTTTATTTAATTTAGCTTGATTTGGAGGAAAAAAGGAAGTTTAAGGGTATACTGCTGTCGAATTTGTATGTAATTCTCAAAGAGGAGGAGAATAAAATAGGAAATACTCCTTTTGTGTAAGAGTAGGCCAAGGAAACGGGCTAATATTCATAAGTAAAATCACCTCAAACCGAGGGGGGGGGAAGTGCGGTCGCGGCTGATTTAGCCAATTAACGATATGGGCTATACAGCATTGATAAAACGAGATATATGACGATCATAGCACGAATAGTGAAGTAATGCGAGAACTGCTTTATCGTTACTCCTTCGGATATCCATTCCAATAGTGAATTATTTTTAAAAGGGAGCGTATTATACCCGTGACAAAAAACAACACAAATGAAATCATTCAAATTACTAGTTGTTTTTGTCGCTTTTGGTATTGTTTCTTGTGAATATGAATCCAGACAATTAGTGAATTATTATAAAAATGAAAATCATTCCGAAGGACTAAAGAGATGGTGGCGAAAAATTAACGGGGAAGACAATGATTATCCTGTTTACTATCATTTTTCAGATTAGATCACAACAACTCATACTTATAGCATTTATAATAACAGCTGTGGGCATGCAATAGTGATGTATTGGTATGATGATGAATCAAAGATTTAGTACCGAGCAGTTTTAAATCAAAGAATGTAGAATCTAGTTTTGATTTTGTACTAAACCCAACAAGGGAGACCTTTGTTATGCCCCCGCTAGCGTACGAATACAATACATATTCGATTGTGCTACCGCGCCAGTCTGCTTACGAGGCCTCTAGCAAATACAAGAATTTTTAATCAGGGTAGGCGTTTTTATCTTATGAAAGCTGCCTTTACGATTTTTTTTATGGCGACTAAAACAATCAGAATAAATAAAATAATTTATAATCATCCGTTGGCACCCACATTTTATTGGTGGGTATAAAGTGTCTTTTCGATTTTTAGAAAAGGTATATCTAGTGAGAAAGTGAGATGTTCGCTGCGTAGTTTAAAGTAAGTAGCTGTTTTGATGCCCTATACTAAGCTTTTAAAATATTTTAAGAGTTAAATAGTACATTTTTTTTATTAGTAATTTAAGCTAATCCAGCTTTTTTTTGTCTACTTTCTTTAATATTTCCTTCCGCTCTAATGAAAAATAATTAAAGATTTTATATCCAAATAGAAACTAAGAAGGCAATTTTTTATAGATTTATTCCACAATAGATAAAATAAATAAGCCCCGATAAATCAGGGCTTATTTTTCTTGTTTTCACTAGTTAGAGTCCTACATTTTCTCCTTGACTTAGAGCGCCTGGAATTTGACTCAATATTTCGTTATCCATTGTTATAATAACATAATCCATTCCTTTGTCCGAAAATTCCTTTAATACTTTAAAATAATCACCTATAACGTAATCTAATTTCTTTGAATAAACTAATACCGTGGTCATACTTTCATCGCCAAAGCTAAATTCTGTATTATCTTCAAGCTTTTTAAAGCGAATTTTAGAGTAATCATGTCCTTTTCTTAGATGTTTTTTCACATTCTCAACATCCAAATTATTCAAAGCTAGTCCACAAACTTTCTTATTCCATTTTCTTCTTCCGTCTAAAATTTCAGCACTTGTAGAAAGCTTACCCTCTACAAATGACAATACCGATTCATGAAAAACAGAGGCTAATTTAAAGATTGAGGTTTCATTTGAAATGTACACAATTTTATTACGATCTACTTCCCAAATAGTAACTAAATGATCAACATATTCTTTAGGGGTGTCTTTTATTTGCATTCCCTGTCCAAATAAAAAAACGGGAAATAGGCATATAATAATCTTCAAAATTTTATTCATAAAAAAAGTTAATAGTTATCTGTTACATAAGGATAATTCCCTTTACTATCGTATTGCAGAGGGTACTCTCCTGGTTTTAATATTACATTTTTTTCAACTTCCATATCTTCATAGTTAGTAAATTCAAAAACATCGGATTTACTAAGTACCTTAAAGAAGTTAATTTTTTGGGACATAGAAAATAACTTTTATGTTTTTATTGTCTATTTTATAAATTATAGCAATGTCCTCATTTGCTGATATTTTAAGTTTTATGGGAAATATAAACACTTTTTTGAGTATTGTTATTTAACTCTTCTTTATTTTTCATCACTACACTAAAAGAAAATAAACGATAAAAACACAAGTCCTGTTAAAAAATATATTGTTTTTTACAATATAAAATTTTAATTATTTAAGATTACTTCTTGCAATATAATAAAATATATAATACCAAATTAAAAACAAATATATATAGATAAACTTTATTCTGGATTGTTTTATTACAAATAGATCCATAAAAAATACGAAAATCTTAATACTTATAAATACAAAATAATTGAACTTCTTACTTTGATTGTTTTCCTCTGGCTTACGAATAACACAACGCTCAACTAGGCTACGCTACCGCGCAAGTCCACTCGAGCAGTCTATATTAAATACAAGAATTTTTAATCATGGTAGGTGTTTTTGTATTATGAGAGATGCCTTTATGATTTTTTTTATGGTGACTAAAACAATCAGAATAAATAAAATAATTTATAATCATCCGTTGGCACCCGCATTTATTGGTGGGTATAAGGTGTATTTTCTATATTTAGAAAAGGTATATCTAGTGAGAAAGTGAAGTGTTCGCTGCGTTGTTTAAAGTAAGTAGCTGTTTTAGCTGTAGTATTGAAAATCGGTAGCTATTGGAAAGGCTTGGCTCCGTTGAACTTGATTCCGGTAACGGTGAAATTAGTATAGTCAAACGAACCAGTTATTAGCTTAGCATGGCATTGAGAATATAAAGTATTATAAAAAATAACACTTATGATTACCAAAAAGGATTTCATACTTAAGGTTTTATGAATCAATATATAATGATTTTACAAGGGCACTTCTTTGAAATAATTACTTCAAAGCTATCAAATCACTACACTTAGCGCTTTTTAAACGGCGAGTGGCTTTTTATAAAATTTAGTTACTAAGTAAATTAGACTTCCGATTATAGGGAATGCTAATATCAGCAATAGATACAATACATAATTAAAACCTTGGATTTCTTTATTTCGTAAAAGATGAAAAATACTAAATGATAATAGAAATAAATATAAGGAGCTTATCATTAGTAAATCCCTAGGACCTACAACTCCAAGAAAAGCGATATTCATTATAGTTAAGATTATTCTAGCAAGTAACGATTAATTGTGTTAAAAAACAAACAAGAGTTTATTTAATTTTCGTGGAAGAGATGATTTAAAATATTCATTTAAAAAGAAGATGATTCATTTTACCTAGTCATGCTATAATAAAAGAAGTTTTTGAAGAATATAGGATAAGTTCAGTGGCACGGCCACAGCGAATTTGTATAAGACTTGAAAGAGGGGGGAAGATGGGATTACCTCCGCTTCGCTACGGTGTTCCCTTGTGAGGGAAGCGGTTCAGTGGCACGGCCACAGCGAATTTATATTGCATTTATGAGAGAAGGGTGTTTAGACAGGATTACCTCCGCTTCGCTGCGGTGTTCCCTTGTGAGGGGAGGCAGTTTATAAAAACGACACCGTTACTGCGTAACGTTGCTTTTCGTTTTCCACTTTTTGTGCTTACGAGCGAGCTCGACGCCAAAAAGATGTAAAACGAAAAAACCCGACCAAGGTCGGGTTTCATTTTTATGGCGGAGAAAGAGGGATTAATTCTTGAACCCTGAAGGGGAAGTGAGTTCAAAGAAAAACCACGGTCTTTGCCTTTGGTTTTTTTGTTTTCAGTACGCTTTTGAAAGTAAAACTTTCAACGCTTCCTTAAAACAAAAAAAACCGATAGTAAAACTATCGGTTTTTCTTTGCGGAGAAAGAGGGATTCGAACCCCCGGACCTGTTACAGTCAACAGTTTTCAAGACTGCCGCAATCGACCACTCTGCCATTTCTCCAGTGCAATTCATTACTGTATTGCGAGTGCAAATATAGAGCTTTTTATGGGCTTTGCAAATCTTAGATAGAAGTTTTTTGATGTTTTTTGGATGTTATTTACTAAGTTTTTAAGAATCAGTAGTCTAAAAAAATTTTTTTTTTAATGGGATTTGGAAAGGGTTTTTATTTTAAGGCCAGTATTAGAAGAGTTTTTCTGTTGTTGTAAGGAATGAACACCTTATGGTGTGATTTTTAATATCGATTGAGTAGACGAATTTGGGTTCAATTTGATATTGCCAACTTAAAAAAAATACAAAACAGAAGAAATATCATGATACCAATGAAATAGAACGTGTAAATTTATATTCTCTTTCTAGTGGTGCATGGTATTAACTGTAAACATAGATGTGAATATATGAAAAATTATAAAGAAAAGGTTATTTGGGTGATAGGGGCCTCTTCGGGTTTTGGAGAGGCAATGGCTTATCAATTCGCTAAACAGGGGGCAAATGTGATCTTATCGGCTCGAAGGGCTCAAGAGTTAAGCATGGTACAGTCTAAAATAAAAGACTCTCGTGTTTTGCTTTTGGATTTGTTAGAATCCTATAGTTTTGACGAAAAAGTAAAGGAGGCAATCAGCTTTTTTGGATGTATAGATATGGTTGTTCATTGTGGGGGTGTGGGGCAGAACGGCACCGCTCTCCAAACGTCGGAAGAGGTGGCGAGAACCGTTTTTGATACGAATTATTTTGGTGTAGTCGAATTGACAAGGCATTTGTTACCTCATTTTATAGAACGCCGTCAGGGGCATATTGTCGTGGTGTCGGGTGTATTGGCTAAGGTCGCTTTGCCGGGGCGCTCGTCGTATTGCGGCGCAAAAGCTGCGTTACACGGTTATTTCAATAGTTTAAGGGCTGAATTGGTCCGAATTCCAATAGATGTGACCATTTTGATTCCGAGTTTTCTACAGACGGCACTGACGAAAAAATCTTTAAATGAATACGGGCAAGCCTCAGGTAAAGAATCCGATGCAGCGGGTTGTAGGGTAGATAAAGCTGCGCTGCAGGCTGTTAAGGCAGTAGCCAAGCGGAAATATGAGCCTTATATAGGTAATTGGGATAAGGGAAAGCTGATGTTGCTGTTGAATCGGTGGTGTCCGAATTTGGTGTTTCGTTTGGTAAACAGGAATCAGTAAACGATAAAAAAAACCCGCACAAAGCGGGTTTCTATATTAAGTAAGATAAATCAGATTTGACAAACGTTTATTTTATTTTCGTGATGATAGCTGAAAAAGCTTCAGGGTGGTTCATAGCTAAATCGGCAAGAACTTTACGGTTCAATTCGATGTTGTTAGCTTTTACTTTCCCCATGAATTGTGAATAGCTTAAACCGTGAAGTCTAGCTCCAGCGTTTATACGCATAATCCACAATGCACGAAAGTTTCTCTTTTTTTGTTTTCTATCACGGTAAGCATAAACCATGGCTTTTTCAACCGCGTTTTTAGCTACTGTCCAAACGTTTTTACGTCTACCAAAGTATCCTTTGGCTTGCTTCAATATTCTTTTTCTTCGTGCTCTAGAAGCAACTGAATTTACTGATCTTGGCATATTTTAAAATGTATTTTTGTAGTGTGCGGTTCTTTCAAACACTTCTAAAGTTTTCTTTGCACCACTCCAGGGTTATTAAATGATGTTAACCGTAAACAACGATTAGATTAATCTCAATTGTTGTTTAATGCTTTTCATATCCGATTTGTGAACCAAACCAGAATGTGTTAAAGCTAATTTACGCTTTTTAGATTTTTTAGTCAAAATGTGACTTTTAAAAGCATGTTTTCTCTTAATCTTTCCAGAACCAGTCACTTGAAAGCGTTTCTTGGCACTAGATTTAGTTTTCATTTTAGGCATTTTGTTCCTAGGTATTTGTGTTTATCTTACTTAATTATTTTGAAAATCCCTTAGCGGAATTTTATTTTTTCTTTTTAGGAGCGATGAACATGGTCATTCTTTTTCCTTCCAGAACCGGCATGGATTCAACCTTACCAAATTCCTCCAAATCTTGTGCTAATCTCAGCAATAGAATTTGTCCTTGATCTTTATAGATGATTGAACGTCCTTTAAAGAATACAAATGCTTTTAGTTTAGATCCCTCTTTAAGGAATTTAACCGCATTTTTCTTCTTAAATTCATAATCATGTTCATCTGTCTGTGGTCCAAAACGAATTTCTTTTACCGTAATCTGTGTAGATTTGGCTTTAAGCATTTTGTCCCGTTTCTTTTGCTCATAAAGAAATTTTTTGTAATCTATAATCTTACAAACGGGAGGCGCTGCATTGGGTGAAATTTCAACCAAGTCCAATTCTTGTTGTTCAGCCATCTGTAATGCTTGAGACGTTTTGTAAACACCTAATTCAACATTATCTCCGACAAGTCGAACTTCAGGGACTCTAATTGCATTGTTAATACGATGCAAGTCTTTCTTTTCTACTCGGGGTTTCATCCCTCTATTATTTCTTATTGCTATGGCCTTATAATTTTAGTGCTTGTTTTTCAAGCTGGTTATACTTTATTTAAAACGGTTGAACAGAACGGTTTACTTCATCTTTTACAAGTTGAATAAATTCTTCTATTTTCATCGTCTGATTTGACTTTCCATCGTCTCCATGTCTACGCACGGAAACCGTTCCATTTCGCTCTTCTTCTTCTCCAACAATCAACATAAACGGGTACTTTTGAACTTCTGCCTCTCTGATCTTTCTACCAATCGTTTCGTTTCGGTGATCATTCAGGGCGCGAATTTCGTCATTTTCTAGCAAATCTAAAACTTTTTTCGCATATATTTCATATTTCTCACTCAAAGACAGTATGATAGCCTGATTTGGCATCAACCAAAGTGGGAAATTTCCTGCGGTATGCTCTAAAAGAATTGCGATAAAACGCTCCATCGATCCAAAAGGCGCTCTGTGAATCATCACCGGACGGTGCAACTCATTATCAGAACCTTTATAAGTCAGGTCAAAACGCTCTGGTAAATTGTAATCCACCTGAATGGTTCCCAATTGCCAGTTTCTTCCCAAGGCATCTTTGACCATAAAGTCTAATTTTGGACCATAAAACGCAGCTTCGCCCGTTTCAATCACATAATTTAAACCTTTGTCTTTTGCTGCATTGATAATCGCTTGTTCCGCTTTTTCCCAGTTTTCCAAAGAACCTATGTATTTATCTGGGGTGTTTAAATCCCGAACAGATACTTGAGCTGTAAAGTTTTCGAAGCCCAAAGAGCTGAAAACATATAAAACCAAGTCAATTACTTTTTTAAACTCCTCGTCCAATTGATCTGGTGTACAAAAGATATGTGCATCATCTTGGGTAAAACCTCGTACACGTGTTAAACCGTGTAGTTCTCCAGATTGTTCGTATCTATAAACGGTACCAAATTCAGCATATCTCTTTGGTAGGTCTTTATACGACCAAGGTTTGGTATTGTAAATCTCACAGTGGTGAGGACAGTTCATCGGTTTTAATAAAAACTCTTCTCCTTCTACAGGAGTATGTATCGGTTGGAAACTGTCTGCACCGTATTTGGCGTAATGGCCAGAGGTAACATACAATTCCTTTTGTCCGATATGTGGTGTTACTACTTGTTCGTAACCCGCTTTTTTCTGAGCCTTTCTTAAAAATTGTTCCAAACGATCGCGCAAAGCAGCTCCTTTAGGTAACCACAACGGTAAACCTTGACCTACTTTTTGAGAGAAAGCAAACAACTCCAATTCTTTGCCCAGTTTTCGGTGATCTCTTTTCTTAGCTTCTTCTAAAAGGGCTAGGTATTCCGTAAGGTCTTTTTGCTTAGGGAATGAAATACCGTAAACACGAGTTAACTGTTTGTTTTTTTCATCACCTCTCCAGTATGCTCCAGCAATGGAAAGTACTTTAAAAGCTTTGATGATTCCCGTGTTTGGAATATGACCTCCACGACATAAGTCGGTAAAAGTAGCATGGTCACAAAAGGTAATGGTACCGTCTGCTAAATTTTCTATCAATTCAACCTTATAGGGGTTTTCTTCTTTTTTATAAAAATCTAAAGCCTCTGCTTTAGTAGCAGAACGCATAGAGAATTCGTGTTTTCCTCGAGCGATTTCGAGTACTTTGTCTTCTATTTTTTTGAAATCGGCATCGGTTACTTTATTGTCTCCAAAATCTACATCATAGTAAAATCCGTTTTCAATGGCAGGTCCGATGGTCAATTTAATACCTGGATACAATTCTTGTAAGGCTTGTGCCATCACGTGAGAAGTAGAGTGCCAAAAGGCTTTTTTACCCTCAACATCATTCCAGCTAAATAAAACTAAACTACCATCGGTGGTCAGTGGTGTGGTCGTTTCGATGGTGGTACCATTGAAGTTTGCAGAAATGATATTTCTGGCTAAACCTTCGCTTATACTTAATGCAACATCAAAAGGAGTGCTTCCTGAAGAAAACTCCTTCACTGAACCGTCTGGTAATGTAATTTTTATCATAACTAACTTTAAAATAATATAAGGTGCAAATATACTGTTTTTACTCTATCTGTACAACTATATACAGCATCAAGATGGATGATTTGCAATCAAAATTACGTATTTTATCAGTTTGATAGAATTAAGTATTTGTTTTTCTAAACAGAAACTTAAAAAAATGGAAAATTTTGCCGCCAGTCTGTTTTTAAATTGTTATTTTACGCTCTAATTTTTTAAAAGCTTTGGATAATTTTTCTGTTGTAATTTATCAGGATTCCCGTGTTGAGGAATGGAATAGTTTTATTCAAAAGGCCGCAAATGCTACTTTTTTATTCGATAGAAATTTTATGGAGTATCATTGCGATCGGTTTGATGATTACTCGTTGATGATTTATAAAGAAAGCGAATTGTTGGCTGTTTTTCCAGCACATCGAATCGATGATCAAGTGTTTTCACATTCGGGACTTACTTATGGCGGATTGTGTTTGGGGAGGCATTCGGATGTTTTAAAACACCAAAGATGTTTGGAGGCTGCATTGCAGTTTTTTAGAAGCCAAGGTATAACCAAACTATCGGTAAAGGTTTTGCCAGAAATATACAGCGTAGAATTGGTGAATCAATTTAAGTATATCGCATTTCAATTGGGCGGTGTATTAAAGGGAAGTGAGATGAACATGAGTATTGATTACCGCAACTACAGTATTTCTAAAAGCAAGCTTAAGCACTTGCGCAAATACAGGGATTACGAAATTAAAATTGTGGAATCGGACGGTTTAGAGCCTTTTTGGCAATCTGTATTGGTGCCTTTGTTGGCTGAGCGATATCAGACCAAGCCGGTTCATTCTTTGGTAGAAATTTTAAAACTTCAAGCACGGTTTCCAGAAAAAATAAAGCAGTTTTCGGTTTATAGTGACGAAGAGTTAGTAGGAGGTATTACTGTTTTTGAATTTGACGAAGGAGTGAAATCACAGTATGGCGCTGCTACCACTTTGGGAAAGGAACAACGTGCTTTGGATCATTTGTTTGTTTATTTAATTAAGAAATATGAAGATGCCGGTATGAGATTTTTTGATATGGGTGTGGTAACTGATTCAACAGAATTGGGCTATAATCGGGGATTGTTACAGCAGAAGAAAGAGTTGGGGTGTACTACTTATTTACAAGATATAATTGAATTTGAGTTATGATGATACCGTTTTTGAACTTGCAAAAGATTAATCAGCCTTATGAAGTTGCTTTTTTAGAAAAAACAAAGCAGCTTTTTGACAAGGGATGGTTTGTATTGGGTGATGAAGTCATGAATTTTGAACACGATTTTGCGCGCTATTGTCGCGTTCCTTTTTGTGTGGGTGTTGGTAATGGTCTCGATGCATTAATGTTGATTTTCAGAGCTTATATCTTGCTTGGAAAATTGCATAAAGGCGATGAAGTGATTGTGCCAGCCAATACATATATAGCCAGTATATTGGCGGTGATGCACAACGATTTAGTGCCTATATTGGTAGAACCGGATTTAGACAGTTATAATTTGTCGTTGTCTTCTATAGAAGATAAAATCACAGATAAAACCAAAGCGATTTTGATGGTGCACCTTTATGGGCAAGTGTCAGAAGCTTCAGCTCTTGCTCGATTTGCAAAAGAGAATAACATATTATTGATTGAAGATGCTGCACAAGCACATGGTGCAGTTGATGAACAGCTGCATGCTGGGGCCATTGGAGATGCGGCTGGATTTAGTTTTTATCCCGGTAAAAACTTGGGAGCACTTGGCGATGCGGGAGCGGTGACTACCCATGACCCGCAATTGGCTGAAAAGATTCGAATTCTTCGGAATTACGGTTCTGAAATAAAATACCAGAATAAGGTTTTGGGGTTTAACTCGCGCTTAGATGAGATTCAGGCCGCTTTTTTAAATATTAAACTGCCTTATTTAAACGAAGACAATCACTTACGACAAATAATAGCACATCGATTTTTAACGGAAATCACGAATTTTAAAGTCATCTTGCCCAAAGTTGAAAATAGAGCGGCGCATGTGTTTCATTTGTTTGTGATTCGCGTATCTGATCGGAATGCTTTTCAGGCTTTTTTGTTGAAAAACGATATACAAACCCTGATTCATTATCCGATACCACCACATCATCAAAAAGCTTTGGCGGGATTTAGAAAAATGGAATTACCTATAACCGAGCTGATTCATCAAGAAGTGGTGAGTTTGCCGATGAGTCCGGTTTTGACCATGGAAGAAGTAACGCGAATTATTGAAGTAGTAAACAGCTATTGATTTTTGGAATTTATAAAAAAAATAATAGGGAATAGGCTTTTTCAAGTAAGCTTTTTAAATAACATAAGTATGCTGATACGCATGCTTACAGGTGTGGTTACGGCTAAATTAATCGCGATTTATATAGGTCCTGCAGGTATGGCTTTGATGGGGAATTTTAGAAATTTCTTGACTTCCTTGGAGTCTGTTTCTACCCTGGGTTTTCAAAACGGCATAGTCAAATATATAGCAGAATACCGAAACGATGAAAAAAAACAGTCGCAATTTGTGGCGGTATTGGTAGTGGTAATTGCGGTATTTGCGCTATTAATTAGTGTTCTTGCCTTGGTTTTTAGAACTGCCTTAAACAATTATATATTTGACGATAATTTTTCCTTTGCCTATTTGTTTACCGTTTTGGCCTTTATTTTTCCACTTCAAGCTTTTAATGTCGTTTTTATTTCGATTATCAATGGATTAGAGCGTTTTAAGCAATTGATGTTTATTCATATTTGCGGTAATCTCTTGGCTTTTACCGTGGGGGCTTTGTTGATGTATTATTGGACCTTAAATGGCGCTTTGCTGTCCTTGGTTGTTGGACCGGCTTTGGTGGGCTTATTATCTTTTTTTTCAATCCGAAAAGATTTGTTTGCCATGTTGAATTTGGGGCGAAAGTCCCTGGATTTTAAACTGCTAAGTCCCTTGTTTTCTTATTCGGTTATGGCTTTGTTTTCGGGTACTGTAGCGCCAGTGGTGTTTTTTTATATTCGAAATTATATTATGGATTTGCAAGGCATTACGGCTGCGGGCTATTGGGAAGCAGTTAACCGCATTTCGGGTTTTTATATGATGTTTATAACCACCTTAATCACCGTTTATTTTTTACCGAAGTTGTCTGCCACTAAAACCCGCTTAGAAATAAGGAGCGAAATCAAACCTTATATAAAATGGATATTGCCCATTTTTGGAGTTGGTTTATTGGTGGTTTATCAATGGCGGATTGTATTTATTCGCTTATTGTTGTCGGAATCTTTTGTGCCTATTTCAGAGATTTTATCTTGGCAGTTGTTAGGTGATTTTTTAAAAGCAGCTGCTTTGATATTGGGTATCTTGTTTTATGCCAAAAGAATAGTGGTTGCTTACCTGGTTACAGAAGGATTGTCGTTTCTAATCCTGTTTGTTTCTAGTATGTTTTTGATAAAGCAATTTGGAGTAGCGGGGGCAACCATGGCTCATGCATTCACTTACTTGCTTTATTTAGTTATATTGTTGTTTTATTTTAGAAAAAAAATATAGTTTACTCAAATCTGAATGTGTGTAAAATAATATCAAATTATTTATATAGTGCTTTGTATGAGAAATAACTAAAAATGAGAATGATTATGAAAATTAAAATTATAGATCTTCCTAAAATTGAAGATCCGCGTGGAAATCTTTCCGTCATTGAAAAAGATACGGTACCTTTTGCTATAAAAAGAGTTTATTATTTATATGATGTTCCATCTGGAGCAGAGCGAGGAGGACATGCCCATATTGTTCAATCTGCATTTTTAGTAGCTCTTTCCGGCAGTTTTGATGTAATTCTTAATGACGGTGTTGGTGAACAGGTTATTACATTAAATAGGCCTAATAAAGGTTTGTTGATTCCCGAAGGAGTATGGCGGGAATTAAAAAATTTTTCATCGGGTTCCGTTTGCTTAGTGGTTTCGTCAGGAGAATTTGACGAGACGGATTATATTCGCGATTTTGAGGATTTTGTAAAGACAAAATCGCTTTACTAAGCGATTTTTTGCTTTTTATAGAAAAGCAATACTAGGTCGTTTATTGATAATGAAATGATTATTAAAGCTGTTTTTATTGTAGAATTAGGAATTAAACCTTAAATTTGAAATAGAATTTTGAATAATCAAAAAAAAATTTAATTAAAACATTTGGTATGGCTACAGAATTAATTAAAGCAAAAGAACTTTACAAAATAGACCCTGTTTTTGGGCAATTGTCGTTCGATGATCACGAAGAAATTGTCTTTTGTTTCGATAAGGAGACCGGTTTAAAAGCGATTATCGGTGTTCATAATACGGTTTTGGGACCTGCTTTAGGAGGAACTAGAATTTGGAACTATGAAAACGAATGGGAAGCCTTAAACGATGTTTTGCGATTATCTCGCGGTATGACCTATAAGTCTGCTATTACAGGACTGAATTTAGGAGGTGGAAAGGCTGTAATCATCGGAGATTCTAAAAAGGACAAAACTCCTGAAATGATTAAAAAATTTGGAGAATACGTAAACTCGCTAGGGGGAAAATACATTACTGCCGAAGACGTAGGGTCAACCACTCAAGATATGGATATCATTCGCGATGTGACGCCTTATGTAACGGGAATTTCTGAATCTAGAGGTGGTTCTGGTAATCCATCGCCAGTAACGGCTTATGGGGTGTTTATGGGGCTAAAAGCCGCTGTAAAGCACCAATTTGGCTCCGATGCCCTTCAGGGAAAAAGAGTTCTAGTTCAGGGTATTGGACATGTAGGTGAAACCTTGGTTGATTATTTGACTAAAGAAGGAGCTATAGTTCAAATTACCGATATCAACGAACCGAAGTTAAAAGAGGTAAGCGATAAATACGGTGCTAAGATTTTTAGTGGCTCAGATTTATATAGTGCTGATGTAGATATCTATTCTCCTTGTGCCTTAGGAGCTACTATTAACGACGAGACCGTAAATAAAATAAAGGCTAAAGTCATTGCAGGTGCTGCAAACAACCAATTGGCAAACGATAAGGTACACGGTCAGATATTAAAAGAGCGCGGTATTTCGTATGCTCCAGACTTTTTGATTAACGCCGGAGGTATTATCAATGTTTATGGTGAAATTGTCGGTTACGGTAAGGAAGAAGCTATGAAGCGCACAGAAAATATTTATCATACTACTTTGGAAATATTTTTGAATGCGGAAAAGCACAACATAACCACCCAACAAGCGGCTATGAAAATGGCGCAAGATCGCATTGATGCGAAGAAAAAAGAGATCGCTAAGTAATAATAAAAACTTTTAAGTTTTATAGTTAACACCGTCAATTTGACGGTGTTTTTTTGTTATATATAGGGCTTTTTAGGTTTATTGTGTGTTAAATTTATTTTTTAAATTTATTAAACCATCGCTGTTTGTTAATTTTATGTTTTTTTTAAATCTTTTTTAATAAATTTAACTTTAATTTTTAAAACTTATATATTATGAAAAAAAGAAATTTATTAGGAATGTCGTTAGCCTTAATGGTTAGTTCTGTATCATTTGGTCAGATTGTTGGTCTCGCTCCCAATGTGTTTCCTGAAACGGGGAATGTCGGAATTGGGACTGATGCACCCGTTTCCAAATTAGATGTTGTAGGTACTATTAATGCGAGAAAAGGTGTTTTCACAAGAACCCCGACTTTTCTCAAACAAACTTATCAATCTTGGCAACAGCGAAATGACGCCAATGTTATATTGGCAGTTGGGAGTTCGATAGGTACTGGTGAAGGATATGTTAATACGCGTATGTTTAATTTTTTTGATTTCCCTAAATCGAATTTTGATCCTAAAGCAACGGTGTTTTTCGGAATAGAAGACCGTTTGGATAAAGCGCGTTATCGTTTTATAGCACAAGTAGAGGGAGAAACGCAGATGATTATATTAAATAAGAGTCAAGAAGAACTCGTAGCGGTATTTGAAGATGGCAATGATAATTTATATATGCACCTGCCTAAACCCAATTCCAGAATGATTATAGGAGGATTGGGAAGTTATTTGCCAGAACACAAGTTGGTTGTTCGAGGAAGCTCTAAAATTGAAGGTAATATATTGACAGATGCTAATGTTGGTATTGGTACGAGTAATTTTAATGACAATGGAACGAATTACAGACTATCAGTAAACGGAAAAATAAGAGCAACAGAAGTAAAGGTATATACCGGCTGGGCAGATTATGTTTTTAACGATTCCTATGCTTTGAAGCCGTTGGAAGAAGTAGCGCATTATATTGCAGAGCATGGACATCTTCCGAATGTTCCTTCGGGAGAAACTATCGAAAAAGAGGGGTTGAATTTAGGCGATATCGCAAGAATTCAACAAGAAAAAATCGAAGAGTTAACGCTGTATATCATTGATTTGAATAAAGAATTGAAAGCGTTGAAGCATGAAGTGCAATCTAAATTAAACTAGGTATGAAACAGAAATTACTAGTATTAGTATGCGTTTTTTTGTTAACTTTTCTAAGTGGATATGGGCAAACTCATTCCGTTTATAAAGAGTTACAGCATAGAAAATCATCGGTCGAAACACTAAATTTTACAGAACCATTCTTGCTTCCTTCAGATTCTAAAAAATTGGAAAATGATTTTAAGAAAGTACTTTTTGATGTAAATGATATTCAGTTGTTTGAATATAAAACTACCGACCTCTTTAACAAAGAAGTAAGAGGGGTTGTAAAGTTTAAAATTCCCTATGGAAAACAAGTATTTGATATAGAAGCCTTTGAATCTTCAGAAGGGCTGGAAGATCTTGTTGTTACCACTGGAAAAGGTTCTGAGGTAAAAGTTGATTTAAAGGTAAAGGTCTTTAAGGGGGTCTTGGCTAATGATGAAAAGAGTTTAGTTTCACTAACTTTTTTTAATGACGAAATTAGTGGATTTATTTCTTCTCCGTCTTTGGGGGATTATAATGTTGAAAAACTTTCTCAAAGTAACCTAATAGCCATTTACCCAACTGAAAATTTAAGTATAAAGAATAATTTTGTATGTGGTGTGGTTGATGATGAAAAAGAGCAAAATAAGGAAGTTTTTGTTCAGAGTAATTATGCTGCAGTACCAACTCTTAATAAGTGTGTTCGTTTATTTTTTGAAACGCGCTACGACATTTATGAGCAAAAGCATAGTGTTTTGGAAGTAATTAAGTTTGTAACGATACTTTATACACAAACAGAAACCATATATTATAATGAAGGTATACAGACTAAATTTTCGGGTTTAATAGTTTGGGATGTTCCTGATCCATATGGAATAAAGTATCAAGAAACGGAACCATTGTTGCCTAAATTCCGTTCATATAGAACTAGTTTTAATGGTGATTTAGGACAATTACTAACTTTTGAAACATCTGGTGGGCGTGCATATTTGGATAAACTTTGTAAATCAGGTGCTGTCGGAGTATCTGGTGTTCATAATTCAGTCGATAATATCTTTCCAAATTATAGTTGGAATGGGTCTGTGATTAGTCATGAATTTGGACATTCATTAGGATCGAATCATACCCATGGATGTTATTGGGGCCCCAATAGAAATACGGTCGTTGACGGATGTGGACAAACTGCTGATATTACGAAATACAACGAGAATTGTGGAAGTAGAGGGTATAATTTTATTAATTATGTACCTCCTTTACACGGTGGAACGATAATGAGCTACTGTCATCTGTTATCGAATGTTCAAATTTCTTTTAGCAATGGATTCGGTCCAGAACCCGGTGATTTAATTCGTTCTCGAGTAGCAAGAGCTTCGTGTTTACAAAGTTGCAATTATTGCCCAGAAGACTCTACAGTGATTCGTGAGGTAGGTGCTGGAACATATGAACGATTAAAAACGGTAAACAGTTTAATTGCTCAAAACATTATTCTTGGAAATGCGATATACACAGCGGGTAATGAAGTTGTGTTACAACCAGGATTCCACGCTAAAGAAGGCGCTTATTTTAATGCTTATATTGCCAATTGTGTTGGTGAGAATTATCTAATATCCACTACTGATTTAGCTGATAGTTCGAATAAACCACCAGTCGAGGAAGATAAAGCAACTAAAAAATTGACCATACATCCTAACCCTACTACTGGAACCTTTTATATTTCATATCCTTATAATGGTGTGAATACTTATTATGTCGAAATCTACGATATTAAAGGCAAAAAAGTTCTCGAACAAAAATTGACGAAAGAAAACAATAAAGTTTTCTTACAGCAATCGTATAAAGGAGTATATTCAATTCGTTTTTACGAGAATAATCAGGTTATCTTAGACAAGATTATTTTAAAATAATTTTTTTAAAATGCCGACTTACTAAGTCGGCATTTTTATAGCATATAGCTAATCCTTTTATTCTTTAGTGATTAACGATGTCCTTAAAACTTCTAAAACAATTATGTTTCTAATTTTTTATTTGTTTATTTTTGATGACTACTATACAAAGGAGATTAATGTTTGAGTGTTTATCTAAAAAAGGCAGGTTTTATTATGAATAGAAGAGTGGCGGTTTTGATACCTTGTTTTAATGAAGAAAAAACCATCGGAAAGGTAATTTGTGATTTTAAGAAGGCCGTTCCAGAGGCCAACATCTATGTATGTGATAATAATTCTAGCGACTTAACGGCTGCCATAGCAGAAAAATCAGGAGCCAAAGTTTTGTTTGAAGCACAGCAAGGTAAAGGACATGCGATGCTTAAACTTTTTAATTGTATAGAGGCTGATATTTATATTTTGGTAGATGGTGATGATACTTACCCAGCCGAAAGTGTAAGCCAAATGATTTCTTTATTGATTAAGACAAATGCCAATATGGTAGTGGGAGATCGATTAACTAACAATTCCTATAAGTCTCAAAACAAAAGAAAGTTTCATAATACCGGAAATTTATTGATGAATAAATTAATCAATACTTTTTTTAAATCAGACATAAAAGATATTCTAAGTGGATATAGGGTTTTTGATCTTGCTTTTGTTCAAAATTATGCCTCATTTGCAAAAGGTTTTGAAATTGAAACAGACCTTACCTTGTTTGCTTTAAATTATGAACTGACCGTTAAAGAAATTCCAATTGATTATCGAGATCGACCAGAAGGTAGTTTTTCGAAGTTAAATACTTTTACAGATGGATTTAAACTGATAATTACTTTTTTTAATTTATATAGGCTTTATAAACCTTTATCTTTTTTCACCTTATTGGCTTCTTTTCTCTTTTTGATAGCTTGTGTTTTAGGTAGTTTTCCCATCTATGAATATATAAAATTTCAATTTGTATATAAGGTTCCAACTGCAATTTTAGCTTTGGGAATGGTACTTATGGCGGCCCTGCTTTTTTGTTGTGGATTAATATTGGATTTAATTACGAATATTGATAGAAAAAACATGAAATTAAAAATGAAGCAATATGCGATTAAAATTTAAAAGTAACCTTTTTTTCTTAGTTGTCTTTTTATTGCTAACAAGCGTTTTTTATTCTAATTTTTTCGGACAGTTGGACGGTTCTTTTAAATATTTTCAGCGAGACTCGGAATCTTTAATTTTAGGGCGATTGGCTTTGTCTGAACGAGAAGGGGTTTTTTATCAGAGTGGATTGCCGGGCTGTTATGGAGATTATCTTACGGATCAATATAATATTTATCAAAATACGATAGAGGTAGATTCGAATTTTTTTAACACATACAATAGTCAGATTGGAGGACAGGGCATCTTTTTTTCGATATTAAGTAAAGTTTCTCCTTTTACAAACACTACAAATTTAATAGCTTTTTATATATTAACAGCGGCATTATTGGCTGCGGTTTTTAGCTTGTTTTTAGTTTGGGTCAAAAATAATTTTGGTTATTTTACAGCTATAGTAACCCTTTTATTGATGTTGTCGTCGTATTGGATTGTCATTTTTGGAAAAAACCTATGGTGGAGCCTTTGGTCGTTTTATATACCTTTTGTGTCTCTACTGTTCTTTTTAAATAGGGAAAAGTTTAAACAACGAATTTCAACTTGTTATAATGTGCAGATTTTTTGTGTATCCTTTATATTGATGTTTGTAAAATGTTTTTTTACGGGATATGAGTATATCACGACTACCCTAATTATGGGTGTAGTGCCTTATCTTTATTATGCTATAGTCGATCGATGGCCAATTATTGTTTTTGTAAAACGTGTGTTTGCGGCTTCACTAGGTTTGTGTACAGGTCTGGTAATGACTGTTTTTTTATTGATGTTTCAGCTAAATGGTAAGGAAAATCTGGAAGCAGAGAACGGTTGGGCCTATTTAAAAGCTACTTTTTTCAGAAGATCTTATAGTGATTCTTCTCGTTTTTCAGAACCGTATAAGGAATCGTTAGACAGTTCTTTTTGGGAAGTATTGAAAAAGTATTTGTCTGGAGATGCCTTTATATTTAAAACGGCGAATTATCATTTTGCAATAGACTTTAAAACCGTTATTTTAGTTTTAATAAGTTTTTCTATAATTTTTACTGGTTTGGCCTTGTTTCGTAAAATTAATAACAATCAAAAGAGTCGTGGTTTTGCATTGATGTATAGTTTGTGGTTCTCCATTTTGGCACCATTATCCTGGTTTCTGATTTTTAAAAGTCATTCGTACATTCATACACATATGAATTTTATAGTTTGGTATATGCCGTTTATGTTACTGGGATTTACCTGGATAGGTTATGTGATGTCTTGTCTATATAATAGTGTATGGATTAAATCAAAGCAGATTTCTGAGTTGGACTAACGCATAAAAAGCTGCAGGTGTAAACGGGTTTTTAAAATTAAGTATTTTGTAAAGAGACCGTATTCCTTTCTCTTAAAACTTTGACTCATTTCATAATGGATGCGCTGCAATAAGGCGTAATCTTCTTCTTTAGACTTATTAAGGCTATTGGATTTATTCAATATGTGGTAAGTAGATAGATTTATTTTTTTAGCAAAGGAATTCGACTTATTAAAATGAGTTCCAAGTGAATGTTCTAATTGCCGCTTTTTCACCCAAACTTGATCGCAAAAATAAATATTATATTGACGTGATGCTCTAATCCAATAATCTAAGTCTTCATAGGACAAGGTTTCATCATATCCGTTTAATTCTTCAAATATTTTTCGGTTGTAGAGCGCTGTAACGGAACACATACTCGTTCCGCCTGCTAAAATTTCGGTATATATATTACCCGACTTTCTTTCTTCTAAAACCTGTTCTTGTTCATTTACATCAAAGTAATACGATAGAAAAGCGCCATCTTTGTCAATATTTATAGCATTGCCATAAACAAATGCAGTACGGTCTATTGGGGTGTTTAAAATATGGTTTACTTGTGCGCTAACGGTGTTTTCTAATAAGACATCATCACAAGCCAAATCAATTAGAAATTGTCCGTTGGAAGCTTTTACAGCAGCATTAAAGCTCTTGGTGTTTCCCAAGTTACTACTATTCTTAATAAATAAGATATTTGAGTTTTTTATTAACCAATCTTCAATTACTTTTACAGAGTTATCAGTACTATAATCATCTACTATTATGATTTCTATATTTTCGTAGTTTTGAAATAAAACCGAATTGAGTGTTTCAACGACATACTCTTGATGATTGTAGCAAAGACAAATAACAGTAACCAAGGGTAGGTTTTGCATAAGAAAGGTATTTGGTCAAAAATATATAAAGTTAATGAAGTTACAAAATAAATATACGATTGCTCTAGTGGGGTTTCGCTTAAGTGGAGGTGGAGCCGAACGTGTGATGGCCAATCTTTCTGTATATTTTGACCAAATAGGGATTGAAGTGTATATTGTAACAGTTATCGATGAATTGGGATACGAATTTCGAGGAAAAGTGTTTTCAACAAGTGCTTCAAACTACGGTTATGGAATAACGGGAAGGTATAAAAGATTCTTGAAATTAAAACAATTTTTTAGTACCAATAAATTTGATTTTATTATTGATTTTCGATTTCGAACCAAAGGTATTCAAGAATGGGTTATTGCTAAATACATCTATAAAGCACCAACTGTTTTTACCATCCACAGTTCTAAGATACACGACTATATACCCACTCAAGATATTTTTTCCAAATGGATATATGGAAAGGCATATCAAATGGTTGCTATTACAGAGGAAATTAATCGAATGGTTACCGTTAATTCGCAACTAAGTAATGTGACTACGATTTATAATCCTGTAGATTTTGAATCTATTGATAGACTAAAAGTGGAAGCTATAGATTTGCAATTTGATTATATTATTGGTGTTGGACAATACGAAAACGGTGTTAAGCAATTCGATCATTTGATAGAAGCTTATTCAAAATCTAGCTTAAGACATCATCAGATTCACCTTGTTATTTGTGGGACTGGACGATTGATAGGGGAGCTAAAAGAGCAAGTAATTAGTTGTAAAATCGTTGATTTCGTTCATTTTATTGGGTTTCAAGATAATCCTTATAAATATATAAAGAATGCAAAATTTCTAACTTTAAGTAGTCAATTTGAAGGGTTACCCATGGTTCTGATTGAGAGTTTGGCTTGTGAAACTCCTGTTGTTTCCTACGATTGTTTATCCGGGCCTAAGGAGATTGTTATTCCTTATAAAAACGGCTTATTGGTTGAAGATCAAAACATTGATAAGTTGAAAGAAGCCTTAGATTTATTTATAGACAATGTGGACCTATACAACAGTTGTAAAGCCTATGCCAAGGAATCTATAGGTCAGTTTAGTTTGGAAATAGTAGGGCAAAAATGGGTTTCACTAATGAAAATGAGCTAAATTATGGAATGTTAGAGTTTTCTATAAGATAGGTCTTTGAGTCTATCCGCAAATTCACAAGGAATAAAAATAGAATGAAGCATGAAAATAGTTTATTTATCAACACAAATATCCAGTTCAGGTGGTGCCGCAAAGGTGACTGCTTCAAAAGTTAATTATTTTATTGAAAACTGGGGTTATGAAGTTTCGATAATTAGTAGTAATGATGAAATAGAAAAAACTTTTTTTGAATTTAATCCTCAGGTAAAGTTTTATTTTCTCAATCATAAAATGAAAAATCCTTTTTCCATTATTTCTTTTTACAAACAAGTCAATGTTCTTATTAAGATAATAAATCCGGATGTTATTCTAGTTAATGATAATGGGTTTAAAGCTTATTTCGCAAGTTTATTTATTAAGAAAAAAAACTTGTGGTTTGAAATACATGGTTCGCGAATATTTTTATTACAAGATAAAAGATCAACAATTGAGAATCGATTGATTTTAGGTGTGTCAAATCTATTGTATAAAAAATTTGATAAGATTATTTTGCTAAATGAAGAGAGTAAAACGGAATGGAATCACCGTGATATAGCAATAATTCCCAATTTTGTAGAACCGGTTTCTAAAATAGGTATCAATAAGATTCATTCTAATAGAATTATAGCTGTTGGCAGAATATCTGTTGAAAAAGGTTATGACCGTATGTTGACTGTTTTTGAAAAAGTGGTTGCAGATTTCCCAGATTGGAGTTTGCATATCTATGGCAAAATAGAAGATGTTGGTTTATATCATTCCCTCTTAGAGCGAAAAGTTCCGCAAGTTTTTTTTTATGGAGAAACACTATCGATAGAGGAAAAGATTATTGAATCGGAATTTTTGATTCATGCGGCCTATCATGAAGGTATGGGGATGGTTTTAGTAGAAGCTTTAAACTTAGGAAAGGTAGTTGTTGCTTTTGATGTGCCATTTGTGGTAAATGGGATTATTAAGGATAGCATTAATGGTTTTTTAGCAGAGGATAATAATCTACTACAATTCGAGGAAAAAATGAGATTGCTTATTGAGGACAAAGAATTGTTGAGCCGGATGGAAACGACAACAAAAAAGTCGATACCAACCTATCAATTAGAAGGTGTTGTCGGTCAATGGGAACGATTATTTAGAAGTTTGTAAACTGCAGAAGTACCCCAATTTGTAAAGGTCAAATAGGAGTACGGAAGGTTTTTCTGACAATAGATTTTTTAATAAAAAACCTTCTGTTTTTAAGAAAAGCCAAGTGGTAATTCTCTGTAAATAGAAAAAATTAATTAAATAAAATGTTTTCAATAAAGAAGTATCCCGTTTCACTATTACACCGCTTTTCCATAGTTTGTTTAAGTTTTCGATGGATATTTTAGTTTTATTTAAAAAGACCTGTGATAATTCTAGCTTGAGGTGATACACTGGGTTGTCCACATGAAAAACGTCGATTTGGTTTTTTTGTAAATCTTTATAAAAAACTAAATCTTCATAGCCATAATCTCGAATTTTGTTGTTAAAGCGAATATTATTTATGCTTTTTTTACTAAAACAAATATTGGAGCAAAGGGCATAACTGTAGGGATTTAGATTGCGGACCGATGCAGATATAGCTTCCCGCGATTTACCATATACCCAACGTAACATTTCGTTTTTTGGAATTCCATCTTGATGGTACTGCAGTCCTCCATTAATAAATGTTTTGTTTTGATTGACAAGTAGATCTAAGTAGTTTTTAATAAAATGAGGTTGCGCTGGTAGGGTATCGCTATCCAGCATAATAATACTATCGAATTGCGCTTTATTGATTAAAAAATTACGAGAAAGACTTCTGCCAATATTGATAGGTTGTATAAAATAATGACAATGTTCTAGTTGTTCTATGGATTCGTTTTTGTAATGATTGTTAGAATTATCGTCGGAACACAGAATCTCAAATTCCACTCCCAAAGAAACACATTCAATCTGTAATCTTTTAACTAGGGTATATAAACTGTAATTGTATGAAACTATTAAAATAGACAGCATATACTTTAAACCGTTCTTTGAACTACTTCAAATAGCTTACCGTCTTCGCATTTTATAGTTTTGGCTGGATATTTCAACAACAAGGCATAATCATGGGTAGCCATAATGATGGTACGTCCGTTTTTATTAATCTTTTGTAAGACTTCCATGACTTCAACACTGGTTTGAGGATCGAGGTTTCCCGTCGGTTCATCAGCTAAAATCAAATCGGGGTCGTTGAGTAATGCTCTGGCAATGGCGATGCGTTGTTGTTCACCTCCAGATATTTGATGCGGCATTTTTCGCGCATGAGATAACATACCCACTCGGTCCAATACCTCTTCAATTTGGCGGTGCATAGCCTCTTTCTCTGCCCAACCCGTTGCTTTTAAAACAAATAATAAGTTGTCGTAAACATTTCTATCGGGAAGCAGCTTAAAGTCTTGAAATACAATTCCCAATTTTCTTCTTAAAAAAGGAATATCGCTTTCACGTAATTTTTCCAAATCGTAATTAACTACGGTTCCGCTACCTTCTTTCAGTTTTAAATCGGCATAAATCGTTTTCATAAAACTACTTTTCCCAGCTCCTGTTTTTCCAATGAGGTATAGGAATTCGCCTTTTTGTACTTCCAAGTTAATTTGAGATAGTACGGCATATTCATCCTGATATATCGTGGCGTTTTGAAGTGATAAAACTGATGTAGACATAGGTTTGTTAATTAGTGTGGTAAATGTAGGGAGTTAAATCGTCTAAATCAAGGCTTGAAATAAAAAAACCGTGCTTGTTTTTGATTGACCTTAAAATTAGAGGTGCTCTTATGTAAGTTTATGTGTTTTTATTAACAATTTAATTCATTTACAGTTTATTACAGTCTTTTTTATAATTTTTTAACAGCTTGTAATTCGATTGCTATAGGATCTGGTTCGCTTGTTTATAAAGCTGTAATATATCTTTTTCCACTGAATAGATAACTGTGATTTTTGATCAAAAATCGGGTTTAATGTACTATCTAAATTATTTCAGTGTGGATAGTGAGTTATACTTTTTGTTAGAAAGCAGTGTAGAAATGGCTTGATGTGTTTTAGTAATGATAATTGTCGAATTTGCAAATTCGCGTATAGACAAATCAGCCTATATTTATACTTTAATAATCCTATAATATATTGGTATAAGCCATCGTTAATAGACTAAAATATGATATATTTGAATTTTAAAATAAAATAAAAATGCGAAAAATAAATAGGTTATTCTATTGGTCATTATCTCTGGGAAGTGTTGTGGCTAGTGCACAACAAAGTGCCGTTTATACCGGTGAACTTTCTGAATTTAATCATGCCGTAGCATTATTTAAAGAAGAGCAGTATTTAGCGGCCCAAATCTTGTTTGACAAGATTAAGCTGGCACAAAATAATCAAGAGAATGAGCTGGAAGCGGAATGTGCCTATTATATAGCTAATTGTGCTATTAGATTGGAACAACCCGGAGCTGAAGAAAAAATTGATTTATTTGTAAAGAACTATCCAACGAGTTCAAAGCAAAATCAAGCCTATGTAGAAGTGACTAAGTTTTATTTTGACCAAGGCGATTTTGCAAAATCGTTACGCTTTGCTCAGAAAGTAAAAGAAGATGCTATGAGTGAGCGCGATTTGGATCGTTTTTATTTTCAAAAAGCATACGGTAACTTCTCCGTTAAAAATAAAAAAGAGGCTCAAAAATATTTTACCAAGGTTAAAGAAAGCAAAGAATACGGCGAACAAGCGGTGTATTACTTGGGTTATATAGCTTATGATTCCGACAATTACGAAGATGCCAATCAGTTGTTTGAACAAGTGGAAAGCAAAGAGAAATACAAGGAGAAAATGGGGTATTTCCAAGCGGATATGAGTTTTAAATCCGGAAATTTTCAAAAGGCAATTGACCAAGGGTCGGCTCAAATGAGTAAGGCTACCGATGAAGAGAAATCGGAATTGTCTAAGATTATTGGAGAAAGCTATTTTAACTTGGGTCAATTTGATAAGGCGCTACCTTATTTGTTGGAATACAAAGGTAAAAAGGGAAGATGGAGTAATACCGATTTTTATCAATTGGGTTATGCCTATTATAAATCGAAGGATTATGATAAGTCCATAGAACAATTTAATAAAATTATCGGAGGAAATGATGGAGTAGCTCAAAATGCTTATTATCATTTGGGGGAAAGTTATTTGCATACCGACAAAAAACCACAAGCGCTAAATGCCTTTAAGAATGCTTCTGAAATGAGTTTTGATACCAAAATTCAGCAAGATGCTTATTTAAATTATGCTAAATTGAGTTATGAAATCGGAAATCCTTATCAAAGTGTACCTGGGGTTATAACAGCATTTTTAGCTAAATATCCCGCTTCGCCATATAAGGAGGAATTGGAGTCCTTGTTGATCGATTCCTATATCACTTCCAAAAACTATAAAGAAGCCTTGACGCTTTTGGAAAACAATAAAAGTATCCAAAACAAATTGGCTTACCAGAAAGTTACTTTTTACCGAGGTTTAGAGTTCTATTCGGAAAGTAAATACGACGAGGCCCTTTCGTTATTTAATAAGTCCCTTGCAGAAAAACAGGATGCTAAGTTTACTGCACGAGCACACTATTGGAAAGGCGAAACGGAATTTAACAGCCAGCAATTTGCAAAAGCTTTGGAATCGTACGGGGCTTTTTTATCGATTGCAGAAGCGACTAAAACGCCGGAATATCAAAATATAGAATACAGTAAGGCATATGCTTCTTTTAAGCTTAAGCAATATGAAGCAGCTGCTGCTGCATTTCAAAAATACGTCAATACAACTAAGGCAGATGCCTCTAGAAAAAATGATGCCTACGTAAGATTGGGTGATTGTAATTTTGTATTGGGTAAATATTGGCCAGCGATGGAGGCTTATAATAAAGTTATCGAAAGCAATACTGCCGATGTGGAATATGCTACTTTTCAAAAAGCGATGTCTTACGGTTTTGTCGATAGAAACGACCGTAAAATTGACGATTTGAATGCGTTTATTAAAAAATATCCCAAATCAAATTATGCAGATGATGCCTTGTTTGAGATTGGAAACACCTATATCACAACCAACCAAGCGCAAAAAGGCGTACAGGCATTGGATCAATTGATTAAGAGTTATCCGACCAGTACTTTTGTATCGCGAGCCATCCTTAGACAAGGATTGGTGTATTACAACAGTAATGAGAACGACAAGGCTTTGGTAAAATTCAAAAAAGTAGTATCGGACTATCCCAATACTGCAGAAGCTACAGAAGCCGTTTCCAACGCGCGATTGATTTATGTCGATAATGGACGCGTGGATGAATATGCAGCTTGGGTTAAGGATTTGGATTTTATAGAGGTTTCCAATTCGGATTTGGACAACGATACTTATGAAGCTGCTGAAAAACAGTATTTGCAAAACAACACGGCACAAGCCACCAAAGGCTTTGCTTCTTATTTGGCTAATTTCTCCAATGGAGCACATGCTTTAAAAGCGAATTTTTACTTGGGTGAAATATTTTATGCAGCCAAAGACATAACGACATCCATACCTCATTTTGAGTTTGTAGCATCCAAAGCGCGTAATGCATTTACAGAACCGGCCTTAGCTCGTTTAGGAGAAATTTATTTATCGCAAAAAGAGAATACGAAAGCTGTAGAGGTATTAAAGAAATTAGAGACCCAGTCGGATTATCAGCAAAATATACTCTTTGCTCAGTCAAATTTAATGAAGGTTTACTACGATCAAAAAAACGACGCTCAGGCGGTGGTTTATGCAGAAAAAGTATTGAGTAATCCGAAAGTAGATGCTAAGGTGAAAAGTGATGCGCAAATCATCGTGGCTCGTGCGGCATTTAATGCAAAAGATGAAGTTAAGGCGAAAGCAGCCTATATCAAAGTGGCTGAAATTGCCAAAGGAGAATTGGCGGCAGAAGCACTTTATTACGATGCTTATTTTAAAAATAAAGAAGGAAAATTTGAGTCGTCCAATGCCGCAGTGCAGAAGTTGGCGAAGGATTATTCAGGATACAAATATTTTGGAGCTAAGGGCTTGGTATTAATGGCTAAGAATTTTTACGCCTTAAAAGACAGTTATCAGGCGACGTATATATTGGAAAGCGTAGTTAAAAACTTTAGCGATTTCCCAGAGGTAGTTGCCGAAGCGCAAAATGAACTGAGTACGATTAAAAGAGAAGAGTCTAAGCGAAATTCTTCTGTTTCAAAATAATTCTTCACAACAAAAAATTGAACGATGAACAAATCATATTTATATAGTTTTTCTGCCTTAACCATACTTTTGTCTGGTGCGGTAGTGGCACAGGAAAAAAACAAAAAGGACGAAAATATAGGAACGGAAGTAGTTAATGTGGTACGTCCGTATGAGGCAACGATTTCCGATGCCTTTAAGGTTCGTGAAACACCAAATTTAAACGACGAAGACAACAGTCAGAAGAAAAAAATTAATTATTCTATAAATTCCTTTCCCGTAGCATCGACCTTTGTACCGGAAAAGGGGAAAGCGGCAGCCGTTGAAAAAGACGCGCGTATAGCGGCTTTTAATAACTATGTGTTGTTTGGAATAGGTAATTATTTAAATTTAAGAGGCGAGCTGTTTTTGACTCATAAAATCAGTGAAACCGATTATGTGGCAGGACTTGTAAAACACTTTTCCTCTCAAGGAGGAATTAAGGATCAGATTTTAGACGATTCTTTTGCAAAATCAGCGGTAGAATTAACCTATGGAAGTAAGAAAGAAAAATTCAACTGGAATATTGATGCGGGAGTGCGCAATCAAGTTGCCAATTGGTATGGACTTCCTATTAAAGAAGTTGATTTTAGCCCGATTAACACGGTAAATATCGATGAAGAACAGCAATATAGAACGGTTTATTTAGGAGGTAAGGTGGAGTTTAATAACAGTCCATTGGCTGCTATAGATGTGCAATACAAACGTTTTTGGGATGCCTTTGACGCTAAGGAGAATCGATTTTTTATTAAACCTAGAATTGAAACGGCCGTAGGTGAGCAAGAGGTAACGGTAAATTTAGTGGTGGATTATGTGGCTACTGATTATGAAATGTTTCAAAATCAATACAAAGAGAATAATCAACAATTGAATTTGGGAGTAGAACCGAGTATTTCCTTTCAAAATGAAGCCTATTCCTTACAATTGGGAGCGGGACTGTATTTTAATGATTCCAAGGTAAAAGGAGAAACTGACAATGCGTTTTACGTTTATCCACAGGTTAAGGCTTCGGTAAATTTGGTTGATAATATCTTGATTGCCTATACGGGAGCTGAGGGAGGATTAAAACAAAATTCTTATGCTGATTTTGTTGATCAAAACCCATTTATAAATCCTGGTAATGCCATATTGCCAACAAATGAGCAATACAATCTTTATGTGGGGTTAAAGGGTAAACTAGACAATACCATATCCTATAATATACGTGCTTCTTATAAGAGTGAAGACGATAAAGCTTTTTTTAGAAGCAGCGAGTACCAAGGCGGAATTGGGGCATTGGGTTATAATTACGGAAATTCATTCGATTTGATTTATAGCAATCTAAAAAGTTTGGGTTTTTATGGGGAATTGCGATTTGATTTCGAGAAGAATGTAAGTATGGGAATCAATGGGACTTTTAACCATTATACGACTGATTTACAAGAAGCGTGGAATATGCCAACTGCAAAAGTAGGAGCGGACATACAAATCGAAATCACTGATAAATGGTTTGCCGGTACGGAAGTTTATTTTGTAGGAGAGCGTAAAGATGTATTTGTCAACGGAGGTATAGTTGATCAAACAACCGCGGGTTCGGCTTCTAACCCTATTGTAAAAACTTTAGAGAGTTATGTAGATTGGAATTTAAAATTGGGATATAGACCTTCTAAAAATTGGACTGTATTTTTAAATGGAAACAATTTACTCAACAAAAATTATGAGAATTGGAACAATTTTAAGGTCCAAGGAATACAAATTATGGGAGGAGCTATGTACAAGTTTGATTTGTAAGTAACATAATATTTTTAATTAAGGGGTCGATATCTATCGATAACTAAAAAACATTATTAAAGCAGTAAAGGTGCGAAAGCCTTTTACTGCTTTTTTTTTTGGTCTATATTTTCCGGTTATACTTCGACTTGAGGAGTCTTTTTCTACAGCGTGTTACTGCTTCTTTTTTACGGCTATTACTATGGTGCTTTTTGTCAATAAAATCGGCTTAGGGTAATGTAAAAGGTGTCGGAGCGGCAATTATATCGCTTGCTCTAAAGTTTTTGAAGTATGTAAAAAAGCAAAGTCTTGTGGATCCTTTTTTTATTTTTAATAAAAACCGTGTTATTTAATTTTTTTTTCTAATAAATCAGCGAAATATTTAAAATAATTCGCGATATTAAATTTTAACAAAAAAAAGTCTCTTAATGCGATTTTATTAAATTTTTTATATCTTTCAATAAATTTTTTTTCAATTAGGACTTTAGCCGATTATGAGTAGTTTTGTAATAAAAAGCAAGCCTAAAATAAGGACGATGTAATCGTTGTTTTAGGTGTTTGTTGAAAACGACTATAAACGCTGTGCTTTAGTAGGACTTGTAGAATTATAATTCAGCAACAAAAAGCAACATAAAAATAAAAAATAGGTTCGTCAATCGAGTCTTGTTAAAATCAAACAAAATGAATATTAAAGAGAAACTCCTCCAAACGCATCTTGAAATCATCACCGATAAGATCGATGCCTTTCAAGAAATGATTTCCCAAATGTCATTAGATGCTCAGAATGATGCTAAAAGTTCTGCAGGTGACAAACACGAAACCGGTTTGTCAATGATGCATTTGGAGCAAGAGAAATTAAGTCAAAAGGTTAAGGAAGCTATTGAAACTAGGGAGGCTATCTCTAAAATTGATGGTTCGCGGTCTTCTGATACAGTTGGATTGGGTAGTTTTTTAAGAATCAATTCCATCTATCTTTTTATCTCTGCAGCGTTGCCTAAATTGGTTATAGATGATATGTCTATATTGTGTATTTCAACAGATGCTCCTTTGGCACAAGCCTTAATGGGCAAGAGGTTAAATGATACCATCGTTTTTAACGGCTCAGATTTTTTAATCAACCATTTGGAATAAATAGCCTGTTCTCTGCTGTTTTTAGTTAAACGGGATAAGTGTATAATCACGTTCTAATTCCCGCGCTAAAACCAAATAGTGGAGGCCGGTATTTTGAATCGAAAAAGGGCAAATCACCACTTTTTGTAAAAGTTAAAGTATCTGTAAATTTTAGCATTTATGTAATCAAATTATAATTCACATTTGGAGTGTTTTGTGTTTTTAGGTTAATAATTGCGAAGCGGTTGAATCTGCTAAACTTAGCCGTTGGTTTTGAAGTACTTTTGTTTTTAAATAATTGTATTTCAGAGGTTTGTTTTGAGCTGGGTTCGTCTGGTTGTGTTGTGCAAATATTTTAAATAAGAATTAAAATTTGAAAGTGTCTAGTTCTCTTAGAAGACTAGGCGCTTTTGCTTATATCCACTTTGATGTAGTCGCAAATTAGTTTGTGAAAATGAAAAACAATTCCGATTAATGTTTAAATTTAGCGCGTGATTTTGGTGATAAAATGCTGAAAATAGTGTATATTTGCTCGTTACACATAAAAATACGATTTTTAGAATATTGATTATGAGCGAAGAAATAAATAAGAATAGTTATTCTGCAGACAGTATTCAAGCACTGGAAGGAATGGAGCACGTAAGAATGCGCCCATCCATGTATATTGGTGATGTTGGACCGCGTGGATTACACCATTTGGTTTATGAAGTTGTAGATAACTCAATTGATGAGGCTTTGGCCGGACATTGTGATTTAATCCATGTTATTATTAACGAAGATAATTCCGTAACCGTTGAAGATAACGGTCGTGGTATTCCCGTTGATATGCACAAAAAAGAGGGTGTTTCCGCTTTAGAGGTGGTTATGACTAAGATTGGTGCAGGTGGAAAGTTTGACAAAGATTCTTATAAGGTTTCGGGAGGACTTCACGGTGTGGGGGTTTCCTGTGTAAATGCGCTATCGGAACATTTACAAGCAACGGTTTTTAGAAATGGTAATATATACGAACAAGAATATTCCAAGGGTAAACCTTTATATCCTGTTAAACAAGTAGGTGAGTCTGATAAAAACGGTACCATGGTTACGTTTAGACCAGACAGTACTATCTTTACTCAAACCTTAGAATTCTCTTATGATACGCTTGCGGGTCGTTTAAGAGAATTGTCGTTCTTGAACAAAGGTTTGACTATTACTTTGTTGGATAAAAGAGAAACGGATAAAGAAGGAAACTTTGTAGGAGAAACCTTTCATTCTAAAGAGGGATTAAAAGAATTTATTCGATTTTTAGATGGGAATCGTGTGCCTATTATTGGTGATGTCATCAGTATGGAAACCGATAAAGGAGATGTACCTGTGGAAGTAGCGTTGATTTACAACGATACCTATTCAGAAAATATTTTTTCTTATGTAAATAATATCAATACACACGAAGGAGGTACGCATTTGCAAGGTTTCCGTAGTGGATTGACTAGAACTTTAAAGAAATATGCCGATGCTTCGGGATTGCTTGATAAGTTGAAATTTGAAATTACCGGTGATGACTTTAGAGAGGGATTAACGGCTATTATTTCAGTAAAGGTTATGGAGCCTCAGTTTGAGGGGCAAACCAAAACCAAATTGGGTAACCGTGAGGTAGTATCTCCGGTGAGTCAAGCTGTAGCAGAAATGTTAGAGAATTATTTGGAAGAAAATCCAAACGATGCTAAAATTATTGTGCAAAAAGTTATTCTAGCTGCACAAGCGCGTCATGCTGCTAAAAAGGCAAGAGAGATGGTTCAGCGTAAAACCGTAATGACCGGTGGCGGTTTGCCAGGGAAATTGTCGGATTGTTCGGAGCAGGATCCAACTAAATGTGAGGTATTCTTAGTCGAGGGAGACTCGGCGGGTGGAACTGCTAAACAAGGACGTGATCGTAATTTCCAAGCGATTTTGCCTTTAAGAGGTAAGATTTTGAACGTAGAAAAAGCGATGATTCACAAGGTTTTTGAAAACGAAGAGATAAAAAATATATTTACAGCTCTTGGAGTTACTATTGGTACAGAAGAAGATAGTAAAGCCTTGAACTTAGAAAAATTGCGTTATCACAAAGTAGTGATTATGTGTGATGCCGATGTGGATGGTAGCCACATCGCCACTTTGATTTTGACTTTCTTCTTTAGATATATGAGAAGTTTGATCGAAAATGGGCACGTTTATATTGCTACACCGCCTTTGTATTTGGTTAAAAAAGGCCAGCGTAAAGAATATGCTTGGACAGATACGGAGCGTAATGAGATTTCGGAAAAAATGGGATCTGGATTTGCTATCCAAAGATATAAAGGTCTTGGGGAGATGAATGCAGAGCAGTTATGGGACACTACCATGAATCCAGAACACCGAACCATGAGAAAGGTAACTATAGATAGTTTAACAGAAGCAGACCGTGTATTTTCGATGTTAATGGGAGACGAGGTTCCGCCTCGACGAGAGTTCATCGAGAAGAATGCGATGTACGCTAAAATTGATGCATAAAAAAAAGGCCAATCTCTATAAGATTGGCCTTTTTTAATTTTAATTCACTATCTTGGACAGTAGATTAAAACCAAAAATAATATTTATGAAAGTAACAATAATTGGAGCTGGAAATGTAGGTGCATCATGTGCCGATATCATTTCGTACAGAGAAATTGCTAGCGAAGTAGTTTTGTTGGATAGAAAACCAGGTTTGGCAGAAGGAAAAGCAATGGATATCATGCAGTGTGCTGCAACGACGGGTTTTAGTACTCGTGTGATTGGAGTAACGGATGATTATTCAAAAACAGCAAACAGCGATGTAGTTGTTATTACATCTGGAGTTCCGCGTAAACCGGGTATGACCCGTGAAGAATTAATAGGTATCAATGCAGATATTGTAAAAAGCGTTTCAGAAAACCTGCTTAAACATTCGCCTAAGGCTGTTTTAGTTGTGGTTTCTAATCCTATGGATACCATGACTTATTTGGCTTTAAAAGCCACGAAATTACCTGCAAACAAGGTAATCGGTATGGGTGGAGCTTTAGATAGTTCACGATTTAAGTATTTCTTGTCGAAAGCATTGGATAAACCGATTGGTGATGTACAGGGAATGGTTATTGGAGGACATGGTGATACCACCATGATTCCGTTGACCAGATTAGCCTCTTACGTGGGTAATCCGGTGAGTGATTTTCTGTCTGACGACATTTTGAATGCTGTAGCTGCAGATACTATGGTAGGGGGAGCAACACTAACTGGTTTGTTAGGTACTTCTGCTTGGTATGCACCAGGAGCGTCTGTTGCTTTTTTGGTTGACAGTATTTTGCATGATCGCAAGCGCATGATTCCGTGTTCTGTTTGGTTAGAGGGCGAGTATGGACAAAGTGATATTTGTCTTGGAGTTCCTTGTATCATTGGGAAAAATGGAATAGAAGAGATTGTAGAATTGCAACTAAATAAGCCCGAACAGGATAAGTTTGATAAAAGTGCTGAAGCAATTAGAACGATGAATTTGGATTTAAGAAATATTTTAGAATAATAATAACTTTATTTTAGATAAAAAACTGCCCTAAAGGGTGGTTTTTTTTTGGATATTAATGAGAAATAAATTGCTTATCCATTGTGTATATCATATATTTGCTCGTTTTTAAAAATTAGAAATAATTAATTTTAGTAATAATGCAGAATAAAGGACTCGTTAAATTTTTTGCAATAATATTTGCATTGGTAAGTATTTACCAACTTTCATTCACATTTGTTACTGGTCATTTTGAGAAAAAAGCAAAGAATTTTGCTGGAGGAGATTCAGAAAAGGAAATGCAATATCTCGATTCAATCGGTAACGATAAGGTCTTCTTAGGACATACTTTTAATGAAGTGAGAGCCAAACAAATCAATAAAGGTCTCGATTTAGAAGGGGGTATCAATGTGACACTTCAAATCTCTATCAAAGACATCTTGAAAGGATTGGCAAATCATTCAAAAAATGCTGTGTTTAATAAAGCTTTAACCGAAGCTGATTTAAATAGAGAAGGTAACCAAACTTATTTAAATGCTTTTTACACCGCTTTTGACAAAGAGTCTAAAGGTGCGGTAAAATTGTCTTCACCAGAGATCTTTGCCAATCGTAATTTAGCTGAAATTACAATTGACATGACCGATAGTCAAGTAAAATCAGTACTAGACAGAAAGGTTAAAGAATCTATTGAAAGTGCATATAGAGTTTTTAGAGAACGTATAGACAAATTTGGTGTTGCTCAACCAAACATTCAGATGATGGGAGAGACAGGAAGAATCTTAGTAGAGCTTCCGGGTGCTAAAGATGTGGATAGAATCAAGAATCTATTGCAAAGTACTGCCCAATTAGAATTTTGGGAAACCTATAAGGTTGATGAAATGGGTAGCTTCTTAATGGCGGCTAACGAAGTTTTAAAAACAACAGAAAAATCAAAAGTCGAAACTCCGGCTGTAGTGAAAGATTCTACAAAAACGGAAGGTTCGGACATCGATAAATTGTTAACTGGAGTTTCTAAGGATTCTACAGCTAAAAAAGAAGTAAATCCATTATTGGATTATATGGTAATGGGAAGTCAAGCTGGAAGCCCGATTTTAGGTTTTTTCCAGACTAAAGACACCGTTAAAATTAATGCGTATTTAAAGCGTTCGGATATCCGTTCTCTTTTAACTGCTGACCAACGTTATGCTCGTTTTGCTTGGGGAAAACCAAGCAGAAAAACTCCGGATTTAGTAGAGCTTTATGCACTTAAAACTAATAGAGACGGTATTCCTCCATTGAGTGGAAGTGTGATTACTTCTGCTAAAGATGAATTTGACCAATTTGGACGTCCATCGGTTTCTATGCAAATGAGCCCTAAAGGAGCAAAAGCATGGGAAGCATTAACTGGTAAAGCTTTTACAGAGCAATCGAATATTGCTATTGTATTGGATAATCAAGTGTATTCTGCGCCAGGAGTAACTACTGGGGCTATTTCTGGAGGAAGTTCTGTTATTACAGGTGACTTTAGTGTTTCAGATACTAAAGATTTAGCGAATATCTTAAGAGCGGGTAAATTACCGGCTTCTGCAGATATCGTTCAATCTGAAATTGTTGGGCCATCTTTAGGTCAAGCAGCTATTGATGCAGGTATGATGTCGTCTATTTTCGGATTGTTGATGGTGACGATGTGGATGGTATTCTATTATGGTAAAGCCGGATGGTATGCTAACCTTGCTTTGATTTTAAACTTATTGTTTTTATTTGGAATTCTTTCTAGTTTAGGTGCTGTATTGACTTTGCCTGGTATTGCAGGTATTGTTTTAACAATGGGTACTGCGGTAGATGCGAATATCATTATATTTGAAAGAGCTAAAGAGGGACTGCGTCAAGGCAAGTCGTTGGTAGAGTCTATTAAAGAATCTTATAGCTGGACTGGTGCGATGCGTTCTATTATTGATGCCAACGTAACCCACATACTTACAGGTCTTATCTTATTTGTATTTGGATCAGGACCGATTAAAGGTTTTGCTACTACTTTGTTAATCGGTATTGTAACTTCTTTGTTTACATCTATTTTCATCGCGAGAATGTTTATGGATAAAGATGCTGAAAAAGGTAGAAAATTAAATTTCTGTACGTCAATTACTAAAAATTGGTTTACCAATTTCCATTTTGATTTCTTGGGAATTAAAAAATATACTTACGGTATTTCTGCTGTAATTGTTATAGTGAGTTTTGCTTCATTCTTTATCAATGGTTTTGATCAAGGTACCGACTTCGTAGGAGGTAGAACATTCCAAGTGAAATTTGAAAAACCAGTAGAGGCCAGTCAGGTTTCTGAAGAGTTGGGGGAAGTTTTTGGTGTAAACGTAGAAGCTAAAGTTTTTGGAAACAAAAGCCAGTTGAAAATTACTACCAAATATAGAGTAGAAGATGAAGGTGCTCAAGTAGATCAAGAAGTAAATGAAAAACTTTACAACGGATTGAAAAAGTATTTCAATGGAATAACTTATGAAGAGTTTGTCAATGCAACAGAAGGAAAATCGGTTGGTATTATTCAAGCATCTAAAATAGGTCCAAGCATGGCTAAGGATGTGAAAACAAACGCTTATTGGGCTGTAATTGGTTCGATGGTAGTTGTGTTCTTATACCTATTGATTTCATTCCGTAAATGGCAGTATTCTTTGGGTGCTATTGTTTCTGTAGCTCACGATATAATATTTGTATTGGGTATGTACTCTTTACTTTACAAATTCATGCCATTCCATATGGAAATTGACCAGCATTTTATCGCTGCAATTCTTACTGTAATTGGATATTCGATGAACGATACGGTAATTGTATTTGATAGGGTAAGGGAGTTTATCGGTGGAAAAACAAAAGGTGATTTTAACCAAATTGTAAACGACTCCGTAAACACTACTTTATCTAGAACAATCAATACCTCTTTAACATTGATCATGGTATTATTTATCATGTTTATCTTTGGAGGAGATTCTATTAGAGGATTTATCTTCGCCATGTTGGTAGGTATTATTGTAGGTACATATTCTTCATTATTCTTAGCAACTCCAGTATTAGTAGATACTATGCCTAAGAAAGATAAAGAAGAAATTGAAAGATTACATAGAGAAAGTTTAGAAGAGGTACAAGCTTAGTACTAAATGATAATTAAAAAAGGGCATCTAATTCAGTTTAGATGCCCTTTTTGTTTTAAACTGTGTTAAATCATTGTATATATCAATCGCTTTTTTTAATTTAGTAAAAGTAGCGTGGGTGAGTAACATCAGTTGTAGTGCAAATGGTAGTAGGTAGTAATCAGTAAGGATGTTTTTTAGCGCTGTTTGTATCGTATTGATTCAAAAAAAATATTAATGTTCAGTTCGTGTAAATGAGAGCAAAAATTTAGTACTTTTACTTAAATTTATTGATGCTCAGAATTGAATATAAATTCATATTTTAGTATAATAAATTTGCAGACTTATAAAAACGTAAAAGCGAAGTCTGTTCCTTTAAATTCATAAAATGGACACATACCCCCAGATTATGACATTGTTCCTTGTAGCGGGCAATGTCACCGAAGAGATTTCAGCAGCTAAGTTACTGTTGACGCTTTTTCTAGTATTTTTAAATGGTTTTTTCGTAGCAGCAGAGTTTGCTATTGTTAAAGTTCGTTCTTCACAGATTCAAGCGAATCAAGACATCAATGCCAGAGTTGCAGAAGTAGCCAAAGGCATAGTCGATAACCTCGATGCTTATTTAGCAGCTACACAGTTGGGAATTACCTTAGCATCTCTAGGTTTAGGATGGGTAGGAGAAAGCTCTCTTACACCTGTAATTATGAGTGCTTTCGGACTGTTCGGACTAGAAGGGGAGGAATGGGCAGAAATTGCTAGAAGTGTTTCATTTCCAATAGCTTTCCTTATTATTACCATATTGCATATTGTCTTTGGTGAGTTAGCACCGAAGTCTATTGCTATTCATTTTCCAGCCAAAACAACTTTTGCATTGGCTTGGCCTTTAAAGATATTTTATTTCGTTTTTAGACCGGTAATTTGGTTGATGAATGGTTTGGCAAATGCTATTTTGAGAATGATTGGTATTAAACCCATCCACGGTAGTGATATACACTCTGAGGAGGAATTAAAAATGATTATCACTCAAAGTCAAGAGGGTGGAGCTATCGAAGAAACAGAACGCCTTTTGATTCAAAATGTTTTTGATTTTGATGATCGACGCGTATTAAATATACAGACTTTGCGTAAAAATGTTTCAGCAATAGAAATTAAAACTTCTGTAAAAGAGGCTATTGATTACGCTATCAATGAAGGATATTCGCGTTACCCGGTTTACGAGGATTCCTTGGACAACATCAAGGGTATTGTTTATACAAAGGATTTAATTAAAAAATTGTTGAGTACACCAGAAGATACCGAAATAGCATCTTTATTGCGTCAACCTATTTTTATCTCTGAGGGCGCTTTGATTAAAAACGTTTTAAAGCAGTTTCAGAAAAAACACATTCAAATGGCTGTGGTTACGAATGAGGTTGGAGAATTTTCCGGTATCATCAGTATGGAAGACATTTTGGAAGAGTTAGTTGGAGAAATTCAAGATGAATACGACAATGAAGAACCTATTGTTACTCGTGTTTCGGAAGGGGTTTATAATGTAAATGCACACTATAATCTTTCTGATATTAACCGTATGTTGCCTTATAAGTTTGAAGAAGGAGAACATTATGATACCCTTGCCGGATTGATAGCACAGGTTTATTATGATACGGAATTAAAGGAAAACGATTCGATTGACTTAGAGTGCTATAGTGGAACCATTTTAAAAATGTACCGTAACTCGGTTGAAAAAGTACAATTGTCGCTGCATTTAGACTTGGAAAACACGGATGTGGTAGAAGAGGAGTAGTTTTTACCTTTCGCGATAGCTAAGGTTTCTTTTCCTATAAGCTTCGTACTTATAGGTTGAAGTTTCTTTTAAAGCGCAAAAAAAATATCAATATAATTAATAGTAAAAATGGGCTATCTTTAAAAAAGAGCGTCCATTTTTTTTATAATCTATTATTTGGACAACTGAGGCTTGTAAGTTGTAGGGAATTTGGTTTGTGGCAACGGGACGCCCTTTGGGTAAATCCTTTGGTTTAAGAAAAAATAGATTATAAAAAAAGAGTCAACCCGAACAGGTTGACTCTTTTTTTTTACCCTTTGATTTACTTATAAACCAAAAGCTTTTTTAATATCATCTACACGGTCTAATTTCTCCCAGGTAAACAATTCTACTTCCAATTCTTTTATCTCCCCGCTTGGGCTTTTAAAAGTTTTGGTTACCGTCTGTGGTTTTCTTCCCATATGACCGTAAGCAGCAGTTTCGCTATATATAGGGTTTCTTAGTTTTAAGTTCTTTTCAATAAAGTAAGGGCGTAAGTCAAAAAGTTCTGAAATTTTCTCCGCTATAGCACCGTCGTTTATGGCTAGTTTTGAAGTTCCATACGTACTGATGTAGATTCCCATAGGACGAGCAACGCCAATAGCATAAGACACTTGAACGAGTACTTCGTCTGCTACACCAGCAGCAACTAAGTTTTTTGCAATATGTCTTGTGGCATAAGCAGCACTACGGTCTACTTTACTTGGGTCTTTTCCAGAAAAAGCACCACCGCCGTGAGCTCCTTTACCACCATAAGTGTCCACAATAATTTTTCTACCAGTTAAACCAGTATCTCCGTGAGGACCTCCGATAACGAAAACACCTGTTGGATTGATTAAATATTCCACATCTTTAAACAAATGCAAATATTGTGGGTGTTTGGCAAGTAATCTAGGAATTAAAATATTTTTCAGGTCAGATTCAATGCGTTGTTGCATGATTGATTCTGCTTGTATTTTAGCTTCCTTACTGTCGTTTTCCGGCTTGATAAAGTCGTCGTGTTGCGTTGAAATAACGATGGTAACTACTCGAGAAGGCGTATTGTCGTCATTGTATTCCAGAGTTACCTGACTTTTAGCATCGGGTCTTAAATAGGCGATATCCGTAGCTTCTCTTCGCACAGCAGCTAGTTCTTGTAAAATTTTATGTGATAAATCAAGTGCTAAAGGCATTAAGTCTTCCGTTTCGTTAGTGGCATAACCAAACATCATACCTTGGTCTCCAGCGCCTTGTTCTTCTTTAGAGGCGCGATCTACGCCTTGATTGATATCGTCAGACTGTTCGTGTATAGCCGATAGGATTCCACAAGAATTCGCATCAAACATATATTCGCTTTTGGTATAACCAATTTTCTTGATTACCTCTCTAGCGATGTTTTGAACGTCTAAATATACTTTTGATTTAACTTCTCCAGCCAAAATTACCTGTCCTGTCGTAACTAATGTTTCACAGGCTACCTTGGATTCAGGGTCAAAAGCTAAAAAGTTGTCGATTAAAGCGTCAGAAATTTGATCTGCGATTTTGTCAGGATGTCCTTCACTAACAGATTCTGACGTAAAGTAATAAGCCATAACGTTTAATTTTTTTAAAATTAATAGAGAAAAATGGCTAAAGTAGATTTTCTGCTTTAGCATTTTTTTACCGAGGTTGCAATCAGTTCAAATTTTTCCTCCCAATGTGATGCAAATTTAGTAAACAAATTTTGATTTTAGAGCTAGTTGCTGCGAATTTATGGTATCGTTAACGCTTGGGGGGAAGTCGAAGTGATTTGACGTTCGAGATTCATGGCCTATTACAATTTTCTGTAGACTCACCACCAATCCAAGTATCCACCAATCCACAAAACGACATAGAACCACCAATTAAAATCATTAAAAAGTGCTTCTAAGCTTTTTTTTTATAAATTTGCCCTCACAAATATGGTGTAGTTAGATTTGTTTTAACTCTCCAAATTCCTTGAATATGCGATTACACAGTTCTAAAGACCAAGCCTCATTAACTCCGGCATTGGCATTGAGTTTTTTAAAAGAAGGCAATCAACGTTTTGTAGAAAATTTAAAGGCGCATAGCAATTTGTTAGAACAAGTCAACGAGACGAAGGCAAACCAATTTCCATTCGCCATTATTTTAAGTTGTATCGATAGTAGGACATCTGCTGAATTGATTTTTGATCAAGGATTGGGAGATATATTTAGTACTAGAATTGCGGGTAATGTTTTAAATGACGACATCATTGGTTCTATGGAGTTTGCGTGTAAATTGGCCGGATCTAAGTTGATCGTGGTCTTGGGACATTCAAATTGTGGGGCCATTAAAGGTGCCTGTCACGGTACTGAGTTGGGGCATTTAACGGCTTTATTATCCAAAGTTCAAACATCAATAGATACCGTGATTCACGACCATCCCACTGCGGATTTAAAGGATCAATCAACCATCGATCAAGTTTCGTTTGAAAATGTTATATTTACCTTAGACCATATATTAGAACGCAGTACGGTTCTAAAAGAGATGTTTGAACAAGGTGAGATAGGCTTGGTGGGTGCTTTTTATAAAGTAGAAACAGGTGAAGTGGACTTTGTTAAGGAGCTTTTTACATTATAATTTAAAATAAGAGATTTTGGAACATACCGATTTATATAAGAAGATTTTAGAAAATAATAGGGAATGGGTAGAACAAAAATTAGCCATCAATCCCAACTATTTTAAGAGATTATCAGAAAAGCAAACCCCGCCTATATTGTGGATCGGCTGTTCAGATAGTAGGGTGCCAGCAAATGAGATTATTGGTGCCGAACCCGGAGATGTTTTTGTACATAGAAATATTGCCAATATGGTTATCCACTCCGATATGAATATGTTGAGTGTTTTGGATTATGCTGTAAATATATTAAAAGTAAAAAATATTATTGTTTGTGGTCATTATGGTTGTGGTGGTGTACAAGCGGCTATGAAAAATGATTCTGTAGGTATCATTGATAATTGGATCAGACATATTAAAACGGTTTACCGCTTACACAATAGAGAATTGGATGCTATTGTTGATGAAACGGAACGTTTCAATCGCTTTGTGGAGTTAAACGTTAAAGAACAAGTGTTTGATTTAGGGAAAACCTCTATAGTTCAGGCAGCTTGGAAAAGCGGACAAGAACTCAGTATACACGGATGGGCATACGGTTTAAATTCAGGTTATGTGACCGATTTAGAAGTAAATCTAACCAGTAATCACGATTTGGATGAAGTGTATCAATTGAAATTCAATAATTAAATTTATAGGTTTTCATTAAAGGATGAGGGCAACAATTGCGGTATGAATTTCAATATGATAGGCAATACCAAACTACCGCCCGGTAGTAAAAATATGGTCAAAGACGGAATGGTTTTACAGACTTCTAATAACTGCTTTTTGACCATTTTTTTCTCTTGAGTATTTAATTCTCTTTTAGTGGATTCCAATAATAAATTCATCAAATGACCGTTTTTATAGATTTCTTTAATCAGTCTTTTTTTGTTTCTTATTAAAATCAGTTCAACATTGCTACTGGTCGTTTGAACGAGGTTGTTAAAGAGATTAGATGATTTAAAGAAGTAATAATTGAATTGGTGTTTTTCTAAAAAGGCATAAAAGTGTTTTTGACTTTTGATGAAATAAGTGGATTTTAATTTAAGATGATATAAGTCCAAAAAGTCTAATTGCAACTCTTTGATTACTTTGGCATCGTTGTCCCAGCTGTTTATAGTTATAAAATCTGCTAGGAATTTTTTATCCATTTCTCCAAAATGCATGATTTTTTCTACGCTCAAATTGGCCTTTTCTGCATGGGGCGTTTTTGTAGTAGTTAATGTTTTCTGTAAATATTTGATTAATAAAACATCATTTTCATTTTTATTGACTTTCTGACTCTTTATCTCCAAGACAATATTGATCAATAGTTCAATAAAGTTATTCGAAAATGTTTTGGGATTTTCTCGACTGATTAAATACCGGTCGAAAGCCAATAAGTCGGCTAATAACAAGATATTGTTTAATATAAATCCATGGTTTTTTACTGGCGAAAAGAGATGTACGCTCCATCGGTATTTAAAAACCTTCTCCAGACGGTCGTAATTATTTTGGCGCCCAAAAACACGCTCTATATATCCTTTTTTATAGGGTGTTAACAACTGATAGAAGTCGAGAACTTCTTCGATAAACTTGTGGTGGTTGTATATCTTTCTACGGTAATAATAAACTTTTTCCAGCATTTGCAACATACAAATTTTCGAAAGCTCCTCTTGTGTTAGAGCGAGGTTAAGTGCTGAGTTTCCAAAGATGTCCGTGTCGATATAGCCGTATGAAAAGCCTATCTCACGCGCTTTGCGGTAAACCTTTTCTAAGTTGGAATCTCGAAATATATGATAGTCGTGATTCTTTTCAAAATACTTCTTAATCCAGCCAGATGTTGAAGGATTCATAGTTTTGGGGAATTTAATAAAGCTCTAATGTATTGTTTTAAATTGATTTTTCAGCATGTTCTGATATTAAATTATCCCTATATCTTAGGATATAAATTTGTATTATTTTTTAAGTAAATGCTGTTTAATTTGGAAAAAAATCTAGAAACTAGCGTTTTTAAGTAGTATTTTGCTATTTTTATAAGAGAACATTAAACGATATCTTATGAAAAATAGCATAGTAAAGTTGTTTTTGAGTTTGGTTATAGTGGGTTTGCTGGGATTATTATCTTGTAAGAGGGAGCTTATCGTTGAGACAGAAACAAGCCTTTCTTCTGAAAATTCAAACAAGCCTCATATAGTGGATTCCGAATACAAGGAAGATATGGCTGAGATTTTGGTTGATGCCGCTGAATTTAATTTGTTTCAAATGAAAATCAGCAAGCTTGCACAACAAAAAGGCACCTCTATAGAAGTGAGGGAGTTAGCTAGGGATATAGTAGAACAACACGCACTAACGGAACAGCAAGTAAGTGATTTGGCTGTAGTACATGAAGTAATGTTGCCGGGAGTTTTTTCTGCGGAGAAAAACGAAGAGTTGAATAAACTTATTAAAACGGATTCAAAAGCTTTTGATCGTCAATATATCCATACGGTCATCGAAGATAATACCGATGCTATAGATGCGTTGTCATCGGTTTGCAAGGAGACTATTGACCCAGATATAAAGGAATGGGCGGATGAGAAATTAGTAATGCTTAAAACGCATTTGGCAGAGGCTAATCGAATATGGAAGGTGTTGCCATAACAATTTTACAATCTAGCCGTAAAAACCTCAATAGTGAGAAAAGCAAAGGGCTGTCGGATAACGGCAGCCCTTTGTTTTTATATTACCATTTGAAATTTTTCTCGATGGCTTTAATCATTTCGCCAGCGATATCTTTGTTGGTAGCGCCTTCAATACCTTCTAAACCTGGAGAAGAGTTAACTTCTAGAAGAAGAGGCCCTTTTGAGGAACGGATAATATCTACTCCAGCGACCTTTAAGTTCATTGCTTTGGCAGCTTTGATGGCTATTTTTTTCTCTTCAGCGGTTACCTTGATAATAGAAGCTGTTCCACCTAAGTGGATATTAGCTCTAAATTCACCCGGTAAGGCTTCTCTTTGAATGGCAGCAACGACTTTCCCGTCAATTACAAAGCAGCGAATATCTTTACCATTGGCTTCTTTAATAAATTCCTGCACCAAAATATTGGCATTTAAACTTTTAAACGCATTGATAACACTTTCTGCCGCTTTTTTGGTTTCAGCTAATACGACACCTTTACCCTGAGTTCCTTCTAATAATTTTACAATTAGCGGTGAGCCACCTACCATTTTAATCAAATCGTTGGTGTCTAATGGAGAGTTTGCAAAACCGGTTGTAGGAATGTCTACGCCATTGTTTAGCAGTAATTGTAAAGAGTATAATTTGTCTCGCGATTGGGTAATGGCTGCGGCATTGTTTAAACTGAATACTTTTAAAGACTCAAAATGACGTGTTAAGGCACAACCGTAATAAGTCATACTCGGTCTAATACGAGGGATAACAGCATCAAAATTATTCAAAACCCTTCCGCCTCGATAATGAATTTCAGGCTGATTGGCATCGAGTTTCATATAACAATACTTTAAATTTAGGAAATGCATTTCATGCCCACGAGCTTCACCGGCTTCCATAATTCGTTTGTTGCTATATAAATCGGGATTACTGGCAAGTAAACCAATGCGTAATCCTTTTTTTTCTGTAACGTTGGTATAGTAGTATTCTTTTATTTTTTCTGTAGTAGGTTGACCTAATAGAAAGTGTTTTTCTGGATCGACCAATACACGTCCACTCATGGCTTCGCGCCCGAGTAACATGCGGTATCCCATCGAGTCTCTATTGGTTAAAGTAAGTTCGATTTCCCATTTAGTACCTCCTAAATCGAGTTCTGTTTGGATAACAAAGCGCGATTCGCGGTAACCACTAGAGCTTTTTACAATCCGTCTATCAATCATTTTGGCCTCGCAATGTAAGGCCGTTTTGACATTATTCTGAATCGGATTAACATCGAATTTCACCCAACTTTCACCGTTTTTGTCAAACGGCGTTATATTAACTGCATGTAGGGCAGAGGTTTTAGCTCCGGAATCTACACGAGCTTTAATAATGGGAATTCCGAGAGAAGGAAGGGTACACCACTCCTCACTACTTACAATAACTTTGTTTAACATTTGTCTGTATTTGTAAAACTAAATTAGTACTATTATTTAGAATAGCTAATATAAAATCTGGAAAAAAAAGCCTACTAATTAGTAGGCTTTTCAACGTGATTTATCTCTATTTTCAAAGATTCTTTGTCCTCGGATAAAATCATTTTTATTTGATCTCCGGCATGAATTTTTGAATTAATTATCTCTTCTGCTAAAGGGTCTTCTACGTATTTTTGAATCGCTCTTTTTAGCGGTCTCGCTCCAAATTGACGGTCAAATCCCTTATCGGCAATAAAGTCTTTTGCTTCTATATTTAGCTCTAAAGTGTATCCCAATTCGGCTACTCTGTCGTATAGTTTTTTTATTTCTATATCGATAATAGCGTGAATATGTTCTTTTTCTAAAGTGTTAAATACAACGATATCGTCAATTCTGTTGATAAACTCTGGTGCAAAAGCTTTTTTCAAAGCGTTTTCTATAATCGATTTTGAGTTTTCGGCGCTTTGATCCATTTTAGCTTGAGTTCCAAAACCAACACCCTGTCCAAAATCTTTTAGTTGACGTGCTCCTACGTTCGAGGTCATGATGATGATGGTATTTCTAAAATCTACCTTTCGACCTAAACTATCGGTTAAATGGCCGTCGTCTAATACCTGTAGCATCATATTAAAAACGTCTGGATGGGCTTTTTCAATCTCATCCAACAAAATCACGCAATACGGTTTTCTTCGAACCTTTTCGGTCAATTGTCCACCTTCTTCATAGCCAACATAGCCTGGAGGCGCTCCAACCAAACGAGAAATGGCAAATTTCTCCATATATTCACTCATATCAATGCGCAACAAAGCATCTTCGGAATCAAACATTTCCTTGGCAATTACTTTGGCCAATTGCGTTTTCCCCACTCCTGTTTGTCCCAAAAATATAAACGAACCTATGGGTTTATTAGGGTCTTTTAAGCCTGCTCGATTACGTTGAATTGCTTTGGATATTTTGGCAACGGCTTCGTCTTGTCCGATTACTTTTCCCTTAATCAATTCAGGTAATAAAGCCAGTTTTTTGCTTTCAGTTTGTTCGATTCGACTTAGGGGAATACCCGTAATCATCGATACTACATCGGCTACGTTTTCTTCGGTAACCAAAATCCGATTGGTTTTGGTTTCTTCTTCCCATTTTTCTTGGGCAATAGCCAAATCCTTCTCTATGCGTTTTTCGTCATCGCGCAAGCGTGCGGCTTCCTCGTACTTTTGTTTTTTAACCACATCGTTTTTTTCTTCACGCACCAATTCGAGGTTTTTCTCCAGTTCAATGATTTCTGCTGGAACGTCTATATTGGTTATATGTACTCGTGAACCTACTTCGTCCATAGCATCGATAGCTTTGTCCGGTAAAAAACGATCAGACATATATCGGCTGGTCAATTTTACACAGGCCTCAATAGCTTCAGGTGTATAGATTACATTGTGGTGGTCTTCATATTTTCCTTTGATGTTGTTTAGTATAGTAATCGTTTCTTCTATAGTAGTTGGTTCTACTATGATTTTTTGAAAACGACGTTCTAAGGCACCATCTTTTTCTATATGTTGTCTAAACTCGTCTAGGGTAGTGGCACCAATACATTGGATTTCGCCTCTAGCAAGAGCGGGTTTAAACATATTGGATGCATCCAGAGAACCGGTGGCACCACCGGCACCGACAATAGTGTGAATTTCATCGATAAATAGAATGATATCCGTATTTTTTTCCAATTCATTCATCACCGCTTTCATACGTTCTTCAAATTGACCGCGGTATTTGGTTCCGGCAACCAAACTGGCCAAATCCAAAGTGACTACGCGTTTATTAAAGAGTATTCTCGAAACTTTTTTCTGTATAATTCGTAGGGCAAGTCCTTCTGCTATAGCAGATTTTCCAACTCCTGGTTCACCTATAAGCAAGGGGTTATTCTTTTTTCGGCGGCTCAAAATCTGAGAAACGCGTTCTATTTCTTTTTCTCTACCGACAACGGGATCCAATTTTCCGGCCTCAGCCATCTCTGTTAAATCTCTCCCAAAATTGTCTAAAACAGGTGTTTTGGATTTTTTTGTCGTTTTTGAGGTAGGATTATTAAAGGTGCTGTCAGTTGAACTGTCATCTTGTCCTGACTCGTCGAAGGTTTCGGCTTTAGGATAAGACGTACTGCTACTACCTTCTTCATTAGAAAGTATAGATGTAAACTCTTCTTTTGCGATTTCATAGTCCACTTTTAACTTGTTTAAGAGTTTGGTTGTGGGGTCGTCGTTATTTTTTAAGATACACAGCAACAAATGGCCAGTGCTAATGGTTTCATTTTTAAAGACTTTCGCTTCTAAAAAGGTGATGCGCAATGCGCGTTCTGCTTGGCGAGTCAGATGCAAGTTTTTCTTGTCTGACTGCAAGTCTTTATTGGGGTTGATGGGGTTTAAAACTTCTACTTTATTTCGTAAAAAATCTAAATCAATATCTAGGTTATTTAAAATTGTAATAGCTTCTCCCTGACCATCTCTCAAGATACCTAATAATAGGTGCTCCGTACCGATAAAGTCGTGACCTAAACGTAAGGCTTCTTCTTTACTATAGGTAATCACGTCTTTAACTCTTGGTGAAAAATTATCGTCCATGTATATTAATCTTTAAATAGGGTGAATGATTGGTTGACAAGGTAAATGCAAAAAGTGTACCTATCTCGAAAGTGACTTATGCTAAGAGACGAAAAAAAAATGAAAAATAAAAATATACGCCCTTATTATTTTAAAATAAAACAGCGATTCAAATCTTTGGTTCGTGATGAAATATATGAATAAAAATAGCATAAAAACAGCTAAAATTCGTATATTAGCACGTTTTAATATTTGACAATTTTTAATTTATATACTTATGTCTGAAGGAGAAAAGTTAATTCCCATTAACATTGAAGACGAAATGAAATCAGCTTACATTGATTATTCAATGTCGGTTATTGTATCAAGAGCGCTTCCTGATGTTAGAGATGGCTTAAAACCTGTTCATCGAAGAGTATTGTTTGGAATGTATGAACTAGGAGTAATGTCCAATAGAGCTCATAAGAAATCCGCGAGAATTGTAGGGGAAGTACTAGGTAAGTATCACCCTCACGGAGATACTTCTGTTTATGATGCGATGGTTCGTATGGCTCAAGATTGGAGTTTACGTTATTTATTAGTTGATGGTCAAGGTAACTTTGGATCAGTTGATGGTGATAGTCCTGCAGCAATGAGGTACACCGAAGCTAGAATGAAAAAGATATCAGAAGAAATTCTAGCGGATATCGACAAAGAAACGGTAGATTTTCAATTAAACTTTGATGATACTTTAGAAGAACCCAAAGTAATGCCTACTAAAGTACCTACTTTATTGATCAACGGTGCTTCGGGTATCGCGGTTGGTATGGCTACCAATATGGCTCCACACAACTTGTCGGAAGTTATTGATGGTACTTTGGCTTATATCGATAATACGGATATCGAAATCGAGGAATTGATGAATCATATCAAAGCACCCGATTTCCCTACAGGAGGTACAATTTACGGATATGAAGGTGTTCGTGAAGCTTTTAAAACAGGTCGAGGACGTGTAATGATGCGTGCAAAAGCTAGTTTTGAGGAAGTAGATGGACGCGAATGCATTATTGTTACCGAGATTCCATATCAGGTGAACAAGGCGGAAATGATTAAAAAAACTGCGGAAGCGGTTAATGATAAAAAAATCGAAGGTATCGCTACGATTCGTGATGAATCGGACAGAAACGGTATGCGTATCGTTTATGTACTTAAAAGAGATGCCGTTCCGAATATCGTTTTAAATACCCTATATAAATACACACAACTGCAATCGTCTTTCAGTGTCAATAATATTGCATTGGTAAATGGACGTCCACAGATGTTGAATTTAAAAGAATTGATTCATTATTTCGTAGAGCACCGTTTTGAAGTGGTGACTCGTAGAGCGGAATATGAATTGAGAAAAGCAGAAGAACGCGCTCATATTTTAGAAGGATTAATTATCGCTTCTGACAATATTGACGAGGTTATTGCTTTGATTCGTTCTTCTTCCAATACCGACGAAGCTCGTGCTAAATTAATCGAGAGATTTAGTTTGTCAGAGATTCAAGCTCGTGCTATTGTAGAAATGCGTTTACGTCAATTGACAGGACTGGAGCAAGATAAGCTACGTGCTGAATATGACGAAATCATGAAATTAATTACTCATTTAAGAGAATTATTGGCTAGTAAAGAGCTGAGAATGAATTTGATTAAAGAGGAATTGGCGGAAATAAAAACAAAATATGGCGATGCTCGTCGTTCTGTGATTGAATATGCTGGTGGTGATGTAAGTATCGAAGATTTAATAGCCGATGAACAAGTGGTGATTACCATTTCTCATGCGGGATATATCAAGAGAACGTCTCTTTCAGAATACAAAACACAAAATAGAGGTGGGGTTGGACAAAAATCTGCGGGTACTAGAGATTTAGATTTCTTAGAGCATATGTATGTAGCGACCAATCACCAGTATATGTTGTTCTTTACACAAAAAGGGAAATGTTTCTGGATGCGTGTTTACGAAATACCGGAAGGTACCAAAACCAGTAAGGGACGTGCCATTCAAAACTTGATAAATATTGAGAACGACGATAAGGTGAAAGCTTTTATTTGTACTCAAGATTTAAAAGATGAGGAATATATCAACAGTCACTATGTGATTATGGCCACAAAACAGGGTCAAGTGAAGAAAACGCCTTTAGAACAATATTCTCGTCCGCGATTAAATGGAATTAATGCCATTACGATTAAAGAAGATGACGAATTGTTAGAAGCAAAGCTTACAGACGGGAAAAGCAAGGTTTTAATTGCTGTGAAGTCTGGAAAAATGGTTCGTTTTGACGAAGAAAAAACACGCCCAATGGGCCGTACAGCTTCTGGGGTTCGTGGAATTACTTTGGCACATGATAAAGACGAAGTAATTGGTATGGTTTCTGTTAGTGATTTGGATAGTGAGATTTTAGTGGTTTCTGAAAATGGGTACGGAAAACGTTCTGCTCTTGAAGAATATCGTGAAACGAATCGCGGTGGGAAAGGAGTAAAAACGATGAATATAACCGATAAAACCGGTTTGTTAGTATCGATTAATTCAGTGACTGATCAGGATGATTTGATGATTATTAATAAATCTGGATTGACCATTAGAATGCGAATTTCCGATTTGAGAATTATGGGTAGAGCCACTCAAGGAGTTCGATTGATCAATATCAAGGGAAGCGATTCTATTGCTGCTGTAGCCAAAGTAATGCCGGAAGATGATTTAGAAATCCTCGAAGGAGAAGAAGGTGCAGTTGTAGTCGATGCAATCGATGAAGATGCGGATCAAGAAAACGACACAGATATAATTGAAGAAGACCTAGAACAATAAAACAAACCAAATTAAAAATAGAATAATTATGAATAGAAGATATGCTTACGCACTTTCTGCTCTTATGATTTCTGGGCTAGCAATGGCTCAAAAAAGCGAATTAAAAGATGCAGAACGCGCTATTAAAAAAGGCGATGTTCAAGAAACCCAGGCTGCATTATCAAAAGTGGAGGCCTTGTTATCCAATGCAAATGATGCTCAAAAAGCACAGTACTATTTCCTAAAGGGGAATTTGGCTTATGAGCAAGCTAAGAAAAAAGTGGATTTAGATAAAAATATTGATGAAGTAGTAGCTTCTTATAACCAAGTTATTAATCTTGAAAAAGCATCTAAATCGGTTAAATATACCAAACAAGCTCAAGAAGAGTTAAAAGCTGTTGGGCAAATTGTAGTTAACAAAGCGATTGAAGACAATAATGCAAAACGCTATACCGAAGCAACCAAGCGTTTTAACAAAGCTTATGAGTTAAATCCGACAGATACCATTTATCTTTATTACGCAGCTTCTACGGCGGTAAATTCAAAGGATTATGACGGTGCCATAAGCAATTATAAAAAATTAATGGATTTAGGGTTTACAGGACAAGAGTCGTACTATACAGCTGTTGAAAAAACAACAGGTGAAGTTCAGAGTTTTGGAAAGGATTCTAAAATGAGAGATTTAATGATTAAGCAAGGGACTCATAAAGAACCTAAGTTTGTTAAGGAAGGTTCTAAGAGACCAGAAATCGTTAAAAATATGGCCTTGATTTACCATCAAGAAGGAAAATATGAGGAAGCAGAAAAAGCCTTGATTGAGGCTCGTAAAGCGGATCCTAGTGATATGAACCTATTGTTGACTCAAATGGATATGTATTTGAAGTCAAACAACATGGGTAAATATGAAGAATTAGCTAAAGAAGCTTTGGCTAAAAATCCTAATGATGATGTGTTGTTGTATAATTTAGGGGTAACCAGTTACCAAGCTAAAAAATATACTGAGGCACAGCAATATTATGAAAAAGCGATTGCTATTAATCCAAAGTCTGAAAATGCATATTTAAACTTAGCAATTCTTAAGTTGATGCCGGATGAAGGTTTGACAAATAAGATGAATGCCTTGGGTATGTCTGCTCAAGACAATAAGAAATACGACGAGTTAAAGAAGGAAAAGGAAAGAATTTACAAAAGTGCCATTCCTGATTTAAAAAAGGTATTAAGCATCAATCCTAATAATGAAGAAGCCATAGGTACTTTAAAAGGTATTTATAAAGCTTTGGAAATGAAAAATGAATTGAAAGCTTTAGAATCAAAGTAATTTTGAAAGTATATTAAAAAAACCGTCATTTATGACGGTTTTTTTTGCTTTTTATTTTCTCAGCCTAACTCATAGCATGGTATAAGTCGGCACAGTCTAGCTAGTAATTGTAATGTAAGAGAATCACCGATTTTGTTTTAGAATCGATAGGATAAGGCTTTTGAGAGTAATTATAGCATAAAAAAAGACTGTCTCGATTTGGAGACAGTCTTTCTTTTTTTTATAGGTTTTTAAATCGCGGATTACAGTTCCTTAATGCGTTTTAATTTTTCTGCCCACATCTTGTATTCTTCTTTGTTCTTTTCAATGTTTTTATACACTTCTTTGACAAATGGATTATCGGGTTTGGCATTGGAGATAAATTGGATGTTGTTTTCCAATTGAAATATTTCCGATTTTAACTCTTCCATTTTTCTTTGAATAAAAACAGTTTCATTTTGAATCTTTCTTTGGTCATTTGATTCTGCCAATTGATCTAGTCGGTTGTTAAACTTAACGGATTCCGTCTCCTTTTTACTCAAGCTTAATTTATCGAATAAAACATCTAGTATTTTATTGAATTTTCCTTCAATAAAACGTTTGCTTTGTGCAACACGTCCGATGTTTTTCCAATTGTTGATATGGAGTTTAATCTCTTCTAAATCAGTTTTATGGTCACCAGAAAGTTGGAATTCCTTTAAAAGGTCTAAATATTCTTTCTTTTTACTGTATGAGGCAGCTTCTTCATCATTTTCTTGATTTCTTGCTAAGTGCAATTTGTCGAAATAATGATTACAAGCGTCCTTAAACTCTTTCCACAAACTATCGGAATATTTTTTAGGTACATGTCCCGTTTTTTTCCATTCGTCTTGTATGCGCTTCATTTGAGGCGTAGTGGCTTCAAAATCTTCACTATCTTTTAATGCATGAGCATTTTCAATAAGTGCCAATTTCTTGGTAAGATTTTGCTGTTGATCGTGTTTAAGATCTTTGTAAAAGGTGTTTTTGTTGATATTGAAGTTACGGGTAGCTAATTTAAATAGGTACCAAGTCTCTTCATTCTTCTCTGCGGGAACTTTTCCTATAGCGAAAAAGCGAGCGCGAAGTGCTTCAATTTTTTTGATTTGATTTTGCCAGGCATTATGGCTGGTCATTTCTTCGCGAGAGATTTGATCCATTTCGGTGATGATCTCTACTTTCTTTAATAGGTTATCCGTTTCTGCTTCACGAAGTTTTTCGAATAATTGTTCCCTTTTGTCGTGCATTTGTTTGGTCAGGTCACTAAATTGTTCCCATATTTCCTCTCTAATTTCACGGTCAACTGGACCAATTTCCTCTTTCCAAATTCGGTGAAGGGTCTGTAGTTCTCTAAAAGCTTTAATGATATCGTCCTCTTGCAATAGTTCTTCTACGCGAGCGATGATTTTTTGCTTTTGTTCGAGATTGTGTTTGAAATCCATATCACGTGATTCACGATCCAAATGCAATTGGTCGTAAAAACGTTCTACATGAAAATGGTAATTGTTCCAAACATGATTGTATTTGTCGCGAGGTATTGGTCCTGCGTGGTTCCATTTTTCTCTTAAAGCCGTTAATTTTTTAACCGCATCATTTCTGTTGTCTGCATCATCTATAAGGGTTTTTAGCTCTTCGATTATGGCAATACGGTTGTCTAAATTTTGATTTAAGTTCTTTTGAAGTTGTTTGTAGTAAGCATTTTTTCTATCGCGATATTCGTTAAATAAAGTCTCAAAAAAGTTCTTTAATGGAAATTCATATTCAAATTCCGTTTCGGATTCTGGATTTTGCTCCATAAAGGCTTCTTTTTTCTCTTCGATAAAATCGTTGTATTTCGATAAAAAAGCTTTTCTCAATTCTTCCGCATGGTCTTTAATAGCCGTGATTTTCTCCAATGAAATCAGCTTTTGCAGCTCATCGGTTAAGGCTTCCATACTTAAAGAGTCATAATCTAACTTTGGAATATGGTTGGATTCATTGGCAGTATTGTCTTCACTTTCTTCCGCATTGGAAAGTAAAATGGAGTTTACAGCTTGTTGTTGATCGGTTGGTACAATTTCAGGAGATGAAACTTCATTAAGTCCGTCTGCATCCCTGTGCAGGTTATCATTCTTTTCTTCTAACATCATTTAAATGCTTAATGTTTAACATTATTTTCGGAAAGATACAAAACACTAGCGAGCTTGAAAAAGAAAAGTTGTAAAAAAATGGAATTAATCTTATATATACCAAATCTTTTGGCTAAAAATGAATTTTCTTAGCTAAGTGCTAATTTATTCCATATTTTCCATGATTTTTCAGCTTGTAATTCCAACATTTCCAATCCGTTTTTAATTTGCGCCCCCCGATTTTGTGCTTCAGTAAGAAAAGCACTGACTTCCGGATTGTAAGTTAAATCATATGCCAAGTGTTTATCGGTAAATAAACTGTAATCCAAGTCTGGTTTTTGATCGACTAGAGGATAGGTTCCCAAAGGAGTAGTATTGACCACCAACAAGTGCGAATGGAAAATAGCTGGTGTCAGTTGTTCATAACTTAACACCCCTTCTTCTGGGTTCCGAGATACAAATTGGGTTTCGATTTTTAGTTCCTGTAAGGCGTAATAAATCGCTTTACTCGCTCCTCCTGTTCCTAGAATTAACGCTTTGTCCGGTTTGTTCTTTAATAGGGGTTTTAAAGATTTAAAAAATCCGTAATAATCGGTGTTGTATCCCTTTAATTTACCTTTCTTAGAAATCTTAATGGTGTTGACAGCACCTATTTTAAGCGCTTTAGTGGATACTTCATCCAAATAGGGTATAATGGATTCCTTATACGGAATGGTGACGTTAAGTCCTTTTAAATTGGGGTTATCGGCAAGGATTCGAGTGAATTCTGAAATGTCGTTTAGATCAAAGTTTTCATAAGTGCTTTGTGTGTCGCCTTTTTGACTAAAGCGCTTTGTAAAATACTGTCTTGAAAAGGAATATGCTATGTTTTTCCCTATTAATCCGTATTGATTTCTCTTGCCCATCGTTAACCTAATTTACGTTTTATGCATTTGCTTTTGAAAGGACAAGATTACTAAAAAACCGTTAATTTACACCAATTAAACCGTTTTTTTTTGTGGATTCTTTTATTCGCTATTTTAGTGCTGTTTGCTGTTGAAGGCGAGTCTGTTTTTGCCGCAGTCATCCTTAATCATTACAGTAATTTTTGGTTTTGAATTTTAAGTAAAAAAGCTGTCCCGAAGGACAGCTTTTTTATTTGTAAAACGGATATTTTTCAATGGTATTTTGTACGATTGGATTTTCCCAAACGGATGGAAACAATTCTTCGATTATTGATTTTTTTTCAAAGTCCTTCTGCAAACCTATGGTCAAGTGGAAGCTTCCCTTTTCAATATCATTTAAGGTAAAATAAATTACGGACAAACGGTAAGCTACTTCGGGATCGTCTGGATGCGTTTCTGAAATTTCTAACAATTTGGATATCGCCGTTTCATATTTGCCCAATAAGTAGAGTACATCGGCCCAACTCGTCCAATCTGATAGTTGATTGCTGCCGAGTTCGATGGCTTTTTGATAACCGATTTCCGCTTCGGAAAAATGCAATAAACTCTTGTTTAAAGCAGCATATCGAATCCAATATTTTTCGTTTTGATCATCGATATTGATTGCTTTCTCCAAATGATGTAATGCCTTTTCGTATTTCTCTTCCTTGATAAAGAAATCGGTCAATGAAATCCATCCCTTATCTAAAAGCGGATCCTCATGAACGGTTTTCTTATAATAGTGCAAGGCCATTTCGCTATTGCCCAGTTCTTCATGACAATTGCCTATTCTCATTAACACATAGGAAGAGGGATTGTCCAATTCCAAGGTAATCATGTAATTGTCTATGGCCTCTTGATGTTTTTTTAATTTTTCCAAGGCTTTTCCTTTTTCGAGATAGGCTCCTAGGAAATGCTCGTCAATTAAAGTGGCATAGTCAAAAGCCCTTACGGCTTCTTCATATCTCTTTAAGGTAAAGTATTGACGGCCCAATTGATGCCATGCGATATCGCTATAGGGATCATTTTCTATAAACTCGTTTAAAAAGTCAACTGCCTTTTCATTTTCCGCTAAGAAGTCAAAACAATAAACCACATTGTATAAGGCCGATTGATCTTCTTCATCGTTTTCTAAACAATGTATAAAACTTTCTTTGGCCAATTCGATTTCGTCTATAAACAGGTATTCCATACCCAAAAGGGAATAGACATCGGAGAAGTCCTCCGTTAAATCAAGAGCGATTTTTAAAAATTCAATAGCGCTTTCATGTTGCCCTTTTTTAGAGTAAATGTTGGCTCGTTGTATGTAAATTTCTTCGTTAGTCGGCTCTATAGCGTGCAATTCGTTTAACAAACGATCGGCTGTTTCTAATTTGTCTTGAAAGATTAGTAATTCTACTTGTACTAATTTTAATCCTGTAGAATTAGGATGTTGTTCTAACGCGAGTTTTAAAGCTCTCTTTGCCAGATTCATTTTTCCCGAATCGAGATAATGAAGAATGATATTTTCAAATTCTTCAGAATCAAAAAACAAAACTTTGTTTGTTTTTAGCATCGATTCAAAACGGGAAAGGGATAAATTATATTCTTCTTCTTCGTTGCTTAAATACATAATAAACGCTTTTATGTTATCCTCAGTCTAAATATATGAAAAAAAGCTGGGATTAATTTTGAAATCATAGTTAAATTTGACTATGATTTCTTTTTTTGAAACGGTTTTTACAAACCTATTTCCTGTTGAATTTCGTCTAAAACCTTTAAGATTATTTGACAACCTTCATGAATTTCTTCGTTTGAAATCGTTAGCGGTGGGGTTATTCGAATCGCTTTGCCATCAAACAAAAGCCAAAACAAAATTAAACCTTTATCTTGGCATCTCATAATAACTTGATTTGTAATGTCATCGCTTGCTGTCATTGGAGCGAGCATCAATCCACGTCCGCGAATTTCTAAAATCAACGGATGCACCAATAAAGAGCGAAACAATTTCTCTTTTTCCAGTGTTTGTGGTATCAAATCGGTTTCTACCAATTCTTGTAAGGTTGCTAAACTAGCAGCAGCAATCACAGGATGTCCACCAAAAGTAGTGATATGACCAAATTTAGGATTGTCAAAAAGTAAATCCATATGTTTTTCATTGGCTGTAAAAGCGCCAACTGGCATACCGCCCCCCATACCTTTTCCAAGAACCAATACATCGGGAACTACATTATAGTTTTGAAAGCCAAAAAGCGTGCCAGTTCGTCCAAAACCCGGTTGTATTTCGTCTAAGATCATCAGAGCACCAACTTCGTCACAACGTTTTCTCACCTTTTGTAAAAAATCGTCCTTAGGCTCTATAAAACCAGCACCACCTTGAATGGATTCTAAAATGATTCCAGCTGTTTTAGTCGTGATTTTTTGTAGGTCTTCTTCCTTGTTAAACGTGATAAAATCCACATCGGGTAATAGGGGTCTAAAAGCGCGCTTGCGGTCTTCACAGCCCATCACACTCATCGAACCCATAGTGTTGCCGTGGTAGGCGTTTAAACACGAAATGAGCTGGCTTCTGCCTGTTACGCGTTTGGCCAGTTTTAAAGCGCCTTCTGTTGCTTCTGTACCCGAATTGACCAAATACGTTTTGTTTAGCTGTGCAGGTAGATTTTCGGCTAATAATTTACAGAAAGCTACGGCCGGGTCTTGGATATATTCTCCGTAGACCATAACGTGGGTGTATTTATCTAATTGATCCTTTATAGCTTGATGTACACGTTGGGGTTGATGTCCTAGAGTACATGCGGAAACGCCTGCTACGAAGTCTAAATATTTTTTGTTATTGGTGTCGTATATATAAGATCCTTTAGCGTGTGAAACTTCCATGGCTAATGGATTTGGAGATGTTTGTGCTTGATATTTGAAAAAATCCTTTCTCATGATCGGAGGTGTTATTTTTTTGTTTTACTTTTTACTTTTTGCTGTTTTCCTATGCTTTCCGCCTGAATCTCCATGGGAGTTTCTGCTTGTTGTTGTTGAATTTTACTTTCTTTCTGTATTTGAACATCAAGAGCGAGTTCCGATTCGGGGAAAATTTGGTCTAAAGACCGAATTTGCTCATCACCACGCCAATTAAAATCTCGGAGTTTACGAGCATTTTCAGGTAGTTCGGTCTCGGGATATATTTCGCTTTTGGGTTCTACAAATAGGGTAGCGGTTTGTATTTTATTGTCTTCGAGTTCTAAATTAATCGAACTGCAAACCCCTTTGTTGATTCCGATAAACTCGTCGTCATCGTTATACATATAATAAATGATTTCGGCATTTTTCACCAAATCTATTTGATACATTTTGTTGTCCCTAAATTTACCATAGAGGTTTTGTCCCTTGACTTGATTAAAGCCGCTTCCCAGGGTGTCCTGTTGTATGACAAAGGCATTATTTAAAACCTTTAAGGAGTCCAATTGTTCTGTAATCGGGTTGTTGATTAAATGAATCAGTTGCCCCGTGAGTTGACTATTTCCGTTCCAGACCACCGGTTTGCCAATCATTTGGGTTAAACCCTGTTTTTGACTGTAGTGTATGGAATCACTTTTTCCACTCATATCCGTTTTATAAAGACGGGCGTCGTTAAAACCACGAATGATTCTAGCTTCGGGTTTTCCAGTAACCAAAATTCGCTTGGCATGAATATAAACCGAATCGTTTTCAGTTACCGTGGTGATCAATGCTTTTTTGGTAACAAACATCGAATCTTGCGCTCTGTAAACTTCGGCATAATGACCACGAATAATCATTTTATTGATGGTATCCGTTATTTTGACGTTGTTGGTGGCAGAGGAGAAGTCGTTTTTTTTATCGTAATACATCGAATCGCCTTCAATACGGCGGTTGTCGTAAATAATATGCGATTTTTTGATGAGCTTGCCGATGTCTTTTTTTACATCATAAAAACCGTTTTCTGTATAGATATAATTGTCTTTATTGGTAATAGTAGAAGGTCCAAAAACATAAGAATGCTGGGGCACCTCATAAAAGTCTAAATGGTTTGACTTCACAACAGTGCCTTGGTCGGTTGTAATGGTAACCGCATTAAAGAACTGAAACTTTTTTTCGTTGACTAAGTATTTACCAGCCTTACTGGTCAATATATTTCCTTCATTGGTTATTTTTCCAAATGAATTGTAATAAACAATGTTTTGATTGCGATCAAAGTGAATGGTGTCGGTTTCCAGCATGGAATTGGGTGATCGCATGACCACTTGTCCATTGGCATAGGCAAATCCGTTCATACCGTTATATTCGGCATAGCGGCTGTTCATATGTATGGTATCTCCTTGGTTCATGATAACATTTCCAAAGAGTTTGATGTAGTTTTCTTTTTCGAAATAATAGGCCTTATTGCAATTGATTAAGACGCCATCGTGTTCGGCTTCAATATTTCCGGTTAGTAAAACGGCATCGGGAATTTCTGCTTGATTGATGTCGCTGTAATCAGCGTGTTTAATGATGATACTTTTTTTGTTTTGTGCCGCTGCCGCGAAGGTGAAAAGAAGAAAAGAATATAGAAAAAATAAAGGTATTGTTTTCAAATCTAGAATTTTTGTTCAAATTTAAAGAAAAAAAGTTCAGAAAAATTTAATTGGGAATTATTTATAAACAAAAAACACTTTCCGAAGAAAGTGTTTTGAGTTAATTATTTTAGAATCGTTTGTTTTCTATCTGGACCAACAGAAACAATTCTGATTGGAACGCCAACTTCACTTTCTATAAATTCGATATATTCTTTAAATTCAGCAGGAAATTGATCATACTCAGTCAATTGAGTTAAATCTGCTTTCCAGCCTTTTTTCTCCACATAAATAGGAGTTACATTTTCCGGTTCAATATTGTAAGGTAAATGTTTGATTACGTTTCCTTGGTATTGGTAAGCCGTACAAATTTGTAGGGTTTCAAAACCGGAAAGTACATCGCCTTTCATCATGTATAGTTCTGTAACACCATTAACTTGAACAGCGTATTTTAAAACGACTAAATCCAGCCAACCACAACGTCTAGCACGACCGGTAACGGATCCGAATTCTTTTCCAATACTTGCCATCTTTGCGCCGGTTTCGTCTGTTAATTCCGTAGGAAAAGGACCGCTACCAACACGAGTAGTATAGGCTTTAAAAATTCCAAAAACCTTTTGAACTTTATTTGGAGGAACTCCCAATCCAGTACAAGCACCTGCAGCAGTAGTGTTTGAAGAAGTCACAAACGGATAGGTTCCAAAATCGATATCCAACATAGAGCCTTGAGCGCCTTCTGCCAAAATGGATTTCCCCTCTTTAATCGCGTTGTTGATATACTCCTCACTATCGATAAAAGTAAGTTTTTTCAATTGCTCTATAGCAGTAAAAAACTCTTCCTCTAATTCCGCTAGATTGTATTGTAAATCCACATCGTGAAAAGTGATCATCGATTTGTGCTTTTCTGCTAAAGCCGTATAACGCTCTTTAAAATCAACCAATTCGATATCACCTACGCGAAGCCCGTTTCTACCGGTTTTGTCCATATAAGTTGGGCCAATTCCTTTTAAAGTAGAACCAATTTTCGCTTTCCCTTTAGAAGCTTCTGAAGCGGCGTCTAATAAACGGTGTGTTGGTAAAATTAAATGTGCTTTTCTCGAAATTAACAATCGAGAATAGATGTCGATATTGAATTTCTCCAAATCGGCAATTTCTTTGATGAAAACCACGGGGTCAATAACGACTCCATTTCCAATAATATTGATGGATTTCTTATGAAAAATCCCTGACGGAATTGTTCTTAGTACGTGTTTGATTCCGTCAAATTCTAAGGTATGTCCTGCATTAGGTCCCCCTTGAAAGCGAGCAATGATGTCGTATTTAGAAGTAAGAACGTCAACAATTTTTCCTTTTCCTTCATCGCCCCATTGCAGGCCAAGTAGTAAATCTACTGTCATTATTATGTGTGTTGTTTAGATTAGTGGTCGGGACTATTTTTCTGTAGGTTTATTTCGAGTTCCATAGAAATAAAGGGAATGCGAATTGATTTCAAGATCAAAAATTTCTTCAATGGTCTTTTTAATCGTTTGAATACGCGGATCACAGAACTCAATGACTTCCCCAGTGTCGGTTAAGATAATATGGTCGTGTTGTTTGTCAAAATATGATTTCTCATAATGCGCTTGGTTTTGGCCAAACTGATGACGGCGTACCAAACCACATTCCAATAAAAGCTCAATCGTATTGTACAGAGTTGCTCTACTAACCCGGTAGTTCTTGTTTTTCATCTTTATATATAAAGACTCGATGTCGAAATGTTCTTCACTATCGTATATCTCTTGTAAAATAGCGTAGCGTTCCGGTGTTTTTCGATGCCCTCTCTCTTCTAAATACTTTGTAAAAACAGTTTTTACAATTTCTTGACTTTTACTTGTTTCCATTGGAATATTAAATATCAATTGCAAAGATAAGGCTATTTTTTTTGTTATGAAATTTAATAGTGTTACCTTTTTTATAATTATTTGAATTAAACTAATTCACTCTATTAATGCTAGTTGGAATAAATCCGAGTGACTTTGTCAACGCCTTCTATTTTTTTAATGTTGACCATTAATTTTTTGAGCAAAGCATTATTGGGTACTGTTATGGTGATCTGACCATTAAAAATCCCGGCATTTTCGCTTAGTGAAATGCTTTTGATGTTGATGGTCATGTTGTTTGAAATGACTCTTGTAATCTCACCGGTCAAACCAATAGAATCCAGTCCCGTAATCTTAATCGTCGCCTCAAAATTTTCCTTAGAAGAGTCAATCCATTGGGCATTGATAATGCGGTAAGCATAATTGGATTGCAAACTAATAGCATTTGGACAATCTTTACGATGCACTTTTATTCCTTCATTTATAGTAACAAAACCAAATACATCATCGCCTTGAATAGGATTACAACAACTCGCTAGTTTGTAATCTAATTTTTCATTATCCTTTCCGAAGACAATCAAATCCAACTGAGATGTATCTTTACTATGGATTACTTCAGCGTGATTGCTCGGTTGTCGTTTCATCGTTTTCTTAAAGAAATTGATTAACGTATTATTCTTTAATGCGGCAAAATCTTTTAGATGTTGGTTTTCAATCATACCAACGCCTACGCGATAGAAAAGATCTAAACTGGTTTTTAACTTAAAATAATTAACCATTTCGTTGATGGTTTTCTCGTCTAAAGTGATTTTAAGATGGCGCAGTTTTCTCAATAAAATTTCTTTACCGTCTTCTGCTATTTTTTTGGTGTTCTCATTAAGAACGTTTCTAATTTTATTTTTGGCACGCGAGGTAGTTACATAATCAAGCCAGTGTATGCTCGGTTTTTGATGTTCCGAAGTCATGATTTCAACTTGATCACCGCTGTTTAATATGTGATTTAAAGGAACTAATCGGCCGTTGACACGTGTTCCACGGGTATGAATCCCGATCTCAGAATGTATGCTAAACGCAAAGTCCAAGGCGGTAGCTCCTTTTGGAAGCGATTTGATTTCCCCTTTTGGTGTAAAAATATAAATCTCTTTGGAATAGAGGTTTAGTTTAAAATCTTCAACAAAATCGACTGCATTACTCTCTGCGTTCTCCAAGGCTTCTTTTAACTGGTTAAGCCAAATGTCTAAACTGTTTTCTTCCGTTACTCCTTGTTTGTATTTATAGTGTGCGGCATAGCCTTTTTCGGCTATTTCGTCCATGCGTTCACTGCGAATCTGTATTTCAACCCAACGTCCCTTAGGACCCATTACTGTTATGTGTAGGGCTTCATAACCCGTGGATTTGGGCGAAGAAATCCAATCTCTTAATCGACTAGGGCTCGGGCGGTAATGATCGGTAACTATAGAATATATTTTCCAAGCCAAGAATTTTTCTTCATTGGGTTTGGATTTGTAAATGATACGTAAGGCAAATTTATCGTACACCTCGTCAAAAGTGACGTTTTGAACTTTCATTTTTCGACGAATCGAATAAATGGACTTAGGACGACCTTTCATCGTGTATTCAATTTGCTCTTTGTCTAGAGATTCTTTTAAGACAGAAGAAATGGAATCCATATAAGCTTCTTGTTCTTCTTTGGTGTCTTGAATACGGCTAACGATGTCTTGATATACGGCAGGTTCGGTGTATTTTAAACCCAAATCCTCTAATTTGGTTTTGATGTTAAACAAGCCCAAACGATGGGCTAGTGGGGCATAGATATACAAGGTCTCCGAAGCTATTTTGGCCTGTTTGTATTCGGCCATGCTTTCCATGGTTTGCATATTGTGTAAACGGTCGGCGATTTTGATTAAAATAACGCGTACGTCGTCGTTAAGCGTCAAAAGCATCTTGCGATAATTTTCCGCTTGCATCGAGATATGGGAGTCGGGTTCCAATAAGGCCATTTTAGTTAATCCTTCAACTATCTTAGCTACTTTTGGGTTAAACCATTCTTCTATTTGTTCGACCGTAATATCTGTATCTTCTACCACATCATGCATTAAGGCCGCGGCAATTGAAGTAGCGCCTAAACCAATTTCTGAAGCCACAATTTTTGCTACAGCAATAGGGTGGAAGATATAGGCTTCCCCAGATTTTCTTCGCTGGTTTTTGTGAGCCTCAACAGCCACATCAAAAGCTTTACGAATCATTTTTTTATCATCGTCAGTTAAGGTTTGATAACTTATTCTTAGCAATTCCTTATACTCTTGAGCGATGGCTTTATTTTCTTTTTCTATTTCTATTTCGGTCATATGTGTTGCGGTTGATCATTCTAAATTTAAGCGAAATTTTTTGATATTGCAAATTTTTAAAGAGCTATTGTATGGCCTATTTAACAACAAAAAACTCCTCTAAAAGAGGAGTTAATAGGTTTATTGAACGCGATTTTAGAACATATAAAACACACCTGCAGCTACTTGCATATTACTACCCGGTCCGTCGTTTAAGTTTTTCTTACCCATAACCTCTACGTTTAATCCAAATCGACTAATTCTACGGTCACGCATATATCTGTAATCTCTTAAAAAAGCTAAATCAGCCAACCAAAAGTTGATACCTCCACCATAGTTAAAAGTTGCATTACTGGTTCCATCAAGTTGTAAATAACCAGCACCTGTGGCTATATAGGGGTCAACTATAGGTATGTTAAACAAACCTCCTAAGCTGTACTTAAAATTAGCGTCAACAGCAATAACATCCAAATCTTTGTTTGCTATTTGTCCGTTTACCATATGACCTTCCTCAATTTTATTCATAGCAACAGCCAATTCTGCACTTAAATGATTAACGATATTGGTTTCAATCGCTACTCTTGACGGAAATGAAAGCATATTCCAGTTTTCCGTATTCGTTGGATCGTCCTTATCAAAGCCGAAATCCATAATGTTCATTTGTAAAGATACCTTCCATTTATAATCGTTTATAAAACGCTTTTCCTTTGTAGTCTGAGCTTGACTCGAAACACCAAATGTGAAAATTAAGGCAGCAATGGTTAATTTTAATGTAGAAAACGTTTTTTGCTTCATGTAAGTAGTTTTAAAACAATTCATATTCATTGGTTTAGTTATAGTTGTTGAAAAGGCATAATGGTTTTTAATAGATTGTTAAAAAAAACTAAAAACACCCAAATTTAGCTTAAAAAATTAATTCAGCAAATTAATACAGCTTTTTTTGAATATTTTTTATTTGTTTTCCATTTCCTTTTTAAATACTCGGTGTAAAATGCAAATCTTGAAAATCATAACTAAAATCCGTTAGAGGCGAAATGGGTTCCATTTCAAAGAATTCTATACGGCCGTCCTTGACATTCCATTTTATAAATGCATCGGCATCAAGAGATTCGTTATACCATTTTACTACAAAGGTTTGATCTTGATAGAAGTGTATTTCACCACTAAGTTCTGGAGAACGTTTGGATTCAAACACCCACTTTGATTTCTTTTTATAAATGCTCACCTCACCAAACCAAGCATCTTTATAATTACCTATTAGTTGGTTTAATGCTATAACGGAGGTTGCGGCTTTTTTATTGTTTTCTACTGTAGTCCAGATTTTATTGACAATTTCCTTTGCTTCAATATTATTTTGTTGAACGCGATTTTGGTATTCAACAACAAAATCTTGGTAAGGTAATTTTAGATAGTAATTTTTAATCGTATTGGTAATCGACTGAAAAGCGGCTCCAGATTGTTGGTTGGTCAATACAATTATTCCGAGTTTTTGTTGCGGTAAAAGCGTGATTTGTGTAACAATACCTTCTAAACCACCGGTGTGAGAAACTTGAAGTGTTCCCGCTACATCAGTGAGTTGCCAACCCAAACCGTAAGCATTAAAAAGCGAATAATATGGTGCCGTAGTCCTGTTTGGAATCCAGGTTTGTGGTGTCCACATTTCGTGCTGTACCGTTTTACTGAACAGTGTTCGGTCACCTATTTGGCCTTCATTAAGTTGTACTTGAACCCATTTGGACAGCTCATTAATGTTTGAATAAATACCTCCAGCTGCATCCATTATGGTGTTGGTGTATCGCGGCACTACTGTCAATTTTCCGTTAATGGGTACGTGGGGGACTATGGCATTAGTCTTGTTTTTTAAACGGTTCCAGTTTCCAGCACTAGCAGTCATTCCAATCGGGTTCATAATGTTTTGTTCAACAAATTCAGCCCAACTCTGATGACTGATTCTCTCGATAACAATTCCCGCAATGATGTACAATAAATTATCGTAATCATATTGTGAACGAAATCCAGATACGGGTTTTAAGTGTTGAATGTTCGCTACTATATCTTGAGGAGTGAAATCATGTCCGTCGGGCCAAATCATCAAATCGCCAGCTCCTAAACCAAGTCCACTTCTGTGGGTCAATAAATCGCGGATTGTAAATTCATCCGTAACATATTTATTATACATTTTAAACTCGGGTATGTATTGGATAACCTTATCGTCCCAATCGAGTTTTTTTTGGTCTACCAATATAGCCAAAGCAGCTGCTGTAAAAGCCTTGCTGTTCGATGCAATTCCAAACATGGTATTTTCGTCCACGGCTTCTTTAGAAGCAATCGATCGAAGTCCATATCCTTGTGAATGTATGATTTGACCATCTTTTACTACGGCTACAGCAATTCCCGGCACATCAAAAGCGGCCATGGCTTTGCGCGTAACTTCGTCTATTTGTTGGTGGAGTTCGGGAACTTGACACCAAGCTTGTAGACTGATAAAACTAACGATTAAAAATAAGGTTTTTTTCATAGGGTAAATTTAAAATCCGCGTTGTCGTTTTGCTTCAAAAATCAATATGGAAGCAGCAACAGATACATTCATAGAGTCGATTTCTCCACTCATCGGTATAATGATGTTTTGCGTACTGGCCAAACGCCATTCATCAGTTAGTCCACTAGCTTCGGTTCCAACAACAAAGGCCGCAGCTTCTTGATAATTTAGGCTGTGGTAGGCAGTAGAATCTTGTAAAGTTGCACAGTAAATAGCAATGTTTTGCGACTTCAAATAGTTGATTGCCTCTGCTGTACTTGCCATGGCAATCTGCGTGGTAAAAACCGCTCCGACACTAGATCGAATGATGTTGGGATTGTATAAGTCACTTTTGGGATTGGCAATAATGACCGCATCCACATTTGCCGCATCGGCAGTGCGAAGTAAGGCACCAATATTACCCGGTTTTTCAGGTGCTTCTGCTACTAAAATAAGGGGAGCTGCGCTCAGTTTTAAATCGGATAATTGAAGCGATTTAGTCTTTGCAATAGCGAGTAGGCCTTCTGTGGTATCTCGATAGGCTAATTTCTGGTAAACGTCCTTAGAAATTTCGATGATTTCGCTGCCGCGTCCAATTCCGTGTAAGGCTTTTTCTTGTTCTATATATTCAGGGCAGTACAGTAAGGTTTGCAAAGCATAATGGCCTTTTTGAGCCAATTGTATTTCTCTTTGTCCCTCGATGATAAAGGTACCCGTTTGCTTTCGATTTTTTGATTTTTCTTGCAGTTGAATCAAAGTTTTGATATAAGCATTTTGCGGGCTGTCGATTTTCTTCATTTTGATGTTTTATATAATTCCTCTTGCCTTGATGTCTAGATAGGCATTAATGGTATCCATAGATAATTGTTCTGGCGGTGTTAATACACTGTAAATGCCGTATTTTCTTAATTCGTTTACAATCAAACGCTTTTCATAATGGAATTTTTCTGCAATAACTTGGTCATATATATCCTGTATATTATGGGCTTTTTGTTGAATTAGTGTTGTTAATTCGGTGTTTTCGAAAAAGACGACCAAGACCAAATGGTTTTTTGCCAAACCTCTTAAATAGGGCAATTGTCGATGTAATCCGTCTAAGGTTTCAAAATTAGTAAAAAGGATTAAAAGACTTCTACGACTTATGTTTCTTTTTACATCGGCATAGAGTTTACTGTAGTCGCTTTCGTGATAATCGGTATCTATGCGATAGAGTTGCTCCATAACCAACTGCATTTGGATGCTTTTGGATTCGGCAACAATTCGGTTTTCAATTTTTTTAGAAAAGGTTAGCAGTCCAACTTTATCTTTCTTTTTAAGTATAATATGAGATAGGGCTAAAGAGGCATTGATCGCATAGTCTAATAAGCTCAATCCATCAAATGGCATTTTCATGACCCGACCTTTATCGATAATCAGGTAGATGTTTTGGGCAATTTCGTCTTGATATTGATTGACCATCAATTGGCTTTTTTTTGCTGTAGCTTTCCAATTGATTGTTCTTATGTCGTCGCCACTAACATATTCTTTGATTTGCTCAAATTCTGTAGTATTTCCAATTTTCCTGGTTTTTTTTGAACCATAAGGCAATTTATATTTAGAAAAAGCTAACATATCGTACTTTTTCATATGTATAAAAGACGGGTAGGCCGGTAGGGTTTGATTGCCGTCAAATCGGTATCTCTTTGAAAGTAGCCCCAAACGCGTACTCACATAGATGTTTAAATTGCCAAAGGTATATTCACCGCGTTCGGTCGGTCGTAATTGATAAGCAATCGCAGCCTCTTCTAAGGGTGCCACTATACGGTTTATTTCAAAATCCCTAAGTTGAAATTGAAACGGAATCTCATCGATCAGCTGAACGTTTGCTATCCAACTATAATGGTTTTTTAGCGTGATATGGATGGTATTGCTATCGCCATTGGAAAGTTTTTCAGGATTTTTCCGTTGGGCAGTGATTCCGTTCTTTTTAAAGAAAAGCAAACTGTAATCGACTAATACAAAGCTTGCAAAAAGGCCAAATGCTCCCCAAATCCAAAAGTACAATACCGGAAATATAAATGCCAATATAAACAAACCGACAAAGGATATCAGAAATTTATAAAAGCGCAGCTGTATATATAATGACTTAAAAAGCATGGTGCTACCGATTTATCGAGGAATATCGATGGTTTCTAATATTTGTTTGACAATGTCTTGTGGGGTTAATCCTTCCATTTCTCGTTCCGGAGAAACGATGACACGGTGTTGAATAACGGGTATTGCGGCCTCTTTGATATCTTCTGGAGTTACAAAGTCGCGACCGGCAATGGCTGCAAAGCCCTTAGCTGCATTTAAAATAGCCAAGGAAGCTCTAGGAGAGGCTCCGAGGTATAACAACGGGTTTTCCCGAGTGTTTCCAACTATTTTTGCAATATAATGTAACAGATCTTCTTCAACGATAATTTGTTTAACCAATTGCTGAAAACGGATGATTTCCTCGGGTTGTAGTATTTTCGATATTTGATCCTCCTTACGCTGATTTTCGATTTGGTGTTCGCGTTTTAGAATGAGAATCTCTTCGTCTAAGTTGGGATATTCAATGTTGATTTTAAATAAAAAACGGTCCAATTGCGCTTCGGGTAATCGGTAGGTACCCTCTTGCTCAATAGGGTTTTGGGTAGCAATAACCAAGAATGGTTTTTCCATCACATAGGTTTTTCCATCAATAGTTATTTGACGTTCTTCCATCACTTCAAATAAGGCGGCTTGCGTTTTTGCTGGTGCCCTATTGATCTCATCAATTAAGATAAGATTGGCGAAAATTGGCCCTTTTTTAAATTCGAATTCCGAGCTTTTTACATCAAAAACTGAGGTGCCCAATATGTCCGACGGCATTAAATCTGGAGTAAACTGTATTCTACTAAAATCCATATCTATGGTTTTAGCCAATAATTTTGCCGTTAACGTCTTGGCTACTCCCGGAACTCCTTCGAGTAATATATGTCCGTTAGCCAAGATGGCAACAAGTAATTTATCGATCATCTTATCTTGACCAACGATGACTTTTTTGATTTCTTGTCGAACAGCATCGACTCTTTGATGCAATTCGGAGAGATCTAATCTCGATTCAAAATGTATGTTTTCGGAAGTGTTTTCTATATCCATTTGAAAGTGGTTTTAATTCAATATTTCTTCAGTTAAGCGATGTAAATCAATTGCGCTTTGTTGTGTTGTAGCTCCGGGATTGGCTTGGTGGCTTTTAATCGAAGCAACCCAAGTCCTGATTGCATCGGGGTCTTTGGAAGTCATCTTTTGCAAACCCGCTATAAAAGTCTCGTTTAAGTTGTGCGTATCCAATAAATATGTTTGCCGAATTTTTGTCAGTGCGTATAAAATAATTTTATCTGCCAAGTCACTATAATCTTCAGCCATTAGGTACAAGCTCGCTATACTCTTAGTGAATTCTACCGTGGTGTTGGTTAGTGGTCTGATAATCGGTATTTGGCGCTGTTTTCGTTTTGCGGTAAACAAGGCAAAAGTTAGCAATCCCAACAAAATAAAATACCAAGCCCATTTTAAAGCTGGATTAGACAATATAAACCGTAAAGGAGAGGAAGATATCAATTCATCTTCTTGATTGGTTTTTTTATTGACCTTCCAATAGGTGGTTTGTTTAGGCAAATAAGACAGTATGTTTTCAACATACAAATGGTTATTACTTTCCAATAAGGAGTAATTGGTAAAAGCCTTGGATTGTGTGTTAAAATAGAAAAAACCTTTACCAAAGGGAACTTTGATAAAATTGGCGGCATCAGGAAATTGGGTGGAATGTTGATAGCCCAAAATACTTGTGTTTACGGTATCTATACTGGAAAAGTAGCTTTGAGAGTAGGCCTTGTCTAAATTGAACTTCTGACGCGATAGGTTTTGGTTAGTGGTCCATACAACCGTTTTGTCTGATTGCTCATAGGTGTATTCCATTAAGTTTAAGGTATCGGTTAAGCTTTGTGGAAGGTTTGGGCCTATTGCAAAAACAGTGTTTCCTTGAGCTACAAAATCCAAAACTACTGGCGTATCTGGATAGTGAATACTCGAATAATTATCGATCAATAAAACGGTTTTTAAAGCCGTAGTATCCTTAGAAAGTGAATCGGTTATAAATTCGTAAACCCCTTGGCTAAAGCGCTGTAGTTGGCGGTCCTTAAGCAAGGAGTCCATCTCGTGATTTAAGATAAATAAACCAAAGGGGATTTTATCTTCGATTAGAAAGGTAGGTGCCCAGTTTATCGGTTTGGGTTTGTTATAGTCGACAAATAGGATCAAAGCTATAGCCAATATAAAAAACAACAGGTATTTTTTAAAAGTTCTATTCATTTTCCCACGGTTTTAAAAAATCGGTAAATGCCTGTTGTGCTTTTTGAAAAGCAGCCGGATCTACTTCAAACTCTCCATACCAAATATTGTTATAGAGGTAGGATAAGTATCGGAAGGATTCTCGGGTTTGTTCGTTTTTAATTTCCGCCAAATAGTCGGAATTGGTTTTTTCCAAGTCCCATTGAATAATTTCTTTTTTAGACAGCAGCTGCAACAGTGCTAAATAGTAATATCGAATGGCTAATCGGGGATTGTTATTGGCGATAGCCGATGCAATTAGCGCTTTAAAGTCGGTATGTTCTAAGTTTTTTTCAACGTTAAAATGGTCTATTTTAAAGGTTTTTTTGGACTTTTTAAAAAACCAAAGAGCATCTTTTTTGACAAAGGCACGGATGATATAAAAGGTCAATATCAACAACAGTACAACTGAGATATAATTCAGCGACTTATTCCAAATTTGTCTCGGTTTTTCATCTATTTGTACGTTTAAAAATTCGGATAACCAATTGAGGAAGCGGTTTTTTAAGCGCGACCAAAAACTATTTTTTTCCGTAGCTGACGAATAATTAAATTCGGATAAATTAGTGTAGCTATCCTTAAATTGAGGTCGAAACTTTAGGTTTTCTATCGCTTGATTTTGATCGACCATTTTTTCGACTATAATCGTCTTTTTAGCGCTTACAACAAGGCTGTCCGCATGTAATAGATGCGAGCCGAAAAATAAAAATAGGCCAATTAGGGTTTTATTCATTATTTTGACCAAGTTGTTCAATGTCAAATCGAGATTGATTGTTTTCCATAACTTCGCGCTCGCTATAGTAGATAAGTCCTTGATTAATCAGTATAAGATTGTTTAATACAAAACCCACAATCATACTGATAATGATGGTAATCATATAGAGTATAGAATATTCGGCACTCTGCGTATAGTCGACTTTAGTTTCCAAAGAGGTGAAAAGTTGAAACACCATCATCATTTGCGGTATTGCTGTAAATACTGTAGTTATAATTTGGAGTACCAAATACATGATAAACGTACTTCCTATTATGGGCCAAAAGTTTTTCTTCAACATTTTTATTGCCATGCCATAAGATTTAAAAAAAGAGGTTTCCTTGATTAAATAGTCGTTATATGAAAGCATGATTACACTGAGAATAGATGGAAACAATAAAAACAATATCGGAATACCGATGATGATGAATACCAATAAAATACTAAACCCAAAAGCAAACATACTCAGAGGGAATATAATAAAAAACAAACCGAGTAAATAAAGTAAAATTCGTCCAAAATTTTGCTTTAGGTCGGCTATTATCATTTCCGTAGTTATTGTTTTACCAGGGTGTTTCTCCATATTCTTCAAGTATAAGGTAGGATAAGAGTAAGAAATGGCTGAAAAAACCATAGATAATAAAAACAATAATAAAGCAAAAAAGAAAATCAAAAAGGGATTTTCCCCCATATAATTGATAAAATAGTCCGAATCAAAACCGTAAGCTTGCTGTTTGATGATGTCAAAATAAAATTGAAATACAAAATAAAAGCAAATCATCATTAAGACCAAGAAACCACCATTGATTAAAAAGTAGTTTTTAATATAATTTTTACCTTCAACTTTAAAAAAATCAAAAGTATCGTTGATATAACTGCTAAAAGTTCTTTTTTTAAATAATTGAAACATGGTAGTCGAATTTAATTATGGATTTTCCTATATACTTTTTTGGGATAAATCACAAAGTAATAAAAAATTAGAATAAAAGTGCCGAATATTATGAAATAATTCAATATATCTGGCATTTGCTGTGCATAACGCGTTACGAAACCTTCAATAAAACCCGCTAATATGGTAAAGGGAACTGTAGCTATATAAATTTTAAAACCGTTTTTAAAACCGTTTTTAAAGGAATCGATGCGCGAAAATGTTTTGGGAAATAAGATACTGGCACCCAATATAAAACCGGCAAATGCTTCGATAACCATAGAGAAAATCTCCATGGCTCCGTGCAGCCATATCCCTTTAAAACTCTCAGTAAACTCACCTTGTTGAACGAAGAAATATTGGAATGACCCCAACATTATGGCATTGTGAAATAGATAAACCAAGGTGCCTAAGCCTCCGAAAATACCATATACAAACAACCGGAGTCCCACCGATAAATTATTAAATGTAATTCCTATAAAGCTACCCCAATTACTGCCCGATTGATATATGGCCATGGCGTCGCCATCTTTAATGTTATTTAAGGTTGTATTCACATAAGAATCTCCGAGAATTAAGCGTACAAAAGATTCATCGTAATGGGAAGAAATGGCACCTATACCCACCAGTACAAAAAATAAAAGTGCACTAAATATTAGGTAATTTTTGTATTGATATACAATCAAAGGAACTTCAAATTTATAAAAATGAACGAGTTGATTGCTCTCTACTCGTTTTGTTTTATAAATATTTTGATATGTTTGTACTGCCAAATAATTTAAATAAGCCGTAGTTTTGCTTTTTGGATAGTAAGTTTGAGAATACGACAAATCGTTCATCAGTTGGATGTACATATTTGCCAAATAGTCCGGACCTTTTTTGATTTTACCAAAAATAGCTTGCTCGTATTCAAACCATTTTTCCTTATTCTGTTTAATAAATATTACCTCTCTCATGGGAGAGCTAAAGTAAGAAATATGAATCAATTAACCATTACCACCACGCAAAATGTTGCTATTAGTTTCGATAATGCCTCTATAGGTGATCGCATATTGGCCTTTGTTATCGATATGGTAATTAAAATTTTATATGTAATTGCAATCGTTTTTTTGTTAGAGCTCTTTCGCGGAGATCGGTTGTTACGCGGTATGGACAATTGGAGTCAAGTAGCTATGTATCTTTTAATTTTCTCACCTGTAGTTTTCTATACCTTGTTTTTTGAGATATTTATGCAAGGACGAACCCCTGGTAAGTTGGTAACAAAGATTAAAGTAATTAAAATAGATGGTTATCAAGCTCAAGTCGGTGACTACCTCATTCGCTGGGTTTTTCGATTGATTGATTTACTACTTAGTTCAGGGGTAATTGGTATATTGGCGATTATACTAACTGATAAAAACCAACGATTGGGAGATATGGTTGCGGGTACTGCCGTTATTTCAACCAAACAAAAGATTACTTTTTCTCAAACTATTTTTCAGGAGCTTCCTGTGGAATATATTCCAACCTATCCGCAAGTGATTGCCCTTTCCGATGAAGATATTCGCATCATTAAAGAAGCGCTAAGAAACGTCCGATTAAACAACGATAAAATATTGCTGGAACAATTAACTCAAAAGGTTGAAAGGGTGATAGGGGTAGCGAATAAATCCGAAACACAACTTAAATTTATCGATACCGTATTGGCAGATTATAACCATTTTACGAGTATGATGTAACACAATTATTTCTTTTTCATGTTTGAATTTTTAGATTTGTTAGGTACCATGGCTTTCGCGGTGTCAGGCGCTCTTGTGGCGATGGAAAAGCGTTTGGATTTATTTGGTATATTGTCTTTGTCGTTTGTAACAGCTATAGGAGGTGGTACTTTGAGAGATGTGGTTATCGGTATTAGTCCGGTGAGTTGGTTAACCGATTTAAACTATTTTTTCACCATTATCGCCGGTACTATCTTGGCCATTATCTTTCGAAAAAAGTTTGCTTTTTTACGGATGTCGCTCTTGCTTTTTGATACGATTGGATTAGCTATTTTTACCTTAATCGGTATAGAAAAAGGTATGGGAGTGGGATTACATCCTATTATATGTATTACTTTAGGAACCATTACAGCTTGTTTTGGTGGTGTAATTAGAGATATATTGGGTAACGATATTCCCGTTATTTTTAGAAAGGAAATCTATGCTACAGTATGTATCGTTGGTGGATTGGTGTATTATGCCTTGTTTTATTTACATGTAGCAAAAGACGTCAATTACTTAGTGACCTCGGGAGCCATAGTAGCAATTAGGATTTTGGCAGTAGTCAAAAAGTGGTCCTTACCACAAGTAAAAATGCCTGCTTAAGTGAGCAGTTGTTTTTTGCGTTTGGGAAAAATCAATTGAACGATAAGAGATAATAGCACTACGGTGCTTGCTCCTATAAAATTGAGCCATAAAAAACTAACAACATCTAGATAGTACAAGTAAAAAATGAGTAGTTGTGTCAAAATTGCTCCCCAAAATACCGCATTAGCTTTTACTGATTTTACAAATATAGCGACTAAAAAGATTCCCAATACGGTACCGTAAAAAACCGAACCAACTATATTAACGAGCTGTATTAGGTTTTCAAACAGATTGACTATACAGGCCGTTAGTATGGCTACTATTCCCCATAATACCGTAAAAATTCTAGTAACCTTTAAATAGTGTTTTTCTGTTTTTTTGACCTTAATGTTTCGCTTGTATAGATCGATAGCTGTGGTTGCTGCAAGAGCGTTTAATTCTGAAGCAGATGCAGCCATAGCTGCACAGAGTATTACTGCTAACAGTAATCCAATCAATCCTTTGGGAAGGTAATTGATGATGAAATAAATAAAAACGTAGTCTTTGTCGTTGATTTCTGCTTTGGGGTTTGCTTTGAGAATTACGGCTTTAGCTTGCTCGCGAAGTTCTTTTTCTTTACCGGATAGCGATACCATTTTCTCTTGTAAAATGGGATTGTTGTAATCTTGATAGAGTTGCCCCGTATATAAGATGCTGACCTCTTTTTTATCTTCTAAAACCTCGTGTAATTCTTTTTCAATGACGTGGTATTCTTTTTGATAAATAGAAGCATTAACGGCTTTGGTATTAGTTGGGTTAAAATGTAAGGGCGCATTGTGAAATTGAAAAAAAACAAAAACCAGAACGCCGGTTAACAGTATAAAAAACTGCATGGGCACCTTTAGTAATCCATTAATCAATAATCCCTTTTGACTTTCACTTACAGATTTGGCAGTGATATAACGGCCCACTTGAGTTTGATCGGTACCGAAATAGGCCAACATCAAGAAAAAACCACCCGTTATACCATTCCAAAAAGTGTAACGAACACTTGGGTCGAGCGAGAAATCGACAATTTTCATCTTGTCATTGGCTGCAGCAATACCCAAGGCATCTACCAAACTTAAGTCGTCAGGAAAGCTATTTATGATGATAAAGAAGGTGATTATTAATCCAGTAAGAATTACAAACACTTGTTGTTTTTGGGTTAATATGATTGCTTTTGAACCACCAGTTACGGTATATATAAGTACCAAACCGCCAATGATAACGATTAGCGCTTTTAAATCCCAACCCAAAATGGACGATAATATAATTGCGGGGGCATAAATCGTAAGACCGATAACGATACCCCTTTGAATTAAAAACAATACGGCAGCCAAGGAGCGAATGCGAACATCGAAGCGGCGTTCTAAAAACTCATAAGCCGTAAATACATTGTATTTGTAATATAGCGGTATAAAAAAGATGCAAATGACAATCATGGCCAAGGGCAAACCAAAGTAAAACTGAATAAAACTCATTCCGTCGTGATAGGCTTGTCCGGGAATCGATAAAAAAGTAATGGCACTAGCTTGAGTAGCCATAACGGATAAAGCCACAGCCCAACCCGGTGTTTCCTTATTGGCTAAAATATATTCGTTGACATTTTTACTGCTTTTGGTTTTAATGGTGCCGTATAAGACTATAAAAAGCAGGGTAAAACTTAAGACTATCCAATCAATTGTTTGCATAATCTAGGAGTACAATTGCATTAAAAAATAAAAAAATAAAATATAGAAAAAGTTCATAACCAATACTATGGTGTACTTTTTTTTCCAAAGCATACCGTTTTTTTTAGTAAATAATGTATGGTAAATGTTTTTCATTTCTATAGTTTTAATACTACACGCTAAATATGGATTTAAAGGAGAAGCGAAATGGATTCATTGTTATATTATCCTCAATATTTATGCCAATTGTTAAATAGTAATTTCATCTGTCTGAGCATTTGCTTTACCTTTTAAGTAATCTTTTTTGTTGATGATTACGATACCCTTTTGTAATAATAAATTGTTTGGATAAGATATCAGTTCACCTTCACGAGTAATTAGAAGGGTATGAAAGGTTTTGATGTCTTCTATTTCCGCTTCTACAGGGAAATCTTTATCCTGGATTCGAATCGCATCTCCAATTTTAAACGGAAAGGAGAAAAACAAGATAACGCCGGCGGTGATATTGCTTAAAATAGACCATTGTGCAAACATGGCAACACCGATAATGGCAAAGGTAGAGGAGAGTACCACGAATATGTTTTCGGGTTTTACTCCCCATATTGCAAATAGAATTAAAAGCCAGATTGTCGAAGTTAAGGTGTCAAAATATCGATTGATAAGTTTTTTCCTCTTCAGTGCATTTTGAGACACTTCAGAGACACGATTGATGATGACTTTCGTAATGAATTTAGCGAGGAAGTACAATAAGATCAATATAATTGTACTGATAATCTGGGGGTAATATTCTTTTAAGGCCATAGTTTAAGATACAAATAAAATGAGTTGTTGATATAGTTTTTCCATGGGTAAACCGACTACATTAGTATAAGATCCTTCTATTTTCTCTATACCAATAAGTCCAATCCACTCTTGTATACCGTAAGCTCCCGCTTTGTCATAAGGTTGGTAGTTTGCAACATAAAATTGAATTTCTTCCAGCGTTAATGCTTTAAAGCTAACGGCTGTTATATCATTGAAAACGACTGTTTTCTCAGCAGTTCTCAAACAGACCGAACTGATAACTTCATGGGTTTTTCCCGACAAACTACTTAAAATTGCAACGGCTTCTTCTTCGTTATTGGGTTTTCCCAAGGCTTGGTTTTGATGCCATACGATAGTATCACTGGCTATTAACAAATCAGTTGCTTTTAGAGCTCCTGCCGCTAATGCTTTCTGTAAAGCGATGTGATCGGTAATTTCACTAGCTAGAAAATCATCGGGATAGCTTTCGTCAGCATTCGTAGGTTTGGTTTCAAACACCAATCCCAATTGTTGAAGGTACTCCTTTCTTCTGGGAGAATTTGAAGCGAGAATGATATTTTTAGACGCGAGTAATTCAGGAAGTAACATAGGTCGATAGGTTATAGGTAAGTAAAGCAATACTAAAAACACTGGTCCAAATTGCAATTTGGATTACAAGGTGAATGATGGTGATGTTTCTACGTGTTTTGGCTTGCCATAGTTCGAATGCGATATACAACAAAGGTGCCGTCATCAACAATAAAATATATAGAAATAAACTCGAATGTGCCGTGAGATACATCAAGGTATAAGTAAGCAGCAGTAGTGCGGTGAGTGCAGCTAAAACGGCTGTTGATTTTGCAGCAATTTTACTGCCGTATTTTACAGCTAAAGTTCTTTTTTGGCCCATATAATCCGACGGTCTAAATAAGATATCTTGAATGCCGGACTGAATTAAAAAAAGCAAAAACAACAAAATAGAAAAATCGGCTAGAAAATTAAAATTTAAAAGAACTAAACCATAGTTGTATTCGTTTATTTGAGGTACTAAGTCAAAAAGAGCCAATCCAAAGATGGGAAAAATTAATAAAAAGGCATAAAGTATATTAGACCAAATAAAAGATTTTCGCCATTGCGTAATAAAGCTGTATAACAATACGGCTTGTAATATAAAAAAGGCTAAAAAAGACGGTTTACCAAAGTGGTTTGACAGATAAAAACCGATAGCTACACCAATAACGGTTAAACCAAAATAGAGATAGTAACCATTAAGGTTTTTAAACGACCCATTCAGATGGGGTTTCTCTTCTTGAACGGTCAATAGGTACAAGACCCATCCTCCCAAAACAATTAAAATCAAAGAAGCGATAAACAGCAGAAAATTACCAGTGTTTAAAACAGTTAAAATAGCAGCCTGTTGTTTGAAATACACCAAATGAAAAAGCAACAAGACACAACAGACTTGAATAACGGATTGTAACTGTTTTTTTCTGAGCAGTTTCATATAGTAATGTTGTTTTTTATATTAATGCAGTTTGGTTGTACATGGTTTTCAATCGAAAGTGGATTCGTTGATCGAAGGGCTCTGGTTTAATCTAATTTGGCATTAAAGTGTTCCATCCATTTTCCTTGAACTTTCATCACTTGCTCAATGACATCTCTTACAGCGCCTTTTCCCCCATTGATATGCGATATGTATTTGGCGATTTTTTTGATTTCAGGAACCGCATCTTGTGGTGCTGTTGGTAAACCTACTAATTGCATCACGTGAAAGTCGGGAATATCGTCACCCATATACAATACATTTTCTGGTTTAATCTGGTAAAGACTTGTGAATTCTTCAAAGGTTTCCACTTTGTTGGGAACTCCGAGATAAATATCGGTTAATCCCAAATTTCTCAATCGAATACGGGCACCTTCATTTTTTCCACCAGAAATTACGCAAACTGTATAGCCATTTTCCAATGCCGCTTTCATAGCATAACCATCTCTAATGTGCATACTTCTCAATAAATTACCATCGGGTGCAATTTGTATAGTTCCGTCGGTTAATACCCCATCCATATCAAATATGAAAGTGGTGATATCGTTCATGATTTCTTTGTAATTTTTAGACATTATTTTAATTGTATTGATTGTGTTATCATTTGGTATATTTCTTTTAAATTGGAATCTACAAGAAAATCCAAGTGTTTTTTGATGGTCTTTTTATCCTTGCGAACCGCTGGACCTGTTTGTGCTTTTTGAGGACTTAAAGTTTGTATCTTTTCAGCAGTTTCTAAAATTAATGGCTTTAAAATATCAAAGGGAACCTGATTTTCTTTGCAAATTTCGGAACCTAAAACATACATATGATTGACAAAGTTGGAAACAAATACCGCAGCTACATGTATGGATTTTCGTTGCTCTGAATTGATATTAAAGACCTTTTCAGAGAATTTTAAAGCAAGTTTTTCCAAAAGGGCAAAATCAGTGTCATTGCTTGCTTCTAGGCAAAAGGGAATCTTGGAAAAATCTACCGCTTTTTCTAGGGAAAAAGTCTGTAACATATAGAATACTCCTGCACGAGCGGTACCCTTAATGGCGTTGATCGACGATCCTCCAGAAGTGTGTGCAATCAATTGATTGGGCAGCTTAATCGCTGCTGAAACCTCTTCTATGGCATCATCTGAAACGGCTAATAGCACCAAATCAACGGCAACCAATTCGTCAATTTCATTAATGATTTTGTCCTTGGGTAAATAGGCAGGTAAATTTTTAGTACTACGAGCATAAACTTGTTGTAACAAGACACCTTCTTGATCTAATAGATGCAAAATTAAATGATGGGCTACTTTTCCAGAGCCAATAATTGAAACAGTTATCATGTTGCTAATTTAAGACTTTTTTGGTGCGATTCAAGTCTAAAGTATATTCTGATAAAAATTTAAAATAAAAAAAAATTTGTATTGAAATTTTTCTAAAAAAACCAATGGGAAATCATAGTATAGACAACGCTCCCCTTGGACGTTTATCGGTTTTTAATCAGATGTAGGCACTTTCAAGCGCTAAAAAATGATTATTTGGATTGATTAAGTGTTTTAATTTTTTTTGATAGGGTTGTGTCAAACAAATTGACAAAGGCATTATTAATAGTGCCATCTGCATTTAATAAGATACAACGGTGCACTTTGGTGATGATCCATTTGTCTTTTATTTCCTGAAAGTTTAAGGCTCGAAGTTCCTTAATTTGCGGAAAATGGTATTGGTTCATGATGCGAAGCCATTCTTCTTGACTGGTGTCTAGATTAATCGAAAAGATTTCTATTTCAGGGTTTGCTGCAAGTAGTTCCGCTGCTTTTTTATGGGCTGCTTCAAAATGACCTAAAGAATTTTTTGTCCAAACAAATATTAAACTTGGTTTTTTAATGATTTTGTTGATAGAAACCGATTCTCCCGTGGTATTAATCAATCCAATTTCCGGTAAACGTTTTTCTTTTTTGAGGTTGCGGATAGCCGTTTGTATTTGGATGATTTCGTTGTGTTGGCTTTTGTCCGTTGATAATTCAAAATACCGAGCTAAAAACTTTTCGTCCTGATTGATGTTTTGGTCATCGAGTAAATACAAAAAGGCGATATTGTTTAAAACCGCATTTTTGATTTTTTGATTTTTTATCAAGGTGTCCACCACATTGAGCTTGGCTAAGTTTTTATCCAAACTGTTTGTTCTAACAAATTCAATTTCGTTTTCATCGACTACCGAATTCAGCATAACGGAAAGGTAGCGTGTAAAAGAAGAGAAATCACTTAATTTTTCGTTGTTAAAGTCGACTTTACTTCTAAAGTGGTAGTAATCTGGAGGAAGTTGTTTTCTGACATCTTTCTTTTCGCGAATTAAATGTGCCATAGGATAAATCTCTTTCTTGGAAAAGTAATGTAAGTCCAACATGGTTTTGGCATATAAGTCAAAATCCTTATCCCAACCTATTTCTGTCTTTTTACGCAGATAATAGGCTATTCGGGCTGCATGTGCTGAATCGTTTTTTCGAACGAAGTCTTTGACATCGTCATCGAATTGGGAATACATACGTTGTCTATCGAGTAGATTTTTAGTATTTAAATCCATCAAGAAATTATTCTTTTGGTCCCCACGACCAGAATAGATAATGGAATGGTCAAAATCGCGTGTATTGAGACGCAGGTTTAAGCTGTCGTTTTTGTCAAAATAAACATATTGATACTCTGGATTGTGTTTGTAGATATACATTCCCGGTGCTAAAGAATCAAATTTTTTAAAAAAACGGTTGTTTTTGTCTAGATATAAAGTGTCTAGAACTACATTGTCTTTGCAAAATAATACATAGTTTTCTTGAGGGCTAATGATTTCTCCTTGAAAATAGGCACTATAGTCTTTTTCATCAAAACTTTGTTTGCAAGAGCAAAATAGAGTTAGCAAAGAAAGTGATGTTAAAATAAAGGATGTATTTTTTATACAAGAACTCATTAACGGTTTGTTTAATCTGTTGGTTTTAAGCAAAAATAAACTTTACAGCTCAGCTCTGGTGTTAACGCGTAGTTAAATGTCAAAGTACAGTAGTGTTTTTAAGGATGCTGTTATCTAGTATATTTTTAGTAAATTTGCAAACAATAAAAAAAATCTAATTAATAGACATGTTAACAGTTTCAAATCTTTCAGTACAATTCGGTAAGCGAATTTTATTTGACGACGTAAATGCAACCTTTACCCAAGGCAATTGCTACGGGATTATTGGTGCCAATGGGGCGGGTAAGTCTACATTCTTAAAAATTATTGCAGGTGAATTTGATCCTACTTCAGGTAGAGTGATTCTGGAACCTGGAAAAAGAATGTCGGTACTGAATCAGAACCACAATATGTTTGATGAACACACTGTTCTTGAAACTGTAATGATGGGTAATAAAACCCTTTATGCTGTTAAAAAGGAAATGGATGAGTTGTATTTGGACTATTCAGACGAAAATGCTGATCGTATAGGAGAATTACAAGTGAGTTTTGAAGAGATGAACGGTTGGAATGCCGAATCGAATGCAGCAACTTTATTATCCAACTTAGGTATATCAGAGTCTTTTCATTATTCCTTAATGGGAGAAATGGATGGAAAATTAAAAGTAAGGGTTTTATTGGCTCAGGCTTTATTTGGAAATCCGGATGTATTGATTATGGATGAGCCTACCAACGACTTGGATTTTGAAACCATTGCTTGGTTAGAGAATTTCTTAGCCAATTATGACAATACCGTTTTAGTAGTATCGCATGACCGTCACTTTTTAGATGCGGTTTGTACCCATATATCCGATATTGATTTTGGTAAAATCAACCATTATTCAGGAACCTATACCTTCTGGTACGAGTCCAGTCAGTTAGCTGCTAGACAACGTGCACAGCAAAACAAAAAAGCGGAAGAGAAAAAGGCGGAGTTGGAAGAATTTATTCGTCGTTTTAGTGCGAACGTAGCCAAGTCTAAACAGGCTACTTCTCGTAAAAAAATGATCGATAAATTAAAATTGGACGATATCAAACCTTCAAGTAGAAGATATCCTGCCATTATTTTTGATCAGGAACGTGAAGCTGGAGACCAAATATTAAACATTGAAGGTTTAGGAGCATCTCTTGATGGAGAAGTACTTTTCAAAGATGTTGATTTTAATGTAGCCAAAGGGGATAAGGTGATTATCTTTTCAAAGGATTCTCGTGCGAGTACCGCTTTCTACGAAATTTTAAATGAAAAACGCAAAGCCGATGCCGGTAAATTTGATTGGGGAATCACAACCATTCAATCTTATTTGCCGTTGGATAATCACGATTACTTCGAAAACGATGATACCTTAGTAGATTGGTTGCGCCAATGGGCAAAAACTGAAGAAGAACGCGATGAAGTTTATGTGCGCGGGTTCTTAGGAAAGATGATTTTCTCTGGAGAAGAAGCTTTAAAAACCGGACGAGTATTGTCTGGAGGAGAAAAGGTTCGTTGTATGATTTCTAGAATGATGATGCTTAGGGCTAATGTATTGATGTTGGATGAACCTACGAATCACTTGGATTTGGAGTCGATTACAGCCTTTAATAACTCTTTAAAGAACTTTAAAGGAACCGTGTTGTTTACCACTCACGATCATGAATTTTCCCAAACCGTTGGTACTAGAATATTGGAGTTAACGCCCAACGGAGCTATCGATCGTTATATGACATTTGATGATTATTTAGATGATCCGAAAATACAGGAATTAAGAAAGAAAATGTACAATTTATAATAAACAAAAAAAGCGCCTCTTAATAGAAGCGCTTTTTTTTGCATTTAGGATAAGCTCTTATTTTTATTCAATACAAGGGATGTTATTTATAAAATAATTACTCGGATAATAGCTTTTATCTACAACCTTAGATTCAATTTTATCGAGGAGTTCGTATGTAGCGGTAGTGGTGGCATAACGTATACGCATGACAGTAGCAGTGGATTCCTTTAAACGTTCTAAATCTTCTTTTTGAATTAGAAAATAAGTGCTTAGGATGCGTATGTTAGCATTTTGTTCGGAATCAAAAGACAAGTTATTACAGTAATCGATATTGGCATGTCTAAAGTTTATGATATTTCCGTTTGATAATTGTACGCTGACCATTGATTTTTGGTCCACACAAGTCGTACTGATAAATTGTGTGTCTTTTTGTAAATATTGCAATTGCAAATAAGTCAAATCATCCGACTTAAGCAACGATATATATACCGATTCTAAAGATTGTGGATAAATTCTTTCAACGATTAAGTAGTCTTTTGTTTTCTTTAAATCCGTACTGTCGTTTTTGACAATATAGTCAATTTCGCAGTTCTTGGTTTGCGCTACAGTAAAAAGCGTTGACAACAGACCGAGAATCAGGATGACATATTTCATAGTAAATTTATTTTTTCGCAAATTAATATTATTTTTTCATTGTTACAGTCGGTAGTTAAGAAAACATATTGATTTCCACCGTCTTTTATTTTCCATTTTTTCCGCAATTCACTGACGCTTATAGGGAAATTTCTAATCGTTATGTTGACTTTTTGATTTTGTAAATACGTTTTCATCGTTTGTTTATTAAACGGATAATTCGCTACGATTTTAAAAACGCGACCGGGAAAGTCAATTAAGCTGGCAGACGTATATAATTGTGAGTGCAGTTGCAGCTTATCTAAGGCATATTGCTCTGCAATACGATTGAATTGCCCTGTTTTCATTAAAGCACTATTGGGTTCGTATAAAAACTCTTTGGGTGTGGAATAATTGCTGTAGGCCGATGATTCAGCATCAAGAGTAGATTTGAATACATCCGTTTCTGTGTTTTTTATATTGACCGCAACAACTTGGATACTTCCTGTATATCCTTTTTCTAGTAGCCATAACAGTTCTTTGACCTCATTGTCTAAGGCTACAACATGAATCTCTTTTACGTGTTTTAATTCATTTAAACCAGCTGCTAAATCCAAAAGGGGCGCTGTTTTAATAAAGACTTTGGTACTGTATTCAAAATAGGTGTCTAACAATTCAGGCACATTGGGTTCACAATCTTTTAAAAAGAATACCTTTTCCTTGGCCTGATTTCTACGAGCTGGATCAATGTAAATACAATCCCACTGTTGATTTAAATCCTGAAGTATCTGCAATCCGTCACCGGAAATACAGTTGATATTGGTCGCTTTGAGCGCTTGGTAATTGTGTTGAACGAGTTCAGATAATGTTGGCTGCCATTCGCAATGAGTAACGGTTTTAAAGTGCTTTGAGAAATAAAAGGCATCAATACCTAAGCCGCCTGTTAAATCAATGAGGCTGTCTCCCGATAAAAGGGAAGCTTTATAGGCGGCACATTTCTCAGAAGAAGTTTGTTCGATGGATAAACTTAGAGGATATAAAATCCCCGAAGTTTGAAACCAAGTAGGTAACTTCTCTTGAGCTTTGCGCTTAGATTGTATTTGTGTTAAAATCTCATTCCAAGGAATCTGGGGAAAGGGATTTTTTTGAAAGGCCAATTGGGCCGTTTCTATTTTTAAGGACTGATTTATAAATTCCTGTACATCGGAATGCAAGAGTTCGGTTTTCAATTAAATATCTTTAGTTAATAGCTGAACGAATTTAATATGTGGAAAAAATTCTTTTCCAATTACTTTTAAACAAGTGTACATTGGAATAGCAAGTATCATTCCAAAAACCCCTGTAAGCATACCGCTTGCAAGTATAACAATAAAAATTTCTAACGGATGCGACTTGATGCTATTGGAAAAAATAATCGGTTGATTGATGTTGTTATCGATAAATTGTACTACAAAAAAACCAATCATAACTGCTAGGGCTTTTGGTAAAACAACGCTGTTGAAGTCTTCGCTAATATAGCTTAACATGGTTAAAATAACCCCTAATACATTGGCGATTAAAGGGCCTATATAGGGAATGATGTTTAAAATGGCACATAAAAATGCAATCATTAGAGCTCCTTTTACCCCAAAAATCAACAATACGATCAGGGTCAAAATAAAAACAATAAAGAGTTGCAACAATAGGCCGACGAAATATCGTGAAAGCAAATGATTTATTTTTTCTAAAGAGGTTAAGATCTTTTCTTCTTGTTTTTCCGGTAGTATTTTTTTGAAGTGATACTGAAAAATAGCTTGATCTTTTAGTAAGAAAAACGTTATAAAAAAAGTAGAAGCAATACCTATTCCCAAACCGCTGATGGTGCTGATAATCGAATTAAAAATGTTGGGAATAAAATCGAAGTTTAGTTTAGAACTCAAATCCGAAAGATTTAACAGCTTTTCTAAACTTAAATCTCTTACAGCCAAAAAACCATCTATCTGCTGTAATAGGTGCGTGATATCTTCTTGTAATCGAGCGGTGTTTAAAACCGATAGGTTTTGAGCTTGGGTTGTAAATAATGGAACAAACATAAAGACAAAGCCCAACATCATTAAGATAAACAGTACCATGGTCACCACCACAGCGATAATTTTTTTAAAGTGCAGTTTTTTGACGAAAAAACGAATGATTGGTGAACCGACTAATGCTAAAATAAGGGCACAAACAAAATAGATAAATATCGATTTGATTTGGAATAACAAGTATGCTGCCGCTGCAATGGCAATTAAGGTGATAACAGCTTTAACAATACCGCGCGAAATCTCTTTTGCTGTGGACATAGACTTTTTATTCAAATGTAAGAAAACTCTAGGGTTTTTTAAAGCCTTCTATTTTATTATAAAAATTATTGCTAATTATATTTTTTAAATATAATAGCGAGTTTGTAGCTCAGCTACGGGTAAAAAACAATCCGATGCCAAAATTATACAACAGCGACGGCCCAGTATCAGTAGTGTGTTAAATTTTTTGAAGATAGCGTTTTAGATATAAAGACTGTTTTGCAATGCTTAAGTATTAAAATTCGTTGGTAAACACAAAACTATGACAAGCGACTAGTGCCGCTGTTTCCGTTCTTAATCGGGTATTGCCCAAAGATACTGCTTGATAGTTGTTTTTTAAAGCCGTTTCAATTTCGGATTTAGAAAAATCGCCTTCTGGACCGATTAATAGGGTATATTTTTCATTTTTAGTAATTACATTTTTTAAGAGCGTCTTTTTACTGTCTTCACAATGGGCTATATATAACGAACCTTCGCGCTCTTTTTTTAAAAAATCTTTTAAAGAAATGGGTTCGTTTAAAAGGGGTAAATGAAATTGTAAAGATTGTTTCATAGCCGATTGAATAATCTTCTCAAAACGTTCTGTTTTAATGATTTTACGCTCGGAATGATCACAGATGATAGGAGTGATTTCTTGAATTCCCATTTCTGTTGCCTTTTCTAAAAACCATTCAAAACGTTCGTTCATTTTTGTGGGTGCCACTGCCAAGTGAATATGGTGGTTTGGCTTGGGGTGTTCTGTGACAGATAAAACTTTTGTCAGGCATTTTTTTTCAGACTCTAAGGTAATTTGCAATTCAAATAAAAAACCTAATCCATTGGTAACGTGAAGTATGTCGCCTGTTTTTTTACGTAAAACTTTAATGATGTGTTTGCTTTCTTCTTTGTCGAAAAAGAAATCATTTTGTTCGGCTTGTATATCGGGAGCGTAAAATAATTGCATATTTGTCTGTGTTTAAAATTCAATTCGCGCCTTAGATACTACAGAGGCATCGCTAAAATAGTGTTCCTTATAACGATAATATCCAACAATACCAATCATAGCAGCATTGTCGGTAGTGTATTCAAATTTGGGAACATAGGTTTTCCACTGGTATTTGTGTTCTGCGTCTTTTAAGGCTTTTCTGATTCCTGAATTTGCAGAAACGCCACCGCCAATAGCGATTTGACGAATTCCGGTTTCTTCTACGGCCAACTTTAGTTTGTCCATCAATATATTGATAATGGTTTCCTGAATTGAAGCACAAATATCGTTTTTATTTTCCTCGATAAAGTTGGGGTTTTCGGCTAGGTTTTTTTGGACAAAATACAATATCTGGGTTTTTAAACCGCTAAAACTAAAGTTAAGCCCCGGAACTTTCGGTTTGGTGAATCGAAAAGCTTTTGGATTACCCAATTGCGCATATTTATCAATCAACGGGCCTCCTGGATAAGGAAAACCTAAGGTTTTTGCGCTTTTGTCAAAAGCTTCACCTACGGCATCATCCGTGGTTTCTCCGATGATTTTTAAATCAAAAAAACCGTTGACTTGTACAATTTGAGTGTGTCCTCCAGAAATAGTTAGGGCCAAAAAGGGGAAAGTGGGTTTGTCAAATCCCTCTTCTTCTATAAAATGTGCTAAAATATGAGCATGCATATGGTTGACCGCTACTAAAGGAATGTTTAACGCCATCGACAACGACTTGGCAAAAGAACTCCCCACTAATAAAGATCCCATTAAACCAGGACCTTGTGTAAAAGCTATAGCTGTAAGTTGTTCTTTCGTAATTTGCGCTTTTTTTAGCGCAATATCTACAACTGGTACTATATTTTGTTGATGCGCTCGTGAAGCCAATTCGGGAACTACGCCGCCGTATTCTTCGTGTATTTGTTGTTGTGCAACTACGTTGGAAAGCACAGTGGCGTCTCTCATTACAGCAGCTGCAGTGTCGTCACACGAACTTTCTATGGCGAGAATATATATGGGATTTTCAGACATTTTAATATCAAAATTTGTAAGTTAATAAAAACAGAATAAGTTACTTTTATCCAAGAAATTATTACATTTGTTAACTTTAGTATATCTAGTACAGTTAGTTTTTAAAAAGCAAATTTAAAACAATAAACAACATCAAAAAATTTTATAAAACACTATTTCGCGTAGTCTTGGGATTAATTTTCCTGTTGTTATTTCTTGGAATAGCATTGACCCTGCCTTTTGTTCAAACGAAGTTAGCTCGAGTAGTTACCAATAAGTTGAACGAGAGTATGGGTACGGAAATCTATGTGGATAAAGTAGCTATAACCATTTTTGGTGGTGTCACCCTTCAAGGTGTTAATGTGTTGGATAATCACGATAAGACCTTTATCAATATCAACCATTTTAATACCAATATACTAGACTTAAATCTCCTGCTGAAAGGAAAGTTGTATTTTGGTAAGGCTTCGATGGACGGTTTGTATTTTAATATACACACGTATAAAGGGGAGACTAAGACCAATTTCGATTTGTTTATCGAAGCCTTTGACGACGGTCAGCCAGGTGATGGTAGTTTTCGTTTAAGCGCTCAAGAATTAAAAATTCGAAACAGTCATTTCGTGATTTCTGATGATAATCATGAACATCCCGTATCCTTGGATCTTAAAGAATTGAATGCCAGTATTTCCAAATTTCTAATTAAAGGTCCCGAAATCTATGCGGACATTAAAAGTCTGCAATTGGTGGAAAGTCACGGCTTAAGCGTGCGAGACTTAAAGGCTGAGTTCGCCTATACTCAGTCCAATATTAGCTTAGAGAAATTGGTACTGCGTACCAAAGAATCCGTTTTAGCGGGTAATATCCAACTGGATTTTCAAGGTGACGATATGAAATATTTTGTGGATCGTGTAAAACTGGATGTACAGATTGACAAAGCTTCTATTGCAACTAACGATATTAATTTGTTTTATCCAGAGTTTGGTGCTGGTCAGAAATTTTTTCTAAAAACACAGTTGAAGGGCGTCATGAACGACTTTACTTTAACCGATTTAAAGTTGATAGACGACCATTATTCCGAAGTGATAGGTTATTTTAGATTTCAAAATATATTTGGTAATAGCGGTCCTTTTAGAATGGACACCCAATTGGATCGTTTGAGTTCCACTTATTACGACTTAAAAGAATTAATGCCTAATGTTTTAGGAAAATTACTTCCTGTTGAATTGACGCGATTGGGCAGTATCAATTTATCGGGTACTATAGGTTTAACCAAAAAGACCTTGGATACAGATATTGATCTGATTTCATCTGCCGGACGCGTAACAGCCAAAGTAGGGATGACCAATATCGATAAGATAGAAGATGCGACTTATGTCGGTAAGGTGGCCTTGGTTGAATTTAATTTAGGAGAGATTTTAGCCAATCCTTCATTTGGAAAAACCAATTTAGACATAGAATTGGACGGTAGGGGTTTCTCAGAAAAATATTTGAATACGAGTTTGGTTGGAAAAGTAACATCTTTTGCTTTTCAGGGATATAACTACCAGCATATTGAAGTGGATGGTACCATGAGAATGCCTTATTTTAAAGGTTATTTAAATAGTAATGATCCCAATTTAAAACTGGCTTTTGACGGTTTAATTGATTTGAGTTCAAAAGTTAAGAATTACGATTTTACCGCAAAAATTGACTATGCCGATTTGCATAAATTGCATTTTGTAAAGGATACTTTGGCTATTTTTAAGGGGGATCTTTCTTTTAAGGCAACAGGAAATACCTTAGATGATTTGGCTGGAGCATTTCACATTGAAAATGCCATGTACCAAAATAAGCGAGATCAGTATTTATTTGAAGATTTTACGGTCAACTCCAGTTTTAGTTCCGACGGAGTGCGAACCATATCTTTGAGTTCGCAAGATGCGATTGAAGGACAGATTTCGGGTAGATTTGAAATCGAACAAATGGGGAAAATTATTGAGAATGCCTTAGGTAGTTTATACACCAACTATTCGTCATTTAAGGTAAAACCCAATCAGTATTTTGATTTCGACTTCACTATAAACAGTCATTTGATAGAGATATTTTTACCGAAATTGACGGTTAAGGAAAACAGCAGAATTAGGGGGAATATCAATGCAGACGAGGGAGATTTTAAACTGAAGTTTTCGTCTTCAGGAGTAGCTATAGACAATGTCGCAGCAACGAATATTCAATTGAATGTCAATAATCAAAACCCGCTTTATAATGCGTTTGTTTCCATTGATAGTGTCAAGACCAAAGGTTATTCCATATCCGACTTTAATCTGATTAACGTTACTCAAAACGATACCTTGTTTTTCCGTACTGAATTTAAGGGAGGGAAACACGGGAAGGATTACTTTAATTTAAACTTATACCATACCATCAATCCAGAAAACCAATCGGTAGTTGGGTTTAAAAAATCGGAATTAAACTTTAAAGATTATTTGTGGTATTTGAATGAAAGCGATGATGAGGAGAATAAAATCGTTTTTAACAAAAAACTAACCGATTTCAAGGTCGATAAAATGTCGCTTACTCATGACGGCCAGTTGGTGGAACTTAGCGGTGTTTTACGCGATTCGACTTATAAGGATTTAAAACTATCTTTTAACGGGGTTGATTTAAACAAAATTACACCTGAGCTCAATAATATGGCCTTTGGTGGAAACATTAATGGTTCTGTGAATTTTGAACAGAAAGGTACTATTTTCCATCCTTCGTCTGATATTACTATAGATGGATTAATGATCAATAAGGTGGCGCTGGGCAATATGATTTTTATGATTGATGGAGATGAGAAACTTCAAAATTTCAAGGTTAATTCCAGTATTGTTAAGGATCACCAAGAAACGTTTTTCCTTAATGGCGATATCAATATAGTGGGGAAAAACAGCTTGTTAAATTTAAATGCAGGTTTTAATAAATTTGATATTAAAACCATTGGTCCCTTATTGAGTTCTATTGTTTCCGATGTTAGAGGAAACGCATCGGGTAGGATCAGTATTTTAGGTACACATCTCAAACCCGAAATCGACGGCCGTTTGTATTTAGACGAGGCGGGTATGAAATCAAAATTTACTGGAGTGGATTATAACTTTGAGCATAATTCCGCTCTTGATCTTACCCAAGAACAGTTTATTTTAAGGAATGTGAAGTTAATCGATTCCAAATACAAAACCTCGGGAATTTTAAAAGGAGCTATCAAGCACAAAAAATTTGACGAATGGAATCTCGACCTGCATTTATCGTCTGATAATTTGTTGGGACTAGACACGCCTTATGCCGAGGGAAGTGTGTATTATGGAACGGCATACATCAATGGAACAGCCTCTATTACGGGACCGGTAAATTTATTGTCCATCATGATTAAGGCGACCTCCAATAAGGGAACATCGATAAAGATTCCACTCAATGAAGCACAAGGGGTAGGAGATAATTCATTTATCCACTTTTTATCCCCTCAGGAAAAGGCAAATAGGCTTAAGGGATTGGATCAAGATGTACATAAGTACAGCGGTATAGAGTTGGATTTTGAATTTGTAGTGACGCCGGATGCGGAGATTGAAATAATTTTGGATCGAGAATCGGGACACGCGATGAAGGGACGGGGTGCTGGATTTATAACGATGGAAATCAATACCTTGGGTAAATTCAATATGTGGGGTGATTTCCAAGCCTATGAAGGAGAATATAACTTTAAATACGGAGGTATAATCGATAAGCGATTTGAAGTGAAAAAATTTGGAACCATTCGATGGGATGGTGATCCGATGAATGCGGCATTAGATTTACAAGCAATCTATCACACAGAAGCCAATCCAAGTGTTATTATTGATAATGCAATTTTAAATAGAAAAGTTCCGACAGAGGTTTCTATATTATTAAATGGAAGTTTAAGCAGTCCGGAAGTAGATTTTGAAATCAATTTCCCCAATGTGAGTTCTGTGGTGAAATCTGAAATCGATTATAAATTGAGTGATAAAGATACTCGAGAGAGACAGGCTATGGCTTTATTGGCTACCGGTAGCTTCTTTTCATCAGACAATGCGTCTTCATTGGCTTATGGTAGTTTATTTGAAAGAGCGAGTAGTATTTTTGATGATCTGTTTTCAGATTCAGACGACAAATTCAAGGTGGGATTGAACTATGCACAGGCGGATCGTAATCCTTATGCACAGAGCGAAGGGCGTGTTGGAGTAACTTTTTCAACCAAAGTCAACGAGCGAATTTCCGTTAACGGGAAACTAGGGGTGCCGGTTGGAGGAGCTGAAGAGTCGGTGATTGTTGGTGATGTGGAGGTGTTGTTGCGATTAAATGACGACGGTACTTTGAATGCACGGGTATTTAATCGCGAAAATGATATTAATTATATAGGTGAAGGGATTGGATATACGCAAGGTGTTGGATTGTCTTATGAAGTGGATTTCGATACCTTTAGAGCTCTTATACGCAGGATTTTAAATAGGGCAGCTGAGACGGAAGAAATAAAGAAAAAAGACGGGAAAAATGCAGGTGATGAATTACCGGATTCCGATTATAGCTCTGAGTTTATTCGTTTTTATGAAAACCGTCGTCAGAGCACTCCGAGTGCAGAACCGCAAGACATTGATTCTGAATAATAGCCATTAAATTTTAAAAAATCCAGTATGAACTACTGGATTTTTTTATGGTTTTTAGATTTATATTGATTAAATTTACTTAAAACTCACAGCATGGAAAAGGAGATTAAAAAAATAGCTGTATTGACTTCTGGAGGCGATGCTCCGGGGATGAATGCAGCGATTCGAGCAGTTGTTCGTACTTGTGCTTTTTATGATATAGCCTGTGTTGGTGTATATAGGGGATTTCAAGGAATGGTAGAAGGTGATTTTAAATCTTTGGGGCCTCGTGATGTTAATTATATCATCAACAAAGGGGGAACCATATTAAAATCGGCTCGTTCAGAAGGATTTAGAACGGAAGAAGGAAGAAAAGAAGCGTATAGGCATTTAACGGAACACGGGATTAACGCCTTAATTATTATTGGTGGTGACGGTAGTTTTACTGGAGGACTTCAATTTAATAAGGAGTTTGGTTTTCCTGTAATTGGCATACCGGGTACTATAGACAATGATATTTACGGTACCAGTCATACTATTGGTTTTGACACGGCTTTAAATACCGTGGTCGAAGCAGTAGATAAGATTAGAGATACGGCAAGTTCGCATAAGCGGTTGTTTTTTATTGAAGTCATGGGACGTGATGCTGGGCACATAGCACTTAATGCCGGTATTGGTTCTGGCGCAGAGGAAATCATTATTCCGGAAGAGAATATGGGTATGGACCGGCTGTTAGAATCCTTAAAAAAGAGTAAGGCATCGGGTAAATCGTCTAGTATTGTCATCGTAGCGGAAGGTGAAAAACTGGGTAAAAACGTTTTTGAACTCGGCGATTATGTAGAAAAAAACCTACCGGAATACGATGTTAGAGTATCGGTATTGGGGCATATGCAGCGAGGCGGAGCACCGTCGTGTTTTGATCGTGTTTTAGCTAGTAGATTAGGTGTAAAAGCAGTGGATTATATACTTGAAGGTAAATCGAATTATATGGTTGGTTTACTTAACGACCAAGTGGCATTGACACCTCTGAGTAAAGCGGTAAAAGGAGATACGGGTGTCGATCAAGAATTGCTACGGGTGTCTGATATTATATCGATTTAAACTTTAAATAAACAATAAAGAAAAACGTATGAAATTAAAAATAGGAATAAATGGTTTTGGCCGTATTGGTCGTTTGGTATTGAGAGAGTCTATACTGAGAAATGATGTAGAAGTAGTAGCTATAAACGATTTGATGGATGTAGAGCAATTGGCTTATCTGTTAAAATACGATTCGGTACACGGAAATTTTAAAGCCACTGTTGGTGTTGAAAACGGGCATTTGGTTGTCAATGGAAAGTCCATACGCGTAACGGCCGAAAAAGATCCAGCTCTATTGAAGTGGGATGAAGTTTTAGTGGATGTAGTAACCGATTGTACAGGGGTTTTTACCACCTTAGAGAAGGCTCAGGTGCATTTAGATGCTGGAGCTAAAAAAGTGGTTATTTCGTCTCCTTCTGCCGATGCTCCTATGTTTGTAATGGGGGTTAATGATCAATTGTTGACTGCAGCAGATACTATAATCTCTAATGCTTCCTGTACAACGAACTGTTTGGCTCCATTAGCTAAAATCCTCAACGATAATTTTGGTATAGAAGAAGGACTAATGACTACTATACATGCCGCAACAGCGTCTCAATTAACAGTAGACGGCCCTTCGAAAAAAGATTATCGTGCAGGACGTTCAGCCTTAAATAATATTATACCTGCCAGTACTGGTGCTGCTAAAGCGGTAGCTAAAGTTATTCCGGAATTAAAGGGAAAACTTACTGGATTGTCTATGCGGGTTCCCGTTGCCGATGTTTCTGTAGTGGATTTGACTGTAAAATTAAAAAAGGAAACCTCTTATACAGAGATTATGGCGGTATTTAAGAAAGCGTCAGAAACCACTTATAAAGGATTGGTAGGTTTTACAGAAGACGATGTAGTTTCTCAAGATTTTGTGTCCGATGAACGTATCTGTATCATTGATGCCAAAGCGGGAATTGCTTTAAACAGTACTTTCTATAAAATAATTGCATGGTATGACAACGAATATGGCTATGCTGCAAAATTAATTGATTTAGCAGTACGCGCACATAACGTAAAATAAACCATAAAGATGAAGATTATTGTAGATAGCGGGTCAACTAAAGCAGATTGGATTTTTTTTGATGATAACGGCAAATGGATGTTATCCGTTTCGAGTTTAGGACTTAATCCAGAGGTTTTGACAGTAGATGAATTTGCTAGCCGTGTCATGCTGTTGCCCGATGTTAAAAAATATAAGGAAGAAGTTAAGCAATTTTATTTTTATGGATCGGGTTGTGGGTCAACACGCGCCAAGCAAATTGTTTACGATTTCTTTGAAAATTATTTTGTCAACGCTACATATGTAGAGGTTAGAGAAGATACCTATGCGGCTGTATATGCAACAACAAGTATTGGGTCGCAAGCCATAGTATGTATTAATGGCACCGGTTCTAATTGCAGTTATTTTGATGGTAGTCAAGTGCATCAAGCCGTTGAATCTTTGGGATATTTGGCAATGGACGACTGTAGTGGTAGTGCCTTTGGGCGACTGATGATTCGCGGATATTACTTAAAGATGATGCCGGAAGATTTGCGTAAAGCCATAGCGCTTAAATACGATTTACATCCAGATGTTGTCAAGGATCATTTTTATAAAAAGGAAAACCCCAACGCCTATTTAGCTTCGTTTCTACCTTTTTTAATACAACATAAAGACCATCCTTATTTTCAGGCAATGATCGTGGATCAAATTCAATTTTTTGTCGATTATTATATCAAGCAGTTTACAGAAGCTGCTAGGGTTCCTATACATTTTATAGGTTCCATAGGCTATTTTCTACAAGAGGAATTTTCAATGGTATTAAAACAAAATAATTTGGAACTGGGTAAAATCTATCAAAAACCTATGGATGGCCTAATTGAGTTTCACCAACAAAAGATTTAAAAATGGAAATAGCAATAATAGCTCACGACGGTAAAAAGCCGCAAATGATTGAATTCGTAATGCGTAACAAGGCTTTTTTAAGCTCTGATTCTTTGAGTTTGATAGCAACGGGTACTACCGGCACTTTAATGGAACAGGAGGGGTTTAAAGTATTGAAGATGCTTTCGGGACCTTTGGGAGGAGATGCTCAAATTGCAGCTAGAGTCGCAGAGGGGAAAACTAAAATGGTGCTTTTCTTTAAAGACCCCTTGGGAAAACACCCTCATGAGCCGGATATCAACATGCTCTTGAGGGTGACAGATGTTCACAATATACCTTTGGCAACAAATCTAGCTACCGCTCAGTTATTGTTGGATGCTATTTCGAGCAAATCATAGAGATTTCTATGTTTACGTTACGAGGTAATTTTTCTACTTGAACACACTCTCTTGCTGGAGCGGTTGCCGTGTTGAAATACGAACCATAAACTTCGTTGATTCGAGAAAAGTCGTCCATATTACGGATAAATATAGTTGCTTTAACAGCATTTTCGAAAGTCATTTTAGCCTCGGTTAAAATGGCTTTTAAGTTTTCCATCACTTGCTTAGTTTCTGCCTCTATACTTGATGAAATAAGCTCTTGAGTAGCTTGGTTAAATGGGATTTGCCCTGAAATAAAGAGAAAATCACCTATGCTCACAGCATGATTATAAGGGCCTATAGGCGATGGTGCGTTTTCGGAATTAATTATCTTTTTCATAATGCTATTTTTTATACAGTTGTTTTTAAAGCTTTAAATTATAGTTCGTCCAAAAAAAGGAATAGCTAAAATCAATTGCGCTTAGTGATTTTTTTAGTTTCTATATCGTTTGTCCGGTACGCTTTTCTTCTCCCATTTCAAGTCGCTTAACATAGACGATTTGATACCGATAAAAAAGCCCCAACTCGTATAGTCGCCAAGAGGTACCCAGCTAAAATTCATTCTCCAGCTCATCAAATCCCTTTCGAAACGCAATTGAGTAAAAGTTACCCCTTGTTGTACAAAGTCGTAACCCGTCGAAAAACCAAATTTCCATCTTGGTGTGATTTCAATATTACCGGACACCATCACAGAGTTGTTGGTGATTTCACTTTCTCTTCTAGAATTTCCATAAGTTAGGGAGTAAGCAAAAACCAAATCCCAAGGCAATTTGGTGTTGTAAAAGCCTGTAAAAGGACGGTCGGCAGCATCTTCATCTTCATCGAATAAGGTTTGACGATTATCGCCTAAATCGGTAGATCGCCCGAATAAATCATCGGCTCGGCCTCCGTTGAGTACGTTTTGTTTGTCGCTTTTTTCTTCATTTCCAAAAATGGCGTCTGTACTGGCAAATGACCAATTGACCGTCATGTTTGCACTGGTCATTCTGAATAAACTTCCGCCGTTATCGATATTGAACATATCTATTTTTCGACCGTTATTGTCTATGGCATATGGATCTAAAGTAGTACCAAAATTAATATTCATTTTGTCTTTAAACAAATTGGTACTGGCGCTAATTTGTAGTGGAGCCCACGCTAAAGAATCGGCAGAAATATTGTAAGATGTACTAAAGTTTAAGCTGTTTAAAAGCATTAATTTTTTAGGCTCTCCCGTTTCGCTTTCATCATCTTTTATTTTAGCTTCAAAGGAGTTTCCTAAACTTAAATTCATGATATTGGAAAAGCTTTTTCCAGGAGCACCGAAGATACCCTGTTGAAATCGCGTATATTCCGCCATGGTTGTACCTGTTGCATCAATGGCATAAGTGTCGTAATACTGCTCGAAACTCGGAGAATAGGTATAGCCAATCTTTGGAGTCACCAAGTGGCGTATGGCTTGTAATTTAGAGTCCTTGCTAAAATTAAAGGTACCGTAAATGGTCGTACCAATGGATGCATTTAGGTTATATGTACGAAAGCTATCAAAGCCATTCACCCTACGGTCTATTACTTTGTTTTCACCTAAATCATATTGTTTTTCAATGGTATTCATATACCAAACTTCATTATAACTGGCTCCTGTGCTAACACTAAGGTGTTTTAAAACTTTAAAGTTGGTAGAAATCGGGATACTGTGTTGAAAACCGGTGTTTAGATCGTTAAACATTTCACTTTTAAAGAATTTATCTTCTGTCGTATTGACCCGGTTTTCACCTCTTAAATTATATGATAAATTGATGTTTTTTATAAATCCTTTTTTAGCACTTCCCTCTTTTGCAAATGGATAAACACGGTCCACACTCAATTGTAAAGTTGGTAAAGACATATTGATGATCGACTCAACACCTGTTGTTTGAGAGTGGGTTGCACCAAGAGTCATATTGACCTGTGGTACACTTTCAAATGTTTTGGAATAGGTAATCGATGAATTCATCTGGTTATTAAGCCGAGAACCTATATTGTTGTTGTTAAGCGATTGTGTAAAATATTGACCACTACCCAAGTTGACCGAGGCAGAAAATCGCGAAGATGGATTTGATTTTTGATCCTGGGAATGCGACCATTGAATGTTGTATTGTGTCGATCGTTGGTAATCGGGTAATCCCAGTTCACTGAAAATTTGATTTTCATAGCGAATGTTTACACGTCCGTTGTATTTGTATCGTTGGGCATAGGAACTCTCCCCGCGTAAGGCATAACTACCGTTGGTGTAATAATCTCCCAATACATTTAAATCGACCTTGTCGCTAATAGCAAAATAATACCCCCCATTTTGAATGTAATACCCTTGTAAATTTGTGTCTCCAAAGGTTGGAATTATAAAGCCGGATTCAGCTTTTTTAGACATGGGGAAAAAGGCAAAAGGCAAACCAATTGGAGTCGGTACGTCTGCAATAACCATATTGGTTACTCCAGTTACTACTTTTTTATTCGGGACAAATTTGATTTTACGTGTTTTAAAATAGTATTCCGGATTTTCAATGTCTTTTGCCGTAGTAAAACGCACATTTTGCATAAAATAAACGGAATCATTTTCCTTTTTGGAAATTTCCGCCTTTATTCTAAACTCACTTTGCGAAGTTCGCGAATTCCATACCATAGCTTTGCGACTTTTGGTGTTGTAGCGAATGGAATCGGGTTCAATCACGTCTTCACCCTGTTTGAAAATCGGATTTTGACTGTAATTTCCGAGACTATCTTTTAAGCGACCGGCATAAATTTCGCCTTTTGCGAAATCATAAACAATCTTTCCTGCCTTTAATTCGAAGTCCAAGTAGTTTAATTCTGCTTCATTGTAAAGCGTGAGCTGCTTCTTCTTTTGGTCTAGTTTTTCGTAATCTTTGGCCTTTCTATAGACGATTCCCTCCAACATAGGTGCTTTTTTGGGTAGGGAGTCTTGTTTTTTTGAAACTATAGAGTCGGTTGGGATAGGTGCGGTGGTGGTGGTGTTAGTGGGTTGTTTATCAACCTTTAAGCTTTGTTTTTTTGGTTTTAAATCTTGCGAATAAACAGCCGTGTTTATCGCGCCGATAAAAAATGATAAGAAAACGATATGAATTATCTTTGTATGCAAGGCTATAAGTGCTATTTTTGTAAATTATGGACCGCTTTTTGAAGTGTCAAACTTACATATATTTTTTTTTAAAACTTAGAATTTTATTAAATTTAAACTCAATTATAAATTTATGTTTATGAATTTAAGCAAATCGAAATTTCTCTTAATCGGAATTTTTTTATTCACATCAATTTTTACTTACGCACAGTCCAATTCAAAGTTTAAAGTCGTACTCGATGCTGGTCACGGGGGCAAGGATTTTGGAACGAGTCATAACGGTAATGTCGAAAAACGCATCGTTTTGTCCGTAGTGTTAAAAGTAGGTGAGATTCTAGAGAGACAACCCGATATTGATGTTATTTATACTCGTAAGACCGATGTTTTTGTCGAAGTTAAAGAACGCTCGGTTATTGCTAATAAAGAAAATGGAAATGTGTTTATCTCAGTACACTGTAATGGTGTAAATAGTAGTGATGCTAGTGGTACGGAAACCTATGTTATGGGTCTAAGTAAAAACAAGTCCAATTTAGAAGTGGCTAAAAAGGAAAATGCTGCCATCACCTTGGAAGACGACTATAAAAACAAATATGCTGGCTTCGATCCCAATTCGCCTGAGTCTCTAATCGGATTAACGCTAATGCAAGAGGACTATGTAGGGCAGAGTATCGATTTGGCCAGTAAAGTTCAAGACGGTTTTACAAACGATTTGAAAAGAAAAAGCAGGGGAGTTAAGCAGGGTCCATTTTGGGTATTGCACGGGGCATTTATGCCGAGTATCCTTATTGAGTTAGGATTCGTTTCTCATAAAGACGAAGGAGAGTATTTAAACTCGGAACGTGGCCAAATGGAATTAGCTGAATCTATAGCTAAGGGTATTATCAATTATAAAAAAGATTTTTATTCCGCTTCTAAAGGAGCTGTTGTTTCCACAGTAAAGGATTCTAAGCAAGATAAAAAAGATACTATAAAGGAAATTGAACCTAAAGTAGCAGCTAAAAATGAAGCAGCCAAACCAGAAAAGCAGGAGAAACAAGAGAAAGAAGTAGTCACTGCAAAAGACGTGGTATTTAGAATTCAGATTTCTGCCAGTTCTAAAGTATTGGAATTAAAACCATCAAACTTTAATGGATTGTCGTCAATTACAATGTTGAAGGAGGGTAATTTAAATAAATATTATTATTCGGAGACTACCGACTATAAGACTGCACAAAAAGCGCTAGGAGAAGCTAAAAATAAAGGTTATACCTCTTCCTTTATAGTAGCTTTTAAAAAAGGTAAAAAAGTATCTGTACAAGAAGCCTTAAAATAAATAGAAGGCTTTTAGATAAAAAAGTTTATTTTTGCTCATTAAAATACACCATTTTGAAAATATCAAGAGAAATTAAGACAGCTATATTGGTTTTATCGGCCATTATCTTATTTATTTGGGGTTACAGTTTTTTAAAAGGTAAAAGCCTTTTTGACAATAGTGTAAAATATTATGTTTTATATGAAAATGTTGAGGGGTTAACCACCTCTTCAAATGTCACTCTAAATGGACTCGTTGTCGGTAAAGTAAGTAAAATTACCATACAGGAGAATACAGGAAAATTAGTTGTTGAAATCTCAATGACCAACCCTTTTGATGTTTCCAAATCGAGTATAGCTTATATCTATTCCCCTGGTTTATTAGGTGGAAAACAAATTGCACTCGCACCCAATTTTGAAGATAAAGAGATAGCAAAGTCAGGCGATTACCTTAATGGAGAAATTCGCAAAGATTTTACCGATCAAATAGGGGAACAATTAGACCCAATTCAGAAAAAATTGCAAGCGGTATTGGATAATGCCGATAAGATGTTGGTATCGGTAAATGCTATTTTAGACGAAAAAGCACAACAGGATATTAAAAAAACTTTGGCAGATTTGAGCACTACCTTAGCCAATGTAAATGCGATTACTAAAAATTTAGATGGATTGGTCGTAAACAATACGGTCAAACTGAACACTACCATGACTAATTTGTCGCATGCAAGCGATAATTTCTCTAAAATATCCGATTCGGTTGCTGATTTGAATATTAGCGGAACTTTTGCTAAATTAGAGTCGGCGTCAAATAGTTTGGATATGGTTATGAGCGGTATTGAAAATGGGGAAGGTTCTGTCGGTAAATTGCTTAAAGATGAAAAGTTGTACAGCAATTTAAATCAAGCATCTAAAGAGCTGGAAGAATTACTTAGAGATTTAAAATTAAATCCAAAGCGCTATGTACATTTTTCGTTATTTGGTAAAAAGGCATCAACTTTTACTCCAACTGAAGCAGCGGCAGAAGAACCAGCTCAAACCACAACAACGATAAAGGCCAATTAAGTTCACACAACTCGATTCCTAACAAAAATAAACAAAATAAACAAAACGAATTAACCACTCAATTGATAATAAATTAACTACAGATATGCAGTACCTTAGTAATGTTTTATTTTTAATTTTATTAATAGTAGGATTTGCCTTTTTTATAAAAAACGTAAAAAAGCTTATTCGAAATATTAAGTTGGGACAGCAAGTCAATCGCACCGACCGTCCAGCCGACCGCTTGAAAAATATGGCGATGGTAGCTTTGGGGCAATCCAAAATGGTGAAGCGCCCTATAGCGGCTATTCTTCACATATTTGTATATGTAGGTTTTGTGGTTATTAACATTGAGATGATAGAAATTATTATCGACGGTTTGTTTGGAACCCATAGAGTTTTATCCTTTTTAGGAGGGTTTTACGATATATTAATTGGAACTTTTGAAATATTAGCCTTTTTGGTGATTTTTGCTGTAGTTGTATTTTGGATTCGTAGAAATGTAATCAAACTAAAGCGATTAAATCAAAAGGAATTGGATGGATTTCCTAAGAAAGATGCCAATACGATTATTTATTTCGAAACCGTATTGATGTGTTTTTTCTTACTTATGAATGCAGCAGATTTTTATTTGCAAAATTTGGGATATACGCACTATACTACAGTGGGATCCTTTCCTGTTTCTCAGTATATAGCACCTATCTTTAACGGTATGAATCCAGCTGCAGTTGCTCTAGTGGAACGTGCTGCTTGGTGGGGACACATTATCGGTGTGTTGGCTTTTATGAATTACTTGTACTTTTCAAAGCACTTACACATCATTCTTGCTTTTCCAAACACCTATTTTGCGAATCTAAACCCGTTGGGGGAATTTGATAATTTGGCATCCGTGACTCAGGAAGTGAAATTGATGATGGATCCCAATGCAGATCCTTTTGCGGCACCGGCTGAAAATGCAACGCCGGCTAAATTTGGTGCATCCGATGTTCAAGATTTAAACTGGGTTCAATTGTTGAATGCCTATTCTTGTACTGAATGTGGTCGTTGTACCTCTTCTTGTCCAGCCAATCAAACCGGTAAGAAACTTTCGCCTCGTAAAATCATGATGGACACCAGAGACCGTTTGGAAGAAGTGAGTAAAAATATAGATACAAACAAGGGCGTTTTTGTCGATGACGGAAAGAGTTTGTTAAACGATTATATCACTACAGAAGAATTGTGGGCTTGTACTTCTTGTAATGCCTGTGTTGAAGAATGTCCGATCAACATCAGTCCGTTATCTATAATCATGGATATGCGACGTTATTTGGTGATGGAGCAAAGTGCTGCACCAAAAGAATTAAATGCGATGATGACCAATATTGAAAATAATGGTGCGCCTTGGCAATACAACCAGATGGACCGTTTAAACTGGAAAGACGAAAACTAATAAAAAATTTGATTGACTGTTTTTCAGCAATCTTTAAACATAACTATTTACTATGTCAGAAAATTTAGTAGTGCCAACTATGGCTGAAATGATGGCAAAAGGAGAACAACCTGAAGTTTTATTTTGGGTAGGATGCTCTGGAAGTTTCGATGATCGTGCAAAAAAAATTACTAAAGCATTTGTAAAAATATTAAATAAGGCTAAAGTACCCTTTGCTGTTTTAGGGACGGAAGAAAGCTGTACTGGGGATCCAGCAAAGCGTGCGGGAAATGAATTTTTGTTTCAAATGCAAGCGATGATGAATATCGAAGTACTCAATGCTTATGAAGTAAAAAAAATAGTTACGGCTTGTCCACATTGTTTTAATACTATAAAAAATGAGTACCCTGAATTGGGTGGTAAATACGAAGTGGTTCACCATACGGAGTTTTTAAAAGGACTGTTAGACGATGGACGATTAACCATAGAGGGCGGTGTTTTTAAAGGAAAGCGAATTACTTTTCACGATCCTTGTTATTTAGGAAGAGCCAATCAAATTTATGAGGCGCCGAGAGAATTAATTCAAAAATTGGACGCTGAATTGGTGGAAATGAAGCGCTCTAGAGCTAATGGACTATGCTGTGGTGCAGGAGGTTCGCAAATGTTTAAAGAGCCCGAAAAAGGCACTAAAGACGTTAACGTTGAACGAACGGAGGACGCTCTGGCTTTAGAACCAGAGATTATTGCAGCGGGATGTCCATTTTGTAATACCATGTTGACCGACGGAATTAAATTTAAAGAAAAAGAACATCAAGTTAAGGTGTTAGACGTAGCGGAATTAATCGCTACAGCACAAGATTTATAATTATGTACGTACCATTTGAAGAAATGCCTGAGCATTCGAGAATTTGGATTTACCAATCCAATCGAAAATTCTACGATGAAGAGGTTCAAGATATAGAGAAAGATTTGTTGGAGTTTACTAGCCAATGGGCAGCACATGCAACACCCCTTCAAGCTTCGTTTATTGTTAAATACAATCGATTTATCATACTCGTAGTCGATCAAGATGTGCATCCTGCTTCGGGCTGTTCGATCGATGCTTCTGTAAGAATTATTCAACAATTTGAACAGCAGTACAACGTAGATTTGATGGATAAAATGAACGTGACCTATAAGTCAGGTGATTTTATCGCATACAAAACTTTAATTGACTTTAAGAAAATGGTTAAGGAAAAAGCCGTTTCTGAGCATACTATTGTTTTTAATAATCTAGTCAACGACCTAGGGGAGTTTCACGACTTTTGGGAAGTTCCTGCAGCAGAGAGTTGGCATAGTAGGTTTTTTTAAGCAAAACAGCAATACCTTATTTAATAAAATCATCATCCAATAGCTTTGAGTGATGATTTTATTGTTTCAATCCAATAATATGAGAAAATTAAGCATCCTATTTTTGTTGCTATCAACAGCCCTTTTTGCACAGCCACATAATAAGAAAGCACAAAAGGTTTGGGTCGATAGTGTATATAATGCTATGACATTTGAACAACGTGTTGGGCAACTTTTTATGGTTGCTGCCTATTCAAATAAGGATAATGCACATCTGAAAAGTTTAGAAAAATTGGTGGTAGAACAACAAGTTGGTGGCTTGATTTTTTTTCAAGGTGGACCGGTTCGACAGGCTAAAATGACCAATAGTTTGCAAAAATTAGCCAAAACACCCCTGTTAATTGGAATTGATGGCGAATGGGGATTGAGTATGCGATTGGATTCGACTCCTCGTATGCCGTGGAACATGACTTTGGGTGCGGTCCAAGATATGGCTTTGATTAAAAAAGTAGGGATTAGTTTGGCAGAACAATCCAATCGAATGGGTTTGCATTTTAATTTTGGACCTGTTGTAGATATCAATACCAATCCAAAAAATCCTATTATTGGAGTTCGATCTTATGGTGAAACCCGTGATGTGGTTACTGATAGAGCTGTTGCCTTTATGGAAGGATATCAAAGTAAAAACGTTTTCGCTACAGCAAAACACTTTCCAGGACATGGAGACACTTCTACCGATTCGCATTATGCCTTACCGTTGATGGATTTGGGTAAAGACCGATTAAACAAGGTAGAATTATATCCGTATAAAAAACTAATTGATCACGGTTTAGCAAGCGTGATGGTGGCGCATTTAAGTCTACCAGTGATCGAACCCGACCCTAAATTACCAACTTCCTTGTCTTATAATGTAGTTACAAAACTCTTAAAGGAAGACCTCGGTTTTGAGGGACTTATTTTTACTGATGCGCTCAATATGAAGGCAGCATCGAATTATTTAAAACCAGGAGAAATTGATTTGGCGGCTTTTTTAGCGGGTAACGACGTTTTGCTGTTTGCAGAGAATGTACCCACTGCATTAATTAAATTTAAAGAAGCTTTTGATGCCAATATCGTTACAGAGGAGCGTTTGGCGCACTCGGTGAAAAAAATATTGAGTTTTAAATATAAAGCGGGTTTAACGGATTATAAACCAGTACAAATCGGAAATTTAATACTTGATTTAAATAGCTATCAATTCGATGATTTAAATGCGCAATTGTACGAAGAGGCGATGACTTTGGTTAAGAATGATAAACACGCTTTGCCCATTGCTCATTTAGAAAAAGAAAAAATTGCTTATTTTAAATTAGGTGATGACAACGGCGATGATTTTCTTAAACAACTCAATCAATTTGCAGAAGTAACGGCAATAGATACGACAGCTGAAAATTTTAGTCTCCAGAATCTAAAATTATATACACGCGTAATTATTGGTTATCACAAAGCCGATAATCCTTGGAGAAAACACGATTTTTCTTTTGATGAATTGAATTGGATTAATAAAATAGCGGCTCAAAATAAAACAATTCTAGTTTCTTTTGCCAAGCCGTATGCCTTGTCTGCGGTTACGAATTTTGAGCCTATAGAAGCTGTTGTTCAAGCCTATCAAAACAATAAATTTGCACAAGAGGCTGCTGCTCAACTTATATTTGGAACTATCGCTGCCAAGGGTAAGTTGCCGGTAAGTATCAATAGTAATTTTACAGAAGGAACAGGCCATAAGACCAAAGTACTTTCGCGATTGGGCTTTTCGACTCCTACTAAGGAGGGGATGGATCCTGTTAGACTTCAAAAAATAGATCAAATAGCTCAGAAGGCAATTGATGATCGATTAACGCCAGGTATCCAGATTGTTGTGGCACGACACGGCAAAGTAGTTTATCAAAAATCTTTCGGATATCATACTTTTGACAAACAGCAAGCCGTACTAAACACGGATGTGTACGATTTGGCTTCTTTGACGAAAATTTTGGGAACTTTACCGTTATTGATGAAGGATTATGACGCGGGAAAAATAACGATGAAATCCAAATTGGGAACGTTGATTCCCGAATTTGACCGTTCGGATAAAGAGGATATTACCTTACAGGAAGTCTTGACACATCAAGCGCGACTTCAGGCGTGGGTTCCTTTTTATAAGAGTACTTTAGACGAGCAAAATAAACCTTCCAAGCTTTTTTATTCCAATCATTATTCAGAGGAATTTCCAGACCAGGTATCGGAAAATTTATTTATCAAAAAAGGGTATAACAAGTTGATTTTAAAAGCTATTGCAGAGAGTAAGTTGCTTCCTAAAAAACAGTATAAATACAGTGATTTGGGGTTTATAGCATTAAAAGAATATTTGGAACGCTCTAGTAAGCTAAGTTTAGATCAATTGGCAGAAAGTACACTTTACAGTAAATTGGGCGCGACTACGATGACATATAATCCATTGAGAAAAAGGGATATGAGTACGATTCCACCAACCGAAATAGATAATTATTTCCGATATACTACAGTGCAGGGATATGTACACGATATGACGGCTGCTATGGAAGGCGGTGTTGCTGGGCATGCCGGTTTGTTTGCCAATGCTTTGGATGTGGCTAAAATGATGCAGATGTATTTACAAAAGGGTAGTTACGGTGAAGATGTTTTCTTTTCCGAACGCACTTTTAACGATTTTAATAACTGTTGGTTTTGTAAAGATGGAAATCGAAGAGGAGTTGGATTTGACAAGCCTCAAAAAGCGGGTACAGCGGGACCTACTTGTGGGTGTGCATCTATGACTAGTTTTGGGCATACGGGCTTTACCGGTACCATGACTTGGGCCGATCCAGAAAGCGATTTGATTTATGTGTTTTTGTCTAATCGTACCTATCCAGACAGCAACGATAACAAATTGTCGAAGGCAAATGTACGTGAGGATATTCAAGAAGCTATATATAAATCGATAATTGACTAAGGTCGTACTAAGTATTTTTAAGTTAAATTACTGAAGCTCAGTAGTCAAAAGTTAATGTTTTAAAATATCTAAAAAACCCTGCTGGCATTTTTATTTATATTATTTTAGGGGTCGATAAGGAAATATAATTTATGAAAATAGGAATAGTATGTTATCCCACTTTTGGGGGTAGTGGAGTAGTAGCTACAGAATTGGGATTAGAATTAGCTAATCGCGGTCATGAAGTTCATTTTATAACGTATAGTCAACCGGTTCGCTTAGCGCTTTTAAATAGCAATATTTTTTATCACGAAGTCAACGTTCCCGAATACCCTTTGTTTCATTATCAACCCTATGAATTGGCTTTGTCTAGCAAATTGGTCGATATGGTAAAACTGTATGGAATTGAAGTCTTGCATGTACATTATGCTATACCTCATGCCTATGCGGGTTATATGGCCAAACAAATGTTGTTGGAGCAAGGGATATCCTTACCCATGATAACGACCTTACACGGTACAGATATTACATTAGTCGGTAATCACCCTTTTTATAAAACAGCTGTAAGCTTTAGTATTAATCATTCTGACTTTGTGACTTCGGTTTCTGAAAACTTAAAAAAGTCAACCTACGAATTATTCGATATTCAAAAGGAAATTCAAGTGATTCCCAATTTTATAGAACAAAAACATTACGAACAATTTGACGATTTGGAATGTAAACGTTCGGCTATGGCTGTGCCGGAAGAGCGCATCATAACACATATTAGTAATTTTAGAAAAGTTAAGAGAATCAAAGATGTGATCTTAATTTTTAATGGAATACAAAAAGAAATTCCAGCCAAATTAATGATGGTCGGTGATGGTCCAGAAAAGGAAAAAGCGGAGCAATTGGCTTTGGAGTTAGGCATATACGACAAGATTATATTTTTCGGAAATAGTAATGAAGTCGATAGAATTTTATGGTATTCTGATTTGTTTTTATTACCGTCAGAAACCGAAAGTTTTGGATTAGCTGCCTTAGAAGCCATGGCGTGTTCTGTACCAGTTATTTCAAGTAATTCTGGAGGATTACCAGAAGTAAACGAACAGGGCTATTCCGGATTTCTGAGTAATGTAGGCGATGTAGAGGATATGATTAAAAATGCGCTCACCATATTAAGAGATGAGCATACTTTGGAAACCTTTAAACAACATGCTAAAGAAGTGTCAAAGAAATTTAATATCGACCAAGTATTGCCACATTACGAAAACTTGTATTTAAGGGCTTTAAAACAAGCTAAATAGCCTATTTATAAAAATGGAAACAGTAAAATCATTTAATATATAATCCTTGTGATTTTAATTGTAAAGTCATTGGATTTATTAAAAGTATAGGTCAAAAACTTTAAAAATGAGTTTTTGACCTATTTTTTTATAGTAGAATTTAGTGTTTACCTAAGTTTTTCGTAGTTAATTGATTTGCTTTTACCTTTCAATTAGTTTGTTTGCAGTGGTGTTTTTGGATTGAATCAACTTCGTTCATTCAAAAAAGCAAAAATGTATTTGTTTTTGAGATCAGCTACTAACTGCTAAATACATTTTAGTAGTGACGTCTGTTTGGCTTTATACTGTAAGAAATTACACGATAAGGAAGCAAGTTGTATAAACGATATGCACCTATAGCGAATATATAATGCGGTATTGTTGTATTAACTGCTTTGCTAATGATTATAAACGGCTGTATTAATATTTGGATTCTCAATTTGTAAACTCAATTAAAATATTGCTTACATATACTTCTATTTGTACTAGTAAAATCGTTCCTTTGCACGCTGTTCAATAGATTATATGGAAACGAATAAAAAGGGAATAAAAGACAAACTGGTCAAAGCTTTAAAAATAACGGGAATTACCATAACAGCAATTTTGTTGTTGATGTATGTTATTCCATTGTTTTTCGCGGACAGCATTACTAAAAGTATTAGGGATTTGGCCAATGAAAACATTAAGGCCAAAATGGATTTTGAAACCATTGACTTGTCCTTTTACAAAAAATTCCCCTTGCTCACGGTTACTGTTGAAAAACCCGAAATCAAAGGTGTAGGTCTGTTTGAAGATAAAACCTTATTGCAGGCGAGTTCGATTTCATTCGGTGTTGATTTATGGAGCTTGATACAAGATAAAATAAAGCTTAATACGGTTTATTTAGACGATGTTGAATTCCATGTCCAAGTGGATTCGGCTGGAAATGCCAATTATAATATTTGGATCAGTGAAGAAGATAAGGTAAAGAAAGATAATGATGCAACTGATTTGCGAATTGAAAAGATAAAAATCACTAATGCTCATATATTTTATCAGGATATTGCAAACAAACTTCAAATTGAGGCAAAAGGTTTTAATTACTTGGGGACCGGTGATTTGAGTTCAGAAGTATTTGAATTAAAAACATTAGCAAAAATGGAATCGTTTGATTTGATTTTTGACGGGGTGGCCTATGTAAAACAAAAACCTGTTTCGGCTAAATTAATCACTAAAATTGATACCAAATCCCTTAATTTTTTCTTTGAAGAAAACGATTTAAGAATTAAAGAATTACCTGTTTCTTTCAAAGGTAAATTTGGATTTTTAGACAAGGGATATGACTTGCTTTTTGATGTGGTGTCCTCTAATGGGAAACTAGAGCAATTACTATCACTTTTACCAACGGAATACCAATCGTGGTTGGATCAAACGGAAATTAGCGGTATATCGGATGTTATCTTTCAATTAAAAGGTCAGTATATAGCCGAGGAAAACATTAAACCAAGTGTGAAGTTTGGATTAAAAATTAAGGATGGTTCTGTAGCTTATAACAAGATGCAAAACCCACTTAAGAATTTTAATTTGGATTTTAATTTGGATTTGCCAGATTTGGATTTAGAACGTTTAAAAGTGGATATAAATAGTTTGGATTTTAGCCTTAAAAACAAACTGACAAAAGGAAGTTTTCACATTTTGGGCTTGGAGTCTCCTATCGTTTCTGGCGCCTTAAAAAGTTCTTTGGATTTAAAGGTATTGCAAGAGGCAATAGGCTTGCAGAAGATGGATTTAGCAGGACAATTGGATTTGGACTTCGAAATGGAGGGCCAGTATGCCCGAGCTGTTGTGATTTCAGGATTGCGAAAAAATCAAATCGATACCTTGGTCACGAGTATTCCAAAGTTTAAACTTGACGGTCAAATAAAAGACGGTTATTTTAAAATGGCGCAATTGCCAGCTGCTTTGGAGCAAATCAATTTCAACTTGTTGGCCGAAGCCAAAGACAGTATATATCAAAACACTTCAATACGCGTTCAAAATTTATCAGCTCAAGCCTTAACGAATTTTATTAAAGGGCATTTAGAAATTAAAAATCTAAAGAATTATGATTTAGATGCCAATATTCAAGCACAACTAAATTTGGCTGAAATTTCGAAATTTGTACCTGTGGATCGAGTTGAAATGCGCGGTGATATTTTGGTAGATGTAGTGGCAAAGGGAACCTATGAACCGCTTAAAAAACGCTTTCCAATAACCAATTCTGTAGTCAAAGTACATCAGGGATATATCAAGATGTTAGACCTGCCTGAATTGCCCCTTGAAAACATAGATATCGAAACTTATATCAGTAGTAAACGAGGATCGTATAGCGATTTGTTGATTAAAGTGTTACCGATCCAATTTACTTTAGCAGGAGAGCCGTTTAAAATTGATGCGGATTTGTATAATTTAGACAATTTGAGATACCATATAAACTCTAAAGGAAGTTTGAATATTGGAAATATTTACAAATTGTTTAAAATAAAGGGATTAAATGTCGACGGTCTTATACAAACCAATTTATCTTTAAGGGGGCTGCAAAGTGATGCAGTTGCAGGAAATTATAATAAACTTAGAAATAGTGGACAATTGATTGTGGACCGCATATTCTTAAAATCGGAACTCTTTCCTCAACCTTTGAATATCAAAAAGGGAGTATTTAAGTTCTTTAAAGAAAAAATGCTTTTTGAAGATTTTAGAGCAACTTATGGAAGTTCTCGGTTTTCGATGAATGGGCATTTGTCCAATGTTATTCAATTTGTCACGACTGATAATGGGCAGCTACAAGGAAAGTTCGATTTTAAGAGTAAATCCTTAAATGTCGATGAGTTTATGGTATTCGCAGCTCCTACACCTGTAAAAGCCTCGTCCAAGGCTGTTTCCAATGCCGGTGTTGTGATGATTCCATCCCTATATAATATGGAGTTCAATGCCGATATTAAACAAATCAAATACAGCGATTTGCTGTTGAAAAACTTTGTGGGTAATCTTGTTACTCAAAAGGGTAAAGTCGTGGTTAATCAGGCCAATTTTGATTTGGTAGGTACTCAAGTCAATATGAAAGCAAGTTATAAGCCCTCCTCGTATTCTAGAGCGCATTTTGATTATGAAATAGACGCTTCTAATTTCGATATTCAACGTGCTTATAAAGAGGTTAAACTCTTTAGAGAAATGGCGAGTATGGCCAAGGATGCCTATGGAGTAGTCTCTCTTAAGTACAAATTAAACGGTACTTTAAATGGAGACATGTTTCCGATAATGAATACCTTGGAAGGTAGTGGAACCATGACTTTAGAGAACATTCAATTCAAAGGTTTTAACTTACTTAATTCCATAGCGGATAAAACGGACATGAATTCCTTAGAGGACGGTAGTGTTTCAAAAGTAGATATCAATACCAGCATAAAAAACAATGTGATGACCATAGAGAGAACCCGTATGAAAATGGCAGGATTTAGACCGCGATTTGAAGGGCAAGTTACTTTAGATGGTAAGATGAATATTGGATTTAGATTGGGATTACCTCCGTTGGGAATTATCGGTATCCCTATGCGTATTACTGGAACTGCGGATAAGTTTAATATCAAACTCGGGCGTTATAAAGAGGAGGAAATGGAAGACAAACCCGATGAGGAGGATGTGGAAGAAGCCAGACAAATAGAATTGGCTAAGCAAGCCGCTTTGGAAGCGGACACCAATGCCGCTCCTAATGCTGCTAATGCGGGCACAGCACCAGTAGTAGAAACAAAATAGTAATTGATGATTAGGGTTATAAAAGAAATGGCTGTCTTATAGAGACAGCCATTTCTTTTGTTTATTGTTGTCGTTGACAATACTATTTGCGTTTATAAACGCTTAAGCCTTCTTTAATCGTTTCCATAACGACGAGATCTCTTATTTTTTCAGGTTGTATGGTCAAGGGATTTTGGCTTAGTATGACCATATCTGCTAATTTTCCAACTTTTAGTGAGCCTTTGCGGTCTTCCTCTTGCAACTGGTAGGCTCCTTTGATGGTAATCGCTTTTAAGGCTTCTAAAGTTGAAATTCGTTCGTTGGGACCCAATATACGTCCGGATCTAGTTTTTCGATTTACGGCTGCATAAACGGCTGTTATCAAATCGGGAGGTGTAACCGGAGCGTCGTGATGTATGGTAAAGGGAATTCCCGCTTTTAAAGCAGACTGTGCTGGACTGATAAAAGCCGCACGTTCCGGTCCAAAAACGCTTGAATAATGCCAATCACCCCATAAATAGGTATGGGTAGAAAAATAGGAAGGGATGAGTCCAAGGGACTTGATTTTTTGAATGTGATCGGGACGGCTGTTTTGTACGTGAATTAAAGTCACGCGTAGCTCCGGCTTGTAGATTCCCTCGTCTTTTAATTTTTGAATAACCCTGAGAGCTTGGTCGATAGCGGCATCGCCATTAACGTGTAATTGGGCTGTAATATTATTTTGAAACAAGGTTTTTAAATCGGCATATAAAACATCATCTGTAAATATGGGAAAACCTTTGTAATCGGAACCTTGTCCTTCAGGAGGTACTAAATAGGGTTGTGTTAACCAAGCCGTTTTTCCCTGTGGAGAACCGTCGTTTGAAAATTTAAACCCCGCCAATTTTAAGCGATTATGGTATTTCATATAGTCGGGTTTCAGTTGCTCGAAATCCTTTTTTACATTTTCGTAATCGGGAAAGTAAACGATGTCTGCTTTAAATAGCCTTTTAGACGCTGCTTCTTTAAGTAAACCCAAACTTTCACCCATCGTTCTACCATCACAAATGGTCGTTTGTCCATAACTCAACCATTCCTCTTGAGCTTTTACTAAGTTTTGAAGGGATTGTGATTGTAAAGTATCGGCTCCCAATTGGTAACTGTCTTCACTGTCATTAACTGATGCATCGCCTGTGGGATTCATTTTTTTCATTAAAGTTAATAGGGCGATAAAACTGGCATTTTCCTCCAATTTCCCGTTGAGTTTCCCCGTTTTTGGATAACGCCCCAAATGCCCACCAACGGGGTCTTTTGATTGATCGTTAAGCCCTACTAGTGCCAATAAAGCACTGTTTCCAACACTGGCGTGCCCAGAGGCATGGATGACGATAATAGGTACTGTGGTGCTGACAGCATCTAATTCCTCCTTGGTAGGATGACGGTGTTCAACCATAATGGCATCGTCATAACCATTGCCAATAAGGGGTTGGTCGTTTTTTAACGGAGTTTTCTCAAGCTGCTTTCTCAGTGTGTTTTGTAAGTCTATAATTGAATTTACAGTGCCATAGGGAGTAGGTGATAAATCTACCGCTTGCATCATGCCTGCTCTGGAGGTTAAATGTCCGTGTACATCGATAAATCCCGGCATTAAGGTTTTTCCGGCTAAATCTATTCGTTCGGTTTTATCGTCGATAAAACGATCGGCCTCTGCTTTAGTGCCGGCAAATAATATTTTCCCTTTTTTGATTAAAATTGCCTCCACTTCGGGTGTTTCATCTTCCATTGTTAAGATGGGACCTCCAAAATATATAGCATCGGCAATCGCTTCGTTAGTATTGTTTTTTTTACAAGCACCTAAAAGTAAAGTTAGGGAGAGGAATAAAATTAGTGGTTGTTTCATAATCGGTTCTTTTTTGACGAAGGATTAAAAGTAGTTAAGTAAAGGTATTGGTTATTTTAACATAATGGATATAGAAGCCGATTATTTTATCCTAAAAACATTGTTTTATTTTAATATAACCACAGATGATTGTGGTTTTTTAAATAGTTAAGGGCTTGTAGTTATGGTTTAAGTTTTTTTTCTTAAATAAAACTTATTTTTTATAATAAAAAATCATAAAATTAAATTTGAACACTTAACTTTGGCGCAAGAAAATAGTTAAATATATGAAGACAACTAATGGAAGTAGTTGGTTTAAAAAGTTTATCGAAACCCTTTTAACAGCCGTTTCAATAACTAATTTTTTATTGGGGTTTGTAACTGTTTTGCCTCAAAAAATCATGCAATACTTTCCGATGATGATGCTGTCAAGTTGGGTTGCTTCGGTGGTTTTCGCCTTAGTTTTTACGATTTACTGGCACAAAGGAGAACGCAAACAAAATTTAAACTCGGAAAGAATTCACGCTTGGCTACAAGGAATTTTAAGATACCTTCTTGCTTTTTTTCTGTCGATTTATGGATTTGCAAAATTGTTTAATGCACAGTTTGTATCGTCGTTTCACTTAGATGATTCCCTAGTGAGTACTTTAACAGGATCTCAATTGACATGGAATTATTTTGCTTATTCGATTGAACTTAGTGTTATAATAGGTCTATGTCAAATAGGAGGTGGAATTCTTTTATTATTCCGTAGAACAACACTTGCCGGAGTAGCGATTTTGTTGCCCATTATGCTAAATGTGGTTTTAATCAATCAATTCTATCAAATATCTATAGGAGCATTTATCAATTCGGTGGTTTATACATCGGTTTTGATTTATTTACTTTCTTTATATCGCAAAGAACTGATCGAGTTGTTTTACGAATATAAAAACAAGCTGCCAGAAGTGTGTAAACCGAGTTTGCGCAATACCGCACGAATAATGAGTATAGGCTTGGCTTTCGGATTTGTTTTCTATGTTGTAAACAAAAATAAAACGGATGAAAAGTATGTGGGGAAATGGGAAGTGAATAGCCTGAGTAGAAATGGAAAAACCATGTTAAAGAATGATTGGGTTCAAGATTCAACCGCGTGGAAAGTGGTTTATTTTGAGAACAATAAGCAGATTTATCTCTGTCCAAATCCCTTCGTATATGAAGATGCCCGCTCGTTGTTTTTGACGTATCAATACGAATCCGGTACTGATGATTTAACAGTGATTTCCTATGAGCGAAATCCTCAAATGCCCGATACTATTCCGATTCGAGTTAGTGTGAACAATAAAAAACAGTTGCAATGGGATTGGATTTTATATGGGGACACCATTCAAATGCAGTTGGTTAAAAGCAAGTAATATTTAGGAATTGATCTTTAACGGAGATTGTCGTTTATAATAGCATTGATATTGATCAGATAATATTTTGAATAAACGCTTCCAGATTATCCGATTTGGTCAATTTAAATTTGAGTTTTAATCGGTACTTATTCATTCGAATCGTTTTTAGTTCGACATGTAATAAATCAGACATTTCTTTGGAGGGCATTTTCATAAATATATATACGCAGTATTTTAAATCCAAAGCGGTTAATTTTTGAGCTGCGTGTTCTTGTAAACGACTGTAAAATTCGGGATGAGTTTTTTTGATGATGTTTTCAAATTCTTCAAAATTCTTATCCAAGCGTTGCTCCGTTTTTATGATATTAACCAATTCGCGCTTGTTTAAAGCAGTCGTGTTTTGAATGTTTTGCTGTAAGTGTTGCAGTATATTATTCTTGTGCGTAACTTGTATTCCTTTGGCCAAGACCTCTTTCTGTAATCGATGGGCTTCTTCGGCTTTGAGGTGTGCGTACAGCTCTGCATTGATTTTGGCAATTTCAAGACTTTTAGATTCTTCTTCCTTAAGTTTTTCAAGCAGCCGAATCTCTTCTTTTTTGTGTTTGATAAAGTTAATTATAAAAGCGATAAATAGAATTAGGAGTAAAGTGATAACCCCTAAGCCGACATATAGTAGGTTTTGTTTTCTCTTAAATTCGATTTCCTTTTTCGTAATTTCAAATTTGGCATGTTGTTGTTGACCGATTTTGGTATATTTATCGTCATAGTACTGCTGATAGTACTGAAAAGCAATTTTATAGCTTTGGATGGATTTCTGGTATTCGCCCATCTTGTCATACAGTTGGGCTAATTGATGGTTGAGTTCGTACTTATTTCGAAATTGTTTGGGATAAGTGGAAACGATTGGAATTAACGCTAAGAATAATTTTTCGGCTTCTCTATAATTGCCGTATATCATTTCGGCTTTAATTTCAATCATCCGACGATTGATCACAAAATCTTCATTTTCTTCCATCGGCATAGCCAAGGCTTTTGCCAAATAGAATCGTACGGATTCGAGATTTTCTGAATCGGGTTTTAATTCATTTTTGAATTGATAGGTGTATAACAGGTTGGCAATTATATTGATACATGAACTGTTGCGAACATAGCCGGGATTTTGTTCGTAAACTTCAAAAGCGTTTTTAAGGTTGACCAATGCTTGATCTAACAGTTTGTATTCTTTGGTTCTCTCAAATTCTGCTAAATAACGCACCCCTCTTATGGAATAGGCATAACATAAGGTATGAGGATCCTTACTTTTTAAAGCCTTTTCAACAGCAAGTTTTGAGTATTTTTCTGCATTTTCAATATCAGCTAAATAATAATTGGCAAGAATAGTGTAGTTGTAGGCAATTAACTTATTGTTTTCTCTATCTGCATAACTAAGAGAAGTATATATAGCTTCTAATCCTTCCTTGTCTCCCAAATTTAATTTCATTAAGCCAATGCTGTTGTAGCCAAAGGCTTGTGCATCCTTTTTAGAAGTGTCTTCTATGGCTTGTGTTGTTAAATCAATAAACCGATACGTTTTATTTACTTGACCCAATAACGAATATACTAAGCCCATATTGGAATAGGCATATACTTCGTATTGAGGGTCATTTTGCTGTTTGGCTAATGCAATAGCTTGCTCGCCATTTTTAATTGATAGGAGTGTATCATTTTTTTTATATAGTGCGAGTTCCGACAGTGGAATTATTTTGTCTCGAACAGCAATCGTTTTGCTTTGAACTATATTTTCAAGTGAATCGATAATTTTTTGTTGACACCAAGAAATACAAGGACATAAGCAAAATAAAATAAAAAAACGAAGTCGCATAGATCTAATTGTTACCGTTAAGTCAATGCAATTTATAAAAAAAAAATAGAGATACTGTTGTTTAATAACAAACAAGTACCTCTATTTTTGTTAAAATAAATTAAAAAACACCTATTTATATTTTATTACCGGAAAAAGTCATGGTAACACCTCCTTGTCTTCCAGCGATAATTAACTTTTTGGTTTTGTGGTTGTAGGCAACACTTGGTATTTCTCCCGCAACGGTCATAACGGTTGGATCAATACCTTCTAGCATCAATACACCCTCCACATAAACGGTGGCTGTGTTTTTGACTCCAGTAACATTATTAGTTAGTATGATTAACGCTTTTTCTCCATCAACAATTTCGACTATTGCTGTAGCCTCATTTTTACCAGAATATCCGCTAAAGGTCCCTTCCATATAGGTCACAGGTGTGGTTTTATAATCCCCAATGGTTGACCCACCGTTATCGTCACTACTGCTGCAAGCGTAGAATGCAATAAAAGCGGTTAATGCGAAAGTTACTTTTAAGAAGTTTTTAAAAATGTCTCTTTTCATAGTTTTATTTATTAGAATTATTAATTGGTACAAAGGTAAAGTGTGGTTGTTTAACAATTAAATTCTGGGTGTCTACAAAACGACTACATGGTTTTTAATGTACTGAATATAAGTATGTTGCTTTTATTTTAAAAGTGAGATTACAAAGGAAGTTAAAGGGAAAATAGCGATTTAACCAAGGGGAGCGGGTGAACTACTTATATAGTAGAACACTACCCCTCCTTTGGGCAGTTGTCTAAAGGAGGGGAATGTTATAAAACAAAAGAGGCTGTCCTTTGGGACAGCCTCTAGTCAATATTTTATTTTTTATTTGTGGACGGTTTACTTTCTTCTAAAGGATTTACTTCAACAGGGGGAATAACTACTTTTTGCGATTTGTATAAAGGTATTAAATATGAAATGGAATAATTCATGCCAACTCCAATACCGCCACTATACTTTTTGTTATAGCCAGGTATATATAAGTTTTCAAAATTTTCAGGCTCTTTCTGATAGACTAAGCCGTTTAATCGAACGCTAAAACCCAGAAAAACATTGTCAAAAATTCGCGTTCGTATTCCAGCGACAAATTCAAGCCAATGCGCCGTTAATCCACTAAACTTTTTATTGGGTGTTTCCAAGGTTTTGTCAAAATAGGAATTGGGACTGTAAATCGTATAGGAATTGAGATTTTGAGAAAATGAAGAAAAACCATATCTAAAACCGGCATAAATCATATTTTCTAAATCCATCCAGTTTTGATGTGCATTAAAATCGACACCTACTTTAATAAAGCTACCGTTGGTGGTGAAGTTTAATTGATCTTCATCTTTAGTGATTTTCTCCTTTCCCAATTCAGCAGCTGCAAACCATCTTTTGCTTAATCGATAGTCGGCATCTATTTCAAATCCGTTATAATCCTTGTCATAAAAGTTTCTAGCTGCTCGATATAAATCAGTACCTACACGGAGGCCATAGCGCTGTGGATAAAAGGGAGTTATAGTGTCTTGGGCCGATCCGATACTTGAAAGGCAAACAAACCCTAAACTAATAATATATTTTAATGTGCTCATCTATTTCTGTACTAATATTAGTGGACATAAGTTGGAATCGATTAATCCAATTTCCTTGACCTTCCTTGTTTAACTTAGGATTGGGGTTTGCTGTCGAATTATCTACTAAATTAAAGGTATTTATATACCCACAAGCTTTGCTTAAATAAGTAGTTTCAATACCGTATTTAAAGGTTAAAGTGTCTTTTTTAACATCTTCTTTACCAGCGCTGTTTAACGTAGTCAATTCCAAAATCCAGGTAGTTTCATTGCTGTCCAAACGCAATGGTAATTTAACTTCACTACCCGAACGCAGTATTTTTTTAGGGTTACCAATTTCATAACAGACTAAAGTCCCTGCAGAATTGGGCCGTATAGGATCAAGTCTATCGAAGAATCGGATAAATATACTGGGAGTAGTAGGTGTTGTTTCTGCGCAAATATCATCTTTCTCACAACCGCTAATTGCCAAGAGGATTAACAGCACACCACTGTAAAAACCTAGTTTTTTCATAATTTGAAATTATTTTTTTTAATCTTATCGATTTGCCTTTTATATCAAAATATTATAAACACAACAATTGTACGACTGCTTTTTTAAACACTAGGGTATTGTTGTTTTTTTAATTCTTCAAAAGTAATAAATCTAAAGGCATCATAAAGAAAAAGCATTGCAAATAGCAATGCTTTTTTAATATAAGTTATAAAAATACGATTTGGGACTCTAAACTTGCGAACAGGGACCCCTAAAATCAATTGTTTTTAATTATAAACTTCTCTTTTCTAATAAAACAACATTTTCGACGTGATGGGTTTGTGGAAACATATCGACTGGACGAACTCTAGTTACTTGATACATTTCATCCATCAAGGCCAAATCACGTGCTTGAGTTGCAGAATTACAACTTACATAAACGATTTTTTGAGGCGCAATTTTTAAAATTTGCGCGACTACGTCTTTGTGCATACCGTCTCTTGGAGGATCGGTAATGATGACATCAGGATGACCGTGTTCTTCGATAAAGGAGTCATTAAATACATTTTTCATATCTCCAACATAAAATTCACAGTTGGTAATCTCGTTGCGAGTTGCATTTAATTTGGCATCTTCTATCGCTTCGGGAACGGCTTCTACGCCAATTACTTTTTTGGCTAATTTCGAAACAAATTGGGCAATTGTTCCCGTACCAGTATATAAATCATATACGATTTCATTTCCCGTCAATCCAGCGTAATCTCTTGTAATTTTATATAATTCGTAAGCCTGATCGGAATTGGTTTGATAGAATGATTTTGCATTAATGCTAAACTTTAATCCTTCCATTTCTTCCAAAATATAATCGCGACCTTTAAAAAGTTTTACTTGTTGATCGTAGATGGTGTCGTTGGCTTTTCCATTAACCACATATTGAAGTGAGGTAATTTCAGGAAAGCGTTCCGCTAAGAAATTCATTAATAGTTCCCGTTCTACTTTGTTTTCGTAAAAGAACTGTATCAATACCATAATCTCTCCCGTAGAAGCGGTACGGATCATTAATGTACGCAATAGCCCACTATTTTCTCTTGGATTAAAAAAGGCAATGTTGTTGGCGTTGGCAAAACGTCTCACCTCATTTCTAATGTCGTTGGAAGGGTCCTGCTGTAAATGGCATTTTTGAATGTCTAGAATTTTATCCCACATTTTTGGAATATGGAATCCCAAAGCATTTTCTTTACCAAATTCTTCACCACTTTGAACTTCATCGTCAGTTAACCAACGCGCATTTGAAAACGAGAACTCCATTTTATTGCGATAGAAAAAGGTTTTTTCAGATGCTGCAATAGGTTCAAATTCTGGTAATTCTATTTTACCAATTCGCTTAAGGTTGTTGTAAACCTCCTGGTTTTTATAAAACAACTGTTGGTTGTAATTCATGTTTTGCCATTTGCAACCACCGCAAGCACCAAAGTGTTTACAAACCGCTTCAATTCGGTGTTCTGAAAGTTGATGAATGTTGATGGCTTTTCCTTCATAATACGCCTTGCGTTTTTTAACGGTTTGCACATCTACTACATCCCCGGGAACTACATTTGGAATAAAAATTACTTTTCCATCTGGGGCCTTAGCTACCGAAACGCCTTTTGCACCTGCATCAAGGACTTCTACGTTTTCGAATACGATTCTTTCTGTCTTTTTTCTCATGCCGCAAAAATAACTCTTTGTTTGATTTATTACTTCTTTTGAAATAAAATAATTGATTATTCATTTTTAATCTTAATAACTCAATGAAATTGATGTGTGTATGATCTCGTAAAATCTTCTTCGCGCCCTTGCTGTTTTACCTTAAAGAATAGGTTTTTTTCTTATTTTTTGAGTAATTTGCAGTATAATTTATAGACTACTAATTCAAAATATTAAAACAATGTCACAAAAATTAACTTCACAGGAGATTATTGCGTTAGAAGACAAATATGGAGCCCATAATTATCACCCTTTACCGGTTGTATTGACCAAGGGAGAAGGCGTATATGTTTGGGATGTAGAGGGGAAAAAATATTATGATTTTCTATCTGCGTACTCTGCTGTTAATCAAGGTCATTGTCATCCGAAAATTGTTGCTGCATTAACGAATCAAGCACAAACTTTAATGCTGACTTCAAGAGCGTTTTACAACGATAAGTTAGGGGTTTATGAAAAGAAAATAACAGAAGTTTTCGGATTTGACAAAGTGTTACCGATGAATTCGGGTGCAGAGGCTGTCGAAACCGCTTTAAAATTATGCCGTAAATGGGCTTATGAAAAGAAAGGGATAGCTGAAAATCAAGCAAAAATTGTGGTTTGTGAAAACAATTTCCACGGACGTACCACTACCATTATTTCGTTTTCTAATGATCCGGATGCTCGTAAAAACTACGGTCCTTTTACAGAGGGATTTATAGCCATTGAATACAATAATATTGAAGCGTTAAAAAATACTTTAGAGGCAAATAAGGATATCGCTGGTTTTCTAGTAGAACCGATACAAGGTGAGGCTGGAGTTTTTGTTCCATCTGAGGGTTACTTGGCTCAGGCGAAAGCTTTATGTGAACAACATAAGGTTCTGTTTATAGCTGATGAAGTTCAAACCGGTATCGCTAGAACGGGAAGACTTTTGGCTGTGGACCATGAAAATGTAAAACCGGATATACTGGTTTTGGGTAAAGCGCTTTCTGGAGGTGCTTATCCCGTATCTGCTGTATTGGCAAATGACGAAATCATGGGAGTAATCAAACCGGGACAGCACGGTTCTACTTTTGGTGGAAATCCGATAGCGGCTGCGGTAGCTATTGCCGCATTGGAAGTGGTTGAAGAAGAAAATTTAGCAGAGAATGCAGAAACTTTAGGGCAACTGTTTCGATCTAAACTAAACGAATATATAGAAAACAGTACAATCTGTAATTTGGTTAGAGGTAAAGGTTTGTTAAATGCAATCCTAATCAATGATACAGAGGAAAGTGATACAGCCTGGAACATTTGTTTGGCCTTGCGCGACAATGGTTTGTTAGCCAAACCGACACATGGTAATATTATCCGTTTTGCACCTCCGTTGGTGATGAATGAAGAACAAATTTTAGATTGTGTTCGAATCATCGTGGAGACCTTAAAAACATTTGAAAAATAATAGTATGTTGAACTAACTCGCTCTTTTTAGAGCGAGTTTTTTTTAAAGAATAAGTGATGACAGCATTGATAGTAGTAGATCTTCAAAATGATTTTTTAGAAGAGGGCGCCTTAGCGGTTCCCGATAGCAATAAAATTATACCGATTATTAATGAGATTCAACCGTATTTCGATTTAGTCGTAGCTACTCAGGATTGGCATCCGTATAACCATCAGAGTTTTGCTTCGGAACATCCCGATCATAAAACTTACGATCTCATTGATTTACACGGATTGCCGCAAGTACTTTGGCCGGTTCATTGTGTGCAAAATACCGCAGGTGCCGAATTCTCAACGGCTTGGGATTCCAAATGCGTAGAGGCTATTTTTAGGAAGGGCATGGATAGTACTGTCGATTCCTACAGTGGCTTTTTCGACAATGGAAAACGCAAGGATACTGGATTGGCTGCCTACCTACTAGGTCGTCAAATTAAAGAGGTTTATATAGCGGGCTTAGCAGCGGACTTTTGTGTTTATTACTCAGCTATGGATGCAGCGGCAGCAGGATTTAAGACTTATTTTTTAAATTTTGCAACACAGGCTATCTCTAAAGAAGGCTTGGAGGAAGCCAAAGCGGTGATGATTGAAAAGGGAATAAGAATTATAAATGATAAAGCAGCCCTATAGGATTGATGAAAAAATATAACCGTTACAATTTTTTTAAACATACCTTTTGTGAATTTCGCGAAGTAATGGCTGATGCTGTGCCCGCGAAATCCGCTAATTATAAAAGCGAATCGGGAAGTACTTATTATTTTGATGATTTAGGCGTTTTTAGATATTCCAACCACTGGGGGAGGGCGGCGAATTGCCGTTGGCGTTTAATCAGCGTCGGCAAGCTGCAAAATGGCTATAAGTGGGGATATGCACTTTGGTCGGATTTTTATCCCAATAATGAAAGCGAAAAACTATTTTTTATCATAGTGGATTTTGACAAGCAAGAAGTCTTGTATCAACATAAAGGAAGTTTATCGCCCAATGAGAAATTGTCTATTATTTTTAGATCAGCAACTGAAACGGCTAAGCGAATCAAGCAAATTAAAGAAATATTACTTGCCGATGATTGGGCAAAATATTTAGATATAGTGGATATTATTTCCACAAGAAAAATCATAATTGGGGAAATGATAACCACCGATAAAAGTTTAATGCAAATAAAACGAGAGTTAGCAAATGAGTAGAAGAAATGAAACCAACCGATTAAACCACAAGAAAAAGGAGGACCAAAAGAAACGTAAAATCAAAGATGCGGAACTCGAACGCAAACAGAAAATCAAGGAAATTACTAGGAAATACCACGCTTCTCAGAATGAGAATAACCAGGAATAGGTAAATGTATTATTTATTGGAAATTATGTAAAGTTAAAGGAATTTAATATAATTTTTTAAAAATTACTCCAATGTGGTATGATGTTTGTATTATTACTAATCAAATAAATAATTTTTATTTTGAATTTTATTAGTTATTAAATTTAAAATTCCTTAAATTAGTAATAATTAAATTTCATTATTTAACTAAAACTTTAAAAAAGTAATTCTATGAAAAATTTATTTTTGATGTCTGCTTTAGTATTAGGCGGATTAGTATCGGCAAACGCTCAGTCCACAGTTAAATCAACAATTAACTCTATTGAGGCTCCTAAATTATCCGAAAAAGTAGGAATGAGTCCTATTAAAAAAGGGAATTGGATGGTAGGAGGAGCGGTTGGATCTTTGGGTTACAGTTTTGAAGGAGAAAACTTCAACATTAATGTAATGCCAAAAGCTGGGTATTTTGTTACAGATGGTATTGCGATTGGTTTAGAAACCGGAGTAGGTTTCCAAACGGTTAAAGGTGGTGATAATGTATGGAATTATACCTTTATGCCTTTTGCTCGTTATTATTTCCCTGAAGGAGCTAGTGAAACTGGTAGATTCTATGGAAATGGTAAATTGGGTATTAGTGGTGCTTCTGCAACAGGAGAAAACAATAATGAAACTTCTTTTGCCTTTGGTGTGGGATTAGGTTATTCTCACTTTGTATCTCGTAACGTTGCTTTAGAGGCAGAGGTTGGATACAACTATAGTAAATCTAATGCTTCTACAGCATCGGCGCAAAATGGTTTAGGAGTTGCTGTTGGTTTTCAAATTTTCTTAGGAAAATAAGTAACTTTACTTTAAAATATTTCACAGATGAAAGAGCTACCGAGAGGTAGCTTTTTTTGGTTTATACGGGTTTTTAAAGCAAATGCTTCCCAAGTATAAGTACAGCCATAAGCGGTTTCGTTATAAGCTATTCAGCACGTTTTGTTTGTTATATAATTGCTGTAGCTACTGGCAACTGAGTTCAATAGCTTTTCTTAAGTAAGCTTAAGGTCTTAGGTCTAGATATTGGCTACTTATAGAATAAAAAAAAACACCCGATGTAGCATCGAGTGTTTTTGATAAAATCGTTTATTTCTTAAAATACTTTTTATATTTAAAGTAGGAAAACAATCCCAATAGGCCGATTGCGGCAATCGAAATATAAATAAAATCGGGAGTAACAATTTTTTCACCTTTAGCATAAGAGTGCAATCCGGTTAGGTAGAAGTTTACTCCAAAATAGGTCATAACGATAGCGTAGAAAGCCAAGATGCTAATTAGATTATAAATCCAGGTTCCTCTTAAAGAAGGAACAAAACGCATGTGGATTACAAAGGCATAAACCATAATACTAACTAATGCCCAAGTTTCTTTAGGGTCCCATCCCCAGTAGCGTCCCCAGCTTTCATTGGCCCATTGTCCTCCTAAGAAGTTTCCAATGGTTAATAGGACTAAGCCCACCGTCAATGCCATTTCGTTGATATAGGTAATCTCTTTGATATTGAGCTCCATTTTTGCTTTGTTTTTACTGTTGGTAAACAACATTAAAATTAAAGCTACTATACCCAAAATCATTCCAAGGGTAAAGGGACCGTAACTCGCTACAATTACAGCAACGTGGATCATTAACCAATACGAATTTAAAACGGGTTGAAGGTTTGCAATAGAGGGATCCATCCAGTTTAAATGTGCCGTCCAGAGAATCATTCCGGCGACAAATGCAGTTGCAGCAATGGTTAATTCTGATTTTCGACCGAAAATCAAACCGAATAACATGGTTGCCCAACCTACGTAAATCATCGATTCATAGGCATCACTCCAAGGTGCATGTCCAGAAACATACCAGCGCATCGCCAAACCAAGTGTATGGGCAGCGAATAAAAACCAAGTTACTACGGTTAATATTTTAATACTTGTAAGAGCAAATTTTGCAGGTTTTACAATTTGAATAATGATAAATATAAACATCACTACAGCTGCTAACATATAGTAGGAGTAGAGGGTTTTGAATACATCGTATTTGTTGTACAATAATTCTGCCTTAACCTTGTTATCTGATGGCATTACAGCAGCACCGTATTTCTTTTGAAAACCGTGTAGGGAATTCAAAAACTCATCAGCTGCTTTGTAATCCTTTGTTTCTATACTTTTTAAAAGAGAAGTCATATAGAGAGGAAGAATTTCTTTGGTGTACAGAGAGTCCATTCCTTTTAATCCTGCCTCATTAAGTTCTAAATATGAAACCCATTTGTTATTACTGTCGCCAGGAATAGGGAAAATCGTTAATATTTTTCCGCTTAATGCCGAATACAATAAGTTGACACGAGTATCTACTTCAATAAAATCTTTTTGAAACTGATTTTTTACACCTGCGTGATTGGCATCGTCAAGTGATTTACTTAATTTGTAATTTCCTTTGTCGTCGAAAAATTGTACTAAAGCAGCAAATTTTGCTTTTTTATCTACTCCGATGGTGGCTCTTAAACTGTCGTTTCCTCTTTTTAACTCGATTAAAGGAACATTGTACCACAATTGTGGAAATTGAGACATGGATAAGAAAACTTGATCGGAATTCATGGTTTTATAATGATCAGATTTACTCACTTTTCTCAATAATTCAGAAGAGAATGTATTGATCGGTTTCATACGACCACCGGCATCTTGAATAACCAAAGAGCCGAAGTGAGCCGCGTGTTCTTCCGTAACCTTACTTGCGTTCAGTAACGAGTCTAGTTGTGGAAGATTGGGAATATTGTGATTGTGATTGTTTTGTGCAAAAACACCGAAAGTGCAAAACAAAATCAACACGGTCAATAGTTTGGCTTTCTTTTCTCTCACTTTGTTAAGTTTTTTTCTCAAATCGTTAAAACGGGTGTTGCGGTCGAATAAAATAGCTAACATAGCAATGTATAAAAAGGTATAACCAATATAAGTAATCCAAGTTCCCCACCAGTCGTGATTCACCGATAAAATGGTTCCCTTTTCATCTTCGTCAAATTGAGCTTGGAAAAAGCGGTATCCCTTATAATCTAATACGTTATTCATGAATATACGCGCGTCAAATTGTTCGTCTGGTGCAATTACAGTTACTTGACTTTCAAAAGCAGAATAACTTTTTTCAGTACCTGGATATTTAGCAGCGATAAATTTATTCAATTGAATTTTAAAGGGGGTTTCGTAAGTTTTACTACCAAACATCATGGTGAATTCCAAATCACCCAATTGGATAGATGCAGGTACTCCCATACGACCTTTATTTCCTTTTAAAGTAACTTCTTGTTCTTGCCCTTGTGAGCGAACTGTTAGAATTAAAGCATTTTCAGCACGATTATCTTTATAGTCGTCACTTGATTTTAGTACGATTTTACCTTTAGCAGGCAATTCTGGAAATACGAATTGAGCTCCAGCTACATTATATAAAGAACGGAACATCAATTCTTGTTTGCTGTCTTTTTCGACTACACCTTTAAATTGATCTGCCATTCGCATAAAGTCACCTTCAAAAGGCGTGTCTATACTATAATTGTCACCTTCTTTATGAATATTGATAGCACCAGCAGTGGGTTGGTTAAAGGCAAACAGTACATTGTGAATACTGGTAACTTCTCCTTCTTTTAAAAAATGTTCGTGTCGATCTCCATCGCCAGATTCTACCATTTTTAAAAAATACACTCCTTTTTCATCGGCTTGAATTTCTTCTGTAGCCCCCATGATGTAGTCTTTATACTCTATTTCAAAGGGAATTCCATTGAATTCCTTTTTCATTTTGAAGTAATTATCTGTTGCGGCAGACATCAATTTGGGTTCTTCAAAAGTCAATCGCTTCATCTCTCCCTGATAGTCTCCATCAGCCATAACTGTTAAAAACGTTTTGTCAGAAAAAAAATGGTTGGATGCCTCACCTTCGCGAATCGGCATCATTCCTTCAAAACTGATGTATCTGGTAACAAATGCACCGGTTAGAATCAAAATAAAGGACAAGTGTAATAATAAAGTAGCCCATTTTTCTTTTTTGTGCAGTTGGTAACGCTTGATATTACCGATAAAGTTAAAAACGAAAATAAGCATAATGGCTTCGAACCATTTGGCATTATATATCATGATTCTAGCTGTATCCGTATTGTAGCGGTCTTCAATAAAGGTTCCAATACCCAATGCAGCAGCAAACACAATAAATAAAACAGCCATCAGTCGGGTAGACGAAAAAAAGGCAAAAATTTTTTTATCCATGATTTTGTTGTTCTTGGTTTTTTTATAATCCAACAAAAATAACCAAATTGAGGGGCTTTCAAATATATTTAACTTAATATTTGGTAGCGTATTTTTTTTGTTTAAAACTCTAAATAAAATCGCTTACATTTGCAATATACAATTAAGAAATAAAAGCCGAATCGCATAGTTTTAGGTGGTTTAGGCATTTGTTTTACAAATTTATATAAATATAGATTAAACAAAATAACAATGCCGAAAGTATCATTAAAAGGGCAAAATATGCCCGAATCTCCAATTAGAAAATTGGTTCCTTTTGCTGAAATTGCTAAGAAAAAAGGAAATAAAGTATATCATTTAAACATTGGTCAACCGGATATTAAAACACCTGAAGTAGCTTTAAATGCAGTGAAACAAGCAGATATTAGTGTTTTGGAATACAGTCATTCAGCTGGTTTTGAAAGTTATAGAACCAAGTTGGCAGCCTATTATCAAAAACACGATTTACCGATTAATGTTGAAGATATTATCATCACAACCGGTGGGTCTGAAGCCTTGATTTTTGCAATGGGTAGTACTATGGATACCGATGATGAAATCATTATTCCAGAGCCTTTCTATGCGAATTATAACGGATTTTCTACTTCAACTGGAGTCACTATAGTTCCGGTGATGTCTTCTATTGAAAACGATTTTGCACTACCGGCTATTTCGGAGTTTGAAAAATTGATTACGCCAAAGACAAAAGCTATTTTGATCTGTAATCCAGGTAATCCAACCGGTTATTTGTATTCAAAAGAAGAAATTGCTCAATTAGCAGACTTGGTTAAAAAACACGATTTGTTTTTAATTGCCGATGAAGTATATAGAGAATTTACTTATGGGGAACATACCCATGTGTCTATTATGAGTTTTCCGGAGATAGCACAAAATGCAATTATGATCGATTCGGTGTCTAAACGTTATAGTATGTGTGGTGCACGTATCGGTTGTATTGTGTCTAAAAACAAAGAATTGATGGCTACAGCCATGAAATTTGCTCAAGCGCGATTGAGTCCTCCTACCTATGCTCAGATTGCATCTGAGGCTGCTCTAGATACACCACAAAGTTATTTTGATGAAGTAATTGAGGAGTATAAAGAACGCCGCGATATATTTATCAAAGCCTTACAGCAAATTGAAGGCGTACAAGTGGGGGTTCCTAACGGTTCATTTTATTGTGTAGCCAAGTTTCCAGTAAAAAATGCCGACGATTTCGCGAAGTGGATTTTGGAATCTTATGACTACCAAGGTGAAACAGTTATGGTAGCTCCGGCAGCCGGTTTCTATTCGACAGCCGGTGTTGGTTTAGATCAAGTTCGTCTGGCTTATGTTTTAAAGAAAGAAGATTTGTTGCGTTCTGCAGAAATTTTAAAACACGCTTTAACAGCATACCGTCTTATTGAGAAATAAGTACGGCATTATCATATAAAAAAGCACCCCATAAAACTACTGTTTTATGGGGTGTTTATCTTTAAATAGATGTGATGTTTTTTTAAATCTGATTTATATAAAATAAGCCACGATAACTCCCAGTATAATCGATGCTAACTTCGTCAAATTAAAACGGTGGTCTTCGTTACTTTCAAATATAATGGTTGAGGATATGTGAAATAAGATTCCTACAACTATGGCTGAAATTTCAGCATAATATTTTTGCAGTGCCATAAAGGTTCCGGAAACATAAGTTCCCAATGGTGTCATCAAAGAAAATACCAACATAAAAAAGAGTATTTTTCTTTTGTCCATACCCGCATTGATAAAAAAGGTGGTTAAGATTACTGCAATCGGTAAATGGTGAATGGCTATACCCCAAGCTAAGTCGAGATGTTGACTTAGGGGCATGCCTTCTAGCAGGGCGTGTAGGCACAAGCTGATAAACAATAACCAAGGCATGGCCTCCATCTTTTGGGGTAAGTGTACATGACCGTGTTCTGCTCCTTTAGAAAAATATTCTAAAACAATTTGAAACACGATTCCAATCATGATAAAAATGCCAATGCTGCTGCTGTGATCATGACTGTGGTCGTGTTCTGCGGCACTGTGATTTAAGCCTTCAGCTGCTGCATATACTTCAGGTAACAAATGGGTTACCGTTAGTGTCAGTAGAAATGAGCCGCTAAAAGCTAATAGTAACTTTAGGTTTTTCTTGTTTTTTGGACGCAAGAAAATAGCGATTAAATAACCGATCAGTATAGATAGTAATGGAAGGATGTAAACCATTTATTTAAAAATCATAATTAGACGTTCTGACTCTCCTTTGTAAAACTTTTTCAATTTGTAATCACCGAAGATATCCAGTAAATTAATATCAGCCTCTTCCATCATTTTTTCAAAATCTTCCAATCGGAATGCGCGGACGCGTTCTGTAAAATCATGATGCTCACCCTTATCGTCAAACGAAATGTCTTTGATTATAAAACCGTTTTCGTAACGTCTTTTGAGGTGAAATTCGATACCATCAACCGTTTTGGTTTCTTCGGCTATCAGATTGGGTATGACTTTATCTACATTCATAAAATCCATAACGGCAAAACCGTACTCGCTTAAACTGTCGCGAATGGCTTTTAAGGTTTTGATGTTGTCGGTTTCGTCGTCAAAATAACCAAAACTGGTAAAGAGATTAAAAATAGCTTCGTATTGTTGAGGCAGAGGTTCTCTCATATCGTGAACGTGAAAATGAAGTTTTTCATTTTCGTGTTCTTGAGCAATTCGAATGCTATTTGGAGATAAATCTACTCCAGTTACATCATAACCCAATTGATTTAAGTATATAGAGTGTCGTCCTTTTCCACAAGCCAAATCCAATATTTTTGCCTCTTCGGGTAAATTTAGATATTGCGTCAAATTATCCATGAATAATTGAGCTTCTTCGTGATCACGGTCTTTATATAGGGTATGGTAATACGATGTGTCAAACCACGAAGCATACCATTTTGTTGAATCTTTTTGCATGAGTTGCTTAATTTCTTTTATAGCCTGTAAATTTACTCTATTTTTGTGGAATATTATATTTAAAATAAATATTCCTGATTTGGAATACGCCTATGGAAAATTTTAAAATGGTCGCTAAAACGTTTTTTGGTTTTGAAGAAATTTTGGCCAGAGAATTGGAGCTTTTAGGAGCTAGAAGAGTAGAACAAGGAGTTCGTATGGTGAGCTTTGAAGGAGATAAAGGGTTTATGTATAAAGCGAATTTAGCTTTGAGAACTGCTTTGAAAATTTTAAAACCGATCGAACAATTTGCCGTTTATAATGAAGAAAATCTCTATAGAGGAATTCAGAGTATTGATTGGTCTAAATATATTACAGCAGAACAGACTTTTGTGGTTGATGCTACCGTAAACTCCGACAATTTTAACCATTCGCAATTTGTTGCTTTAAAAACAAAAGATGCGATAGTGGATCAATTTAGAAATGACACAGGAAAACGACCAAGTATTGATAAAGATTTCCCGGATTTAAGAGTAAATATTCACATACAAGGAGATATGTGTTCTGTTGCCTTGGATTCTTCTGGAAATTCCCTTCATCAACGTGGTTATAAAACAGCTACGAATATCGCTCCTATAAATGAGGTTTTAGCGGCAGGTATGTTGTTGATGTCGGGTTGGAACGGACAAAGCGATTTTATGGATCCGATGTGTGGTAGTGGTACAATCTTGGCGGAAGCAGCGATGATAGCTTGTAATATTCCAGCTAATATCAATCGCAAAGAATTTGCATTTGAGAAATGGAAAGATTGGGATAATGATTTGTTTGATCAAATCACCGATTCCTTGTTTAAAAAGGTTAGAGAGTTTCATTATACTATAAAAGGTTATGACAAAGCTCCGTCCGCAGTAATGAAAGCCAAAGACAATATTCGCAATGCGAATTTAGATGAATATATAAAAATTGAACAAGCAAACTTTTTTGATACTGAAAAAGAAACGGAAGGACCGTTGCATATGGTGTTTAATCCGCCTTATGGGGAGCGATTGGATATTGATTTAGAGAATTTTTATAGAGAAATTGGAGATACCTTAAAAAGAGGTTACCCCGGTACTTCTGCTTGGTTTATCACGGCCAACTTAGAAGCCCTAAAGTTTGTAGGACTTAAACCTTCGCGAAAAATCAAACTTTTTAATGGAAAATTAGAAGCGCGATTGGTTAAATATGAAATGTATGCCGGTAGTAAGCGAACGAAGTTTCAAACCAATCAAGATTCCGATATTGTATAATTTTTTTTAAAATAATTGACATGAATACAAAAGTAAAAACCTTCCTTTTACAATTTATAAGCTTTGCCGTTTTATTTTTTCTGCTTAGATTAATTATCGTTGAGTTTACCGGATTGACTGGGTTTTGGATACCTTTGACAAGCGCGGTTGTGGCAACGATCTTAGCTCCTCAGTTTAAAAATGTGACAACACAGGATGGAGATCGTATTTTGATGAAATGGATTTTTATGAAGGGAGTGAAAACGTTTAAATAAAATAGTTTGTTATATTTTAAATCTATAAGGGTTGTCTTGTGAAAGGCAGCCCTTTTTTTATTGCAGACAGCAGTAGTTGATGCTGTTTTTTAAATTTTTACTATGTCGTAATAACGACATATTTTTAATTATGTTCTAATAATGACATATTTTAAATTATGTTCTTTTTGTGACATAATTTTTTATTTTTTATTTGATTTATAAATTGTATTTTTGAGAAGTAAATTCATTATTATGACCGCAATATTAACTGGGGATATTATCAATTCCAGATCGCTAGAACCTCAAGAATGGCTTCCTGTCCTTGAGAAATCATTGGCATTATTGGCTGTGGATCGGAGTGGTTGGGAGGTTTTCAGAGGTGATAGTTTTCAGTTAGAAGTTGGGGTGGACCAGGCTTTACAAGCTGCCTTATACTTAAAAGCTGCCTTAAAGCAAATTAAGGGTTTGGATGTGAGAATTTCAATTGGTGTAGGTGAAAAAAACTATACCGATGCGAAGTTGTCGCAATCTAATGGCAGTGCTTTTATTCATTCGGGCGAAGCTTTTGATCGATTAAAACACAAAACCCTGAGTTTTCAAAGTGATGATTCATCGTGGAACGAAATTATAAATCTGTTTTTAGATTTGATTTCAACCATAGTTAATGCTTGGACCCCAGTTTCTATATATTTGATTCAAAAAATGTTTGATAACCCTGATTTTACGCAACTGCAATTGGCGAAATTGACAAACATGAATCAAGGTAATATCAGTAAGGCGTTAAAAAGGGGGGGGTATGATGAAATCCAAAAAGTACTACAGTATTATGTAAAAAATAACCCCTTATGATTAGTGTGCTTTTTTTAAAACTTTTATTAGCCCATTTTTTAGGTGATTTTCTTTTGCAACCCACAAATTGGGTAAAGGATAAAGAGGTAAAAAAAATACGTTCAAAATATTTGTATTACCATATAGCTGTTCACGTAGTATTGTTGAGTGTGCTGCTTTGGGGAACTGCAAATTATTTTAGCATAATAGGCTTGGTAGTGGTTTCTCATTACATAATAGATCTCCTAAAGTTGTATTTTGGAGAAAAAATGGTCCAACCTTGGGCATTTTTTATCGATCAAATCGCACATTTAAGCGTACTGGTTTTTGTGGCTGCATTTTATGAATCTTGGAATTGGAATTTAGACATACTTAATGATCCTACCTATATGTTGCTAAGCTTGTGTTTATTATTAACGACAGTTGTAGCTGCTATAGTTATGAAAGTATTGATTTCTACTTGGAAGATAGATGATGACGGTGTTGCATTAAAAAATGCAGGAAAATATATAGGTATTTTAGAGCGCTTATTTGTTTTTGGATTTGTAATCATGAATTTTTGGGAGGGCGTTGGTTTTCTTTTAGCGGCTAAATCGATTTTTCGGTTTGGTGATTTAACGCGTTCAAAAGATCGTAAATTAACCGAATATGTTTTGATAGGTACCTTGCTGAGTTTTGGAATGGCAATGGCTTGTGGTGTACTTTTTAATAAATTACATCAACTAATTACAGGCTGATGATCATCTTGTACTTTTTTAAAATTTTGAAACAAAACCTATCATCTACAAGATAAAGAGCTGTATTGTTTGATTGCAACGAATCAATTGGGTTGTCTATTTCTAATTAATCTATAGCGTTGCTAGTGCTGATTACGATTGCGAAAATGCCAGACTGCTGAGTAGCAGGCTACCCAGTAATACCAATAAACAGATGATGTAAAATTTCTTATTCATAACTTGAGTTCTAAACAAATATACTTAAATTTTAAATAAGTTGTGTTGATTTTTTTTCGATTCTTTTGATTGTTAGTGATTTAATATTAGAGTCAAGCGGTATTGGCTTATTAAAAGTTATGGATTTGGCTATTTTAACGGTGTAAAGTGTAATAGGTGTTCAATTAAAATTTCAGGAACCTCAACTGGTTTTGTGTATGTTGGTCACGCTTGGAGTAGTGCAGATATAGAGGACTTATATCTTAAAAATCCTATAATAAAACGAATAAGCAGTTTGTCAAACAAAACTATTTTTATTGGTATAATTTCAGGGATTTGAAAAGAAAAGCTAGCAGATAATAAAAGGATAATATGGGGTATAATACAAAAAATGCCTTATTTTTACGCTAAATTTAAATATACTATGAGTACTATAAATTGGAAAACGGCTATGGAGTTTGAAGATATCACCTATAAAAAGTGTGATGGCGTAGCTCGAATAGCTTTTAATAGACCCGATGTACGAAATGCATTTCGTCCAAAAACAACCAGTGAATTGTATAAAGCGTTTTACGACGCACAGGAAGATACCAGTATAGGTGTAATCTTACTTTCGGCAGAAGGTCCTTCATCAAAAGATGGGGTTTACTCTTTTTGCAGTGGTGGAGACCAAAAGGCACGCGGTCATCAGGGTTATGTGGGTGAGGACGGTATGCATAGATTGAATATTTTGGAAGTACAACGTTTAATACGTTTTATGACTAAAGTGGTTATTGCTGTTGTTCCAGGATGGGCAGTTGGAGGAGGACATAGTTTGCACGTGGTTTGCGATTTGACTTTAGCGAGTAAAGAACACGCTATTTTTAAACAAACCGATGCGGACGTAACCAGTTTTGATGGCGGATATGGATCGGCCTATTTGGCTAAGATGGTCGGTCAGAAAAAAGCAAGAGAAATCTTTTTCTTAGGACGTAATTATTCCGCCCAAGATGCTTTTGAAATGGGTATGGTCAATGCGGTAATTCCGCACGATGAATTAGAAGATACTGCTTTTCAATGGGCTCAGGAAATATTGGAAAAATCTCCTATGTCTATTAAAATGCTAAAATTTGCGATGAACCTTACTGATGACGGTATGGTTGGGCAGCAAATTTTTGCAGGAGAAGCCACTCGTTTAGCCTATATGACTGATGAGGCCAAAGAGGGTAGGGATGCTTTTTTAGAAAAGAGAAAACCGAATTTCGTTAAACAATGGATTCCTTAATCGATTTTAGAGTCATTGAGGTCTATAACATATATAAATTGCTGGTAGGAAGCCGTTGAAGTAAACAGGCTATACGATATTAGTTAATACACAACGATGAAAGAATTTTCAAATCACCATATAGACACTTCACAATTGCCTTCAATTGATGAAGTGTCTTTTTTGGCATTAGACCCTAAGTATAAAAAAGTGGTCGTGATTAATGCAACGCTAGTTTCTCTGATTATCATTGGTGCTGGACTGATTTTTTATTGGTGGGATTTTAAGATTGAAAAAGAAGATAATCCTCAAATGATTGCCGCTGTTACTTTGGTGGCTGCTGTTGTAATAGCATTATTTGTATGGGTGATTTCAATCTTGGGTTTTTCGAAAAAAAGCTATGCTTTTAGAGAGCACGATGTTATATATAGAAGTGGTATTATACTTAAAAGAGAGATCGTAATTCCTTATAATAGAGTGCAACATGTAGCATTACATGAAGGAATGATTTCAAGAATGTATCAATTAGCAGCTTTGGAGTTTTATACCGCTGGAGGAGCGAGTGGAGATTTAAAAATCCCTGGAATTCCAAAAGAACAAGCGGAGCGAATCAAACAATTTATTGTAGATAAGGTTCATCAGGTTCATTTTGACAACAAGCCTGAAATAAGCGATAGAGCAGAAGAAAATCAACCTGAGAATAAAGATATTTCAACAACAGATGGAGAATTTTAGCCAACCCCAAAGGCAATCCAAAATCGGTATTATTGCTCATTTTCTCTATGCCCTACAAAAGTTGCTAAGGGCTTTTGTACCTCTTTTAATTATTATCTTATTAAAAGCAGAATCTCAAACGCGTATATATGTGGTTTTGGTCAGTGTAGTATTGTGTATATTACTGTTGGTCATGGCTTATTTAAATTTTAAAAACTTCTATTTTTATATCCGGCCGGAGAGCAACGAATTTATCGTTGAAAAAGGGGTGTTCAATCGATCGAAGATCATGATTCAACTCGAAAAAATTCAGCAGGTCAATATCAATCAAAGCTTTGTTCAAAAGTTGGTTGGTGTTTTTGCGGTCGAAATCGATTCAGCCGGTGGCTCAGGAAAGGAAGTTATGATTAACTCGGTCAGTTATGACGTTGCTGTAGCACTCAAGCATTGTTTATTGGAACATGCTTTAAGTGTTACTTCTGATAAAGAGGTGTATTTGACTAAAAATAAAGCTGATAAAGATATAAAAACAAGTAAAATAAGTATGGGCAGTTTGATTAAGGTGGGGTTAACCTCACGATATATTCAAACTTTTTTGATTATTTTATTGTTTTTAAATACCATTTACGAGCAGGTAAGTAATTATCTAGGCGATCGTTTTGAAGTGGATCCCGAGCAGATGGAGGCCTATGTCAATCAATATTGGATCGGCTATGTTATCTTGTTTTTTGCTATACTTTCCATACTTTCTGTATTGGTCATTAATTTGATTCGTACATTGTATAAGTTTTACAACTTTACCATAGTTAAAGAATCGCATTCACTTTTATTGAGTTTTGGGTTGTTGGCTACTCGCAGCACGATTATCAGGCCCAATCGCGTTCAGATTATTAAAACAGTTCAGAATTATTTTCAAAAAAGGTGGGATATACTTCAGATTCATATACGTCAGGTAGCTGGAGAAGAGTCTGATAAACAAAATAAAAAATCTGCCTTAGAAATCCCAGGCTGTTCTGCTGTAGAAAAAGCGGATTTATTTCAAATGATTTATGGCGAACAACCCGTTGAAGGTGTAGCGCTTAAATCGAGTAATCGTTTTTTTTGGATGCGTTTTTTCTTTTTTGGGTTATTTCCCATACTACTATTTTTATTATTCTTTAGAGATTATATCGCCAGTAGGGAGTGGTATGCAATTATGCCGTTGTATCTGATATTGGTATCGGCAGTGAGCTATCGGATGTATCGCGTTCGTACGTTGTATATCCATCCACAATTTATCGTGATAAAAAGGGGATTTTGGGATATTTCTAAAGAAATTATCGAGCCATACAAAATTCAGAAGATCGAGACCACGCAGTTTTTCTGGCAACGAAACAGTGATATAGGTGGTGTTAGTTTATATACCGCAGGAGGAGTACTTCGATTTAACAGTGCCAAATATTCTGAAATCAAAAAATATGTAGATTATTGGTTGTTTCAAATAGAGACATCAACAAAAAATTGGATGTAGATTATAATTATATAGAAGATGACAAAAACTAAAGCTTGGATTAACGCCGCTCGTTTGAGAACATTGCCGTTATCGGTTTCAGGAATACTGGTGGGTAGTGCTTGTGCATTTAATGCAACCCATACAATGAGTAACTATTGGTGGATTTTTTCCTTAGCCATGCTGACCACTTTATTACTACAGATATTATCTAATTTTGCTAATGATTATGGCGATGGGGTTAAGGGAACAGACAATCATACCCGGGTTGGGCCACAAAGAGCGGTACAGAGCGGTATCATTTCAGCAGCTGAGATGAAAAAAGGGGTTGTTATAACTGCGATTTTGTCCTTACTGTCGGCGGTATTGTTGATTTATGTTTCCTTTGGTAGCGAACATTTTATGACATCCATTTTCTTCTTTGTTTTAGGAGTCGCTGCAGTTGCAGCAGCAATTAAATATACAGTAGGGAATTCGGCTTATGGCTACAGAGGATTAGGAGATTTGTTTGTTTTTATCTTTTTTGGGTTGGTCAGTACTCTGGGGTCTTATTATCTCTATACACAATCTTTCGGATGGTTAGAGATTTTACCGGCAATAGCGATAGGTAATTTGAGTATAGCTGTTTTAAACCTCAATAATATGCGCGATAGAGAATCGGACCAAGCGTCTGGTAAAAACACGCTAGTGGTCTTATTAGGGGCTGAAAAGGCCAAAATTTATCATTATACTATTGTCGTTGTGGCGCTTCTTGCTATCTTTATCTATGCGATTGTTATAGAGATGCTGTGGTATCGCTTTATGTTTGTCATTGCTTATTTGCCTTTTATCAAACATTTAGTCGTAGTAATCAACAATAAAGATCCTAAAAAATTGGATCCAGAAATGAAAAGAGTCGCTTTGGGAACCTTCTTTTTGGCACTTTTGTTTTCGTTGGCTTTAATTTAAAATTTAATCACTATAAATACCTAACTACCTATGAAAATTACTTATTATGGACACGCGTGTTTGGGCATTGAGATAGAGGATATTCGTTTGATTGTCGATCCTTTTATTTCGGGGAATCCCAAAGCGAAACACATTAATTTGGAGTCTATTCAAACCGATTATATTTTACTTACTCACGCACATGGTGATCACGTATTAGACGTCGAAGCCATCATCAATAACAATCCGGAAGCCGTTATAGTTTCCAATGCTGAAATCACGGATTACTATGCGGACAAGGGCTTTCAGACACATCCGATGAATCATGGAGGATCGTGGAAATTTGATTTCGGTAAGCTTAAATATACTATTGCGATACATTCGAGTTCCTTTCCCGATGGAACCTATGGTGGACAACCGGGTGGTTTTGTCATTGAAAGTAAAAATAAAAATATTTATATCGCAGGAGATACCGCTTTGACTTTTGATTTTAAGTTGATACCGATGCGAACCAAACTGGATTTAGCTATTTTACCTATAGGTAATAACTTTACCATGGGCATTGACGATGCGGTGATTGCTTCTGAATTTTTAGAGTGTGATAAAGTAATGGGGTATCACTATGATACGTTTGGATATATTGAAATTGATCACGAATATGCGGTGAAAAGATTTTATGAGAAGGGCAAGGACTTGATGCTTTTGACTATTGGCGAAGCCATAGAGCTTTAACTGACGAATCGGTGTATAAAACGCCCTATCTGCAGATTAAAGTCTTTTAAAGTCTTCATAATTCAAGGCTTGATAGTTTGTCTAGTCTATTCAGTCACTAAATCGGATTAAAAATTACGATACTACTACTTATGAAATTATCCTACCAACGGCACGACTTAAATTTTAAAAAACCATCAGGTACCTCTAGGGGTATACTAACTCAAAAGGAAACTTGGTTAATCAAGCTCGAGAGCGAAGGGAAAACAGGGCTGGGGGAATGCGGTATTTTGCGCTCATTGAGTTTTGATGACCGACCGGATTATGAAGCTACTTTGGAATGGGTGGCAAATAATATTCATTTGGGATTGGATTTATTATGGGAAAAACTATTGGAATTTCCTTCGATTCAATTTGGATTAGAGCAGGCTTTTAAATCGTTGGAAAGCGATGATGGCATGATTCTTTTTCCTTCGGATTTTACGTCGGGAAAAGCGGCAATTGCTATTAATGGTTTGATTTGGATGGAAGATGAGGCAGGTATGAAAAGTCAAATAGACGATAAGATAAAAGAGGGGTTTAATTGTGTAAAACTCAAAATTGGCGCCATAGATTTTGAGTCAGAATTGCGTCTTTTACGTTATATTCGAACGCAATTTACAGCTGAAGAAATCGAATTACGCGTTGATGCTAACGGCGGTTTTGATTATAGTGACGCTTTAAATAACCTATTTAAGTTATCTGAATTTCAATTACATAGTATCGAACAACCTATTAAAACAAAACAATATGACAGCATGGCAGAGTTATGTGAAGCCACTCCTTTGCCTATCGCTTTAGATGAAGAGTTGATTGGAGTGATAAAATTTAACGATAAGAAAAAACTATTGGATAAAATACAACCGCAATTTATCATTTTAAAGCCGAGTCTAGTAGGTGGATTTCGCGGTTGTACCGAATGGATTGAATTGGCAGAAGCTCGTGGAATCGGTTGGTGGATTACCTCAGCACTCGAGAGTAATATTGGACTAAATGCTATAGCTCAATGGACTTTTACACTAAACAATAACATGCCGCAAGGTTTGGGAACCGGTAGCTTGTATACCAACAATTTTGAGTCTCCCTTAGTGGTTCAAAAGGGACAACTCTGGTATGATCCGTTTTTAAAATGGAGTTTGCCTAGTTGGAGGTAAAGCGGTTGTCATAGGGCATTCATTTTTTGATGCTATATAGATGTTTGCTATATTATTAAAGGTGTATTGTTCCGATCAGTGGAAAGCGCATTGTAGTTAATTTAAATTAAGTTTTTATATCTAATAAAAACTGTATTGCGAAGGAATCAAATAGTGATAAAAGCTTCTAAAGTTAATACCATTACGGTTTATTTATTAGAATAGAAATAATCCAAAAAAAGCGACCAAAGTTTTAGTCGCAATTGCTAAGTAGTATTACTGGTAGAATACATTTGATTTTCGGTTGTTTGCTTAGAAAGAAAAAAACTATACCCAAACCAAAGCGTTAAGGAACTAAGAAGTCAACACCTTACTAACGGTTAATGTTGATTTCGAGTGTCTTTTTTAAAGTACAGCAGGGTGTTCTTAAAAAATTCAACATATTTTTATCGATAATTACTTATTTTATATTCAAACAACTGCAGTTTATAACACTACAATGAGAGTGTATAAACTGCATCGGCATTTAAAAAAAATGCTATAAATCACAAAAAACACTATTCACTCCTCATTATGCTACTTGTTAAACTTCTAGAATCTAGTTAAACTTAGGTTATTTCGTATATTTCTCCATTTTTATAAAAATATTAATTATCTATTTTTAGGTACATATATGTTTTAATAGTGTCGATTATTTTTGATTAAATTATTAATTTATAAATTTTAGTAAAAATTTATGATTTTTTTATTTTCATAATATAGTGTTTTTTTTATTTTTATCTAGAGTCTTTTTTACAAGAATTCTTTTTTAGCTTAATAACACATGTTTTTATAAGGGATATATATGAGATAAAAATCAAAGAGTATGGTCACGAGAAGTATTTTACAACAGTTCTTTTTTTATATGTTAGTGGTATTGTGTCATGCAAAAGCGTATGGACAACAATATACTATAAAAGGAAAAGTTGTTAATATGGATTTTCAGCCTGTCGATTTAGTCCATGTTACTTTAATAAAAGAGGATGACAACTCTCCAATAGTTGTATTGACGGATGGGGACGGGCGGTTTATTGTAACAGTTGAAGAGGGAAATTATACCTTGATACTAGAATACTATGGCTCTGAGTTTTTAAGGAAAGAGCTGATTTTTACAGAGGATATCGATCTTGGGACGTTTGAAATTGATGTGGCTCTAATGCTTAATGAACTGACCATTAATGTCGCTAAAAAAATAATTGAGCGCAAGGTCGACAGACTGGTGTTTAATTTAGAAAATTCTGTAATCGCAAGTAGTGGAGATGTGTTAGATGCGTTAAATATTACTCCTGGAATTCTTGTCCAAAATGGACAGATAAGTATGGTTGGAAAAAGTAGTATGGGGGTCATGTTAAATGGGAGAATCATTAATTTAGCAGGGGATGATTTGGTCAATTTTCTTAAGAATTTAAGAACTGAAACAATAAAAAGTATTGAAGTTATTTCAAGTCCTTCCGCGAAATATGATGCTCAGGGCAATAGTGGCTTAATCAATATTATAACTAAAGCGGAACAGAAGGACAGTTTTCACAGTACTCTAAGCACTACTTTATCACAATCAAAGAGTTCGACCGCAAGCGTTGGAGGAAACTTAAATTTTCAAAAGAATAAATTAACGCTTACCTCTAGTATCAATTATTCGAATGGGAGTTTTCAACCATATCAAGCATATACTTTAAATTATCCGAAATATATATGGAAGGAAGAAAGTTTTAAGCTAAACTATCTAAATAACCTCGTAGGTCGATTTTCAGTAGCCTATAAAATTAATAATAGGTTAAAAATAGGAGGAGAGTACTCTCTTTCAAATAGCTTACCACTAACAAAGACCATTAACAGCTCCTTGATTTACAATAATATTGGTGTTTTAGATTCAACAATTGTGACTAATTCAAGGATTGACTCACATAGATTAACAAAGGTATGTAATGTTTTTTCGGTAATTGAAGTCGATACTTTTGGCCGAAAAATAAATTTGGATTTCGATTATTTAAAATACAATTCCGCAACAGAAAATATTTTTGGAAGTAAATCTTTTTACGTTGATGAAATAGTGAACCCATCACAGCATTTTTCTGCACTCAATAAAGGAAATCTTGACATAGAAATCTTGACATCTAGAGTGGATTTTGAATATCCGACAAATTGGATTTATCTAAATTTTGGAACTAAACTCAGTTTTATTAATAATAAAAGTGATGCATTCTTTTTTGATAGCACATCTGGAAATTCGATTTTAGATCCAACTAAAAGTAACGTATTTATTTACAAAGAAAATACACAAGCTTTTTATTTTTCAGTCAGAAAGCAAATCTCTGAATTTTTAACACTTAAAGCTGGTTTTAGAGGAGAAAACACCCTACTTGAAGGGCACTCCCTTACCATAGATCAAGTTAATAATTCTAATTATTTTAAACTCTTTCCTACCTTTTATTTGAATTACTCGAAGGTGTCAAACAAGTCTTGGGCTTTAACTTATAATAAGAGAATTAACCGCCCGTCTTATAATTTATTAAACCCTTTTAGATTTTATAGTACTTCTTTTAATTATACGGAAGGAAATGCATTTTTGCAACCTTACTATACTAATAATATAGAATTGTCCTATATGTACAACAGTTTATATACGATGCTGTATGCGAGTTTTATAAACAATGGATTTGATCAGGTTGTTTTTGTAGAGCCGGATTCCTATTTCCAAAGAGTTATTCCTATAAATTTTTATAATCAAACAAGTGCCGGATTATATCAGAGTTATGGATTCAATCTAAAAAGAATCTGGGATAGTAGAAATAATATTAGTTTATTTTATAAAAAGACAACTTCAAATACGGTCACAGTACCGGATATTGAGGCTTGGACATTTAATTTTAGTACGACCAATTCATTGAGATTAGACCAGCAAAATAGGTTTAGATTCGAATTGATTTACAAATATAATTCTCCTTCAGTTGCAGGGAGTTACCTATTATCTGCCTATCATCAAATAGACCTTGGATTTAGGATGCTTTTTTTGAATAATAAATGCACCTTAACGGTGAATGGTGTGGATATACTGAAAACAAATAGAAAAACATTTTCTCAAACAGTTAATGGAATCAGTCAACATAATTTCGATTATGCCGATATTAGAAGAATAAGGCTGAGTCTAGCTTATAATTTTGGTAAAAGTTTTAAGATGAGTAAGAAAGAAGAGGTTATTAAAGAAGAAAAACAAAGGATTAACTAAGAAATTTAGTCATTTGATTTTTTAAATAAAAACATACTTGCGCGAGTAGATATGGGCGAAACGGTAGAGCTAATCCCTAACTATGGTTCCATTGTTTAATTTAAATTTATAAGAAAATGAACAGAAAATTTTTTTTAGAAAAGAATGATTTGAAAAAAGCTGAAGAATCATTATCTAACCTGAACAACCCAACCTTAAAAACGAATGCTTTAATGGTATTTAAGTTAGGTGGTGCTATGGATTCAATTCCTCCTTCTTGGGGAGAATCCTGGGGAGAATCTTGGGGAGAATCTTTTGGACGAAATGTACAAATTAGCCAGCAGTTGATTTAATTAATTTTAAAAGGCGTAGCTGTTGAGCAGAACAGCTACGCGTTTTAAACTATAAATAGAAAATTAGATATGGAAAATTTATTTATACATTCTATAGTTTTAAAAATTGCAAGTAGATGTAATATAAACTGCAGTTATTGTTATATGTACAATATGGGAGACACTTCTTATCTTACACAACCAAAAGCTATTTCAACTAAAACTATAGATCAATTGTGTTTAAGAATTAAGGAACACCGGGTAGAACATAACGTGAAAGTGTTTAATATATATTTGCATGGAGGCGAACCTTTGTTAGTAGGAAAGGAAAAATTTATTAGTATTGTTGAAAAGTTAAAGGGGTTAGAGGATAGTAATTTTAAAATAAAATTATCTATACAAACGAATGGAATGTTAGTAGATCGCGAATGGTGCGATATTTTTATAAAATATTCAATTACCGTTGGAATAAGTCTTGACGGAACGAAAGAGTATAACGATGCTAATAGGCTCGATTTTAAAGGTAATGGTACTTATGATAGAGTAGTAAAAGGGATTGAAATATGTAATTATAAGCTTAAAAATCATCCTTTTGGAATACTTACTGTATTGAATACCAATTCAAATCCTACTTCAACTTACGATCATTTTAAGGATCTTGGGATTTTAGGTTTAGATTTCTTATTATTAGATGAGAATTATGACCAATTTGATGCCCTTAATATTGGAAAGTCTGCGCAATGGCTGATTGAGGTTTTCGAACTATGGATCATGGAAAAAGACTATTTGTCAATTCGTTTTTTTGAAGTTATTATAAGAGCTGTTTTTGGAGGATCCTACCACGTTGATTTGTTAGGGAGCTCTACAAATAATGTTTTAGTCGTTGAAACAAATGGAGCAGTAGAGGCGGTAGATGTTTTAAAAATCTGTGGAGAAAAATTCACAAAGAATGATCTAGACGTATTTAAAAATCAATTTAATGATGCCTTACATAATAATTTAGCTAAAATTTACTACAATAGCGGGAAATACCTACCAAAAAAATGTCTTGCATGTCCGGTTAATTCAGTTTGTGGGGGAGGGTTTATAGCGCATAGATATAGTTCTAAAAATGGATTTAATAATCCTTCTGTTTATTGTGAAGATCTATTGAGATTAATTACTCATATTCAGAATAGGGTAGTAGATGAAATTCCGGAAGAGATAAAGAATGATACGGGGATTGAAAAGCTAACTTTTGAAGAGGCAAACCAAATTATTTTGAACGAATTGCCGCTTATTGAGGAACCGGATTATATTGACCTTTTAGAAAGTTTCCGAAAAATTGAATATGCGTAAAAAAAATATCCCTTTTATAAAACAATTAGATAGTCAAGATTGTGGATTTGCTTGTATAAAGATGCTTGGAAAATTCTTTAATAAGGATTTCGAGTTAAGTGAAGAGGTAATTGATACTACAAATATTCTTAAACAAGGAATTTCAGTTTCTGACTTAAGTTTGTTCGCAAATGAAGTTGGCTTTGAATCCTTAATAGTGAAAATCGATTATGAAACAACAATTAGTAATGTTGTGTTACCAGCTATTTTTTTTTGGAATCAAAATCACTTTATCGTTGTTTATAAAATAAAAAACAATAAAATTTATGTGGCTGATCCTGCTTTCGGAAAAACCATTTATAGTATAGAGGAGTTTCTTAAAGGATGGACACAAAATGAGAAAGAAGGTGTCATTTTGCTACTGGAATCAACTGAAAAAATACGTTCGTATAAAAAGCTGAGCACTAAACGAGAATTGAATTTAGATTTTATTAAAAAACATTTACACAGATACAAAATTCATTTTTTAGTGATTTCATTTACACTGTTATTATCTATAATAATCGAGTTGATTTTTCCTTTTTTTACTAGACAAATAGTAGATAAAGGGGTGGTTTTAAAAAATGTGAATTATGTATATCTAATATTAATAGCACAAGTTGTTTTATTTATAAGTAAAATAGGATTAGAGTTTTATCGATCGTGGTTATTTATCCACATTAGTAGTAGAATTAGTTTATCTATAGTATCTGAATACTTAAAAAAACTAATGGCATTGTCCTTAAAATATTTTAATTCAAGAAATATAGGTGACTTGATTCAGCGGGTTAATGATCACAAAAGAATAGAACAGTTTTTATCAAAGGAGCTAATTCAAATTGTTTTTTCAATTCTTAGCCTTATTGTCTATTCATTAGTGCTACTGTATTTTGACGTAAAAATATTTTTAGTCGTTTTAATTTGTACGTTGATAGAAATTACTTGGATTTTTAAATTTCTCGAAAAAATAAGAATAAACGATTTTAAAAATTTTGCATTGCTCTCAAGAGAACAAAATAAAATCTATGAGATTATTAATGCTGTTCAGGAAATAAAGTTGAATAATTTAGAGGAAGAAAAAAAAGAGGAATGGCAGTATATTCAAAGAAATTTATATGTGAATAAGCTTGAAAAACTTAAATTGGATCAAAAGTACGAAGCTTATAGATTTATAAATTTTTTTCAAACTATAGTCGTTATTTTCTTTGCTGCTATGGCAGTCATAAATCAAACAATGACTATTGGGACCATGTTGTCTGTTATGTTTATTCTAGCAGGGATGAACGGTCCAATTAGCAATCTATTGAATTTTTTTTTACACATAAAGCTTGTTAAGGTAAGTTTTGAAAGATTGAATGAAATATACAGTAAGAAAGAAGAAGAAAATAAATCAAGTGTAAAACAGCTTCCTAACATCAAAGATATAAAGTTGAATCATGTCTCTTTTACCTATGGGCATAAAGATTTTGTGCTACGGGATATTAGCATCATAATTCCAAAAAATAAAACAACTGCAATTGTTGGTGTAAGCGGAAGTGGGAAAACAACACTTTTAAAGTTGCTTTTAAAGTTCTATAATCCTCAAGAGGGTTTTATAGAAGTAGGAAAAAATTTATTAGAAGATTTAGATAATCAATTATGGAGAGGTAAATGCGGTGTTGTATTGCAAGATAGTGTGATTTTCTCCGATACTATAAAATATAATATTTCATTAGAAAAAAATCCAGACTATATCAAATTGGATCACGCTATAAAATTATCAAATATCACGGAATTTGTAGATTCGTTAACATTGACAACCGATACTATTATTGGACCGGAAGGGCTTCAAATTAGTCATGGACAGAGACAACGCATATTAATAGCACGAGCAATTTATAAAAATCCCGATTATTTATTTTTTGATGAAGCTACCAATTCTTTAGATTCTCAAAATGAAAAGATTATATTGAATAATATCAATGATTTTTTTAGCAATAAAACAATGATCGTTGTAGCTCATAGGTTGTCTACAGTAAAAAATGCAGATCAAATTTTAGTATTAGATAAAGGTCGCGTATTAGAAGCTGGAACACACGACGATTTAGTTAAGATGAAAGGGATGTATTTTAATTTAATTAGTAATCAATTAGAATTAGGTCAATGATGAAAAACGATAATCAAATTTTAGGAGATATACCAAAATCATTAGTAATTATTGGATTTGTAATCGGTATTGTTTCCATGTTCTTGATAGCGATTGTATTATTTATTATGTTTTATTAATATATCCTATAAGGAAAAATAATGGGTATTCTTGGTGAGTCACGCTATGAATAAGAAATTTCAGTAATTACAAGGAGAGTGAGTATGGTATTCGAAGGCGAACAGGAATAAGATACAAAAAAAAACCGCTGCATCCATAAAGGACACAGCGATTTTCTCAAACAAACTAAACTTATTTTAATGTTTACTAGAAACAATATTCGTTTTTCTCTACCAATTTGGTAGCTATAATTTCTCTTAACTTGGCAACATTAGGTAAGTTGGTGTATTTAGTAAACCTTCTCAATCCCATTAACATCATGCGTTGCTCGTCGTCTTCAGCAAAAGAAGAAATACCTTCTTTACCTTTTTCGATGATGATATCTACAGCGTGATACAAATACAATTGAGCCATAGCAATTTGTTCTGTTATTTTATCTTGACCTTGTGCTTTAGCCAGCTTTTCGGTTCTTAAAATACCGCTTTCTGCCATGTAGATCTCGATTAACATATCAGAAGCTGCCATCAACAACTGTTGGTGTTGATCTAGATCGGGTCCGTATTTTTGTACAGCGCTACCAGCAACCATTAAAAAGGCTTTTTTCAAATTGGCAATGATTTGTTTTTCTTCGGCAAATAATTCTGAAAAATCTGGAGTATCGAAATCGGGAATTCCAATTAATTCTTCACTAACTTTCATAGCCGGTCCTAGTAAATCTACCTGACCTTTCATAGCCTTTTTAATCAACATACCCACGGTTAGCATACGGTTGATTTCGTTTGTTCCTTCGTAGATTCTTGAAATACGAGCATCTCTCCAAGCACTTTCCATCGGTGTGTCTTCTGAGAAACCCATTCCTCCGAAAATTTGGATTCCTTCATCAGCACAATGTTGAACGTCTTCGGATACCGCTACCTTTAAGATAGAACATTCTATAGCAAATTCCTCAACGCCTTTGAGTTCTGCCTCTTGGTGAGAGTTTCCTTCTGCAATTCTCGCCTTGATACGATCCTCTATACTCGCTGCAGCACGATAAGAAGCACTTTCACCGATATAACAATTGGTTGCCATTTCGGCCAATTTACTTCTGATTGCTCCAAATTGGGCGATAGGAGTTTTAAATTGGATGCGTTCATTGGCGTAAGTAACCGATTGAGTAATTAATCGGCGTTGTGAATCCAAACAAGCAGCAGCCAATTTGATTCTACCGATATTAAGGGCGTTCATGGCTATTTTAAAGCCGTTTCCGCGCTCCGAAAGCATGTTCTCTACCGAAACCTTAGTGTCGTTAAAAAACACCTGACGCGTAGAAGATGCGCGAATACCTAATTTGTGTTCTTCTTCGCCTAAGCTAATACCGTTACTCGGATCGTTTTCCACTATAAATCCGGTGATGTTTTTATCGTCACCAATTCGAGCAAATACGATAAACAATTGGCAGAATCCTGCATTGGAAATCCACATCTTTTGTCCTGTTATTTTATAATGTTTTCCATCGTCGGAAAGTACCGCTTTGGTTTTACCTGAATTAGCATCGGATCCCGCTTCTGGTTCGGTCAAACAATAGGCGCCAAACCATTCACCAGTAGCTAATTTCGGTACGTATTTTTTCTTTTGTTCTTCTGATCCATAAAGGGTAATCGGCATGGTTCCAATTCCCGTATGTGCTCCAAAGGCTGTCGAAAAAGATCCCGTTGCGCCTGAAATATAATCACATACTAACATGGTTGAAACAAATCCCATCCCCAATCCTCCGTATTCCTCCGGAACAGCAACTCCTAAAAGTCCCAATTCTCCTGCTTTTTTCATACAGTCTTTGGTGAACTCGTAATCTTTCTTTTCAAAACGCGATTTGTTAGGCCAAATTTCCTTATTGACAAACTCCTTGACAGAGTCGCGCATCATGATTTGCTCTTCAGAGAAATCCTCTGGAGTGAATATGTCTTCTGAGCGGGTTTCTTTTACTAAAAATTGTCCGCCACGTGTGATGTTTTCCATGGTAATATGTTTTTTAATTTTTGGTTCATAGTTTTGATAATTTGGAAGGAAGTTACACTCTTAAAGTGCAAAATCGAATTCAATATTATCGTCGGTTTGTATTTCGTGAGAACACGAATGCTTTAAATCTTCGTTTTGATTACAATAATTCATAAATCCCGGCAGCTCCCTGTCCGGTACCTACACACATGGTAACCATACCGTATTTTTGTCCGCGTTTTTTCATTTCATCAAACAATTGAACGGATAGTTTTGCGCCCGTACATCCTAGGGGATGTCCTAAGGCAATAGCACCACCATTGACGTTGACAATGTCTGGATTAAGTCCCAATTCGCGAATTACAGCCAAAGATTGTGAAGCAAAGGCTTCATTGAGTTCGATTAACTCTATATCTTTTAATTGTAGTCCTGCTTGTTTCAGGGCTTTTGGAATGGCTTTTACCGGTCCCATCCCCATGATTTTTGGTTCTACACCAGCTGCCGCATAGTTGACTAAACGAGCAATTGGTTCTAAATTCAATTCTTTGACCATTTCTTCAGACATAATCAATACAAAGGCTGCTCCGTCGCTCATTTGAGAGGAGTTTCCGGCGGTTACACTTCCGTCAGCGGCAAATACCGGTCTTAATTTAGAAAGGGCGTCGATGGAGGTTCCAAGGCGTGGTCCTTCATCTTTGGCTACCGTATAAGATTTCGTCGCTTTTTTTCCGTTTTCGCCAACATATACTTGATCAATAGTAATCGGGACAATCTGTTGGTCAAATTTTCCTTCTGCTTGTGCTTTTAATGCTTTTTGGTGAGAGTGGAAGGCAAACTCATCTTGGTCTTCTCTGCTAACGTTAAATTGTTTGGCAACGGCTTCTGCGGTAAGACCCATTCCCCAATAATAACTTTCATTACCCGCTTTGGCAACTTGATAGTCTGGAGTGGGTTTATAACCTCCCATAGGGATATAACTCATGCTTTCTGCACCACCTGCTATAATACAATCGGCCATACCGGATTGAATTTTAGCCGTAGCCATACCTATGGTCTCAATTCCAGAGGCACAATATCTATTGACTGTCACTCCGGGTACATCGTTTATCTTTAATCCCATTAACGAAATTAAACGCGCCATGTTTAATCCTTGCTCTGCTTCAGGCATCGCATTTCCTACCATCACATCATCAATACGACTGCGATCAAAATCGGGTAGGGATTGCATCAGGAATTCTATGGTTTCTGCTGCCAATTCATCAGGTCTTTTAAATCGGAATACACCTTTTGGGGCTTTTCCAACCGCCGTACGATAGGCTTTTACTATATATGCTGTTTTCATATTCTCTTGGTTTTAGGGGTTTGCTAGACTTGTTATCCGATTAATTGCGTAAGGGTTTTCCTTTGGTTAACATAAATTGAATGCGCTCTAAGGTTTTGCGTTCGCCACAAAGCGATAAAAAGGCCTCGCGTTCCAAGTCTAATAAATATTGCTCCGATACTAAGGTGGATTCCGATAAATCACCACCGGCCATAACATAAGCCAATTTATTGGCGATTTTCTTATCGTGTTCAGAGATATAATGACCCGCTTGCATGCTGTCTGTACCTACTAGGAACATTCCCAAGGCCTGTTTTCCCAGTACTTTTATATCTTTGCGCTTGATCGGTTGGGTATATCCCGCTTGTGCCATTAACAAAGCGTGTTTCTTTGCTTCAGCGATTTGACGATCGCCGTTGACTACCACAACATCTTTTCCTTTTTGAAGTATTCCCAAATCATAAGCTTCGTAGGCTGAGGTCGAGACTTTAGCCATAGCGATTGCCATAAAATATTCTTGTAAGACATTGAGTTCAACGTCATTTTTTCTAAAGGTATCAGAGGCTCTAAGGGTCATCTCCTTACAACCACCACCACCGGGGATTAATCCAACTCCAAATTCAACCAATCCTATATAGGTTTCTGCTGCAGCTACAACCTTATCGGCATGCAAACTCAATTCACATCCACCACCCAATGCCATTGCATGGGGAGCAGCGATAACGGGAATTCCCGAATAACGAACGCGCATCATGGTGTCTTGAAAAGTTTTAATAGCGATGTTGAGTTCATCGTAGTCTTGTTCTGCAGCCATCATAAAAATCATGGCGAGGTTAGCACCCGCAGAGAAATTAGCACCTTGATTTCCAACAACGAGTCCCTGGAAATCACGTTCTGCCAAATCGATGGCTTTGTGAATCCCACTGATAACACCTCCGCCGATAGTATTCATTTTAGAATGAAATTCCAAATTGACAATACCATCTCCCAAATCAATTAAGGAAGCGTCTTTGTTTCCCCAAACTTTTTTAGTGTCTCTTAAGTTGTTTAAGATGATAAAGGAGTCCTGTCCCGGAACTTTTTTATATGATTTAGTCGGAATATCATAATAATAGGTTGCACCGTCTTTTATGGTATAAAAACTATTTATACCCGATTGCAACATATCTTCTACCCATTTGGAAACGGTTTTGTTTTCGGCCTTTAATAAACCTATGGCTTTTTCAACACCTATGGCATCCCAGATTTCAAAAGGACCGTTTTCCCATCCAAATCCCGCTTTCATAGCGTCGTCGATTTTATATAAATCATCGGTGATTTCGGGAATGCGGTTGGAAACATAAGAAAACATATCAGAAAAACTCTTGCGGTAAAATTCACCTGCTACGTCTTTACCTTCTACTAATACTTTAAAACGATCAATAGGACGATCAATGGTTTTGGTCAATTCAAGAGTGGGGAAGGCTGTCTTTTTAGGTTCTCTATATTCCAGGGTGTTTAAATCTAAACCCAGTATGGTTTTATCTACTTTTTTATAAAAGCCTTGTTGTGTTTTACTACCCAACCACTGGCGATCCATCATCGTTTGTATAAAAGCAGGTAGTTTAAACAATTCGTGGGCTTCGTCTTCCGGACAGTTTTCATACAAACCGTTGGCGACATGAACTAAGGTGTCTAAACCAACGACATCTACCGTTCTAAATGTAGCGGATTTTGGTCTGCCGATTACCGGACCAGTTAATTTATCCACATCTTCAATCGTTAATTTTAATTCTTGTACCAGATGAAACAAACTCATGATACCAAAAATACCGATTCGATTCCCAATAAAGGCTGGGGTATCTTTAGCGACTACAGCGGTTTTACCTAGATATTGTTGGCCATAGTTATTTAGAAATTCTAAAACAGCTGTATCGGTTTTAGGACCGGGAATAATCTCAAACAATTTTAAGTAACGAGCTGGGTTAAAAAAGTGCGTACCACAAAAATGACGTTGGAAATCTTCACTTCTGCCTTCACTCATAAAATGAATCGGGATTCCGGATGTATTAGAAGTAATTAAGGTTCCCGGTTTGCGGTATTTTTCAATTTGTTCAAAAACCGATTTTTTGATATCCAATCGTTCTACTACAACTTCTATAATCCAATCGACATCCTTGATTTTAGGTAAATCATCGTCAATATTTCCAGTAGTTATTCTGCTAGCAAAGGAAATGTCATAAATAGGAGATGGTTTTGATTTTAAGGCTGTAGTCAAATGCATATTTACATTTCGGTTTCTAACACTCGGATCTTGTAAGGTCAAACCCTTTTTCTCCTCCTCTGGAGTCAATTCGCGAGGAATGATATCAAGAAGTAAAACTTCTACACCGATATTAGCAAAATGACAAGCAATACCAGATCCCATAATACCAGATCCTATTACTGCTATTTTCTTAATTAGTCTTTTCATGTTATAAATATTCTTTTTGGTTTCTAAGTTCTTCTATAAATTTAACCATTATAAATCAAACTATTGTGGTAGTTATGTTATTTAATGTTAAGCTTTTAATCTTCGACGTTAAAGATGGATTTGTTGTTTACCATTTCTGTTATGGTTTCTGCAACTTCCATAAAAGTTTGTATTTTTTCTTCGCCAATATGTTGTCTAATCGTTTCGTTAAACTTTAAAACACCAGCTTTAGATAATGCTCTTTTCTCCAATCCTAATGGAGTCAATTTGATAATGACTCCTCGGCCATCGTTAGGATTTTTTTTTCGAACAATGAGTTTCTTTTCCTCCATGTTTTTTAAAGTCCGCGTCAAACTTGTTGCTTCCATTCCCATATTGGGACCTAAGGCAGTAGAGGCAGTGCCTTTTTCACGGTCTATACTAAGCAGTGCAAAAGCAATGGCCATTGTCGCATCGTATTTTCCAGCCTCATCATTGTACATCCTAGCAACCGCCTGCCAAGTAGCTCTAAGTATATAATCAATTGTTTTGTCTTTCATCTGTGTGTGGCTGTGGTTTTAATTATTTTATCGCTGTGCACATTAATCGAAATTGGTGTTAAAAAAACTAACACTTATTTTAGTGGGCATTGGCTTAAAAAATAATTGATTATCAAATATAAAAAAAAATAGTATGCGCGCATACTATTTTAGGTTAAAAATTATCGTTAAAATGTATTATCATTATTTTATATTACTCGCGATATATTTTATCATACAGTTTTTGATACATCTGTATGATGATTTTACGTCTTAATTTTAGGGTAGGAGTCAATTGGTTGTTGTCAATAGACCATACATCAGGCGTCAACTCAAATCGTTTGACCTGTTCCCATTTACCGAATTGTGAGTTAAATTTTTCTACTTCTTGTGAGATTCTTTTAATTACCTCGGCATTTGTACTGATTTCCAAGTCGGTTTTTCCGATATCTAATTTTTTTCTAGAGGCCCATTCTTTGATAAACTCAAAGCTTGGCTGAATTAGTGCAGCAGGCATTTTCTCACCTTCGCCAATAACCATGATTTGTTCGATGAATCGAGATTGTTTCATGATATTTTCTATCATCTGTGGGGCCACGTATTTTCCACCAGAAGTTTTAAACATTTCTTTCTTACGATCGGTGATTTTTAAGAAACCTTCTTCGTCTAGAATTCCGATATCGCCAGTATGGAAATAACCGTCTTTCATTTCTTCTTGGGTTTTTTCAGGATCTTTGAAATATCCCATCATAACATTCGGCCCTTTACAGAGTATTTCACCGTCCTCAGCTATCTTAACTTCTATATTACTAAGTGGCTTTCCAACAGTGCCTATTTTAAAGCCGTGATTTCTCATGTCGTTGACTGAGATTACCGGAGAAGTCTCTGTTAAACCATAACCTTCCATTACGGGAATTCCAGCTGCAGTAAAGATTCTGGTTAGTCGGGATTGCAAAGCGGCACTTCCTGATACGAGTAATTTCAATTCTCCACCTAAGGCATCCTGCCATTTGGAGAATATAAGTTTTTTGGCAATACCGAGTTTAAATTCATACCACCAACCGTTTTTTTGATACGGTTCATAAGCAAAGCCCAAATCCATAGCCCAAAAGAATATTCTTTTTTTAATGCCCGTTAATTGAGTTCCTGTTGCATAAATTTTATCATAGACCTTTTCGAGTAATCGCGGTACTACAGTCATGACTTGAGGTTTGACCTCTTTGAGGTTTTCAGTCATTTTCTCTATGGATTCCGCATAGTAAATGGATACACTATAGTATTGGTATAGATAGATGATCATACGTTCAAAAACGTGGCAAATCGGTAAAAAGCTCAAAGCTCTAAAATTGTCCTCATAATTAAAGGGAACGCGTTCTGAACTACCGATCACATTGGAGAGTATGTTTTCATGTGAAAGCATAACTCCTTTTGGTTTACCCGTAGTTCCAGAAGTGTATATCAGTGTAGCTAAATCATCTGGAGCTATAGCTGCCATACGTTGTTCTACCTCCGCTTGGTTGGAGGTGTCCTTACCCAATTCAAAAAGCTCTTTCCAGTTTTTGCATCCAACAATTTCATCAAAAGAATAAATTTCTTTAAGATTAGGAAGATCGTGTTTTACTTGCATTAACTTATCGTAAATCTCTTGATCGGACACAAAACAATATTCCGCTTCGGAATGTGTTAATATGAAATGATAATCTTCCGGTGCTATAGTAGGATAAATCGGTATGTTTTGCGCGCCTACTTGTAGTACTCCAATATCCAAAATACTCCAATCCGTTCTGTTATTTGAAGAAATAACGGCAATTTTAGTATTTACCGCTATTCCCATTCTAAGCAAAGCTCTTGATAGGGTGTTGGCTTTAGAGATATACTCCTCGGTAGAGGTTTTTACCCATTTCCCATTTGTTTTGGTAACAAAAGCATCAGAGAGTTTATGTTGTTTTAATTGTAAATAAGGAATATCAAAAAGTCTGGTAGGTGTTGTCATGATTTTCTAAATTTTAAATGCAAAGTAGTGAAAAAAAACTGATTTTATGGCTCCTTGGTTGCGTTAATCTTGAGATTTGACAAAAGCAAAAAAGAGGTTTATTTCGCCTTGTTTTGGCCGTTGTTTCAAAAATTTGTACACGGGTGCTATGCTAATATAATAAAAAATTAAATAAGGTGGAAACCGTTAGCTATATCATAGCAGAATTTTATGATTTTGTATGGTTTAAAAATAGAGAGTTACGAACTTTTGTTGGGCTTGGGAAAAGGAAATGGAGTACTTTTTGTTAATTATATAGATAAAATAGTAATGGGGATTTATTTTGCTAAGCTCAAATTCCATTGAAGTACACGTTTAGAAAACCTTGACAACTGCTTAGTTGAATTGATTTTTATGCCGATCTATACAAGTTTTACTTACCTTTGTGTTCCAAATAAAAATAGTTATATGAATAATGCTAATTTTAGAATTAAAGAATTGTTGGTTTTGGGGTATAGAATCTTTCTAGCCTTCTTTTTTTACTTTATAGCTCGTACTTTGTTTTTTGCTTACAATTCGGATTTGCTCAATGTGAGCTCGGTATCTGAATTCTTTAAGTTGGCGTATCACGGACTAACTTTTGACCGTACGGCTATTTTCTATGTCAATGCACTTTTTATATTGTTGTCGATACTGCCTTTATGGATCAATACCCGTAAAAGTTTTCAAAAAGTGTTATTCTATATTTACTTCGTATTTAATCTATTAGCCTATGCTACCAATTTTATAGACTTTATTTATTATAAGTTTATTTTTTCAAGAACTACTATGGCTGTAACAGCTACTTTAGAACATGAGTCTAACAAAGGGGTTTTGTTTTCTAAGTTTTTGATACACTATTGGCATGTATTTGCTCTTTTCTTGATTACTGCGGCCCTTTGGATATTTTTATATAAAATGGTTAAAATCACGCCTGTTAAGACGAAATATAACAAACCCGTGTATTTCGGTACATCAGTTGTCATTTTCCTTGTAGTTGGAGTAGGGATGTTAGCCGGTATCCGGGGAGATTTACAAAAGAGCACCCGACCATTAAACATGATTGATGCCAATAGGTATGTGCAAAAGCCGGAACATGCCGATTTGATTTTGAATACGCCGTTTTCGTTGATTCGAACTTTTGGAAAAACCAGTTTTAATAAGGTTGAATTTCTATCGCAAGAGGAACTAAAGAAAAACTTGAGTTCTAAAAAGTTTTATACCAACCACGAGCCTTCCAAACCCAATATTGTATTATTCATTACTGAAAGTTTTTCCAGAGAATATATCCAATCGTTTAATGAAGATATGAATATTCCCAATTATGTGGGGTACGCGCCATTTATCGATTCCTTAGCGCAACATAGTTTGTATTTTACCAACGCATTTGCCAACGGTAGTAAATCTATTCATGGGGTATCTTCTGTCATTGCGGGTATACCATCGTTTAAAGATGCCTTTACCTCATCTCCGTATCCAAAACAAAAAATCGAGTCATTGGTTTCTACTTTGAAAAGCGAGGGATATGATACTTCTTTCTTTCATGGAGCAGCAAATGGGTCTATGGGATTCTTAGGCTTTTCAAATATTTTGGGTTACGACCATTATTACGGGAGAACGGAATTTAATAATGATGAGGAGTTTGATGGAGTATGGGGAATATGGGATGAGCCTTTCTTTCAGTTTGTCAAACAAACTTTAGATAAAAAGCAACAACCTTTTTTTAGTACTATTTTTACGGTTTCCTCACATGAGCCATATAGTGTTCCAGAAAAATACAAAGGGAAATTTCCAAAGGGAACACAGCCTATTCATCAAACTATTGGTTATACGGATTACTCGTTTAAGAAATTCTTTGAAGCAGCAAGTAAAGAGCCTTGGTTTAAAAACACCATATTTATCATTACTGCCGATCACACCAACCAAATAGAATATAAAGAATATACCAAAATTGTTAATAGGAGTGCAGTTCCGATTTTAATATACACACCCGATGGCCGTTTGCAAGGGAAAAGAACGGACTTAGCGCAACAAATAGATATCTATCCTACGGTATTGGATTTAATCGGTTACAACAAGCCATTTAGAAGTTGGGGTAGGAGTTTGGTAGGGGATAATCAAGTAGAACCTTTTACCATTAACTATATTGCGAACCAGTATATTTTCCAAAGAGGAAAGTATATCTGTACGTTTGACGGACAAAAGGTGACGGGTTTTTATGATATTAAAGATAAAGCTTTGGCAAATAATTTAATTGCGAATAAAAATGCAGAGATGGAATCTTTAGAAAAAGCTTGTAAAGCTTTTTTACAAGACTATTTCGAGCGAATTATCGATCGTAAATTGGATAAGTAAATCCTGTTTTTTCATAAATTATAAAACCGCCTACTCACTTGTTGATTAGGCGGTTTTTTTGGAATAGTGCTACAATAAACGCTTGTTGATTAAGCTTATTAATCATGCTGATATATCCTCCTTTTCAAAAGGGTGTCCTCGCTATAAACTCAACTATCTAATCCAATATCATAGCAACAAAAAAAGCCCCTAAAGGCTTAAATTGTATTTAAAAATTGGGGCTTAAATTATATTTCTTATAGAAATTGTTTAAAACTTCAACTACTTCGTCCGGATTGTCTACAATTTTTATCAAGTTGAGGTCTTCCGCATTGATGTTGCTGTATTTTTCTAACATAACTGCTTTGATCCACTCAAATAATCCGGTCCAAAATTCACTACCTACTAAGATAATAGGGAATTTCCCGATTTTTTTTGTTTGGATTAAAGTAATGGCTTCAAATAATTCGTCTAAAGTTCCAAAACCACCAGGCATTACTACAAAACCTTGAGAGTATTTTACAAACATCACCTTTCTTACAAAGAAATAGTCGAATTGCAAATTTTTATCAACATCAATATAGGGATTAAAATGTTGTTCAAAAGGCAGTTCGATATTCAGGCCAACGGAGATACCGCCTCCTAAATGAGCCCCTTTATTTCCAGCTTCCATAATACCAGGACCACCTCCTGTAATAACGCCATAACCCGCTTTGCTGATTTTATAGGCAATTTTTTCGGTTAGTCCGTAATATTTATCCTCTGGTTTAGTTCTAGCTGATCCGAATATAGATACACAAGGTCCAATACGTCCCATTTTTTCATATCCATTAACGAACTCAGACATTATTTTAAAAATGGCCCAAGAATCGTTGCTTTTAATCTCGTTCCAGTTTTTTTGTTTTAAAGTGTGTGTTATTTTCTCTTCTTCGTTTTCAAATTCTACTTTCATAGGTCTATTTTTAGGCTTTAAATTCTTTTTTTAAGAATTGAGCAGTGTAACTTTTTTTGTCTTTTATCAATTCTTCCGGTGTACCAGTAGCAACAACTTTGCCACCTTTGCTTCCGCCTTCGTAACCGATATCAATAATATAGTCGGAAAGTTTAACCACATCCAAATTGTGTTCTATAATCAAGACGGTATTCCCTTTATTAACGAGTTTGTCTATGACTTCCATTAATACTCGTATGTCTTCAAAGTGCAAGCCTGTTGTGGGCTCGTCAAGTATATAAAAAGTGTTTCCAGTATCTTTTTTAGATAATTCTGTTGCTAATTTGATACGTTGTGCTTCTCCGCCGGAAAGGGTAGTGCTTTGTTGTCCTAAAGTGATATAGCCCAAGCCAACATCCTGAATGGTTTTTAATTTACGGTATATTTTGGGGATGTTCTCAAAAAAATCTACCGCCTCATCCACCATCATATTCAATATATCCGAAATGGATTTTCCCTTATAACGCACCTCTAAGGTTTCGCGATTAAAGCGTTTTCCTTGACAGGTTTCGCATTCGACATAGACATCGGGTAAAAAACTCATTTCAATAGTTCGTACTCCAGATCCTTCACAGGTATCGCAACGTCCCCCTTTTACATTAAAGCTAAAACGACCCGGTTTGTAACCGCGAATGGCTGCTTCAGCAGTTTGAGAAAACAAATTACGTATTTCGGAAAAGACTTCGGTATAGGTTGCTGGATTTGATCGTGGGGTACGTCCAATGGGACTTTGATCAATGGCAATAACCTTATCTAAAAATTCTAAACCTTCAATACTCTTATAAGGTTGCGGTTTTTTAACTCCGTTAAAGAAATGCGCATTTAAAATGGGATATAAGGTTTCGTTAATCAAGGTCGATTTCCCAGAACCCGATACACCAGTGACACAAGTTAAGGTGCCTAATGGAATAGATATGGATGCGTTTTTTAAATTATTTCCAGTAGCTCCTTTTAATTTTAGGCTGTGACCATTACCCGCTCTTCGCGTTTCGGGTATTTTAATTTCCAGTTTTCCGTTGAGGTAGGATGCCGTTAAAGTGTCTTCCAGCAACAATTCGGCAGGAGTTCCCGCACTGATGATTTGACCACCGTTTTTCCCGGCTTTCGGACCTATATCAATCACATAATCTGCTTTGAGTATCATGTCTTTATCGTGTTCTACAACCAATACGGAGTTTCCGATATCGCGTAGTTGCTCTAGAGAATGAATCAGCTTTTCGTTGTCGCGCTGATGTAATCCGATACTCGGTTCATCGAGTATGTATAAAACACCAACCAGTTGCGAACCGATTTGAGTAGCTAAACGAATCCGTTGCGCTTCGCCTCCGGAAAGGGTTTTAGAGCTTCGATTTAACATCAAATAGTTTAAGCCAACGTCCATTAAAAAAGATAATCTGGTAGTGATTTCTTTAATGATTTCGCTACCGATTTGCAATTGTTTGTTGTTGAGGTGTTTTTCAACCTTATTAAACCAAGCACTCAATTGATCGATGTCCATCTGTACGAGTTCGCCGATGTTTTTTTCGTCAATTTTAAAGTATAAAGCTTCTTGTTTTAGGCGCATACCCTCACAGCTTGGACAAGTAATTTCATCCATGTATTCTTTAGCCCAACGTTTGATAGAAGCTGTAGGGCTTTCGTCGTGTTGATTCTTAATAAAATTGGAGATTCCCTCAAAATCAATTTTATAATTTTTTGTAATTCCCGCTGTTTTGGATAAGACCGAAAAACTCTCCTTACCTCCGTGTAGGATCATTTCCATGGCTGCTACGGGAATTTTGGACACCGGATCGGATAAGCTGAATTCAAATTTTTGAGCTATGATTTCCAGTTGCTTAAAAATCCAGGTGTTTTTATAAGGTCCCAATGGCGCTAATCCTCCGTTTCGAATCGATAATTCAGGGGCAGGAATGATTTTCTTAAGATTGATTTCATTAATCGTTCCCAGGCCGTTACAGTTTGGGCAAGCTCCTTTTGGAGAATTAAAGGAAAAATTATTTGGTTCGGGATTGGAATAAGATATACCCGTTGTTGGACACATCAGATGACGGCTAAAATAACGGATAGACTGGCTTTCCTGTTCCAGCACGATAATGGTGTCGTCTCCGTGATACATCGCAGTTTTGAGACTCTCTACCAAGCGTTGTCGGTTGGTTTCGTTAGCCTCCATGTGCAAACGATCAATTACGGTTTCTATATCGTGGTTTTTATAACGATCGAGTTTCATTCCGGGTTCTATGTCCTTGACAGTACCGTCAACGCGAACTTTTAGAAAACCTTGTTTGGAAATTTGTTCAAAAAGTTCTCTATAATGACCTTTTCTGGAACGCACTATAGGCGCGAGAATCAATATTTTTTTACCCTCAAAATCCTTAGTGATTAACTCGATGATTTGTTCATCGGAATAACTAACCATTTTTTCGCCGGTATTATAGCTATATGCTTCTCCAGCACGGGCATATAATAGACGTAAGAAGTCGTAAATTTCCGTAATGGTTCCCACGGTAGAACGCGGGCTTTTATTGGTGGTTTTTTGCTCAATTGCAATAACGGGCGACAAGCCATCGATTTTATCGACATCCGGTCGTTCAAGTCCACCGAGAAATTGTCGGGCATAGGCCGAAAAGGTTTCTATATAGCGACGTTGTCCCTCTGCATAGATCGTATCAAAAGCTAAGGAAGATTTACCAGAACCCGAAAGTCCCGTAATTACGACCAAGCGCTCTCTAGGAATAATGACGTCTATATTTTTTAAGTTGTGCACTCGAGCTCCTAAAACTTCAATCGTGTCTTCTGTTTTTAACATATATAAGTGGCAAAATACAAAGATACATTTTTATAAGTTTTGCGACAATTAATTTGGATATATTGACAAGGGCTTTAGCTTATTTTCAAATTTGTCGATAAGTTGTTTTATTCGCTAAATGTAGAAGTACAGATCTGTACTACAATAGATTCACTATTCAATTCGCATCGAACTCAAACTCGAACGATAGACTTCCAATAATTCTGATTTATTTAAATATCCGATGAATTTTTTGTTTTGTTGTACCAAAACGTTTTCGACTTTATTGGATTCAAATGCCTCGATGATGACTTCTGTTGAATCGGAGTAAGAGACTATAATTGGGGTTTCTATCAAATCTTTTATAGGTGTAAACTTCGTTTGGAAAGAGCTGAATACAACCGGGCGAACCGAATCAAAATTGATTACACCAAAAATGGATTGATCGGGGTTAAGAATGGGGATAAAAGTTTGTTTTGTCGATGAAAATATCGCGACTACATCTTGAGTTGATTGATCGGGAAGTAAGGTTTTGATATCTTTTTTAATGTATTTATGTGCCACGATAGTGCTCAATATATTACGGTCCTTATCCGAAGTAAATACCATACCGGTATCGGCAATAGATTTGATGTCCATTGAGTGTTTTTCCATATTTTTTGATATGGCAAAACTGATTGAGGATACAATTAATAAAGGAATCATCAATCCGTAACCACCTGTAATCTCCGCAATTAAAAAGATCGCAGTTAGCGGTGCGTGAAACAAACCGCTTAAAACCCCTGCCATTCCGACAACGGTAAAGTTACTAACCGGCAACTCTTTTAAACCAATTAGTCCAACAAATTTGGATATGACAAATCCCAAATAGGAACCAACAAATAGTGATGGAGCAAAATTTCCTCCATTACCACCACTACCTAAAGTAAGCCCGGTAGCAACTACTTTTATAAACATCGTACAACCTACAAAAAACAACAACATCCATTGACTCGTTTTAAAGTCGGCCAAAAGCGAATTGTCCAAAATCATTTGTGGATGGTCGCTAGACAAGGCTTTAATACTTTCATAACCCTCACCAAATAACATGGGAAAGAAAAATATCAAAACTGCTAATAACGAAGCACCAATCATTGCTTTTTTATACACATTTCCTTGAAATTTCGCAAAGTAATGTTCTATTCTACGAAACATTCTAGCGTGGTAGACCGATACAAGTCCTGCTAAGATTCCGGTAAGTATATAATAGGGGATATTGCTGGAATCAAAGGTTAATTGCTGTTTAAACGACAGTAAAATATCTTCCTTGATAACCATATTGGATACGATGGCACCCGTAGCTGATGAAATCATGATGGGAATAAAGGCCGAAACGCTCATGTCGGCTAATATGACTTCTATGGCGAAAAGAACACCAGCAATAGGGGCATTAAAAGCGGCTGCTATACCAGCAGCAACCCCACAAGCTAAGAGTAAGGTTCTGTCTTTATAATTGAGCTTATAGGCCTGGGCGTAATTCGAACCAAATGCAGCTCCTGTAATTGTAATGGGTGATTCTAGTCCGGCAGAGCCTCCCATACCAACGGTTAGGGAGCTTGTAATGATTTGGGCATACATTTGCTTACGCGGCATCATACCGGAACGCTTGGCTACTGCAATCATAATTTGGGCAGTTCCTTTTTCTATACTACCATTTAAAAATTTTCTAATGACAAATACAGTCAATAAAATACCTATTATGGGTAAGATACTATTACTATATGGTAAATGCAGTATACCGTCTATATAATTGGTAAAACGAAATACCGAGTGGGCAAAATACTTTAATACAATTACAGCTAAAGCCGAAGAGGCTCCAACCAAAACACATGAAAAATAGATAAATTGACGCTCGGAAAGAATCGATTTTAAAAAATAAATCAAACCCTGTAAATATCTAAAAGCTTGATTTATAGCGTTTTTAATTCTGTTCTTGTTCGTTTTTTTCATAATTCAAAAGTACAGGGAATAATGCAGAGAAACAAAGGCTTTACGATATTTAAAATCCTTTCGCACTATCGTCCCCTCTAGGGTCAGCACCACCTTCTAGTCGGCCGTCAGGCAAGACGAGTATAGCATCAACCTTACCGATGATGGCATTGTTCTTTTCCTGGATTTGATATCCTTTTTGCTTTAAGAGTTGTAAGGTTTTTGAATCGAAGCCCTTAGGCTCAAAAACCACTTCATCCGGTAGCCATTGGTGGTGGAAACGCGGTGTATTTACAGCTTCTTGCATGCCCATATCGTATTCATAAACATTTAGAATGACTTGCAATACCGTGGTGATAATGGTCGATCCACCAGGTGTTCCAACAACCATAGATAATTTATTGTCTTTTTCTACAATAGTTGGTGACATGGAACTGAGCATTCTCTTGTTTGGGCCTACGCTATTGGCTTTATTACCAACTAAACCATAAGTATTGGGAACTCCGGGTTTAATACTGAAATCATCCATCTCGTTGTTTAAAAAAATTCCGAGCTCATCGATAAAGAGTTTGGAGCCAAAATTATCATTTAAAGTAGTAGTCACAGCTACGGCATTCCCAAAAGAATCCACTATCGAATAATGCGTGGTTTCCGTACTTTCTTTATAGGGAATCGTTCCCTCTCTAATTTCCGAAGAGGGCGTGGCCTTTTCCCACGAAAACGAATTCATTCGACCATATAAATAGGTTTCGTCAAACAGCAAATCTATCGGGTTATCGACAAAATCAGGATCGCCTAAAAAATAATTTCTATCGGCATAAGCTCTGCGTTCTGCTTCAGTAATAACTTGAATTGCTTCAGGCGTATGAAACCCCAGTTTTTTTAGACCATAAGGTTGAATCATTTTAAAAATTTGCCCCATCGTAACGCCACCGCTACTCGGAGGAGCCATCGAGGTTATTTCTAAATCATTGTATTTAAAAGTTAGGGGAGCTCTCCAAACGGCCTTATAATTTTTTAAATCTTCTAAGGATAAAATCCCGCCCCGATCGGCGATGTATTTACTGATTATTTGTCCGGTTTGACCTTCATAAAATTCGGAGCTACCATTTTCAGAAATGCGTTGTAGTGTTTTTGCAAAAGCGGGATTCTTTATGGTGTCTTGTGCTTTGTATTCCAGTGAATAAAGCGATTTAGAGCCGTTAACCTTGCTTAAAACTTCCCGGTAATGGTCTAACTTTTTAGCTTCTTTTTTGGTTAAAACAAATCCTTTTTCAGCTAGTTTTATGACCGGTGCTACAATTTGACTTATGGGTAATTTACCAAATTTTTGATGTGCTTCAAACAATCCGGCTATAGTACCGGGTACGCCAACAGCAAAGGCAGATTGAGTACTTTTCTGTTCGATAACATCCATGTTTTCGTCTAAAAAAAGATCGGCTGTCGCTTGTGATGGTGCTTTTTCTCTATAGTCCAAAGATCCTTTTTTTCCATCTGCCAAACGATAAACCATAAAACCACCACCGCCGATATTACCGGCACTTGGATAACATACTGCCAAGGCCAATTCGGTGGCAACCATAGCATCAAAGGCATTTCCTCCTTCTTTTATAATTTGCAAGCCGATGGCGGAAGCCTCAGATTTTGCAGAGACTACCATAGCGGATTTTGCTATAGTACCCAATACTGGCTTGGTAGTTTGAGCGTAATTCCCGTAGGTATATAAAAAGAATACTAAAAGGACCTTTTTCATAGTGTAGCTATTTTTTGGGTAATAAAAAGTCTGATTTCTTCAAAGAATAAGGTGAATTCTTCTTCAAAGTCAATATAGGCTGTTTTTAAATCGCTTGCCGCAAACTGCATTTTGGATTGGTTCTCGGTTCGTCGATCCATCTGTGTTAAAATATATTGGATACCTTCAATCGTACTGTATTTAACAAGCCAATTTTCGGCAGCCATAATGGGTATCATATTTTGAATGCGCAACGGCAGTATTTCAAAATGGTTTTCTAATAATTTATAAAAAGACTGCGCATAGGTTTCTAAAGGTATATCACAATACAAATTCCAGTTTTTTGCTAGAAAATGATCGTAAAAAATATCGACTATAACACCCGAGTAATGATTGTAGTTAGGAACCAATCGGTGCTTACTCTTCCTAAAAATAGGATGGAAATCGGTATACGAATCAATAGCTCTATGCAATAGGATACCCTTTTGAATTTCCAAAGGGAAACTCAAATATTGTTTACCTCGAATGCTATCGGCAATAAAATTACCAATTTTCAAAGAATCCGAGTTTCCAGAGAGGTAAATGTGTGCTAAAAAATTCATAGTACAAAATAAGGAATTTTATGTTGTGTATTTTTATTTTTTTAAAAAAATTGTGAAATTTCTATTTACTATATTTGTTCTAATTAATGAAAAGACAAATAATATGACGCTTATAAAATCTATTTCTGGAATCAGAGGTACTATAGGAGGTAATGTAGGTGATAATTTAACCCCATTAGATGCTGTAAAATACGCCGCTGCTTATGGGGCATTTTTAAAACTAAACAGCATTAATGATAAACTAAAAGTAGTTGTTGGACGCGATGCTCGTATTTCGGGACCGATGATTCACAACTTAGTAACCAATACGTTAATCGGACTGGGTATTGATGTGATTGACTTAGGGCTTTCAACAACACCTACTGTAGAGGTAGCAGTGCCTTTGGAAAAAGCAGACGGGGGAATTATATTAACTGCTTCACACAATCCAAAACAATGGAATGCTTTAAAGTTACTAAATAGCAAAGGGGAATTCTTAAGCGGTGCTGATGGTGCTGCTATTTTAGATATTGCAGAAGCGGAGTCATTTATATTCTCAGAAGTTGATCATTTAGGTCAGATTACTTTTATAGAAAACTATATGGATCGACATATTGACCAAGTTTTAAATTTAAAACTTGTAGATGCCGATTCAGTTAAAAAAGCTGGATTTAAAGTAGTGGTTGATGGAGTGAATTCATCAGGAGGTATCGTTATTCCAAACTTATTAAAAAAAATGGGAGTGGAAGTGGTAGAGTTGTATTGCGAACCTACGGGACACTTTCCGCATAATCCAGAGCCTCTCAAAGAACACTTAACAGATATTTCCGAATTGGTAGTGCGTGAAAAAGCTGATTTTGGAATTGTTGTTGATCCGGATGTGGATCGTTTAGCTTTTATTTCAGAAGATGGAGAAATGTTTGGGGAGGAATATACTTTAGTGGCTTGTGCAGACTATGTATTAAGTCAAACGCCGGGTAATACGGTTTCCAATTTATCATCGTCTAGAGCCTTAAAAGATATTACCAATAAATACCACGGTGGTTATCAAGCCGCAGCAGTAGGTGAGGTCAATGTGGTGGAATTGATGAAAGAAAACAATGCAGTCATCGGCGGAGAAGGCAATGGCGGGATTATTTATCCAGAATTGCATTACGGTAGAGATTCTTTGGTGGGAGTAGCTTTGTTTTTAACCTATTTGTCTAAACAAGATTTGACGGTGTCCGAGCTTCGTGCAACCTATCCTCAATATTTTATGAGTAAAAATAAAATTGAGCTTACTCCTGAAATAGATGTTGATCAGATACTTTTGGCTATGGCCGACATTCACCAACAAGAGGAGATATCGACTATTGATGGGGTTAAGATTGATTTTGAAAAAGAGTGGGTTCATTTGCGAAAATCAAATACAGAGCCTATTATTCGAATCTACACCGAAGCGCCTACACAGGCAGAGGCAGATGCCTTGGCTGAAAAAACCATATTGGAAATTAAATCTATTGCGAAACTATAATAAAACAAAAAAATGGAGCTACGGCTCCATTTTTTTGTTTTATAGCTATTATAATTCCTCCGTTTTCAGTAGTTTCTTAGGATTTTTATCGCGGTGCTTCCATCGTTTATGTGTCCAAAAATAGTATTCCGGAGCCTCGTATATCTGTTTTTCCACTTCGCGTATAAAACGTTCGGTAATTTCGTAATTGGGTACCGACTTCACTTCATCGGCCAGTGAAACGAAAGTAGCTTCATATTGACCTCTTGCTTTGCGTTCTACTTTGAGGTACAAGGCATGCATATCGAGTTTTTTAGCCAGGGCTTCGCCACCGGTATGTACCGGAACTTCCATGTTCATAAAATCGGTCCAGAAATTGGCATCCTCCACCATTGGCGATTGGTCGCTTACAAAGGCATAAACTCCTTTAATTCCTTTAGATTCATTGCTTAAAACCGTTTTTATAGTATGGCTGGTGTCAATTAATTCGGCATTAAATCGCGAACGTATATCGTGAATGAGTTTGTCAAAATACGGATTTTGAATTTTTTTGTAAATACCAAACCCTTTATAATCTATATATTTCCCCAAAATGATAATCCATTCCCAACTAGCATAATGTGCACAAAATAAAATAATACTCTTATTGGTTTTTTCCAGTTCATGAATCAATTCTATATTGGTAAACACATAGCGCTTGCTCATTTCCTCTTCTGAAATTGTAAGGGTTTTTACCATTTCTAAAAACATATCACACATATAGTGATAAAATTTTCGTTCTATATTTTTTCGTTCCAAATCGCTTAAATGCGGTAGTGTTAATCGCAAATTGTCTTGTACGGTTTTTCGTCTGTATCGAATCAAATGGAACACGAGCACAAATAGACAATCTGATACAAAGTAAAAGATGGGAAAAGGGAGTATGGACAGCAGCCATAGTAGGGGATAAGCTACTATATATATAATAAAATTCATAGGTTGAAATTACTTGTTTTTTGAATGTATCGCCTGTTTTAAAATCTGTTTATATTATTGTAAAGACGGTCACTTGACGATATGATCAGGTATTATTTTACAAAGATACTTTATTATACGTTTTTTTACACAATATATTCCTTTCTAAAAAAGTATGACTATTTTTACCCTCTAAATAAATATTATGATTCCCATTTTACTCGTAGTGATTTTGGTCACTGTACTTGTTAGTTTTAAAGGTTTTAATGACCCTAGTTTTTTTTCCAAATACGAGTTTCATATTGGGCGTATTCAAAACGGTGAAAAATACAGAATGATCAGTTCGGGTTTTTTACATGCAGACATTGGACATTTGTTTTTTAATATGTTTACCTTGTATATGTTTGCCCCTATAGTAATCTCTTATTATTCGAGTTTTTACTTTATACTTATTTATGCAGGCAGTTTGCTCGTTGGTAATGTATTGACTTTATCATTTTATAAAAATAATCCATATTATAGAGCTATCGGTGCATCGGGCGCTGTAATGGGCGTATTGTATGCGTCTATTTTGCTAAATCCCGGTATGAATCTATACCTGTTTTTTATACCCATTCCCATACCAGCTTATATTTTCGGTATTGGGTATTTGTCGTATTCGATTTACGGGATGAAGAAAAACAACGACAATATTGGACATGCCGCCCATTTTGGTGGTGCAATTGGTGGTTTTGTATTGACGTTGATCAAATCTCCCGAAATAATTTCAAACGAACCAATACTTGTAGGACTGTTACTTATACCGATTATAGTGCTATTTGTACTCATAAAAACCAACAAGTTGTAATTTGTGGCATCGTTTTTGGAATTATGCTTATAAACGGTTTATAATTATCAATCGCAATGGTTTGTGATTTGGTATTTAGAAGGACGATAAAGAAAAAAGATATTTAAAAACTTAATTTAAAAACACCCCCCAATGAAAAAACTATCTGTATTATTTGCAACCTTACTAATGGCTATTACTATGAATGCACAAAACCCTTCAGGGATACAAAGTCCACAAATCGCGGTTAGCGGTTCTGGAAAAGTATCGATAAAACCCGATCAAGCTAATATCACAATTGGTACTGAAAATCGCGGTAGTGATGCAGTGATTGTAAAAAAAGAAAATGATGCAGTCATTGCGAACATCATCAAGTATATTAAAAAAATGAAAATCTCGGAAAATGATTACCAAACGCAACGCGTAAATCTTTACAAAAACAGAGATTATGAAACTAAATTAGATTATTTTCAAGCAAACCAAACCATTACTATTCAATTAAAAGATTTATCTAAATATGAAGAATTGATGTTGGGATTGATTCAAGCAGGAGCTAATCAGATTCAAGGAGTAGAGTTTAAGTCATCTAAAGCGGCAGATTATCAAACAGAAGCTAGAACGAAAGCAGTGGCTGATGCTAAGAAAAAAGCAACGGATTACGCTAATGCTTTAGGACAAAAAGTGGGTAAAGCGGTATTCGTATCAGACGAATCGGTTGCATACTCGCCTAGACCAATGATGATGTATGCTGCCAAGGCTGGTGCCTCTGAGGATATGGCTTTAGATCAAACTTTAGCAATTGGAGAAATTGAAGTTAGTTCAAATGTTTCTATCAATTTTAGTTTGGAATAATTTACTTAATCATACTTTAAAAAATCAGCCGTCTTTTAGATGGCTTTTTTTTTAGGAAATTAATTTAGAGGTAGGGTTTTTTGTTTTTAAGTTGATACTTATGCAAGATAGTTGCGTTAAAACGATGATAGAATGGATACTGCTATATATCAAACAAAAAAGCCCGAGGAGAAATCCTCGGGCTTTTGACTTTTAAAGAAACTTCTTTAAAATTATTTTTTGTAAACGCTTTCTTTTTTGAAATGAACCGTCAAAAGATAATAGACAACAGCTCTATATTTGTTTCTGTTAGAATCCCCGTATTGATGCATTACTTTCGCAATGGCCTCATCTAATTTAGGAGAATCTTCTAGGCCTAATTTTTTGATTAAAAAATTTTGTCTTACCGTCAAGAGTTCCTCTTTAGACGTTCCAGCTACCGTTGAGGAATCCTTGTTGTAAATGGAAGGACCACATCCGATAGTTACTTTTTCTAATAACTCCATATTTGGAGTAACGCCGCATTTATCTTTTAAGTCTGCCGCGTATTTCTCAATTAATTCAGCTCTTTTACTCATTTTATTTTATAATTGGTTATATTCAAATATAATAAAATTTTAGAAGTATACACTTACTTATAGGTTATTATTTAACTAAGTTATTAAAATAATCTTTTAAAATTGCATTATTGATTTGAGTTGGAGTATTGATTTCCAATAGGGCGGGTTTCTCTACTTTACTCCAAAAATCGGTTAAAACGCTTTTTAATCCAGCTTCATCTTCAGCTTGATAGTAATCGAAGCCATGCATTTTTGCCAAATGAGAGAGGTCGTAGTGATGATTGGTTTCAAAATAGGTATGAAAAATGTCGTTTTCCACATGACCAGGGAGTATGCGGAAAATACCTCCACCGCGATTATTGATTACAATAATTTTATAATTTTTGGGAATATAGTTATTCCAAAGCGCATTGCTGTCGTATAAAAAACCGATATCTCCTGTTATCAAAATATTGGGTTTTAAACTGCCTACCGCAGCTCCAATTGATGTTGAAGTGCTTCCGTCTATACCGCTGGTTCCGCGATTGCAAAAGACTTCTATACTCGGTGCAATGGGAAATAATTGTGCATATCGAATGGCGGCGCTATTACTGATTTGTAATTGTGAATTTGGAGGCAATTGGGGAATCAATATTTCAAACGCTTTCATATCTGAAAAAGCAATGTTTTTCAAAAAGTGACTGTGTTGAATTTGCCGTTCTTTTAGAAGGGTATTAACCCACAATTGATATCCGATTTCGGGTTTGTAGTGATTTAATTGTTGTTGAAGTTGGGTAAAAAAGAGTTCTGGCGTCGCTTCGATAGAATCGCTAAGACAATCATAGGTGTCGTAAAAACGCAACAAATCAACGTGCCAATGGGTTTTTGGACTGTATTTTCTTAAAAAGGATTTAATTCTTTTAGACACCACCATACCACCTAAGGTAACGAGTAATTCGGGTTGAAATTCAAGAAAGTCTTCGTGAGTAAAGGGCGTGATTAACGTATCTATATTATATACAAAATTGGGGTGATGTACATTCGAAGTAGTTTCGGTTAGTACAACCACAGTGGGGTCATTAGCAAAGAAATCTAAGGTGTTTTGTGAAAGGGATTTCGGAGCATTAACGCCAATGAGAATTAATTTTTTTGAAGCGGCTTTCCATTGAAGCGCATACCGATCTATTGCCGTTTCGGTCGGTTCTACTGTTTTGTAATCAATCAGTAAGGGGTTAATACTCAATGAAGTCACCGTATTGTAAAGCGGTTCTTCAAAAGGAGCATTAATGTGAACCGGTCCCCGTTTTGTTATGGCGTGATGAATGGCATTTTGAATCGCTTCGTCGTTCTGCGTGGATGCCTTTTCGTTTAAATTGGCATTGTAAATTATGTGATTGGCATAAACGTTTTGTTGGCGAATCGTTTGACCGTCTCCAATGTCTATTTTATCAGTTGGCCGATCTGCAGATATAACCACTAAGGGTATTTGACTGTAAAAAGCTTCAGCTACTGCCGGATAATAATTAAGTAGAGCCGAACCCGAAGTACAAACTACTGCGGTAGGATAATTGATTTGTTGCGCAATTCCCATAGCAAAAAAAGCGGCACAGCGCTCATCTGCGATACTATAACACTTGAAAAAAGGATCACTGGCAAAACCTATTGTCAAAGGGGCATTTCGAGATCCCGGAGAAATAACAATATGTTGAATGTTTTTAGATTTACAGATTTCGATAATGCTTTGTGCAAGTTCTATTTCGGGGTATATCATAGCTGAAAGTAAAACTCAAAGATACAAACAAAGCAATAGAAATCTATAAATCCAAAAAGATATATTAGGGCTTTTAACCCTTAATCCATTTTTTTACATCAGGATCATTTGGAAGAATTCTTGGTCCAACTACTTGAACAAGTTTTCCGTTTTCATCAATCAAATATTTTTGGAAATTCCATTCAACTTGACTGTCTTGTAGACCGTTTAATTCTTTTTTCGTCAAGAATTGATAAATCGCAGCCATATCATCTCCTTTTACCGAAATTTTCTCCATCATAGGAAAGGTAACGCCGTAGTTTTTAGTACAGAAAGCTGAAATCTCTTTATTGGAACCAGGTTCTTGAGAACCAAAATTATTGGCTGGAAATCCTACTATAATAAAGTTTTTATCTTTAAATTCTTGATAGATACTCTGCAATTGTTCGTATTGAGGTGTTAAACCACATTCCGAAGCGGTATTGACTATCATAAGCTTTTTTCCCTTTAAGGACGCAAAATCAAATTCATTGCCTTCAATGTCTTTAACTTTAAACTGATAGATCGTATTTTCTTGATTTTTTTCTGTCATGGTTGTGTTCTTGTCTGTGTTTTTGTTTTGCGCGATGTTGTTACAACTAAAAAGAAATAACAATCCGCATGCTAGGGCCAATCTTTTCATCTGAATTTTTTTATAAAGTTAATTAAAATATACCACAACATCTTTTGGTTGACGTTAATTATGTTTTATATAACGCATTAAAAACTAAAATAATATATAGTTTAATCATCAAATAATGGATTTAACATTTTTGGCTATTATTAATGCTATAATGCTCTTTTAAAATCATTTATACGCCCTTCTTTTTGATTGAAGTAATCAGCATATTAAAGCGTAATTATAGGAATTATAAGCATTCCTATAATTGATTTATCAATAAAAAACGTTTTTGAATTTATTTATATTTTAAAAAAAAGGATAAATAAAACTGTGTTTTATAAGATAATGTAGATTATGAATTTTAAATTTTTGCAAAAATACTGTATTATGAGTGTTTTGGTTGCAGCTGGTCCTCGGTGGATTGTAGAAGCGTGTATTTCTATTTTAGATAATCCAAATTATTTAAAAGCATCAAACCGTAATAATAATACTTATAAGCCTGTTTCGAATGATTACGAACTCGATTTAGCTATTTTATTAGCTTTTATTTACAGAAAGCATGTTCGATTTACATTGAAAATAAACAAGAATATTTGCGATGTTAAACTGATAATATCCTCTTTTTTTATGTATTTTCGTGTCGATTTAATAGAAAATTCGAATTAGTCAACTTTGTTCTGTTGCTATTGATATATATTGCCAATGATGCCTGAATCGAGCTAATTTGCTAGCTTGAGGGTTTGTAAAATAAAAAACTTATATTTTAATGAATCGATTACTAATAGTATCAATTATATACTCTTTTTTAATTTCCCATAGCTGTATAGCACAAAAAAGAGATCAAATCCTAAAGAATCAAATCGATACGGAGTTTTTTATACCTATTGAAAGAACTAATCTTTACGCCAGAATTGTTGGTAATCCTGAAAAACCAATTATTATTACACTTCACGGAGGTCCAGGAGCGTTCAATGTTGACCATGAATTTTTTAGAGATGTGTTTGAAAATGATTATTTGATGGTTTATTTTGATCAACGGGGTTGTGGTAAATCTGATGATTTTCGTGATAAAACGATGTTTACTACCGATCAATTTGTGAAAGATTTGGACAAAGTGGTGGAATATATCAAAGACAAGTATCCGAACAAGAAAATCAATCTTTTAGGTTCTTCTTGGGGCGGTATGTATGGTTTTTTGTACTTATTAAAACATCAAGAAAAAATCAATTCTTTTATTTGTAATTCGGGTACCGCAAACATTCAACATAATACTCTGGCGTTAATCAAACACGAAAAACAATTAGCGAATAGCCTCCTTAAAAAAACCGTTGATCCCTCTAAAATTGAAAGATACAATCATATTCTTAAAAAATTAGATACGATAGAGAAAAGTGGTTTTAACAAAACTTTCTTCGTTGATATGAATACTATAAGATATGAGTTTCCAAAAGATCTGGGATTTGATGTTTATTGGGCTCAACCTGAAAAGAAAGCAAAAATAGAAGCACTGTTGAAGGATCCAGATTTCTATATTAGAAATAAATATACACCCGAACTGTTAGAGAAAGTAATGGAGAGATTTGAATATATCAACGAAGTTTTTCATGGGCAAGGATCTTACAACAATCTCAATATCTTAAGTGAAATTTCTAAAATTAAAACACCAACCTTAATTATACAAGGTGAATTCGACTATGCTATTGGAGTGGAATCTGGAAAAATGATATATAAAGCCTTAACAAATGTTCCTAAAAAAGATAAAGAATTAATTTACATCAAAAATGCGTCTCATAATCTCCCAAGTGAAGAACCGGAGAAGTTGTATGATTCGTTTAAAAGTTTTTTCAAGAAAAATAATTAAAATATAGCGACTGTCACGAATTGAGTTTACTTCCAGTTTGAGTTACCTAAAGGGGTTTTAAGTGGAGTAAGTGGAATCAATTGAAGTATTTCGCATTTTAAAAAATTTAATAACAACGAATTAGTTTTTATTATTTGATGTTATACTGCTTTTTATAAGTAAGTTTTAAGCAGTTAGTAAACATAAATTACAACTAGATTATATAGATATGAATTGGAAGGAAACAAGCTTAGATAAGATGCAAATTTATCCAGTTAATAGCATTACCGTTTTTATGATGGACACGCAAAACGGTAAAACGGAGACTCATTGGGTAGATAAAGCATACAAAAATTATAAATTTAAAAAGGAATGTAAATTCAACTGCTATATAACGGTTGACTTCACAGATGATTTTAATGCTCAACAAGACCAGCTTGATATCACGGATATCGAAAAGTATTTGACAACTAATTTGAGAGAAGTCTGTGTTTGTCATCTGGTAGCCAGAATTACGACCGATGTAGGAATTAATTTAGAATTTTATGTGGACGAGGTTGAGGAAGCAATAAAGAGGTTAAATGAACTTGAGGAAGATACTGACAGGTTGATTAATTTTGATTGCGAAATTACCGAGGACGAAGAATGGGAAAACGTCTTTGAAATTTTAAACTAAATCATAGCATTTTATATGCAAATTCCGAAACTGCGAATGTTGCTTGAGCGTAACGTAAAAGTATTCAGTTAAAATATAGATAACTATAGCCATGGAGAAATACTTGCAACCCATTGTCGATTTTTTGGATAGTCATCATTGGAGTGATGATGAGGCTGAGTTTGCCCTTATTCAATATGATATTGTGGATTTAATGGAGCAAAATCAAATAGGGGTGGAGTCCGTTCAACCTATACTGGAATTGATGGAAAAGCAGCCTTTAGTAGAGTTCGGAAGTCCCGGAGCGTTAACACATTTTATTGAGAAATTTTATCAAGAAAACAGTCGATTCTATGAAGACGTGTTGTTGCAATCCGTTTTAAAACAACCTACAGTACATACGGTTTGGTTGCTTAATCGGATAATAAATGGTGAGAAAACTGAAAATTCCCTGGAATTAATCCAAGTGCTAAAATCTATTAGCGTCAACACTGCAATACATCAAGAGATATGTTTGGTTGCGGCAAATTTTTTAGCCTACCAAAGCAATACTTAACACATCAAAAGAAGAGAAGTGATATAAACCTTTTTTAATTTTAGATATGACATGGCGAAATGCAAGAGGATTTCAACAATCATATTATGGAAGGAGTGCATAAAAATGGATTAATATGTTTTCTTTATTTAAAAATCACTTGGCTTAATAAGCGATTTAGTAAAAAATGGTTAATAATTCAGTTGGGTTAGGATGCTAAATCTGACTGCTGTTGTTTAAATGAATTTCCGAAATAGAATCTGCTTTTGTGGAGGGCTTTAAAATACGCGTGCTTAGTTTCACGATAAGAGATATGAAGACTAGATTTTTACTTTTGCTGTTATTGTTTTTTAGTTGTCAACCTAAAAAAGAGCGCATTGATAAGATTGTTCACCCAAAAATTGAAGTAGAATACAGTCGGTTTTTTGTCGGTGATATCAATAATGATCAAGAAAAGGATACGGCCTTTGTAATTTTAAAACGTGAAATAGAAACCGGTGAACTAGTATCTGAAGGGAATAATTACACTATAAATATTGAATTCTCAAACGGTATTCCCAAAATAAGCATCGATCACAGTTTAGGGGTTTTTGTTGCAAAAACGGAAGATTTGAATGGAGATGAGGCTAATGAGATAATTCTTTTTTCTCGGACTAATGAGGGCTATTGGAACGATATTTCCGTATGGTCTTTTATGGGAGGAAAGTGGAATCAAATCGGACATACAAAAGCATTTGTTTCAGAGAATAAAGACTTTGAAAATAGAATAATTAACGAGCATGGTGAATATTTTTTGATTGGAGAAGATCCGTGGGAACTGGATGCTCTTGGAAAATTTAAAAGAATAAGAGTTAAAATAGTAAAGTAAAAAATGCACGGAGATTTTGAAATTGAATGGTTTGATCGTGATAGATTTAAAAGTAAGTCAGTGCGAATAGTCCAACCATAAATGCTTTATGATTGATAAGTTTTTTATAAATCATCAAAATAAAAATTAAAATGAGTGAAAAAAAACAATTCTCTAGGCATCTTCTAAAATCAGTTTTAATTGCTTTTTGCTTAACGGCAGTTTATCTGATGATTGCACCTGCTTTAATTAAGGGAATGTATGCCGAACTTTTTCATTTTTTCGTTGCCATTGGTCTTTTCTGCATCAGTATCGTTTTCTATTTTGTTTATACATTTTTCAAATCGATACACAAACTGCGATGGCTTTTTGGCGGTTTAGCTCTTTTTGCTGCAGTGATAGCCGTTGCGAATGCCAATTTGGATATAATGCTATTAAATGGGATCAACAACAGTAAGTTACCTGAGAAATATCTAGCATATCAAGACCTTAACCAACCGCTATTAGCTTTTAAAAACAAGGAAATGCTACTGTTAATTGATGGTAATACCGATTTGCAACACTACTTAACGAAAAAAAATCAATTAATAGTAGTTCAAGACACCTATGAGCCAAGAGCTGCGGAATCGGTCAAATACAAAGAATATTCCAAATTTGACAGTTTGGGAAACTTTATCACCAAATACAAAACAGCAATTACTGATGAAATTTTGTTTGAGGGCTATCTGATTAATAGAGATAAAAACTATTATAGAACTTGGCCTTTAGATGGGGATACTACAAAAATTAAATTTGAAGTATATAATATAGATTTTAGTTTTAGTGAAAATAAACAAGCTGATTTTTTAGCAAAAATCGAACAAAGCGCTACCATGTTCTTTTCAAAAGAATGTTGGATAACCGATTCACCGTCCAAGCTGTTTCTAAAGACGATCTTTATGGAAAACGATAAATGGATGGCGTTTTATAGTGATAGAACGATTCAAAGAACGATTCAAAGTCGGGGTAAGGTCTATAATGATTTGTTTAGATATTACTCTAGAGAGGATTATAAATTAGTACCCTATTACAATAAGAACATCCAATACCAATACTTTCAAAAGATAAGCTTGAATCGAAGTAATAGTGGTTCAGAAAACTGGGATGGCATTTTGTTCGCCAACATTATTGTTAATAAAGACACTTTGAAAATCAAGGAAACTATGACATTGGGAAGAGAATGGGAAGCGAGGCATTCCAAATATTGGGGGAAAAATCAGGAAGGTTACGCGGCAAATAGGGAGGGAACATTTTCGCCTTACTTTTTTTATAGCAATCCCAAAATACCCTATCAGCTATTTTCAAACCATTTGGGTAGGTTGTATATTATCAAAAGTAAATAAAAACTTAAACTATGTAGAAACATCATTTAAGTCGCTGTTATTAGCTGTAAATTAGTGGAGTAGCTTTTGCGCTAGAAACAGTTTTTGGAATCAAATATTTTGGCAATTGATTTCCTTAGTTTTTTATCATTGGTTTGAGTATATCTATAAAATTAAATTAATTATGAGAATGGCCTTTTTATTAATTTATCTATTTATCGTTGCAACTTCTTTTAGTCAAAATTTGAAAGCTACTTTGGTATTTGAAAGATTAGATCAGAATAATGAACGCAAGCAAGGACTTATAGATAGTGTTGGGAATATAATCTTACCAGCTGAATATGGTTCTATTAAAGTTACCAACGACGGTAAATATATTGTTGCGAGTAAACAAAAAGGCTATCGTTCTGATTCTTATAAAGGATTTGTAACAGATAGAATATTTCCCGATTATAAATACGGGGTTTTAGATAAGAATTTGAAAACTGTTTTACCTTTTATCTATGACCATATCGATACATACAAAAAGCCTTATTACTATGTGAGTCATGAAGAAAAGGGTGTGGCTGTTTTTAATAAAAAATTTAAGGAAATTTTCCCGTTCAAATATGAAATTGTGCAATGCATTACAGAACCATATAAAGGCTTTTTTTACATTACAAAAGATGGCTTTACCGGTGTGGTTAAAAAAAATGGAAGGCAAATTATAGAAGAAAAACCCTTATGGATAGAGCCAATTTCTAAGAAACTATTTGCTGTTAAAGTCAAAGGAAAAAATCATGAAAGTTATGCTGCTGCACCTTATTATTTGATGGATAAAGATTTGAATAAAGTAGGTGATTTCTCTTTTAATTTTTTCCGTTTTCTTACTCCAAAAGTAATTTTGTTTAGTAGCGGAACAAGAAAATTAGGATTGATGGGGACCGAAGGAACTATTTTACTTCCTGCGGAATACGATCAAATATTTTATGATGAGAGAAGCAAGGTTTATATCGTAAAAACAGCTAAATTCGGAATGTTAAATGAGAATTTAAATATCATATTACCAACAGAATATGATGAAATTAAGCCTAGTAAGGACAATAAACTTTTTTTGATTGGCAAAGATAAGAAATACGGTTTTGTTAATGCTAGAGGCAAAATGGTAATTGATATAAAGTATGAAGCAGCTGATGTTTTTTCAGAAGGATTAGCACCAGTATTGAAAGATGGTAAATGGGGTTTTATTAACGAAAAAGACGAAGTAATGATTCCTTTTCAGTTTGTAGGAAAGATGAAAAGCTTTGAAAATGGTTACGCCACTTTTTATCAAGACAAGGTTTCAACTAACCAAAAAACACCTTTAATAAACTCTAAATCGGTTTTTATCAACAAAAAAGGCAGGATGATTGGTAAATTGCAAGAAGGTGATATAAGATATTTTTTAAAAGATAAAGCCATCAGATATAATAGGTATGGTCAAAAGCCATTTGAGCATCTAATAGATTTAAAAACGGGAGAAATTATTTTTGATTTAAAACCATTATAAAATGAAGATTAGAATACTGTTTTTGTTAGTTTATCTATTTACGATTAATATAGCTTTCAGCCAGGATTTTGGCGGTGTTTTAGAATTTTATCAGAAAGGAAGCTGTGGACTTGTAGATAGTTTGGGAACGATTATAGTACCTGCCGAATATAAGTCGATTCAGATTTCTGAAAACAAAAAATTCATTGTTCTTCAAAAAGAATTTAATGAGATGGAAGGAAAGATTTATAGCTATCAAAGTTGTAGTGATTGCGGTAAAATGAACCAAGGAGATCCTTACATTTATTATAAATCTGGTATTTTAAATGCAAAACTCGACACTGTTTTTCCATTTGAGAAAAATAATATTGAGGCCTATAAAAACTATTTTTTTATTGGAGAACGAAGAGATTTTAGCGTTTTAGACGAGAACTTCAACAGAATTAATTCTGTAAATTATGAAGAAGCTGTATATATTTCACAACCCTATTCTGGTTTGTGGTATCGTACAACAACAGGTTTTTATGGCGTGATTGACAATAAGGGTAATCAGATTATGAAAGAAATGCCACTTTGGATTCAACCACTTGCCGATAATTTGTTTGTTACTCAAATTAAAGCACAATATTTTTTTGTAGATAAAAAACTAAAAAAGGTGCACGATTTCTCATTTAGTTCTTTTGAGTTCCTAAGTCCAAAAATAATCTTATTCGATGTTGGAGAACAGTATAATAAAAGTCAAGGTTTAATGGATACAAAAGGAAATATTTTACTTCCTGCAGTATACTACCAAATAGTATATGATGAACAAAACAAAGTTTATATCGTAAAAACAAAAGATTATAAAACTGGAATATTAGACAATGATTTAAAGGAAATTGTTCCATTTGAATACAATCAAATTGTAGCAGGAAAAGGAACGGAACTCTTTCTTGTTTATAAAGATAAGAAATTTGGTTTTATGAATGGAAAAGGCAAAATGATTATTCCTATGATTTATGATGGTGCTGATATTTTTTCAGAAGGATTGGCACCCGTTCTTAAAAACGGTAAATGGGGGTTTATCGATGAAAAAGGCGAAACGGTTATTGACTTTAAATTTGATGGGAGGATGAAATCTTTTGAAAACGGATACGCCACATTCTACCAAGGCAATCAATCGGTCTTTATCAATAAGAAGGGGGAAAAGGTTGGCGAACTGGGCGACCATGACTATGATATTAAGTACTACTCAAAAGACAAAGGAATTAGAGTTAAATTCCAACGATACTATGGAGGTAGGTTGTTGATAGATCTAAAAACAGGAGAAGTTATTTTTTATCTTGGATAACTAAAATATGATTGCAGAGTAAAACAACATGAAACAGCTTATTTGTGCATGTCTTCTAATTTAAAAGGAGCAAAAACACTCAAATCAAAAGCAAGTGTTATTATTTTAAACTTACCAACGGTAGGTTTAATCCCCCGCTGGTGCACGAATATTAAAAATATCCGGATACGCTACCGCGCGAGTCCTCTCGCGTGGTCTGCATTATATACAAGAACTCTCAATCATGTTGAGAGTTTTGTGTTTATAAAGACAGTTTATCGATAAAAGTTGGCCTTCTGATTGTGTCAAAATAAAATTGGGTTTATTAGTATATTACTTGCGGTTTAGGAGAGGGAATATGTGTATATTGAATTTTGCCACACGAAAGGATTGACTCTGTCGAATTTCAGTTGGTGATGTGATTAAATTTTTAATTACCACACGAAAGGATTCGTGCGGTAGCGGGGAATATCGTACAACAAAATCTATTGCTGTGTCGGATTTACTATTTCGTAGAAATCTAGGTATAGATAATCAGATAATATGGAAACCTTGTTCTGAATTTGTTAGCCTCAAATGAAATCAGTTGAAAACAAGTATTTATGTAAAAAGAAAGTATTTTATCGAGGTACTTTCTTTTTCATATAAATAATTTTGGTATTGCATTGGGTTTTTAATAAATTTATCTAAGAAGAGTACCACATTCGTTTACCTGGCCCAGTGGAAGTTAATATACTTGTTAATGCCCGCTTGATTACACCAGCGTATTATCTCATTGTAATAGATGACGGAGTACTTAAGATTGATAAACGCCCGCTGATATAAAGATTTTAACTTTTTGAGCATAGTTAATATCTATGCTATTTGAAGTGCTTCTTTATTTACTTTTCGCTCTTGTGGATTAGCAGGAGAGTTGGTAATCTAATTCGTGGCAAAATTTTTAAAGAAGTGATTTTGCCATGAATAATATGAGTTCTTTTGAAAGATTTGTTCAGTGTATAAAAAATAAAAAACAGCGAAACGGATGCTGGTATATTTCAAAAAGAAACGAAAAACTTACACTTCATCTATTAGCTCTGAATTGTTGCAAACTTCCATTGCCCTAAATAGCATACCTAAATAAGTTTGGCCGAAATGCAAAAGCCATCAACTCTTTATCCATGATAAGATAGTAAATTGTCCCGATGAAGTTTGTAAGTAGATACAGTTCCACAATTTGTATGGCCTACAGATCGGGATAGCCAATATTGAAAGGCTTTTGAAAAGTGGTCTGATTTAACATACTTCTAAGTATGCGGATTTTTATTTTACTTCCTTAAAATTACCGAGATTTACAAATACAGAATTATCCTATAAACTTTTCTTTTAGTCATGAAGAGAAGAAAAGCAAATCTTCATCAGGTATGGTGACAAGTTTTCCTAGTTGTTTTCTAATAAAACCAGTAACATATATTCTTATAACAAATAGCAGTTATATTTTGCTCAATCATTTTGCTAAAAATGACTCAAGCTCTGCTACAATTCGTTTCGATTGAGTATGATGTAGATAATGAGAGCCTGGCAATAAAATTAGTTTTCCCTTATCCACGCTGTTGGCTTGCTCTTGGTGCAGTTCCGTCCAGCCTTTGACAGCTGAGTTTTGGTCGGCAAATAATAATACCGGCAAATCCTGCGGGAAAGCTAGTTTTTGAGCTTCTTTAAAACTATTACTCAATGATGTTGCTTCTCTGCTCAAAGTATTGTTTCCAGTTACTTTCATCGTAATTAGGTGTTTTTGTTCAAAAAGGTGTACTTCTGATTCGTCTTTAGGTTTTTCGTCTCCAAAAAACTTTAAAAATGCACGCATTACACCTGTTTTGGCTAAAAAATCTAAAGGTGCCGAATTATAACCCGGCCAAGGTTGTTTTGGCACACTGGTATCAATACCTACAAAAGCGGTTGCTTTACCTGGATATTTGTTGATGTATGCTAAGCTGTAAAGCCCAGCAATGGAATGCCCCATTACTATAAAACGTTTTAGATTTAATTGCTTCACCACTTCGTGGATTTCTTCCGCCATATTATTCAAACTGCGTTCGCGATTTGTTTCACTGCTCAATCCATAACCAAAAGGTTCAATCGTGATCACTGTATATTTTTTGTCTAATTCCTTGATTAATGGTTCAAAATCCAATCTTGGACTTGCCGTTCCAAATCCGGTAAGTAATACAATCGTGTCTGCACCGTGTCCATCTATTGTCGTGTTTATTGTACCATCAAAAACTTTTATTTTTTGACCATAATCTTCAATTTTATCGGCTTCGCTACTTAAATTGATTTGATGAATCACGAATGTTGCGAAGATTAGGATAGCGATTATCACTACAATTCCGATGATTGTTTTCAAGAATATTTTTGATATTCTCTTTCTGAACGAAGGACGGCTTTTTTTCATTTTTTTCATTTGGTAGGTATACTATAAAACAGGTTAATTTCATTAAATCATTAAATCCTTAATCTTATGATATATGGTGTGCAAGATACGATTCCAATCAATGAAAATCTGAAAAATATTGTTCCTAATTTGGATATTGTAAGATTGGATTGTGGTCACTGGATACAACAAGAAAGACCAGAAGAAACTACGCTAGCAATTTTAAGATGGTTAGCACAACAGAATGATTAAGGGAGTAGAAACATATTGTCCTAAAAGTCGAGAAGATTGGAGACAATGGTTGGAAGAAAACCATGGGTCCAAATCATCAGTTTGGCTTGTTTATTATTCAAAAAAGTCAAACGTTCCTTCAATTAGTTGGCGAGAAGCAGTGGATGAAGCGCTTTGCTTTGGTTGGATTGATAGTACAACAAAAAAAGTTAATGATTCTTCGTTTATACAATATTTTAGTAAACGTAAGCCTAAAAGTATTTGGTCTAAAATCAACAAAGAGGTCGTTCGATTCCTCATTAGATAATGAAAGAATGACAAAAGCAGGTTTTAAAAGTATTGAGATTGTTAAGCAAAACGGTTCTTGGACAATTTTGGACGAGGTAGAAGAGCTGATAATACCAGCTGATCTAGAAATAGCTTTTAATAAACACAAAGACTCAAAAGACTATTTTTTAAGCTTGAGTAAGTCGAAAAGAAAAATGATATTAAGTTGGATTGTTCTTGCCAAACGACAAGAAACGAAACAAAAACGTATTGACGAAGTTGTTGAAAGTATGCTAAAAAAGCAACTTCCCAAACAGTTGACCTAATGTATAATTATGTATATAAATAAAAAGGGACACAATCTTTAGACTGTGTCCTTATGTAGTAGCCGACGTAGAATATATATCGAAATATTTCATGAAGGATTTGGATAGATTTCAATAATTTATATATGAACAATTTTTTAATTTTTTGTCTCTGAGATATGTGCCTCGAATTGAGCACTAATATTTTAAGCACTTTTAAATATTTTGAAGATATAATTAAAATATAGAAGCCTGCAAAACTAATCTTATTGCAAGCTTTTGCTATATTTTGAAACCTTTATAAGGTAATAGTTAATTTTATGTTGCGGATAAAGAGGGATTTACACCTACCTCCGTATGCTTTAAAAATAGGTTCTTTCAACGTTTTTAATTGTTGTGCGCACCTAATTGACCGAGTCTTAAATCTATGATTTAATCGTTTTAATTCTACGTAACAAAGTTAAAAAATATTTTATTATAAATCATATACTATAAACGAATGCTGATTATCAATTCAAGTGTTTAATGTTTACTAGATCACTAGAAAATATAAAATAATTGAGTTTTTGGCGAATGTCTTAAAATTAATACTATCAAAACAAATAGTATTAAATTATTTGCTCAACTATAGAAATAGTTAATGAATTAGATTATTACGACCAAATAAGTAGAAACTTTATACACTTCCTATAGTTCTCCATTTTGTTGGTATTATATGGCATTATGAGATTTTTACAAGTGTATTTTTGTTACCATAATAATCATGAATGAAAACTGGATATGAACTTAATATAGAAACTGTATTAGATGGCTCAATATAGCTTTTAAATTGATTTGAAAATATGTCTAATTGGTTGAATAATTTTTCAGGGAGTGAATAATCATTTAAACATATGTAATTCATTTTTTTTAAATGTGTAGAAATTAATGTTTTCCAAATTTCTTCATCATAATTTGTGAAATCTATTAAGTACTTAAGAGCTTCAACAGAAACAATATTTTTATAACCTACCTTTTCCTTGCATTTAATACAAGAGCTTTTAAAATCATCGAAATTTGCAATATGTTTTAAGGATTCAACCATAGGATAACTAATGTACAGTTTTCCTTTATGGGTTTCTTCATTAAAATAATCTAGCAATTCTACTAATTTACTATCATCTGCAATTATAGAATGACCATCATAATCAAAAAACAGATAAATTTCCGCAAAATCATCTCTAGTAAAATTTTTTAATATTTCTTTATTTTCAGAATTTCTTTCTTTTAACAGGTTGAATGTGTCTAAATCTTCATCTGCTTTAATTTGTTTAAAGATTTGATATATCTCACCTCCATAGATGCTGTGAACACATAAATTTTCGTGAACATAAAATTTTTTTAAATTTTCTATAATTTGAACTTCTGCAGTAGCTCCTTCAAATACAAATAAAATATTATTCGACATAAAAAGAACCTGCTTTATACATTTTTTCGATATTGTGAGCTTCTCGTAATTCTTTTGATGTACTTTTTGATAGAGATAGAATATTATGTTTACTCATTAAAAAATAACAATCTGGTCTTAATAAATCATTTGTTATAACAGCTGTATTATGAGTTGTAAGAATAAATTGGACCCCAGTTTCTTTTAATTTATTTATAATTAAAGCAGAAAGAGAATGGTGATAAAATGCATCAAATTCATCGATAAACACAAAAGACACTTTTGAAGTTTCTATTATATTTTGATACCAAAAATAAAATAGTGCTAATGCATTTGTACCAGTTGAAGCAACATCTCTGAAAGGTATTTTTTTTCCATTAAAATCGAAAGCAATTGTCTTTTTATCAATGTCTTCTACTATTGAAAGTTTACATTCAATACCCGCGCTATTTAAGAAATGTTCAAAATCCTCGACATTTTTCTTCTTTACGATATCCTCGAAAATAGGTTTACTACCGACATCTAAACCAATGTAAGTTCTATCTAAAAGCGATCTGAAGTAAAGCATTTTTTCAACAAAAGAAAACATACTCAAAAATGCGTCATTTATAGGATTTGATTCTAAATCCGAATTGTTTTTTACAAACTTTAAGATGGATAACTCGCTATTATCTATATCATTTTTAAGTGTTTCTGTACCCTTCAAAGTAAATTTTGCAGCTTTGTCTACAGATCTATCGAAAGAGATTACTTCAATATCATTAATCGTTAATTTTTCAAATAGAATTGTTTTATAATCAGATTTTTTATATTCATAAGTGACAATTTTATCATTGATATAAAACTCATAGTAGAAAGTTGCAAATTCAAGTGTGCAATTTGCATTTAAATAATTTATATATGAAGCTTCATTACGTTGCTTATCAGTGAGATGCTCAATAATGTCAAAAATAGCTAATGCTAAATTAGATTTTCCTACACCATTATGACCATAAACTAAAGCATTATTAACGATTCCGTTCTTAATAGAATCTTTATTGAATTCGTATCCGTTTACTTCTGTTAAATCAAGTTCAAAATCTTTCTCAAAACTTTTGAAATTTGATACTCTAAATTTTCTAAGCATTATTTCTAAGAATATAATTATATGTAAAAGTAGCAAAAAAAACGTTCCGTAAAAAAATTACGGCAAATAAACACTAATTTAACTTGATTTTTTCTTGTTGTAGTATTATGCGAGTAATAGGAATTATTATCTGTTCTCAGTTTTAAAGTGTTGTAGCTTCGAATTTACTGATTTTAAGTAAAATTGAAAGACAATGAAAAAATGTAATTTTTATGAATAGTTTATAGGATAGGTTCAGTAGATGAAAGTTGATAAGAGGAAAGTGTTGATTAAAGAGTTATTCATTGGTATAAAAAATATTTTAGCATAAATTATTGATTTTAACGAACTCTGTAAGAAAATAATTAAGGCAGAATAGTATGTTTCGAAGGTGTTTATATATTATACTTAATAAACGTTTGTTTGTAATATTCAAGATGAAACAACAATGGATTAGATTTAGGTTAAAAAACTAATCCTTAAGTTGTTTTTTGTAGAAGTGAACTTAATATAAGAACATATGAGTCGATTATATAAGATATTTGTCAATTTCTACAATTTCTTTAACGTTGGTAGGTTTTCCATTTTCGGATATTCGATCATATTTTACTCCTAATTTAGAACCGATTTCCATATACCCCCATCTACTCCATCCAGTCTCAAAATTGCTAACATGCAAATAGAATTGCTGTTCTTTGTCATCTTTTGCGAAAATGAAATTTGAGAACCCTTCAAATTTGTCAGGTATATTATAAACTTCAACGATAACATATCCGTCTTCAATCAACTCATCAATGTGATCTATATCATATGTAGTTTCTGTTTTGATTGAGTACCAATCGGCACTGTGTAAAGGATTATTATCTAATTCATAATTGTAAGCTTTCCGCAATAAATCTTTTGATTCTTTCGATTCAATGCTTTCATCTCTCAACCTCGAAACAATACTAAAGTAATGACGAGAAATAAATGTAATATACTTTGATGCCAATTTAGTTGAGTATGCATTATTCGTTAGAATAAATTCAAATTCCTTTACTATTTTATTAGACTCAATACATGCTATTATTGGGTAATCACTCTCGTTGAATATTTGATTAAATACATTTAATGATTCGGTAATTAATTTTTCGCGCTCTGGAATATTGTTTTTTAATAATTCGGATTGGCGTTTGAAAGTTGATGCTCGATAACTTCCATATAGTGCTGCCCAATTTTCATCCTTCTCCCAATTTTCAGTTATTTTGAGAATTACATCGTACTTACATAAATATAATAAACATAGTAATCTCAGTTTTGTTAATGAAAAACTAAAATTCTTAGAAGAAAAATGTGGATTATTAAGCTCGTTTGCAACCAAAATATCAAAAACCACTAAGGCATTGTCGTAATCAACGTTATAGAAATGATATTTTCCTATTGCTAAATTTGTTCGATAGGAAATAGGATTTAATTCAATTGATTTTTCCAAACTTTTTAATTGACCAGTTTTATCTTTCAATTCAGCTAAAACTCTTGAGAAATTATAGTAGATTTGATAATCCTTAGGATTGTACATTAAAATATCTGAAAACTTTCTTTTCAAATTAACTAACTCCGAGTGTTTTCTATTTATAAATGGGTTAGATAAGAATCTATTTAAATCAACAATCAACGAGTGTACAGTTCTATCTGTATTTGGTTCAACAAAGTTTTCATCGAATTGAGTTAGACCTAATTGTTCATTTCTTGTCTTTTGAACTAATATTTTTTCTTTCATAGCCTTTAGACTATCTGAAATCTTTGAGCGTACTTCTATGTTTTTAGGATTTAACAAAAGCATGTCTCGAATTGAATCACTTAATTTGAAATTGTCATTTCCTTCTTGATTTGTGTTTCGAATTATCAAACTAGTTTTCGATAATTCATTAATTGACTCAGCGATTTCTTCATTTGATAATTCAAGGAAATCAATTAGTTCTGTTTTAATTGATTCTCCGAGAACATAAATTGCTTCAAGAATAGCTATTGAATTTTCAGAAATTGATTCAATTAAGTTTTTATATGAAAATGAGGCAATATCTTTTTGTGATTGTTGCATTGATTGTGAAATATCGACTCCCTTTATATACAAATCTATTGTTAGTCGAATCGCTAACGGATTATAATTTGCTCGATCAGCGATATTTTCTAAAATATTTTGATCTATGTATTGAACACCTCTTTTCTTTAAATAATTTCGACTTAAATTGATTGCATATCTTTTACCTAAGGGGTCAAGAGGGACTGTTGTCGCTGAATCAATAGAAATTCTTGATGTCACTATTACTCGCCATAGTAGTGGTAATGAATGATTAAATGTGATAAACTCTTTTTGCGAATGCATTAATAGAGTTTCTAAGTTATCAATACAAATTAAGATTTTTTCATTTTCTAAATTCTCACATGCAGTTTCAAAATTTTCAAATGAAGTATTATATAATAAATTTATATCAGAAAGTATAGAGTCTTTTATTTGATCGATTCCGTTTATAGCTTCAATGATTTGGATTCCATCTGCCGTTAGTATTTCATTTTTTAATGTGCAAAAAATAATAGAACTTACTTTAGTACTAAAACTGGGAGTTAAGCTCAAATCTTTAAGAAACTGTAATATTAAAGCTGTTTTACCAATTCCGCCTGGTGCAACGACGGCAACTAAATTAATTCTAGAATTTGAAAGTGTTTTATTTAAGTCTGCAAAATCTTTATCTCTTCCTAATAGACCGGTAATTTCATGATCAAACGAATTTGGAAGCGTATTCGGAATGGCCCACTTAACATTGCTAATCCATTCGTCAGGTGGTAGGCTTAAACTTTCTTCAATGGCAGAATTTAATGCTTGTCTTACACTACCAAGTCCTAATTTCTCGATTAGTGGGTCGCTTGCTATAGTTGCGGATTTAAACCAGAATGTATCGGGAAAGGGTCTGTTAGGGTGACTTATTGCATTTCTAATGTCAAAAATACCAAGATAAGTACATAATTCTTTAAGTTCCCTCATATAACCATTTAGAATTGTACCCTCTGTTGTATCTATTGCCAAATTGAAAATTTCATCTAAATAACTTGATTCGACTATGAAAGAAACTTGCCCTCTAATAATTTCATTTCCTTTTGTTTTTTCCCTATCGAAAATTATAGTTTTACTTTTTTCGCTTAAATTATCCAAAATCTCATTTTCTATTACATAATTCCCTAGGGATGTTTCCAATTCATAAACAATCATTGCACTTTTGATCCTGTTTTTTTGCATGTTATCCATTTGTTTTTTGTTTAGGTTTTTTTTTTAAAATATTTATTAATTATTACTCAGGGGTATTTATTTGTTAATGTGGTACGTAAAGAAATTTTAATTTATAAATGGATTTAACTTCTCAGTGTTGTTGTTTTTGATATATTTTAAAGGTGTTTATATACCTCTTAATGAATTTTTTAATTTATGTTTGTTTATAATTATTTTTTCGTCAAAAACTATCAAAAAGATGAATTTCATATTTTTCAAATGATTGTCCAATATATCTGTTAATTCAGTTTAGTACCCATCTAAAGTTAGCAACTTTTGGTACATCTGATTTTGTTGGAATGAAATTTATATTTTGTATTAAAATTATTATTACTAATTCAATTTTCCACTGATTTAGTTTTTTTAAACTTAGAAGTGTGAGAAAATATTTTTGACTCTGTTATTGCAAAATAGTTTATTTGTGTTTGAAATTAATATTATTTTTTACGAATATATTTATTTATTATAACGAAATGGAATCGTATATATACGTTTTTCGTAATTTTGTATCCAAACATAAGAAATTAATCTTTTACCTTAATGAGAAATTCCGTAATTCAATTGATATTTTAAGTTAATATTTTTTTATGTGTGACAAAATAACGAGTTTGTTATTTGCTCCTGTAGGCTTCCCTAAAAATAGGATAGTTTTCAATTCAAATTTATTAGCTTAAGATTAAACTGTCAAAAATGAAAACAAGCAATTTTAGTGAAAGTCAAATTATTAAAGCACTTAAAGAAAACGAACAAGGTAGATCCGTAAGCGAACTCTCCAGAGAGTTAGGTATTGATACTAGTACTTTTTACTATTGGCGTAAGAAGTATGGTGGAATGGAACAACAAGAGCTAAAGCGTTTAAAAGAGCTCGAACAAGAGAATAATAAGCTAAAACAGATGTATGCAGATGTTAGTTTGGACAATAAAATGCTTAAAGATTTACTAACAAAAAAGTTTTAAGCCCTGCAGACAAAATTGATAGGGCAAAATATCTTCTTCAGCATCACTGTGTTTCCATAGTCCGTGTTTGCACATTAGTTGGACTTTGTAGGTCTATGTGGTATTATCAAAGTAAGAAAGACGATACAGAGGTAATTGCAAAATTAAGTCAATTAGCAGAACAATATCCAACTCGTGGTTTTGATGAATATTATTTTAAGATCCGTCGAGAGGGACTTATCTGGAATAGAAAACGAGTATTGCGCGTTTATCGTTAAATGAAATTAAGTCTAAGACGAAAGCACAAGAAACGATTGGTTACACGTGTTAAACAGCCTTTAGAGAGCCCTTTAATACTCAATGAATGCTGAAGATGGATTTTATGAGTGACGCTTTAACTGATGGAAGAAAAGTACGTGTATTTAATGTTATAGCTGATTGTAATCGTGAAGCAGTCGCTATTAACGTAAGACATAGCTATCCCGCATGTGCTGTAATAGAAACGTTAGAAAATTTAAAAGAAGAAATAGGAGTGCCAAAGTTTATAAGATGTGATAATGGCCCAGAGTTTATATCAAAAACTTTTATGGAATGGTGTGGGAAAAATTCTATAGAGATCAAGTATACACAGCCTGGTAAGCCAATGCAAAATGGATACATAGAACGATTTAACCGATTTTTTAGGGAAGATATATTGGGTGCTTTTTACTTTAATGACATCTATCAACTACAAAAATTGGCGGACAAATGGAGAGACGATTGCAATTTTAATCATCCTCACCAGTCACTAGGGGATCAATCTCCGAAAGAATTTCGAGGTGTCCTTTTTTTCCTAGTTGCCTTTTATAATTTTCAATTGTTTTGATAATTTTAGAAAGGTTATATCCTGCTCTTACATACATTAAATAACAATTATTAGCTTCACATAGTTCTTTTTTTAATTTATCTCTTTGAACAGTCTTTTCATATCCTGCGAGACCTCCAAAAAAATCTATTGGCCTGTAATGTTGAACTCCTTGATACTCAATTGCAATATTGAGGGAAGGGATATAAATATCGAGATGCTGTCTTCCAAGCCAACTTGGCGAAGCATGATGTAGAACTTTGATGTCTATGAAATAGTTTGAAATATTATAAAAAAGTTCTGTTTCGCTAATCCATCCTTCACCAACTTTTGGTAGGCCTAGTGCACTTCTGTAACTGTCTTCTGATTTTTTTAAAATTAATCGCAATTGATTGTAGATAGCTTTTTCAACAACATGTGGTATTTTTCGTACACAATTTGATTTTATTTGTTGTTCATCAATTTTTTTGTAATGAAAGTATTCTGATATTGATAAAAAATAATCTTTATAATCTTCTAATATGTAAGTATTTGATTTGTAATCTCTTATGTTATTGGTTTGTTTTATGAAAATTTGAAAAAAATTATTTCCATTTTCAATTTCATATTTTTCATATTCCAATTTTGCAAATTTAGCAATTTCATTAATATTTTTTTGTCCAAATTCAGTCAAATGTGTAAAGCCAGCTAATTGCACTATAAGTTGCCCATCTATAAGTTTTTTCTGTAGCTTCTCTTCGAACTTCATAACAGTTTCAATACTTATATAATTATTTTGTTTTAGCATGCCCCATGCTTCATCGTATTTCCCAATATCTTCGAGTTTCTGAATGATTACCGGATTAATATACGAATTAGTTATTGGATAATGTTTTGCTAGGATTGATAAATAATTATGTAAAATTTCTATATTATCACTGTAGTTTTCGAGTAAATCATATAGTAATAAGAAGACATAATTATTATTCCCTTCTAAATCTAGATATTTTTGTTCAAAAAAGTTTTTCTTATACTCATAATAAAATTTTTGTTGTATTGAATTCCCAATTTTAAGTTCACTATAAGAATAAATATAGAACATTTCCCATTTTGGTACGGAAATTTCGTGTTTACAAAGTCCTAATTCATTTTTATCTAGAATATCCTTTTTTATTTTACTGTCATTCCAAAAGCGAATTTTACCTTTTACTTCAATTCTTGAAGTGTCAATTATATTTTCTAACTTTTTTGGTAAGTATAAGTCTCCACCTACATATTCTAATATTCCTAGACATTCTATTTGTGTGTCTCTGAGACTTAGTTTTCCTTGTACATTTTTTAAATTTCCTAATTTTTTAATATTAGTGTATCTTAAAGAAAGATCCCCACCGACATATTCCAAATTATTTAATGAGGTAAGTTTAGAAAGTACTGTATGAGAACTAATCCAAAAATCTTTTTGAATACTTACAAGATTACCAAGGTCTTCAATATTAGAATCACTAATACCTAAAAATCCATTTATTTGTTCTATATCACCTAATGATTTGATCTGTTCGCCACGTATAATAATATCACAATTAATTTTATTAGACTTTACGATATTTTTAAGTTGTTCTATTGAAATTATATTTGTAGGATTATATGTCATAATGAGTATTGTAGGCAGTTTTTATGTTTTAAATTTATAAAATATTTCTCCTGTTTGAGAAGCGTGTTGTCTTTTTAATAAAATCATTTCATTAAGTTGAATTCTGCCGTCAAAGATTAGCATTAAATCTTCCCCGTCCATAAGTATCATCTGTTTTGTAATTGGATTATTCGTTTCTATTCCGTCTTTTGAAAAACCATCCATAGAAATGAATAAACCAAGTGTATTCTTTAGTTTGTTAGTTATTTTACCACCAAATGCATAAAGTTCACTTGCTGGAATTGGATCTTTTTGCCATTTCGCTTCAAGTAAAAAATCTGTCCCATCAAAAGTAAATGCTCCATCAATTTGTTCTCCATCAATTTTAAATGATGACTTTGCTGAAAGTTCAAAAAGAATGAAAAGTTCATTTAGTAGCTTTTCTAATTGAAACCCTCTTTGTTGTTTGTTTGTGTTTATGGCAATTTCGAAAAACTTTGTTTTAAGTTCTTCTAGCTTTTGGCTAAAGTGAATCGTCGTCTTTACTTTTTCTAAATTTGCATTTCTTCTTTCTTCCGCTTTTTTAAGTTCTTCGATTGCGTCAAAATATCCTTTTGTTTGATTTCGTAGCTTAGCTACACATTCTTTTGCTCTTTTGGTTAAGTTGCCGTCTTTATCAAAATATGATAAATGCGAAAAATCTGAAAAATTACCAACTTCCTGTATTAAACGTAGTAAATCGTTTTGAAATAAATCTTGTCTAGTAACCATTCTGTCAATTAGTATAGATACGCTTTCTTGTTTTAGTGGCTCTTGCCAATCTATTGTTGCAACAATAGCAGAATGTTCAATTGTTAGTTCAATAAATTGTCTAAGATCTTTTTTTCTCCAATAAATATTTGTCAAAGCATCTTTTAAAGCTATAATTGCTTGAGTTGAAATTTTCTGTATTGCCATTATTGATTTTTGTTCTTGAGTTCAGGTTTGTAAAATTGCCCACAACGGGTCGCGTATTGGTGATAGTGGCGAATTAGAAAGCCAAAACTTTCAATCTTGCACAAACCTAAGCAACGGCCTTTTATTATTTTCTAAATTTATGAAAAAAGGAAATAAAAAAGGCTGTTGTGGCAAAAAACACACAAACTTTCTATATTTCCCTTAACCCGCCATTTCGCAAAACCGATGTTAGCGGTAGTTGTTATATATTTCTAAATAATTCGTCAATTAATTTATTTGATATATTATTAATAAAGTCTTTAGGTTTATTATTTTTTTTCCTTAACTCGTCAATTTCATTTCTGTTAGTTCTAATGAAATAGTTTCTTGTTTTAGTATCATTCTTGATTTTAATAAAGTATGATAATACGAAGCTATTTGTATCTATATGGATATTAGATATTTCAATTAAAAACTCATAACTATAGTTTTCAATTTCTTTAATTATTTCATAGATATTTTTATCTGAAATTTCTATATTAATAACAAAAAATGCCTCTTTTTTATTATTCGGCATATTTATAAATAAGCTGTCAAAATTTTCAGTTTCAATTTGTTCTAATAGTTCATTTCTGCCATTTTTGACTAAAACATCCTTTAGTATTTCATTTTCTTTTGATAAATCAACCTCAATATTGTCAATAACCTCATTTTTTGTTTTTGATTTGTATTCTTGTTCAGAAAACGTGAAAAATTGAGGGATAATTCTAATTACAACTAATGTACTAAAAGCCAAACAACTTACAGTAGTCATAAAAACTTGATGTTCATTAAGTTTGAATGCATAATTGAAATGTAAAGGATAGAAAAATATTATATATAACGTTGCGTAAATTATAATGTTTTGAATATATCCCAGATTTTCTATGTACCTAAAGTATTTTAAAATTCCATTTTTATAAGGATTATATTTTGTTGAGTGTATAGTTTCTATGTAACCTTTGTGTGAATAAAAGTCCAAGAAATATTTTGAAAATATAAGAGCAAAAATTATATGAAAACTAAAAAGAGTAGTGGAGCTTATTGACAAATAAAGTACAATTAGTGAAAATAAGATATTATACGCTAAGCTTAAAAATATGAATTTACTTTGATGAACATAATATTTGATAAACATACTACGACTATATTGAAAAGAAGCAAATCCACTTTGCAAAATAAAGGTACTTGTAGCAATTATTAAACCTAGTATTGTTCCTGATAAGGCAAGTTGACTTTCAAAATATTTATTATAGTCAGAAAGTTCTTTAAATATGTCAATCATTTACTTAGATTTCTTTGGGTGTGCGATTTACAATTACCGCTAGCATTGTTATTTCACGAAACAAAACACAGCATAGTTTCGTAAAACCACAACTATATGCGTATTTCGTATAATGCATTATCATAATAATTAAACTTTTGTAAATTAAATATTTAGCAAACTAATTTTTTGAGGATAGCGAAAACTTTCCAAACTAAAATGATCTTTTTAAAATATGGATAGCGATACGATTGAATTATATTATTTTTTTTCAAACATACTAAAACTTTCTTTAGTTTTAGTACGGAAATCCGTAAACTCCTCACTATTTTGAGTCTTTCTAAGATTTAAACAAAAAACTAACGACTTCGGAGTAGTTTTCATACCATCTGTATGAGCAGGTCATTTTGAAAGCTCGATTCTAATTTCTAGAGTCACAAAACATAAGTTGTTTTTACCATAATGGTAACTTTTATTAGTATACTTCAAAATATACCATGATCGCATATTTAACAAGGCTGAAAGTCCTTGAGTATACCGCTAGTATACTCAAACCCTTTGTAACGCCAGTAAAAAGGCAAGCGACTAGGGCTCTGCCCAAGTCCCGCTTGCTTTTTTCAAAACCATCTATCATCCTTAAAAATGGTAGGAGGTAAGCTGTTTTTTAAATATTTGTTGATGTTTTTAAATGTATACTTACAGTCATACAACTTTGAAACTTTAACGTTTTGCATACGGTAGCTTTTATTTCTAAACATAGAAATATAAATTTTTAAAAATGTAAAAGCATTTTTATTCTTTTAAAAATTTAGAGAAGGAAACATTTAGGTAAATCTATTCTGGAATGCTTATTGAAACTGCATACAAAATAAATTTTGTATGCTATTCCAGACTGCACCGAAGGGTGTACAATTCAAAAATACTTTGGGAAGGACTTGACTTAAAGTATTACCGGATTCAAAGCAACCTCTTTCTTTTTCGTTTAAAGATTTGGTTGTTATTCTCGTCGTATCGGTCTTGTTTTGATGATAAAAGTCCATTTAAAATCCCTAAACTTTCAAAACTAAAAAGCTCCACAATATCCTCGAATTGAGGAATATTCTCTAGAAAGGCATTATCTAGAATTTTAAAATATTTTTCAGACTCAGAATCTTTTAAATTTTCTCCAATGGGATTCAATAATTCCAAGGATTTTTTATCATCTACTTTATCATTTTTTATTGTTAGAGAATACAGGATTGTGTCTTTTAATTCTCTTTGATATTCAAACATTTGATCAAACTGGACATGCTAACTTAGCCATCATAGTAAGTTAAGAAATAATCTTAATCTATGAAACAATTCCGCAAAATTTATGACAGAGCTTTTAAAAAAAAGCCGTTCAATTGAGTTATGAGAGAACAAATGTATCAGAACTGGCCAGAGAGTTGGGAGTAACAGCACCACAGTTGTATAAATGGCGCAAAGAGTACGAGAAATTTGGAGAAGGAAGTTTTCCTGGGAAAGGAAATTTAAAACTCACTCCCGAGCAAGAAAAAATCTACGAACTAGAGAAAAGACTCAAGGATGCCGAGTTAGAACGTGATATATTAAAAAAAGCAATCGGCATTTTTTCCAAGAGCGGTCGATGTTTTATAGTTTCATTAAAAACAATGAACAACTATTCCCGATTGAAAAAATGTGCAAAGTTCTTTTGGTTAGCAGTGGAAGTTATTACCGATGGATAAAACAAAGAATTAGCGCTAGGTTGCGACGAAAAATTGCCATAAAAGAACAGATAAAATCAATTTATTTTGAATCCAAGCAACGTTATGGAAGTCCTAGAATAACATTTGAACTTCAGAGTTTAGGTTATAAAATTTGTATAATTACAGTAGCAAAATATATGAAAGAGCTAGGCTTTCGAAGTAAATTAAGCAAGAAATTCAAAGTAACGACCAACTCGAAACATAATTATTTAGTCGTCGAAAATATATTAAATAGGGAGTTTTTCATAAAAACACCTTCAAAAGTATGGGTTTCGGATATTACTTATATCCAAACCAATGAAGGATTTATATACCTGACAACTATTATGGATTTGTACGACAGAAAAATTATAGGCTGGAGTTTGAGCGACGGAATGAGTACGGATAAAACTACGCTTGGAGCTTGGAAAATGGCGGTTAAAAACCGAAATATTGAAGAAGGTTTGATTTTTCATTCTGATAGAGGTGTCCAATATGCGAGCAAAAAGTTTGTAAATGTTCTTGATTCTTATAAAAAAATAACCCGCAGTATGAGTCGCAAAGGAAATTGCTGGGACAATGCAGTAGCGGAAAGCTTTTTTAAATCCCTGAAAACTGAATTGATTTATGGAAACAAACTGATTTCTAAAGAACAAATGAAACTGGAAATCTTTGAATACATTGAAATTTGGTACAACAGAAAAAGGAGACATTCCGCTTTGAATTATGCAACTATTGAAGAATTTAATAATCAAATTAATTACAAAAATGTAGCTTAACTTAATGTGCAGTTTTTATTTGCATATCCAGCTCGTAGCTTACTATGAATTCGTAATTTAGTTCTCTTAACTCAAAATCATCTCTTTTGTATTTTCGCTGAATAAACTCAGCAACGTGCGACCTCGCTGTTACGTAGCGTTTATGGGTCGCAGGAGCAAATTCTCTTGGCACGAGTTTTAGCATTTCATCATTATGCTTTTGAAATTCGACTAAAACCCTAGGTTTTTCTTCAGAATTGCCTTTAATAAAGTTCATCAATGGTTCTATTGATAAGGTTTTGTCTGTATTCAACAGTACAAGTTTGTATTGATGAATTTTAGATACTATAGAATCTAAATGAAGATTTAAAATTTTCGCGTCTTCTTTATTCCCAATTGCTCTTTCTGATTTTTGGTTCCATCGAGTTAAATCCCATTTGTAACTTATAGAGGTTTCTTTACAAATACCGTCTATTGTAATTCTTAGATACACGTACCTTGAATTAGAATCTTTCTTGCTTCCTTTTAAGAAGAAATTAAGCGATAAATTTTTCTCTAACATAATTCAATTTTTAATGATTAATAAATATTGAATTAAAATGCTTTAAAATCTGATTTGAATCCTCGTTCGTCCCTTTATGGCGTTGAGTTTGTGCTCTAATTCGTGGCAAAGTTTTTCAAGAAGTGATTTTGCCACGAATTTGCCATGAATATAATGAGTTCTTTTAAAAAATCTGTTTAGTCTATAAAAAACAAAAACCTATAATTCATAAAGAATCATAGGTTTTGATTGGTTTTGCAGACTTTTTGAAAAGTTCTGTATTTCTTAAATAGTGGAGGAGATGGGGCTCGAACCCACGACCTCTTGGCTGCCAGCCAAACGCTCTAGCCAACTGAGCTACACCCCCATTAATCGAATGGCAAATGTAAACAAAAAAATGTAAAATCAAATCGTTTTAACAACATAATTGCGTTTTTAACCACAAGTTGTTTACCGCTGCACAAGTGGAAAAGCTAGGGGTTTAGTATCTAGTGATATACCGTTTAATTAAACAACGTTTTCGCCATGGATAGCAGCAAGCGATGCCTTTACTTGGCTTGACTTTCAACCAATAAATCGACCATCATTTTCATTTTGCTTTTGTAAAAATCAGCTAAATCATTGTCTTGATACAAATCCATGTTACTTATAGGAATTTGATATGGCAAAGACCAACCTCGTAAGGCTTTTACAACATTGTCCATAGCTTGTATGCCTTGCATAGCTTGATTTCCTGCCGACCAACATGCCAGTCCAATAACTTTGTTGGTTAAATAGGCAGGTTTATTAGTGGCGGTAATTTCCAACCAATCTAGGGCGTTTTTCATCACACCGGCCATACCACCGTGATACAATGGACTTAACCATATTTGAATATCAGAATCCACAAAGGTATCGGCAAATTTTTGCACGCTTTCCGGAATGGTTTTATCGCGGGGATGATATATCGGAATTTGATAGTCAGATAAGTGAATTTGTTGCACTTCAATGCCTAAAGCAGCAAATTGATCAGCAAAAAATTGGGTTAACCTTCTAGAGGTTCTAAAGGACTCTTCATCTAGAGAACCGTTAAATAGTATTGCTTTCATAGGAGCTTGTAATTGCTATAAAATCTAAAGTTCAAAAATAAGCTTTAATAATTAGTTTAAGCCAAATTATTTAGATTCATTGCCGTGTTTTTGTGTTTTTAAAAGGAAAAAGAGGACTTAAATCCTGAGGAATTTAAGTCCTTATAAGAAATCGATTTATAGAGGTTCGTATAGAAACTGATGTCAGACGGTTTATCTCTATTCGCCACTACGGTCTGTAATTTCTTTAAATGGCATAACGTTCATTGCGGAATTGTTTCGGGGACGTTTCCTTTATTTCAAAGTTATACGACAAAATTAAATAAACGCCCTTAATAAAACAAGTTTAAAGTTGTTTTATTAAGGGCGTTTTATTTTTGATTTAAAATAAAATCATATCGTTTTCTGTTTAGTACTAAAGTTGTTGAAATAAGAATTTTAGAGGTAATAAATCTGATTATGTTAAAAAAAAGCTATTAAAATACAATTATATTATTTATTTAATGATTTATAGGACTAAAATATAAATTTTGTAGAGTATTTTTAGATATATATTCTTTTTTTTAAAGGTAATGCTGTTTTTTTTGTAAAAAAAGTAGGATAGGAATACAATAAATAATAACTTTATGTGTTAATAATTTAACAGCTTATAAGAACGTTTAATGTTTAAAGAAGTTAGGGATAAGAGGGAATAAAAATAGGGGAAGCTGGTTAAATCAAGCTTTAAAAGTAATAAGAATATGAAAAGAATGTTATTTTTATGGATAGTTATAGTTTTCATAGGATGCTCGAGAGAAGACCATGAAAAGGAATCGGATATTGTGGGAAGTTGGAACCTGACACGTGAAATTGTTGTAAATTCAAATAAAATGGATGCTGCTGTCGAGCTAAAGGAAGTTTTATATACTAACGATGAAATCGTTTATGAATTTAAAGAAGACAATCAATTGTTGATCAAGCGTCAAGGAAAACAAGATTTATTAATGCGTTATAGTTGTTACAGTGATTTGGATTTGGATTCCGGTAGTTCATTACAGGGCATTCAAGAATTTTTAGACATCAACAAAATAACTTTTAAACTGAGTTATTCCGAGGGAAAGTTAATTTTGGATGCCTCGTCACAAAACGGATCTATCTTGTATTTTGAGCGCAGTTGATTTTTTGCATTCATCACTGCGGTTACGCTTTCTTACTTATTCACAAACAAGTTTTTTAATAAACGTAAAATTTTAAGTGTATGACCTTATTGGAGCTATTAAAAAAAATTCGACCGTTTGTTAAGCCGTATCGGAAATTGGTTGTAGCTACTTTGGTCTTGACTGCTATTGGTTCCTTTGCAGTTCAGATAAATGCCCTTATTTTAAGATATACGGTGAATACCATTAGCGAGTTAATGGTGACTAACCAACCGCTTCAAAGCGGGTTTCATTTATTAACTACCATCAGCATTATTTTATTGGCAAAAGAGGTTATTTACACACTAATTCAATTTGGACAAAAGTTTTATGGTGAAAAACTTCGAATTTATATATCTCGTGATTTTTCGCAGGCGATTGTTGATCGTATTTTAAGTTATCGAATGGCTTTTTATACCTCTACAGACAACGAAAGCGGAAAATTACAGACTAGAATTGATATGGGAATTAGTAGTTTGACCCGTTTGGTCCAGAATTTTTTTATAGATATTATGCCTTTGTTTGCCAATGCGATTGTAGCATTGATTTTTATCTTTTTAGCCAATGTTTATGTAGGATTGGTAAGTTTGGCTATAGTGCCTATTTATTTCTATGTAAGCCAATTGCAAGCGAATAAATTAAGCGGATTTCGTAGAAAAATGAGAACTTTTAGAGAAACCAAGAACAACGGCATCATTTCATTAATTGATTCTATTACGGTAATAAAGTCTTTTGTACGAGAGCCTCTTGAAGCTAAAAAACATTTGGAGATTCAGTTTGATATGACGGAGAATCAACTGCAAACGCGGCGTACCAGTTTTTTATTTGAAGGTATAAAGAGCTTTTTGGAACAGTTTGGGTTGGTTTTAATCATTATCCTAACAGCATATTTTGTGCTAAATGGGCAAATGACTATAGGTGCAATTATGTTTCACGTATTGTTGTTTAATAATGTTACTGCTCCTATGAGACAATTGCATAGAATTTATGACGAGATCAATGACGCCATGATTTATTCGGAAAGTTTTTTTGATATTTTAGAATCGGAGCACGAGATTGAGGTGTCGGGAACTTATATTCCTGAAAAAATTATCGGTCGATTAGAAATGCGCGGGGTATGGTTTTCATATCCCAACGGTACTGAGGCTTTAAGGGATGTATCGATGATTATAGAGCCCAATGACACTACTGCTTTAGTAGGATTAAGTGGTGCGGGTAAAAGTACAATCATTAATTTATTGGATAAGTTTTATGCTCCAACTCGTGGCCAAATATTTCTAGATGGCATTGATTTGGCAGACTATAATACAACAGAACTACGTAAGAATATAGGTTTGGTTTTACAGAAAAACCACATTTTTAAAGGAACTATAGGTGAGAATATACAGTATGGAAATCCATTGGCATCGCAAGCAGAAATTGAAAAGGCTGCAAAACAAGCCTATATTCATGATCAAATTGTAGAGTTGCCGATGGGTTATGATTCTGAAGCGCGTTTGCTTTCAGGTGGGCAACAGCAGCGTATTGCTATTGCGCGCTTATTCTTAAAGGATCCCGCTATTATATTTTTAGATGAACCTACGGCAAGTTTAGATGCGATTGCCACAGAGCAGATCAAGCAGAGCTTGGACGCGATAAAAAAAGATCGAACTGTAATTATAGTTTCACACAGTATCTCACAAATTATCGATTCATCACATATAGTGGTAATGGAAAAAGGAAGGGTGGTGGAAAGGGGAACTCATGATTCCTTATACGATGAGAAAGGTACTTATTACGATATATTTACAGCAATGGCCAACAGTTTGAATATTGAGAAAATTACACAATCGATGAACAGCTAGTGGAAATTAACCTACTAGCTGTTTGAAATGGTGGATTTATTTTTGCTGATATTCCTGTGGTACTATCGGAGTATTTCCATCTCGTTGGGCCACGAAATGTGGTGATAGTAGCTCAATGCCTTTTTCGTTAAATACTTCTTGTATGTTCTTGTGAAGTGTAGATAGTATTCCCGCCTTTTTGGTAACCTCCTTAACGTAAACGTTGATTTCATACGTGATGTAAAAATCGTCATGTGAAGTCTGAAATACAAAGGGTTGGGGCTCCGCTAGTACTAAAGGAGTTCTTAAAGCGGCTTCAATCAGGGTCTGTTGTGCTTCTGACCAGCTGAGTTCATAACCAATACCGACCTTAGTAGAAATAATCAATCCTTCTTCTTGAGCTTGAGCATAAACAGAGTAGTTCGTAGTGTTTCCAGATAAAACAGTAGAATTTGGAATGGTTATTTCTTCATTCTTTGTGGTTTTTAAACGGGTTACTAACATGTTTTTTTCAATCACTACACCGGTCATGTCACCAATTTTTATTTGATCTCCGATTTTAAATGGACGCATATAGGTAATGACTAAACCGGCGACCATATTGGAAATCGCAGAAGAGGAGCCCAATGAGAATAGTATCCCCATAAATACGGAAACGCCTTTAAAAATGGGAGAATCAGATCCCGGTAAATGAGGAAACATCAAGATAAACATAAAGGCATAGAGTAGAATTTTAACTAAACTAAAAGTAGGCATTGCCCAATCCTTATGAAAACCTGAAAGTTCCAATTTGCCCAATTCGATTTCGCTAAAAATATATTTGACTAATCGGATAAAATATTTCATCACAAAATAGATTACCAATATGCTAAATAGGTTGGGTAAATAATTAAAAATAGCGCTAAAAATAGATTTAAAAGGCAACCAGATATATCCAAAAAGTTGCTCACCCCAGGTTTGTGTAAAGGGAAAAATACTAAATACTAACGGAATTGCTAAGTAGAATAAAAGTAAGATAAAAAAGGTCTTTATTCCCTTTAGTACCACTAATGCAACATTTAACTTTTGTGCAGAAGTAAGGAAAACATAGTTTTTATAAGTGAGATTCTCTAACCAGTGTTTTTTTTGTGCAATCAAAAGATTGCGTACTCGCGTGTATAATTTATTAATTCCAACAAGCAATAAGGAAAAGACTACTACTACTAAAAATACCAGACCTATTCTTACGAGTAATTTCTCGATGCTATTTTCTGCTTTTTGTTTAAGTATAGTATCTTTAAGTATTTTGACATAGATTTCGGCTAATTCTTGCTTGGTTTGATCAAACCATAGGGCATCCAAATCAGATACACTCATGATAACAAGGTCGCCGTAAGTGATATCTATAGAGTTTTCCCAGGGTTGGGCGATTATTTTTTCCGGTTCAAAAAAATCGTCTTCGTAAAGGTCGGTGATTTTTTGAGAAATGTTTTTGGCGCGTTCTTTTGGAATTAAAGCTCCTACCTTGGTATAAACTGAAAATAAGGTGTCTCTCAATAAAATAACTGGAGTGCCTTTTTCAGTTTGCTTTAGACGCTCAATTTTAGCTCGAGATTGTGCTTTGGAAGCAGTTTCTGCAATTTCTATTTTCTCTAATTCTTGCAGTAGTTTGTCTCTTTTGAGTTTTTCGGATTCTTTTACATGACTAATCTGGTCGAGTAGCTCCATCTTTCGCAAGGAGTCCACATATTGATTTTGCTGTGTTTTCTGCAACAATTGTTGTAGTTGTTCGACTTTTTTTAATTGTTCATTTTGCTCCAATGAATCCGCTTCTTGACTGTGGCTTATAAAAGAGATAGCAGAAAGTAGCAGCAGTAGCAGCATTTTAAAATTCGTTTGGCAAAGGTGCTTTTGTTGGTTATGCATAATCATTGACTAGTGGTAAGGTGTTTACAGGTTTAGTAGTGTTGTTTTTTTAAGTAAAACAATATTAGACTACAATTTATAATTTTTAAGTGATTATAGGTACTTTATTTTTAATATTTAAGTAATGAATGTAAATATTGAAATTTTAACATTTTTTGATATGTTAATTTTGTAATGAAACGCCAAAACAGCAGTCTATATTATATAGGCTTTTTCAGACTTTAGTGTCCAGCATTTTAATAGGTACTTGCAAATTAGAGTGTAGTGAATAATTATTAGTTAGTTTATAATATTCATCTTTTTAAGGGTGTTTTACTTTGGGCAAGTACCTGTTTTTTAAGTGTGGAATAAGCTTATTTATGTAATTGGGTTAAATAAATAGGCTTTCAAATTGGAAAATATACACGCAAAAGTAATGTTTTGCGATAAAGCATAAATTGATACAAATGATTTTAGAAGTGGTTTTTTGTTCAATTTATAACTATTTTTTCTTAGAGTTATTAATACGTAGAGGCAACCTTTTGGGTTGCCTCTTTTTTTATTATATCATGTATTTATCTAGTTTGACAAATAGTTATTTAACCTTTTCTTCTTTTAATTTCAGTTTCAATTAAAGAAAGTTCTCTATTGGTTTGTCCGGCAACAGAAGTGTTTTCTTCTGCACGACGAATTAAATAGGGCATAACCTCATTTACAGGGCCAAAAGGCAAATATTTAGCTACATTATAGTCGTGATCAGCTAAATTGTAACTGATGTTATCACTCATGCCATACAATTGACCAAACCACATTCTACTGTCGTTATGATGAATGTTGTGCTTGCTCATTAATTCCATTAGCATATAGGAGCTACTTTCATTATGTGTACCAGCAAATAAAGCCATGGAATCTAGGTTTTCCATCATATAGGTTACGGCCGCATCAAAGTTGTCGTCGGTCGCATTTTTGTCTATACAAATAGGAGAGGTGTATCCGTTTTCTGCAGCACGACTTCTCTCGATTTCCATATAAGCGCCTCGAACCACTTTTAGGCCTACGTGAAAACCTTCTGTTTTGGCTGTTTGGTGTAGTTTCTTAGTGAAGTCCAAACGATCCCAACGATACATTTGTACCGTATTAAAAATAATCGCTTTTTCCTTGTTGTATTTTCGCATCATTTCCAACACTATATCGTCAGCAGCATCCTGCATCCAGCTGTGTTCTGCATCGATTAATAGAAAAACATCCTTGTCAAAGGCAGCTTTACATGCGATTTCAAAGCGTTCTAAAATGCGATCCCATTCTTGTTGCTCGCTTTGGGTAAATGGAAGTTTTTCACCTTTCTTTTCAAATAGAAAAAAACGACCAAAACCGGTAGGTTTGAATACGGCAAACGGAATGGCTTGACGCTCTTTTGCAAAGGCAATCGTTTTTAATGTCATATTCAGGGCTGCGTCAAACTGATCTTCCGTTTCTTTTCCTTCAACAGAATAGTCTAATACGGACGAAACGCCTTTGGTATACATTCGATCCACTACTTTTAAGCAATCAGTCTCGCTAATTCCACCACAGAAATGATCGAATACAGTAGCGCGAATAATTCCTTGTACCGGTAAGTGTGATTTGATAGCGAAATTTGCTAAGCTCGAGCCGATTTTAACCAATGCTCTGTTGCTGATCATTTTAAAGAGAAAGTGTGCTCTTTTAAGTTCCTTATTGTTTTTTAATACAAAGGCTACTTCAGTATTATTGAATATTTTTTCCATTCTAAAAATAAAATATTCTAGCAAAGATAAACAGTCAGGGCCATATAATTGACAAAAAATGATTTATTTTGCATATCAAATTCAATGATTTAATGAAAAAGATTCATTCAGACCAATACGACATCACTTTTGGATTCGCTGCTTATGATTTTTTAGGAAATTTACTCAATAATAGAGCATATTCCAAGATTTTTGTACTAACCGATAGTGTTTGTAATTCACTCTGTGTACCACATTTTTTGTCTAATTTGCCTACAGTAATTGCTTTTGAGATTATTGAGGTTGAAACTGGTGAAGAATTCAAAACAATAGATACGGCTTATGCTGTGTGGCAAGCTTTAGCGGAGTTAAATGCAGATCGGAATAGTGTTATTATTACTGTTGGTGGTGGGGTGATTACGGATTTAGGCGGGTTTGTAGCCGCGCTTTTCAAAAGGGGAATTGACTGCATTAATGTACCCACATCACTGTTGGCAATGGTCGATGCTTCTGTAGGTGGTAAAACCGGTATCGATGTAGATGGAATAAAAAACCAAATAGGCACTTTTACCAACCCTCAAAATGTTTTGATAGATGTCAGTTTTCTAGAAACTTTAGGAGCTGATCAAATGCGTTCTGGACTGGCTGAAATGTTTAAACACGGATTGATATACGACGCGGAATATTGGCAAGTTTTACAGAATTTGTCCGCTTTGACTACGGAAGATATGGAGGATTTAATCTACCATTCTATACAGATTAAAAATGAAATTGTTCTGCAGGATCCAAAGGAAAAAGGACTGAGAAAAATATTGAATTTTGGACATACACTTGGACATGCAGTAGAGAGTTATTTTTTAAATTCGAAAACACGTTCAAACATATTACACGGTGAAGCCGTTGCTATGGGAATGATTTTAGAAAGTTATTTGTCATGGCAAATGGGAAAACTCGCAGCTGATGATTATTATTCGATTAAGACCGTTTTATTTGATACCTTTGCAGCGGTTGATTTGACTACTTTGGAAATAGAAGCTTGTTTAGATTGGCTTCAACATGATAAAAAAAATGCTTTAGGAATACCGCAATTTGTACTACTTAATGCTATTGGTGTAGCAATAAGAGATCAAGTGGTAGATAGGAGTTTGATTATTAAGGCTTTCGAAGATTATCAATCCTAATGGTTTTTTAATAATTTCTTTAGAAATTGCAGGTTTAATTTTTTTACATTTGCTCTCGTAAACGCTATGGGAAATAAGTTTTTTTTTAGTGCGAAAGGCACGCGCAAAAAGCGGATGTTTGTAAAAGAACATCAGGCTAATTTTGTATTCCACCTTCTCAGATTGTATAGGATGTTTTTAAACTCCTTTTTGTATAATGATAAACTGTCAATTGTATTTGCAAACATTAGAGTTTGAAAACAGTAGTATTCTTGACTTTTTATTTAATTTATTAATCATTCAATATTGATATTAAACAAAAATGAACACAAAATATTCAGATTTAATCAATCAAACTTTTTACTTTCCGCAAGAGGAATTTAAACTAAACAACGACAACTTAACTTTTCATAACATCGATTTGATGAAATTAGTAGAACAATATGGCTCGCCATTGAAGTTTACTTATTTGCCTAAAATTACGGCAAACATCAATAGAGCAAAGGGCTGGTTTAGGAATGCGATGGAGAAAAATAATTATAATGCGAATTATTACTACTGTTATTGTACTAAAAGTTCGCACTTTCAATTTATTTTAAACGAAGCTTTTAAAAACAATATTCACGTAGAAACCTCTTCTGCTTTTGATGTCAATATCGTAGACAGCATGTTGGCTACGGGTAAAATCACAAACGATACTTTTGTGCTTTGCAACGGATTTAAAAGAGAACAATACATTCAAAATATCGCCAATTTAATCAATAGCGGTCATAAAAATACCATTCCTATACTTGATAATTACGAAGAATTAGATTTGCTTCAAGATGTTATTGAAGGCAAGTTTAAAATTGGAATTAGAATTGCTTCGGAAGAAGAACCTAAATTTGAGTTTTACACCTCTCGTTTGGGAATTGGATATAAAAATATAGTTCCGTTTTACAGAAAACAAATTCAGGATAACGATCGAGTGGAATTGAAAATGCTTCACTTCTTTATCAATACTGGTATTCGCGATACGTCATATTACTGGAACGAATTGGTTAAATGTTTAAAGGTATATATTTCATTGAAAAAGGAATGTCCTTCTTTAGACAGTTTAAACATTGGTGGAGGATTTCCGATTAAAAATTCATTGGCTTTTGAATACGACTATCAGTATATGGTTGATGAAATTATCAATCAAATCAAAATTGCTTGTGATGACGCTGGAGTTGCTGTACCTAATATTTTTACTGAATTCGGTTCGTTTACTGTAGGAGAAAGTGGTGGAGCGATTTATCAAATCTTATATCAAAAACAACAAAACGACAGAGAAAAGTGGAACATGATCGATTCGTCTTTCATCACAACACTACCGGATACTTGGGCTATTAACAAGCGATTTATCATGTTGCCAATCAACCGATGGAACGACTCTTATGAAAGAATACTATTGGGTGGTTTAACTTGTGATAGTGATGATTATTACAATTCGGAGCAGAATTTAAATGCTATTTATTTACCTAAATATAATAAGGAGAAACCTTTATATATAGGTTTCTTTAATACCGGAGCTTACCAGGAGTCTATTAGCGGGCATGGAGGAATTCATCACTGCTTAATTCCACAACCCAAACACATCTTAATCGATCGTGATGAGAATGGAATTTTGGCAACCGAGGTTTTTTCAGAACAACAAACCGCGGAGCAGGTATTGAGTATATTGGGGTATGATGTGTCTTTGACATTTAAGAATAAAGAATAACTAATTAATTATAAAAATACAAATACGATGAGTAAAGGACCGATAAGTCAGTTTATTGAGAAGTATTATTTACATTTCAATGCAGCTACGATTGTAGATGCTGCAAAATCATATGAAGAGCAATTGCAAAAGGGTTCTAAAATGATGGTAAGTATGGCAGGTGCTATGAGTACTGCTGAATTGGGAAAGATTTTTGCTGAAATTATCCGTAAAGATAAAGTGCATATCATTTCTTGTACTGGAGCTAACTTGGAGGAGGATATCATGAATTTGGTTGCGCATTCTCATTATAAAAGAGTTCCAAACTACCGCGATTTAACACCGCAGGATGAGTGGGATTTGATGGAAAAAGGTTTGAACCGTGTAACGGATACTTGTATTCCTGAGGAGGAAGCATTTAGACGTCTTCAAAAGCATATTTTCAAAATTTGGAAAGATGCAGAGGATAAGGGAGAACGTTATTTTCCACATGAATTTATGTATAAAATGTTGCTTTCAGGCTGTTTAGAAGAGCATTATGAAATTGACTTAAAAGATAGCTGGATGTATGCAGCTGCAGAAAAAAACCTACCGATTGTTGTTCCAGGATGGGAAGACAGTACTATGGGGAATATTTTTGCTTCATATGTAATTAAAGGAGAATTAAAAGCATCTACTATGAAGTCGGGTATTGAATACATGACTTTCTTGGCGGACTGGTACCCTAAAAATTCAGATAAGGGAATTGGTTTCTTCCAAATTGGTGGGGGTATTGCAGGAGATTTTCCTATTTGTGTGGTACCGATGCTTTATCAAGATTTGGAACAAACAGAAACGCCGTTTTGGAGTTATTTCTGCCAGATTTCTGACTCTACAACCAGTTATGGTTCGTATTCAGGAGCTATTCCAAATGAAAAAATCACTTGGGGTAAATTGGATATCAATACGCCAAAGTTTGTAATTGAGTCCGATGCTACTATAGTTGCACCTTTGGTTTTTGCTTATTTGCTTGATATGTAATTAGTAATAAATTTATCTAAATTTAGTTATTATTTTATTTGATAATTTAATTTTGGGTATTACATTTGACGAGAAATAAAGTAAGAAAAAAGAATGAAAAGAATAATTGTTGATTACGCAAAATTAACAAATGAGATTTTGTCTCTTCTAGTTGAGAAGTTCCCTGACGGCTATGATGATGCGGATATTGTCCGTTTCAAAAACGTTAAAAACGAAACTATAGAAGCTGTGGAAGTTCGTACAGAAGACACAATTTATCTCGTAAAGGTTAGTACAAAATTGGCTGATAGAATAGAGAATTTTGACGAAGATGAAGAAGAAGATATAGTAGATACTGTAGAAGTTTCATTAGACTCGTTAAAAGACCTTGAATTAGCTGAAGAAGAAGAAGACTAGTTTTTGATATTCTTAAATTTTATAAGCCCGTTTCCTCTGGAGGCGGGTTTTTTTTTTGAAAATGCGCGTGTTGCAAATTCATTTTATACCATACCTGGTTTTTTTCTTTAATTTGGTATAGCCCTGAGACAAATAGCTGAATCAGCGAATAAAAAGGACAAATTTTAATAAAAGCTGTTTTTGTGATAGGGAAATTGAGTTAGATTACTTTAATTATCAATATATTTGCAGCCATAAATAAAAACTTTAATAACAGAACATGAAAGCAGGAATTGTAGGATTACCGAACGTTGGAAAATCAACTTTGTTTAATTGCTTGTCAAATGCCAAAGCACAAAGTGCTAACTTTCCTTTTTGTACAATTGAGCCCAATATTGGAGTGGTGAATGTACCAGATCCGAGATTGTTAAAATTAGAGGAATTGGTTAATCCAGAACGTGTTTTACCTGCAACGGTTGATATAGTGGATATTGCTGGATTGGTTAAAGGAGCAAGTAAAGGTGAAGGATTGGGGAACCAATTTTTAGGAAATATAAGAGAGTGTAACGCTATTATTCACGTATTGCGTTGTTTTGATAATGATAATATTATCCATGTTGACGGCAATGTGAACCCAATTAGAGATAAAGAGACCATCGATATTGAGTTGCAATTAAAGGATTTGGAAACGGTTGAAAAACGTTTGGAAAAAGTCAAGAGAGCCGCTAAAACTGGAAATAAGGAAGCTCAAGTTGAGGAGGCTTTATTAGAAAGAGTAAGAGGCGCTTTGTTGCAAGCGAAATCGGTAAGAACTGTGGAACTTCTAAATAACGATGAAATCGTTTTGATGGAAGATTTCCAATTGATCACAGCTAAACCGGTTTTATATGTTTGTAATGTAGATGAAGATGCTGCGGCAACTGGTAACGCTTATGTAGAACAAGTAAGAGAATTGGTAAAGGATGAAAATGCTGAAGTCATTGTTTTAGCTGTTGGTACAGAAGCGGATATTACAGAATTAGAAACTTTTGAAGAACGTAAGATGTTCCTTGAAGATTTGGGATTAGATGAGCCGGGATCATCGGTATTGATTCGTTCTGCATATAAATTGTTGAACTTGCAAACGTATTTTACTGCAGGGGTGAAAGAAGTCCGCGCTTGGACTGTACCAGTAGGTGCAACAGCTCCTCAGGCTGCGGGTGTTATTCATACAGACTTCGAAAAAGGATTTATTCGTGCCGAAGTAATTGCATATAACGATTTCGTGACTTTCGGATCAGAAGCTAAAGTAAAAGAAGCTGGAAAACTAAGAGTGGAAGGAAAGGAATACATTGTTAAAGATGGTGATGTTATGCATTTTAGATTTAACGTGTAATTTGTTTAAATTATAAAATTAGTCAAGTGGAATTAGTAATAATTCCACTTTTTTGCTTTAATACGGTTTTTAATCTACTTTATTTAAAGTTTTTTTAGTATTTTAGTTGATGACGTGCGGCTAAATAGTAGTGCCTAAATCAAACAAGACAATAATTTATAACATAGAACATAGTGGGTAATATCTGGTATAGATTAGTGATTTTATTGGGGAAAATTTTAGTGGGAATAATACTTTTTGGACTATTGTATTTCTTGATAGATTTTATCTTATCGCGTATTACCATAGCTGAAAAAGCTGCTGCGAAAGCAGAGAAAAACATTGATGTTTATCTGTATTCCAACGGTGTTCATACCGATATTGTTATGCCGATACGTTCGGCTGAAATAGATTGGGCAACTCAAATTGACCCACTTCATACTACTGCGCAACGTACGGATATGGAATTCTTAGCGGTAGGATGGGGTGATAAAGGTTTTTATTTAGAAACGCCTGAGTGGAGTGATTTAAAGCCTAGTGTGGCGTTTAAAGCGGCTTTTTACTTGGGGTCATCTGCGATGCATACTACTTTTTATAAAAAAATGTACGAAAGCACTCACTGTATAAAAGTGAAGATTACTCCAACACAGTATCGTGCACTGATATCGTATATACAAGCTAGTTTTGATCGCGATTCCAACGGTAACTTTGTTTTAATAACAGCACCAACTTATGGCGAAAACGATACATTTTACGAAGCTAACCGTACCTATGGCCTGTTTTATACCTGCAATACCTGGGCTAATAATGCTTTAAAAGCTGCCGGTATGAAAGCGTGTTTTTGGACCGCTTTTGATCGCGGAATTTTGTATCAATACAGCAAAGAGGTTGTGGTACAGTGAGAAAGAAAATTGCGAATAGAAATTATAAATAGGTTGTTTTTTTACGATTTGCTCTTTTTTTAAAAGAATATTTTTCAGCAAAAAAACAGTATTTTTGAATCTTATAATAAGTCCCCCTTAATCATGAATTTTAAAAAAATTATTACACTTCTTAAAAATACGGTTAATGAGTTTTTGGATGATAATGCTATGAAATTTAGTGCTTCATTGTCTTATTATACTGTCTTTGCTTTACCTCCTTTGTCGATTTTAATCATTTCAATCAGTGGGTTTTTCTTTGGCGAAGAAGCGGTTACTGGAGAGTTTTATGGTCAAATCAAAGAATTGGTAGGTGATAGCGCCGCTTTGCAAATTCAAGAGGCGATAAAGAATGTACGTTTGTCGGATTCCGGTACATTGGCAACCATATTTGGTGTGGTTATGTTGTTTTTTGGTGCTTCAGCCGTATTTGCTGAAATTCAAAGTTCCATAAATTATATTTGGGGATTTAAAGCAAAACCCAATAAGGGATTGGTGCGTTTTATCAAAAATAGATTGTTATCTTTTTCGATGATCGCTTCCGTCGGTTTTTTACTATTGGTAAGTTTAGTTGTCAATTCTGTGGTAGATCTTTTGTATGAGCAATTGACCAAATTGTTTCATGAGGAAACGGTTTATTTGGTTGGTATCGTAAATAATATAGTTGTTTTTGTTATTATCACATTGCTTTTCTCTATTATTTTTAAAACCTTACCCGATGGCAAAATTGGATGGAGGGAGACGATTGTGGGATCGGGTTTTACGTCTTTGTTTTTTATGATTGGAAAATTTGGTATAGGAATGTACTTAGGGAATTCCTCATCATCTAGTTTATACGGTGCTGCGGGTTCTATCATTGTTATCTTGATTTGGGTATATTATTCTGCGATAATCCTTTATTTTGGTGCTGAATTCACCAAGGTTTATGCGGAAATGTATGGAAAGAAAATTGAGCCAAATAGCTATTCTGTTCTCATTAGAAAGTCAATTACAGAGGTGGATGAGAAATAAGTTTATTATTTGATGTTTTTCACTCAAACTGAGCATTCCACATTTTTATTTTTTAGTAATAAGTCTTAAATTAGCGAAAATTCCTACACCTCTATGCAAAATCAAGATCAATATACCGAAGACAATATTCGTTCATTAGATTGGAAAGAACATATCCGTATGCGTCCTGGAATGTATATCGGAAAATTGGGTGATGGTTCTTCTCCAGATGATGGTATTTACATACTGATTAAAGAAGTTTTAGACAACAGTATCGATGAGTTCGTGATGGGCTCTGGAAAAACGATTGAAGTTACTTTAAAAGATAAGGTCGTTAGCGTACGCGATTTTGGTCGAGGAATACCCTTAGGAAAGGTAATCGATGTGGTTTCCAAGATGAATACTGGGGGTAAATACGATTCCAAAGCATTTAAAAAATCAGTAGGTTTAAATGGGGTAGGTACCAAGGCCGTTAATGCGTTATCTTCTTATTTTAGAGTAGAGTCGGTTCGTGATAACCAACAAAAGGCAGCGGAATTTGAAGCTGGAAATTTAAAAGTTGAAGAGGAATTGGTAGAAACTACCAAACGCAAGGGAACTAAAGTTTCTTTTATTGCAGATGATGCCATTTTTAAAAACTATAAATACCGCAATGAGTACATCATCAAGATGTTAAAAAATTATTGCTACTTAAATACGGGTTTAACCATACTTTTTAACGGCGAGAAGTTTTATTCTGACAATGGACTAAAAGATTTATTGGAAGAGAACATCGACCAAGAAGATATGATCTATCCAATAATTCACTTGAAAGGTGATGATATTGAGGTCGCCATTACGCACAGCAAAACACAATATTCAGAAGAGTACTACTCTTTCGTTAATGGGCAAAACACCACACAAGGAGGGACACATTTAGTAGCTTTTAGAGAAGCCTTAGTTCGAACGATAAAGGAGTATTACAACAAAAACTTCGAAGCTTCCGATATTCGGAAATCTATAGTAGCAGGTATTTCTATCAAAGTAGAAGAACCGGTGTTTGAGTCTCAAACCAAAACCAAATTAGGATCGACAGATATGGGGCCGGACGCTCCAACGGTGCGTACGTATATCAGTGATTTCTTAAAAACGCAATTAGATAACTATTTGCATAAAAACCCAACGGTTTCCGATGCCTTACTACGTAAAATATTACAAGCAGAACGCGAACGTAAGGAATTGTCTGGAATACGAAAAATAGCCAAGGAACGCGCTAAAAAAGCGGGCCTACACAATAAAAAACTACGTGATTGTCGGGTGCATCTAACCGATATGAAACACCCTCGATACTTGGAAAGTACCCTGTTTATTACTGAGGGAGATTCGGCCTCGGGGTCCATAACAAAATCCAGAGATGTCAATACACAGGCCGTTTTTAGTTTACGTGGAAAACCGCTGAACTCTTACGGTATGACCAAGAAAATTGTCTATGAAAATGAAGAGTTCAACCTGTTGCAGGCAGCTCTAAATATAGAAGAAGATTTGGGTGATTTACGATACAATAATATTGTAATTGCAACGGATGCCGATGTGGATGGTATGCATATTCGCTTGTTATTAATTACCTTTTTCTTACAGTTTTTTCCCGAGTTGATTAAAGAAGGACATTTGTATATATTACAAACACCATTGTTTAGGGTTCGAAATAAAAAAGAAACCATTTATTGCTATAGTGAGGAAGAACGCGTAGCGGCTATTGAAAAATTAAAGCCCAAACCGGAGATTACTCGATTTAAGGGATTGGGAGAGATTTCCCCTGATGAGTTTAAATACTTTATTGGTGAGGATATTCGAATCGACCCCGTTATGTTGGATAAAGCGACTTCAATTGAAAAACTATTAGAGTTTTATATGGGAAAAAATACGCCAGACAGACAAGAGTTTATCATCAATAATCTCAAAGTGGAGTTAGATGTGGTGGTAAAAGATACCCTATAGCGTATTAGTTTAAGTAGCGCAATAGTAAAGGGGTATTTTAATCCTTGCCTAATACAAAAAAGTCATTAGTATGTAAAGAGTTAGTCGTTAGTTATTTTAAAAAAGAGCAAGTAAAACTTTTGATTAAAAAAGGTAAAAGATTAATTTTATTCAAAGAAATTAAATGAGCACAGAAGAAGAAAATTTAGATCCAATAGAAGGGGAACAACCCAAAAAAGCACTGCATTTTTACGAAAATGTAGATAGCCCAGAAACCATTACGAAAGTAACGGGAATGTATAAAGATTGGTTTTTGGATTACGCTTCCTATGTAATTCTCGAAAGAGCAGTTCCGGCTATTGAAGATGGATTTAAACCCGTTCAGCGTCGAATTATGCATTCGATGAAGGAATTGGATGATGGACGTTATAATAAAGTAGCCAATGTTGTTGGTCATACCATGCAATACCACCCTCACGGAGACGCGAGTATTGGAGATGCTATGGTGCAAATGGGGCAAAAAGAATTGCTGATTGATACCCAGGGTAACTGGGGTAATATTCTTACAGGTGATGGTGCTGCAGCTTCGCGTTATATAGAGGCGCGATTGAGTAAATTTGCTTTAGAAGTACTGTATTCGCCAAAAATTACGGCTTGGCAATCTTCTTATGACGGCAGGAGAAATGAACCGATTAATTTACCGGTAAAATTCCCATTGTTGTTAGCACAAGGAGGTGAGGGTATTGCTGTGGGTTTATCTACCAAAGTATTGCCTCATAACTTTATTGAACTGATCGATGCGTCGATAAAAATATTAAAGGGAAAACCATTTGAGATTTATCCCGATTTTCCGACACAGGGAATTGCTGATGTATCAGCCTATAACGACGGACTTCGTGGCGGTCGTATTCGCGTACGTGCTAGAATTTCTCAATTGGACAAAAACACTTTGGTCATTACCCAAATACCGTTTTCGACCAATACTTCAAGTCTTATTGAAAGTATCTTAAAGGCCAATGAAAAAGGTAAAATAAAGGTTAAAAAAATTGAGGACAATACGGCGGCAGATGTAGAAATTTTAGTACATCTACCACCCGGTGTTTCTCCGGATAAAACCATCGATGCACTTTATGCTTTTACCGGTTGCGAAACTTCGATTGCACCTTTGGGCTGTGTTATTCAAGACAACAAACCTTTGTTTGTGGGAGTGAGTACGATGTTGGTAACTTCAACCAACAGAACGGTGGCACTCTTAAAAAGTGAATTGGAAATCGAACTTGAAGAGTTAAACGAACAATGGCATTTTCTGTCGTTGGAACGGATTTTTATCGAAAAACGCGTTTACTATTTGATTGAAGAAGAAAAAACATGGGAAGGAATCTTAAGAGCGATTGATGAAGGACTAAAGCCTCATGTCAAAAATTTAAAAAGAGATATTACCGAAGAAGATTTGGCGCGATTAACCGAAATTCGAATTAAAAGAATCTCGCGTTTTGACATTGATAAAGCCAATCAAAAATTAGAATCTTTAGAGGATGATATTGAACAGGTAAAACACCATTTAAACCACTTGATTGAATTCGCAATCAATTACTTTATTCGATTAAAGGAAAAATATGGTAAGGGAAGGGAGCGTTTAACGGAAATCCGTAGTTTTGATACGATTGAAGCTACAAAAGTGGTGCTTCGAAACACCAAGTTATATGTGAATATGGAGGAGGGATTTATCGGTACCGCTCTTAAAAAGGAGGAATATGTGGCTGATTGTTCCGATATTGATGATGTTATCGTCTTTTTGCGCAACGGTAGCCTGATCATCACAAAAGTTGATGAAAAGAAATTTGTTGGTAAAGATATCATTCACGTAGCTGTATTTGATCGAAATGATAAGCGAACCATTTACAATGTTATATATAGAGACGGAAAATCAGGAGCTTCATTTGTTAAGCGATTTAATGTGTCTGGGGTTACTCGTGATAAGGTTTACGATTTAACACAGGGCAAACCAGGATCTCAAGTTTTGTATTTTTCTCAAAACCCAAATGGAGAAGCCGAAGTAGTAAGTATTTTATTGCGACAAATTAGCAGCGTTAAAAAACTTAAATTCGATTTGGATTTTGCCGACTTGTTGATTAAGGGACGCGGTTCAAAAGGAAATTTGGTTACTAAATATGCGATTAAAAAAATCGAACTAAAAGAAAAGGGAATTTCTACATTAAGACCTCGCAAAATTTGGTTTGACGAGACAGTTCATCGCCTTAATGTAGATGGTAGAGGGAAATTGTTGGGAGAGTTCAAACCCAATGATCGTTTGTTGGTTATTAATCAATCCGGAAAAGCCAGAACCATAATTCCAGAATTGACTAGTCATTTTGAAGAAGACATGATTGTTTTGGAGAAATGGGTACCAAATAAACCGATTTCAGCCGTTTATTTCGATGGTGAAAAGTCGCGTTACTACGTCAAACGTTTCTTAATTGAAAATGAGTCTCGAGAGGAAATGTTTATTTCGGAAGCCGAGAATTCGAGGCTCGAAATCGTGTCTACGGACTATCGTCCAGTAGCGGAAGTATCTTTTTATAAGGTTAAAGGGGTTCAAAAAGAAAATTTAATTGTAGATTTAGAACAGTTTATAGTTGTTAAAGGGATAAAAGCGCAGGGAAATCAATTAACTGCCGATAAAATTAAAATAGCTCTTTTAGAACCACTTCCATATGAATTACCTGAAGAGGAAAAAATAGTGGAAGTTACATCTACTGAAAATGGAGATGAACCAACGAATTTATTATTAGACGACGACGGACAAATTACGATCCCCCTTGAGTAAATGTTAAAAAAAGTAAACAAAACCATCCAACATTCGCTGTTGGTTTTATCGACCGTATTCCTTTCACAAACCGTATTTTCTCAAGATGGGAAAGGCGGTTTGTTTGACGGAGAAACACAAGCCAGAACGCTGACAGAGCGTTGGGAACTGAGCTCTGAAACCAAAAAAGGGACTTTTGTTATTACGCCTTACAAACCAATTTACGTTAGTCCTCTGCGTTGGTCTAGTGATCCCAACAAATTACCAACTAGTGATAGTCCCGACAACAATGCCTTGATTCCTCAAGATTACAACAGTGTGGAGTCTCGCTTTCAATTGAGTTTTAAGACTAAGGTGATGCAAGGGATATTCTGGGGAGCCGGTGATATTTGGTTGGCCTTTACGCAAACAGCCAATTGGCAGGTTTATAACTCCGACTTATCAAGGCCCTTCCGAGAGTTAAATTATGAGCCCGAAGTTATTTTAAATTTCGCTACTAATTTTGAGGTTTTTGGAGTAACCAATCGCATGATGGGGATTTCTCTAAATCACCAGTCCAACGGAAAGAGTTTACCGGGATCGAGAAGTTGGAATCGGGTAATTTTTCAAACCGCTTTTGATTATAAGGACCTTAGTGTGATTATCAGACCGTGGATTCGTATGCATGAAAAGCTTGAAGAAGACGATAATCCTAGAATAGAAGAGTATGTAGGTCGTGGTGATATTACGCTGATTTATAAATACAAAGAACAGGAGTTTAGCTTGTTGGCACGCAATAATATGCGATTCAACAAAAAGAACAAAGGCTATATTGAAATGAACTGGACCTATCCGATATCGGGTAATTTAAAAGCACATTTACAAGTAGCTAACGGCTATGGCGATACCATGATTGATTTTAATCATAAGCAGACCATTATAGGTTTAGGTGTTTCTTTAATAGAATGGTTGTAACTAGAGTATAAAAAAGAAATCCCGATTATATTTAATCGGGATTTCTTTTTTGGTCTCTACTTGCTTTTTTAAGTGAATAAATAAGATAAACTATAAAAACGGCTAAACCGAGATAAGAAATAATATTGGTCTTAGAATAGGGTTGGGCGCTGTCAAAGTTAAAAATACCATAGACAAACCACAGCAGTACGATAAAAGTGATTATTTTGTTTAGCATAATTTAAATAGTCATGGAAAATAATTGTCTAGTAGGTTTGTTTCGTTGTAGCCTTAAATCAAAGGCCATACATATATTCCTAACATAGGGGCGCCCCTTTCGAGTTACGAATAATTGTTGATTTTCAATTTTTATCAATTGATCTTTTTCCATTTCACTCAAATCATTTAAAATCCCATCCATATCAATAAAACCTTTAGATGACTGACTATAATCGGTCTTAAATGTACACATTAATTCTAGAATGTGTCTGCGGATTATCAAATCCTCGTCATCGAGTAAATGGCCCTTAACAACGGGTAATTGGTTTTGTTCCAAAAGTTGGTAGTAGGTCTCTATGGACTTTTCATTTTGTGCAAAGGAATACCAACTATCGCTTATGGACGATACGCCTAAGCCAATCATCAATTGTGTACTTGAAGAGCTATAGCCCATAAAATTACGGTGCAACTGCCCACTGTCTAAAGATTGGAATAAACTGTCGTTGCGTAAAGCAAAGTGATCCATACCGATTTCAAAATAGCCATTTTCTAAAAGCAGCTCTTTGCCCTTTTCGTATAACAGTCGCTTTTCACTGTCTTTCGGGATATCTTCGTCTCTATAGCCGCGTTGACCGTTACCTTTTAGCCAAGGCACATGGGCATAACTGTAAAAGGCTAAGCGATCCGGAGAAAGGGATTTGGTTTTCTCTATGGTATCGATGACGTGTTCTAGTTTTTGGAAGGGCAGTCCAAATATCAAATCGTGGGAAATAGAGGTGTACCCAATTTCCTTAGCCCATAAAGTTACTTTAGCTACGGTATGAAAAGCTTGTTCGCGATGAATTGCTTTTTGTATTACTGGATTGTAATCCTGTACACCAAAACTAACTCTTCTAAAACCAAGGTCGTAAAGTGTTTGTAAATGTATTCTTGTGGTATTATTGGGGTGGCCTTCAAAGCTAAATTCAAAGTTTTCTGCCAAATCTGCCGTATCGAGTATGCTTTTAATTAGATGTTCGAGATGCTCAGGTGAAAAGAAGGTTGGTGTACCGCCGCCTAAATGCAATTCTTTTATAATCGGTTTTTCTGGAAATAGATTACAATACAAACTCCATTCTTTTAAAACCGCTTCAATATAAGGGCTCTCCACCTCGTGTCGTTTTGTAATTCGCTTGTGGCAGCCACAAAAAGTACATAGACTCTCGCAAAAAGGCAGGTGGATATAGAGGCAAATACCTTCTTTGGAATTGGATTCAACAAATGAATTCAAACAAGTCTGAATCCAATTTTGTGTATTAAAAGTTGCTTGGTCCCAGTATGGAACTGTGGGATAGCTCGTATATCTAGGACCAGCAACATTATATTTTTGCACTAGTGAAGTACCCATAAATGTCTTTTTCTTCAAAAATACTGTTATTGTATGTTGTGTAGCATGATAAATATCATAATCAAGATGTTTTTAGATCAAATATTTAGAGAGTAACAAATAATTTAGTGAAATAGGAAAACAGTATAAAGCCCGGATTTATTAGAGGATATTTGCTTTTTTTTTCGTAATTTTAGATTAAGTGCTGGGGTGTTGCTTTGTTTGCAATTGATCAAACACTTTTACTTATATTTGTTTTCTTTAAAACCGTCCCTGTTGTAAGAAAGTGGAGTCAATTGATCTAACAGCTTGATATATACTCCAAGGTTCGAGTTCCAAAATAACTAAAATGAATTACTATGAAAATGAATTTTTTTGCGCTTTTATTGATGTCGTTTCTAGTATTTTCTTGTCAAGGTCAAACGGCTTCTAAGGAATATTTGCTAAAGGCTGCTGATTTTGAAAACCAGTGGAAGACTGAAAAAGGGCTTATGTTGGACGTACGTACCGCTGCTGAGTTTAAAGAAGGGCATATTGAGGGTGCTAAAAATATAGATTTCTTACAAGATGATTTTGAAGCCAATACAGCTCAATTGGATAAAAATCAACCGATATATGTCTATTGTAAATCAGGTGGACGTAGTGCAAAAGCCATAGAAAAGCTTCGTAAACAAGGATTTACAAACCTATATGAACTCGAGGGTGGTTATGGTGCATGGAAAGCAAATACAGTTACTCAAAACAAGAAATAGTTAGTTTTATCAATATTTTAAGATTTTAGAATTATCCTATTCAAATAGATTTGCTATTTTTGATAAAAAATAAGATATGGATACAGCATCTTTCGGAGGTTTTTTAAGAACATTGCTGATTATTGTATTGGCCTACTATGCTTTTAGGTTTGTAATGCGATATTTGTTTCCTGTGTTAATATACAGAGTGGCAAAAAAAGCCAATGAAAACTTCCAACAAAAACAACAGAATCATTATAATCAACAGTCAGAACCGACACATACAGAACCCACTTCAGAATTTATTAATCCCGATAAACCAAGGGAGAAGAAAAAAGTAGGAGAGTATATCGAATTTGAAGAATTGGATTAAAAACTTGTGAAAAAGGGCTATCTCATTAAGAGATAGCCTTTTTTGGTTTTGTATATAATTTACTTATTTACCCATCTGCCAATCCGCGTATGCGCCTTCATTATATAGGTGTGGTTTTTATGAGCCTATTCGTTGATTCGTCCATTCGCTTATTAGCGAGTGCCTTTAATTTATATACCTCAATTTTAAACCCACAGCATTTTATGGCGAATTCGCCCATCTGCCCATCCGCGTATGCGCCTTCATTATATAGGTGTGGTTTTTGTGAGCCTATTCGTTGATTCGTCCATTCGCTTATTAGCGAGTGCCTTTAATTTATATACCTCAATTTTAAACCCACAGCATTTTATGGCGAATTCGCCCATCTGCCCATCCG
>NZ_JAHKRA010000001.1 GCF_019345525.1 Flavobacterium sp. NKUCC04_CG | reverse complement strand
TTGTTAAAATGATATGCCGTTTTCGTTAAACCCCGTAGTGGTGACATGATTCTAACAAATCATATATCGTTACAAAATATGCCGGTAAAAGAATGTTTTATTTTCGTTGAATCCCGTAGGGGTGACATGATTCTAATCGTTTTTCATTTATTTTTTTTAAAAATCGACAGCAATACAATTACGCTTAAAATACTTGAAACCAAAATACCCAGTAGCCCTAAGGTGGGGATGCCCCACATATAAGGCGGTTTATTGGCAATCACTAATAAGCCGGTGGCGATACAAAATCCGGCAATCAGAACCGTAAAAGCAAGTCTATTTAGCGCTGTTGCTATGGCCTTATTTGATGAGTTTAAGTCTTTGTTTTGCTGGTTGATAACAATTTTCCCCTCGTTAATTTTTTGGAGTAAGGAACTCAGGTTTTCGGGTAATTCACCCAAACCGTCGCCGATGTTTCTCAAGGTTTTAGTACTTTTGTGTAACAGTTGTTCCGGACTCCATCTGCGCAGAAATATTTTTTTAATATAGGGTTTTACGCTCTGAATTAGATTCATACTCGGATCAAGATCTCTTCCAATGCCCTCAATCAGCACTATACCCCTAACGAGTAAATAGGTGTAATCGGGCATTAGAATTTCATTGTTATTTAGGATCGTTGTAAACTTTTTTAAGATGTCTTTGAGGTCTATGTTTTCTAATGAATCGTTGTCTAAAATATCAAAAAGTTCGTGAATTTGACGTTCGAGTTTCTGTTCGTCGTCCAACTTGATTTCCAGCGCCATTTTTTTGAGTGTTTTAATCAGGCGTTTGGCATCTTTAGCGATAAAGTTTATGATAAAATCTTCTAGGTGTTCTTTGTCTTTGGGAATCATTTTTCCCATACATCCAAAATCGATAAAGGCAAGTGCGCCATTGGGCATTACAAATAGATTTCCTGGATGGGGGTCGGCATGAAAAAAACCGTGCTCCAAAACTTGCGTCAGATACACATCTAACCCACTTTGGGCTATTGTTGTCAAATCCAAACCTTGCTCGATTAATTTGGGCTTATCGGTAACTTTTGTTCCCTCTATATAATCCATGCATAAAATCTGGTCGTTTGAAAGTTCTCGATGGGGTAAAACAGCTTGTACTTTGGGATTGTCTTTAAAATTTTGAGCGAACTGATCCATATTGTTTATCTCGTTTAGAAAAGACATTTCTTCGTAAATAGACTTTTCGAATGAGGCTACCACATGGGTCAGGTTTAGTTTTCTAAAAGTTTCACTAGATGCGACCAATAATTTGGCGAGATCCTTTATAATCAATAGATCTGAAGTGGTTTTTTCTTTTATACCTGGACGTTTTATTTTTAAAATCACCGCTCTTTTATCCGACAATACTGCACGATAAACTTGTGAAATAGACGCTGTCGCAAGAGGTGTTTTACTGATTTCCAGAAAATATTGCTCGGGGTCGATTTCTAATTCCTGTTTTAAAATGGCATAGATATCCAAATCCATAGGAGCAACATTGTCTTGTAATTTTTTCAACTCCACGATGAGTTCTGCGGGTAATAAGTCTTCTCTATTGCTGAATGTTTGACCCAATTTGATATAAGTAGGTCCCAAATCCTCTAAGACCATGCGTATTCTCTCGTAAACACTAAAGGAGGATAAGCCTTCTTTAACGTCCTTATCCCCATCGGGCGGGCTGTTTTTTTTGAGCTTGGTCTGTATCAGTAACTCATTAAAACCATATTTTGAAAGAATAGCAATCAATTCGGCGGTTCGCAAAAATTTTTTCTTTTGATTTTCCATGTTGATATAGAAGTTGGTATATAAATATAACTATAAACAAGAAGATAGGTAAGAATTTTCGAAAACATTGGGTTCTTTTTAAGGAATTGTAGGAATTTAAACTTAATCAATATAGGTAGTTATGCCGATTTATTTGTTGCGACAAAGGGAATAAATTGTTGAAAAGCTCGTTTTTTAGAATCATTTTTTATCTTTACGTCTTATAAAAAATATTAGATATGTATCCATTTAGAATTAAACCTTTAGTATGGGCAGCAGTGCTTAGTATTGGAGTTTCTACAAGTTATGCTCAAGATCGTTTAGTCAATTCATTAAAAGTGAATGCCAGCGAGAAAAGCAAAGATTTTTTTCAGTTCACAGATGTTGTTAATATTGAAAATACTTCTATAAAAAACCAAGGTTCATCAGGAACGTGTTGGAGTTACTCCGCCAATTCTTTTTTGGAGTCGGAAATGATGAGAATGGGTAAGCGTCCGGTAGAGATTTCTCAAATTTTTTCTGCGCGTAATGCTTATGTTGAAAAGGGAAAAATGTATGTAAAAATGCAAGGAGCAGTAACATTAGGAGATGGTGGTGCTTTTCACGATGTTATCAATATGTATAGAAAATATGGGGCAGTACCTCAATCGGTATATACGGGATTAAACTACGGTACGACCATCAATAAGTTTGGAGAGATGGGTGCTGTAATGGAAGGAGTTTTAAAAGCAGTAGTATCTAATCCTAATGGTAAACTAACTCCAAATTGGGAAAAAGCATATACTTCAGTAATCGATGCGTATCTTGGAGTTCCTCCAGAGCAATTTGAATACGAAGGAAAAAAATACACACCTAAAACCTTTGCTAGTGAAGTCATTGGCATCAATGCGGACGATTATATTGAGATCAGCTCGCTTACGGACTACCCTTTATACTCGAAATTTACTTTGTTAGTACCGGATAACTGGGCATTCGATCAAGTGTATAATGTAAAGATGGACGAGTTAAGCGATATCGTTGATTATGCGGTTAAAAACGGATTTACTGTGGCCTGGGCTGGCGATGTTAGTGAAAAGTCTTTTAGCTGGAAAAACGGCGTGGCCTTTGTGCCAGAAAAAGAGTTTGAAGACATGACTGCTGACGAAAAAGCGGACTTGTTTAACGGGCCTAAAAAAGAGGCTAAAGTAACTCCAGAAATGCGTCAAATCGCCTTTGAAAATTATAGTACTACCGACGATCATGGTATGCACATTGTAGGATTGAGCAAGGATCAAACTGGAAAAGAGTATTATATAGTTAAGAATTCTTGGGGAACGACCAACGATTATAAAGGTTATTTGTATATGACAAAAGAATATGTAAAGTATAAAACTACCTCCATTATGATTCACAAAAAAGGAATTCCAACGGCATTAGCTAAAAAAATGAATTTATAAGAATATCTCAATAAGTGGGGTGGAAAAAGGGTAGTATGTTATATACTGCCCTTTTTTTGGTTAATGTTTTAATGAAAATCGCCCTTATTTTGATAATATTTATTATTTTTGAAAGAAACACTATGGATAAAGTACAGATAGGGATTGGCAAAATGATCGAGACAATTTTGATAAGCTTACCGAAAATTGCCGTCGGACTAACGATTTTAGTTATAGGAAGTTTTGCGATTAAATGGATTTTAAGGTTTATAAAGTTGCGTTTTGAAAAAAGAAATGTCGATATTTCTCTACGAGGGTTTTTGATTTCCATTTTCAGATTTGCACTTTACGCTTTATTATTGATTACGGTGGCCTCGACTATGGGCATCCAAACCACCTCTTTTGTAGCTGTATTTGGGGCGGCTGGTTTAGCGGTTGGTTTAGCGCTGCAGGGAAGTTTGTCTAATTTGGCAGGGGGTGTGTTGATTTTGATATTTAAACCGTTTAAAGTGGGGGATTATATATCTAACCCGGCGGGAACAGCAGGAACCGTGGAGCGTATAGATATATTGTATACCTCGTTGCGCACGGCAGATGGAATTAGCGTTTATAGTCCGAATGGAACCTTAGCTAATTCGGTGATTTCTAATTTCACCAACATTACACAGCGCCGTTTTGACTTTACAATCGGAATTTCTTATGATGCAAATATTAAGGAAGCCAGAGCGTTGATGATGGAGGTGCTGATGAAAGATGGTAGAGTGCTCTCTACTCCTAAACCGGATATCTTTGTGAAGGGATTGGGGGAGAGTTCTGTGGATATGACCGTACGCGGTTGGACTGCACCTGCGGATTACTGGCAAGTATTCTATGAAATTCAAGAAAAATTAAAAGTTGCCTTGGATCAACATAAAATTGAAATACCTTTTCCACAAAGGGATTTACATATTGTGAAAGGAAATTTGGAATAAAAAAAAAGACTGTCTAGAAGACAGTCTTTTTTTTTATTCCATTACGTAATCTTTATAAATCTCGGCGATTTCTTCAAACTGTTTTAAAAGTTCTAAAGGATCGTCAGTGGTTACTAATTTTTGACGGTGTGATTTAAAACTGTGGATGCCTTTAAAATAGTTGGTATAATGACGGCGCATTTCTACGATACCCAAGCGCTCACCTTTCCACTCCATAGACCATATCAGGTGATTTTTAGCAGCTTCTAAGCGATCTTCTACCGTTGGTGGAGCCAGTGTTTCACCTGTATTAAAAAAATGTTTGATTTCATTAAATATCCATGGGTAACCAATCGCTGCTCGTCCAATCATCATGCCGTCTAGACCAAATTTGTCTCTGTATTCTAGTGCTTTTTGCGGGCTGTCGATATCGCCATTTCCAAAAATAGGAATCGTAATACGCGGATTGTTTTTAATTCGTTCAATGTGGCTCCAATCGGAATGACCTTTATACATTTGTGCCCGAGTACGTGCATGTACCGTTAGCGCTTGTACTCCGATATCCTGAAGTCGTTCAGCAACTTCATCGATATTGATGGAATCTTCATCCCAACCCAAGCGCGTTTTTACCGTCACGGGTAAATGCGTACTTTTGATAACCGCTTTGGTTAAACGTACCATCAAATCGATGTCTTTTAAAACCCCAGCGCCGGCACCTTTACAAACTACTTTTTTTACTGGACAGCCAAAGTTGATGTCAACTAAATCAGGCTGAACCGTTTCTACAATTTTTGCAGAAAGGGCCATGGCTTCTTCGTCGCCTCCGAAAATTTGTATTCCAACCGGACGTTCGTAATCAAATATATCCAATTTCATTCTGCTCTTCATCGCATCGCGAATCAATCCCTCTGAAGAAATGAATTCTGAATACATCAAGTCAGCACCGTGCATCTTACACAATCTGCGGAAGGGCGGATCGCTAACATCTTCCATTGGAGCTAGTAATAAAGGGTAATCGGGAAGTTCGATGTTTCCTATCTTAATCATGGTCATTCAATTTGCTGCAAAAGTACGATAATTTTTATTCAATAAGTGCGGTTTGTGGCAACGGCTTTATTTGGCTAATCCGGACTGTTTTAACTGTTTATTGTTATTGTGGGTGGGTGGTTTTTCCGGTTTTGTATAGGGTAATTCCGCGCCAGGGATAGCAGCGGAAATCCTTTGCCTAAATTGTAGCTATCCTCATAGTGTTAGAAGCTTGGCAAAGATTTAAAGCGGATAGCCCGGCCTGAAAGGGGCGCTAAAAACAATAATTAATACACGTTTTTACTGCTGTTTTTAATGTATGGATTTTTATAATCGGGCATAAGCAGTGGTATTTCTAAATTTTTTACACTAATTTTATACACGGTATCACGGCCTATACCTTTGGTTTTTTGGGGGTGGTAAAATGAACGAAACACGCTATTTAATAGATATATTATGAAGAAAAAATCACAAATTCTTGTCTTAACATTGATTTTGGCATTATCATCCAGTATTTCCGCTCAAAATAAGGATAAAACGGATATGTTTCCAAAAGCTAAAGAGGGGTACAAGAAAGTCGTAATTAGCTTGCCAGAAATTAAAAAAGAGCAGGAAAATTATAAAATTGAAGTTTTTATTGGTAAAGTTACCACTACAGACAGTTGTAATACGTATTCTTTAATTGGGGAGCTTAGCGAACACCAGGTCGAAGGTTGGGGGTATTCGTATTATAATTTTGATTCAGAAAGTCGTATTTTAAAAACCTTGATGATGTGTCCGGACGACAAAAAGTTGGAACGATTTGTTCACAATGGAGGAAGTTTATTGCAATATAACAGTAAATTACCTTTGGTGTTTTATGTAGCCGATGATTTGGAGGTGCGTTACAAAATTTGGAAAACAGATGGTAAATGGTTGAATAAAGAAATTAAAAGAAAAAAATAGATTTAAGCCCGTATGACGGGCTTTTTTTTAATAGTATATCGGCTAAATACCTTTATTTTCCGTAAATTTATTTTCCAATTTTTTCTCAATAAATTATGAAGTCTCCTAATTTTGAATACAGTCCATTCCGCGTCATTATCTCTTTTCATAAATTAGTAGAGGCGATGGAGCAGGCTATGGTACAGATGGATAATAGTCATTTGCTAGCCTATTACAAAGATTTGTTGACTCAAGTGTATGCAAAACCTGAATTGATTTCCGGTATGTATAGTGATGTGGAAGTTTTGAGAAACGAAGTTTTAATAGGTAAAATACTCGAGGGTTTATTTCCGAAAGCGCTTACCGATAACGAAATAAAAGCGGTGTCTTTACCGTTTCAAAACCTAACGTTTAATTATACAGCCCGTTTTAAAAAAATATTGGCTGCTGCGGGAAGTGATTTTGAAATCGTTATTCGCGGTTTGGGGCAACATGAATATTATGTGATGTGTTGCTGTATTATTTTAAATTACTATTATCAGACCGATTTTGATCTCTCCAGACCTTATTTCTTTGATATACCCGATGAAAAGGGGATTATGAAGCATTACCGCATGTTTCACAATGCCGATTTTATCGAGGTTATTCCTACGGAAACGGCTACGGCTATTAGTCCGGAGGATATTATTTTGTTGAAGGAGAATTATAACGATTTAGATTTATGGATGGAAAAATTTCCGCCAGATGCATGGATTATAAAGGGTTTCGGAATATTGAGTTTGGTTGATGTTACCATAGAAAATGCCTTGTCTAGTTTAAAGGGGAATTTACTTAAATCAGAATTGGAGCGCTACAGCTTAAAAGAGGAGTTGCAACGTATTTTTAGTTCGATTTTTAAAATCGGATCTATTCATATTGGTTTTACACCTTTTTTGGAAGCGGAACGAATTATTATTGGTACCAATGCCATTGTGGGTTTTACAACCTATTCGTTAAGACCAAATTCGAACGACTTGATTTTGTCTAAAAACGTTTTAAAGGTGTTGTTTGATGATATGGACTATTATAGTATATCGGACATGGAAATCTTTGCCCAACAAGAGGGCAATGAAGAAATGGGACAATATTTATTATCGGTGGGCATCGCGAGTTGTATTTTAGCACCGATAATAGTTGGTGGTAAAATCGAGGGGATTATAGAAGTAATATCGCCGGAAAAAGGCGCATTACACAGCGTCAATGCTAGAAAACTTGACTATGTTATGCCGATTATCTTAGATACTTTTGAACGGGTTAATTCCGACATAGATAATCAAGTAGAAGCTATTATTCAAAAAGAATATACCACAATTCACCCTAGTGTGTACTGGAAGTTTTTACAAGAAGCTAGAAAGGCATATTTTGAGGCCATAGGCCAACGAAACTTCAGTTATAAAGAAATTGTTTTCGAAAAGGTATATCCGCTTTTTGGTGAAACGGATATCAAAGGATCTACGGATATTCGAAATGAAGCGGTAGTATTGGACCTTAAGGCACAGTTGTTGGCGTTGCTCTCGATGTTAAAAGCCATGAGTTCTCAGGATAATTTTCTGTTATTTGAACAACGGGTTTTCGAGTTGGAACGATTTTCTAATCTACTCGATAAGCATTTGTTGTCGGGTATGGAACAGCAAATAGAGGAATATATAGTTAAGGAAATTCACCCCCTATTAAAACGTTTGGTTTGGAATGATTCTCAGCAAGCCAGTTTGGAGAACTATTTTGCGCTAATCGATTCCGATTCGCAAACCTATTATCAAAAGCGCAAGCTTTTTGATACCACGGTAGCGCAAGTGAACAAAAAACTATCGGCTTTTCTAGATACGAATCAAGAAAAAGCTCAGCACATTTTCCCGCATTATTACGAGCGCTTTAGAAGTGATGGTATTGAGCACAATATGTATATAGGCGCCTCGATTACTCCTACACAAACATTTGATATCATTTATTTACACAATTTAAGATTGTGGCAATTACAAGTAATGTGTGAAATGGTATATGCACATGAAAGGGATAAAAGTCATGCGCCATTTGACATTCAATTGACTTCTTTGATTTTAATTTACGATGCGGCGGTTGCCATCCGCTTTCGAATGGATGAAAAGCGTTTTGATATTGATGGGTCTTATCATTCTCGATTTGAAGTGATTAAAAAGCGATTGGATAAGGCGCGTATACTCGATAGTCAAGAGCGCATCGTTCAGCCCAATAAAATTACCATTGTTTATATGAATTCCGTCGATCGTGAGGAATACTTAAAATACGTAAGGTATTTGCAATTCAAAAATGTCTTGTTGGAGCAAATAGAGGAAATTAGTATCGAAAATTTACAGGGAATCTCAGGACTACATGCTTTAAGGGTAGAAATAAATGTCTTGCAAGAAAAAACGGAAGAAGCTTATAAATATGATAATCTAATGAAGGAATTTCTTAAAACCCAATTCCAATAAACGCTAAAACGAACGAAATCACAGATGCCAATATGCCAACCATAAAGATGTTATAAGTGATGCGTAATAATTTGTATTTGCGATTTAAGACTAAGCCCAAATAATACAAATCCTGAATGAGTGAGTTGTAGAGATAAGTTCGGTCTTTCATAACTTCGTTCATTGCCCAAGTGTATTCTTCAAGGGGCATTTTATGGAAATTTCCAAAGAACAACAGATTGACTTTTTGTTTTTCGATATCTTCCCGGGTAAAAGTACCGCTAGTCACTTTGGGTTTGGTTGACAATATCGCAAAAATGATTGTAGCAACACTTGATATAAGCAAAACAAAGGTAGGGTATATCAAATGTGCGTTTTTAGCACTGTCCAACTTTGGAATAAGCGTAGAAAGACAAATCGAAATGATGATTGCATTGACCGATAGTAAAATATTGGCCTTGCTGTCTGCAATGTCACTCAAACGAGTATGGTTGTTTAGGGTTACTCGAAATAAAGTATCTATACCGCGTTCTGGTCTTTCTGCCTTTTCAGCTTTCTTCTGTTTTTTAAGGGCTTTTTCTAAAGCCTCTTTTTCGTTGTCTTTTGAATTTAAATTTTCGATTTGTTGTTCTATTTTTAAAAGGTTTTGTTCTTTGATTGGTTGCCAGTTTTTCTTAGCGTAATCGCTGTAATAGCGGTGCTTATTTAGCATCATATCCTTATTGCCTAAAGCCCATTCCAAATCTGTAAAATCCTTGTTTAAACAATTTTTTAATTCGGTGCGTAAAAGGCAACAAATATGGCTGTAATTGGGGTCTCCAAAATGCGAGAAATCGGCATCTTTGATATAACCTTCTAATTTGTTCTTAGGTTCAAGGGTATATTGAGTCGCTAATATAAGATTGCACACAGCTTGTATCCCTGCTTCGGGATACGCTTCTTTTTCCAAAAATTCACGCGCCATTTGAGCACTTGCAAATTCGTGTTTTTCGCAGTTTTGACTGTATCCAATATCGTGAAACCAAGCGGCAATAAGCAAATGCTCCGCATCTTGGTCTGGAATATTTTCGGCTGTAATCAACTCTTTGGTAGCATAAACTACCCGAACGGTATGTGAAAAATTGTGATATGAATGTTGCTGATATAACTTATCTTTGTATAACTTAGAGATAAATTCTTCCGCTTTTTCCAGTACTGCCATAATGACCAAATTTACGAACTTTAAACTTATGAAAATATTTTTTTACGCTACTGCAATTTTGCTTAAATATCGCGTTTTTAGCGTTATTTTTTTGGTTTTACTCTTGAATTCTTGTGCTACACATAAAAAACAATATGGTAGCGCGGTAGTAGACCCCTTTGAGACTGTTACGACAGACTCGGCAAATATAGCTCATACTTTTTATTTAATAGGCGACGCGGGCAATGCAGAAGAGTCTAAAGCTAAACGCGCATTAGCGTTATTTAGTATGCGGTTGTCCCATGCAAATAAAAATAGCACTTTGCTTTTTTTGGGCGATAATATTTATCCTCGCGGAATGCCAGCAATGGATGCAGTAGATAGAAAATTAGCAGAGCGTAAAATCGATGAGCAAATCGCGTTAGCAAAAGATTTTAAAGGCAAGTCTGTATTTATAAATGGAAATCACGATTGGTACAACGGTTATGACGGTGTGGTACAACAAGCGAATTATATAACGGAAAAGTTGTCCGATAAAAAGGCTTTTTTACCTCGTAAAACCTGCGGATTTGAGCGTTTGAAAATTTCCGATGAGGTAGTGTTGTTGGTGATTGATAGCGAGTGGTTTTTACAAGACTGGGACAAACATCCAAAAATCAATGAAAATTGTAGCATTAAAACACGGGAGGACTTTTTTGAAGAACTTCGCAGTGAGCTGAATAAGAATCAGAATAAAACCATAGTGATAGCCATGCATCATCCGGTATATAGTAACGGGTCTCATGGGGGTTATTTTTCGGCAAAAAAACATTTGTTCCCATATAAAAATATCCCGGCGCCAATTTTGGGTTCTCTGGTTAATTATTTGCGTAAGGTTTCGGGAGCAAGCCCACAGGAAATTCAAAACAAAAGGTATAGTGAACTGGCCAATCGGGTGCGTACTTTGGTTCAGGGTCAGGACAATATTGTAATCGTCTCGGGGCACGAGCATACCCAACAATACATAGAGAAAGACGGTGTTAAGCAAGTGATAAGCGGTGCGGGTTCTAAGGAAGAGGAGGCAAGAGCCATACAGCCCATCAGTTTTTCATCGGGTAGATTGGGTTATGCTACGCTAGAAATTTTAAAAGACGGAGCGAGTTCCATTCAATTTTATACGGTTGAAAACGGAAGGGAAGAATTGGCATTTAGCCGCAAGATAATTACGCCGCTTCCGCCGCAAGAATTTACTTTTTTAGAAAACAAAAGCGCCGTGGTTGCCTCGAGTATTTATCCAAAAGCTTGGACGGTTAAAGGGGGGGCTTATCGATTTATTTGGGGCGACCATTATCGGAAATATTACGGAATGGATATCGTTGCACCTACCCTTTATTTAGAAGATATTCACGGCGGATTAAAGCCAAAGATCTCAGGAGGGGGAAATCAATCTTTATCTCTTAGATTAGAATCTGGTGAAGGCAAAGAGTACGTGATGCGAGGCGTAAAGAAAAGTGCATCTCGTTTTGTACAGTCGGCGGTCTTTAAAGATCAATATGTAGAAGAAGCGATAAAAGGCACTTTTGCAGAGCGTTTTATTTATGATTTTTATACCACAGCCCATCCATTTACTCCGTTTATTATTGGTGATTTGTCCGAGTATTTGGGTATCTATCACACCAATCCGGAATTGTATTATATACCGAAGCAACAGGCATTAGGACGTTATAATGCAGTTTACGGTGGAGAACTCTATATGATAGAAGAACGTCCAACAGACGGGCATGAAGAAGAGGAATCGTTTGGGAATGCTGCTGTAATTATCAGTACTGATGATGTGATGAATAATCTGCGTAAAGACGAAAAATATAAAATTGACGATACCGCTTACTTAAAAGCGCGTTTGTTCGATATGTTAATCGGCGATTGGGATCGACATGCTGATCAATGGCGTTGGGCACAATTCAAAGAAGGGGAAGCCGTTGTTTATAAACCGATTCCGCGCGACCGAGATCAGGCTTTTGCCAAAATTGATGGGGCGCTTTTATCGCTGATAAAAAAATTACCGCCCTTACGACATATGCAAAGTTTTAAAGAAGATTTCCCCGCTGCGCGGTGGATGAATAAAACGGCGTTTCCAATGGATATGGACTTTCTCAAAAGTAAATCGGAAGCGGATTGGGTGAATCAAGCTAAAGAAATCGCAGCGACATTGACCGATGCTCATATTGACGAAGCCTTTTCTAAATTACCGATAGAAGTGCAAGACGATGAAATGAAGCGCATCATAAAAACCTTAAAAATCAGAAGAAGTGGTTTGGCCGACTTTGCAGTGAAATATTATAAGGCATTAGCAGAGACAGTTGTAGTTCGGGGAACCGATAAAAAAGATCGGTTTGTACTAACTAGATTAGACAACGGTTCGGTTCAACTCCAACAATACCGTGCCAAAAAATCGGGCGAAGAAAAAATCTTTGAACGGACTTATGCAGCTAAAGAAACCAAAGAAATTTGGGTTTATGGATTGGACGATAAAGACGAGTTTCAAATAGTAGGAGCCGCAAAGGCGAAAATTAAAGTGCGTTTGATTGGCGGGCAGAATCACGATCTTTTCCAAATTGACAACAACCGTAAGCTGATTGTTTACGACTATAAAACAAAAGACAATACCGTCGAGTCCAAATCTTCTACGCGAACCGTTTATAGTGATCGCTATGATTTAAATAATTACGATTACCGAAAAGTACCACTAAACGTTAATATGTTGTTGCCAAATGTAGGCTACAATCCAGATGACGGCGTTAAGCTAGGAATCAATTATTCGTCGATTCGCAACAATTTTGTACAAGAACCGTTTACTACTAAACATACTTTTAAGGCCAATTATTCATTTGCTACACAAGGTTTGGACGGCACCTATAAAGGCTTTTTTGCCAATGCAACTAATTCCTGGATGTTTGCTGTTGAAGCTAAGGCAACCAGTCCTAATTTTGCACAAAACTTTTACGGATTTGGAAACGAAACCCATTATTTTGATGAGGAAAAAGGCGATGACTATAAGCGGGTGCGCATTGAATCCTATCAAATTAAACCCGCCTACCGTTATGAAGGTAAATTGGGAGGGCAATTTGAAATAGGGGCGAGTTTTGAAACTTTAAAAGTAGAAAAAACCTCGGGTCGTTTTGTAACGGAGTCACCAGAAATTTCTCCGGATGTATTTCGCTTTCAAAATTATTTGGGCGCTCAGATTAATTACGATTATGAACGTTATAATTCCAAATCCAAACCGACTTTAGGATTTGGGTTTCATTGGGAATCCGGATGGAAATACAATACAGCCGATAGCGACAAACAATTTGGTTTTATCAATACCAGTCTGACTTTTAATGTGCCAATAGACCGATTAGAACGGTTCGTATGGGCATCGAAATTTAAATATAAAGCTCGTCTAGAAGATGGTTTTGATTTTTATCAAGCAGCCACTTTAGGAGGAAATGATGAGTTAAGAGGGTTTCGTCCGGAGCGATTTACTGGAAAACAAGCGTTTATGCACAGTTCTGATGTTCGATGGAATATAGGCGAAATCAATGGTGGTTTAGTTCCTATGCAATATGGTATGTTGGTAGGGTTCGATTATGGCCGAGTATGGAATCCTGGTGAGTCATCGAACAAATGGCATAATTCCTATGGTTTGGGCTTTTGGGTTAATGCCATAGAATCCTTAACTCTACAAACGTCGTATTTTAAAAGTGTGGATGGAGGGCGTTTTGTCTTTGGTTTAGGATTTGGTTTTTAAATCAGATATTTTTATACGATAAACCAGACCGCCTTGTTTTTTCTTGGCTTCATCAGAGACAATCAGCGTTTGATTGTCTTGAAATAAGATGGATTCCTTTTGCGTCAATTCAGCAAATTCAAAAGACGAAGTAGTTCCTGAGAGTATATTGTCTTTTGTGAAATTTTCCAACAGCCAAATTCTGCCTTGAGTCAATACCGCAATGGTTTTTAAATCGGGGCTTATAGCTGCACTGGTTACTGCGCATTGTTGGTAGATACCACATGTTTTAAACGTACCTATTAATTGAGCAGCATGGCGTCCAGTTCTATTGGGAATTTGGTAGACCAAAGAAGTTCCGTCAAAGGCTTTGCTGCGGTTTTTTGTAAAAATATAAAAGGAGTCACCCAAGCTAAAAAAGGCTTCCGCATCGTATAACATTTTTGTTTTCTTTGGTGGAAAAGCTTTTTGTTCTGGGTAATAAAAAGAAATAACCTCCGCTGTGGTTTCCGTTTTTTTAGTGCTTAAATCGGCAGCAGCGATTTTTAATATTTTTAAATCTTGGCGTAGGTTGTCGTTATTGCCAAAATCTCCAATATATAAATTGTCGTCTGCGTCGTAGGTTAGCTCTTCCCAGTCGTGATTAACCGCATTAGTAATGGCAAGTGTTTTTTGAATTTTACCGCTTTGATCTAAGGCGTAAATTTCATTTTTATTACCGCTGTCTTCAATAACCCACAGCAGCTTGTTGCGGTCTAAATGCATACCGGAAACTTCTTTTAAGTTTTTGGGAAAGGGGTATAAAACTTCGGTGAAATCTGCTTTTTGAGCACAACTACTGGCAAAAACCAGTAAGACTATAAACGATTGGAAAAACTTCATAATACACCTTTAGGAATTAAGCTGGTTAAAGATAGTCCTTTTTTGTGGAATGTGTGATTTTGTCAGTAGAATCAGAAGCCACTATGTTTTAAGATATTGGAGGTTTTATCATTAAAAAAAGAGGTTTATGTAGGTGTATTTTGCGTTTGTGTAAACGTTACATGAAGGTGTTTTTACGGAGATTAGCAGTTGGTGATTAAAAAATATAAAAAAAGATTCAAACTTTAAACTATATTTGCAGCATATACTATAGTTATGGCATTTTTTGCGGCAAACTATACAAAAAAAACAAAAATTGCGGATAGGATACTACAGAAAAACAGCCAGCTGTTTTTGTCTATGCGCGGTGGAACCAACTGATATTGAACGACGATGAAGAACATAAGAAACTTTTGTATTATTGCCCATATCGACCACGGTAAAAGTACCTTGGCAGATAGACTCTTGGATGCAACACAAACCGTGACGGTAAGAGAGAAGCAAGCCCAATTACTAGACAATATGGATTTGGAGCGAGAACGTGGTATTACCATCAAGTCTCACGCCATCCAAATGGAATATATGTATAAAGGAGAAAACTATATTCTAAATTTAATTGATACTCCAGGACACGTAGATTTCTCTTATGAAGTTTCTCGTTCCATTGCAGCCTGTGAAGGAGCTTTGTTGATTGTAGATGCAGCACAAAGTATCCAAGCACAGACTATCTCCAATCTGTATTTAGCTTTGGAAAACGATTTGGAAATCATTCCGGTTTTAAACAAAATCGATTTGCCTAGTGCCAATCCAGAAGAGGTAAGTGATGATATCGTGGAACTTTTAGGATGTGAGTATGAAGACATCATCCCGGCATCTGGAAAAACAGGTTTAGGAGTAGAGGATATCCTAGCGGCTATTATCGAGCGTATTCCTCCTCCAAAAGGAAATCCAGAGGAGCCGTTACAGGCTTTGATTTTCGATTCTGTTTACAATCCATTTCGTGGAATTGAAGTTATTTTCCGTGTGGTGAATGGGTCGATTACCAAAGGGCAGAAAATTAAATTCATGGCTACGGGCAATGAATATTTCGCCGATGAAATAGGAACTTTAAAATTAAGTCAAACCCCAAAGCAAAAGATTTCGACAGGAGATGTTGGGTATTTGATATCAGGAATTAAAGAGGCTAAAGAAGTAAAAGTAGGGGACACCCTTACCGATGCTAAAACGCCTACACAAAATATGATCTCCGGTTTTGAAAACGTAAAACCTATGGTATTTGCCGGTATTTATCCGGTGGATACAGAAGATTACGAAGAGTTGAGAAACTCTATGGAGAAATTACAATTAAACGATGCTTCCTTGGTTTTTGCAGCAGAGAGTTCTGCGGCATTGGGCTTTGGTTTCCGTTGTGGATTCTTGGGAATGTTGCATATGGAAATCATCCAAGAACGTTTGGAACGCGAGTTTAATATGACCGTGATTACAACCGTACCTAACGTGTCGTATTTGGCTTATACCAAAAAAAATCCAGATACTCCATTAATCGTAAACAACCCTTCTGATTTACCTGAACCGTCACGTTTAGAACGTGTAGAGGAACCGTACATCAAGGCGACCATCATTACTAAATCCGATTTCGTAGGACAAGTAATGAGTTTGTGTATAGAGAAAAGGGGACTTATTACCAATCAGAATTATTTGACGCCGGAGCGTGTGGAGCTGTCTTTTGATATGCCATTGGCTGAGATTGTTTTTGACTTCTACGACCGTCTTAAAACCGTATCTAAGGGCTATGCTTCTTTTGATTATGCTCCTATTGGATTGCGTACATCTAAATTGGTAAAAGTCGATGTATTGTTGAACGCACATATTGTAGATGCGCTTTCTGCTTTAATACATGAGGATAACGCGCACCACATTGGTAAAAAGATGTGTGAAAAACTAAAAGAATTGATTCCACGTCAGCAATTTGATATTCCAATTCAAGCGGCAATAGGCGTTAAGGTAATCGCTCGTGAAACAGTGAAAGCATTGCGTAAAGACGTTACTGCCAAATGTTATGGAGGAGATATTTCTCGTAAACGTAAACTACTTGAAAAACAAAAAGCGGGTAAAAAACGTATGCGTCAAGTTGGAAACGTAGAGATTCCACAAGAAGCATTTATGGCTGTTTTAAAATTAAACGATTAATAAATATTTTGTTTGCACCTAGTGCGGTAGCTTAATATTTTTATATAAAAATTCTTGGTAATAAAAAAAAGCCAGAAGCATATGCTTCTGGCTTTTTTTATGGTTTTGTCAGTCATTACAAGCGCATTAAAATCCCCCTGTTTTATAGATAAACAGGGGTTAAGGCTGTCCTTGTGTGATTTCACTTCCTACGACTTCTGATTGGCGATTATTACTTAAGAGTTGAAGGGCAAACGAATTCCGTTGTTTTTAAATCGGTTTGTTTGATTGCGGCAAAACCTCCAATAATATCTATCATATTGTGATAGCCCCTGGCTTTTAAAATCGACGCTGCTATCAACGAACGATAGCCTCCGGCACAATGTATGTAAAATGGTTTATCCGTCGGGAAATCGGCTATATTGTCGTTTAAAACATCTAGTGGAACATGATGCACCGCTTCCAAATGTGATGCTTCAAATTCACCGGGTTTACGAACGTCAAAAACGTTTAAAGTATCATCCTGCATTTTTTCTGCAAAAGTATCGGCCGTAATTTGTGTAACGGTATCGATTTCCAGTCCTGATTTTTTCCAAGTATCAAAACCTCCTTTTAGAAAACCTAAAGAATTGTCGTATCCCACTCTCGATAAACGAATAATGGTTTCCTCTTCTCTTCCTTCTGGGGCAACAATTAAAATAGGTTGTTGAATATCGGTAATTAAGGCACCTACCCATGGGGCAAATTGTCCGTCAATACCAATAAAAATAGAACCGGGAATATGTCCCTGAGCAAATTCTGAGACCGAACGAACGTCTAGAATAAGTGCTGTATTCTCATCGGCAACCAATTGAAATTCAGCTGGATTTAAGGCTTGGTTTTCACGAATTATTTTTTCAACATCTTCATAACCCTCTTTATTGAGTTTTACGTTTAAAGGGAAGTAGCTTGGAGGAGGCAATAAACCAGCTGTCACTTCGGCTATAAATTCTGCTTTAGTCATATCGGCACGTAGTGCGTAATTGGTTTGTTTTTGCTCTCCTAAATTTCCTATGGTTTCCTTGCTTAAGTTTTTTCCACAAGCTGAACCCGCACCGTGAGCGGGATATACTATAACGTGGTCGCCCAATGGCATAATTTTGTTTCTCAAACTGTGAAAAAGCGTTCCAGCAAGTTCTTCTTGCGTCATACTCGTTGCCTTTTGTGCCAAGTCAGGACGTCCAACATCACCTAAAAACAAGGTGTCGCCGCTAAATATAGCGTGGTCATTTCCGTTTTCGTCCTTCAGCAGATAGGTGGTGCTTTCCATGGTGTGTCCTGGAGTATGCAGTGCTGTTAAGCTGATTTTTCCCAATTGGAAAACTTCCCCATCTGTAGCAATATGTGCTTTAAACGTTGGTGAAGCTGTAGGGCCATAAACAATTGGCGCTGCTGTTTTTTCTGCCAAAGTCACATGGCCGCTAACGAAATCGGCATGGAAATGGGTCTCAAAAATATATTTAATTCTTGCTCCGGCAGCTGTGGCTTTATCAATGTATTGCTGTACTTCACGTAGTGGATCTATAATGGCAACTTCGCCTTCACTTTCAATATAATAGGCTCCTTGGGCCAAACAGCCGGTATAAATTTGTTCTATTTTCATATAGCGATAATGTTTTTAAGACAATCGATGCCGAATAATTTACTAATCGTTGTCTGTTGTTTGTAAAGTAAAATTACAATCCTTTTTTTTCAATAGCTGTAACCACGGTTACAAAGGATAAAAAAACTAATTTAATAGGTTTGAATCTAACAGCTCAATGTTTTTGCGATTCAGTCGAATCAATCCCTCTTTTTCAAAGCGCTTTAACAGTCTGGAAATGACCACGCGAGAAGTGTTTAATTCGTAAGCGATTTCTTGATGTGTATGGTTTATAATCGTGTTTTTATTGATTTTTGCTTTTTCTTGTAAATGAGTAAGTAGCCTTTCATCCATTTTCATAAAAGCCAGATTGTCTACTGCAACCAACATCTCAGACAAGCGGTTGTTATAACTGTTGAGTACAAAATTACGCCAACTGCGGTATTTGCCCATCCATTCCTCCATTTTATTTACGGGAATCAGAGCCAAGCTACCAGAAGTTTCTGCAACAGCACGAATTTCACTTTGTTTTTCTCCTAAAGTGCATTTCAGCGTAAACGCACAAGTATCGCCTTTTTCGATAAAATAAAGTAACAATTCGCCTTCATCCTTGTCTTCACGCATAATTTTGATAGCGCCGCTCAACAATAATGGCATTTTCTTGATGTATTCGCCAATTTCAATCAGTATATCTCCTTCTTCAAAATCGTAAATAGTCGCTACCTCCATCAACTCCTCCATCAACTCCGCTTCAAAAACAGTACCGTAAGCTTCTTTTATAGCAATATTCATAAAAATGGTTTAAAAGATTTAATAGAAGCTAAAAATAGGATTATTTTACCCATCTCACAAACCCAGTTGTACATTATTAGCAAAATCAAAAAGGACAATACTGTCATCCTTGTTGCCAAGTGTGCTCAAAAAATAAATGCTATTAATGGGGTAGTTTGTTTTGAACTAAACCGTAAATCCACGTACCTAGCAAGGCTCCGATTATGGCGACGCCCATCGGAAAAAAACCAGCGCCTAACAGCACAAACATAGGTCCTGGACAAGCTCCGCCAAGTGCCCAACCTAATCCAAAGATAATACCACCTACTACATAACGGACAAGGCCCTTTTTTTTATCTTGGAATACTATGGGGTTTCCAGAAATATCTTTGATTTTTTTTCTTTTGATCAGCTGTACCGCCAATACCGCAAGCACCAATGCCGATCCGATGATTCCATACATGTGAAACGAGTCGAATTGAAACATTTCGTAAATGCGGAACCACGATGCCGCACCGGACTTAAACAAGGCTATTCCAAAGAACATCCCCAGAAAGAGGTAAACTAATTTTTTCATAATAAGCCAATTAAAATATTAGGGGGAAAAGCAGGTGTACCATAAGGAGACCGCCTATAAAAAAACCGATAACAGCATATAGCGACGGCAGTTGGAAGTTACTCAAGCCCGATATCGCATGCCCGGAAGTACAACCACCAGCATATCGCGAGCCAAAGCCTACGAGTAAACCTGCTACCAACAGTAAAATAAGTTGCTTGGGAGAATCGAATGCCTTTGGTCCAAATAATTCGGTTGGCATATAGCTCGTTCCGGCACTTTCAAAACCTAAAGCGTGTAGTTTAACTAAGGTTGCTTCGGTTAGTGGAGCCGCTACTTCGGGTGTGCTTAAAAAGTGAATTGCAATAAAACCTCCTAAGACGCTACCGACTAAAAAAATTAAATTCCACGATTGGAGTTTCCAATCAAAGCAGAAAAAATCGCAATGCTTTCCCGCGCCGCCCATAGCACAGAGTGTACGTAGATTGGACGAAAATCCAAAGGATTTTCCCAGATACAATAACGCTATCATCGTAATAGCAATTAGAGGACCTCCTATATACCAAGGCCAAGGTTCTAAAATAATACTCATAGTTTTACATTTATTCGACAAAGTAACGCATAAAATGAAATGTGTACAGTAACAATTGCTACAAAGCGATTAAATAGTAGTCTTGTCGAACTTGTTTCAACCGTAAAGGGGGGTGTGCAATAAGTCGCGTAAAACTTCCATTTAAATCGTAATTATTTCGGATATTGAACAAAAAATAAAATGAAAAACATACTCTTATTAAGTGTTTTCTTGATGCTTGTAAATCCGGTAAAAGCGCAAGAGAAAGAAACCGCTCATCGAGTGGTTTTTCAGATGACCAGCGCAGAAATAGCAGAACAAAAGGGACTGCTTAATAATATCGATAATTTGATTAAGCTGTGGAAAGACGATGTAACGATTCACGTCGTGATTCACGGTCCGGGTATTGCCTTAGTTTTGGCGGAAAAGACCACTTTTAAAGCAGATCTGACTCGGTTAATCGATAGCGGAGTTGTTTTTAAAGTTTGTGAAAACACCTTGAAACAAAAGGGAATTGACAAAAAAGCAATACGCAATAATATGCAATTCGTGCCCTCAGGTATAGCGGAAATTATACTAAAACAAGAGCAGGGATGGAGTTATATTAAGAGTAATTTTTGAAGTAGAAATCAGATGTTAGCAATATAGACGTAGAAAATTATTTCGGGATATTGTTGTTTTATTCTCAAGCTGTTTTGGTGTATAAGGGAGTATAGGTCTAGTTGACTATGAATTAAAACAACACAAGGGGATGAGCGTTTTTTACCAGTTGCTGTCCGGTATCTTGGAGTAATAAAAAGAAAGTGGTTTAACTGATTTGGAGGCGAGAATTTAGCAGTTTGCTTACGGTAATTCCATTTCAAATACAGGTTTTAATAAAGTTGGAGACCTTGATTAGTGTCAATTGATTTGCAGTTAAAAACGATCGCTTTTTTATAGTTTCTTATTCGATTTCCCTTAACTTTGATAAGCAATTTATAAGCAACAATAAGCAATGAGAATAAAAGTATCGGATTTTTGTAAAATAGTGTCTGCTAATTATTTAGGAGGGGAGACCGAATTGTTATTTAGTCACGTATCCATAGATAGTAGGTCTTTGCAAAATAACGACCAAACCTTATTTTTCGCCTTAAGCGGCGCAAATCACGATGCCCATCATTTTATCCCGGATTTGATTCAAAAAGGTGTTCGGAATTTCGTATTAACTCAAAAGCCGGCAGAAAATGTAAATGGAATATCCTATTTTGTAGTTTCAAATGCCTTAGAAGCCTTTCAGAAATACGCGGCTTTTTACCGCGCTCAATTCGATTTTCCAGTCCTTGGAATTACGGGTAGCAGAGGGAAAACGGTAGTCAAAGAATGGTTGAACTTTTTGATTAATCCCGATTATAATGTTATTAAGAGTCCAAAGAGTTATAACTCCCAAGTCGGTGTGCCTTTGTCGGTATTGGGTATGGATCACAAGCACAACTTCGGAATTTTTGAAGCGGGTATCTCAACGGTAAAAGAGATGGAGATTTTGGAAAAAATCATTCAACCTACTATTGGTATATTGACTTCGATTGGAGCAGATCACAATGAAGGTTTTTTAAATCTCACCGAAAAAATCAGTGAAAAAGTAAGATTGTTTGATCATGTGGGTAAAATTATTTTGGAAGAAGACCCCGCCGTATTGTGTTATATAAAAGATCGTAACAAAGTTTTTTCTTGGAGTTTTAGTAATCCCAATGCCGATGTGTTTTTTAGTAAAACGGCCAAGGGGAAACTGCATATTATAGGTAAAAAGGCCAGTTTTGAAGTGGAAATTCCTTTTGAAGACAGTATTGCCTTGTCCAATATAGCTACTTGTATCACGACCTTACTTTGTTTAAAATACAGTAGCGAAATAATTGCAGCGCGTATTTCGAAACTGTATCGCGTAGAAATGCGATTACAAGTCAAAAATGGAATTCATCATTGTACTTTGATAGACGATAGTTATAGTTCCGATTTCCAATCTTTAAAAATCGCTTTAGACTTTTTGGAGAAACACAAAACGCATTCCGTCAAAACGATTATACTATCCGATATTTTTCAAAGCGGCTTGCCCGAAGTAGAATTGTATCGACAAGTGAGTACTTTATTAGAGGCTAATAAAGTGAATCGCATTATTGGAATAGGCGCATCGATTTCAAAACACTTAAAAGGACTAAAGAATTTTTATGGTTTTTGGAGTACCGATGCTTTTTTGAGAAAATTTTCTGCCGAAGATTTTCAGAATGAGACCATATTAGTCAAAGGAGCTCGTGGATTTCAGTTTCAGAAAATTTGCAGCCTCTTAGAAGAGAAAACCCATGAAACCGTTTTGGAGATTGATTTAAATGCAATTCGTCACAACTTGAATTTCTATCGTTCCAAACTAAAATCGACAACCAAGATTATGGTCATGGTAAAAGCATTTGGTTACGGTAACGGTAGTTTGGAAATCGCCAAGTTATTGGCGCACGATAAAATCGATTATTTGGGCGTTGCTTTTGCCGATGAGGGAATTGCTCTGCGTAAGGCGGGAATTCAATTGCCCATTATAGTAATGAATCCGGAAGCAAGTGCGTTTTCTGCTATGATAGCCTATGAATTGGAGCCGGAGATATATTCTATTAAGGAATTAAAGACTTTCTTAAATTTGGCGCAAGAGAAAAACGCTTACCAATACCCTATACATATAAAATTAGACACGGGGATGCGCCGTCTGGGTTTTGATGCAAAGGACCTACCAGAATTGATAGGTATTTTACAGCCGACTAATATCGTTGAGGTGAAAACTATATTTTCACACTTGTCCTCTAGTGATATGGCAGAATACCGTGATTTTACTTTAAAACAAATCGGTGATTTCGTAAGTCAGAGCAACTTGCTTCTAGAAGCTTTGGAGATCAATCCCATCCGGCACATACTCAATACGTCGGGAATCTATAATTTTCCTGAGCATCAAATGGACATGGTGCGTTTGGGTATAGGTTTGTATGGCGTGGGTAATGATGTTGTAGAAACCGCTCAATTGGAAAACGTAAGTACTTTAAAAACGATTATTCTGCAAATTAAAACGATAAGTGCTGGGGAGAGCGTGGGTTATGCGCGTAAATTTAGATCTAGTGGAGTCACTAAAATAGCAGTGATTCCAATCGGTTATGCCGACGGTATTCCCAGAGCTTGGGGTAATGAAAAAGGATATGTATATATTAAGGAGTGTAAAGCTACAATTATCGGTTCTATCTGCATGGATATGATGATGGTCGACGTGACTGAAATTGACTGTTATGAAGGAGATGAAGTCATTATTTTTGGAAAGGAGATTCCCGTGACGGTTTTGGCAGCTCAATTGGGAACCATTCCTTACGAAATTATGACTGGTGTTTCTCAAAGAGTTAAGCGAATTTTCTATCAAGAATAAATATTTTTAAGAATTCATTTAGTGTTGAAGTGGAAATTTATTACTTTAGCGTAAATTTAAATACAAAAAGCTATGGGATTCATAAAAGAGTTTAAAGAGTTTGCTGTTAAAGGAAATGTAATGGACTTGGCAGTAGGGGTGATTATTGGAGGGGCATTTGGAAAAATTATAGACAGTGTTGTTAATGATTTGATAATGCCTTTAGTATCAGGAATTATCGGTACTCCGGATTTCAGCAATATTTATTATGTATTAAAAGGAACCGTTCCTGCAGGAGCTGCTTTAAAAGATGCAAGAGGGGTAGAGGGAGCTGTGATTTTTGCTTACGGTAATTTTATTACAGTGATGATCAGTTTTTTATTGTTGGCATTGGTTGTTTTTCTTTTGGTTAAAGGCATCAATCAATTAAAGAAAAAAGACGAAGTTGCTGCGCCAGCGGCGCCAGCTGGGCCTTCTCAAGAGCAATTGCTTGCTGAAATTAGAGATTTATTGAAACAGCAGAAATAAGAATAAAATTACAACAGCATTTTAAACCCTGTCCATTGGACGGGGTTTTTTATTCTTTGTATATGAAGCTATTTACAAGAAAATTCAGTAAGACATATAACTTTTAACGGTGTTTTATGATGAAAGTAAACGGTTATGCAATGGGAGTAAAAAAGTCTGTGAGTGCTTTTAAATGTTAAGTTTTAAGTTTTCTATAATAGAAAAAAACTATAAAAAAAAATAACACAAAATTAGCATATATGGATTTTTTGTTATTTGTTTGTTAAACAATTTAAAAATAATAAAACATGAGGAAAATTGTACTCAATTTCTTTCTAGTGTTACTGACTCTCTTGAGTGTTCAAGAGGCGTATTCACAGGCAAGAAAGGTTACAGGTAAGGTTGTTTCGGCTGGAGATGGTTTCTCTCTTCCAGGAGCAAGTGTTCTAATTAAAGGTACCACTGATGGTGTTAGTACTGATTTGGACGGTAATTATTCGATTACAGTCAAAGATGGTAATGCTACTTTAGTATTTGCATTCATTGGGTATAAAGACTCAGAAGTGAAATTGCAAGGAAGAGCTAAGGTAGATGTTTCTTTGGCAGAAGAGTCTTCAACTATGGCTGAGATTCAAATTACAACAGGTTATGAAAAAGTAAATAAAAGAACTTTTACAGGAGCTGTAAGTAGAATTGAAGCAAAAGATTTAAGATTAGAAGGGGTTCCTGATGTGAGTCGTGGAATTGAGGGTAAAGCAGCAGGTGTAACTGTACAAAACGTTACAGGTTCATTTGGAGCGGCACCTAAAATCACGGTACGTGGGTCTTCTTCTATTTTTGGAGATACTAAACCGTTATGGGTTATTGATGGAGTGGTTCAAGAGGATATTGTTAACGTAAGTTTTGCTGATTTAGCATCGGGTAATGCGGAAACCTTATTGAGTTCTGCAGTTGCTGGTTTAAACGGAAGTGATGTTTTGAGCATTGAGATTTTAAAAGATGCATCGGCTACTTCTATTTATGGTGCTAGAGCGATGAACGGTGTTGTGGTTATTACTACAAAAAGTGGAAAAAGAGAAAGTCCACTAACGGTTTCATACAATTTGGAAAATACAATTAGAGAAGTGCCAAATTACGGTCAGTATGATATTATGAACTCTCAGCAAACTATGGGTGTTCTTACTGAATTGGAAAGAAAAGGTCGTCTTACGTTTCCGGATGTTGCAGAAGGAAGATATGGAGGTGTTTATAATTTATATACACAACATGTTAGACAAGGTAATGGAACTGGGTATGAAGATGATAAAAACGCCTTTTTACAACAATATGAAATGGCAAACACAGATTGGTTCAAGGTATTATTCAGACCTGCTGTTATGCAAAATCACTCTTTGAGTTTTTCTGGAGGAGGAAAAAATTCTAGTTACTTCGCATCTATTGGATATTTAAATGATCCAGGATGGAGTGTTGCGGATAACGTGAAAAGGATTACAATGAATTTAAAATCTACTTTCTTTGTAAATGATAAAGTAACAGTTGCTTTGTCTTCTATGGCTTCGGTACGTGATCAAAGAGCGCCAGGAAGTTATAATAGTAAAAGTGATGTTGTTGGTGGTCAAGTAACTAGGGATTTTGATATCAATCCATTTAGCTATGCTTTGAATACTTCAAGAGCATTAAGAGCTTATGATAATGATGGAAATTTAGAGTATTACAGACAAAACTGGGCTCCTTTTAACGTTGTTAATGAGTTGGAAAACAACTATATGGACTATGATGTAAAAGATATTAAATTTCAAGTGGATTTAGAGTATAAAATACTTAAAAATTTAACTTTTAATTCTTCTGGATCAGTTCGTTATGTAGATTCAAATAGAAATCACAATGTTTTAGAAGGGTCTAACGTTGTTGGGGCATATAGAGCAGACGGTTCAAAAATCACAAAAGATCAAAACCCTTATCTTTATGTAGATCCGGATAATCCTGGAGCGAAAAAAGAAGTGGTTTTGGAAAATGGAGGTATTCTTTCTAAGTATTCCAATACGTTGTTATCTTATAACTTTAGAAACAGTTTTAGTTATAAAGAGCGATTTGGAGCTACGGGAATTCATGAAGTAGAGGCTTTTGCAGGTCAAGAGTTACGTCATGTTGATCGTAATAACGATAACTTTTCTGGATATGGTTTACAATATGATAAAGGATTTGTAGCTTTTACAGATGCTAGATTAATTGAAAAATTGATTACTCAAGGTCAGTATTACTACGGTAAGGGACTTGAGAAAGAAAGAACAATGGGTTTCTTTGCTAAAGGAACTTATACCTATGATGGAAGATATACTGTATCTGCTACTGGTCGTTATGATGCTTCAAACCAACAAGGTCAAGGAGGTACATCTTGGTTGCCAACTTATACGGTAAGTGCTAAATGGAATATCATGCAAGAGAAATTTATGCAAGAGCAAACTACTTTCTCTGATTTGAGTATTCGTGGAGCTTATGGATTAACAGCTACAGCTGGTCCTGCATCGAATTCAAGTGCGGTATTCTTGAACTCTATTACTGGAGAGCGTTACAATCCAAGTGATAGAGAGTCTGGTTTATCTATTTCTGAATTAAAAAACAGTGATTTAACTTGGGAAAAACAATTTGAAACAAATATTGGAATTGACTTCGGTATGTTCAATAACAGATTGTATATATCTGCTGATGTTTATAAAAGAGATGCATTTGATTTAGTTGATTTAGTAAAAACATCAGGAATTGGTGGACAAGAAAACAAATGGGGTAATAATGCAGATATGACTACTAAAGGTTTTGAAGCGAGTATTACAACAAGAAATATTGTTGCTCCAGGTTTTAAATGGACTTCTAGTATTAACCTTTCTTACTACGATCAAAAAATCAAGAAATTGGCTTATGATGCTCAAGCACACCAGTTAATTTCAGGTGTTGGTGGAAATGTTGTTGGATATCCGAGAAATGGATTATTCTCTTATGAATTCTTAGGTTTAGATAATGATGGTTTACCTCATTTTAATCAAGCCCCTGGAATTACGGATGAAATAGGTGGTGCAAACTTCCAAGACAGAACGAATGTAACGGGTTATTTAAAATACAGTGGAGCATTAGAGCCAAATAAATCTCTTGGTTTTACAAATACCTTTACGGTTCAAAACTGGACGTTAGACTTTATGATTATGGCTTCGGGTGGAAATGTGGTTCGTTTGAATCCTTCATTTTCTTCTCAATATAATGATACACAGGTGTTTACTAAAGACATGAACGACCGTTGGTTGATTCCAGGAGATGAGTTTAAAACGAATATTCCTACTATCCTTGATGCTTCTAAGTTAATGGAAGATTCAGGTCGTATGGATAGAGCTTATAATACTTATAATTTCTCTGATGTACGTGTTGCAGATGGTAGTTTTGTTCGTGTTAAAAACATTACTTTGACGTATGAATTCCCGGAACTTTTCAAGAAAACAATAGGTGTTTCTGCATTTTCTATGAAAGCTTCAGTTGTGAATCCATTTTTGTTGTATTCTGATAAAAAGTTAAATGGACAAGATCCAGAATTTTATAGATCTGGTGGGGTTGCTATGCCTGTTACAAGACAGTATACTCTAACGTTGAACTTATCAATATAAAAGTTAATTAAAATGAAAAAAGTAAAAATTTTAGTAGCGGCTCTAGTTGTACTTAGTTTGAATAGCTGTTCAGAATTTCTTTCTGAAACGCCTGATAATAGAACACAATTAGATTCGCCAGAAAAAATATCAGAACTTTTAGTAAATGCGTATGTAGGTAGAACTTATATGGGATTTACGGAGTCTATGACGGATAACTTCGCCGATTCAAGACGATTAGATGTAACAGAACTTGGTAATTCTAAGTATTTTAGATTTGAGGATAATGAACTTATAGAATTCGATTCACCAGCTTGGTATTGGGAGACTTGTTATTCTGCTATTGCGCATTCAAATCAGGCTTTAGAGGCAATCGATAAGTTGGGTAATCCAGCATCGTTGTCTGCACAAAGAGGAGAGGCTTTAATGACACGTGCTTATTCGCATTTTATGTTGGTTAATATCTTTTCACAAGCTTACGATCCAAATACGGCAGAGTTCGAATTGGGTGTTCCTTATGTAAAAGAAGTAGAAACTAACTTAATCGTTAACTATAAGAGAAAGACTATTCAAGAAGTATATGACCTTATTGAAGCAGATATCTTAGAAGGAGTGAATTTAGTAGATGACAAAAAATACAAGAAGAAAGGGTTCCATTTTACTCGTGCAGCAGCTAAAGCAATGGCAGTTCGATTCTATTCAGCTAAAGCGGATTGGGATAAAGTATTGGAATATTCTACTGATTTAGGAGATGCTCCAGGTAAGTTGAGAGATGTTAATGCATTAATCGCTGCAGGATTAGGTATTCCTGAATTTGCTCAAAGATGGGCAGCAGCAAATGAGGATAATAATCTTTTAATTGTGGCAGGAAATTCTGTTGTAGACCAGACTATTGGTATCGGTAGATTTGGTATTACGGATCAAGTTAAAGATTTACTTGTGGATAAAAAAGGAAATCCTTTCGGAAAAGCCTGGGCAGAGAGGTTTGTACAGTTTACTAGATCAGGAACTTATGTGCCGAATAAGTTTTATGCTTACTTCGTGTTTGAAGGTAGTAATACTACATCAGGTACACCTTATGTTGCTACGGTGGCATTGAGTAATGATGAAATGTATTTATCGCGTATCGAGGCAACGATTATGAAGGGAGATTTAGATAAAGCGGCAAAAATGATTGCTCATTTTTCTAAAGATAAAACTGCTGGTTTTGTACCTTCGGATCTTAATAGAGTAACTAAAGCTAAAATTTTAAGTTTGGTTCCTAATGCCGATGAGTATGAACCGTTTTTTGCATTGGATACAGATCAACGAAAATTCTTTAAATACGTTGCAGAGGTTAGAAGAGCTGCATTTGTTGGTGAAGGTGCTCGTTGGTTCGATATTAAACGTTTTAATTTAGAAGTAAGACATAGATTGTTAATTGAGAATGAAGAAATTGTTTTAGGCAAAAAAGACAATAGAAAGGCAATTCAAGTGCCGGCTCAAGTAGCGCAATACGGTGTAGTACCAAATCCAAGATAATTATGAAAAAATATATTGTAAAAAGTGCATTTGTAGCAGCGTTGTTCTGCTTGACTGCATGTTCAAAAGATGATAGTCTTAATAAAGAGAGTGTTCTAAAAGACGCGGAAATTGACAATAGCGCAGAGGGTTTATATATTAAGGAGAATTTTACAGATCCTTATAAAATTCAAGTATTGTATAAATGGGATCGTAATCAATATGGTGCCTCACGTGATGTTTTAAGAAATTTGTATCCTTCGAAAAGAATCAATGTTATACCAGCTATGGAGATGGTAAAACAGGTTTGGATCAATACGTATAATGAGGCTGCAAGTCCTGATTTTATTAAAAATATTAGACCATTCCAATTCTTGCTTGCAGGTGGTGCAGCATATAATGAAAACAATTCAAGAACGCTTGGTTTGGCATCTTCAGGAGTTCGTGTTACGCTATATGAAGTGGATGATGTAATCGTTAATCCAGATAAGGCTATGGAATTTATTCATACCATTCAACACGAATACATCCACATCATCAATCAAGCTATTGAGTTTAGCGAAAGTGATTTTGGAAAACAGACCATGAGTGATTATAGTCCTGCTTGGACTGGTGTAAGTGATTCAGAGGCAAATGAAAAGGGTTTTGTAACGCCTTATGCGTCTAATAATATCTTTGAAGATTTCGCTGAAACGGCGTCGTATTTGTTAACGCATACCGAAGCAGAGTATGCTGCATTTTTGGAGTCTTTTAAAATTGCAGGTACTACTACTTACAGACCAGGTCGTGCTAAGATTATGTACAAAGTAAACTTCGTTAGAGATTATTTCAAAACGGAGTTTAATGTGGACTTTGAAGAGGTTTGTAGAGTTGCTAACAGAAATGCAGCTGACTCACCTTTGTTGAATCCTACTGGAGCGAAGTCTATTGGAGCAAAAAGCCCTTATGGAGTAACTGCAAATGGTAAAGTTCATTACTGTGAATATGATTGGACTGGAATTAATAATAAAAAATAATTATGAAGAGATTTAAATATATAGCAGTTCTTTTTTTAGCTATTTCTGGTAGTGTCTTTACTTCTTGTAATAGTGACGATAGTTCTGTTGGAATAGATGGTGTTGATGCATCTACGAGATTAAAGGAGGCTGAAAAGAAATTGCAGGCAGCTTTGCTTAGTGCTGAAAATGGCTGGATTGTGGAGTTTTTCCCTAACAATAAGTTGTTGGGTGGATATCAAATGTGGATGGACTTTAATGAAAACGGTAGTGTTCAAGTGAGGTCAGATAGAAATTTTGACGATACGAGTATACAGAACGACGAGTACAATTTTGTGTTGTTGAGCACGATTGCTTTGAGTTTTCCTACTGGAAGTGTTGTTCATGAGTTTATTAAGGATAATGAAATGACAAATCATGCAGATATCGAGTTTTTGATAGATAAGTATGAAGAAGGAAAAATTATTTTTAAAGGACATACTAGCAGAAATACGATTGTTTTTACTGCGGCTACTGCAGAGGAAAAACAATTCGACCTTTCTAAAAACAAACAGATGTTCCTTAAATTTGATGGACCTCAAACCACTATGTTTAAGAGTCTTATTGTAAATGATGGCGGGAATTTACAAAAATACGCATTAGATTACAATGGAAGTTCTCGTTTTGGATTAGTATCAAGTGAAGATGGAACTCCGCTAAATAAAGAGGGTGGAATCGGTTTCGGATATACTGCTACGGGTCTTGTTGTAAGCCCTGCTATTAATGTAGGTGGAGAATTGGTTAAGTTCTTGGATTATAATGCTGGAAGTGATGAGTTTATTGGTACAGCAAGTACTGGAACAGTAACCGTTAAAAATCTTCAAATGCCTTTATTCGTTACAGACGATTATAGAGCTTTTCTAGCCGGTAAGGATGTGGCGCATTTGGAGTCATCTCTACGTGGAGTATCCGTAAACTCTATGCTGTTTAATAAAGTTATGATGGAATATTTTAAATCTGTTGGTTATGGTGAAACCGGTTCAATGTTAGAGAGAATCGATATTAGCTTTAACGGTAATAATTCAGCTATTCAATATAGCTTCTTAAAAGGTAAAGCTCCTATTTTGCGTAGAGTTAGACTTTCTAGTGGCGCTGATGGTAGATTGATTTTTACTAATGTTTCGGTTAATGGAACACTTCCTGCAGAACTTCAAGTTATAGATGATGCTTTGATTCAATCAGCTGGATTTTTTGTTAAAAGAGAAGGACAAACCGGAGAGTATGGTAATCCTGCTTTCTCGATAACTTCTGCAAGTCAAATTAAGATCAAATTTGCAGTGTATGGTTTTAATTAAATAAAACATATGTTTTTGATTAAATAAATTTAAAAAGCTCAGTGATTTCACTGGGCTTTTTTTATTCTTGGTTGATTGTGGCTTTATATTTTGCCATTTATTTTGCAAGACGATGTCTCGATAGAAGCGCTATTTTTGCTGTTGATTGGAATGGTCTGTAGCCGTTTTTTAGTACACTAAAAAGACAGGCCGTATCGAAACCCGATACGGCCTGTCTTTTCAAAATATTGTTGCTTAAAATGTGTTTTTTAACTGATTTTAAACAACAATAAATTTATTGTCATAAAGAAAAAAGCTAAAAACAGAAGGGGCTATCTAAAAGATAGCCCCTTTTGTTTTTAATAATCTATGACACTAATATCTATAGTATTCCGGTTTGTATGGGCCTTCAGGTGTTACACCAATATAGTCTGCTTGATCTGTAGATAAAACTTCCAGTTCTACTCCAATTTTATTTAAGTGCAAACGGGCTACTTTTTCATCTAAATATTTCGGTAACATATAAACTTCATTGTTGTATTGTTCGCTGTTTTTCCACAATTCAATTTGAGCCAAAGTTTGATTGGTAAATGAATTTGACATAACAAACGAAGGGTGGCCTGTAGCGCAACCTAGGTTTACTAAGCGACCTTCTGCTAAAATGATGATATCTGTACCGTTGATCGTATATTTATCAACCTGAGGCTTTATTTCTACTTTAGAAGCACCGTGGTTGCTGTTTAACCAAGCGATATCGATTTCATTGTCAAAATGACCGATATTACATACTACCGTTTTGTCTTTCATCTTTTCGAAATGACGACCCACTACGATATCTTTATTTCCAGTTGTGGTAATAATAATGTCGGCATTAGCAATAACCGTGTCTAATTTTTTAACTTCAAAACCATCCATAGCTGCTTGTAAAGCACAGATAGGGTCGATTTCTGTTACGGTAACGATAGATCCAGCTCCGCGGAATGATGCTGCAGTTCCTTTACCCACATCACCATATCCACATACAATTACACGTTTACCAGCCAACATTAAATCAGTAGCACGACGAATCGCATCTACTGCCGATTCCTTACAACCGTATTTGTTGTCAAATTTAGACTTAGTAACCGAATCATTAACGTTGATAGCAGGCATCGGTAAAGTGCCGTTTTTCATTCTTTCGTACAAACGGTGAACTCCAGTTGTCGTTTCCTCAGAAAGTCCTTTAATTCCATCAACCAATTCTGGGAAACGGTCAATAACCATGTTGGTTAAATCACCACCATCGTCCAAAATCATATTCAATGGTTTTCTGTCTTCTCCAAAGAAAAGGGTTTGCTCGATACACCAGTCAAAATCAACTTCGTTTAAGCCTTTCCAAGCATAAACCTGAACCCCGCTTTCTGCTATAGCAGCAGCAGCTTGATCCTGTGTAGAGAAAATATTACAAGAACTCCAAGTTACTTCGGCACCTAAAGCTACTAAAGTTTCGATTAAAACAGCAGTTTGAATAGTCATGTGTAAACAACCCGCAATTCTTGCTCCTTTTAACGGTTGTTCGTTGTGATATTCTTGTCTAAGAGCCATTAGTCCGGGCATCTCTGCTTCGGCCAATTCTATTTCTTTTCTTCCCCAAGAAGCCAGAGAAATGTCTTTCACTTTGTATGCCACAAAAGGCGGTATTTTTGTGCTCATCTGTTGTATATTTGTATTTACAAAATTTTTATACAAACTTACGGAATTCCTTTTTAAAAAGAGAAATGCGAATCTTAATTCGTCGTTAAGGAGTTTGTCTAAACCATACTCTAAAAATTCTAAAATGCCATTAGACAGAATAATTACAGTTAATGCTAGTACACAGGTGTTTATCTGGAAAATAGCCGAAGATTTTGATAGCCTTATTCAGGGCATTGAACTGCTTGAAACGACGCGACAACGATTGCTTGGCATGAAATCTGTTAGTCATCAATGTGGCTTTCTTAGCATACGTCATCTATTAAAAGCGGCGGGGTATAGCGACTCTGATTTGCAATACGACGAAAATGGCAAACCGCATTTAGTCGATGGGAAGCATATTTCAATTACGCATTCCTTTACCTATGCTGCACTTATAATTAGTGATCATAATGTAGGTATTGACATAGAAATGATGCGTGAAAAGATAATCCGTATAGCCGATAAATTCACTAATGAACAAGAACAAATGTTTGCAGTAGCGAATCCAATTGGGGAAAAAGTCAAGCAATTAACGGTCATTTGGGGGGCTAAAGAAGCCATGTATAAAATGTGTAATTCGCGCAGTCTGAGTTTTAAGAGTCATATGCATGTGTTTCCTTTTAACCTAGATGCTCAAGAAGGGCACTGTCAAGTAATATCAGACGAATTTTCTCATGATTTTACTTTTTACTTCTTGGTAATTGAGAATTTTGTATTGGTCTATACCTCGTTGTGATTTTGGGTAAAGATCATGACATAAATCTTTTTATTAGTATCTTCGCTTGGTATAAATGCGAAAAAATTTGAATAATGGAAACAAATATTTTAGTAGCTCAGGCTACCGATTCTGAAAAAGTGACATTTTATAGAAAGACCTATACGCATTTAGCATTAGGCGTTTTTGCTTTTGTAATTATAGAAAGTCTATTGCTAAAAATTGACCCCTTGGTAGATTTTATGCTGAACATGACTCAAGGTTATTTGTGGTTGGTTATGTTAGGGGCCTTTATGGGAATCACTTGGTTTGCTCAAAAAATGACTTATAAAAGTGCTAATCCGAGTCAACAGTATCTCGGTTTTGGATTATATATATTAGCGCAAGCCTTGTTGTTTGTACCCTTGATTTACATCGCTATTTATTATTCTGGTGGAATGGAGTTGATCAATCAGGCAGCGATTTTGACTGGCGGTTTGTTTTTGGGTTTAACAGCGGTAGTCTTTTTAACTAAAACGGATTTTTCATTTCTAAAATCGATATTAACCATGGGCTTTTTCGTAGCGATGGGCTTGATTGTAGCGGGAATGATTTTTGGTTTTGACTTGGGATTATGGTTTTCTGGAGCAATGATTTTATTGGCTTCAGGCTCCATATTGTACTCAACATACAATATAAAAAACGAATACAGTACCGAACAATACGTTCCAGCTGCTTTGTCCTTGTTCGCTTCTTTAATGTTGTTGTTTTGGTATATATTGCGATTGTTAATGAGTAGAAATTAAGATAAGCTATTAAAAATCTATAAACCGTATTTTCGAATGCGGTTTTTTATTACACTACAAAATGGTTGACTTCTTCTTTAATGCCTATAAAGACACATCTTGGACTCAGATAATATTAGAATTTGTCGTTTTTATATTCGGTATTTTGAGTGTTTGGTATGCGGGTAAAGAAAATATACGGGTATATCCAACAGGATTGATCGCTACGGTTATATCGGTCTATTTGTTGTTCTTAGCAGGTTATTTGGGCGAGGTGGTTTTAAATGCTTATTATTCCGTGATGAGTTTATACGGTTGGTATAATTGGAGTAAAGTAGACGTTAACAAACAAACCCTAAAGATAACGCGAACCAATACTAGAGAGAAGAAAATTGGGGTGTTGATATTTTTGGTTACTATAGCGGTTGTTTATGGGGTATATCGCATTTTCGACTACGATATTCATCCAGAAAATTATATCGATATGTTGACGTCTGGAATTTTCTTTACCGGCATGTATTTTATGGCCTTAAAAAAGATTGAGAACTGGACTTTATGGATTATTGGAGATATTATTTCCATACCGTTATATGCATATAGAGGCTTGGGAATATTATCGGTTCAATTTATTATTTTTACGGCCTTAGCCATTAAAGCTTATTTGGAATGGCGGACCATATTAGAAGGGGAGAAATTAAATAAAAGTAACAGTGAATAAAGAAAAATTACTGTCGGAATTGCAGTTTAAAGCCATTCGAAGTGGTGGAGCTGGAGGACAGCATGTAAATAAAGTATCCTCTAAGGTAGTGTTGACGTGGGAGTTGTCCAAGACATTAGCGTTTTCAGAAGAACAAATAGAACGTTTGGAAGTGGCGTTGCGCAATCGGTTGTCAAAAGAGGCTGTGTTGCAGTTGGAATGCGATGCTACTCGGAGTCAGATTCGCAATAAGGACGGAGCAATAGCCCGATTCTTTTCTATATTAGAAACGGCTTTAATCAGGGAAAAACCACGAAGAGCAACTAGAGTATCACGGAGCGTAATTAAAAAACGCAAAGACAACAAACAACAGTTGTCGCTAAAAAAGGCTATGCGTAGAAGGCCCGATTTAGATTAGAATAAAAAACAGTATCGAAAAAAAATACTTGTAAGTATCGAACTATTTAGAAATTCTTTCTAGTAAAAAAAACTTGTATTTTGAAGAATAACCAATACTTTTGCAACGTCTCAAAGGGGTGCCGAAAAAGGCTGAGATTATACCCATAGAACCTGGACGGGTAATGCTGTCAAGGGAAAAAGAGTTTGACGTACTGTTGAGCTCGCGGAATACCATGTGTAATTATTAATAATAAATAATTGCCCCTTTTATTTGTAAAAAACTTTTTTACGAATGAAAAAAACTTTTTTTTACCCATCTTTTGCTCTCGCATTATTGACGTCGATTTCAGGAATGGCGCAAGAGAGTATAGCGGTAGACTCTACTAAAGTAACCGCTTTAGATGAAATTTTAGTGGCGTCGATTCGCGTGGACGACAAAACTCCCATCGCTTATAGTAATTTAAGTAAAGAAGCGCTAGCCAAGAGAAACCTTGGACAGGACATTCCTGCTATGATGAATTTTATGCCGTCGGTAGTGATGACTACAGATGCTGGGAATGGTGTCGGGTATTCGAGCATTCGTGTCCGGGGTAGCGATGCTACTCGGGTCAATGTAACCTTAAACGGAATTCCTTATAACGACGGAGAGTCTCAAGGTAGTTTTTGGGTTAATATGCCCGATTTTACTTCATCCATTCAGAACCTTCAGTTGCAACGCGGTGTTGGAACTTCCACCAATGGATCTGCTGCTTTTGGAGCCAGTTTAAACTTGCTTACGGATTCTTATTCGTATAAAAGTACTGGGGAGATATCCAATTCTTTTGGGAGTTATAATACCAGAAAACACACAGTGAAATTCAGTACAGGATTGATGAATAATCATTTTGAATTAGCTGGACGTCTGTCGAACATACATTCGGATGGCTATATCGATAGGGCTTCATCGGACTTGAAATCTTATTTCTTACAAGGAACTTTTTTGGGTAAGACTACTTTGATTAAGGCATTGGCGTTTGGAGGAGATCAAAAAACTTATCAAGCTTGGAATGGACTAGAAGACCCCGACAAACTCGAAAACAATCGTCGATTTAATACTTCTGGAGTGTATTACGACAATGCGGGTGTCATGAAGTTTTACGATAATGAAACCGATAACTACAAACAAGATCATTTTCAATTGCATTGGAACGAGCGATGGTCCGAAAAATGGACGAGCAATGCGGCTCTTCATTATACCATGGGGAAGGGCTATTATGAGAACTATAAAGTCAACGGCAAGTTTGCGGAATACGGATTTAGTCCGATTATGGTCGATGGAAAGGAGATTAAAAAAACAGATATCGTACGTCAGAAATGGTTAGAAAATGATTTTTATGGCTTTACTTTTTCGGTAAATTATAAACAGGAAAACCTAGATGTTATTGTTGGTGGAGCAGCAAATAGATATGAAGGCAATCACTTCGGAACGATACTATGGGTTAAGCAACCGGTAAAATATGATTACAATCAAAAATATTACGACGACGACGCGGTTAAAACCGATATGAATGCCTATGTTAAGGCGACCTATCAATTTGCTCCAAAATGGAGCCTATATGGTGACTTACAATTTCGAAAGGTACAATATAAAGCCGATGGGTTAGAAACGGGCAAGGTCAACGATACTTTTGATTTTTTTAATCCAAAAGCGGGAATAACATTTCAAGCCAATAATGAAAATCAATTGTATTTTTCTTATGCTCGTGCCCATAGAGAACCCAGTAGAAACGACTATAAAGATGGGAGCCCAAAGCCGGAAAAGCTAAACGATTTTGAATTGGGATGGAGGTATCATTCAGAAGCGGCTTCGGTAAATGTTAATGCTTATTATATGCGCTATAAGGATCAATTGGTCTTGACAGGAGCCTTAAATGATGTTGGCGCTGCAATTCGTGAAAACAGTGGTGACAGCTACCGTCTGGGATTGGAAATTGACGCAACAGTGCGCCTACACCAAAAAGTGTATTGGAATCCAAGCGTTACTATAAGTGACAATAAAAATATCGATTTCCATACAGAATGGGATGGCGGATTAGTCAATTTAGGAAATACGGATATCGCGTTTTCGCCGAGTTTTATTGCGGGAAACATCTTGACCTATGTACCTATTAAAGGCATGCATATTTCGTGGTTAACCAAATTTGTCGGGGAACAGTATATGGGTAATGTCGATAGTAAAAAATCAAAGTTGGATTCGTACTTTGTCAACGACATCAGTATGAATTACGAATTTCCTATGAAGGGATGGTTTCAATCTATCGGTTTATCTGTTTTGGCCAATAATATTTTTGATGTTAAATACCTGTCGAATGGGTATTATTATTCTTACGATGAAGAAACAAACGCTGGGTTGAGCACCGTGGAGGGAGCGGGATATTTTCCGCAAGCGACCTTTAATGTTTTAGCAGGCTTGACCCTTAAATTCTAAGCTTATCAATTCGTAATTAGTGACTGCGAAGCCTTGAGAATGTTAGCTTGTAAGGCAGTCACTAGTTTCGAATTTGGAATCGTTAATTATACACTCTTAACACATCGCCCATAATATCAATACGGTATTGTTTAAGTGGGTAAGCCGCTCCTTCGGATAAACCGGTAAACAACAAATATTTTAAACCGTCGCAAGGACACTCTGCAGAAACTCCTATGAGTTCCATAGTCGAACAATCTTTTAGTTCGTGATTGGGACAAGCAACATCATAGGCCATATAGCCGCTTCCCGAATTGAAAATAATTAAACCCCGAGCACCGAGTGCTTCTCCAAAAACGCGAACAGCAGTCGATGGATGCCTTAAGTTGCTATACTGAGGAAGGTTTAAATTTATGTTGAGGGAAATCGGGTAGTCGGGTAAATAGGGATTGCGATTACTAGAACTATCTTTGGAACAGCCTAAAAATGAAATAGTAATAATAAACAATAGAAAAAGCTTTTTCATGATTAAAGAATTTGGAAAACAAATTTAATTATTTAACTTTGACAAAAATGATACAGTTAGTAAATAATTAAAAATAGCGATTAAATAATATCTTCATAGAAAGAAATCCCGTTTCAATGGGATTTTTTCTATTTTATAAACCATGTAAATTATGAGTAAAATTTCGTATTATACTGCTGAGGGTTTGAAAAAACTAAGAGATGAGATTGAGCAGTTAAAGAGTGTGGAGCGTCCAAAAGCGTCGCAAGCAATTGCGGATGCCAGAGACAAAGGAGATTTATCGGAGAATGCAGAGTATGATGCAGCTAAGGAAGCGCAAGGTTTGTTAGAACTTAAAATTTCTAAATTAGAAGAGGTCAATGCTAATGCACGCCTTATTGATGAATCACAATTAGATGTTAGCAAGGCTTTAGTCCTTTCAACCGTAAAGATTAAAAATCAACTCAACGGTATGGAAATGACTTATACTTTAGTAGCGGAAAGTGAAGCAGATTTGAAAGCTGGAAAAATTTCCGTAACTTCTCCTATTGGAAGAGGTTTATTAGGAAAAACAGTTGGAGAAATTGCTGAGATTCAAGTTCCTAATGGAATTATGAAGTTTGAAGTACTAGAAATCAGTAGAGATTAATTTAGAAAATTCAAGAGAACTATGTCTATATTCACCAAAATCATTAACGGAGAAATACCGGCTTATAAAGTTGCAGAAGATGATCGTTTTTTAGCATTTTTGGATATAAATCCAAATGCAAAAGGACATACGCTTTGTATTCCCAAACAAGAAGTCAATAAGATTTTTGATATGGACGAAGAAGCCTATCTTGAATTGATGAAATTTTCTCGAAAAGTAGCCAAAGCTTTAGAGCTTACCGTTCCTTGTAAACGTATTGGAATGGCTGTAGTAGGACTAGAAGTTCCTCACGTACATGTTCATTTGATTCCATTACAAGACATGGACGATATGCGCTTTGTGAAAAAAACATCTTTATCGGAAACAGAATTTGATGCCTTAGCCAAGGCTATTCAGCAGCATATAAATTAGAGATTGAACAAATCAATTTCATAGAACCGCAAATAGTTGAGAATTATTTGCGGTTTTTATTTTTTATAGACAATGCAAATTGTGGTGCCTTTACCCAATTCGGAATGCGTTACCTTGATGGATCCGTTATGATAGGTTTCTACTATGCGTTTCGTTAATGATAGCCCAAGTCCCCAACCTCTTTTTTTGGTGGTATAACCCGGTTCAAAAATGCGTTTAAATTGATTTTTCGCGATTCCTTTACCGGTATCTTTAATTTGAATTCGAATCCCTTTATCGTTATCATCAATGATGATGTCAATAGCACCTTTCCCCTTCATGGCATCAATAGCATTTTTGATTAAGTTTTCTATAGTCCAACTGTGCAGTATCGAATTCATAGGTATCATCAGTGCATACGAAGGAGCTTTAAAAGAGAACATGATTTGTTTGGAAACTCGAGAACGCAGGTAATCAAAAGCCATTTGTGTTTCTGTTACCACGTCGCAAAGCTCTAAAACGGGTTTGGATCCAATTTTCGAAAATCGTTCTGCGATGGTTTGCAAGCGGTGTACGTCTTTTTCAATTTCAACTACGGTCTCTTCGTTTACTTCATCCAATCTCATAATCTCTACCCAGCCTAATAAAGAGGAAAGGGGAGTGCCGATTTGATGAGCAGTTTCTTTGGCCATTCCTGCCCATAATCGATTTTGAGTGGCCATCTTACTGGCGCGATAAAAACTAAAAATCATAGCCGTAAAAAATATAAATATCAAGATTAGGGCACCTGGATAATATTTTAATTTGGTAAGTAAGGATGAATTTCCGTAATATAAATACTGTTTGGTTTTGTCGAATTCAATGACTATGGGCGCATTCTGAGACTTGAGTTTATTAAAAAAGACAGCAGTTTTTTTAGGGTCTCTGGCAATTTGTTCTTCCACATTCACCATGTTAATGATGCTGTCCTTGTCTGTGGTTTGTATAATCGGAATGGTGTTGTTGGTGTTTAGAATTTGTAAGGGCAAGGCTAAATCGGTATCGTTTAGGTCGGCCTTGTTTAGCGTTTGTGAGGCTGTGGCCCAAATCTCCATTTTCAAGCGCTCTTCGTTCTTAAAAGTCTGAAAAAACGTAAAGGTGTTCCAAAGTATTAAAACCAAAGTACCAAAAGCCGTTAAGATAATAAGCCAGCGCCAAGTATTGTTTTTGCTTGTAAAAAACATAAAAATCAATTTGACTTTAAAAGTAATAAAAAATTAGCGGCTTCCTTCAGTAAACTTTTTAATTGCATACGAAAACTTATGCTTATCAATGGGATTATGGATCATTTTTGTTATTTTTACCTTTTATAAAACTTAAGTAAATAAAGCATTTTTCATGAAAACCATAGATCCTAAAGATATTACAACAGTTCAATTGCAAGCGTATATGCAAACGGCAATTGGTCCGAGACCTATTGCTTTAGCAAGTACTATTGATGCCGATGGAAATCCCAATCTATCGCCATTTAGCTTTTTTAATATGTTTAGTGCAAATCCGCCTATTTTGATTTTTTCACCTTCAAGACGGGTACGCGATAATACGTTAAAACACACTTTGTTTAACGTTCAAGCGACGATGCAGGTGGTGATTAATGTGGTGAATTACGAGATGGTACAACAGACTTCTTTGAGCAGTACGGAATATCAAGATGGCGTAAATGAATTCGATAAGGCTGGATTTACGATGTTAAAATCGGATATAGTAAAGCCGTTTAGAGTAGCGGAAAGCCCGGTGCAATTCGAATGTATTGTCAAGGAAGTTATTGGTTTGGGCGATCAGGGAGGAGCTGGAAACCTAGTGATTTGCGAAGTGGTTAAAATGCACATCAACGAAGCGGTTTTAAACGAACAGGGAGCGATTGAGCAGCATAAGATGGATTTGGTAGCCCGTATGGGTGGAAACTGGTACACCCGCGCTAATGCAGGCATGTTTGAAGTAGAAAAACCGTTGACAACTTTAGGTGTTGGTGTGGATGCTATTCCTGAAGCAGTTAAAAAAAATCCTATCTTTAGCGGTAATGATTTAGGAATACTCGGAAATGTGGAGCAATTGCCTACTATGGAGGAGGTGCAAAGTTTCGTTTCCGAAAATCCGGAACTGCAACAGCTATTGCTAGAAGACGATCAAAACAAGAAATTGGAAAAAGCAAAAGAATATTTAATTGAAAATAATGTAACTTTGGCGTGGCAAACCATTTTAGCTCAAAAATAGTTTTCCACAAATCAATATAACGCGATAAAATTTAATACGATGGAAGTTTTAGGAAGAATTAAAGTAATCAACCAACCACAGCAAGTGAGTCAGTCTTTTAAAAAAAGAGAGTTGGTAGTAACAACAGACGAACAATATCCACAACATATTATGATTGAGTTTACTCAAGATCGTTGTGATTTATTAAATGCATTCCAAGTAGGAGAACCCGTAAAAGTATCGATTAATTTAAGAGGTAGAGAGTGGGTTAACCCACAGGGAGAAACCAAATATTTCAACTCAATCCAAGGATGGAGAATTGAAAAGGCTGTTGCAGAGCAACCGGCTGGGATGGCAACACCTCCTTCTATGCCTTCAGAGCAATTTGAATCGGCTCCGAAATTTAACGAAGAAGAACACGACGATTTACCGTTCTAAAAATAAAAAGTGGCTATCTCAAAAGGATGGCCACTGGTTTTTATACTAGTTGTTTGTTGAGATGTATGTAGTTAATAAGAATCTTTTTTTTCCCGAAGTCACACAAACTCATGAGTCGGGAATTTTGGCCTTGGGGGGAGATTTATCAACCGAACGCCTGTTGTTGGCGTACCGATCGGGAATCTTTCCGTGGTTTGAAGATGGGGAGCCCATTACTTGGTGGGCACCTGATCCGCGAATGGTGCTGTTTTTAGACGAACTCAAAGTGTCTAAAAGTATGCGTAACATTCTCAACCGAAACGAATTCAAGGTAAGCTTTAACCGCGAATTTCGTCAAGTGATTAATCATTGTCAAATGGTCAAAAGACAAGGTCAAAACGGCACTTGGATTACCGACGACATGATTGAAGCCTATTGCGAATTACACAAACAAAACCGGGCCCAATCGGTTGAAGTTTGGCAAGACGACCAATTAGTTGGTGGGTTGTATGGAGTTGACTTAGGTCATATCTTTTGTGGTGAAAGCATGTTTTCTCTCGTTTCTAATGCCAGTAAAGTGGCTTTTATCGCATTGGTACAGCACTTACAGCTGCACCAATACCAACTTCTCGATTGTCAGGTCTATAACGACCATTTAGACAGTCTCGGTGCGCGCGAAATTCCGCGAACGCAATTCATGCAGATACTTAAGAATACAAAGCTTTTCTAGGTAAATCCCGGTAAGGCTGAATTATATTCTTGTTTTCTTGTTGTTCAAACGACTAGAGGAAAAGTGTTAACCGTGTCATTTTAATTGTACAGGCAAGTTATGCGGTGTTTTTTTATTAAAACAATCATTATATTTATTTTTCGGTCATAAAGTATCTAAAAATTTAATAAATATGTTGTATTTTTTAGACACCTTAATATTTAAATACTTGTTTTTAAAACTTCCATTACTATAGTAATCACTTGATTATTAAAAGGTTGTATTTTTTGTAAAACAGTTAAAACCGCTGTATTTCTTGTTTATTTATTAGGAGAAAATTATTTTTAATTTATCAATTTTTAAAAACTTTGAAATGATGAAAAATCTATTTTTATTTTTTAGTTTGGTTTTTATGGCTGTAGGATGCAGCTCAGATAAAAACGATGAGGTGTTAATAGACGATGGAAAGAACGCATACGAGCGTATTGCGTTAAAGTACATGGAAGGAATTGACGACGAATCCGGAAAAATTAGTAGTTCTTGGGGATGGTGGAAAAGGGTGTTAGGTAAAGATGCTGCTGGAGCGGGAGTCTATTTATCCAATAATACGAAAAATGCTAATTGGGTTGGAGGTTTGGTTTCTGCTGCTGTCGCTTCAGTGTCAGAAATGTTTAGTTTGCAGACTGCTAATTCATATCCTTTTAGAGATGAACTACTTGATAAAGTAGCGTCGCTTCGGGAGGTTTCGAATTCGAGTAACCATTTGGATATTTATGGGTTTAACCATTATGTGGTAGTGAACGAGGTGTTAAAGGATGAAGGTTTAGCCTCGGTTGACTTGGTGAAATTAAATGAAGTTGTTTATGATATTACTTTTTCAGAAGTAAGTAATTTAGGCTTAAATCCTCCTTTTGAGAAAGAAGCTGTTTTAGGATTTATAAATCGACTTCAGGTATTTGAGAACCTTGGAAGTGATCAATTTTATGAAACCATGTATGAATTTGATAATGTGGAAGAGGCTAATCATTTTAAAATGATTTCGAATAGTTATAAAGGAGTTTTTAATGCGGATATTCCCGCGAACCAGTTTGCTGCGTACTCTATTGAGATTGAACATGCTGTGTCAAAAGATGCTCAATTATCGCAACAGACTAAAGATGTCCTATTGTTTGAAATGGCCACCTACAGATATGGTTATAAATATTATTCAACACTATTTGAATAGGTTTGACTTGTAATTATTAACTGATGAGGCTACTGAAGTAGCCTCATTTTAAATATGGTGTTGTATGAGATTTTTTTATTTTTGGTTATTTTTGGGACCTATTATTTTATATGGTCAAGAGGAGTCTGAAGGTCGTGTTTTAGATGATATTGTTATTTCTGTTGACAGTCAGAAAGACAAGAAGGAATTGACAGCAATCTTAAAAAACAGTTATAAGTTGTACGATGCCGATAATTTTTATGAATACGATACTTTTAGCTCAGAAAACAATAGTGCTGGACGCTTGTTAGAGTCGGACAAAGGTTTTTTTAAAAAGAACTCCTTTTATAATATGGTGTTGCTGGTATCGGAGGCAGAGGCGGAATACGATATAAGTGATTCGGTTCCTTTTGTCAGTTTGATGAAGTACCATTATTTTATGTTTAGCAGTAAAAGTAATTTTAAGTTGCTTTTGAAGGCAATAGACCGACACAAGGTTCACAGGGTAGATGAGTTTTTTTATTTATATGATGACGATTGGAATTACAAAGTTGTTTTTGAGGTCGATTTAGAAAATCGGGTATTGACTAGGTTTGTCAATAACGGAGTGAGTTTTAATGAGTTTGAAGTGGGCGACAACATTTTTTTTAAGAGAGACAGTCAACTTGTGGAAAGGGCGTTGAGTATATGTTATGAATACAACGGAAAGTTAGTCGAAAAGGAGGTTGTCGCTGAAGAGCTGTATGAATTTAAAAGCACAAAAAAGAAGGTGTTTAAAAATATAGACATCAAGAAGAATAACAATATAGCGATACAAACCACTCATACCATGTTTGAAAAAGTGCAGTTAGGAGCGAAATTGCAAATGAAATATAGAAAATTTTAATTTTAGGATCTGTTAAGCAGTCAGTGTCCCTTTTTACTAAAAGGGAGTGACTATTTTTATAAAAAAGCGGGTTTAGATTTCCGTGTTAATTGATTTTTTCTTCGTCAAAGCATCTACAACCACAGCAATGGCACCATCTCCGGTAACATTACAGGCAGTACCAAAACTATCCATAGCGATATATAGTGAAATCATTAAGGCCTGACTTTCATCGTTAAAGCCGAGCATTTTTGCAATGATACCGATGGCGGCCATAATGGCTCCTCCAGGTACGCCTGGCGCGGCTACCATAGCGATTCCCAGCATACAGATAAACCCAGCAAAAGCGCCAAATTCAATCGGTTGCCCTTGCAAAAGCATTAAAGCAATCGCACAAGCGACGATTTTTAAAGTACTTCCTGCCAAATGGATGTTTGCAGCTAAAGGGATGACAAAGCCAGCTATTTTTTCAGAAACACCATTTTTAAGGGTTTGTTGCAAAGTGATGGGAATAGTGGCGGCAGATGATTGGGTTCCCAATGCCGTAAAATATGCAGGCATCATGGTGATTAATAGTTTGAAGGGATTTTTTTTAGCGATGATACCGGCTATAGAAAATTGAATCAATAACAACAGTATGTGCAAGGCAAAAATGACTCCGATGATTTTTACAAAAACCTGTATGATAGAGAAAACCTGTCCGGTATAAGACATGTTTAAAAATATTCCAAAGATAAATACCGGAAGTAAGGGTATAATTACTTTGTTGATTACGCTAGTAATGATGATTAAAAAATCGTCAAAAGCATTTTCTAGGGTAGAATTGTTCAATTTTGAAATGCCTATACCGATGATAAAGGCAAGTACTAAAGCGCTCATCACATCCATAATAGGTGTGAATTCAATAGTGAAATAGGGTGCTAAATCTGAAATTTTATCAACGACATTTAATTGTTGTGTTTGAGTAGCGAGTAGTTCTGGGAAAATGTTGATACTCGCAAAATAGGTGGTGAATCCAGCGAAGAGTGTAGAGCCATAAGCTATGGCAACAGTCATAATCAAAAGGCCTCCAGCGCCCTTTCCTAATTTGCCAATTGCAGGCACAACAAGCCCCAGAATGATCAACGGGATGGTAAAGGATAGAAACGAGCTAAAAACAGCGTTAAAACTTGCGAAAACACGACCAATTGCTTCGGGTGTAAAAAGTCCAAAGACAATTCCTAAGGTAATCGCTATGATAATTTGGAACAATATGTTTTTGCTTAAGTTTTTCATGGAGTCGTTATTATAAGTTGTCAAAAATAGACTTTTTTATTGAATTCGCATACAGGCGGATTTGCAGATACGCAGATTTGCAGATTGCTTCGCTTGTTTGGCTTTCAGTCTCGGGTCACTGATGTGTATACACGCATATACACGAATAGACGAACAAAAAAAGCCCTTAATCGCGAGATTAAGGGCTTTAATATAGTAATAGATGCTATTGGATGGATTATCCTAAAGCAGCTCTTTTGAATCCAGTGATAACAAGACTAGGATCAACCGTTTTAATATAAGCAGCAACGCTCATAGAACCGTCTTTGATATAATCTTGGTTAACTAAAGTATTGTCTTTGTAGAAACGTTGGATTTTTCCTTTAGAAATGTTTTCCAACATCGCTTCTGGTTTTCCTTCAGCTCTCAATTGCTCTTTTGCAATTTCGATTTCTTTGTCAATGATAGCTTGATCAACACCAGCTTCGTTTAAAGCGATTGGGTTCATAGCAGCAGCTTGCATAGCTACGTTTCTTGCAGCTTCTTCAGCTCCTTCTACATTAGCAGAAAGGGAAACGATAGTAGCGATTTTATTTCCAGCGTGGATGTAAGATCCAACGAAAGTACCTTCTAATCTTTCGAATACAGTAATTTCAATTTTTTCTCCGATAACTCCTGTTTGCTCGATCAATTTGTCAGCAACAGTCATTCCACCAAAGTCAGAAGCCAAAAAGTCTTCTTTTGTATGGAAAGCCAAAGCGTGGTTAGCTAAATCTGTAGCCAACTTTACAAATCCTTCGTTTTTACCAACGAAATCAGTTTCACAACCTAAAGTGATAACAACACCCGCTGTTTTATCTGCATTTACAATAGCGATAGAAGCACCTTCAGTAGATTCTCTATCTGCTCTGTTTGCAGCAACTTTTTGTCCTTTTTTACGTAAGTTTTCAATTGCTAAATCGAAATCTCCGTCAGCTTCAACTAACGCTTTTTTACAGTCCATCATTCCGGCACCTGTAATTTGTCTCAGCTTGTTTACATCTGCAGCAGTAATATTTGCCATTTTAAAGTCTTGTGTTATGTGTTAATAAAAAAAGTCGTTATGGATAGTTGTCTACAAAAGTATACATCCATCAGCATAACGACTTTATGATACTGTTAAATTATTATTCTTCAGTAGAGTTAGCTACTTCTGGAGCTGGAGCCGCTACAACTGGTTGATCGTCTTTTTCTGTTTTTCTTTCAGAATGACCTTCAATGATTGCATTGGTTACTAAAGATAAAATTTTATCGATTGATTTAGAAGCATCATCATTTGCTGGGATTACATAATCAACTTGACGTGGGTCAGAGTTGGTGTCAACCATAGCGAAAATTGGAATGTTTAATTTCTGAGCTTCTTTAATTGCGATGTGTTCAGCTTTGATATCTACAACGAAAAGAGCAGCTGGTAGACGAGTCATGTCAGCAATTGAACCTAAGTTTTTCTCTAATTTCGCACGTAAACGGTCAACTTGTAAGCGCTCTTTCTTAGAAAGAGTTAAGAATGTACCGTCTTTCTTCATTCTATCGATAGAAGCCATTTTCTTAACAGCTTTACGGATAGTAACAAAGTTAGTCAACATACCACCTGGCCATCTTTCAGTGATGTAAGGCATGTTTGCTGCAGCTGCTTTCTCAGCTACGATGTCTTTTGCTTGTTTTTTGGTAGCTACGAATAGTATTTTTCTACCTGATGCTACAATCTTTTTCAAAGCTTCATTAGCTTCTTCGATTTTTGCAGCTGTTTTATATAGATTGATAATGTGAATACCATTACGCTCCATATAGATGTAAGGAGCCATGTTTGGGTCCCACTTTCTAGTCATGTGTCCAAAATGAACACCTGCCTCTAGTAATTCTTTAACTTCTACTTTGTTTGCCATTTTGTAATAGTTTACGTTCTTGTGTATTAGCAATGATTCGGTAGCGATTGTCTCGGTCTGAACCATTTAGATGCTAAACTAATTCCTACCGCAGCAGGAGAGCAACAAAAACTTAGATTTTTTAATAATAAATAAAAATTAACGTTTAGAGAACTGGAATTTCTTACGCGCTTTCTTCTGACCGAATTTCTTACGTTCAACCATTCTTGGATCACGAGTCAATAAACCTTCTGGTTTCAAGATAGATCTGTTTTCTACATCAACTTCACACATTGCTCTTGCAATTGCCATACGTACAGCTTCTGCTTGACCAGTAGTTCCTCCTCCGTAAACATTAACTTTTACGTCAAAGTTCTCTGCATTATCTGTCAAAGACATCGGTTGCATTACTTTGTATTGTAAAGTAGCTGTTGGAAAGTAAGTTGCAAATTCTTTTTTGTTTACCGTGATTTTTCCTGTTCCTTCTGAAACATATACACGAGCAACAGCGGTTTTTCTTCTACCGATTTTGTGAATAACTCCCATTACTTAAGATCGTTTAAATTAACGGTTTTAGGTTGTTGCGCATCGTGTTTATGTGCAGTACCTACATTTACGTTTAAATTACGGAATAATTGTGCTCCTAATTTGTTCTTAGGCAACATTCCTTTGATTGCTTTTTCAACCAATAATGCAGGATTCTTTTGTTGCATTACTTTAGCTGTCAATACTCTTTGTCCTCCTGGGTAACCCGTGTGACGGATGTATTGTTTTTCTTCCAATTTGTTTCCAGTCAAATTGATTTTTTCTGCATTGATAACGATCACGTTATCTCCACAGTCCACGTGTGGTGTAAAACTTGGCTTGTATTTACCTCTCAATAGCATAGCTACTTTTGAAGCAAAACGACCTAAGTTGTGACCTTCAGCATCTACAATGATCCACTCTTTTTGAGTAGTAGCTTTGTTTGCTGATACTGTCTTGTAGCTTAAATTGTTCACAAATAAATTATTTTAATTAAACATTCCATTCCCAATAAAGGGAGTGCAAAAGTACAACTATTTATTTATTATACAATACAACTGTTTATTTTTTGGATCGATATTGATCAGTTTATTGAAAATGAAACTATTAATCGGGTTCTTGAAGTGGAATCTGTATAAATTTTCTTTCTGACTTTTGAATTTATTTGCGGTTTCAATTGTTGTGGAATGGGGAACTCTAAAGTAATCTCATGTTTTTTGAAGTGTTACTTAGGAGGTATGGGTATTCTATAAGTAGTTCATAACTGAGGTGGTGTTAATTTGTTGTGTCGTTTTAAAATATTTTAGATAATCAATTATTGTTCAACATCTAAATACTTTAAATTTTGCATACACAGCAATTGGGTTAAAGTTGTTTTTTTAACATTTATTCTTGGTTGTTTCATTTATTTTTATGATTATTAACATATTAAAATTTTTGTTATGAAATATTTTATTTTTATTAGTTTGATTTCCTTGGTGTTGGCTTCCTGTGATACTGACCATACCATAGATAGTGAGGCCGTTGAGAATCGAATAATACTGCAAGAACCCCCTGTGACGTAATTTACGGAGTTGCAAGCGTATTATGATCGCGGAGGAGATAAATTTGGTTGTGAGGGAAACAATGGTAATTGTTTGCCAACCATAATTATTACAGTACCAGCATATCAAAGCGCTATAGACCGCTTGTTTGATGTAGTCTTACATCAAGACCAAAAATTCGTAAGAGAGTACATTCGAAGTGATAAAGAAAATTTGCTAAGGTTGTTAGATTTAAAAATGGTAGACGCTGTGCTTGATGGTCAGTTGTATTTAAGTGTTCGAAAAAACAGAGAAACACAGATTGATTATTTGTTTTTTAATTCAGCTAAAAGCGAGGAAATAGTTTTGGTATACCCTTTTAAAAAACAATTATTTTAATGTAGCGGCTGTCTGGTTTTTGCTAGACAGCCTTTTAAATATGGTTTTTTATGTATAAAACAGTAAGTGTTGTTTTTCTATTTATTTTGACGGTCAGTTGCGGAAAGTCTGAAGATAAATGGTTGCCATCTCGATCGGTGGTTTTTGATATTGGATTTGTGAACCAAGGAAAATTTAGTGGTATCCTATATGATAGCGAAAGTAAAGAGAACCTATTCTATTTTGCGGATCCTATTTCGGATAGAATTATAAAGTTTTATGACAATAGGGGTAATTTAAACGATTCAGTAAGTCTTGCCGCTGCTGTGGCAGAGATACAAGTAGTAGACGGTATCTCGGTTATATCCAAAGATTCGATAGTCTTGTTAAATAAACGTGCGAACCAGTTGCGGGTATTGGATAGGGCTGGGAATACTTGGTATCGCCTAGATTTAAATCAATTTTCTTTCGATACAGGTGCTATTTATCATTTTTCATCTTCCATTAGTGGAAATTTTGTTTTGGAAGGCAATAGTTTGTTGTTGCACCCGATATGGTATGGAAATCCGCAAGATATCAAAGAGGATAAGGTGCCGAGAGAAGGCTATGAAAGTGCGCAATATTATTACACTCATTTTGTCCACAGTCCTCATTTGATTAAAATTGAAGATGTTTTTTCTCCATCGCCTAAGGCGATTTATGGGTTGGATGATTTTTATTGGAATATGGAAAACAAAGTTGCAGCTTATATAGATGGGTGTTTTAGTACCTATAAGAATGGGAAGGTTTTTGTTTTTTCGTGCTTTTCTCCAAATTTGTTTTGTGTAAATCCAATAAATCTACAAATCATCGAAGAGATACGGATTGTCGAAGATGCTCAAGCGGTTGCATTGCCCGCTCCTTTGGCGCAAACTATCGATAGTGATGTTCTAAATTTCGAATTGCAACATAAAAGCATAGTTGGGGATTTTGGTTATAGTTCCAAAAATAAAAAATATATACTGATACAAACTATTGATATTTCTAAAAACAAGGAAAAGGGCTACCGTCCTTTTAAGGTTTCGGTATTGGATGAGAAATTTAAAATTGAAAAAGTAGTTGTTTTCGACGAAGGAAAATATTTGTGGTATAGTTCGTTTATTGCGGACGATGGAGTTTATATTTTAAAAAAGGTAGAAGATGAAAAAAGTAATTTTGGCATTAAAAAATACGACTTTTTTGAGCTATAAAGGTGTGATGATTTGCTTGCTCAGTTTCTTCTGGGGCTGTTCTGGTAGCGGCAATTCGGAATTTGAGCAATTGGCAGATTCTTTAAAACGGGAGTATGGTATTCAATTAGATAGTCAGATACAGCGAATATTGGTTTTGACAGAAGAAGATTGTCCAAGCTGTAATAGTTATTTCGCTAAAGCGGTGATTAAATATGTCGATGATCCTCATTCTATTATAATTGCAAATGCCAGTGGTTCAAGAGTAGATATTACTGCGTTAATTCAGGCAGAGAAGGCGGTTAACAATGTTTATGTTGCGAGAACGTATAATAAACAGAATTCATTTGTTAATAAAACCAAAGTGATATACTTAGAGCACAATAAGATTGATACGGTGGTCACTATTAATGCTCGGGAACTAGAGCGTCAATTTAAATATATTTTTGAGAATTGAATTGTTTTGCGGTTTTAATAAAAAAGTGCATTTCTACAAAGGCACTTTTTTATTAAATCAATATCAATGGGCTTCTAACCAGTTATCACCGGTTCCAAGGTCTACTACCAAGGGAACTTCTAATACAAAGGCATTTTCCATTTCACTCTTAATCATGGTTTTTAAATTCTCGAGCTCCTCTTTATGAGCATCGAATACCAACTCATCGTGTACTTGCAATAACATTTTGGATTTCCAATTTTCGTTAATCAAGCGTTTGTGAATCGCTATCATCGCAATTTTGATGATATCAGCAGCACTTCCTTGAATCGGTGCATTTACGGCATTTCGCTCTGCTGCTCCACGAACAATAGCGTTCTGTGAATTGATGTCTTTTAAATAACGCCTACGACCAGAAATCGTTTGCACATAACCGTGGTCGCGCGCAAAGTCGATTTGCGTTTGTATGTATTTCTTTAATTCGGGATAAGTAGCATAATAGGCATCGATCAATTCCTTGCTCTCTGCTCTCGATAAGGAAGTTTGATTGCTCAATCCAAACGCAGATACCCCATAAATGATTCCGAAGTTGACCGTTTTCGCATGGCTACGCTGCTCTTTGGTAACCTCTTCCAGAGGAACGCCAAATACTTTAGCTGCGGTAGAACGGTGAATATCTTCCCCTTTCTTAAAGGATTCCATCATATTGGGTTCTTGACTCAAGGCCGCGATAATACGCAATTCTATTTGAGAATAATCGGCAGCGAGTAAGACGTAATTTTCATCGCGAGCCACAAAGGCTTTTCTGATTTGGCGACCGCGTTCCGTGCGTATAGGAATGTTTTGTAGGTTGGGATTATTAGAACTCAAACGTCCCGTTGCGGCTACCGTTTGCATATAGTCCGTATGTATTCTGCCTGTTACGGTATCCACTTGATTTGGCAAGGCATCTACATAAGTGTTTTGTAATTTAATCAATTGACGCCACTCCAAGATGTCTTTAACGATTTGATTGTCGTCTGCCAAATAACTCAAAACCTCTTCGCCAGTAGCATATTGACCCGTTTTGGTCTTTTTAGGTTTGTTTCCTCCAATCTTTAATCGATCAAACAAAACTTCACCCAATTGCTTTGGAGAAGCCAAATTAAACTGTTCTCCAGCCTGTTCGTAGATTCCCTTTTCTAAATCTTTGATGTCGTTATCGAGACTTTTTGATAGCGATTTTAAAAAATCGACATCTACTCGTATTCCCTCTTGTTCCATCGCGGCCAATACCGGTACCAACGGAACCTCTATGGTTTCAAAGAGTTTTTTTGTTTCAGATTCAATCAATTGTTTGTCAAAATAGCCTTCCAATTGAAAAGTAATATCAGCATCTTCACCAGCGTATTCTTTGACCAATTGCAAATCGACCTCGCGCATGGTTTTTTGATTTTTACCTTTTTTGCCAATCAATTCTTCAATAGATTGCGGAGAATAACTCAGGTAGGTTTCTGCTAGTATATCCATATTATGGCGCATATCTGGGTTAATTAGATAATGTGCAATCATCGTATCGAATATAGGGCCTCGTACAGCAAGGTCGTATCTAGCGAGTATTTTTATGTCGTATTTTAAATTCTGGCCAATCTTGGTAATCGTTTCAGATTCAAAGAAAGGGCGGAACTGTGCAGCCAAGACCTTAGCCTCTTCTTGGTCTTCGGGAAAGGGTACGTAAAAGGCACTTCCTTTTTCGTAAGAGAAGGCGATACCGACCAGTTCCGCATGAAGCGCATCTAATCCCGTGGTTTCGGTATCAAAACATACCTTGGGTTGTTCTAATAGGTTTTCTATAAACATTTTAACTGCCATGTTGCCCTGAATAATTTGGTAAAAGTGTGGCGTGTCTTGTAGGGTTTTATACGGACTTGATGAAGTAGGAGAGTCGGAAGACTCGTTACTACCGAACAAATCAAATTGATCGTCTGTCGATAAAGCTGCGTTTGTTTTTGTCGGGACAGCTGTAGCTGTTGCTTCGGGATTAAACAATTTGTCGAACTGTTCTTTCATACGTCGGAATTCCAATTCGATAAATAGGGCGTCGGTTTTTTCCACGTCTGGTTTATCCAACTCAAAATCCTTTTCGTTGAAAGTTACCGGGCAGTCTAATAAAATAGTCGCCAAGGTTTTGGAAAGAATTCCCTTGTCTTTATGGGCTTCGATGTTTTCTTTCATCTTGCCTTTGAGTTCATGAGTGTTGGCCAATAGATTTTCCATACTGCCGTATTGCTGTAGGAACTTTTTTGCGGTTTTCTCTCCAACACCAGGTAGGCCTGGAATATTATCGACAGCATCGCCCATCATTCCCAAATAGTCGATGACCTGTAAGGGATCTTCAACTTCGAACTTAGCCTGAACTTCTGGTATTCCCCATATTTCTATACCGTTGCCCATTCTGGCTGGTTTGTACATAAAAATATTCTCAGAAACCAATTGAGCAAAATCCTTGTCTGGAGTAACCATGAATACTTGATAGCCTTCTTTTTCTGCTTGCTTGGCCAGAGTTCCAATCAAATCATCGGCCTCACAGCCCTCCACTTCCATAATGGGAATATGCATGGCTTCTAAAAGTTGCTTGATATAAGGTATTGCTATTTTGATTGCTTCTGGTGTTGCTTGACGATTGGCTTTGTATTCGGGAAACATCTCCGTTCGCACAGTACTTCCTCCTTTGTCGAAGGCTACAGCTAAATGATCGGGTTTTTCTCTTCGTATAACATCGATAAGTGAATTCATAAACCCCAATACTGCCGAAGTATCTAAACCTTTAGAGTTGATACGTGGATTTTTGATAAAAGCATAATATCCTCTGAAAATAAGGGCGTAGGCATCGAGTAGAAAAAGACGTTTTTGTGGTTCCATAACCTAAAAAGGGTTTTGTTATATTATTTTTCAAAAATACAAACTTAAAAGCAAACGACGATGACCTTTTTGGGAAACATCAAAGCGATTGCATCGGCTAGATGTCGTGTGGATTTATAGTGTTTATAGAACGAAAATTCGCAAAATGTGTTGCTATTGCTTGGGGTTATATCAAAAAATACTGATAAACTACTTCAAACAACGGTCTTAAAGAGTGATAATTAATGTTAAATACTGTATGGAGTGTTTTTAAACGAGTATTTTTGTAAGCTTATCTTTATTCGATATTTATGCGTTGGATTATCCTTATATTGTTTCTTGTCCTTTTAGAATTTTATTCCTACCAAGCCTTAAGTAATCTGACGAAGAATCGATGGATAATTATTGCCTATGCTTTGTTTACTTTAGTGGCCATCGGGATGATTGCTTATGGTTTTTTGAGTTTTGATCGATCGGTCGGCCAAAATAAAACCTTGATGATGGCTATTGCTTTGGTCTTATTACTGTATATGCCCAAATTGGTTATTACCATTTTTTTATTCGTAGAAGATGCCGCGCGATTAATCATTGGAGTTTGTAATTATTTTGTGTCAGCAGCTCAAATTGAGGGTGAATTTCTACCTGAAAGAAGGAAATTCGTAACACAAGTAGCTTTAGGAGTAGCGGCGATTCCCTTTTTATCCATCATTCATGGTATAGCTGTAGGTAGATACAAATTTAGAGTGATTAAACAAACGGTCTTTTTTGACGATTTACCTGAAGCTTTTGACGGATTTACCTTTACGCACATTTCGGATATTCACTGTGGTAGTTTTGACGACAAGGAAAAAATTCAACACGCCATAGATGTAATTAATGATCAAGAGTCCGATTTGTTGTTGTTTACTGGAGATTTAGTTAATAGCTTGGCTAATGAAATGGATCCTTGGTTAGCAACCTTTCAAGGAATTCGAGAGCATAAATACGGTAAGTTTTCCGTATTGGGGAATCACGATTATGGCGAATATGTAGAATGGGATACGGCGGCTCAAAAAGAAAACAATTTTAAGGAAATAAAAGATTTGCACCCGAAGATGGGTTTCAGTTTATTGTTGAATGAAAAGATGTGGATTGAAAAGGAAGGACAACGTATAGCCATTGTAGGAGTTGAAAATTGGGGTGTTAAATTTAAAAAAGTCGGTGATCTAAATAAGGCAACCTCTGGTGTTGCTGCTGAAGATTTTAAGATCTTATTATCTCATGATCCTTCGCATTGGGATGCGGAAGTAGTAAGCCATCCTAAAAACGTGCAATTGATGCTAGCGGGACATACGCACGGTGCGCAATTTGGTATCGAAATCCCGGGAATAATAAAGTGGAGTCCTATACAGTATGTCTATAAACAATGGGCTGGATTATATAAAACTGCAGGTCGTTATTTATATGTAAATAGAGGTTTTGGATACCATGCTTATCCGGGTCGAGTAGGGATCTGGCCCGAGATTACAGTTTTTGAACTTAAACGCAGAAAAAACTAGTTCAATTCCCAAAAAATCGTATTTTTGTTTAGAGTGCCTACGGAATTGCTATGTTTAATAAGCTAAATAACTGTTTATGTCAAAATTTGGAGAATTAATTAGTGCTAATGTACCCGTTCTAATTTATTTTTACGCACAGTGGAACGAAAGTTCCAAATCGATGCAACCCGTGATTCATGATGTGGCTGCGGCTATGGGCGACCAATTGCGCGTTATTAAAATAGACGTGGAGAAAAATAAGGATTTATCGGATGCCTTACGTATCAAAAATGTACCTACGATGATGATTTATCGCAATGGGGCAATGGTATGGAGGCAAACGGGAACTATAGAGGCTAATGCCTTAATTACCATTTCTAAAGCCTTATAATAGCTCAAATTGATAGCCTTCCTTTAGGAGATACTCAATAGCCTTGGGCAAGGCAAATTTTAAATTTCCCGATGCTTTCCAGCTGTCGTGGAACAATATAATACTACCTGATCGGGTGTGCTTTACTACGTTCTGTAAACACTGTTCCGGAGACGTTTTGGCGTCATAATCTTTACTCAACACCGTCCACATAACTATTTTATATTTTTTTTGTAGCAAGATTTTAGCTTGGGAAGCTTTTATCTTTCCATACGGGGGTCTAAATAAGTGCTGCGAAACTTTCGTGTGTTTCTCTATTTTTTTTGTGCATTGTACAACCTCTTCAATATATATTGATGTTTCCGTTTTCCAACCGTTGACATGATGATCGGTGTGATTGCCAATTTGGTGACCGGCATGAATGACTTTTTTGAAAATATTGGGATGCTTGCGAATGTTATCCCCTATGCAAAAAAACGTTGCTTTGATCTGATATAATGCAAGCAGCTCTAAGACCCATTCTGTAACTTCGGGTATAGGGCCGTCATCGAAAGTAAGGTAGATTTTTTTATCCGTATTGGCTACTGCCCACAATTGTTTGGGGAATAGTATCGGTACTAAAAAAGGGATTTTGGCAAACATTTTTTTTATAAAGATAAAAAAAAAGAGCGGTTTGATTAGATCAAACCGCTCGATTATTGATAGTATATAAGTGGAATTATTTTACTCCACCACCTACTGCTTTGTATAATTGTACTATAGCATTCAATTTGCTAAATTGCGTATTGATTAAATTGAGTTGTGCAGCTAAAGTATTTTCTTTAGCGGTCAAAACTTCTAAATAATTCGCCATACCGTTGTTTTGCAATTCTTCTGAATATTCAGCTGCTAGACTATAAGCTTCCACTTCTTTCGTTTTTAAACCAATTTTCTCATCCATGGCTTGATATGTGTAAAGTGCGTCAGAAACTTCTTTACTGGCATTTAGCATGGCTTTTTTATAATTCAAAAATGCGATTTCTTGATTGGCTTGACTCACTTGGTGTTGGGTGCGGATTTGTCTTCCATTGATCAACGGTTGAGTTAGTCCTCCTATGATATTAGCAAATAGAGAATTGGTGTTGAACAATTCATCAAATTTAATACTTTGCAAACCACCAGTAGCGGTTAATTTAAAAGAAGGGTAGAAATTACTACGCGCAACATTGGTCATTTCAAAGGCATTCATCAATCCGTATTCTGCTGCTAGAACATCCGGACGATTACTCAATAGTTGCATTGGAACTCCAACAGTCAAATCGCTATTTAATTTTTGTTCGGCCAAAGTAGAACGCTTGATGCTTTCTGGATTGTCAGCCAATAAAATACTAAAAGTGTTTTCCATCAACTTGATGTTGTTGTTGATGTCTAACAATTGTGATCTTGTATTGAGTAATAGCGCTTCGTTTTGTTTAACAGCCACTTCAGTCACTTGTCCAGCTTCTTTTAAAGCAATAATGGTTTCTAAACTTTTCTCTCTGTTTAAAATGGTTTCCTTAGTGATGCGTTGCTGTTCGTCAAGAGATAATAATTGGTAATAAGTAGAAGCAATAGTAGCGATTAACTGCGTTTTTACCGCTTGATGAGCCGCTACGGTCTGTAGATAACTCGCGCCAAAGGCTCTTTTATTACTTCTTATTTTTCCCCAAATATCAGCTTCCCAAGAAAAATTTCCTGTGATATCATATTGGTCTACTTTTACTCGGTCACCGTTGGAAAACAAGGCACCCAATTGGGTGTTTTTTGAAGGAACAGAGTGGGTATAGTTGGCTCCTAAGTTTAAAGTAGGTAAATACCCCATTTTTCCTTGTTTAAAATAGGCATTGGCGGCTTCGATGTTTTGCATGGCCACACGAATGTCTAAGTTTGTATCAAGACCTTTATCAATATATTGAATTAATATAGGGTCGCTAAACAAATCCTTCCACGGCACATTGGCCATGGAAAGACTGTCTGAGTTGAGACGATCTGTTCTGTAATTTTGCTCGTTAATCACTTCAGGTCGCTCGTAGGTTTTGGCTACAAAACACGATTGGACACTAAGGGCAACGATGGCTACAGGGATGATTCTATATAAAGTGTTTTTTCTCATTTTGAATTCACTAATTATGTTTTTCTTCAAATTTCATAGGTTTAACTTTTTCTTGAAGCCATTGGAATATTACATAAAGTACTGGGATAACAAAAACCCCTAATATAGTACCGATTAACAATCCGAAAACAGCACCAGTTCCGATAGAGCGGTTACCACTTGCTCCAACTCCAGAAGCGAGTACCAATGGCATCAAACCGAGGATAAAGGCAAACGAAGTCATCAAAATTGGACGTAAACGCGCTTTGGCACCATTAATAGCAGATTCTGCAATAGTTTCTCCATGTCGACGTCTTTGAACCGCAAACTCCACAATAAGAATCGCGTTTTTAGCAAGCAATCCGACCAGCATGATCAGTGCAATTTGGAAATAGATATTGTTCTCTAATCCTGCGAGTTTTTGAGCGAGAAATGCACCCATAATACCCGTTGGTAGTGATAATATAATAGCAAACGGCAATAAGTAACTTTCGTATTGAGCTGAAAGAATAAAGTAAACAAACACGATACACAAGATAAAAATCAACATGGTTTGTGAACCGGCGTTGATCTCCTCACGAGACAAACCGGTAAAGTCTACTCCGTAACTTGATGATAAGGTGTTTTTAGAAACTTCTTGAACAGCGTGAATCGCATCTCCAGAACTGTATCCTGGATTTGGCGCTCCCGATATATTGGCAGACGTAAACAAGTTATAACGGTTTACCGACTGTGGTCCATACACGCGTTTCAAAGTGACAAACTGAGTAACAGGTGTCATGTTTCCATTACTGGTGCGTACAAAAATTTCATTTAAGCTATTCACATTAGTTCTACTCTCAGGCAATGCTTGAATCATTACACGGTATTGTTTTCCAAAACGGGTAAAATCGGCAGCGTAAATACCTCCAATATATCCTTGTAAAGCGGAGAATATATCACTAACAGCAACACCAGATTCTTTGGCTCTTGGGATGTTTAGGTCAATTTCATATTGTGCGAAATTGGTGTTAAACGAAGTTTGAGCATACATGATCTCTGGACGTTTCATCAATTCGCCCAAATAATTTTTGGCAATCACGTCGAAATCGTTTAAGCTTCCTCCTGATTTGTCTAATAATTTTAACTCAAATCCAGACGACATACCAAAACCTGGTATACTCGGTGGTTGGAAGAAAATCATTTTCGCATCGGGAAACTGCATAGCTGCTAAGCCAAACAACTTACCAATTACTACGTCGGTAGCCATCTCTTTTGACTTTCTCTCTTTAAAAGATTTCATTTTAATCAATCCCATACCGTAGTTAGATCCAGCACCAGAAATGATACTGTTTCCTGTAATAACGGTTACGGTTTCAACACCTGGAATTTGAGCAGCCGCTTTTTCGAATTTCTTTTGTAATTCATAAACACGGTCACTAGATGCTCCAGCAGGTAATTCTACGTTGGCTAAGATAAATCCACGGTCTTCGTTAGGTACAAACCCAGAAGGCATGGTTTTATTGGCGTAAAATGTTATACCCAAACAAGCTATTAAGATCGCGAAAGTGATCCATTTGTGTTTTAAAAGGAATTTAAATCCATTCCCGTATCTGTTGGTCAACGAAGTAAATGCCGTGTTAAACGCAAAGAAGAAGCGACTTACAAAATTTCTTTTTTGATGATCACTCGAGTGCCCTTGTTTTAAGAACATAGCACAAAGTGCTGGACTCAAAGTCAAGGCGTTTACAGCCGAGATAATAATCGCTACGATTAGCGTAATACCAAACTGTTTATAGAAAACACCTGTAGGACCTGTAATAAACGTTACCGGTATAAATACGGCGGCCATCACTAGGGTAATCGAAACAATAGCTCCAGAGATTTCTCCCATGGCTTCATGTGTAGCGGTACGGGCATCTTGTTTGGTTTCTTCCATTTTGGCATGCACTGCCTCGACGACGACGATGGCATCATCGACGACAATTCCAATCGCAAGTACCAAGGCAAACAACGTCAATAAGTTTAACGAGAATCCAAATAAATTTAAAAAGAAAAACGTACCCACAATAGAAACCGGAACGGCAATCAGTGGAATTAAGGTTGATCTAAAATCTTGTAAGAAGATATAAACCACGATAAAAACCAAGATAAAAGCTTCAATTAAAGTGCTTACTACTTTACTGATAGAGGCATCTAAAAATTCATTGGTATCAAAGTTGATCATATAATGAACACCTTTAGGCAATGATTTACTGATTTTTTCGAGTTCTATTTTTAAGTTTTTATTAATTTCCTGTGCATTAGATCCTGGGGTTTGATAGATCGCCATGGCGATAGCATCATTACCGGATAACTCAGATGAACCAGCATAAGATTGTGCGCCTAATTCTATTTTAGCAACATCTTTAAGTCGTAAAATCTGACCGTTATTTAAGGATTTAATGACGATGTCTTCGTATTGACTTTCGGTTTTGTATTTACCGCTATATTTGATGACATACTGAAAGGCCTGACCGGAGTTTTCTCCCAACTGACCTGCAGCCGCTTCCAAACTCTGTTCGTTTAGCGCAGCATTAATATCGGCGGGAACCAATCCGTAATTCGCCATTTTAGTTGGATCCAACCAAACGCGCATTGAATAGTTCCTCGCACCAAAAATCGTTGCATCTCCAACACCACTAACCCTCTTTAATTCAGGAACTACGTTGATGTTCATGTAGTTTTGAATATAAGTGGCGTCATAGGCTTTGTCAGTAGAGTAGAAGGATACGAACATCAAAGCACTGGTTTGTTGCTTTTGTGTTGTAACTCCCGAACGCGTTACCTCTGATGGTAACAAAGGCGTTGCTCTGGACACCCTGTTTTGAACGTTTACAGCTGCGATATCCGGATCCACTCCTTGTTTAAACAGAACTTGTATCGATACACTACCGTCGTTACTGGCTGTTGAGGTAATATAATCCATTCCCTCAACCCCATTAACCTGTTCTTCAATAGGGATGATAACACTTTGCATAACCGTCTCGGCATTGGCTCCAGGATAATTGGCGTTAATTTGCACAGTTGGTGGGGCAATGTCGGGGTATTGCGTTACTGGGAGGATTGTTAATCCGAGTACCCCAAGTATTACGATGATGATTGAAATTACTGTAGATAATACAGGTCTTTCTATAAAGGTTTTAAGCATTTTCTAGAATTTTGGTTTAATGGAGTTAATGATCGTGTCAAAACTAACCGGTTGTGGTACTATCGCAGTTCCGGTTCTTAATGAACCGATTCCAGATACAACAATTTTGTCGCCTTTTTTCAATCCATCTTCTACTATAGCCATACGGTCTACACGATTGTGAACTGTAATCTTAGTAGATAATGCTGTATCGTTTTCAACCTTATAAACATACACCAAGCCTTGTTGTTCAAACGTAGCTGATTCAGGTACTACTAATACATCGGTATATGTTTTTGGAATACGAATAAAACCGCTATTTCCATTGTTTAAAAGTCCTGCTTTATTTGAGAATACAGCTCTAAATTGTATAGTACCTGTCTGTGGGTCAATCTGTCCAGTAGCTGCTTCGATTTTTCCTTTTTCACTATACAATTCGTTATTGGCTAAAACCAAATCTACTTTAGGAAGATTATTTAATTTCTCCTTAACCGTTTTTCCTTCTGTACTATTTAAAAAGTTGAAATATTCTTTTTCATTCATTGAGAAATAAGCATATACTTCACTAATATCCGATACGGTGGTTAGCGGAACGGCATCCGATGGACCTACTAAACTTCCTAATCTAAAAGGAAGGCTACCGACAACTCCTGAAACAGGGCTTTTGATAATCGAATAATCGATATCTGCAACCACACCTCCATAATTCGCTTTAGCTTGGGCTAATTGACTTTTTGCAACAGCTAAGTTGGCTTTGGCTGTTTCTAATTGAACTGGGCTAATAATGTTTTTATTCACTAGGGGAATTAACTTATTAACTTCAACTTGTGCAGCAGTAACGCTTGCTTCAGCAGAAAGAATACCTGATTTAGCTGCATTAGCAGATTGGTTCAATGTATTGGTTTCCAATCTAAATAAAGGTTGCCCTTTAGTAACAATCTGACCTTCATCTACATAAAGTTCTTGGATATAACCCGAAATTTTTGCACGGACATTATTGTTGATTTTCCCTTGAATATTGGCTGGAAATGATTGATATCCTACTATTGTTCTTGTCGGAACATCAACGACTCCATAGGGCATTGAAGGAGGACCCTGCTGCGCTTGCTTTTGGCTACATGAGGTAACAGTAAGGGCTACTGCAGTAATTAGGAACGTGTTGATCAAATGTTTCATAATGTTATAATGATTGTTAATTTGAATTTTTTAATTTTTCAATAGTATTGGTTAATTCATGGGTGGCTTTTTCTAAGTGCTCAATGTAAATGCCCATTTTCATTTGACATGGCTTGGTTTCTGCCGTTTTAGTTGCTTTGTATTCTTGTAGGCGATAGGCCAGATTTTTTTCTTTTGCAAGTATATCTCTTATGGTATTCAAACGTATGGTTAAATAGTCTGGATTAACGCGGAAATATCTTTTGCGCTCATCGATTTTATTAAAATGTTCGACATGTGCATTATTAACTAGGGTATTTAAGCTGCTAGAAACGGAGCTTTTACTCGCGTTTAACTTTTCGACGATCTCATCAAATGTTATTCCCTCTCGATCGCTGCTGAGCATCAGGTATGTATATATCTTTGCGGTTAAAGGCGAATAATTATACATGGTTTCATGATGGGCGCAGTAATCTTGGAAAAATTCTATTAATTCCTTTTCATGCTTCATCTTTCAAAATTTTGTACAAAAGTACAGTTAGTTCGGTAAAAACAAAACCAATCGAACTTAAAGTTTTCTTAATTTAGTGGAAGTTTTGTTGCGGTTTGGGGTAAAAAGGGTTCCTATGCTTCGTTCGATTATTTTTTTACTTTTTTAATGGATTGATTTTTAGAGGTTAATTTGATATGTTGTCTGAAATTGAAAAAAATCTTTAAAAAGGTTTGTTTAAAATTCAAAAATAGCGTTATATTTGCACCCACATTAATGCGGAAGTAGCTCAGTTGGTAGAGCTCCAGCCTTCCAAGCTGGTTGTCGCGAGTTCGAGCCTCGTCTTCCGCTCCAAAACTGGATGACAGTTTTAAAAGATCATCATATTGCGGAAGTAGCTCAGTTGGTAGAGCTCCAGCCTTCCAAGCTGGTTGTCGCGAGTTCGAGCCTCGTCTTCCGCTCCAAAACTGGATGAAAGTTTTAAAAGATCATCACCTGCGGAAGTAGCTCAGTTGGTAGAGCTCCAGCCTTCCAAGCTGGTTGTCGCGAGTTCGAGCCTCGTCTTCCGCTCTGCAGTTAAAGCCTTATCTATAAGATAAGGCTTTTTTTTTACCTTTATTTGTCAAAGAACATTAAGTTTCATTCTTTATTTTTTGTGCTGTTTTATACGAATGCTGAAAAACCAGTAATACTTCGCCCAACAATCAACGAGTTGATTTCCTTAGTTCCTTCATAGGAATAAATCGCTTCTGCGTCGGCTAGGAATCGGGCGACATTATGTTCTAGTAATATTCCATTGCCTCCCATTACTTCTCTGGCTTTAGAAACTATATCTCGAGTTCTTAGGCTACAGAAAACTTTAGCCAAAGAAGCGTGTTCGTCTTTTAGTAAGTCTTGATCTTGTAATTGAGAAAGGCGAAATACCAAGGTTTGCATAGCGGTTAAATTGGAAAGCATTTCAACCAGATGGTTTTGGATCAATTGAAAAGAAGCAATTGGTTTTCCGAATTGTTTTCTTTTTCGAGTGTAATCCAAAGCGTTTTCATAAGCCCCTCTTGCACAGCCAACAGCCATCCAGGCCACACCAGCGCGCGTTTTTTGAAGTACTTTAGCGGTATCCTTAAAAGAGTTTGCATTTTGAAGGCGGTCTTTTTCCTCAACGACACAGTCCTTTAGGGTGATGAGTCCGTTTTGAACAATTCTCAATGCCATTTTCCCCTTAATTTTTTCAACCTCAAAACCGGGATTGTCTTTTTTTACAAGAAACCCCTTGACTTGATTATCGTCGACATCGCGGGCCCATATAATAATTAAATCAGCGAAGGTTGCGTTGCCAATCCATTTTTTTTGGCCGTTTAAAACCCAGCCGTTTGCTGTTTTTTTTGCTGTAGTAGTTAGTCCTCCAGCAACCCCGGATCCAACATCGGGTTCCGTTAGTCCAAAGGCACCAATGGTTTTCATTTGTTGCATTTTTGGTAGCCACTCCGCCTTTTGCGCGTCAGAGCCACAATAGTAAATGGAGCCCATGGCTAGCCCGCTCTGAACGCCAAAAAAAGTAGCGATAGAGGTATCGATTCGCGCCATCTCACTGGCAATAATGCCTTCCATTAATGATGATCTGCCAGCACAACCATATCCTTCAAAAGTAAGTCCACAAACGTTTAACTGAGCGAGTTTAGGGATGATTTCCATCGGAAACTCGTCGTGTAGCCAATAGTCGTTGACGAGCGGTTGAATTTCGTCTTCCATAAAAGCCCGTACTTTTAATTGTAGTAAGCGGTCTTCTGCGGATAACTTTTGGTCCATTTTATAAAAATCGGCATCTATAGGTGGAAGTTCCTTCGTTTTGTTCTGGCTGGATAGCATTTTTGACAATCCCTTTAATTGGGTCTCATCCATCTGAGATACGGAATTGACGATTTCTGATAAATCAACCTTTTCAGATAAAGATGCTAGTTGCTCCAGATCTATTGAACGAAGTAATTGAACCGTATTTCGAATTTTCTTAAACATAGTAAATGATTGGGTTGTTATTTCATGTTTAAGGTACGTAAAATTTAAAAGCGAACTTGTAAAAATAGGATATATTTAACTATTATTTTACGAAAAATTAATTTTCAGCTGTGAAAACCGCGAATTAATATAAGGTTTGTTCTAAAATAGATCTAAAACAAACCTTTTTGTAATGTGGAAATTATTTTTTCTAATTTAAATTAGAGAGTGAGCTGGCGGTTTCGATTTCTTTTGGAATTTGATTTTTTCTAAATATTCTCGCGGTCAGTTGCCCTCTTAATGTGATGCAATCGCCCAAAACTTCAATCCAACTTCCTTCTCTCAATCCAATCACGGGTTGTGAATTAAATTGATGAAATTCATGTATGCGCGTTTCGCGAGTTTCACCCATGTGTTTGGAGTCGGGGTCGGGATCTAAATAATGCGGATTGATGTTAAAGGGAACCAATCCCAAAGTTTGAAAGGAAGGAGGGTAAATGATTGGCATATCATTGGTAGTTTCCATAGTCAGTCCACAGATATTGCTACCGGCACTGGTTCCCAAATAGGGCGTTCCAGACTTAACGGTTTCAATTAGCGTTGGCATCAGACCGTGATCATAAAGTTGTTTTACCAATAAAAAAGTATTACCGCCACCCGTAAAAATGGCTTCGGCTTCTTGTAAGCCAAGTAAAGGGTCTTCAAATTCATGCAGGCCTTTAACTTCAATTCCGATTTTGGAAAAGGCTAACTGTACTTTTGCGGTATAGTCTTCATGTGAAATACCGCTAGGCCTTGCAAAAGGAATAAAAGTCAAAGTTTTAACTTGTTTGAAAAATGTTTTTAATTCTGGTAACAAATAGTCCAAATAGTCCCCATCGTGTAAGGTAGAGGTGCTCGCTATGATTATTTTTTTCATGAGTTGATATGCATTTAAGCGGATATAAGATGTGATTTTATTGATAAGAAGGATTTGTTGTTTTATAAGGATTACAATGGAGGCAATTTAAATCAAAAGTACGATTAAAGGATAGTTTATACAATAGCTATTCATTTTGATGAATTGTTTGTAAATTCACATTTAACATAAATTTACCCATGCAGAAGTTCTAGATGTGGATTATTCGGATAATTTTACCGTCAAATTATAATTGATTAATTAAATGAGAGGCATTCTTTTTTTGTTTTTATTTTTTTCATTTACGGCATTTTCTCAAGAGAGAGAATTGCTTCAGGGTAAAATTGTTTCTCGTTCAAAATTGTTGAGTGGCATTTATATTGCCAATGTCAATACTGGTGAATCGGTGTTGAGTCGTAAGGGAGGTTATTTTGAATTGATGGGTAAGGCAAACGATACCTTGATGTTTTCGGGCTCACTTTTTATAGGATATCGCAGAACCTTGGATGAGTTAGATTTAAAAAAGGAGATGCTTTTTATACCCTTAGAAGAAAATGATTTATCGTATCAATTGAGCGAAATCATGATTTATAAAGTTACTGCAGAATCTTTGGGGATAGTTCCCAAGGGTAGGAAAATATTGACACCGGCAGAAAGGCGACTGTACACGGCGAATTCCGGAGGGGGTTTAATTCCTATTGACATGATTGTCAATGCCATTACTGGACGTACAAAAATGCTGAAAAAAGCACTGAAATACGAGCAAGAAGAAATGCGAAAGGAAAAACTATTACGCATTTTTGACGAAAAATTTATTCGCGAGAACTACGGTATTCCAGACGCATATGTGATGGGTTTTGTATATAATGCCGTATCCGATCCGGAAGTCTTGTCATTGTTGAATGCAAAGGGAGTTGCTAAAGCTTCATTGCAGTTGCGATTAGGTGATTTGGCGCTGGGATTCTTAGAGATGATTCAGGAAAAAGATAAAAAGGGGAATCCTAAAAATTAGTTTTTTAAAATTTAACGAAAGGTTTTCCGTTATAATTACAACATACGTTTATAAATCTTTGTAGCTTTGCATTCTACGAAAAAATAAAATTTTCAATTATGTTTGGAATTGGAGGGGGAGAGATATTCTTTATCATTTTAGTTATTTTGATGTTGTTCGGTTCGGATAAAGTGCCTGAAATGGCTCGAACATTTGCTAAAGCCATGTCTCAATTAAAAAATGCGACGAACGATATTAAAAGCGAAATCAAGAAAAGTGCTGAGGAATCAGGTATTGCGGACGAAATTAAAGAAACTCTAAATTTTGATATCGATCCAACATCGGATATCAAAAATGAAATTAATAAGACAAAAGAGGATTTGGAAAATATCACCGGACCAATAAAAAGACAATTATAGTTTGGAAACATTAATTCAGTTAGACAAGCAATTGCTGGTCTTTTTAAATAGTTTTGGATCAGAGACTTTCGATCCATTTTGGTTGTTTATCACCAAACAGCTTAATTGGATTCCGTTTTTCTTAATTGTAATGTATTTTTTATACAAGAAATTAGGTTGGAAAAAGCTAGGGATAACCATCTTATTTTTGGCATTATTGATTTTATGTACCGATCAATTTACCAATTTGGTTAAATATAATGTACAGCGCTTACGTCCGTGTAACGATTTAGATATCAACGGAATTATTAGGGTAGTGAAATGTAGTGATACTTATAGTTTCTTTTCTGGACACGCTTCTAATTCTACGGCAACGATGTTGTTTCTGTTTTTGATTTTACGCAGATTTTATAAATATGCTTTTTTAGTGTTTATTTTTCCATTGGTTTTTGCATACAGTAGAATATATTTGTCTTTGCATTTCCCAGGAGATATATTAGTGGGATACATGGCGGGGCTTGTTATGGGCAGCCTGTGTTATAAACTATTTCAGTATGCGGAAAGAAAATATAATTTTTAGTTTTTAAAAGCAACGAAAAGGGCTGATATCCATGAGATACCAGCCCTTTTTTTGTGCCCTTTTTTTATAAAACACGACTTACGGTGATACCGTCACGTATAGGTAATAAAACCGTTTCCACACGGGGATCGTTTTTTAGTAACTTATTGTAGTTGTCTATGATGATGGTGCTTTTATCATTGGCTTCGATTTCTTCCAATACTTTTCCAGACCACAAAACATTATCTGATAAAATGACGCCACCAGGATTCATTTTGGGAACAATCAATTCAAAATAATTGCAATAATTGGGTTTGTCGGCATCTATAAAAACCAAGTCAAACTTCTTATCCAAGCTAGGGATGATGTCAATAGCACTGCCTAAGTGTTGAGTTATTTGAGTAGCATATGGCGATAAATCAAAATACTTTCTTTGGATATCTATCAATTCTTCATTGATATCAATGGTATCTAAAGTGCCTCCTTGAAGTAAGCCTTCTGCCAAGCATAGGGTTGAATAACCAGTATAGGTACCGATTTCTAAAATGTGTTTAGGAGCGATTATTTTAGACAATACACTCAGAACACGTCCTTGAAAATGACCGCTTAACATACGGGGTCTAAGTACTTTTTGATGTGTTTCTCTATTGAGTTGCGCTAGTAGATCGGGCTCGTTTTCCGAATGTTGTAGTACATAATTTTCTAATTGTGGCGATATAAAATGCATTTTTAACGTGATTTAGAATTTGCTATATTCGGCAAAGATAAATAAAGTTTCTAGTAAACAGTTCATTAGTAAACGATGCAGTTGCGACTATGCAAATTCGCGTATAGACGAATCTGCAAATAATATCAAGTATTTAAAACGAAAAATCTTTACCTTTGCGCCATGCAAGTGGAAAAAAAAGATATCAGATCTCTAACTAAAGAACAACTGCGTGAGTTCTTTGTAACTCAAGGAGATAAGTCGTTTAGAGGAAATCAAGTGTACGAATGGTTGTGGAGTAAAGGGGCTCATGGTTTTGAAGACATGAGTAATCTTTCTAAGGAAAGTCGCCAAATGTTGGAGGCGCATTTTGTTATTAACCACATCAACGTGGATCAAAGGCAACAAAGTTCCGATGGAACGGTTAAGAATGCCGTCCGTTTGCACGATGGATTAATCGTGGAGTCGGTATTGATTCCTACCAATACACGTACTACCGCTTGTGTTTCGAGCCAAGTAGGTTGTAGTTTGGATTGTACTTTCTGTGCAACGGCTCAATTAAAGCGAATGCGAAATTTAAACCCTGATGAAATTTACGATCAGGTGCTTGCCATTGATCAAGAAAGCCGTCAGCTTTTTGGACGACCACTTTCAAATATTGTCTTTATGGGCATGGGAGAACCTTTGATGAACTATAACAACGTTCAAAAAGCGATAGAAAAGATTACTTCTAGCGAAGGGATGGGAATGTCGCCCAAACGCATTACCGTTTCTACTTCAGGGATTCCCAAAATGATTAAAAAACTGGCTGATGATGAGGTTAAGTTTAAATTAGCGGTATCGTTACATTCTGCAATTGATGAAATTCGTGCGGATATTATGCCCTTTGCCAAGAATTTTCCACTTCAAGAACTTCGCGAAAGTTTAGAGTATTGGTACTCAAAAACACGCAGCCGTATTACGTATGAATATGTGGTTTGGAAAGGAATCAACGACGATAAAAAATCCATCGATGCCTTGGTGAAATTTTGTAAGTATGTACCCTGCAAGGTGAATTTAATTGAATATAATCCCATTGATGACGGTAAGTTTCAACAAGCCGACTCCAGTGCGATAGATAACTATATTCGAACTCTTGAACGCAATGACATTGTTGCTAAAGTACGTAGAAGTCGCGGTAAAGACATCGATGCCGCTTGTGGGCAATTGGCGAATAAATCGTAATCAGCGTGAATTAGTAATGATAAGAGTCATCACTGATTTTTGGAACAGTTGCTTTTAAAATAATTATTCGATTTTAAAGGTATGTAAACTCCTTAAAAATTGTATTTTTGACTACGATGAATATAGTTGAGCAAATAAAACAGCCGATTTTAAATGAAATGGAACTTTTTGAAAAAAAGTTCCATAAGTCTATGGCTTCTAAAGTAGCCTTACTCAATCGAATCACTTATTATATTGTTAACCGAAAGGGAAAACAAATGCGCCCAATGTTTGTTTTTCTAACAGCCAAAATGGTGGCTGGGGAAGTTAATGAGCGAACATATAGAGGTGCTTCGGTTATTGAACTTATTCATACAGCTACTTTAGTTCATGACGATGTTGTGGACGATAGTAACAAACGTAGAGGGTTCTTTTCCTTAAATGCGTTGTGGAAAAATAAAATTGCGGTTTTGGTTGGCGATTATCTGTTGTCTAAAGGTCTCTTGCTTTCTATTGATAACAATGATTTTGATTTACTGAAAATTATTTCTGTAGCTGTACGAGAGATGAGCGAAGGAGAATTGTTGCAAATTGAAAAAGCGAGAAGGTTAGATATTACAGAAGAAGTGTATTACGAAATCATCCGACAGAAAACAGCTACACTTATTGCAGCTTGTTGTTCTTTAGGTGCCGCATCTGTTTTGCCTGAACACTCTGAATATATCGAAAACATGCGGAAATTCGGTGAATTAATCGGAATGGCATTTCAGATTAAGGATGATTTGTTTGATTATACCGACGGTCCAATAGGAAAGCCAACCGGTATAGATATCAAAGAGCAAAAAATGACATTACCCTTGATTTATGCTCTAAATCATTCTGATAAAAAAGAAAAACGCTGGTTGATCAATTCGGTAAAAAACCACAATAAAGACAAAAAACGCGTTCGCGAAGTTATTGATTTTGTGAAACAAAAAGAGGGTTTGGTTTATGCTGAACACAAAATGATTGAATTTCAAAAAGAAGCACTTCAGCTACTGCAACCCTTCCCAAATTCTTCTTATAAAGAGGCTTTAATCCTGATGGTTAATTATGTAATTGAACGTAAAAAATAAGATTATTTGTTTTTTATGTAACTTTTCACTCTTTTTCGGGTCTTATGTGTATAACTCACATGGACAATAATGAAGGATCACTATTATCTCACGACCCTATTAATTTTCTTTCTTGTAGTTTTTAGCTCTAGCTTGCACGCACAGCCATTTTATTTTAGCGGACAGGTTGTTGATGGGCAAAATCAAGAACCCTTAGCATTTGCTACCATTGTTTTTAATCAAAATCAACAGTGGGCTGTAATGACAGATATAGATGGGCATTTTAACTATTATGCTTCTCAACCGATTACTGCGGTTAGCAGTAGTTTTATTGGCTACACCACCGTTACGGCCACCGTGTCTGCCACCGAGAAAAATATTCGTATAGCAATGCAACCTAGTACTGAAAAATTGCAGGAGTTAATTATTCCGTTGTCTGAGAATCCCGCTCATAGAATCATGAAAGAGGTGTTGGCGAATAAAGCCAAAAATAATCCCGAAAAAATTGCTGCCTTCCAGTATACCTCCTACAATAAGATGGTCATGGATATCAAAAGCCAGAATTCGGATGATACTATTAAACTCAAAGAACTGTTTAAAGGAGGCAATCTGTTTTTGATGGAATCCGTGACCGAACGCAAATTCTTAGCGCCAGATTGGAACGAAGAAGTCGTCAAAGCTACCCGAGTGTCGGGGCTTAAAAATCCAACATTTGCCGCCTTGGCTACGGATTTGCAACCTTTCTCTTTTTACGATGACAATATTAAATTGTTCGACCTCTATTATCTTAATCCGATAAGCAAAGGCAGTCTTTCAAAATACAAGTTTGTTCTGGAGGACAGTTGGAGTCAAGGATCGGATACCATACATTTGATTTCGTATAAACCCTTGGCCAATAAAAACTTTGAAGGGCTACAAGGTGTATTGTATATTAATACCAATACCTATGCAATTCAAAATGTAATCGCGACACCTTTTGAAAAGGGGAAGATGGATATTAAAATTCAGCAGCAATATGTGTTTTTGGATAATACATATTGGTTTCCACAACAGTTGAATTATACGGTAACCATGTTGGCTTCACCTTCAGTAACCCAAAATATAGTAATGGAAGGCAAAAGTTATATTGACGGGGTTCAATTTGACGTTCCGCTACAAAAGAGAGATTTTGGCAGAATTACTGTGCGTATGGACGAAAATGCCTCCCAACAAGATAGCGCGTTTTGGAATCGACACAGAGTATTACCTCTCCAAACAGCGGAGATACAAACCTATATGTTTCTGGATAGTATTGGTCATAAATATAAGTTTGATCAGGTGCTTAACGGTTTAGATAAATTTTCAACGGGAAAAATAGGCTTTAAATACGTGGATTTAGATATTACAAAGATGTTGATTTATAACGAATTTGAAGGTTTTAGATTGGGCTTGGGTGCTTATACCAATGAAGATGTTTTTAAAAATTTATCTTTTGGTGGTTTTATAGGATATGGACTAAAAGATTACCGATGGAAATATGGTTTTGAGGGGATTTATAAAATTTCACCCATTGATGATTTTACTATAGGTGCAAAATATCAAAACAATCTCGTTGAAGTTGGAAATCACGGTTTTGAATATTCCGACAGGCTATTTGGAGGATGGCGTGGAATCTTGGCGTATCGAATGGACAAAATAGAAGAAAGTAGTGTTACGGCGAACTTCAGAATGTTGTTGTATGGCCGATGGAGGCTGTCGCTGAGCAATTCTAAAATTTCACCATTATATGATTTTGATCAAGAAGGAGGTTCATTTAGGCCATATACCAATACACAGTTTTCAGTTAATTTTCGATACGCCTATAAAGAGAAACTAGTCAATACGGGTAAACGAAATGTAAGTATGGGTACGGTGTATCCAGTTATTCACTTGTCATATTACAGAGGTCTTGACGGTTTGTTGGACGGAAGTTTAAAATACAATAAATTTGAAGCAGCCGTAGAGCAGTCTTTCTTCGTTAAAAACTTAGGAAAAAGCACTTATAGATTAGAAGGAGGATATATTGATTCGCCTTTGCCTTATGGCTTGTTGTTTACTGGGGAGGGGAGTTATGACAAGGATTTGCCTTATCTGATTACAAATACTTTTCAAACCATGCGTCCCTACGAATTTTTATCCGATACTTATGTCAGTGTATTTACGTCTCATGAATTTGGGTCGCTACTTTTTAAAACCGGAAAGTTTCAGCCTCAAATTGCACTACATAATAACTTAAGTTGGGGGAATCTAACTAAAAGTACAAGCTATTTACTGATGCCTTACCGTCAAAAAGACCAAGTGTTTATGGAAACAGGATTGCAATTGGGCAATTTGATTTCGATGAATTATTTAAACATAGGGTCTTTAGGTTTAGGAATCGGAGTATTTTATCGATACGGTCCTACGGCTTACCCAGGATTGAACGATAATGTGGCTTTAAAATTAGCTTTTAACTTTAGTGTAAAATAATATTTAAAAAAAGAATCAATACTCGATACAACCTTTTTGCGTGGAATAGCGTCTATGTAAATAGAAGTCCTTATATATTTTGAAAGTAATACCAATTAGTAACAACCCCCATGAATTAATCGTCCTTCTAAAAGAGAATGATCGAATGGCGCAACACGATGTTTATCATCGGTATGCACCGAGGATGTTGAGTGTTTGTAGGCAATATGTTCGGGATGTTCAGCAAGCAGAACACGTCATGGTCGGAGGGTTTGTTAAGGTCTTTCGGCATGTGGTGGATTTTGAAAATAAGGGAAATTTTGAAGGCTGGATTCGACGTATTATGGTTAATGAGTCGTTGTCTTTTTTAAGGAGTGAAAAAAAGGTTCTTTTTTTGGAAGATCAGGTTTATAGCGAAGTAGTGGAAGAAGGGAGTTTTGATAGTGATATGGGGGTTGCCGAAATACAGTGTTTCATAGACCAATTGCCAACAGGCGCGAGAATGGTTTTTAATCTTTTTGTTATAGAGGGATACAAGCATGTCGAGATAGCAAAATTATTGGGTATTCAAGAAGGAACTTCTAAATCGCAATTAGCCCAAGCGAGAAAAATATTACAAAGGCAATTGTTGACAATAAATAAAGGAATATGGAGCAGTGGAGCAAAATAGAGGAAACAATTAAAAAGAAGCTTGACCATCAGACTTTAGAGCCGTCCCCGGATTTGTGGTCTAAAATTGAAGCCGGTTTAGAGCAACAGCAAGTGGTAAACAAAAAAAACGGAGTTTCGTGGTATTTGATAGCAGCGAGTGTAGTGTTGTTCCTGGGCGTTACTGCATTCTTTCTATTTTCAACGTCGAAGGTCGGGATTTCAGACGAATCAATTGAAAAGGAATTCCCCGTAGTAATAATAGACGAACAACATATCAAACAACAGGAAAGCAGGGATATGGATCGAGTTAAGCCGCTGACGACAGTAGCGGTAGTCTCGACGACGTCAGTGCCGAGTAAAGACTTTAAAGGGGCTGATTTAAAACCACAGCAGGCGCAATCCGAAGCGCCAAAAACATCGGTTTTCAGTGAGACTTATGTTGTTAATGATGAATTTGATTTGGATTCCATAACCATATTGGCATTAGAACCTACCCATATCAAAAGTTTTAAAGTAGACCCGAATTCGTTGCTTATGGAAGTAGAAAGCGAGTTAAAAGTAGAATACAGAGAAACCGTTTTTGATCAGTTAAAACGAAATTTTAAAAGCGCAAAATCAAACTTTGCGAACAGGAATTACAAATAAATAACCAATTTTTTAAATACAACCCCCTTATGCAAAAGAGATATTTTTATGCAGTGCTCGGAGTATGCCTGTTTTTTACGGGTTTACAAGCACAGGAAAAGCAGTTTGAAGCTCAAGTTCAACGTGTTTCAATGAATATGGAAACGATAACTAGAGAGGAGAAAAAAACGTTAAAATTGAAAATCGACCAAATCAATGAATCCTTGCAAAAGGGCGAAATTACTTTTGATCAAGCGGTATTGGCCAAGCAACAACTAGCGGTGTTACATGCTAAGCAAATTGAGGACAGAATCAGTCAGGAAAAAGTAGTGCTTGACCAGCTGGTTAAAGAAAAAGTAACTTTAGGTTTGTCGCAAGTCGAGCCAAGTATTTATTCAGACTCCTTAGTAAGTGGTGGAGAAAGCGATGTATTTACGGATTATAAATTGGGAATAAAGAAAGGTGTAGAACGGCCGTGGAAGCGAACGACTTCTCAGTTGGTATTTGCAATGGGGCTTAATAATTTAATGACTGATGGCGCTGTAGCTCATTCGGATTTCAGATATTTTGGATCGCATTTTTATGAAATTGGATGGACGTATACCAGTAGATTATTTAAAGAAGACAATCTGTTGCATTTAAAATACGGGTTGTCGATGATGTATAATAATCTAAGGCCAACGGCTAATCGTTATTTTGTAAAAAACGATATGCAAACCCATCTCGAGATTTACGACAAAAACCTTAAGGAGTCGCGATTCAGGAACTTAAATTTAGTAATACCCGTGCATTTAGAATTTGATTTCTCGCCTACCGAGTTAAATGCTGATGGAGTTAGAAAAACAGTTCGCAATAAAAAAGGTTTTCACATGGGAATAGGTGGATATGCCGGTTTTAATATTAAAACCAAACAGATATTGAAATACAATGAGGACGGAGAACAATATAAAGTAAAGAATAAAAACGACTTCCGTACCAATGATTTTGTATATGGCGCTAGTGCATATGTGGGTTATCGCGCTTTTAGCCTGTATTCAAAATACGATATCAGTCCGCTTTTTAAATCAAACAGCATCGATCAAAACAATATTTCATTGGGTATTCGGGCAGATTTCAATTGATTAGTATAAAAAGACAGCAGCAGCTGTCTTTTTACTTTTGTATTAACCTCGTATCTTTGTCAACAGGAAATAAAAAAGTAAGATGATTTCAAAAAGCACGATTGATACCGTTTTTGATGTTGCTCGAGTAGAGGAAGTGATTGGCGATTTTGTAAGTTTAAAAAAGTCAGGTACAAATTATAAGGGTTTAAGTCCTTTTGTCAGTGAGAAAACGCCGTCATTTATGGTTTCTCCTGTCAAGCAAATCTGGAAGGATTTCAGTTCGGGTAAAGGAGGTAATGCTGTTGCTTTTTTAATGGAGCACGAACATTTTAGTTATCCCGAAGCCATACGTTATTTGGCAAGAAAATACAATATTGAAATTGAGGAAACCCAGCAAACCGATGATGAGAAAGAACAACTCAACGAAAAGGAGAGTATGTTTTTGGTTTCTGAATATGCCAAAAAATATTTCCATCAAACACTTACGGACTCTGAGGAAGGAAAAGCCATAGGTCTTAGTTATTTTAAGGAAAGGGGATTTACCACAGATACTATTGAACGGTTCAATTTAGGATATTCTCCAGATGCTTGGGATGCTTTTACCAGCGATGCATTAGGAAAGGGATATCAATTGGAATACTTGGATAAAACCGGATTGACCATAGTTAAAGACGACAAGAAATTTGACCGTTTTAAAGGCAGGGTTATGTTTCCTATCCAGAGTATGTCTGGTCGTGTTTTGGGTTTTGGAGGAAGAATCTTAACCAATGATAAAAAGGCGGCTAAATACCTCAATTCGCCGGAAAGCGATATTTACCATAAGAGTAAAGTATTGTATGGAATTTTTCATGCCAAGCAGGAAATAGCCAAGCAAGATAACTGTTTTTTGGTAGAGGGGTATACCGATGTAATTCAAATGTATCAATCGGGTATTCAGAACGTGGTTTCTTCTTCGGGAACTGCTTTGAGTACGGATCAAATTCGCCTGATTAATCGATTAACAAAAAACATTACGGTGCTGTTTGATGGTGATGCAGCCGGTCTACGCGCTTCACTTCGAGGGATAGATTTAATTCTTGAAGCCGGAATGAATGTTCGGGTGTGTTCCTTTCCAGCAGGAGAAGACCCTGATAGTTTTGCTCGTAAAAATTCCTTAGAAGAATTACAGCGGTATTTTGAGGATAATGCCAAGGATTTTATCCGATTTAAGGCATCTATGTTAATGAATGAAGCCAAAGATGACCCGATCAAAAAGGCCGAGTTGATTAGGGATATGGTGCATAGTATATCAAAAATACCCGATGTGATTAAACAGGAGGTTTATATACAGGAATGTTCCAGAATTATGGATATTTCTGAAGAAGTACTATTCAGTACTTTGGCGCAAATTGGAAAAAAGGAATTGGCAGAAGCCAATAAGAAATTTGTTGAAGAAAAAAAGGAACTCGAAGTCGTTCGCGATACAGAAGTTGTTCCTGAGAAAGTAGATATACTTCATTTTCTAGAGCGCAAAATTATAGAAATCCTCTTGTTATATGGACAACATGAAGAGGAGTTTACCGATGTGCTGCTACAAACCAATGATGATGATGAGATAGTTGAAGTTAATCACAAGGAAAAATACAAGGTTTATGAACGGGTGTATTTAAGTTTGCAAGAAGATGAGGTGGAATTGACGAATCCTTTGTTTCAAAAGATTTATAGCGATATCATGGAGTTTTATCACAGCAACCCAGAATGGAATTTGGAGGGGTATATCATGCGCTTAGAGCCCGAATTGGCTCAAGAGGTAACGGGTATTATCATGGAGGAAGAACGCGATGTCTTGCACCGTTGGGAAGAACAGAATATTTTTGTTAAACTCAAAGATCAAAGTGTGGAACAATATGTTTCGGAAAACATACTTACGCTACGTTTATTTTTGGTAAATAGTATTATCAATGAACTAAAGGAATCGTTGATTGGAGGTGGAACGGTAGATTATTCAGAAACCTTATTGATGGTGATGGACTATTCCAAATTAACCCATAGTTTTTCGGAAAAACTGGGACAAGTGACTTCTAGATACCGTTAGATAATACCAATAAGAAGGGCTTTCTGGACTAAATCTAAAGTGTTGTGCACTTCTAGTTTAGAAAGCAGCCGAAGTTTGTAGGTACTGATGGTTTTTTCATTGAGATGAAGTTTGGTGCCTATATCTTTGTTTTTCATTCCTCTCGCTAGGAGTTTTAATACTTCCAATTCTCGTATGGATAGAATTTTTACTTTAGATTCGTAGGGATAATTGGTATGAGAATTCTGATGGAGGAGTTGTTCCATATGCGATTCGAGATACTCTAAACTCTCGTCTTTTTCCACAAATAAATCCACACCGAATTTTAATAATACCGTTTCGAAATAAGCAGACTGTTTCGTGGTGAAAACGACTATTTTGGAGGCGGGAGCTAATTCACGTATGGCTTGAATATCTTTTAAGTTGGAAAAGCCATTAATGTTGATATCTAACAATATGATGTCATAGGCCAGTACGGTTAGAGCCGATTTTAACTTGGAGAAACTAGTGACTTCATCAGTAAGGGTAAAGTGACTACTCTTTTCAAAATGCGTTCTTAATCCTAGAATGCATACAGGCTGACTATCAGCTATAATTATTGTTGCCATAACTGAATTATTGAAAGTAATTTATCAAAAATACTAAAAATTATGCAAATGGTAAACGGTTTTATTAACTTATTTTTTCAGGTTTTGAGGTATTATACAGACGGGTATGGGGTTGATTTTATGTTGATTGATTCGATTGAGTCGGGTATAAATTTCAAATACTTCGCGTTCACGTCCGCTTAAATCAGCGGCTGTTACACCTTGTTCTTGAGCAAACATTGCTTTTTCTAGTTCGTCATAATTGGCGCCTAATTGATCTTCATCACTGCGGTCGTCGCCAAACAGTCCGTCGGTCGGTTTGGCATCTATGATGCTCGAGGGGACTTTTAAATAAAGACCTAAGGCGCGAACTTCCGATTTTAGTAAATCTGCAATAGGGCTTAAATCGACACCACCATCGCCGTATTTGGTGAAGAATCCCACGCCAAAATCTTCAATTTTATTTCCGGTGCCTGCTACCAACGCACGTTCCATACCAGCAAAATAATAAAGGGTTGTCATTCGCAATCGCGCGCGGGTGTTTGCCAATGTAAGTCGTAAAGTATCGGAGTCTTGATCTTCTTGAGGAAGTGCCTTTTGCAAAACATCAAAGGTTTCGGTTAAATCGGCCTTGTTGGTGCGTACATTTGAGAATTTGGCTTGTAAAAACGCCAAATGTTCACGGCCTCTTGCCACTTGACTTTCCGCCTGATGTATAGGCATTTCTATGCAAAGTGTTGGTAAACCCGTTAAGGCGCAAAGCGTCGAGGTAACGGCGGAATCAATACCTCCCGAGATCCCAATTACAAATCCCTTTACCCCTGCCGATTCCGCATAGTTTTTTAACCATAAAGTAATGTGTTGAGCAACCGCCTCGGCGTTAAAAATTGGAGTTTTCATAAGGGAATAGATCAATAGTTAAGATTCTATATTATATTTGTAACTAAATACTAAAAAATAACTTCACCAACAACATGATGTGTTTTTCCAAATTTACTAAAATTAATTATTTATTAGCCGGCTTATTGGGCTTTTTTCTCTTTTCTTGTTCAGATAAAAAAGCTTCTGATGCTGCGGTATCTGGTATCTCAACCGATTTTAAGATTGAGCGATTTGACCAATTATTTTACGATACAACTGAAGCCGATTTCCCAGCCTTAAAAAAGCGTTTTCCTTTCTTTTTTCCCGCTCAATTCGACGATAAGTTTTGGATGGAAAAGAAAAAAGACACCTTGTTTGTAGAATTGCATGATGAGGTGCAAAAGAAATTTAAAAACTTAGACCAGTTGAGTGTTGGGTTAACCAGTTTATTTCAACGAATAAAATATTATTATCCCGAAGAAGATCCTAAGCGGGTGATTACCTTGATTTCTGAGGTTGATATCGAATCTAAGGCAATCTATGCAGATTCATTGGTTTTGATTTCGTTAGACACCTATTTGGGGAAAGACCACCGTTTCTATCAAGGATTTCCGGAATATTTGCGAGTGGAATTTGAACCCAATCAAATATTGCCTGACGTGGCTAACGCATTTATTACGACTAAAATACCTCCTTTAAATAGTAAGACCTTGTTGTGGCACATGATTAATCAGGGGAAAATTTTATATGCCAAGGAAATGTTGTTACCCGATGTTTCTCCTGCTGTTATTATGATGTATACCGAGGAGCAGATGAAGTGGTGTGAATTGAATGAGTCGCAAATGTGGAGTTATTTCGTCAATGAAAAACTGATGTTTAGTACAGACTATAAATTGCAAACCCGCTTTATACATCCGAGCCCTTTCTCGAAATATTATTTAGATATTGATTCGGAGTCTCCGGGAAGAACAGGGTCTTGGTTAGGTTGGCAGATTGTGCGTGCTTATATGAAGAATAATGACGTAACTTTGCAAACGCTTTTGCAAAAAGACACAAAAGAAATTTTTGACGAATCTCGATATAAACCAAAAAAGTAAAATGAGCGCAAAACATACTTCTGAAATTAATATTCAGGTAGAATTAGATGAGAATAAAGTTCCTGAAAAATTGAATTGGTCCGCTAAGGATGGAGGAATTAATCAGGCTGTTGCTAAAGCGATGTTGCTGTCTGTATGGGATAGCAATACGCAAGAAACCTTAAGGATCGATCTTTGGACCAAAGATATGCCAGTGGATGAGATGAAGCAGTTCTTTCATCAAACCTTAGTAGCGATGGCGGATACTTTTGAAAGAGCAACTGATGAGGATAAGATGGCCGCAACCATGAGAGATTTTTGCGACTACTTTGCAGAAAAACTCGAATTAACCAAATAAAACCACGCAAGATTTTCAAATTGTCAATACGAGTGGAGATGGTGGTTTTTAAGCATTGTAATGCTGCCGATTACGATTTAATTATAATAAAAAAGAGACTCGCAAGAGTCTCTTTTTTATTAATTACCGTTTTTAAACAGTTCGTGATTGATTTCGTCAATATATTGTAATACATCTTCTTTGCCTAAGCCATCTGTTGCGGAGGTTATAAAGTATTGAGGCATTTCCGCCCAATTGTTTGCTAAAATGGATTTTGTGTAAGCAGCGATGTGTTGTTGTACTTTTGTTTTTCCAATCTTATCTGCTTTTGTAAAGATGATGGCAAATGGAATTTCGCTTTCTCCGAGATAATTGATAAAATCTAAATCGATAGCCTGTGCATCGTGACGAATGTCAATTAAAACAAAAGCAGCGATAAGCTGTTCTCTCCTTTCAAAATAGTCTGTAATAAAACGTTGGAAGGTCGATTTGGCTTTTTTGGAAACCTTAGCGTAGCCGTAACCCGGTAGATCGACCAAAAACCAATTGGAGTTGATTTTAAAGTGGTTGATTAATTGTGTTTTACCTGGCTTACTCGACGTTTTTGCTAAATGCTTCTGATTGGTAAGCATGTTAATCAACGATGATTTACCAACGTTTGAGCGACCGATAAAAGCATATTCCGGTAACATCTCTTTCGGACATTTGGTAACATCTGAATTGCTTATGATAAATTCTGCTGTATTTATTTTCATGCTCCGTTTATATGTTGCGGGTTTTTAACCAGTTTAAGAATATTTCGTTGAATTCGTTCGGGCATTCCATCATAGCGGCATGGCCACACTTTTCAATCCAAAATAAATCAGAATCCGGTAGTAATTCGTGAAATTCTATAGCCACTTCTGGTGGAGTAACTTGGTCGTTTCTACCCCAGATTAAACAAGTCGGAATATTGATCTTCGGCAAGTCTTTTGACATATTATGACGGATAGCACTTTTGGCAATGGTTAGGGTCTTGATCAATTTAATACGATCATTTACCGTTGCAAATACATCATCAACCAATTCTTTAGTTGCAATAGCCGGGTCATAAAATACGTCCTGAGCTTTCTTTTTGATATATTCGTAATCACCGCGTTTGGGATAACTATCGCCCATAGCACTTTCATACAAGCCCGAGCTTCCTGTTAAAACCAATGCCTTAACTTTTTCCGGATACATCTTGGCATGATACAATGCAATATGCCCTCCTAATGAATTACCCATTAAGATGACTTCGGTATAACCTTTAAACGTAATGAAGTCCTTTACAAATTTTGCAAAGGCCTTTACGTTGGTTTTTAAAATGTTATTTGTATATAAGGGCAGTTCTGGAATGACTACTTTATAACCTGCGCTAGGGAAAAAATTGCTCACTCCGTCGAAGTTACTCAATCCACCCATCAAACCGTGAAGTATAATTATAGGAATACCTTCTCCTACCTCATAATAACGGTATTTACTTTCTTCTTTTAAAGTTCGCTCCATGTATAAGTTTATGCGATTTTTAAATCCATACAAATATATAACTTTATAATTTACAATTTTTGATAATTGATGAAAATGAAAAAAAGAAACAAGCTTAAGTCGTAAAATAACCCGTTTTTACCCGTTTTAGTGATAAAGCAAAAACTTATTTTTTGCGTTTTTTTAGATTTTTATTATCCAAAAATGGAACCCTATTAGCGTTTTTTTATGATTTCTAAATGAAGCTCTTACTGTTGTTAATGAGTTGGTTAGCTGTGTTTGGGAGGGAAAAGCGTTAAAGTGGAAAAACTTATCAACAAAGTGGGGGAAAGTGGTAAAAGGTGGTAAAAAAATACCTACATTTGCTATTAAATCAAATCAAATCAACTTTTGACTTCAATAATTGGGACATACGAGTGTAAAATAGACGCCAAAGGACGGGTGTCGGTTCCTGCTTCTCTGAAGAAGCAGCTACCGGCTATAGCCGATGGTTTTGTGCTAAAGCGCTCAGTTTTTGAACCTTGTTTGGAGCTTTGGCCTATGGGTGAGTGGAATTTGATGATGGCAAAAATCAATGGTCTCAACCGCTTTGTAAAGAAGAATAATGATTTTATCCGCAAGTTTATGGCGGGTGTAAAAATGGTTGAAATTGACGATGCTGGACGGTTATTAGTGTCGAAAGACTTGGTGGAGTTCGCAAAAATATCGAAAGACCTGGTTTTGTCTTCCAAAGTGAATATTATCGAAATATGGGATAAGAACTTATACGAAGCGGCATTAAACAATGATGATTTTGATTTTGGTGCCTTGGCAGAAGAAGTAATGGGAAATATGAATTTAGATGAGTAACGAGAACGAGTATCACAATCCGGTTTTATTAAAAGAGAGTGTAGATGGTTTGGCAATCAAGCCTGACGGTGTTTATGTAGATGTAACTTTTGGTGGCGGAGGTCATTCTAAGGAAATTCTAAGTCGATTGGGAGAAAATGGAAAACTATTTGCTTTTGATCAAGATACCGATGCTTTGGAAAATGCAATCGACGATAGTCGATTTACGTTGATCAATCAGAATTTTCGCTTTATAAAAAGATACCTGCGTTTTTATGGTATTAAAGAAGTGGATGGAATTTTGGGTGACTTGGGTGTTTCTTCCCATCAATTTGATGTGGCTGAGCGCGGCTTTTCAACGCGTTTTGAGGCAGAATTGGATATGAGAATGAATCAGTCGGGTGGAATTACAGCTTTTAATGTCGTTAACGAATATACAGAAGCAGAAATCAAAAGAGTTCTGGCAGATTATGGTGAGCTCAACAATGCTGGTGCGATGGCGAGTGTGATAGTTGAAGCAAGAAAGGAAAATGAAATTAAAAATTCAGAACTGCTCAAAGAGATTTTGGCTCGTTTTTTACCGAATCACAAAAGCCATAAAATATTGGCGCAAATATACCAAGCTATCCGTATAGAGGTTAATCAAGAAATTGATGTACTCAAGGAGATGTTGGAAGAAAGTGAGGAATTATTAAAACCTGGAGGAAGGTTAAGCATTATTTCTTACCACTCTTTAGAGGACCGACTGGTTAAGCGTTTTATGAAAAACGGTATGTTTGAAGGAGAGCCGGAAAAAGATTTTTATGGACGATTTGAAGTTCCATTAAAGCAATTGGGGAAATTAATAGTTCCCTCCGCAGAAGAAATACGAATAAATAATCGGGCACGTTCTGCAAAACTAAGAATAGCAGAAAAGAAATAAGGAGGTAGCACATGAAATTAAGTGTATATAATATAATAAGAGCAAAGTACTTAATCGACGAAAGTTCGATGAAAAACTGGCTTTTTATTATTTATCTCATAGTGTTGTCTTTGGTCATGATTGCAAATATTCACTATTATGAAAGTAAAAACTTTCGCATAGCAGAATTGAACCATGAGGTGAAGGAGTTGCGATCAGAATTTGTGGATACGAGATCAGAATTGATGGAATTGAAAATGGAATCTACGGTTTCTGGAAAAATGGAAGAAAAGGGAATTTTCCCTTCTGAGGTTCCGCCGCAAAAGATTAAAGTAGTTCAAGAAGAAAAAAAAGGAATATTTAAGCTATGGCAGTAGATAATAAAAATATCTATATGAATATATACCTCGTCTCCTTAGTCATGGTGCTAATGGTGATTGGGATAGTATATCGACTCGTCAATATTCAGTATGTGGAGGGGGATGAATTACGTCAAAAAGCGAAAGATAATACCGTTAAAAAAGAAGATATTCCTGCCAATCGCGGGAATATTTATTCTGCAGACGGTAGTTTATTAGCGACTTCAATTCCGAATTACACGATTCGTTTTGATGCTATGGCATCCAAACAAGAGGATTTTGAAAAATTTGTAAAACCCTTATCGGATTCCTTATCCGTAATGATGGGTAAGCCGTCCAGTTATTTTGAAGTGTTGTTGAGAACGGGACGAGCAAATAAAAACAGATATGTTTTTATCACTCGTGGATTGAGTTATACCCAATATATACGTATAAAATCATTTCCGTTATTTCGTCTGGGGTCCAATAAAGGAGGGATGATTACGGAACAAAAGACGATACGTGAACATCCTATCGGAAAAATTGCACAGCGAACTATTGGCTATGAACGGATTAACGACGATAAAACCATTACACGTGTTGGAATAGAAGGTGCCTTCTCACAATACCTTAACGGTACAGACGGACATCGAATGATGCAAAGAATGTCGCGTAGTCATTATAAACCGATTAACGACGAAAATGAAGTAGAACCAAAAGATGGTAAAGATGTTGTATCGACCATTGATGTTTATATACAAGATATTGCCCATCATGCTTTATTAAAGCAATTGGAGTATTACGAAGCAGACCACGGTTGTGTTATTGTGATGGAAACCGCAACGGGAGCTATTAAGGCAATTTCAAATTTAGGGCGTTCAGATACTGGGAATTATTACGAAACGGTCAATTATGCCGTAGTTGAAAAACACGAACCCGGGTCAACTTTTAAATTAGCGAGTTTATTGGCATTGCTGCAAGATAAAAAAGCAGATACAGCCACGGTATTTGATACTCATGAAGGCGTTGTGAGTTTTTATAGAAGAAGAGTTAATGATTCCAAAAGGGGCGGTTACGGGAAGATTTCCTTAGCTCGTGGTATAGAGCTTTCGTCTAATACGGTAATTACTCAGGCAGTCAATGAGGCTTATAAAGACAATCCACGTCAGTTTACTAACTATTTGCATAAAATAGGGATGGATAGACCTTTGGGTATTGCTTTAAAAGGAGAGGGAGTGCCTTATATACCAAAGCCTGGTACTAAAGGATGGAGTGGGATTGCTTTGCCTTGGATGGCTTTCGGATATGGTTTGTCAGTGACGCCATTACAGACACTTACCTTATATAATGCTGTGGCCAATAATGGAGAAATGGTAAAACCCATTTTTGTATCAGAAGTGAGAGAATTTAATAAACCCATAGAGGTTTTTGAGAAACAGGTTATCAATCCGCAGATTGCTTCTCCGGAAGTGATTGCGCAAGTTCAAGCCGTTTTGGCCAATGTGGTTAAAAAGGGAACAGGTAGAAAATTGTATTCTCCCAACTTTTCAATGGCCGGTAAAACGGGTACGGCTCAAGTAAATTATGGTGGTGGAAAAGGAAAAGACATGTATTATGCGTCGTCTTTTGCGGGCTATTTTCCTGCGGTTAATCCAAAATATTCGTGTATAGTAGTTATTCATAAGCCCAATAGAGCAAAGAGTTACTACGGAGCCGATGTGGCTGGACCGGTATTTAAGAGGATTGCTCAAAAGATATTTACAGATGTGCCTTTTACCAAAGAGATAAAAAACATAGATGAGGTAATCAAGAATCAAGTTCAGGATTACAACAGTTACTATAGTGAAGCACAAAAAGACACGGCTGTGATGCCTAATGTTAAAGGGATGTATGTGATGGATGCGATTCCACTATTGGAAAATATGGGATTAAAAGTGGTTTCAAGAGGAGTTGGAAAAGTAAAAAAACAGTCTATAGTTGAAGGGCAGCCCATAGAGAAAAATCAAACAATTGTATTAGAATTATCGTGAAACAGTTAAAAGACATATTGTACAAAGTAGGCATCGAATCCGTTTTGGGTAACACCTTTATGGATATTGATCACCTGACTTTCGATTCGAGAGATGTAACAGCTACCTCGGTTTTTATTGCGATAAAAGGAACGCAAGTAGATGGGCATGATTTTATTCAGAAGGCGATTGCTGGAGGAGCTTGTGCTGTTTTATGCGAGGTAATTCCCGCAGAAGTCATTTCGGGCATTACCTATGTGCAGGTACTTGATACGCATTTGGCTGTGGCTCAAATGGCAGATAATTTTTATGATAATCCGTCAACAAAGTTAAAATTAGTTGGTGTAACGGGGACCAATGGTAAAACCACTGTTGCTTCTTTGTTGTATCATTTGTTTACCAATCTGGGATATCAAGTAGGTTTGTTGTCGACGGTTAAAGTAACCGTAGGCAAGGCTGATTTTGAAGCCAGTCATACTACTCCAGATTCCATTGCGATTAATCGTTGGTTGCATAAAATGGTTGAGGCGGGTTGTGAATATTGTTTTATGGAGGTGAGTTCACACGGTATCGTTCAAAAGAGAACGAGTGCTTTGCGATTTGAAGGAGGTATTTTTACGAACCTTTCACATGATCATTTAGATTACCACAAAACCTTTGCAGAATATCGAGATGCAAAAAAGATATTTTTTGATCAATTGCCCAAAACGGCTTTTGCAATAACCAATCAAGACGATAAAAATGGACCAATCATGGTTCAAAACACTACTGCTAAGGTTAAGACCTATGCGTTAAAATCGATGGCAGATTATAGAGCTGCGATTTTGGAAAGCCAATTTTCGGGTATGTTGATGCGAATCAACGGCAAAGAAATTTGGGTTCAATTAATAGGTGATTTTAATGCTTATAACCTATTGGCGGTTTATGCAGCAGCAATTGAATTGGGCGTGTCGGAAGAAGCGGTTTTGGTAGAAATAAGCAAGCTTCAAAGTGTGGCAGGGCGTTTTCAATATATCGTTGTAAATCAAATTACAGCTATAGTGGACTATGCTCATACTCCGGATGCTTTGGACAATGTTATCAAAACCATTAACTCGATACGGACTTATAACGAAACCTTGATTTCGGTAGTTGGTTGTGGCGGAAATAGAGATAAAACAAAAAGACCTGTGATGGCACAAATAGCCACTGAGGAGAGTAATAAAGTGATTTTGACTTCTGACAATCCACGATTCGAAGACCCTAATGAGATTCTTAGAGAAATGGAACAAGGAGTAGAACCACAAAATCAAAAGAAAGTCATGATTATTGAAGACCGAAGACAAGCGATTAAAACCGCCTGTCAATTGGCTCAAAATGGCGATATCATTTTGATTGCAGGTAAAGGGCACGAAACCTATCAAGAAATCGAAGGAGTACGTACAGACTTCAACGACCTTTTGATCGTTAAGGAATATCTAGAACAATTAAGTAAATAATAAAGTATGCTGTATTATCTGTTTCAATATTTAGACCATTTTTTCAAGATTCCGGGAACAGGAGTTTTTCAATACATCACCTTTCGTTCTGGAATGGCGATCATCTTCTCGTTGTTGATTTCGATTATCTATGGAAAGCGAATCATCAATTTTTTGCATAAACAGCAAATAGGTGAAACAGTCAGAGAATTGGGATTAGAAGGGCAAAAAGAGAAATCAGGTACACCGACTATGGGCGGGGTAATTATTATTATTTCAACATTGATTCCAGTATTGTTGTTCGCGAGATTGGATAATATTTATGTCTTATTGCTCATTGTAACCACCCTGTGGATGGGAGCAATTGGTTTTTTAGATGATTATATCAAAGTATTTAAAAAAGACAAAGAAGGTTTAAAGGGACGTTTTAAGGTTATCGGTCAAATTGGTTTGGGTTTGTTGGTGGGTTCGGTATTGTATTTTCATCCGAGTGTAACGGTTCGTGAAACTCCTACCAATGTAGCTGTGCATGCCGAAGTGAGCAAATACGACGTAAAATCGACAGCTACCACTATTCCTTTTTTAAAAAATAATGAATTTGATTACGGTAAAGTTTTGGCGTGGATGGGAGATGGATATGAAAAATTAGCTTGGCTGATATTTATTCCTATTGTAATTTTTATAGTTACGGCCGTTTCCAACGGAGCAAATTTAACTGATGGTATAGACGGGTTGGCGGCAGGAACCTCGGCCATATCCGTGCTGGTTTTGGGAATCTTTGCATTTATTTCAGGTAACGTTATTTTTTCGAACTACCTCAATATTATGTATATCCCCAACTCCGGAGAAATGACGGTGTTTATAGCCGCATTTGTCGGCGCACTCGTCGGGTTTCTGTGGTACAATACTTTTCCCGCACAAGTATTTATGGGAGATACGGGAAGTTTAACCATAGGTGGAATTATAGCCGTATTGGCTATAGCAGTTAGGAAAGAACTATTAATTCCCGTTTTATGCGGTGTTTTTTTAGCGGAGAATCTATCTGTAGTAGTGCAAGTGGGCTATTTTAAATACACCAAACGAAAATTTGGCGAGGGCAGACGAATCTTTTTAATGGCTCCTTTGCATCATCATTTTCAAAAAAAGGGCTATCACGAAAGTAAAATTGTGACGCGTTTCTGGATTATAGCCATTTTATTAGGCATATTTTGTTTGGTATCACTAAAACTGAGATAAGATGAAAAGGCTAGTCATTTTAGGAGGAGGAGAAAGTGGTGTTGGAACCGCCATATTGGCGATTCAACAAGGTTTTGATGTGTTTGTATCCGATTTTGGAAAAATTGCAGACAAATATAAAGTTGTACTCGAGCAACATCAGATCTCTTGGGAAGAACAGCAACATACTGCAGACATTATTTTGTCGGCTGATGTGGTAGTAAAAAGCCCTGGTATTCCTGACAAAGCCCCAATTATTGTAAAAATAAAAGACAGCGGAATTAAAATAATATCTGAAATAGAATTTGCGTATCCGTTTTGTAAACAACCTACTATTGCCATTACGGGTAGTAATGGTAAAACAACAACGACCATGTTAACCGCACATCTTTTAAAAAGAGGGGGTTTAAATGCGGTTGTTGCTGGAAACATCGGGGACAGTTTCGCCAAACAAGTGGCTGAGGACCCGAATAAAACATACGTTTTGGAGTTGAGTAGTTTTCAATTGGATGGAATTGAGGAATACAGACCGCATATTGCAGTTATTACCAATTTGAGTCCCGATCATTTAGATCGTTACCATTACGACTATCAAGAGTATATCGACGCTAAATTTCGAATAACGATGAATCAGACAGTAGATGATTATCTGATTTATGATGCGGATGATGTGGAGATTGCAAAGTGGTTGGCGAACCATAATATAAAAGCAAAGAAAATACCATTTTCTTTGATAAATGAACAGATAACAGGCGCTTATGTAAGCGATGAAAATATAATAGCGAATAGCAACAACGAACAGATCATTATGGCAATTAACGATATTTCTTTAGAGGGTAAACACAACGTAAAGAATGCTATGGCAGCAACTACAGTAGCGCAATTGATGCGAATTAGAAAACAAACGATTAGAGAGAGTTTATCTGATTTTCAAGCGGTAGAACATCGTTTAGAAAAAGTGCTAAAGATTAAAAATGTACAGTATGTCAACGATTCTAAAGCAACTAATATCAATGCCACTTTTTATGCTTTGGAAAGCATGAAAACACCAACGGTTTGGATAGTAGGTGGTGTTGACAAAGGAAATGATTACGACGAGTTGATGTCGTTAGTTCGCGAAAAAGTAAAAAGTATCGTTTGTCTGGGAGTAGACAACGAGAAAATAAAAGCGGCATATAAAAATGTAGTAGATGTTTTTGTAGAAACTACAAGTATGGACGAAGCGGTGAAAATTGCAGCCAAACTTTCGGAAGATGGTGATACGGTTTTATTATCTCCTGCTTGTGCGAGCTTTGATTTGTTTAGCAGTTATGAAGATCGTGGAAATCAATTCAAACAAGCCGTACAAAATTTGTAATTATAATAAAGTATGATGAAGGAAATTCTCTCACATTTAAAAGGCGATAAAATCATTTGGGCATTAGTTTTTCTATTGGCTATGTTTTCGTTTATGCCTGTTTTTAGTGCGAGTACCAATCTTGTCTATACGGTTGGAGCTGGAACGACGACAGCGGGTTATTTGTTTAAGCACTTAGTCCATTTGTCTATCGGAATGTGCGCCTTATATTTTGTACATAGAATGCCTTACCATCGCTTTAGGGCTATTTCTTTTTTTGCGATGATTTTTGTGATTATCTTATTGATGCTTACTGCTTTTCAAGGTAAAACTATTGGAGGTGCCAATGCGAATAGATGGGTCAATATTCCCTTTGTAAACGTAAGTATCCAAACCTCGTCGGTGGCGTCGGTAGTACTTATGGTTTATGTGGCTCAGTATTTGGCTAATTTTGAAAATAAAGTAATCACGTTTAAATCGTCATTAATGTGGTTGTGGGCACCTGTATTTATAGTGGTTGGTCTAATTTTGCCTTCCAATTTATCTACAGCGGCGCTTATTTTTGTAATGGTTTGTATGCTGGTATATGTTGGAAGGTATCCAATTAAATATTTGGCTGTAATCTGCGCTACGGGCTTGGCGGCATTGATGATGTTTTTCTTGGTAGCCAAAGCTTTTCCTTCGGTGATGCCCAATAGGGTTGATACCTGGTTGAGTCGTATCGATAGATTTACGGCGGCAGATCATGAGAATGTAGATGTCTATCAGATCGAAAACGCCAAAATTGCTATTGCAACAGGAGGATTAAGTGGTTTAGGCCCGGGTAAAAGTGTTCAGAAAAACTTTTTACCACAATCGTCTTCGGATTTTATATATGCGATTATCGTAGAGGAATATGGTATGATTGGCGGATTTGCTATTTTATTTGCCTACCTCTGTCTGTTTTTTCGCTTCTTACGAGCTTCGCATAAAGCCCCAACCATGTTTGGAAAGTTGTTGGTGGTTGGATTGGGATTTTATATCATATTCCAAGCGCTGATTAATATGGGTGTTGCGGTAGAATTATTGCCAACCACAGGTCAGACTTTACCCTTAGTAAGTAGTGGTGGAACCTCGATTTGGATGACTTGTATTTCTTTGGGAATCATTCTCAGTGTTACTAAGAAGGAAGAGGAAATCAAATTGGAAGAATTAGAAAAAGAAGAAAAAGAAAAAGCATTACAAGAGCTTTTATTAAAACATATGAAAGAGCAACAATTGGCTTTAGCCGAATTGGATGCGGTTAATGAATCGGATGGTAATCCAATGGATGCTGTTCGAAATAAATAAAGTGATATTGTCGTAAGTACTATAGTTAGTAAGGAACAGTATTTATCAAACGGCGATTGCATTTGACCGAAGTGTAAAAATATTAAATACAAATGGCATCGCCATAAATGCTAATTGATTGGTCGTAAGCGGAACTTATATAAAGGCGATTGCATTTGACCGAAGTGTAAAAATATTAAAGACAAATGGCATCGCCATAAATGCTAATTGATTGGTCGTAAGCGGAACTTATATAAAGGCGATTGCATTTGACCGAAGTGTAAAAATATTAAAGACAAATGAAAGAGAATCCTAGATTTATTATTAGCGGTGGTGGGACAGGTGGACACATCTATCCCGCTATTGCTATTGCTAACGAATTAAAATCTCGATTCTCGAATGCGGAAATCTTGTTTGTTGGAGCACGTGATAAGATGGAGATGCAAAAAGTTCCTGCAGCGGGTTATCCGATTGAGGGTCTTTGGATTTCCGGAATACAGCGTCGGCTCACGGCAGACAATTTGATGTTTCCGATTAAGTTTTTGTCGAGCTTACTGAAATCCAGAAAAATCATCAAAGCTTTTAAACCTGATATGGTGATTGGAACTGGCGGTTTTGCTAGTGGAGCCGTAGTAAAAGTTGCTGCTTCTATGGGGATTCCGACCTTGATTCAAGAGCAAAATTCTTATCCGGGAATTACCAATAAAATGTTAGCTCACAAGGCGGTAAAGATATGTGTGGCTTATGATGGTTTGGAGCGTTTTTTCGATGTGAATAAACTGGTTAAAACGGGAAATCCTGTACGACAAGATTTATTGGAAATAACATCCAAGCGCGAAGAGGCTTTGGTTTATTTTAAGTTAAATCCCGCAAAAAAAACCGTATTGGTGTTGGGGGGGAGTTTGGGTGCTAGACGAATCAATCAATTGATTGAAGAGCAGTTGCCTAAATTAAAACACGAACATTTACAAGTGATTTGGCAGTGTGGTAAATTCTACAAAGACGAGTACCAGCGTTTTGAGTCTAAAGATGTTCGGGTATTGGATTTTATAGATCGTATGGATTTGGTATTTGCTGCGGCGGATATTATTATTTCCAGAGCAGGGGCATCTTCTGTTTCGGAATTAAGCATAGTCGGAAAACCGGTTTTGTTTATTCCTTCTCCGAATGTTGCCGAGGATCATCAGACAAAAAATGCTCAAAGTATTGTTTCTAAAAACGGTGCAATAATGATAGCAGAGCGCGACTTAGACGAAGCTTTTGATAGGCAATTTTACGACTTGTTGCACGATGCAGCGCATCAAGCATTGCTTTCAGAAAACATTAAAAAAGGAGCTTTGCCCAACGCGACAAAAGAAATTGTTGACCAAATTGTAAAATACATAAAGTAGTAAAATGGATATCAATAAGATTAAGAGCGTATATTTTATAGGAATCGGAGGAATCGGAATGAGTGCTCTTGCTCGATATTTTAAAAATATAGGTAAGCAGGTTGCAGGCTATGATAAAACGCCTACACAGCTTACTGATGAACTGATTGAGGCGGGAATAGCTATTCATTTCAACGATGATATAGCTCAAATCGACAAAGCGTTTTGCGATGCAGAAACTACCTTAGTTGTAGTTACTCCTGCAGTGCCAAAAGCACATTTGGAATGGAACTATTTTATTGAAAATAAATTCACCATTCAAAAGCGAGCGGAAGTACTGGGCATTATAACCAAAGATACGTATTGTTTTGCCGTTGCGGGAACGCATGGTAAAACGACTACATCGAGTATATTAGGGCATATCTTATATCAAAGCGGCTTAGACGTTACAGCCTTTTTGGGAGGTATAGTCGAGAACTATCAAACCAATTTAATTGGTGATGGTAAAACGGTAACGGTTGTAGAAGCGGATGAATTTGATCGTTCGTTTTTAAAATTGTATCCGGATATGGCTTGTATTACTTCTACAGATGCTGATCATTTGGATATTTTTGGTACCCAAGAAGAAATGTTGATTTCGTTTCGTGATTTTGCCGATAAAATTACCGACAAAAACAACTTTTTTAGAACCCCTCAGGTGAATCTAGAAGGGAAAACGGTAGCCGTTTTAGGTGAAGCAGATTTTGAAGCTAGAAATATTAGAATTGACAACGGCTGGTATGTGTTTGATATTAAAACGCCTACCGAGCTTATAAGTGATGTTCGTTTTGCTTTGCCAGGACACCATAATATTTCCAATGCGTTATTGGCCTTTGCTATGGCCTATACTTATGGAGTGGCTTCGGATAAAATTACAGCGGCTTTAGCGAGTTTTGAAGGAGTTAGGAGACGATTTTCATATAAAGTTAGAACACCTGAAAAGGTGTATATCGACGACTATGCGCATCACCCAACTGAGATTAATGCTGTTTTTCAGGCGGTTTCAGAATTGTATGTAGGGCGTAAGGTTTTGGCTGTCTTTCAACCGCATTTATACAGTAGAACTCGCGACTTTATGGATGGTTTTGCCGCTAGTTTATCTCAATTTGAGCAGGTAGCTTTATTGGATATTTACCCAGCTCGTGAGTTGCCTATGGACGGAATAACTTCGGCGGTATTGTTAGATAAAATTACAGCAAAAAACAAGTATTTGGTAGCTAAGGAGGATTTGATTTCATTCATTTTAGAGTCAGATGCTGAGATTATAGTAACGATTGGAGCAGGAGATATAGGTGAAGAAGTAGCTAAAATTAAAACTGCGATTGAAGAAAAATTAAAGATTAAATAAATAGTTAAAAAAAAGAGGTTTTGATAAAGTTTTTTAAGAAAATAAAATGGAATGATATCCGCATTTGGCTGGTCTTTTTTGCGATGATTTTCCTGTTTTCGTTTTCGAATAAGCGCAATGAAGCCAGAGAATTGGGGCGAATTGAGGTTAGATTCCTTGATAATAAGGGCTTTTTTGTGACTTCAGAAGTGGTTAATAACTTGTTGATACAATATTTTCCAAGAACTTCTAATATTCATAAATCTATATTAGATTTGAATAGGTTGGAGCTTGAACTGTTGAAGCATGATATGATTGCTGAGGCTCAAGTTTACACAACAGTTGATGGGGTTTTAATGGCAGATGTGCTCCAGAAAGTAGCCATAGCCCGAGTGAGCTCAGATAGGGGTACTCATTACCTTGATACTAAGGGGGATGATATGCCGATGTCTGAAAGTTTTTCGGCGCGAGTACCGGTGATTGAGGGGGTCGTAAATGATGCAAACAGGAAAAATATAACTCGAGTTTTAACAGCCATAAGCGGGGATGATTTTTTAAAAACAAGTATAACTGGGATTGTTATTCAGCCCGATCAGACGTTGATCATGAAGAATAGAAACCACAATTTTGATATTTTGTTTGGACGTTGTGATGAAGTAGAGCGCAAATTTGCCAATTACAAGGCCTTTTTGCACTATGCACAAAACGATACCCTAATCGATAGTTATAAAACAATAAATCTCAGATTTACCCAACAAGTAGTGTGTACCAAATTTTAGAATATGAAAAAAGATAATATAGCGGTAGGATTAGATATTGGAACGACGAAAATCGTTGCCATGATAGGAAAGAAAAACGAGTATGGTAAACTCGAAATCCTAGGACTTGGAAAAGCGAAAAGTTTAGGGGTAAAGAGAGGTGTGGTTAATAATATTACGCAGACCATTCAATCCATTCAAAATGCCGTGGCAGAAGCAGAAGCTTCTTCGGGTTATAAGATAAAGAATGTGGTTGTTGGTATAGCTGGGCAACATATTCGTAGCATACAGCACAGCGACTATATCAGTCGTTCCAATCCCGATGAAGTCATCGGTGATAAGGATATTGAAATGTTGATCAGTCAAGTTCAAAAGTTAAGCATGCTACCTGGGGAGGAAATTATTCATGTATTGCCGCAAGAATTTAAAATTGACGGTGAAGCAGGTATAAAAGAGCCTATAGGAATGTATGGTGCTCGTTTAGAAGCTACCTTTCACGTAGTGGTAGGGCAAGCGGCATTGATAAAAAATGCGGGTCGATGTATTAAAGATGCCGGACTGGAATTGTCGGGTATTACTTTAGAGCCTTTAGCTTCTGCAGAGGCTGTTTTAAGTCAAGAAGAAAAAGAGGCAGGTGTGGCCTTAATCGATATCGGTGGAGGTACTACAGACTTGGCTATTTTTAAAGATGGAATTATCAGACATACGGCTGTGGTTCCCTTTGGAGGAAATGTTATAACAGAAGATATAAAAGAGGGTTGTTCGATTATTGAAAAGCAAGCAGAGTTGTTAAAAACGAAGTTTGGATCGGCTTGGCCTGGTGAGAATAAAGATAATGAAATTGTGTCTATTCCTGGATTAAGAGGAAAAGAGCCTAAAGAAATATCGTTAAAAAACCTGTCGAAAATCATTCATGCCCGTGTAGAAGAAATTGTACAATTGGTATTTGCAGAAATTAAAACCTATGGATATGAAAATCCTAGAAAAAAATTAATTGCAGGAATCGTTTTAACAGGAGGTGGTTCAGAATTGAAACACATCAAACAGTTAGTAGAATATATTACGGGTATAGATACTCGAATAGGGTATCCAAACGAGCATTTGGCAGGAGACTCTGAAAAAGAAATCTCAAGCCCTCTATTTGCAACTGCTGTAGGTTTAGTTATGGAAAGCGAAAAAAATCAAACTCAAGGTGCGATTTCTATGCAAGAATTTAACGACACCAAAAAGCAACACAATCCGATGCAGTTTAGGGAAACAGAACGTGTAGAAAGGGTAGTAGACCATCAAGATAATCATTTTGAGTCCCTATCATCGACCGAGCCTGTAACTGTTGAAGAGATAGTGAAGCCTAAAAAAGAAGTAGAAACAGTGTCTACTGCAGACAAATTTAAAAATGGATTTTTGTTTCATTTCTATAACAAGATTAAGGAATTTATTGATAAGTCAGAATAAAAACGCTACGTATGGAGAATACAGATTTTGAAAGTATAAAGTTTGATTTACCTAAAAATCAATCAAACGTAATTAAAGTAATTGGAGTAGGTGGAGGCGGAAGCAATGCTATTAATCACATGTTTAAGCAAGGGATTAAAGGAGTTGATTTCGTTGTCTGTAATACCGATTCACAGGCGTTACAAAACAGTACCGTACCCAATAAAATTCAGTTGGGAATTAATCTGACAGAAGGTTTAGGGGCAGGTGCCAATCCAGAAGTGGGTCAGCAATCCGCTTTAGAAAGTATCGAGGAAATTGAAAAAATGTTGGATGTTAACACCAAGATGGTTTTCATTACTGCAGGTATGGGTGGAGGAACTGGTACAGGAGCAGCGCCGGTAATCGCACAATTGTCTAAAGAGAGAAACATTCTTACGGTAGGTATCGTAACAATTCCGTTTCAATTTGAAGGAAAAGTTCGTCAAGAACAGGCTTTAAAAGGAGTGGAGCGTTTGCGTAAAAATGTGGATTCACTGATTGTTATCAATAATAATAAACTAAGAGAAGTTTACGGAAACTTAGGTTTTAAAGCAGGGTTCTCTAAAGCAGATGAAGTTTTGGCAACAGCCTCTAGAGGTATAGCTGAAGTAATTACCCATCACTATACGCAAAACATCGATTTAAAAGATGCCAAAACCGTCTTGTCTGACAGTGGTACAGCAATAATGGGATCGGCTATTGCATCTGGGGAGACTCGTGCAAAAGATGCTATTGTTGAAGCGTTAGATTCTCCGTTGTTAAACGACAATAAAATCACAGGCGCTAAAAACGTCTTGTTATTGATTGTTTCTGGAACGAATGAAATTACTATAGACGAAATTGGAGAGATCAATGATCATATTCAAACCGAAGCCGGTCATAATGCAAACATCATTATGGGGGTTGGTGAAGATGAGTCTTTAGGAGAATCGGTAGCAGTGACAATTATTGCAACGGGTTTTAATGTAGAACAACAGAAAGTTATAGTTAATTCTGCTGAAGAGCGCGTAATTGTTCATGCTTTAGAGGAAGAGCAAAAAGTAGTAAGAGATTTATCTCAAAAAAACTTACCATCTTTTAATTTTTCAACTCCAGAAGAACCTTTGACCAATCAAGTGACGGCTGAAATTTCTGAGGAAAAAGTAGTTTTTGGTTTAGATGATCATCACAACCCGAATGATTCAGATGATCAGGGAGGTTTTGATGTTGAAAAAAAAACAATAGCGGAAGTTAATGTATCTGAAAACGCACCAGCTGATTTAGATGTTTTTTTCGAAATAGTTACTCCTGCAACTGCTCCAGAGGCAAATACACAGGAAGATAAAAGTAATAGAGGTGTTCGCGATTTAAGAGATTTACATGTAGTAGAACCGGAGTTCGTTATCTTTAAGAAAGCGGAGCCCGTAATTCGCGACAAATTTGAATTTGATTTCGATATTCCAAAACAAGAAGTTGTTGAAGAAGAGCCGGTTTTGTTTCATTTTTCGGAAGAGGTAAATCAAATTAAGGTTAATGAAGCGAAGCATATTATTTCTTCACTTTCATCGGAACAACGTTCGCAAATCATTACCAAAGCTCCGGAAGAAGTAGTTCGCTACTCCTTGGAAGACTATATGGAAATCGAGAATGAGTTGTTGAATTCCAAAAGTAAAAAGCCTGCAGTACAAGAAATAGAAGAAACCTTTTCTTTTAGTATCCGTACGGCAGAAGAATTGATTCCTATGGACACCAACGATTACGAGGAAATTTCTCCAGTAGAAATGTCTATTGAGGAAATGTTGAGAAATCGTACGGAAGAACGTAAGAAAAAGATGAAGGATTTTAATTACAAATTCAATAACGCCAATACGCAGTTAAACGATTTGGAAAAAGAGCCGGCATACAAGCGTATGGGGGTTGATTTAAGCGCACCTACTAGAGACGGTTCACAATCGAGAATGTCTTTGGGAACGGATAGTAATAACGACACTCAGTTGCGTTCAAATAATTCTTTTTTACATGATAATGTCGATTAGTTAAAAAAATAAATTATACTAATAACCCGATAAAAGGCTTCCTTTCTTCGGGTTATTTTTTTATATTTGCCCAACAAAAAAGCACCTAATTATGAGTTTACAAGCAAAAATCATGGACGCTATGAAAAGCGCAATGAAAGCAAAAGATACCGTTGCCCTTGAGTCATTAAGAGCAATTAAATCAGAATTGTTATTAGCTCAGACTCAATCAGGAGCTAAAGAAGAATTATCAGCAGATGAGGAAATCAAAATCCTTCAGAAGTTGGTAAAACAAAGAAAGGATAGTGCTGCTATTTTTACCGAGCAAGGTAGAGCTGATTTAGCAGAACCGGAAATCGCACAGGCAGCTGTTATAGAGCAGTTTTTACCAGAGCAGTTATCTGATGAAGAAGTTGGACAAATGATTACTAAAATCATAGCGGAAGGCGGATTTGCAGGTATGGGGTCTATGGGACAAGTGATGGCATTGGCAACTAAAGAGGTTGCTGGTAGAGCAGATGGTAAAACAATTTCTACATTGGTAAAACAACTTTTAACGAAATAAAAATAAGAATGACTGCGTAGTTCAATTGGATAGAATATCAGATTTCGGCTCTGAGGGTTGGGGGTTCGAACCCCTCCGCGGTCACATTTTAGAAGTCTCACGGAAACGTGAGGCTTTTTTTGTTTAAAATTAATTGTATTCATTGCGATCTTTAGGTAATTGGAATCAAATCTGACGGCAAATACTAACTATCGCAGGATTCCAAATAGGCAAATAACCACTTATTTAAAAAAGTCAAGTTATCAGTATGAAGATATTTGGAGTGTCGGAATGAATTTTAATAATGGTGAAAACATAGATGATCCCGAACTTGAGTTATTCAAGCTTAGTGGGTTTGATGGAATGACATGGAGTCGAAATGAATTTACTTCTTGCAACTTGGGCAGGGCGTTCGATTGGTCGACTTGAAAAAGGAGGCTATAGAATAACAGTCATAGATAAATTTCAGGAAAAACGTTTTGGTGGTAGAAATGATTTCGTTCAGCTGGGCGATGATGGAATATACGCTTTCAGCCCATGTACAAACCTTGTGTTTGCGGATAATGACAAAAAACGCTATATATCTCAAGGTATGTTATTCCATATCTAAATGCTGTATTAATGTTTTTTTTGCATTGACATCAGTTTAAGTACTCAAACACTGCGGTATTGGTTTCTCTCACTATATATATTATTTACAGCGAAATAGTAATCCATGATTTTATATATATAATAATAGTCCAATAATGCAATTGTGATCTTTTTTTTAATACAGATTATAGCTAATACCCAGATTTGTTTTGTGTTTACTGAAGACACTGTGATCATTACCTTTTATCATAGCGATTTATATAATAAAAACCTTTTTTAATTGGATTATTGCTAAGTAAAATACCCTAATTTTTTGTTTTTAAAACGGGTAATTTTAGGAAATAATTTATTTTTTATTTTCCGAAATTTTTTTTTCGCTGTTTTTGGGCATTCTACCTAGGCTAAATAGTGAAGATGTTGCTGATTATATCAGGATTGAGTTCGGTGAAAATTAACATTGAAGCCTTGGTTATTTCAATTTGATTTAAATAGGAAAGAAATATTTTTATTGAAATATTTCTTTGTGAAAATATATAAATAAAAATATTTTTTAGTTTTTATCGCATTAAGTATAATTATTCGGCTTTTTTTAAAACGAACTTTATTTAGATTGTGATTGTTTTTGACCAAGAAAAACTGAGTTGTCAGTTGGTTGATAAGAGTGAAATCAAATGGGTAATATGCAGTGAGTAACTATTTTTTAAAAAGTAGTTTGCTGGAGGCAATTAGAGAAGCATGATAAAAGTCATGTTTTTAAGTAAATTTCGCGATTACTTTTGTCATGTAATATTGTAACAATGAAACAGCGCATCCCAGTATCAACTATAATGACTGCAAATGTTATTAAGTTGAATTTGACAGATAATTTGACTAAAGCAGAAAGTCTATTTAAAAAGTATAAGATAAGACATATTCCCGTAGTTTCTGGAAATACTATTATCGGAATGCTGAGTTACACGGATTTGTTGCGGGTGAGTTTGGCAGACAGTGTTGGAGATTTTGATGAAGAGATTGACGTGACGGTATACAATATGTTTAGTATAGAACAGGTCATGGCGAAAAAATTGATTACCATACAAGCGGATGCCAACATAAAAGAGGCGGTAGAGATACTTTCGAAAGAAGAATTTAGAGCCTTACCGGTGATGGAAGGTGATTTGTTGGTTGGAATTTTAACCACTACCGATTTGTTGAAATATTTATTAAAACAGTACGATTAAAAATATTTAGTGGCCTTAAAGTTTAAAGTGTGCAACACTTATAAATAGGGGTCATATAAAAATAATGGCAAAGCAAAATAAAGTTTGATGTGAAAAAGAAAGTTTTGTCTTGTGGTTTGTGAGTTTAGCCATAAGATGTATTTTGTTGTTTTGAAAGAGGACAGTCTGCCAAGGCTGTCCTCTGTTTTTTTAGTACATTTCGTAAAGAAAAGCACAGTATTTCGTGTAAAGTATATTAATCACGTGGATATTTACAACACCCGTGTAGGGCATCATAATGTTTTTGTTCGGCTTTATAGGCTTCTGTATCGTGTCCGATTTCTGCTATGGCCTTTTGTACTTTCTTCGAGTCTGTTTTGGTTTCATTAACCAATAATTCTAGCTTTTGTGTGTCGCTAGACCATACTGCTGAGCGAACGCCTTTTACGGAAAAGGCCGCTTTTTCAATTCTCTTTTTACACATTTCACAATTGCCTTTTACGCTAATGGTTTGTTTGGCATTTTTATTGGGCTTTTCTTGTGCAAAAGCTGTAAGCGTAAAAAAAGTAGCTAAGGAAGCTATAAGTATATTTTTCATATCGTTGTTGTTTAGGGTTTAATTCATTTTAAAGCGCAATCCTGCATAATACATTTGTCCGAAAATAGGTGCATACACTATAGAGCTATCAAAGTCTGGGCCGAAAGGATTATTTGCGCCTAAAATAACTCTGTTTTGTTGGTAATTACCGATGTTTTCACCGCCAATATACATTTCAAATCGCTCATTAAATACTTTGGTTATTTGAGCGTTCATGGTTGAAAACGGATTGGAGTAGTTTGGTAATCGGTTTTGCGGCAGGTTGTCCGAAGTGTTTGGTAATCGTTGTTTCCCCATCCAATTGTAGGTGAAATCGAATTTCCAATTGCCTTGATGTTTATTTAAAGGCGTTTCATATTCTAAGTTGGCGAAGAAACGGTGTTTGGCTTGTAGGGCGCGCTCTTGTTTGCCCGATTTGAAATCAGTTTGTATATCGTAATATTTATAAGCAGCGCGTAGATTAAAGCTTTTTGCCAAATTGTAGTTTAAGTCCAGTTGAAGACTGTTTGCATACGATTTTCCATCTAAGTTGTAAAAATTCACGAGATGGGAACTTTGGTCTATATCCACTACGATTTGATTTTCAAAATCCGTTCTATAAAAATCAACTGTTATATCAGCTTTTCGGTCGAATAAATTAAATCCTTGAGAAAGACTTAATCCGTAATTCCAAGCTATTTCGGGGTCGAGTCCATAGATGTTTCCTCCGTCTGCACTGATGGTAAACTCTCTATTACTCGCAAAAAGGTTTTGGTTTTCGGCAAAGATATTAGCAATCCGCTTCCCTCTTCCTGCGGAAACGCGAATCACAGCATCATCCCATGGGTTGTATCTCAAGTGAAATCGGGGCGTGAAAAAAGCCCCCATTCTATTGTGTACATCAAAACGGAAGCCGGTTACAAAACTAAAGTTATCGGTATTGTCGTAGGTGTATTCAAAAAAGGCGCCAGCCGAATTGTCGATTCGATTGTAAGTTGTTTCTACGGGTAAAGCGAGGTGTTCGTCGTATTTATCCAAGGTAAAACTAAGTCCAGTCGAAAACTTATTTAAGGTGTTATTGATAATTGAACTAAAGATTAAATTGGAATACACACTGTTGTGTTTGATATCGTATTGATTAAGACCGAAATAAGAATCTTGTTTGTGATAGTTATACGACATTTGTAAGCCGATGCTTTGAAAGGGCATTTCTGGAAATACATATCCCAGTTTTGAAGAAACATCAAATTTCTCTGTATTAACTTCGGAACCCCATAAGTTTTTAGCGAACTTGTCAGTGATACGGCTTATTCTATCTTTATTTTTGTCGTAATTGAATTCTCCGGATTGTTTGTTGTCTTTCATATACCTCCAAGTTAAAAAACTGATCCATCCTTTTTCTAAATTGGTATATTGCCATCGATTCATCACGTTAATTTGTTCACCTAAAGGGTTATCTAGAAACCCATCGTGATTCATGTCGTTTTTGGTTTTTCGAGCATTTCCATGTAGAAATAAAGAGGTACTCCACTTGTCTGTTAGCTTTTTATTGGCGTGAATATTGGCTTCAAATCGACCTTCGGTAGAACCGTAAAGGTTGACAAATAGCGGAATATCGTTCATCGGTTTAATCAATTCGGTGTTGATTTGGCCCGATATGCTTTCAAAGCCGTTAACCACACTTCCTGCGCCTTTGGTTACTTGAATGCTTTCAACCCAAGTTCCTGGTGTGAAGGTGAGTCCATAGGCCTGCGACGCTCCTCGTACAGATGGAATGTTTTCTTCGGCAATAAGAATATACGGACTGCTTAATCCCAACATTTTTATTTGTTTGGTTCCGGTTATGGCATCAGAAAAATTTACATCAATGGCCGGATTGGTTTCAAAGGCTTCGGATATATTACAACAAGCGGCTTTTAAAAGTTCGCCACTATTCATGGTAATGGTGTTTGACGTTCCTTTTATGGAACGTTGCGTATTCCGTTGTTTTGTGTTTACCACCACTTCGGCCAACTGAGTGTCGGGGATGAGTTGTATGCGAAAATCGTCGGTTTTAGTAACGTTAATCGATTGGTCTTTATAGCCTACAAAGCTAATTTTTAGAATGGTGTTTTCTGGATTTCGCGCTAATTTAAAGTTTCCATTTTCGTCGGTAGTTATGCCGATAGTAGAATTCTCCCAATAGACGGAGGCGCTCCATATGGGTTGATTGTGTTCGTCAACAACGCGCCCACTAAGGTGTTCTTGTGCCCATAGAAAAGGGGCGGCAGTACATAATAATAAAGTAATAATGTATTTCATAGATATGATATTAATGTAAATTTAAATCGCTTTTGGCAACAAAAAAACATTAATATTAAGCGTAGAAAATAAGCTGACAATAGAGTTTGAATAAGGGTGGCGCATGAGAATCGCAATAAAAAAGCAATGCTGTAGAAGAATGCTCTTGAGGAATATTAGACAAGGCGTCTAAAGGATTCCATGGCTCTGGTAATATATAGTGATCCAGTTGGATCGGGAATGTTTTGACAAAATTCTTATCTGTAGGCTGTTGAGTAACCACACTGTCTTTGCAGCAGTCTTCTTTTTGCTGTACTTCGGGTTTTTTACAACAATCTTTCTGAGGACTTTTATGCCCCATCTTCTTGCAAGCCGTATCGGTATGGTCGTGTGTATAGGCCAAGGAAATTTTTTCAATCTGTCCTTGACAATAATGGATATTATAAGCCAGCCCTACATTGGAGAAAAGTAAGGCAAATAGAAATACAAAGGATATCCATTTTTTGTTATACATAGTACAAAAATATTAAATATTTCGATCTGGCGATGTTAAAAATAAAATAAAATCAAGGTTTCATGGTTTTTACATGATTTTGGTATAAAAAACCAGCCAAAAATAAAAGTAAAAAAACCGGTTGTAAAAGCAGCCTTCTGATATAAAAAATAAACATTTTGTCCGGTTCTTTAAAAAGCCACAATACACTACAAAAGAGGGCGAGTAGGAGTCCTAGTAAAAACAGGTACATCCAAGCGCTAAATCGGATGGCGAGTCGGTCTTGTAAGCACAAGTAAATGATTAACAACGACAAGCTACTATTAAGGGCATAACGGAAAATATAATTGCCAATCAAGCGAGTATACTCGATATGGGGTAAGGGTGCATTTTGGAAATGACCTTTAAAAAACAGCAAGAAGGGATCATAAAAAAGCGTGGTTTCAAAGTAGCGAATTAAGGCCAAAAGAACCACGCATATTATTATCCCTAAAATCCGCATAGGTGAGAGTTGTCTTATAATCTTCATTTCTTGGAGAATTTAAAGATCCATGCCAACCAAAGTACGAGTACCATGCCATAGATAATAAGAGGAAAGACGATATCGTGTAGTAGGCGTTTTTGTTCGGGATAATAATACAATGCCCAAATCAGCCAATCTATTCGAAGGATGTTGAAAAAGTAAATAATAAAACTTCCTAATAGGATATAGGCGGCAGTTCTAATCCAATTGGTGGAGAATGCAATAATGAAAGCTGCAAAAAGCAAAATGACACTAATGCTGTTACAGCCTTCGATAATTTTGGCAACCAATTGGTCGTTAAACCATATTTGTGTAGCGGCTTCCTTGGTGCTGGGGTGTATTTGGACATCAAATTGAAGCAAATTAGAACTGCGTTCGACTTGATTAGATACAGCTTGGGTAATGCCGTCGAGTTCATTAGAGGCTGCATCAAATTGATTGAGATAAAATTTATAGGCTAGTGTAAGTAAAATATAAGAGCCAAAAAACTTCGCTAGAAATAGTAAAAACGGCAGGTATTGCTTCATAGTAGAAAGGCAGTTGTTTTTTAACAAAAATAGGTATTTAATGGAATTGATTTCTAATATATTTGTAAATAAAAAGATATGGATTACGCGGCATTGAAATTAAAGGTTAACGATATAGTCAATCAAGGCAGTTGGTTATGTGAAGAAAAACTGTTGAGAATTTGCCATTTGTTGCACGACACTATAGATTATTACGATTGGGTTGGTTATTATTTCGCAAACCACGAACGTCAAGAATTGGTTTTGGGTCCCTATGCAGGAGAAGCAACTGATCATACTGTTATTCCTTTTGGAAAGGGTATTTGCGGACAAGTTGCGGTTTCTAATCAAACTTTTTTGGTAGAAGACGTCGCGGCTCAGGATAATTATATTTCGTGTAATATACATGTTAAGGCCGAAATCGTAGTGCCCTTGTTTGTGGATGGTAGAAATATAGGTCAAATCGATATTGATTCTAATGTAAAAGGCGCTTTTACTGCCGATGATCAAAAGTTCTTAGAAGAGATAAACGCTATGGTTTCTGTATTGTTTCTATAGGTTAACAAAGGTTTTGAGGTTCAGAGAAATAGGGTGATTTTAGCGGTTGGTAAAAAAAGGGATATTCTGTTAGTTAAATGTCAAAAATAAATTTACCTTTGCCCATTGAATTGTAATTAATATAATTCACTACATAATAATCATTTAAATAATATTGGCATGTATTTAACAAAAGAAACTAAAGAGGAACTCTTTACAAAACACGGAGGTAATGCAAAAAACACTGGCTCTTCAGAAGGACAGATTGCTTTGTTTACATTCAGAATTTCACATCTAACGGAACACTTGAAAAAAAATCGTCACGATTATAATACTGAGCGTTCTCTAGTACTTTTAGTAGGTAAAAGAAGAAGACTTCTTGATTACTTAAAGAAAACAGAGATCAATAGATATCGTGAGATCATTAAAGAATTGGGTATTAGAAAATAGTCAATATAGAAGAGGTGCCTGCGCGCCTCTTTTTATTTTTTACCTTCCGCGTTAAAAAAAGTTTGGTTTTTCATTGGGTCATTACAACAACTACACACACAACAACACACACACAACACCCACTCTGTCTTATTTGGAGAAGACGAGAAACCCTTTGTTTAATAAAGAATTAATTATTTATGATTCCTAAGGTTACTAAAGAAATTATCGATCTTGGAGATGGTAGAACCATTTCAATCGAAACAGGAAAATTAGCAAAACAGGCAGATGGATCTGTAGTAGTACAAATGGGTAATGCCATGTTGCTTGCTACTGTAGTATCTGCAAGAAAAGCAAGCCCAGGTATTGATTTCCTACCTTTAACGGTAGATTATCGTGAAAAATTTGCAGCCGCAGGACGTTTTCCTGGTGGATTTTTCAAACGTGAAGCGCGTCCAAGTGATAGTGAAGTACTTACTATGAGATTGGTTGATAGGGTTTTGCGTCCTTTGTTTCCAAGTGATTATCATGCGGAAACACAAGTGATGATTCAATTGATGTCACACGACGAAAGTGTTATGCCTGATGCATTAGCTGGTTTAGCCGCTTCGGCAGCTTTGGCTTTATCAGATATTCCTTTTTCTACCTTAATTTCTGAAGTTCGCGTTGCGCGCATAGATGGAAATTTAATCATCAACCCTAGTAGAGAACAATTAGAGCAATCAGACATCGATATGATGATTGGTGCGTCTAAAGACTCTATTGCTATGGTTGAAGGGGAGATGAAAGAGATTTCAGAGGCAGAAATGATCGAGGCAATTAAATTCGCTCACGAGGCAATTAAAATTCAGATTGCTGCTCAAGAACGCGTTGTTGCCGCTTTTGGTAAAAAAGAGGTAAGAACATACGAAGAAGAAAAGCAAGATGAGACTATCTTTGAAAAAGTAAAAGCCGCTTCTTACGACAAAATTTATGCTGTTGCCAAACAAGGTACAGCTAAACAAGAGCGTACTGCAGCATTTGAGGCAATCAAAGAAGAGGTTAAAGCTTTGTTTACGGAAGAAGAATTAGCTGAAAATGGAGATTTAGTTTCTAAATATTTTCATAAAACAAATAAAGAAGCAGTTCGTAACGTAACCCTAGATTTGGGAACGCGTTTGGATGGAAGAAAAACTACGGAAATCAGACCTATCTGGGCGGAAGTAGATTATTTACCTTCTGTTCACGGATCGGCTCTATTCACACGTGGAGAAACTCAAGCATTGGCTACGGCTACTTTGGGTACATCTAGAGAAGCAAACCAAATCGATTCTCCTTCTCAACAAGGTGAAGAGCGTTTTTACTTACACTACAATTTCCCTCCATTCTCAACTGGTGAAGCAAAACCTTTAAGAGGTACTTCAAGAAGAGAGGTTGGTCATGGAAACTTGGCACAACGCGCTTTGAAAAACATGATTCCATTGGATTGTCCATATACTATCCGTGTCGTTTCAGAAGTATTAGAATCTAACGGTTCTTCTTCTATGGCAACGGTATGTGCTGGTACTTTGGCTTTGATGGATGCCGGTATTCAAATGATTAAGCCGGTTTCTGGTATTGCAATGGGATTAATCACTGACGGAGAGCGTTTCGCTGTATTGTCTGATATTCTTGGTGACGAAGATCACTTAGGAGATATGGACTTTAAAGTAACGGGTACTGCAGATGGTATCACAGCATGTCAAATGGATATTAAAATCGAAGGATTGGCTTATAACATCATGGAAGCAGCCTTGGCTCAAGCTCGTGACGGTCGTTTGCACATTCTTGGAAAAATAACCGAAGTTTTAGCTGCTCCAAAAGAAGATGTTAAAGCTTATGCTCCAAAAATTATCACCAGAACAATTCCTGGAAACTTCATCGGTGCTTTAATCGGACCTGGTGGAAAAGTAATCCAAGAATTGCAAAAAGCTACGGGAACTACGATCGTTATCAACGAAGTGGACGAACAAGGTGTTATTGAGATTTTAGGAACTGATCCAGAAGGAATTAAAGCGGTATTGGCAAAAATTCAATCGATTACTTTTAAACCACAATTGGGAGAAAGTTATACGGTTAAGGTAATCAAAATGTTAGATTTTGGTGCTGTTGTCGAATATGCACAAGCTCCTGGAAATGAAGTATTGCTTCACGTTTCGGAATTGGCTTGGGAAAGAACAGAAAATGTATCCGACGTAGTAAATATGGGAGATGTATTTGAAGTGAAATACCTTGGTGTAGATCCAAAAACAAGAAAAGAAAAAGTATCTAGAAAGGCTTTAATGCCGAGACCTCCAAGAGAGGACAAACCTAGAGAAGAGAAAAAAGATACTCCAACTGACAAGAAAGAGTAATCAAAATAGAAAAGGCCACGATATTCGCGGCCTTTTTCATTTATAATGCCATTGTGAGCCATTGGTTTTTGTTCGTTTTTTTTCGGATAAAACCAATGTCTTTTAGGTGGAATTGAAATGAAGTAGCCAAGGGTATATGACAAGTGTGTGAATTATCTGATATATACAGGAATTTATTATAGGTTTGTGATAAAGCTCTGCTGATTGTTTGGGGTTCTATATGGATGTATAAAATAAATATCAATACGCAGGTTCTGTTAAAGGATTGATTTTAAATGATTTGATGTTTTTTTATAATATTTTTTTTGTTAAAAGCTAATAATATACAAAATGCCTGTAACATTTAGGGCATATTAACCGTATAATATAAACAGGACAGGTTAATAATAAAAAAAAACAGATTATAAACAATGAGACAACTTAAAATTACCAAGCAGGTTACCAATAGAGAGACAGCTTCATTGGATAAATACTTGCAGGAAATTGGTAAAGTAGATTTGATTACTGCTGATGAAGAAGTGGAGTTGGCGCAAAAGATTAAGGCAGGGGATCAAAGAGCGCTAGAGAAATTGACGAAAGCGAATCTTAGATTTGTTGTGTCAGTTGCGAAACAATACCAGAATCAAGGTTTGACTCTACCCGATTTAATCAATGAGGGGAATTTAGGTTTAATTAAGGCAGCACAGCGTTTTGATGAAACTAGAGGGTTTAAATTTATTTCTTATGCCGTTTGGTGGATCAGACAGTCTATTCTTTCTGCTTTGGCAGAACAGTCTAGAATTGTGAGATTGCCTTTGAATAAAATTGGTTCGATTAATAAGATTAACAAGATGTATGCCTTATTGGAGCAATCCAATGAGCGTCCGCCTTCTGCAGAAGAGATTGCAAAAGAGTTGGACATGACTGTTAATGACGTAAAGGAGAGTATGAAAAACTCGGGTCGTCACTTATCGATGGATGCTCCTTTAGTTGAAGGAGAAGATTCTAACCTGTACGACGTTTTGCGTTCTGGTGAGTCTCCAAATCCAGATAGAGAATTGATTCACGAATCGCTTCGTACGGAGATTGAGAGAGCATTGGAAACATTAACCCCTCGGGAAGCAGATGTAGTTCGTTTGTATTTTGGACTTGGTGATCAACATCCGATGACCTTAGAAGAAATCGGAGAAACTTTTGACCTGACTCGTGAAAGAGTACGTCAGATAAAAGAGAAAGCAATACGTAGGCTTAAGCATACTTCTAGAAGTAAGATTTTAAAAACCTATTTAGGTTAATATCAAAAACGGCACCCAATAGGTGCCGTTTTTTGTTTTATAAGAATTTTTTGTAGGCGATAGGAAGATTGTATTAGGTTGAACTCAGTCTTTTAGAAAGTCGTATATTTGTACAAACACAACAACAGTTTATGAAAAACACTTTAATTGCGCCATCTATTTTGGCGGCAGACTTCGCGAATTTGCAACGCGATATTGAGATGGTAAACGAAAGTCAGGCTGATTGGTTTCATATCGATATCATGGATGGCGTTTTTGTGCCCAATATTTCTTTTGGTATGCCGGTTTTGGAGGCTATTACCAGACATGCGAAGAAAACCATAGATGTGCATTTGATGATTGTAGATCCGGATAGGTATATCACGACTTTTAAAAATTTAGGAGCAGATGTTTTAACCGTTCATTACGAAGCGTGCACGCATTTACATCGGACATTACAAGCTATTAAAGCCTCGGGTATGCAAGCGGGAGTAGCTTTAAATCCACATACCTCTGTGGCTGTTTTGGAAGAGGTGATACAGGATATCGATTTGGTTTGTCTTATGAGCGTAAATCCAGGATTTGGGGGACAAAGTTTTATTGAAAATACTTACGAAAAGATTCGTAAATTAAAAACGCTAATTGAAACTAAGGGGGCTTCTACAAAGATTGAAATTGATGGAGGAGTAACCGATAAAAATGCTAACCAGTTAGCTGCAGCCGGAGCTGATGTTTTGGTTGCGGGAAGTTTCGTATTTGGTTCGGCAGCACCTTTAGAAACAATCTCCAATTTAAAATCACAATTGTCTTAAGTGTTAGGCTTTTTAAATATAATTCAAAAGGGATTGTCTTAATAGGACAATCCCTTTTTCTATATCGGTATTTGTGCTCAATTCTCAAGCACTAACAACCAACTTTTGAATCACAAAAAAAGCGGCTCAAAGCCGCTTTTTTTGTGATTGTATGAGGATTTTACATCATCCCTGGCATACCGCCACCCATTGGCATACCGCCACCGTTGTCTTCTTTAATCTCTACTAAAGCACATTCCGTAGTTAAGATCATTCCAGAAACAGAAGCTGCATTTTCCAAAGCAACACGAGTTACTTTTTTAGGGTCGATAATCCCAGCGGCTAACATATCAACATATTCGTTTGTTTTGGCATTGTATCCGAAGTTTCCTGTGCCTTCTAATACTTTTGCAACCACTACGGATCCTTCTAATCCAGCGTTTTCAACGATGGTTCTCAAAGGAGATTCTATAGCTCTTGCAACGATTTGAACACCGGTTTCTTCGTCAGCAGAAATGGTTTGAACGTTTGCTAAGACAGATTTTGCTCTTAATAGGGCAACTCCTCCACCAGCAACGATTCCCTCTTCTACAGCGGCTCTAGTAGCGTGTAGTGCATCGTCAACACGGTCTTTCTTTTCTTTCATCTCTACTTCAGATGCTGCTCCAACATAAAGAACTGCAACACCGCCAGCTAATTTAGCCAAACGTTCTTGTAATTTTTCTTTATCGTAGTCAGAAGTGGTTGTTTCCATCTGAGCTTTGATTTGATTTACTCTATTTTTGATTAAATCAGCCTCTCCAGCACCACTTACAATTGTAGTGTTGTCTTTGTCTATGTTGACTCTTTTACAAGTTCCCAACATGTCTAAAGTAGTATTTTCTAAAGTGTAACCTTGCTCTTCTGCAATAACTACTCCTCCTGTTAAAATAGCGATGTCTTCCAACATAGCTTTTCTTCTGTCTCCAAATCCAGGAGCTTTTACAGCAGCAATTTTTAAGGCACCTCTCAATTTATTTACAACCAAAGTCGACAAGGCTTCGCCGTCTACATCTTCAGCAATAATTAAAAGGGGTTTTCCCGATTGAGCAACCGGTTCTAATATAGGTAAAAGCTCTTTTAATGAAGAAACTTTTTTGTCGTATAACAAAATATAGGGATCATCTAGTTCTACCTCCATTTTTTCGGAATTTGTTACGAAATATGGTGATAGGTATCCTCTGTCAAATTGCATTCCCTCAACAACGTCAACATAAGTCTCAGTTCCTTTGGCTTCTTCTACCGTGATAACACCTTCTTTTCCAACTTTTTGGAAAGCTTGTGCAATCAATTCACCGATAACGTCGTCGTTATTAGCAGAAATAGAAGCGATTTGTTTTATTTTTTCCATGGAACTGCCTACTTCTTGAGCTTGTACGCTTAATTCAGCAACTATAGCCTCAACAGCTTTGTCAATTCCGCGTTTTAAATCCATTGGATTTGCACCTGCGGCAACGTTTTTTAAACCTTCTTTTACAATAGCTTGAGCTAAAACTGTTGCCGTAGTAGTACCGTCACCAGCTAAATCATTAGTTTTAGAAGCGACTTCCTTAACCATTTGTGCTCCCATGTTTTCAAGAGTGTCTGCCAATTCGATTTCCTTAGCAACAGATACACCATCTTTAGTAACCGTAGGGGCACCAAAAGATTTTCCAATAATAACATTTCTTCCCTTAGGCCCAAGTGTCACTTTTACTGCATTGGCCAAGGCATCTACACCGCGTTTTAGTCCGTCACGCGCTTCAATCTCAAATTTAATATCTTTTGCCATTTTCTTTAGATTTTTGTTTTTAATTCTTTTTGATTAACGTTGTATTATACAATCGCTAAAATGTCGTCTTCACGCATAATTAGGTAATCTTTACCTTCCAATTTTAATTCGGTTCCTGCGTATTTTCCATAAAGAACTGTATCACCTACATTAACTGTCATATCGTGGTCTTTATTACCATTTCCTACTGCTACCACAATTCCTCTTTGAGGTTTTTCTTTAGCTGTATCGGGGATAAAAATTCCTGAAGCTGTTTTGGTTTCAGCTGGTAAAGGTTCGATTAGAACACGATCCGAAAGGGGTTTAATGTTTAATGCCATAATTTCTTATTTTTATGAAGTTAATATTATTATATCTCCAAGTCTTGAATTTTCATAAACTGTGCCAAAGCCCAAACCTGACATTTTATATACAAAAAATGCCAGCTTGTCAGAGCTGGCATGGTATATTGTACTTAAAGAACTTCTTATTCTTGAGGTGCCTCTTGTTGTGTCGGTGTTGTTGTAGCTGCTGCTGGAGTTTCAGTAGCTGTTGCCGCAGGTTGTGTTGCTGCTGGCGCAGTAATTGGTGTTGTTGAAATAGCGCTTTCATCTAAAATCTTAGACTCTCCGCCAAATCCACCTGTAAAGCTTAATCCAGATAATAATATTAAAACGATTAATAACCCTCCAAGTGTCCAAGTACTCTTGTCCAAAAAGTTATTCGTGTTCTTTACACCACCAACAATCGTTGAACCTCCGAAAGAAGAATCCAAACCTCCACCTTTAGGGTTTTGTACCATGATAACTACGATTAGTAATAAACAAACAATTGCGATTAATACTAAAAATATTGTAAATGTGTTCATTGTTTTTTAATTATTATATTGTTGTAAAGACTTTATATCTATTATTTGGTCTGCAAAGAAACTACTTTTTTCTGGATATTTCAAAATTAAAATCTCATAAGCTTGTATCGCTTTTTGATATTTTTTTTGTTCGAGATAAATTTTAGCTAAAGTTTCGGTCATTATATAACTGTTGTCTTGCGCGGAAACCTCAATATTTACGGGAGTTATAACGGAATTTCTTGTTGCTACTATCTTGGGATTAGTCTCGATAAATTTGTTAATTAATTCTTGTTTTTTTTGTTTATCTGGGTCATTTATTTGCAATTTCGGAGCTTCTTCCCTTACAATTGGACCTGTTTTTGCCAGTTGCAACCACTCTTGGAAGGAATATTTTTCCTCAGTTGCAAAAGATAACGGTTGTCCGATTTCAAGTTTTTCTTCTAACTCTTGTTTGGAATTGTTTTGGTCAAAGGACGGAGTAGAAGCAGGGATTTCGCTATCGGTCAACTCGGGTTTTGGCGGTGGTATGGTTTTTAAAAGTGATGCTACTAAAGGCGTGTTTTTGGGTTCAACAGCATCGGACTTATACGGTTCTTCCATTGGTTGCTGCAAATCCAAAACAACATCCAAAGGTTTGTACCCGACAAAATGATCAGATACTATAAAGTCAAAGAGTACATCTCTGTCACAAGTATAAGCAGCTGTTTTTTTAAGTTCCGCATTATATCGAAAACTCTTTTGTTGGTAAAGACCTTTTAGAACCAGTACTTTAATCGATTGAAAATACGGGTATTCTCGCACAATTTGTTCCAATTGTACCGTGTTTTCCGGTGTCATCTTTTCGGGATGATGCAATAAGCTATGTATGTCAATCGTGTTCAAAATACGGTGTTTTAGTTACCACTTTGCCAGTGATGCGTTGAATACATCTTGAGTAATACGCTCGTAGATTTCATCTAAAGCGGTTGTTAGTTTTGACCCGACCAATTGGTCGTTTGCCGGAAAATCATAGAAATGCGAAAAGCGCTTTTCAAAATCATCCTCAGGCGTTTTTTTATTGATAAATCGAACGTTAATCGAGATGTATAACCTGTTTTGAGCGGCTCTTTGATCGGCTGTTGCTGTCATGGGAGAAATTCGGAAATCTACAATTTCTCCTTCATAGGTTAAATCTCCTCCAGAATTGGTCAAACTCAAATTGGTTTGATTTTGAATCAAATCTTGTAAGGCTAAGGTAAAAGTTCTTTCAATACCCGGTTCTACAAATGCCGCAGTATTTTGAAAATAATTTACTTGAAAGGTGTTGGCATCTATTTTTCCAGTACCCGTAAAATTGTAATATTTGCAACTGCTCAAGGCAGAACAACAGATAAATAGCAGTAGAAGGCTTTTTATTTTCATAAGTACTCTAGGTTTATAAATCGTATTGTTTAATTTTTCTATATAAGGTTCGCTCTGAGATACCCAATTCATCTGCAGCAGCTTTTCGCTTGCCGTGGTTGCGTTCTAAGGCTTTTTTTATCAACTGAATTTCTTTTTCATCCAATCGTAACGTTTCTTCTTCTTCTACGGTTTCGGCTATTAAATAATGTTCGTTTTCGTAGTCGTCTTCGTCAAAATCCTCTTCAGCACCGTGCTTTTCCATCGGTAGCACTTGAACGTTTTGAACGTTTTGCTCGGAGTTATATGTAGCGGGTGTATTGGGGTTTGGATCGTCGTGTTGTCCGTATATACGTTGAATTAAATTTTTATTCGTTTCTTGAACTTTGACTACACTTTCGTTTTTCATCAATTCCAAAGTGAGTTTCTTTAGGTCGTTTAGGTCGTTTTTCATATCAAAAAGTACCTTGTAAAGAATTTCTCGCTCATTGTTAAATTCGCTGTCGGATTTCTTTCCGCCGACGATACTAGGAAGCTGATTCTTGTGATTGGTAGGAAGATATCCTTGTAGAACGGCAAGGGTGATGACTCTTTCCGTTTCTAATACGGAAATTTGTTCTGCTACGTTTCTCAATTGACGGATATTTCCATCCCAACGAAAACGAATCAAATACTGAGCGGCTTGTTCGTCTAAACGAATGGGAGGCATCTTGTATTTGTGAGCAAAATCTGCTGCAAATTTACGAAACAACAAATGTATGTCGTCGCCGCGTTCTCGCAGTGGAGGCAGCAAGATTTCGACGGTACTTAAACGATAGTATAAATCTTCTCGAAATTTTCCTTTTTCGATGGCTTCAATCATCTTGACATTAGTTGCAGCTATAATGCGGATATCTGTTTTTTGAACTTTTGACGATCCCACTTTAATGAATTCACCGTTTTCAAGTACGCGTAACAACCGAACTTGAGTTGTTAAGGGGAGTTCACCTACTTCATCTAAGAAAATAGTTCCTCCATCAGCCACTTCAAAATATCCTTCTCGAGTGCCAATGGCACCGGTAAAAGCCCCTTTTTCATGACCAAATAATTCGCTATCAATTGTGCCTTCAGGTATGGCACCACAGTTTACTGCTATATATTTCCCGTGTTTTCGATGTGATAAGGCATGGATAATCTTGGGAATACTCTCTTTTCCTACACCACTTTCTCCGGTAACCAAAACCGAAATATCAGTGGGGGCAACTTGGATGGCTTTTTCTATAGCGCGATTCAATTTTGGGTCGTTACCAATAATTTCGAAGCGCTGTTTGATGGCTTGTATGCTTTCCATGAAAGTAGAGAATGTAAAGTTAATATTGGTTTTTAACGGTTATTGCATAAGCGAACTGTAATCAACAGCTTCCCCGATAAGGGTGGCGGATGTACAGTCGTTTATTTTAACCATAACGAAATCGCCTACTTTATAGTGTCCTTTTGGGAAAACTACAGTGGTGTTTTGAGAATTGCGTCCCGACCACTGCTCATCAGACTTCTTAGAAGATTTTTCTATAAGTACTTCAACGGTCTTACCTACAAAACGTGCAGTTCTCGAAAGGCTGATTTCCTGTTGTAAATCGACTATCTCTTGTAAACGTCTTTTCTTAACCTCTTCAGGTATATCATCGGTCAATTTACGAGCGGCAAGGGTACCCGGTCTTTCGGAATACGCAAACATATAACCGAAGTCATAATTGACATATCTTAAGAGACTCAAAGTATCTTGATGGTCTTCTTCTGTTTCTGTCGGAAAACCAGTTATTAAATCGTGGGAAATTGAACAATCCTCTATAATGAGGTGTATTTTATCAATCAACTGCATATACTCTTCACGAGTATGCTGACGATTCATTTCTTTTAAAATTCGCGTACTACCCGATTGTACAGGTAAGTGAATGTAATTGCATACATTATGGTGTTTTGCGATAACGTGAAAAACCTCCTCATGCATATCTTGTGGATTCGAAGTGGAAAAACGGAATCGAATTTTTGGATAAGCAACGGCACACATCTCTAGAAGTTGTGCAAAATCAACAGCTGTAGCTTTTTGCATTTCGCTAGCCTTGATAAAATCTTTTTTAAGGCCTCCACCATACCATAGAAAACTATCCACGTTCTGTCCTAAAAGAGTAACCTCTTTAAAACCTCTTTCAGATAGATCGGCTATTTCTTCCAAAATACTTTGGGGATCTCTACTGCGTTCACGTCCTCTAGTAAAGGGAACCACACAGAAAGTACACATATTGTCACAACCTCTGGTTATCGATACAAAAGCAGTAACTCCGTTACTCAATAAGCGAACCGGAGAGATGTCGCCATAGGTTTCGTCTTTGGATAGAATAACGTTAATCGCATCCCTGCCTTCTTCTACTTCTTTTAATAAATTGGGTAAATCTTTATAAGCATCTGGTCCTACAACCATATCCACTATTTTCTCTTCCTCCAAAAATTGGTTTTTTAAACGCTCTGCCATACAGCCCAAAACGCCTACCTTCATTCCTGGATTAATCTTTTTTACAGCATTGTATTTTTCAAGACGCTTGCGAACGGTTTGTTCGGCCTTGTCTCGTATAGAGCAAGTATTCACCAAAACCAAATCGGCCTCTTCCAAAATTTGAGTTGTGTTAAAGCCTTCATTGGCAAGGATTGAAGCTACAATTTCACTGTCCGAAAAATTCATAGCACATCCGTAACTCTCAATAAAAAGTTTCTTTGTATTTCCTGCTTTATGTTCTAAAACAAGGGAAGTTCCTTGTTTTGTTTCCTCAATTACCTTTTCCATATCTTACTCTAAACGGGGTCAAAATCTAGGAGCAAAGATAGTACATAATAATGTATTCTGACAAGTTGACAGCTTTACATTTAACATTTTTATTGGAATCAATTGGAATAATATATAGGAGTTGTTTTAAATTTTATAGGGCGAATTTCTTTTTGACAAAGAATTATACATTTGATAAGGAACACGACTATTTTTTCTTTTTTAGTTAATTTTAAGGGTTTTATAACCGATGTAAACGTAGAATCAAACAAAATGATAGTACCAATTCCGATTGAAATATTTTTTTTAAAATGGGTAAAAACGCAATATTTAAAAAATTCGCATACTTTTGCTCCATAAAATAGTGAAAAATGGCAAAGAATTTAGTGATAGTGGAGTCCCCTGCGAAAGCAAAAACCATCGAAAAGTTTTTGGGTAAAGATTTTCAAGTTGAATCCAGTTATGGACATATTGCTGACCTTCCGTCTAAAGAAATAGGAGTTGACATCGAAAATGGCTTTAAACCCAGATACGAGGTTTCTCCAGATAAAAAGGCAGTAGTAAAGAAACTGAAGGATCTTTCTAAAAAAGCAGAAATGGTTTGGTTGGCTTCCGATGAGGACCGGGAGGGAGAGGCGATTGCTTGGCATTTAGCTGAAGAATTGAATTTGACAGATGACAAGACTAAAAGAATTGTTTTTCATGAAATCACAAAAACCGCAATTCATAAAGCGATTGAGAATCCGCGAAAAATCGATTATAATTTAGTTAATGCCCAACAGGCACGACGTGTTTTGGATCGATTGGTAGGATATGAATTATCGCCTGTATTGTGGAAAAAAGTTAAAGGCGGACTTTCTGCAGGACGTGTGCAGTCGGTTTCTGTACGATTAATCGTAGAGCGAGAAAGGGAAATAAACAACTTTAATTCGGAAGCGTCTTTTAGTATCTCAGCCGAGTTTTCAAATGAAGCCGGTAAAACCTTAAAAGCAAAATTACCTAAGAATTTCCCTACCTTAAAAGAGGCTCAGGATTTTCTAAACAAAAATATTGGAGCTAAATATAAAGTAGCCGATTTAGAGACCAAACCGGCCAAAAAATCACCGGCAGCACCGTTTACTACTTCAACTTTACAACAGGAAGCTTCTAGAAAACTACATTATACCGTTGGGCAAACCATGATGTTGGCGCAACGTCTGTACGAGAGTGGGTTAATCACTTATATGAGAACGGATAGTGTTAATTTATCTCAAGATGCCATGAAGGCTGCTGCTGCTGAAATCACCAAGTCTTATGGTGCGGAATACAGCAAACCTCAAACATATATTACCAAAAGCAAGGGTGCTCAGGAAGCTCACGAGGCTATACGTCCAACTGATATGTCTTTGCATCAAGCAAATATTGATCGTGATCAAGCGCGTTTATACGACTTGATTTGGAAGCGTACTTTAGCTTCGCAAATGAGCGATGCCCGTTTGGAAAGAACCAATGTTAAGATTGAAGCCAATCAATATAAAGAGCTCTTTAGTGCAACGGGAGAAGTACTGTTGTTTGAAGGTTTTTTAAAAGTATATCTAGAAGGGCATGACGATGAGGAGGAAGAGGTAGAAGGAATCTTACCTGCATTAAAAATCAATGAGGTACTGCTCAATAACTATATTACGGCTACTCAGCGTTTTTCTAGACCAGCGTCTCGATATACTGAGGCTTCGTTGGTTAAAAAACTAGAAGAATTGGGTATAGGAAGACCGTCAACTTATGCGCCGACAATTTCTACGATTATCGCCAGAACCTATGTTGAAAAGGGAATTTCTGAAGGAAAAGAAAGACCTTACCAGATGTTGGTATTAAAAAACGGAACCGTTACTTCTTCTGATTTAATCGAAAAAGTGGGTTCTGAAAAGGGGAAATTATTGCCTACCGATATCGGGATGATTGTCAATGATTTCTTGGTTAAAAATTTTGGAACTATTTTGGACTACAATTTCACGGCCAAAGTAGAGCAAGATTTTGATGAGATTGCTGCTGGAAATGAAGATTGGGCAAAGATGATGCAAGATTTCTACAATCATTTTCATCCGATTGTACGCGATGTAGAAGAGAATGCAGAAAGAGAATCTGGTGAGCGAATCCTCGGAACCGATCCTCAATCGGGTAAACCGGTATTGGTTCGTTTGGGTAAATTTGGACCCATTGCTCAAATCGGTGATGCCGATGAAGAAAACAAGCAGTTTGCCAGCTTAAAACCCGATCAAAATATTGGAACAATTACACTGGACGAGGCATTGACCCTGTTTTTATTGCCTAAAATGCTCGGTGAGTACAAAGGGGAAGAAGTCGAGGTTAATAATGGTCGTTTTGGTCCTTATGTGCGCCATGGAGCAGTGTTTATCTCGCTGCCTAGAGGAGAAGACCCTTTGGATGTAAGCTTGGAACGCGCTTTAGAGTTGATTAAGGAAAAAGAAGTTGCCGATGCACCTATTGCTACTTTTCAAGATTTACCAGTACAAAAAGGTGTTGGTCGTTTTGGACCCTATTTAAAATGGAACGGTACTTTTATAAATGTAAATAAAAAATATGATTTTGACAACCTGTCGAAAGCCGATATTGATGCGTTGATTAGCGATAAAATTCAAAAGGATATCGACAAGGTAGTTCACGATTGGAAAGAAGAAGGTATTCGCGTAGAGAAAGCGCGATGGGGTCGTTCAGTGATTTTAAAGGGGAAATTAAAAATTGAATTGAGCAAAGAAGTGGATGCAGCTGCATTGACTCTAGAAGAAGTTCAAGAGATGATTGAGAAAAAAGCTCCTGCAAAGAAAACAGCTGCTAAAAAAGCTCCTGCTAAAAAGGCTGCGGTAAAAAAAGCAACGACTAAAAAGACAACAACTAAAAAATAAGGCTTATGACTTTTGAGTTTTTGAGACCCTTAAGCGATGATTTTTTGCAATTTATCGATGGATTATCACGACAAGCCTTGGGTAAAAAAGTAAGCTTCTTCTCTGGAGGTACTTTTGAATCTTTTTCCAGCTATCAAATTGGAATTATTGGGGTATTGGATAACCGAGGACAGCAAGATGGTAGCGATTGGTCTGACGTTTTGGAAATTAGAAAAGCATTTTATTCGCTTTTCCCCGGCAATTGGACAGCCAGGATGATTGATTTTGGCGATGTAATTCCGGGTGAGAATATAGAGGACACTTATTTTGTTTTAAAAAACTTAATAGCCGAATTGATTCGCAATAAAATTGTACCGGTAATTATTGGGGGATCTCAAGATTTGACTTATCCGATGTACAGAGCTTATGATCAATTGGAGCAGATGGTGAATTTGGTTTGCATTGACAACAAGCTCGATTTGGTAAAAGAAGAGGGATTTGCGGCAGAATCATTCCTGTCGCGGATAATTATGGAGGCTCCTAATAATTTGTTCAATTATGCCAATTTAGGCTATCAAACCTATTTCAATTCGCAAGAGGAAATTGATTTGATAGATAAAATGTATTTTGAAGCCTATAGAGTCGGTGAAATTTCGAACGATCATACCTTGGCAGAACCCGTTTTGCGCGATGCAGACATAGTCAGTATTGATATGATGGCTGTTAAATCGGCTGATTCCGGAAATTTTGATTACTTTAACCCCAATGGATTCGATGGTAGGGAAATTTGTGCCTTATCGCGTTATTCGGGACTAAGTGATCGCGTAAGTTTATTTGGCGTTTTTAATCATAATAATTCCATTGGAGAAGCGTTATTAATAGCACAAATTCTTTGGTATTTTGTCGAAGGCTTTAATTTTAGAGCGAATGAATATCCATTTGTTAGCAAGGAAAGCTATTTTAAATACATTGTTCCGATCGTTGATGAGGACGATTTGATTTTTTTTAAGAGTGATAAAACGGAACGATGGTGGATTGAGGTGTCTTTTGGAGGAAGTGTTAATGATTCTATAAAAAGAAAGTTACTCTTGCCATGTAGCTACGAGGATTATCTCTTAGCTACTGCTCAGCAAGTGCCTGAGCGTTGGTGGAAAGCGATTAAAAAGAGTTTTCTGTAACAAAAGAGCGCTAAAAGAATTAAATGTTAAATATAAATTAATTTTTTTTCCGATTTTCGTTGTGTAATTAAAAATAAATAAATAGGTTTACGCCTTTGAAATATTAAAATATTATAAACCCAAAAATATATGAAGAAGTTCATTACACTAACAGCAGTTGTATCAATGTTATTCAGTTGTGGTTCTGGCGATAGAGGTGAGCTATTAGGTGGCGTACAAGGAAGACAATGGAAAACAGAGAAGCCTCACGGTATGGCTTTGATTCCTGGAGGTACTTTTACGATGGGAAAATCTAGTGAAGATTTCCTAAACACTCAAGATGCCCCTACGAAATCCGTTACAGTTGGTTCATTTTATATGGATGAAACGGAAATCACGAATAATCAGTATCGAAAATTTGTTGAATGGGTAAAAGATTCTGTAGTTAGAACGAGGTTGGCTATTTTTGCTGACGAAATGGGGATGGCTAAAGGATCAGGAGGGATTGGTGAATTTGCTTTCTTAGAAGAGGGCGATCCAGAAAACCAAACTCCATACGAAAAGTATATGTACGACAATTACTATAGCATGTCTATGGATGATGACTTATACGCAGGAAAAAAATTGAATAAAAAGGCAAAATTGCCGGTTAATTCAAAAAAATATCCAGATGAGTATTTTGTTGAGGTAATGGATTCATTATACCTACCTGCTAGCGAATCATTCAACGGTTTAAAAACTTTTGATGCTTCTAAGCTTTCATTTAAATATTCTTATATGGATATTGAAGCAGCAGTTAGAGATAAAAGCACTAACGTAAGAGAAAAGAGAAGCAAACACATGAAATCGGAAACGATCATGATTTATCCAGATACAACCCGTTGGATAAAAGAGTTTCAATTTTCTTATAATGAACCAATGCACAACGACTATTTTTGGCATGAAGCTTATGGCGAATACCCAGTTGTTGGTGTAAACTGGCATCAAGCAAAAGCATTTTGTGCTTGGAGAACCTTGTATAAAAACGCTCATTTAAAATCGAGAAGAGAATCGTTTCAAGTGAATGCATACCGTTTGCCAATGGAGGCAGAGTGGGAATATGCTGCTAGAGGTGGTTTAGAATCAGCAATGTACCCATGGGGTGGTCCGTATACTACGGATGAAAAAGCATGTTTCTTAGCCAACTTCAAACCGACTAGAACAAACTATGCGGCGGATGGAGCATTGTATACTGCAGAGGCGAGATCATATCTTCCAAACGGTTACAATTTATATAATATGTCTGGAAACGTGTCTGAGTGGACAAGTTCTTCTTATGATCCGGCATCTTATGATTTTGTAGCATCATTAAAACCAAGAGAAAGAGGGAGCTCTAATCCTTTAAAAGTTGTTAGAGGTGGTTCATGGAGAGATCCAGCCTACTTCTTACAAGTAAGTACTAGAGATTCTGAATTTGCGGATACAGCTAGAAGTTATATCGGTTTCCGTACTGTTCAAACTTACTCAGGACCTAATGTGGTAGATGCCCCTAAAGGAGCTAGATAATATCGAAAACTAAAAACCAAATAAAAAACCAAATAAATAACTAACTAAATTAATTACACAAATTATGGCGATACCTAAAAAAGTGATGAACTTCTGCTACGGGATGGGGGCAGCGGTCGTAATTCTCGGAGCTTTATTCAAAATTACTCATATGGAATTTGGCCCTTTAAATGGAAATATCATGTTGACCATTGGACTTGTTGTAGAAGCACTGATTTTTGCAATCTCGGCTTTTGAACCAGTTGATGATGATTTGGATTGGTCAAGAGTATATCCGGAATTAAAAGGAGGTGAAGCTAAAGCAGTACAAGTAGCTGGTTTCGGTGGAACTGGTTTTGGAGGTGTTGCTACTCAAGAGGAAGGAATGCTTTCTCAAAAATTGGATCAACTTTTAAAAGATGCTAAAATTGATGGGGAGTTAATGAATAGTTTAAATAAAAGTATCAGAAACTTTGAATCTGCAGCTAAGGAAATTGCTCCTACTGTAGATACAATGGCTGCTACAAGAAAATATGCAGAAGAAATGTCTTTGGCTTCTTCACAATTGGAGTCTTTAAATGGAATGTATAAAATCCAATTAGAGAGTGCAACTAAAAACGCGGAAATTAACAACGAGGTAGCTGAAAACAACATGAAGTTAAAAGAGCAAATGCAATCTTTAACGTCAAATTTAGCATCATTAAATACCGTTTATGGTGGAATGCTTTCTGCTATGGGAGGTGGATCAAGAAATGCTAATTAGTATTTTTATTATTAATTTAAACTAATTAGAGAAAAATGGCAGGAGGTAAACTAACCCCTAGGCAGAAGATGATCAACTTGATGTATTTGGTTTTCATCGCGATGATGGCCCTAAATATGTCAAAAGAGGTTCTTTCTGCTTTTGGGATGATGAACGAAAAATTTGAATTAGCTAATAAATCGGCTGGTGACACTAATGATTTATTGTTACAAGCATTAGATATAAAAGCTTCAGATGATCCTACGAGATTTTCTGAACCAAGTAAAAAAGCGAAAGAAATCGATGCGATTTCAAAAGCCTTTTACAATTATATTGAAACTTTGAAAGTTGCAATTACTGAAAAAGTAGATCGTTCGGAAACGGGAGGACTACAGTATGAAACGATGGATAAGGGTGATGTTGTAGATTCAGGTTGGTTTAAAGGTGATAAGTATTCTGAAAAAGGTACAGAAATCATCAATAAAATCAACAAATACAAAGCTGATATGAAAGCAGCAGTTGGAGAAGACGTAAAATATTTACCGATACTTCAAGATTTAGACCGAAAATTTAACATAGCGGATATCAAAGATTCTGAAGGAGTTGTAAAACCTTATTTGAGTTATCACTTTCAAGGATTTCCTGCGATTGCATCGTTGACTAAATTAACGGCTATGCAAAATGATGTAAAAGTGGTTGAACATGATTTGATTAATGCATTCATGGGAAATACTTTAACACAAGCAGCTTCTATGAAAAATTATAAAGCTATTGTCATTTCAGAAAAAACAGCTTATTTTGCAGGAGAAAGCTTTAAAGGGAAAGTGGTTTTAGGTCGTTATGACAAATCTACTGTACCGACCAAAGTGGTTGTAAACGGATCTCAAGTTAACCTAGCGAATGCTTTGGAAGACGGACAAGTTAACTTGTCTTTTGGAACGGGTAACGTAGGAGAACATAAAATTACAGGTACATTCTCATTTATGGAAGATGGAAAAGAAATTCCGATTCCAATTGATGGAAATTATGTAGTAGTTCCTAAACCGAATTCCGCTACAATTTCTGCAGATAAAATGAATGTGGTTTATAGAGGTGTTGCCAATCCAATGACAATTTCATTTGCTGGTATCTCTTCAGATAAAGTAAGTGCTTCTGCACCAGGATTGAGAAAAGGCGCTAAAGCTGATCAATACATTATGAACCCAGGGGCGGGGAGAGAAGTGGTAATTAACGTTACGGGTACACTTCCTGATGGATCTAAGGTTTCGGATAGAAAAACTTTTAGAATCAAAGGAATTCCTGCACCAAGAGGTACTGTTCGTGGAGAGTACTCTGCTAAAGGACCTAAATCTAACTTAGAAATTGTTAGTATCGGAGCTAAATTAGAAGACTTTGATTTTGATCTTAATTTAACTGTTACAGGATTCGTTCTACAAGTTCCAGGTCAGCCGTCTGTGGTTGTTCAAGGGAATCGTATGAACGACAGAGCTAGATCGGCTATTCAAAAAGCGAGAACTGGTGATGTAGTAGTGATTTCAGATATTAAAGTTCGTCTAGAAGGAGCAGGTGATTATATGTTGCCAAAATCGGCACCTTGTACATTCGAGATTAATTAATTTCGATAATATAAAAAGAAAATAAATACAATATGAACTGGAAAAAATTATCATCATTCGTCGCATTCTGTGTGATTTCTGTAACTGGATACGGACAGGCGAACTTGCTTAATGCAAGAACGGCTGAAGAGATTGGATTGAAATCTTTTGCTGATATTATTGTGGACAGCGAAGGCCCAATTCCTTACGGATATGTCTCTGACCGCGATATTTTATTTGGGAAAAAGGTATGGGAAGTAATCTCTTTAGACGAGAAAATGAATCTACCTTACTATTATCCTGTTGATGATTCTGCAATAGCTGGTCGTAAGGCCCTTTATGAGGTTTTAATCGATGGTATCAAATCTGGTGAAATTACAGAAGTGTATGATGGTAGTGATTTCACGAAAAAACGTACTTTAAAAGATTTGGAAACCTCGTTTACGAAAGTAGACACCATGGACGCAGGTCGTGAATATTATAATGCAGGAGAGAAAATTCCTGACGAATATATCGTAACTGAAGAATTAAAAGCCCGTCACGTTAAGGAATATCACATCGTTGGGATGTGGTACTTTGACAGAACTCAAGGGGAATTGAAATACCGTTTGTTAGGTATTTGCCCTGTAGTTCCGGATATTTATACCATGGGATCTGACAACGAAAACTTTGTTGAATTATTTTGGGTATTCTTCCCAGATGCTAGAGAAGTTTTGCATAGAAATTATGCTTTCAACGAGAAAAATCCAATGCGCTCAATCAATTTTGACCATATGTTGAATTCTCGTAGATTTAGTGCTAGTATCTACAAAGTGGACAATATGTTCGGAGATCGTCGTATAGACGATTATGTAAAGGACAATTCTATGAAACAGTTGCTTGAAGCAGAAAGAATCAAAGAATCGATTAGAAACCTTGAAGATGATATGTGGAATTACTAATTTTGCATACATTAATTATAAAAAAAACTCTTATCTTATAGGTAAGAGTTTTTTCTTGTTTAAAATTTATTCATTATGGTAGATTATATTATAGTAGGTTCGGGACTTGCCGGTATTTGTTTTGCGGAAACCGCTTTGCAGGCTGGAAAATCAATTTTGGTAATCGATGGGGAAAAGCGTTCTTCTTCGCAAGTGGCAGGTGGTATGTATAATCCCGTAGTGTTAAAACGCTTTACAGAAGTTTGGAAAGTACGCGAACAATTGGATTTGGCGAGACCATTTTTTAAGGCGCTGGAAGAAAAACTTCAAGTAAAACTTGATCACAAACTGCCTTTGTATAGACGATTGATGTCGGTGGAAGAGCAGAATAATTGGTTTGAAGCTTCGGATAAACCTAATTTAAGTGCTTATTTGGCTTCTGAATTGGTTCCTAATAAGAATAATGGAGTAAAGGCTGCCTTCTCATTTGGTGAGGTTTTTGAAACCGGTTATGTTGATACGGCGCTTTTAATAAGTAGTTATAGAAAATATTTGCAGCAAAGAGAAATGTATTTACATGCAGATTTCGATTATAATCAATTGCAATTTGATAATGAGGGTGTAGTGTATAAAAACATTCCGGCAAAAAATATTGTTTTTGCCGAGGGATATGGGATGTTGGAAAATCCTTTTTTTAATGATTTACCGTTGGATGGAACGAAAGGTGAGCTTTTAATAGTGCGAATTCCTCAATTAAATTTTAATGAAATCCTTAAAGCAGGTGTTTTTTTAATTCCTATTGGCAACGATTTATATAAAGTTGGAGCTACCTATGATTGGAACGATAAATCGGATAACATTACGGTCGCTGCTAAGGAAGAATTGTTGGAAGGACTTAGAAGTGTAGTCAATTTAGAGTTTGAAATTGTGGAGCAAATTGCAGGCGTGCGCCCTACGGTTAAGGATAGGCGCCCTTTGGTTGGGCGCTCTAAAGAGAGTGCTCGTATTCATCTGTTAAATGGATTGGGTACAAGAGGTGTGCTTCTAGGTCCTTTTTTGGCAAAATATTTATTTCAAAATATTGAAGATGGGGTACCTTTAGATAGCAATATTTCTATAGAAAGGTTTGATAAAAAAAAGGGATGAAAAGGAATGTATTTATATTCCTAAATTTAGACTAATTTTGCAGCGCCTAATTTTTTTACAAAAAGGGGTTAAATAATATAAATGCTTACGAGCTAAGCTTCTAATAGAAAATATAATACATGTTAAATATACATAATCTATCGGTTTCTTTTTCGGGAACATATTTGTTTGAAAACGTTACTTTTCGCTTGGGTGCTGGAGATAGAGTGGGATTGGTAGGTAAAAATGGTGCGGGAAAATCGACCATGCTTAAAATTTTGTCAAGGGAGATTGAGCCTGATACGGGAAGTATAGCCACAGAAAAGGAACTTTCTATTGGTTTCTTAAAACAAGATATTGATTTTGTGTTGGGTAGAACGGTATTGGAAGAGGCTTATCAAGCTTTTGTGGACATTAAAATTGTTGAAAATCAATTGGAGTCTGTCAATGAGCAATTGGTTACGCGCACCGATTACGAATCAGAAAGCTATTCAGATTTAATTGAAGAATTGAGTGACTTAACCCATCGTTTTGAGATTATTGGTGGATACAACTATATTGGGGAAACCGAAAAGGTTTTACTAGGACTTGGATTTAGAAGAGAAGATTTTGATAAATTAACCGATACCTTCTCTGGTGGATGGAGAATGCGTATTGAATTGGCCAAATTGTTATTGCAAAATAACGATGTTCTCTTACTGGATGAGCCTACGAATCACTTGGATATAGAGAGTATTATTTGGTTAGAGCAATTTTTGAGAAGTTATCCGGGAGCTGTAGCTATTGTTTCTCACGATAAAATGTTTTTAGACAATGTGACCAACCGTACTATTGAAATTTCTTTAGGAAAAATATACGATTTCAATAAGCCTTATTCGGAGTATTTGGAATTGCGTCAGGAATTGCGTGAAAAGCAATTAGCAACACAAAAAAATCAGGCCAAGAAAATTGAGGAAACTGAAAAGCTAATCGAAAAGTTTAGAGCAAAGGCATCTAAAGCTTCGATGGCGCAGTCGTTGATTAAGAAATTAGACAAAGTAGAGCGTATTGAAGTCGATGAAGATGATAATTCAGTAATGAATATCTCTTTTCCTGTTAGTGTTATTCCGGGAAGAGTAGTGTTGGAGATTGAGGATGTTACTAAACGTTTTGGAGATAAAACCGTTTTTAAGGATATTTCTTTATTGGTAGAGCGCGGATCAAAAATTGCTTTTGTCGGGCAAAACGGACAAGGAAAATCTACTTTAATTAAAGCCATTGTTGATGAATTTGAATACGATGGAAATATTAAGTTGGGACATAATGTTCAGATTGGATATTTTGCTCAAAATCAAGCGGATCATTTAGACGGTGAGATGACTTTGTTAGATACGATGTTGGAAGCAGCAACGGATTCAAATAGAGCAAAGGTTAGAGATATGCTGGGGTCATTCTTATTTAGAGGTGATGTAGTAGAGAAGAAAGTAAAAGTACTTTCGGGAGGGGAACGCAATAGATTGGCTTTGTGTAAAATGCTTTTACAGCCTATTAATGTATTGTTGATGGATGAGCCGACGAATCACTTGGATATCAAGTCTAAAAATGTACTTAAGACGGCTTTAAAGAACTTTGAAGGAACTTTGATACTGGTTTCTCACGACAGGGATTTTCTTCAGGGAATGTCTAATTTAGTGTATGAGTTCAAAGATCAGGCGATTCGGGAATATTTGGGGGATATCAATTATTTCTTAGAGCAACGCAATTTGCAGAACATGCGTGAAGTTGAAAAGAAAGTAGCGCAGCCCAAAGCATCTCGAAAAGTGGAAAAAGTGGTAGAAGTGATTTCTTATGAAGATCAGAAGAAGCAAAAAGCATTGCAGAATCGTTTGAGCAAGATAGAAAGTCAAGTGCAAGAACTGGAGAAGAAAATTGAGAAAGACGACGCCAAGCTAGCTGTTGATTACGAAAAGTTGATGCAAAATGAATCCTTTTTTAAAGACTACGAAGCGAAAAAGAAAAATTTAGATACTTTAATGGAAGATTGGGAGCTGGTTCAAGAAGAACTAGAGACCTTAAAATAAGAAAAAGCCGTCCTAAGAAGACGGCTTTTTTTGTTTTTTTATAAAGTGTTGTGATTGATTTTGCCAGTGAGGGAATTGATTTACGGATGATTTTATGCTTAAAAACAAACTTTTAAAGACAGTAATGGTGTGGGTTTTGCCTCGCTAATTTATAATATAGGATATCATGTGTACGGTGCAAGGCAAGATTTATACTCAATTGTGTGGTTAGTATATGATTTTATTTCAATCGTCTTAGGGGTAAGAACAGAGTCTTAAAATAGATTTTGGATATTAGTTGGTTGGAAATAAGGTGGTCTTATTCTCTAAAAACGGCAATGCTTGACTTTAGGGCATAAAAAAACCACTCTGAAAAGAGTGGTTACTTAGTAGCGGGAACAGGACTCGAACCTGTGACCTTCGGGTTATGAGCCCGACGAGCTGCCTACTGCTCTATCCCGCGATGTTTGAGGTGCAAATGTATTGCAATTTTTTGAATTATCAAAATTTATTTTCAGATTTTATTCTTAAGAGCGTTTTGATAAAAATATCCTTTTTTAAGAGGAGTTACTTAGTAGCGGGAACAGGACTCGAACCTGTGACCTTCGGGTTATGAGCCCGACGAGCTGCCTACTGCTCTATCCCGCGATTTTGTAGTGCAAATGTACAACGTTTTTTGTATTAAAAAAGAATTTAAAGCTCTTTATTTTTTATTTTCTCTATTTGATTGATATAGCTACCTTTGTCAAAGTAAAAAAACAACATATGACACATAAAGCAGGCTTTGTAAATATCATTGGTAATCCGAATGTCGGAAAATCCACTCTAATGAATGCCTTTGTAGGAGAGCGTTTGTCCATTATTACTTCTAAAGCACAAACCACAAGACATAGAATTTTGGGCATTGTTAACGGAGAAGATTTCCAAATCATGTTTTCGGATACTCCTGGAATCATTAAGCCCGCCTATGACTTGCAGAAATCAATGATGGATTTTGTAAAGTCGGCCTTCGAAGATGCAGACATCTTATTATATATGGTCGAGATTGGTGAAAAAGAACTTAAAGACGAAGCTTTCTTTAAGAGAATAACCAATTCGACTATTCCGGTATTACTATTACTTAATAAGATTGACTTATCCAATCAAGAGGAGTTGGTAACTCAAGTGGCACTTTGGCAAGAGAAAGTACCTAACGCGGAGATATTTCCTATTTCAGCTTTAGAGAAATTCAATGTAACCGAAGTTTTTGAGCGTATTATCCAACTCTTACCCGAATCGCCGGCATACTATCCGAAGGATGCGTTAACAGACAAACCAGAACGTTTCTTCGTAAATGAAATCATACGTGAAAAGGTTTTATTGTGTTACGACAAGGAGATACCTTATTCTGTAGAGATTGAAACCGAAGAGTTTTTGGAAGATGAAGAAATCATCCGTATTCGTGCTTTGATAATGGTAGAACGGGACAGTCAGAAAGGAATCATCATTGGTCATAAAGGAGCGGCTATTAAAAAAGTAGGAATCATGGCCAGAGAACAGTTAGAAAAATTCTTTGGAAAACAAGTGCACATCGAATTGTTCGTAAAAGTGAATAAAGATTGGAGAAATAGTGCGTTTCAATTACGTCGTTTTGGATACAATCAAAAATAGTATTAGGGCACTTTTTACGATTTAGAAATCAATTATTGGGTTTATTCGCAATTGAAAAATAAAAATAATCGAAATCTCGCATCGAAATAGTACCTTTGCAAAATATTTATAGGAGTTATGAACAATATAGTAGCCATAGTTGGGAGACCAAATGTAGGAAAATCCACCTTTTTTAATCGATTGATTCAAAGAAGAGAAGCCATTGTGGATTCAGTGAGTGGAGTTACACGTGATAGAAATTACGGCAAAAGTGAATGGAACGGAAAAGAATTTTCTGTTATTGATACCGGGGGATATATAAAAGGATCGGATGATGTTTTTGAAGCAGAAATCAGACGCCAAGTAGAATTAGCGATAGATGAAGCCGATGCAATTATCTTTATGGTAGATGTAGAAGAGGGGATTACTCCTATGGATGCAGAAGTAGCAAAATTGCTTAGAAAAGTTACTAAACCCATTTTTCTAGCAGTAAATAAAGTAGACAATGGGCAAAGAGAAAAAGATGCTTACGAATTCTATAACTTAGGATTAGGGGAGTATTTTACTATTGCTGGTATGACGGGAAGTGGAACAGGAGATTTATTAGATGCTTTGGTAATTGCTTTACCGGACAATCCTATAGTTGAAGAAGTGACCTTGCCTCGTTTTGCTGTAGTTGGTAGACCAAATGCGGGAAAATCCAGTTTTATCAATGCATTAATTGGAGAAGATCGTTATATTGTTACTGATATAGCGGGTACAACAAGAGACGCTATTGACACGAGATACAACCGTTTTGGATTTGAATTTAACTTAGTAGATACGGCTGGAATCCGTCGTAAGGCTAAGGTTAAAGAGGATTTGGAATTTTATTCTGTAATGCGTTCAGTTCGTGCTATCGAACATAGTGATGTTTGTATCTTAATCGTTGATGCTACTCGTGGCTTCGAAGGACAGGATCAAAGTATTTTCTGGTTGGCAGAAAAGAATAGAAAGGGAATTGTAATTCTGATTAACAAGTGGGATTTGGTTGAAAAAGAAACCATGACAACGGTTCAATTTGAAAGAGATATTCGCGAAAAAATAGCCCCATTTACCGATGTGCCTATTATTTTTACGTCGACCATTACAAAACAAAGGTTGTTAAAAGCTTTGGAAACAGCAGTAAATGTTTTTGAAACGCGTAAACGCAGGATTGCAACCTCTAAGTTTAACGAAACGATGTTGCCAATCATTGAGCAAACACCGCCGCCAGCACTTAAAGGAAAGTATGTGAAAATTAAATATTGTATGCAATTGCCTACACCGACTCCTCAGTTTGTGTTTTTTGCAAACTTGCCGCAATATGTTAAGGATCCTTATAAACGATTTATTGAAAATAAACTTCGTGAAATCTATGATTTCAACGGTGTGCCAATCGATTTGTATTTCAGACAAAAATAATTTTTATATAAATAAAAAAATGCGGTTATTGTTTACTCAATTAAACCGCATTTTTTTTTGCTCTAATATGAAAAAAACCATACTTTTTTTTGCGATGATGATAGCAGGGCTAATTCACGCACAAAGTACTATTGAGTTAAAGGGGAATGTAGTGGATGAATATAAAAAACCCGTTGAATCTGCAACGGTTTTTTTATCGGTTCTCAAAGATTCTACATTGATAGATTATACTATAACCAACTCCAAAGGCGATTTTAATCTCAAATTAAAAAAACAAGCGCGGCCTGTTTTTTTTAAGGTTTCTATGTTGGGTTATACCGATTATGTGAAACAATTTGACGATTTAAACGCCAATTTCGATTTATCCGAAATTCAAATAAAAAGCGTGATGACCAACTTAGATGAGTTGGTTATTGTCGCAGATATTCCTCCGATTCGAATCAAAAAAGACACAGTCGAGTTTAATGCGGCCTCCTTTAAAGTCCGCCCGGACGCCAATGTAGAAGAATTGTTAAAGCAGTTGCCTGGCGTGGAGATAGATGCCGACAAGAAAATAACGGTTAACGGTAAAGAAGTCAATCAGATTTTAGTCAATGGAAAACCATTTTTTGATGAAGATGGAAAAATTGCTCTACAAAACTTACCGGCAGAATTAATCAATAAAATTCAGATATCAGATACCAAAACCAAAAAAGAAGAATTTACCAAAAAGGCATCCAGTTCCAATAATGCCAGTATTAACTTGACCATAGATGAAGATAAAAACAAAGGTTTTTTCGGCAAAGTTATGGGCGGATATGGCTCTGATAAGCGCTATGAGGGAAGTTTGTTGGCTAATTATTTTAAGGGAAAGCAAAAGATAAGTGTCTTAGCTTCATCAAATAATATTAATGCTTCGGGCTTTTCGATGGATGAAGTGTTTGATAATATGGGTGGCGGTAGAGGACGCTCAGGTAGTTTTGGCTCGTCTGGTTCTGGTGGTTCTGGAATTACACAGTCCAATATGGTCGGTTTGAATTACTCGGACGAATTCATCAAAGATTTGAGTACAACCGGAAGTTATTTTTACAATTCCAGTGATAGTGAAAATAAAAATCGGTCGACTCGTATAAACTTATTGCCTTCAGGGGAGTTTACAACCTTCTCCAATGGAGCGACAAATCAGAATAGCGAATCGCACAACGGTAACTTCTCTGTAGAATATAAAATCGATTCGACGGCAACCTTATTTGTATCGCCTAAACTATCAAAAACGTTCCGAACATCAAAGTCGATATCTGATCAATATGATGTTGACGATCGAGGAAGCAGGTTAAATGAGAGTAATTCAGAGGCTTATAATAGTTCAAATAGTTTAAATTTTTCCAATCAAATACGGTATTCTAAAAACTTAAAAACTAAAGGTCAGTATTTTACCGTGGCATTAAGCAATCAAAATACAACCAACGACGGGCAAAATCGCAATGAATCTGCGACGCGATTTTTTAACGAACCCGACCAAGATGATTTTAGAAAACAGTATAGTAAAACGCGTTCGAATTCCGATAATTACAGTTTAGAACTCGAATATTCACAACCTATAGTAGACTCTCTGGCGTTGGAATTTAATTTGGGATACGATTGGACCAATAACGTACAAGAGGAACGTGTATTTGATTTTGATGATGCATCGCAATCCTATGTTCAGCCGAATGTGGATTTAACCAATTATTATACCACCCAAATAAAAGTACTTAGACCCATAACGGCAATTCGGATTTCAAAGTCGAAATTCAATTTGAGTTTGGCTCCAGGTCTGGCTATTACACAATACGATGTTAATGCCGTTTATAAAGAGACGGATATTGATTTTTCAAAAAAATATATACTTCCAGCGATGAGTGCGTATTTGAATTACCGCTTTACTAAGTCTTTATCGGTTTGGGGTTCTTATCAGTATAGTGCACAAATGGTAGATGCCAGATCGGTTTTGGATTATGAAGATGTGTCTAATCCGTTGAATACCGTCATAGGAAATCCAGATTTAAATCCCAATAAATCCCACTCGACCTTTTTGAGTTTTCGAAATTACGATTTTGCTAGTCGTTCTGGATACAGTTTCTATCTGGGAGGAAGTTATTTCGACAACCAAGTCGTTACCTATTCTATTTACGATGAAAACAGGAAGAGAACCACTACATATCGCGAACTTTCAGGTGCTTATTCCTATATGTTAGGGGGAAATTGGAATAAGTCATATACCATTGATGAGCACAAAATCCGCTACGGAATTGATATGCGCTATACTTTTTCCAACAGTAGAGGATTTACAGATGGAACATTATATGAAGCTCAAGCAACATCCATTTCGCCAAGGGTATATTTGAGTTGGGATTACGGCGATTTAATTTCTATTATGCCGTCGTACAGTTATAGCTCTAATACTACAGACTATAAAAATTATGCTGTAAGTAGTGCTACAAATTTTACTCATCGGTTGAATCTACAAGCTACCACTTATTGGCCTGAGAATTGGGTTTTCGGAAATGATTTTGGATATACTTATAACTCCAATATTGCGTCCGGGTTTAAAAGAGATTTTTATTTGTGGAATACGAGTTTGTCTTATGCGTTTTTTGATAAGAAATTTATGGCAAAGGTTAAGGTATATGACCTGTTAAATCAGAATATCAGCTCCACGCGAACAATAGATCCTACTGCGATTGTTGATTCGGAAAATACGGTACTAAAGCGTTATGTAATGTTTTCCTTAACCTATAAACTCGACCAGTTTGGTGGTAAGCAAATGAAAAATGAACGACCTAATAGAGGAGTTAGAGATGGTGCTCCTAGGATGCGTGTTCGTAGCATGTAAATATAGATAGTACGTTCTTTAAAACAAAGAGGCGATTCCATATTGGAATCGCCTCTTTGTTTTTTAAGTGATTGACTAGCTGAATAGGTTTTACCAGCTTCCGCCAGAGCCACCGCCAGAAAATCCGCCGCCGCCGAATCCACCACCGAATCCGCCTCCGCCGCCAAATCCGCCGCCGCTTCCTCCACCGAAGCCACCGCCTCCGCCGCGACCTAAGCTACTAAGTATAATCATTTCTCCTAAGCTTGGGCCAGCAAATCGACCACCACTACCGCCTTTACCGCCGCCTTTTCTACTAAATATATAAAGTAAAAGAACCACCGCAATAAAGATAAGAATTAGGGTTCCAATACCATTACCGTCATTTTCCGGATTGGCTTTTCGGGTTCCTTTGTATTTTCCTTTGAGTATATCGACTATCGCATCCGTACCCTTGTCTAAACCTTGGTAATAATTGCCCGTTTTAAATTCGGGAATGATAACGTCTCGAATCATTTGACCAACTATTCCAGCAGTCAAACGGTCTTCAACACCATAACCTGGAGAAATCCATATTTTACGTTCGTCTCTAGCTAATAGTATCAGTATACCATTGTCTTCTTTAGCTTGTCCAATACCCCATTGATGAGCCCACTTAGGTGTTAATATACCAATGTCTTCTCCTTTTAGCGAAGGAATGGTAATAACGACCATTTGAGTTGTGGTTGAGTCGGAATAATGAATTAACTTTTTTTCAAGAGCCTCTTTTTCGGAGGCACTTAAAATTTTAGCATAATCATATACGCTGGTTTGCTCTTGTAAGTTCTTTGGAGCTTCGGGTATCGTAAATTGACTATACCCAAGTGTGCTGATAAGAACAACAATAAATAATAGGCTTTTTTGATAAGCTTTTTGAAAATAATCTTTCATTTATCCTTTTGATATTTCATTTGGAAGTTCGTTGACATCATCTTTTTGATAGGGAAAATAGGCTTTAAGTTTTTCGCCAGATCTAAGAATGCCTTTGATCAGTCCAGTTTTAAAGTCAGCGATTTTAAAATGTTCGATGACCGTATCTTTGATGCAGTCCCAAAAATCTGCCTCGACTTTTTTATCGATTCCTTCGTCACCGATAATGACGAAGGACTTATCTTCAATAGCTAAGTAGAATAGTACACCGTTGCGCTCTGCTGTTTTGTCCATATTTAAGTCAAAGAATACTTCTTTGGCTCGGTCAAACGCAGGCAAATCGGTATGTCCTTCCAAGTGCACGCGAATTTCGCCAGAAGTATTCTCCTCTGCCTTAATAATCGCCTTGACAATTTCAGCCTCTTCAGCTTCGGAAAAAAAACGTTCTACTAGTCCCATGGTTATTTTAAAATTAAAATTTTACTTCTACCGGTTTTTCAGCTCCAGCAACGGCTTCAAAATAAGCTTTTTCGCTAAATCCAAAGATACCTGCAAACAAACTGTTTGGGAAGGTTTTAATATGGTTGTTATACGGTTTTACGTTTTCGTTAAAACGCGTTCTTGCTGTTAGAATTTGATTTTCAGTACTAGCGAGCTCGTCTTGCAGTTTTAAGAAATTTTGGTTTGCTTTTAAGTCGGGATAGCGCTCTACGCTAACCAATAATCTAGATAAGGCAGAAGAGACACCGCTTTGTGCTTTATTGAATTCTGCTAATTGATCTGGCGTAATATTAGACGGATCAATAACCGTTTTTGTCGCTTCTGAACGCGCTTGAATAACACTTTCTAAAGTGCTTTTTTCAAAATCGGCAGCACCTTTTACCGTGTTGACTAAATTGCCGATTAAATCGTTTCGACGTTGGTAAGCGGTTTCGACGTTACCCCAGCTTTCACGAATGTTTTCATTAAGAGTTACGGCAGTGTTGTTAAAACTTTTTGCCCAGCTGTAAAGACCAATTACGATGACAGCAATAATAATTACGGGGATAAGCCACTTTTTCATAGGAAGTTTGTTTTTTTGTTAAAGTTCGTTTTTAATATGGATCAAAGTTGATTTAATTGCTTCTAATTTACGAATAATTTCGAAAGTGTCGAGAGATTTTTTGGGTTTGGCCTTAATGTACTCCTTGGCGCCGTCAAGCGTAAAACCACGTTCCTTAATCAAATGAAACAGTAGTCTTAAGTTTTTCACATCTTCAGGGGTAAACATTCTATTGCCCTTAGCGTTTTTTTTGGGTTTAAGAATATCAAATTCCTTTTCCCAAAAGCGCAACAGTGATGTGTTTACATCGAAAGCCTTGGCCAATTCGCCAATGCTATAATATCGTTTTTCTGGTAAGTCTATATGCATTAGTCTAGAGATTGATTTTCGTGATTGGCTGCTTGAGAGAGTAATTCAAACTCTTTAGCAGAAATAGAACCGTAATAAAAATTCAACGGGTTCATGACTTCATTATTGTAATGTACTTCATAATGTAAATGAGGGGCTTCACTTCGCCCGGTGTTTCCAACAAACCCGATTAAATCGCCGCGTTTTATTTTTTGTCCCTGCTTAACATTGTATTTGCTTAAATGTGCATACCGAGTTAAATAACCAAAACCGTGTTTGATTTCGATGAGATTGCCATATCCTGATAATTGGTTGTTAGCTCGGATAACTTCGCCATCTCCAGTGGCGTAAACCGGTGTACCCGGTTTGGAAGAAAAATCCATCCCTTCGTGAAATTTTTTAATCTTGGTAAAGGGGTCAGATCGGTATCCAAAACCAGAAGCCACTCGAGTAAGATCCTCATTTTTTATTGGTTGAATCGCTGGAATTGCTGCTAAAAGTTTTTCTTTTCCCTGGGCTAAGTTAATGATATCGTCTAAAGAACGCGATTGTATAGCGGTTTGTTTTAAAATACGATCTACTTTTTTGCTGGTGTTTTTTACCAAGTCCGAATTATTAAATCCTTCTAGGTCTTTATAACGGTTGTATCCACCAAAACCCGAACGTCTTTGTTCGCTTGGAATTGGTGTAGTATTAAAATAAGCTCGATAAATATAGTTGTCTCGAACTTCCAATTCGCTCAAAACTTGATCGATTAATTCTATTTTTCGATTGAGAACAGCGTAATTGGTTTTAAAATTTTCAATCTCGCGCGCTTGCATTTTATCTTTAGGTGTTTCAAATATGGAAGTGTTCAATAAAATAATAATACCCAACAAACCAAACATAGCTGAAGAGAATATAAATAGCAAAATAAACCCGATTTGCTTGTGCTTTTTGGGTTGTACTTTTTGATAGGCTAGTTTTTCGGAATCGTAATAATATTTTACCTTAGACATATCTTAAAAAATGCTATTTTTGCATGTTAAAATACATTGTATTTCATGCTTGCGAATCGATTAGATAACAAATGTAAAAAATGTTTCGATGATACCATTTTCATTTATACATTTTAATACGAGTTTAATATCTAATTCGGTCAAAAGTATTTAAAAAAGCCAATAAATCTTGATTTGATTAGGGCTAAATTATTTAAATGTAAAAAATCATTGGTTTTCAAAAGATGAAATCATTCCAGAAGAATTATTTGTCCCTGGGGCAGCTAACTGGATAGATATCAGAGAAACCTAAACAAACCATATAAAACGACATATGAAATCACAAGAAATTCGTCAAAAGTTTTTAAGTTTTTTTGAAGAACGCGGGCATCTTATAGTTCCATCGGCACCGATTGTCTTAAAAGATGATCCGACTTTAATGTTCAATAATTCTGGGATGGCTCAGTTTAAAGAGTATTTTTTAGGAAATGCCAGTCCGAAAAGCAAAAGAATTGCCGATACTCAAAAGTGTCTTAGAGTTTCAGGAAAGCATAATGATTTAGAGGAAGTTGGGATTGATACTTACCACCATACCATGTTTGAAATGCTGGGGAATTGGAGTTTTGGAGATTATTTTAAAAAAGAGGCCATACATTGGGCTTGGGAATTATTGACTGAGGTTTATAAGATTCCTAAGGACATTTTATATGTTACCGTATTTGAAGGTAGTGTAGAAGAAAATGTACCTTTTGATCAAGAGGCTTATGACATATGGAAATCCTTAATAGCAGAAGATCGTATTTTGTTGGGAAACAAAAAGGATAATTTCTGGGAAATGGGTGAGCAAGGACCTTGCGGACCCTGTTCTGAAATACATGTTGATATACGTTCTAAAGAAGAGAAGGCACTTGTTTCGGGTAAGGATTTAGTTAATGCTGATCATCCACAGGTAGTAGAGATTTGGAATAATGTATTTATGGAGTTCAACCGTAAAGCAGACGGGTCTTTGGAAAAATTACCAGCTCAACATGTGGATACCGGTATGGGATTTGAACGTTTATGTATGGTCTTACAAGGTGTTCAATCAAACTACGATACCGATGTGTTTAGTCCTTTAATTGAAAAGATTTCCCAATTAACTCAAGGTAAATATACGATTAAGGCGAAAGACGATGAAGAAGAAAAAATAAATATTGCCATTAGGGTTATCGCCGACCACGTAAGAGCAGTTGCTTTTGCGATTGCCGATGGACAGTTGCCTTCCAATAATGGTGCGGGATATGTGATTCGTCGAATTTTACGCCGTGCTATTCGTTATGCTTTTACATTTCTAAATAAAAAAGAACCGTTTATATATCAATTAGTAGAGGTTTTGAGTAGGCAGTTGGGGAGTGTTTTTCCGGAAATTACAGCTCAAAAAGCTTTGGTGATGAATGTGATTAAAGAAGAAGAAGCTTCTTTTTTAAGAACTCTGGACCAAGGGTTACATTTGTTGGATCAAGTGATTGCTCAATCGGATTCTAAAGTGGTTTCAGGAGCAAAAGCATTTGAATTATATGATACTTTTGGTTTTCCAATAGATTTGACTGCATTGATTTTGAGAGAGCGTGGATTGGAATTGGATGAGGCTGGCTTTGATTTAGCCATGAGTCAGCAAAAGAATCGTTCTAGAGCTGCTTCGGAAGTAACTACAGATGACTGGACAGTTTTGATTCCGGGTAATATCGAGCGTTTCGTTGGTTATGATTTATTGAGTAACGAAGTGAAAATCACACGTTTTAGAAAAGTAGATAGTAAAAAAGACGGAAAACTATTTCAATTGGTTTTAGATCAAACACCATTCTATCCGGAAGGAGGAGGACAGGTAGGAGATAAGGGCTTCTTGATTTCGGCTAATGAAACCATTGAAATTATAGATACTAAAAAAGAAAACAATCTAATTCTTCATTTTGCCAAGCAACTCCCAGAGAATTTAGAGGGAAGTTTTACGGCACAAGTAAATGAAGAAACGAGAAAACAAAGCGCGAGCAACCACTCGGCAACCCATTTATTGCACCAAGCTTTAAGAACCATTTTGGGAACGCATGTGGAGCAAAAGGGATCATTGGTGTCACCAAACTATTTGCGTTTTGACTTTTCCCATTTTGCGAAATTGACTGAAGAGGAGCTAAAGGCGGTAGAAGATTTTGTAAATCAACGTATTCAAGAGCAATTGCCTTTGGTAGAGCGTAGAAGTATTCCTTTTGCACAAGCTATTGAAGAAGGGGCTATGGCTTTGTTTGGCGAAAAATATGGGGATGAAGTGAGAGCGATTCGCTTTGGAACAAGTATGGAACTTTGTGGTGGAATTCACGTTCAGAATACAGCGGATATTTGGCAGTTTAAAATTGTTAGTGAAGGGGCTGTTGCAGCGGGCATTCGTCGTATCGAAGCAATCACGAACCAAGCGGTAAGAACCTTTTATAAAGACCAAGAGGAAACTTTGAAAGAAGTTAAAAACGTACTTAAGAATCCGCAAGACACTCTAAAAGCAGTGGTTTCTTTACAAGACGAAAATGCAAAATTGAAAAAACAATTGGAGCAATTGTTGCGTGAAAAAGCAAAAGGACTTAAGGGAGAACTGGTATCGGAAATACAGATTATTAACGACGTTCAGTTTTTGGCGATGCAAGTTGATTTAGATGCCAACGGTGCTAAAGACTTGGCTTATGAATTGGGGGCAGACAAAACCAATTTGTTTTTGGTTTTAGCTACGGTCACTGATGGAAAGCCGATGTTGACCTGTTATATTTCTAAAGAATTGGCTACAGACAAAGGACTCAATGCCGGACTCGTTGTTCGAGAGTTGGGAAAATACATTCAGGGAGGCGGAGGCGGTCAAGCTTTCTTCGCTACAGCAGGAGGTAAAAATCCAGACGGAATTGTAGAAGCCTTGTCAAAAGCTTTGGAATATATTAAATAGTATAGAAAAGGATTCTCGAAAGAGAATCTTTTTTTATTATAGAAGTCGTTTTGACTAACCTAAAGCCATTATAAATATGGAGTTTCTAACTAAAGTACCGTTAAAGTCCTATCAAGCTAAAATCAATTACCATTCTAAGATTGTTTCTTTAGGTTCTTGCTTTGCTGTTAATATGGCTCAGAAATTTAAAGAGTTTCAGTTTCAGGTCCGTGCAAATCCATTTGGTATTTTATTTCATCCAATAGCGATAGAACGCATTTTGGAATATGCCGTATCGGACTATGTTTTTACTGAAAAAGATGTTTTTTGCATAGATGGTGTTTGGAGTTGTTTCGATGCACATTCCGATTTAAATCAGTTGGAACAGTCGGATTGTATAGATCATTTAAATGCGGCTTTGGCTAATTTGAAGTTCGATATACAAGAAGCATCACATCTTATGCTGACATTTGGAACCGCTTGGGTCTATCAGTTTAAAGAAACGGCGACAGTGGTTGCTAACTGTCATAAACTACCGCAGCAGCAATTTGATAAAAAACTTTTGTCTTATGAAGAGGTACTGAATAGTTATCGACGAATTGCCGGTTTAATTAAAGAATTAAATCCAAAAGTGGAAATTATTTATACCCTTTCTCCGGTTCGTCACATCAAAGATGGCTTTGTCGAAAATCAGCGAAGTAAATCTATTTTAACAGCTGCCTTGCATCAGTTTTTGGAAGAACATCCAAAACAACATTTTTATTTCCCGTCTTATGAGATCCTTATGGACGAGTTAAGAGATTATCGTTTTTATGAGTCAGACATGCTGCATCCGAACTCTATTGCTATACAATATATATGGGAAAAGTGGACGCAAGTTGTGGTAGAAGAAGTAGCATATCCGATTATGAAAAAAGTTGATGAAGTGCAAAAAGGACTCCATCACCGTTCATTTAATCCTGCTTCTGAAAAACACGGCATATTTCTTGACAAGTTGGTTAGTAAAATAGACGATTTGTTAGATCAATTTCCTTTTATGAACTTTAGGTAGTAAGGAGGTAGGTATGTGAATTAAATAAGAACTAGATATGAAAGGACTTTTTAAAATAATTATAGCATTCTTTTTTGTACTGTTGATGATGTTGACGGGTGCAATGATTTACCGTTATTTCGACAACAAGGATGAGGAGGCTAAAATGGAATACAATTCTGATTTGATTCAGAATCAGTTTAAAAACGTGAGTAAATTAATTGTAACCGAAGCTAAGTTTTCACAAGTAATGACTTATGAAGACCAACAAAAGTATTTGATGGATTTAGTATCCTTTAAAAAGAAAGCGGTGGTTATTATCAACGCGGATGCAACGGTTTCTTATGATATGAGTCAGATAGCATACGAACTGGATGAAGTAAACAAAGTGGTACGGATTACTAACTTGCCCAAAGAGGAAATTAAGCTTTATCCCGAAATTAAGTTATACGACGTAGAACAGAGTAAGTTTAATCCTTTTCAAGGAGAAGATTACAATAAGATTAATACCAAGGTTAAAGAAGATTTGCTACGTAAAATTGAAGGTTCTACCTTAAAAGCGAATGCTCAAAACCGCTTGATTACAGAGCTCTCTAAAATATTGATAGTAACACAGTCTTTAGGATGGAAATTGGAATATCAAGATACGGTCATTGACTCCGAAATGGATTTTAATACTAAAGTATTGTTCTAGGTTTAGTATATATAGATCGGGCTTGTTTGATTTGAGGATGTAGCGTCGTGATTATTTACAAAAGTCGTATAAAAGAGCTAGGGTTGTTTCAAATCGAGAAACAACCCTAGCTTTTATTATTTACTAATATACTAGTTCTAGTTAATTAGTTCGATTCCATTGCTAATTAAATGAGCTACTTTGGGTCTTTGGGTCGTTAAGTTTGTTAGACGTTGTTTTGCTTTTTCAATCATCTCGTTATTATTTTGTATTGTATTTAATTCCAAAAGTTCTAAGGTTAGCAACCAATCGGATGGATGGTTTTGATCTAAATCGTTAAGAATGGCTTGGGTGTCGATTTTTTGATTTGAATCTCTCGCATCGCGAACTTGTTGGTACAATTGTTCCAGAGCCTTTTTCTTAGGGGTTCTATCGGATTTGATTGTTTTAGATGACGGTACATGGGTGATTAAATCAAAACTATTGTAGTCGGCTGGTCCGGAATAGGCCGAAACGATTTGTGTGCCTATGGCCATATCGTAAATACCCCATTCTGGTTGAAACAATACAGTGTCAAAATGAGTAACCGTACAATTTTTAAAACTGATAAGAATGATTTTGCCGTGTAGATTTCTCATGCCGGTAATGATTTCACCAGCTACGCGAATACCTCCTTCAAATTCCAAACTAACGTTTTCTCCTTCAGAAATCGAATAAGCATTTAAATCTTTAGGACTCATGTTTTCAATAGCTAAATTAACGCCTTTTAGGTTTCCTAAGGCGGTTCCATAGCCAGCAGCATGATAATCTTTTCCGTGTCCGACTAATTCCTTTTCTCTATAGGCTAGAGCGGTTGGACCTTCTGATTGAATATATATTGGCTTACCTTCAAACGCGATTACGTTGGTAAATTTACCAGAAATTTGAATTCCAGTAGTTAACTCTATGGTTCCAATGGCATTGGATTCTATTAATTTTTCTGCACCTTCTATACCGCCTTTTCGAATACCCATATTATTGGCAAACTCTTCCAATACCATACTTAGGTATGCGAAATCGGGAGTTACGTATAATTGCGGTTGTGGTTTGGTGATGTCAAAGTTTTGCTGTGCAGCGTTTATATTATAAGGTATTTTTTTTACGGCATCGGTCATACACCACGCACTTTCGCCTATGGATGAAAGCAGTCCAGCTCCGTAAATTTTTGGGTTTTCTAAGGTTCCTATTAATCCGTATTCTACAGTCCACCAATGTAAGTTTCTGATTTGTGCCATTTCAGACAACTTGCCCATATTGGATTGTAAATCATCAACTCTTTTTTCTACCGCTGCTATAGCTGTTGGGTCGGCATCTTCTGCTTCTTTTAGAATGGATAACAGTCGAATAGCTTCATACATCTCATAGTCTCTGGCGGAAGAAATGGCCTTGCAGCCAATTTCTCCAAAACGTCTTAAGTATTCGGCGTATTCGGGATTGGCTATAATAGGTGCGTGTCCTGCACCTTCATGTATGATGTCTGGTGCTGGAGTATATTCAATATGTTCTAGTTGGCGAATGTCTGACGCAATAACCAATACTTTATAGGCTTGAAATTCCATAAAAGCATTCGGTGGAATAAACCCATCTACAGCAACAGCAGCCCATCCGATTTCTTTTAAAATACGGTTCATACCGTACATATTGGGAATATCATTAATAGAAATCCCTGTCTGTTTTAATCCTTCCAAATATGAAGCATGTGCAACTTTACTTAAATAACTTACATTCTTACGCATCACATAGCGCCAAACTGCTTGGTTTATGGCAGTATAGTCGTCGTAGTGTTGCGGTTTTATGAATTGTTTAAGGTGTTCGGGAAGTCTGTTAATTAATGGATTGCTTTCGTAATCTTGCGTTTTCATCCTGTACTGTCGTTTATAAATGTATTATTGGTAAATATAACAAAATTTATTTACACATCATTTAGTGTGTTGTTATTGTTTTACAAAGATAATTGCAAACAAGAATTAACTTAATCTTGAAAAAAAATTAACGCTAATATTTTTTTACTTTGAATTTATTTATATCTTGCGCCAGATTAACTATTTTAAAATTAACAATTATGAAAAAATTATTTATGTTTTTGGCGGTAGCAGGATTGGCTACTTTTGGAACAGCATGTAGTTCAGATGACAGTACTCCAAATCCAGACCCGCAACCAGAACCAGGACAATTGGTTGTAAGTGCTAGTAAACTTACTCCAGAAGTTGGAGAAACGGTTACTTTTACTGTTAAAGAAGGAACGGCTGATGTTACATCAACTTCTGACATCTATGTTAACGGTAATAAAATTAGCGATAAAAAATTAACTAGCGCAACAGCTGGTGAGTTTAAAATCGTTGCTAAAAAAGCAAATTCTAAAGATTCTGCAGCAATTACTGTGAAATTTGTTGAAAAAGGGACTGAATTGAAACAATTAGTTTTAACTGCAACTCCTTCTACTATCGAACTTAATGCAGAAACTGTATTCAAAGTTACTTTAGATAATGCTGACGTTACTAGTACTGCTACTATTAAAGTTGGTGGTGTTGCTGTAACAGGTGGTAAATACAAAGGAACTGTTGCTGGTACTTTTAAAGCTGTAGCTTCTATGACAGGAGCTAAAGATAGTGCTGAAGTTACTATCACAGTTAAGCCTGCTGTCGTACCTGAACCTACTGAAAACTTCTTGAAAGTTGATGGTAATGTTATTGATTTAAAAGGAACTGCTTTATATCAGTACTTTAAAGTAGGTGGTGTTAACCATAATACAATTACTTTCCAAAATGCTGTATATGCTCGTTTTGATTATGTAACTTTATCTAGAGAGTTAACTGGAACAGTTGCTGCAGTAGATTTCGAAAACTATATTGCTTTAACAGTTTATGTTAAGCAAACAGTTGCTGTAGGTGCTGAGGTAACTAACCAAAATGTAGTTCGCCCTTGGCAAGCTGCTGCTAATGATGTTTTATTTGGTGGAGCAGACGGAGCAATTGGAGCTGTAGCATTTACTGGAGATGATGAGGTATCAGTTCGTTGGGCATTTGGTGCTCCAACTGAAGGATCTGGAGTTTGGTCATTTTCAATCGAAGATGGTTTCACTGTAGAAGGAAACAGTCTTGATGCTACTTTTGAAGGTCCTTTTGAAGGATACTACAATATAGTTGCTAATCCAACTGCTGCTCGTGCAAAAAACATTTCTTCTGTTAAAGAATTAAAAAGATTAACTACAAGTGTAAAAATGAATAAAGGAGCTGTTAGAGCGACTAAATAATTTTTAAACTTTATAGTTTAAACTCGTATATTTAATACAAGAGTTTAAATTCATTGTAAAACAGCAACAAACTAAAGTTTGTTGCTGTTTTTTTTTGTAGGGTATCTCGTTTACTGAGGGATTTTATTAGTAAGTGTGAATTATTAGTAGGGCCGTATTTTAACAATAGTTCGCTTTTATATAGATAACAGAGAAATCCTATAATTACGATTATAGTTTCTTGCTTTATCGTATAATGACTTAGAAAGGATGTAAACCTTTAAATTAGATTTTTCTATTGATACCAAATTATCTGTAAATAACGCTTGTGGTTTTGTTTTTCTCCGTTTAATATGCCCTCAGATGGTATGTTTTATGATTAATTATACGTGCTGTTTTACATCTTTTCCGACCTTGTTTCTTATGGTATCAATAACAATTATCACTTTAGTCCTTCCACATAGATTCCCTTTAATATGAATCTTGCTACTCTCGTAAACGAAGCTTAACTTTCTGTTCGCTGAATTTTTGTTTTGATGTGCCTGAACTAAAGGATTTCTTTCTTCTACAGTAGTTATCTTCATATTGATTTCTTTTTGCGTGCATTTCAATTGTTAGATGAATTTAAAAGGGTTAGGTTGCTTCTTTATATTTAGTTATACGGTAAAAAAGTTTCTTAATTAGTTTTTTAATGAATTATCGGAATGATTGAAATGTAGTAAGTTCTTTTATTTACAGTTTGAAAGTTTTTAAAATCAGTAGCACTATTTGAGTTCAAATAGTCGCTTGTTACTGTATTATTGCTGGTCTTGAGAATACGAACCTATGTTAGATTCCCTTTATTGTTATTCAATCAGCAAAAATCTTTGTTAATATTATCGAAATTTTAAAAAAAAATTAACGTTTAGATAATTTCGACATAAAATAATTTATATATTGCGTTGGATTAACTATTTTGAAAATTAAAAATTATGAAAAAATTATTTATGTTTTTGGCAGTAGCTGGTCTGGCTACTTTCGGAATAGCTTGTAGTTCAAGTGACGACAGTGATGAGCCTATTGACGGAATCACTTTAGTTGTGACAGCAAGCAATGCAACAGCTGAAATTGGAGAAACGGTTACTTTTACTGTTAATGAAGGAACGACTGATGTCACAGCCGATGCTGATATTTATATAAATGGGACTATAGCTCCAGACAAAAAACTAACCTCTAAAACGGAAGGGGAATTTAAAGTCGTGGCTAAAAAAGCAAATGCGATTGATTCAGAAGAAATTATAGTTAAATTCGGTCCTAAAGCAGTTAAGAAGTTAGTTTTGACGGCAACTCCAACTACTATTGATATTGATACAGAAACGGTATTTAAAGTGATATTAAATAATACGGATGTTACTGCTAGGGCTACTATTAAAGTTGAAGGTATAATTGTAACGGGAGGTAAATATAGAGGAACTGCCGTTGGAAGCTACATAGCTAGAGCTTCTCTAGCGGGTTCTGAAGACAGTAACGAGGTCACAATTATCGTTAAAGAAGCTGATGTAGTACCGCCAACTGAAAATTTTTTAAAAGTGGGTAATGCAGTTAAAGATTTGAAGCTTACTAACGTATTTCAGTTTTTTAAATTCGGAGGTGTAAACTTTCAAACGGTTACTCGGGATGGAGCTCTGTATGTTCCTTTTGGATTCAGAACTTTCATAAGTGATACCGGGCAAAGTACTATTGAAGATTATAAAAACTTTATTGGCTTTACCGTTTATGTTAAACAGAATGTTGCTGTAGGTAGGGAAGTTACCAATGCTAATGTTGTGCGTCCATGGCAAGTTGATGGAAGTGTTGCTGCGAATTGGATAATTGGGGATGTTTATGGTGCTATGAATGCGGTTGATTTCGACGCAAGTGAAGAAATTGATTTAAGCTTTTCTTTCACTAATCCTCCTTCTCCAGGATCTGCAAAGGGAATTTGGAAGTTTAGTATTGTAGGGGGAGTGACTCTCAATACGGGATTAAGTATTGATGCAGATTTTACAGGTTTTTTTGAAGGGTATTTCAATCAAAGTGCTTCAGCGGCTACTGCTGTTCTAAGTATTGATTCTAATCAAGCGCTTAAAAATAACGCAAAAATGTATCGTGTTAACACGAAGTAAACATTAAATACTGCGTCTCATCATTTATTAAAAATTAAAAGAGGCTATCCCATTTGTTTTGGGATAGCCTCTTTGTATTATTTAGTAAAAGTATAGTATTACTTCTTAGGAGGAAAGTCCTTAAGGATTTTCGCTACAAATTCAGTAATACGCGCTTCTTTTTTCTCCCTGTTTTTAGTCAAGTATCCTGTACCTACACCTTGCCAAACCAATTCCTTTCGTCCAGCATCTAGTACGTCAATATACAGATTTCCTTCTACTGAAGTAGAAACCGTATTATAGGTCGATCCCCAATATGGATTCCAACCCCATCCGTAACCCCATGGGGAATAGTAAGCATTTTGACTAACGTCAACACGCTGTTGTGCTTTGGTGAAAATGTTGATTAAAAAATCTGGATTAGCACTCTTCGTCATTCCCTTTTTTGTCAATTCCGTATCGATTGCAGTGAGTATACGTTTTTTATCCAAATCGGAGATTTCTGTTTTATCGATACCTTCTTTGAAAAAAGCATAGGTTTTGTAATTGCTAAAATCCGTTTTGTTATCATAGTCTGTAGCTACTTGAACGGAGCTACATCCGGTGATAAAGGCTAACGCAACTAATGGAATAAATTTTAAAAGTTTCATGATTGACAAGAATTTGGTTAATAGTGAGTTTATTTTAATAAATTTTCGTCTACCAAATTAGGCAATGTAACCCTTAATAAGGGCTCCACTTCCATAGCTCTTTGAATAGCAAAAATAGCTTCTTCATTTCTGGCCCAGCTTCTTCTAGCTATTCCGTTATTGACATCCCAGAATAACATCGATTTTAAGCGGTCAGAAGCCTCTTTAGTACCATCAAGAAGCATACCAAAACCACCGTTAATCACTTCGCCCCATCCAACACCTCCACCGTTGTGTATAGAAACCCAGGTTGCGCCTCTAAAGCTATCACCTATAACGTTTTGAATGGCCATATCGGCAGTGAATTTAGACCCGTCGTATATGTTAGACGTTTCTCGATAAGGAGAGTCTGTACCGGAAACATCGTGATGGTCGCGACCTAGTACTACAGGGCCAATTTGACCTGCAGCTATCGCTTGATTAAATGCCTCAGCTATGTTGATACGTCCTTCTGCATCGGCATATAAGATACGTGCTTGAGAACCAACTACTAAATTGTTGGCTTGTGCTCCCTTAATCCAACGGATGTTATCATCCATTTGTTGTTGGATTTCTTTAGGTGAACTTTTTTTCATTTCTTCCAATACAGCACAGGCAATTTGATCCGTTTTTAATAAATCTTCGGATTTTCCCGAGGCACACACCCAGCGGAATGGGCCAAAACCGTAATCAAAACACATGGGCCCCATAATGTCTTGTACATAACTTGGATATTTGAAATCAATGCCGTTAGCTGCCATTACATCGGCGCCAGCTCTAGATGCTTCTAATAAAAAGGCATTGCCGTAATCAAAGAAATAAGTGCCTTTAGCGGTGTGCTTATTGATAGCATTGGCTTGACGTCTCAATGATTCATGAACTTGTTTCTTGAAATTTTCAGGATCATTGGCCATCATCTCATTGGCTTCTTCAAAACTTAGACCAACGGGATAATATCCCCCTGCCCATGGATTGTGTAGGGACGTTTGATCAGAACCCAAATCGATATAAACGTTTTCTGTGTCAAATTTCTCCCATACATCGACTATATTACCGTGATAGGCAATGGAAACGATTTCTTTGTTTTCCTTAGCTTTCTTAACCCGTGCTACCAAAGTATCTAGATCTGTAGCAACCTCATCCACCCAAGCTTGAGAATGACGCACATCGACCGCTTTAGCATTGACTTCTGCACATACCGTAATACAGCCAGCAATATTTCCGGCCTTAGGTTGTGCGCCACTCATACCTCCTAAACCTGAGGTTACAAATAGTTTTCCTGCTAGACCTTCGCCTTGCTTTGAAATCTTGCGGCCTCCGTTTAATACCGTAATCGTTGTGCCATGAACAATTCCCTGTGGTCCGATATACATATAACTTCCGGCGGTCATCTGTCCATATTGAGATACACCTAAAGCATTGAATTTTTCCCAATCATCCGGTTTAGAGTAATTAGGAATCATCATGCCGTTAGTCACAACCACACGGGGTGCATTTTTATGCGAAGGGAAAAGTCCCATAGGGTGTCCAGAATACATTGCCAGTGTTTGCTCATCGGTCATTTCAGACAAATATTTCATCGTCAATAGGTATTGCGCCCAGTTTTGAAAAACAGCACCATTTCCACCATAAGTAATCAGTTCATGCGGATGTTGAGCAACAGCATAGTCCAAGTTGTTTTGAATCATCAACATAATGGAACGCGCTTGTAGCGATTTCCCGGGATATTCATCTATAGGACGGGCATACATTTTATAATCGGGACGAAAACGATACATATAGATACGACCGTATTTTTCGAGTTCCGATTTAAACTCTTCTAAAAGCTCGGCATGTTGTTCGGGTTTAAAATAGCGTAAGGCATTTTTCAAGGCGAGTTTCTTCTCGTCTGTACTGAGTATTTCTTTTCTTTTAGGAGCGTGATTAATCGAATAATCATAAGATTTAGGACTCGGCAATACGGTTGGAATCCCTATTTGAACCTGTTCTTTAAAATTCATGTCTAAAAATTTAGTATAAATGGATATTTATGCGTCTTATAAATGGTTTACAAGACTTTTTTTCTTATTTTTATTAGGAGTATAAGTCATTGGTAATGATCATTATAGCTCTTAGGGTAAAAATACAAAAACAACTGTAATGATTGAATACAAACAACGTTCAATTAATATGATAATAAAAGTTTAAAATTATTGAATTTTACAGAAAAATGCTGTCAATTTGTATAAAATGTATTACAAGATTTTAATAAACCAAAAATGGGTTCCAAAAGGCTTTGTCGGAGTCACGATATACCCGTTCATTATCTTTAAAAAAAGGGATAGCCTTGCAGACGAGATTTTGATTGCCCATGAAAAAATTCACATCAAACAACAATTAGAATTGTTGGTGGTGTTTTTTTATATCTGGTATATCTTGGAATTTTTAATAAAAGTAGTACAATTAAGAGATAAAAAAAAGGCATATAAAGCAATTTCATTCGAACGCGAGGCGTACTTACATGAAACGGAGCTAAATTATTTGCAAACGAGAAAATTTGCGGCTTTTTTAAAATATATATAATGTTTGTAGAACAACAAATCGAAAATCAAAAGGTAGAACTTTTCTTTAAGCATGACATCTCGCTTTATATTAAAAGAGAAGATTTATTGCATCCACAAATTTCTGGAAATAAATTTCGGAAATTAAAGTACAATTTATTAAAGGCCAAAGATTTAGGTTTGAATACACTTTTGACATTTGGAGGGGCATTTTCCAATCATATTGCTGCCACAGCTGCAGCGGGTAAAGAATTTGGTTTTCAAACGATAGGAGTGATTAGGGGGGAAGAATTAAGTAAGCAGTATTTAGACAATCCTACCTTAAGAAAAGCTGAGCAGAACGGTATGTTATTAAAATTTATTACCCGAAAGGCTTATAGGGAAAAAACGGAACCCCATTTTCTAGCAGATTTAAAAACCGAGTTCTCGAATTTTTATTTGATTCCGGAAGGAGGAACTAATGATCTCGCTGTGAAAGGTTGTGAGGAAATTTTAAAAGAACAAGATCTAGAGTTTGATTATATTTGTAGTGCCGTAGGAACGGGAGGTACTGTAGCTGGATTAATTAATTCTGTAGAAGATAAACAATTTGTATTGGGCTTTCCGGCACTTAAAGGAAGTTTTCTGAATGCGGTAATCGACGGTTTGGTAGTTCGTACTAATTGGAACTTAATTCACGATTATCATTTTGGTGGCTATGCAAAAACTACTCCGGAATTGATGCAGTTTTTAAAAGTTTTTCATCAGAAAACGGGAGTTTTATTGGACCCTATATATACCGGAAAGATGATGTATGGTATCATAGATTTAATCGAAAAAGACTATTTCCCTAAAGGAAGTAAAATATTGGCCATTCATACCGGTGGTTTACAGGGATGGAATTCAAAATTTGATTTAGAATTAGTTAAAATATAAGTTATGCTAAAAAAAGTTTTTTTATTTGTGTTTCTTGCTTTTTTAGTGAGTTGTGGCTCAACTAATAGCAAGAGTAGCCTTACAAAGAAAAAGAAGAAAAGGACGGAATTGATTAACAAGGCCTCTTACAGAGCTCAGTTAAATAAGAAACCGATTAAGTCGAGAGAAAATGGTACTATGGAGACTTTAGAGGCGACTTCAAGATTGAGTGTAACCAATGATATGATTCGAGAATATATTATGCGTTACAAAGATATTGCTAAAAATAATATGGCTGACCATGGGGTTCCAGCGAGCATTACTTTGGCACAGGGAGTTCTGGAATCCGGTTCCGGGCAAGGCACACTGAGTCAAAACGCTAATAATCATTTTGGTATTAAATGCCATCAAGGGTGGGAAGGTGAATCTGTTCGACATACCGACGATGCGCCTGATGAATGTTTTAGAAAATATGAAACCGCAGAAGAATCCTATAGAGATCATTCGATGTTTTTAACCAAAAGAGGAAGATATTCGAAATTGTTTGAATTGGATAAAGGGGATTATATCGGATGGGCTCGTGGTTTGCGTGCTGCCGGTTATGCTACAGATCCTAAATATCCTGAGAAATTAATCAGCTTAATTGAGCGGTACCAATTGTTCAATTTTGATGCCGAAGTATTGGGTAATAAATATGTAGCAGTAGTCAAATCCGTTCCCGTAACAACTTCAGCATCGGCTTTAACTACTAATTACAATAGCTATAAAGTGTCGGGAGGCGATACCTTGTTTTCTATATCGAAGCGTTACAACCTCACGGTAGCTGAATTGCAAAAATTAAATAATTTACCCGACAACACAATTTCAGTCGGACAAATCTTAAAAATAAAATAATGTTATATCAAAGAAGCAGTCAGCTTTTTGCAGAGGCAGAAAAAGTAATTCCAGGTGGTGTCAATTCACCTGTTAGAGCATTTAAATCCGTTGGAGGAACACCCATTTTTGTAAAAAAAGCTGTAGGTGCATATTTATATGATGAAGACGGAAACAAGTTAATTGATTATATCAATTCTTGGGGACCGATGATTTTAGGGCATGCCTATGAACCCGTAGTTAATGCGATTATAGAAAAGGCAAAGTTGGGAACTTCCTTTGGTATGCCAACTGAAATAGAGACTAAAATTGCAGAGTTGGCGGTATCCATGGTACCTAATATCGATAAAATTCGCTTTGTCAATTCTGGAACAGAAGCCTGTATGAGTGCGGTTCGTTTGGCGCGTGGTTATACAAATAGAGAAAAGATTATCAAATTTAAAGGTTGTTATCACGGGCACTCAGATTCTTTCTTGATTCAAGCTGGAAGTGGTGCTGTTACTTTCGGTTCTCCGAATAGTCCTGGTGTAACTCAAGGAACAGCCAAGGATACCTTGTTGGCTAACTATAATGATTTAGAAAGCGTAAAAATGCTTTTTGAAGCCAACCCAAATGAAATAGCCGCTTTAATTATTGAACCTGTTGCTGGTAATATGGGGTGTATTCCGCCCAATAAAGGATTTTTAGAAGACCTACGTGCACTTTGTACGCAGTACGGCAGCTTGTTGGTCTTCGATGAAGTAATGACTGGATTTCGCTTGGCTCGAGGAGGAGCTCAAGAGCTGTTTGGCGTAGCAGCGGATATCGTAACTTTTGGAAAAGTAATTGGTGGTGGACTACCGGTTGGGGCTTTTGCCGCTCGTACAGAAATTATGGATTATTTAGCGCCCGTTGGACCGGTTTATCAGGCTGGAACCTTATCGGGAAATCCATTGGCGATGGCTGCAGGATTGACCATGTTGCAATCGATCGAAAAAGATTTGGATTTATATACGCGCTTAGAGGAAAAAACAGCATACCTAGAAAAGGGTTTGCGCAACGTTTTGTTTCAAAATAATATAAATCATACCATCAATAGAGTGGGATCCATGATTTCGGTGTTTTTTGATAGCAAACCCGTTTTTGATTTTGAAACCGCCGCTAACGGAGATAACGAAACCTTTAAAAAGTTTTTTCACGGACTGTTGGCACAAGGAGTTTATATTGCTCCTTCAGCCTATGAGACGTGGTTTATTACCGATGCCTTGACTTATGAAGATTTAGACTTTACAATCAATGCAGTAAATACTGTTTTTCAAAACGCAGGGTAGTCTAAAGTAATCATAGTTTGTAAAATTAAGGAATGTAAAAAAGCTACTAGAGGTAATCCCTGCTAGTAGCTTTTTTATTTAAGGTAAGCTCCCGACAAACGCTTCGTCGCTCAAGGTTTTCATAAAAGAGATTAAATCGTACTTTTCTTGCTCTGTAAGCGGTATTCTATTGGCATTGTTTTTGAAAACCGGATCGAGATTGTCTGAGTATAATACACCCTTGTCGAAATAATCTAAAACCGCTTTTAAAGTGGCAAACTGACCAAAACTTCCATAAGGTGCCGTATAGGCTATATTGCGCAAAGAAGGTACTCGAAAGCTCATATAATCGGTTGCTACACCTGTAACCCTGGCGCGGCCCGCTTCATTGGTAGCTGTGTTGACGGGGAAGCCAATGTTCCTAAAGCTTTGGTCGGTAAAGAGCGCTGTACTATGACAGCTGGCACACTTTTGTTGAAAAGTTTGAAAACCCCGGTTTTCAGTTTCCGTAAAATGAGCTCCTTGATTGTTTTGAACTCGGTCGTATTTGCTGTTGGCTGATATGAGTGTGTATTGATATTGGGCTATGCTGCGATAGATTCTATCAGCAGTAATATTTATGTCGCCAAATGCCTTATAAAACAATTCTTTATAGGTCGAATCCCCTTGAATTTTATCAATTACTTCTACAATCGAAGAATGCATCTCTTCAGGAGTTATAATGGGTACTAAAACTTGGTTCTCTAACTGTAGCTTACTACCGTCCCAATTGTAAAAATTTAAAAAGGCTAAATTTTGTAAGGGAGGAACATTCCGTAGGCCAATTCTACCGTATATTCCAACAGCCTGCACCTGATTATCGGCAAAAGCATTTGTTTTAAGATGGCAACTGGCACAGGATATACTGTTGTCGGCACTAAATCTTTTTTCATTAAAGAGCTTTTGACCTAATTCAACGCCGTATAGAGTAGGTTTATTTTCAGCCACGGCATTGTTCAATGGGGGAAAGCCGGCTGGAATTTGTAAAGCAAACTCGGGATTGTCAAATTGAATCGGCTCGGGTTCCTCATTGGCACACGAAGTTAATAACAATAGTGCCCATAATAGGACTAAATTTTTTTTCATTCTAGAAAAGTGTTTTCAACTAGATTTAAATAATGCGCCGCCTTAAATATAAAAACAAGGCGACGCTATTATGCTTTTTAATTTTCTACGTTTAGTATCGAAAATATACCCGTTACATCATTAGAACCGTTTCCGCCTAAATTATCAACAAACGGAACCATTTGACTGGCTGTATGTATATTTGGAGTCGCGTTGTCATCCATTCCGTTTCCGGTTTTCAATGTAATCGTATGGGTTTTTCCACTCAATAACTGGTCAAAATCTGCCTTGATTACTATTTTAGGAGCCTTAGCACCTACTTGTGCATGTATGGGAAGAGTAAGTATGATGTCTCTATAAGAGTCAACACCCTGAATATAACTGCCTTCTTCTCCTTCGATAGTGCTTCCTGTGTGAATAGATAAGATTTTTTTATCGGTGTCGTAAAAACCTTCGATTTTGGTAAAGCGGTAGCCCGTTCCCCATTCCCACATCATTTCGGTATCGTTAGCTCCTGCTGTGGCGTAGAAAATTGGGAATTTCACCTGATTTAAAACATTTAAATCCCTTTTTACGCCCAGTCCGAATTTTAGTTGTTTATAATCGCCAGTAGGGATGTTGTTTAAAGTATGATGCAGCGTTGCCGGTTTAGATTGGTCAATCACAGCAGCTCCTTTGTCCAAATCATTAATGTTATAAGGAATTTCCGTTCCGTCTGTTTTGATTAGACGAATATTACTGATGACATATTTTAATTCGGAAAATTGATGCAATTGTCCCGCTGCTGAGGTATTTACAGTAGCCTGGCTAGAGGCGACATCGCCGAGTACAATGGCAATGTCTTTAAAAGTATTGTTGAAAGCTAAAGTTACGTTGTTGGCTACAGGCTTGCTGTCATCACTTTGACAAGAAGCAAAAATTAATGAAATTGCCGTTAATAAAAGATATGTTTTTATATTTTTCATGTTGTTTGTATTTTTAAATGTTTAGAAATTAAATTTTAATGAGGTAAAAATGTTACGTCCGACTCTGGGAATATTACCCCAATCAGCATAAGTACTGTAGTATTTGTTAAAGATGTTTTCCGCGCCGATTTGAACTACGACACCCTTGTTTTTGACTGTAAAGCGGTAGTCGGCTGAAAAATTACAGACGGCATAAGACGGTGTTTGATCTTCTCCATATTCGGGGCTGTAGTTCAGTTGTTCAAAATCGCCATTAACCGATGTTTGAAACCCGAAATTACGATAGCCAAAATGCAGCGAAGTTTGATAACTCAAGGGACGGATAAAGGGTAGATTACCATTTTTGTCATCTTGACCACGTGCATAGGTTAAGGTTCCGCTCCAATGTAAATCGCTAAGAATGTGGTAATCGGTGTTTAGAGCGAAATTGAATAGTTTCGCATGGTCTAAGGAAGTGTATCCCTTTACACCAACCGATTGATAATTCATTGGACTACCCAAACTCAATACCTTACCGATAACGTAATTTTGGATATAGAAATAGTTGACCTTGGCTTGAATATTCCATTTCCCACTTTTAAAACCGGCACTTGCATTGGTCTCGTAAGAGATTTCGTTTTTTAAATTGGGATTCCCAATATAATCGTATCGGTCAAAACTGTTGTAGATGTAATAACCATAAGCTTCAGATACCGAAGGTGCCCTATGGCCGTAACCCGTTCCGAGTGAAAAGCGAAATCTACTAAGGTTAAACTTGTAGCTGGCGTAGAGACTCGGCAAATACCGCGTCTTTTCTTGAGGTGCTTCAGGATAAAAAATCCAATTAAATTCAACGTATTTGGAATGATTGTAATGAACTCCTAAGGAACCGCCGAAGTTCAGTTCGCTCTCGTCGGATATTTCCCATGTATTAGTTGTTGAGATACTGGTATGAGCTGTGGTAACCCACGGCCAACTATAGGCAAACATGCTGCGCTCGCTGCGGTCTTGCGGATACATGCGCATTTCGGCTATGGATAAATTGTGGTAAGCGTTGATTTGGACTTCAGAACGATAACGATTATTCTGTAAGTCCAATCTGGACACCAAGCCGTAAGTGGTATTCCAGCCCGGCATATCCATGTGTACCAAATTCTCAGGACGTGTGGTATCATCCATATAGTGTTCTATTGCATTGAAATATAATTTAGTATCCCAAGCTTTTACTACCCCATCTTCAAATAACTGCTTGTAAGAGGCAGAAGTGATAATCGCCCTAGACAGCCATAAATCCATTGGTAAAGCCGGATAACCAACATCTTTAGCTACATCGAATATCGCATCTACTCTTACCGACGATAAGGCAGTGGTTTTATAAGCCAAACCCAAGGAAGTGTTCAACTTCTTGTATTGGGAATGTTCTACCTCGTTCTTATTCCCATCTTTGTAGTTGCTGGCCTTCCGATACGAAATACTTCCATCCGCAACAAATTTCTCACTGGAATACGACAGATTAGCTAAGTTTAAAAACTGTTTATTGTTAAATTCTAAACCCGTTTGATAGGCACCGCTCCATTGCTGTTCACGACCAAAAGGAGTGTTGTTTCTTTTTAGGTCGATACTTCCCGCAATGGTTGCACCTTGTAGACTTCCTTCTTGTCCGGATTTAATATCAATGCTCGACAAGTTATTACGCTCTACATAGGAAGTAATCGGATCCATTTTATCGGTACAGGCTCCAAAAACGTGCATTCCATCAATAGTAATCGTCGAACGCTCCGTACTCATATTGTTGAGTAAAGGCTCCCAGGCAAAGGCACCTCTTTTAATAAAACTGATTTGATCTGAAGAGGCCAAAAATTCATCTATCGTTACCGCCATTTTTATATCGGTTTCGATTTTCTTTTTAGCGATAACAGTCAAATCGATGTTATCTAAGGCAGTTATAGTATCGTTTTTAATGGGCTTATTTTGGGCACTTACAGCGATTCCCCAAAAAAGTAAAACTAGGGTTGTAGGTCTCATAGGAACTAAAATAAAATATCGATATATAGTTCACTTTTTGCACCATCAACTCCAGGCGTAAAATCTGTCGAAACGGGAGAACCCTTTATAATTTTACCATTTTGATCGCGTAAAATAAAATTCAAGGTCCAATTGCCGGTCATTGTATAATTGACAACTCCGTAATAAAAGCCATCGGCAGCTTGTTTTAAATCTTGATTGTTTGGCGATGTATGATTGCCCATCGAAGGTTCTGGCATTCTGGGGTCCAAGAGCAAAGTGTGGTTTTGAACCTCAGAATAGGAACCCAAACTGGAATCTGGAAAAATACCGTCATGATTGTTTGAGGAATCGGATTGATAGATTCCTGCAATGAGTTGATTTTCGGATACGTTTGGTTTCTGAGGTGCTTTTAAGGCAATGATATATTGCCTGCCGTCATTACCCGTAAAAGCGGTCATATTTAGATTTTTGTTGATCTGTTTGTAAACGGTAACAGCTTGACTAACCGAAACGGTTTGACCGTTATCGGTAAAATGAATAGATAGTGTCCAACTGCCGTCTGTACTCTCATTTGGAAAAACGGTATATCCGGAATATTGTTTGTCCGCGGCATCATAAACCCAATGGTAGCTGTGAGGACACGAAACTTTTTCGCCATTTGTTTTCTCCAAAACGGCTAAAAAAGCGACCGCTGCATTGCTCAATACTTCGTTTTTCGCAGTATTGAAAATCTGTATCTTAATTTCATTAAAACCTTTATACAGGGTGCCGTTCAAGGCTTGAATGTTGATTTTATAGATACCTGAAGTAATAGAAACCACCTCTTTAAAGTCGTAATATTCGGGTACTATCGTATTTATTTCCTCTTCGTAGTCCGTTTTATCCACGGTACAGGAGGTCATGGCAAAAAACAGTGCCATTGCAAAAAAGGTATAGCATTTCATGTTTTGCGGTTTGTTTAAATGGGCGTTGCGTACAGCGTACTAAATGTTTTTTATCGTTTAGCCAATTTTAAATTTTGAGAAATAGGAAACTCACCAATGCGGTAGCACAGCGGATGTACTGTCGCAAAAACAACCAGATTTTAGTGGCTTTTATACGAGAGCAATAGCGTCTGTAATGAGTTTAGTATTTCTGCGGATTTCAATGGCATAAAATCGAAAAGGAATGGATAGCTCGACACAACCCAGTAGCAGCATTTATGCCAGGGGCGATGTTTTTTATAAATAAAACAAGGAACTCATCCAGTGGATTAAGGATATAGCGGGGGTCTAAAAACAAAAGTTGCAAAGGAGAAATGATACCTATTATCATAGGTAAAAAGCGGTTTTAAGTTGCTTTTGATCTTAATATATCGGGGAAGTTCCCATGAAATTTCTGTGTAATAGGTCAGGTTTTTTTCTAGCGAAAAAGTGTGTTGCTTATCTTTATTGTTGTCGGATTCTGCTGTTTTTGCAAGCTCTTTTTTTAAATGACACTTACCGTTACAGTCCATTTTGGGTTTGTCTTTATTGACACAGAGCTCATTTTTTATATAGTCATAAAACACCACATATTCTAGAGCCGGAAGCACCGGTCTAAACAGTATAAATAGGGATAATATGAGGGTTATATTTTTCACAATACAAAGGTCAATCGTTTTTTATCGACCACCAAGTTTAAGATTGTTTGTATTAAATAATGGATTGATTAAGTAAGTCAACAGCTTTTTAAAATTTAAAAACGATAATCTATCTGCTGTAATGGGTTCTGCATACCGTTGTTGTTTTAATGAATAAAGACATTGATATAGGGTTTTTAAAAGTAAAAAAAGCAGTATTTTAATAGGTTGTGCTACTGCTTTTTTACTTGATGAAACCAGGACTTGTTTACGTATGTCCGTTTTTCTGTTTATTTACAGTAACTGCACTTATCCATCATTTCTTGTTTTACGATATTTTTCGGGAGTTTGGTTTGTTCCTTTTTTAAAAAAAGTGATAAAATAGGAGGCGTGCTCAAATCCCAATTCATAGGCAATTTCACTAATCGATAAGTTGGTATAATGCAATAACCGCTGCGCCTCGAGTATCAAATGTTTTCGAATCAAGTCCCCAGAGGTTTGTCCCAAGGTTTTTTGACAAATTTTATTTAAATAATTAGTGCTTAAATTAAGCATTTCGGCATATTCCGAGGGCATTTTGTTGGTCTTAAAGTTTTTGACAATCAGTTTTTGAAAAAGCTGTACTTTTTCTCGTGCAGGATTAGTCGTATGAGCCGTCTTTAAGGGGCTGTGAATGCGTTCTAATTCGATTAATAAAATATTTAAATACGAGCGCAGGGCATTGATTGAAACCTTACGCAGGTTGTTAAATTCAGCGCACATAAAAGACAATAACGTATACAGATAACTGGAATTATCTTCAGATACAGTCATGGCACTGAGCGATTCTCCATTAAAAAAAGAGAACTGGTTAAGGATGTTGTTGTTGTATCTCAACAAGAAAAAGTCTTCGGTAAAGCAGATGATTTTTCCTTGAGCTTCTCGGTCTATTTTTATTTCGGTAATACAATGGGGTTTTATAATGATTACTTGCGCATCATCGATCGGTTTTCTGTTATTATCAATAACCACATTTCCTTTGCCCTTCTCGATAACTAAGAGGGTATAAAAATTGCTTTCATGAGGAAATTCCAATGCGGGATATCGTTCTAATAATCCTGCAATGGAGCTAATAAAGAAATTACGCGCATCATCAAATAAACCAATATCGCATACCGGCAAGCGGTTTGATTGCATAATATTTAGTTTTTAATTTATACTCGACTTATTCTAAAAAAAGTTAAGCGAGTTCAGGGGGCTGAAATAAAGAAAAAACTAAGTTAGAAATGATAAACTTTGAATGGTATTTGGGATATGTTCTAGGTGATAAAACCGTTGAGGTTACAACCGTTTGATAGGAGATGTTTTCATAAAAAAGGGGTTGTGCCTCTTTTATTTTGATGATGGGAAGGTCTGGTTTTTTGTCGGAATCGGCGGAGAGTTCCTGTTGAAGGTAGCAAGTTCCATTACATACTGGAATGGCGTCAAACCGATTAATACAAACATTTTGAGCGATATAGTCGCGATTGATATAGAATGCAGTTATGATCCAAAAACTTGAGGTATTTTGGTAAATAAAAGAGAGTAGTAATAAGATTAATATACTTTTCTTCACCTATTTGGATTTTTCTTTAAGCAAAATTACAATTTCTTTTATCAATCGATCAACATCTGCGGCATTAGTTCCATCGTATACGCCTCTAAGATGACGATTTTCGTCGACTAAGATAAAGCCGCCACTATGGGCATATCCTCCAGGGGCTTGTGGCTCTTGATAAGCCTGAGTATAATATCCCTGTTCTGCTAATTTATAAATATCTTTTTTCTCACCGTGTAAAAAGTGCCATTTTTTGGAATCGACGCCTAATTGCTCAGAATATGCTTTAAGCACTGGAATCGAATCGTTTTCGGGATCGATGGTATGAGAAACGAAAAGCACCTCCTTGTTTTTTTTAAAAACGTCATAAACCCTTTTAAGTTGTTGATTCATAATCGGGCAGATGGTTGGGCATTTTAAAAAAATAAAATCGGCTATGTATATCTTGTTGTTAAAAGACGCATTGGTAATGGCTATACCTTCCTGATTGGTTAAATTAAAATCGGGGACCTTAAAGTGTTGGATTACTTTAGTTTGATTTTTAGACATAACCGTATTGTGATTACCTAAATAGGGCAGTTTGTCCGCATTAGTACACGAAATAAAAATAAGTATAAAAGAAATTAGTAGTACATTTTTCATCGAGTGCAAATATAATCAATTGTTTAGTATATACGAAAAGGATTTCCTTGGCGCAATATAACTTCACAAATGCTAAGGCGTTTCAATTTATAAACAGTAAAAGGCGGGAAATAAAAAAGCCTGTTTTGGTTTTTCAAAACAGGCTTTTTCTATTTGCTTTAGGCTTGATAAACAACCTTCTTTACGTCGTCTTCTGTAATAACAGTAGTCAAATGATGTTGAGCTAAGGATTTCATAGCCTTATCCCATTTTTTACCGCTTAAACCGGTTTGGTCCTTTAAATCGTTTAAAGCCAATTTATTTTCATTTTTTATAAGTATAGCAACAATTTCCTTCTCTTCGTCAGTTAATTCAATAGTCGGAGTTGTTTTTTCCAAACGCATCTGAGGAAAGAAAAGAACTTCTTGTATGGATGGGTTGTTCGTTAGAAACATGATCAAACGATCCATTCCAATTCCCAAACCGGATGTTGGTGGCATACCGTATTCCAAAGCTCTAAGGAAATCTTGGTCGATAAACATCGCTTCGTCATCCCCACGCTCAGATAAAGCCATTTGCGACTCAAATCGCGCTCGTTGATCGATAGGATCATTTAACTCGGAATAGGCATTAGCCACTTCTTTACCGCAAACCATCAACTCAAAGCGTTCGGTTAACTCTGGATTATCGCGATGTACTTTAGTTAAAGGTGACATATCAATGGGATAGTCTGTGATAAAAGTGGGTTGGATATAATTACCCTCGCATTTTTCACCAAAAATCTCATCGATTAATTTTCCTTTACCCATGGTTTCATTTACTGGAATTCCCATGCCTAGAGCAGCAGTTCGAATTTCGTCTTCCGTTTTTCCTGTGATGTCAAAACCGGTAAACTCAAGTATAGAGGCCGTCATTGTAACGCGTTTAAATGGCGCTTTAAAATTGATGCTGTGGTCGCCGAAAACAGCTTCTGTTGTTCCGTTCACAGCTTTGGCACAATGCTCTAACAGATTTTCGGTAAAATCCATCATCCAGTTGTAGTCTTTATAGGCTACATAGATTTCCATTGCTGTAAACTCCGGATTATGAGTTCTGTCCATACCTTCATTTCGGAAGTTTTTGGAAAATTCATAAACACCGTCAAATCCGCCGACAATCAATCGTTTTAAATACAATTCGTTGGCAATTCTCATATATAAGGGCATGTCCAAAGAATTGTGGTGCGTGATAAATGGACTTGCCGCAGCACCTCCAGGAATCGGTTGTAAAATCGGGGTCTCAACTTCCATGTAACCGGCCGCATTAAAATACTCCCGCATGGCGTTGAATAACTTTGTTCTTTTGATAAAGGTCTCTTTGATGTTAGGGTTAACTACCAAGTCCACATAACGCATTCTATAACGCAATTCAGGATCGGTAAAAGCATCAAAAATTTGACCGTCTGCATCGGTCTTTGGTAGCGGTAATGGACGTAAAGACTTACTTAATAACGTTAAGTTTTTTGCGCGTAACGTTTTTTCTCCTACTTGAGTTACAAATAACTCTCCTTCAATACCGACGATATCTCCGAGGTCAATCAATTTTTTGAAAACCTCATTATATAAAGTTTTGTCTTCTCCTGGACAGATTTCGTCTCTGTTGATATATACTTGAATACGCCCTTCGCTATCTTGAATCTCGGCAAAAGAAGCCTTACCTTGAATACGAGAAGACATTAATCGTCCAGCTACTACAACCTTCTTTCCCTCTTCGAAATCAGCTTTGATTTGCTTGGATGTATGATCAACAGCAAATAGGTTAGCAGGATAAGGATTGATGCCGAGCTCTTTTAATTTGCCCAACTTGTCTCTTCGAATGATTTCTTGTTCTGAAAGTTGCATAATAGTCTATTTATATAAAGGCGACAAATATAGTTATAATTTGAGTTGGAGGCAATTGTAAATCTATAAATGAACGGATTATAGGCAAAAAATACGCTAATTCTGAGAACTGTATAAAAGGATTTTTCTAAGGGGTTTTGTTTTGATTGGGGTTCTGGGAATAAACGAGGAATTCACGATAAAATATTTTGGAACCTGGTTCGAAATTCCTCTGAAAAAATACCGTACTTTGTAAAAGTATAAATGGAGTTGTTTTAGAATAAAATTAATTTTTGAAAAGCGGTTTTTATGGGTTTCTGGCGTGTGATATTAGCAATTTTTTTGCCTCCCTTGGCCGTCTTGGATAAGGGATGTGGTTCTGTGATTATTGTAGGGATTTTGACTTTGTTTGGCTGGGTTCCCGGAGTCATTGCCGCATTAATTATTTTAAACAACCCCAATAGATAAGACTACAAAATGAATAAAAAAGTGCAGTTAATCAATCTGGGAAATAAAGATTATAAAGAAACTTGGGCTTACCAAGAAGAATTGTTTCAAAGTGTGATCGATACCAAGATTTCGAATAGAAGAGAAGAAAAACAAGACGAGACAAAGAATTACTTTTTAATGGTAGAACATCCACATGTTTATACTTTGGGGAAAAGTGGTGATTTCGAAAACCTGCTTCTCAGTGAAAAGCAATTGGAAGAAAAAGGGGCTACTTTTTATAAAATAAACAGAGGAGGTGATATTACCTACCACGGACCGGGTCAAATTGTGGGTTATCCCATTTTGGATTTGGAAAACTTCTTTAGTGATATTCATAAATACCTGAGACTTTTAGAAGAATCGATGATTTTAACCCTGAAGGACTATGGAATTGAATCGGGGAGGAGTGAAGGTGAAACGGGAGTTTGGCTGGATGTTGGAACTCCTTTTGCAAGAAAAATTTGTGCGCTTGGTGTTCGAGCATCACGATGGGTAACCATGCACGGTTTTGCTTTAAATGTCAACTCCGACTTAGGATATTTTGACAATATTATTCCTTGCGGGATTCGAGGAAAAGGAGTTACGTCTTTGAATGTAGAATTGGGCGTGGATAAGGTAGATGAAACCGAAGTGAAACGCAAGATTATCCACTATTTCGCTCAGCTGTTCGAAGCCGAGATGGTTTCGTAAAGATTCAGATTGATTTTCTCTTGATATAAAGATTCGCAAGTGTACTTAGGTATGATTGCGAATCTTGTTGTATTAGCTCGTTTTAAATGCCATAGGCTAATAGTTATTCCTGGTTTTTTAGAAAGCGGTGGCAATGGATTAGATTTCGAGACTCAGTTGTTCGGGTAATAATCGAAATGTGGTTCTGTGGTATTTGCAAGGACCAAACGCTCGTATGGCATCACGGTGTTCTTTTGTCGGATAGCCTTTGTTTTTTTTCCAATTATACATCGGAAATTCTTCGTGTATAAGATTCATATAATCGTCCCTATAGGTTTTGGCTAAAATGGAAGCCGCAGCTATACTTAAATATTTCATATCGCCTTTTACGATACACTGAAAGGGAATTTCATCGATGGGATAAAACCGATTGCCATCGACTATAATATACTCCGGTGTCAGATCTAATTTTTGTAAAGACAATTGCATTGCCTTTATCGAAGCATTTAAAATATTGATTTCATCAACAACAGACTCGTCTAAATGGGTAACTTTAAAGGAAAGCGCTTCTCGCTCAATAAGTTCACGTAGGGAATAACGTGTTTTTTCGGTAATCTTCTTAGAATCGTTAAGTATTTCATGTTGGAAGTCAAAGGGCAAAATGACGGCAGCTGCAGTAACAGGCCCTGCAATACATCCTCTGCCGGCTTCGTCGGTACCGGCTTCGATCAGTTTTCCAGAAAAGTTTGATAGTAACATTTTGAATCTAATTTAGACTTGATTACATTTAGGGGGTAAAAATAACAAAACTAATAAATATAAAAGCAATGAAGCAGTCTTCGTTTTTTAAAATAGTTGCTTGGGGCGTATTGCTTTTTGTAGGCAATAGCGTTCTTGGACAAAACAATTCATTGCGAAAAAAAATAACTCAAGATTATAAACCTGCAATTATTGAAACACTTATTAAGGACTATAAAAGAGTCGTGATAGATAGTGTTGCAAGTAAATCGATTTTATTAGACAATCGGCAGTGGGTCGAAGTTGATGCATTGGGTAATAAATTATATTATAAAACAAATAATCAAGTTTCCGCGGTTGCTACTAGAGTGAACGAAATCAACAGCGGAGGGATTCAAGGTTTAGAATTAAACGGAGAAGGAATGATAGTTGGGGTTTGGGATGCCGGTATTCCCAAGTTGGATCATATAGACCTTAAGGGTAAGGTATTTATAAAGGACGACAGCAATGAAAGTATGATTACAAAACACGCGACTCATGTCAGTGGGACTATGGTTTCGGAGGGTAGCGTTCGCGCTAAAGGTAGAGGTTTGATGCCCAAGGGTACTTTGTGGGTTGGAAATTGGGTAAATGATTTAGAGGAAATGATAGGATTGGGCCGTCTCGGTTTATTGGTTTCTAATCATTCCTATGGTTTGGACCCGGAAAATATGCCCGAGTATTATTTTGGATCTTATACCAAAACCACTCAGGCAGTAGATGCGATGACGTATAATATGAAATACTATCAACCTGTGGTTGCTGCTGGAAATGATCGAAAAAAATATTTAGAATACAACCCTACTAAAGATGGACGCGATTTATTGACGGCAATGGCTGTTTCCAAAAATGCAGTAGTCGTTGCGGCAGTAGAACAGCTTGTGGATTATCAAAAGCCATCGGATGTAGTGATGTCTTACTTTAGCAATTGGGGACCGACAGACGATTATCGGATTAAGCCCGATATAGCTGCTCCGGGTGTCAATGTGTTGTCAACGGTAGATGCTACGGATACGGCTTATGCTTTGTTGAGTGGGACCTCTATGGCTACACCGGTGGTCAGTTCTATTTTTGCACTTTGGCAGCAATATTATGGAATATTAAACGACAATACTAAAGCCTTGACCTCGGCGAGCATTCGGGGCATCATGGCGCATACGGCAGATGAAGCGGGTTTGTACCCTGGACCAGATTATCAATTTGGATGGGGATTAATCAATGCGAGTAAAGGAACGCGTTTTTTGAAATCGGCCAACAGCATGCAGGGCGACTTTTTAGAAGAAACGGTATTGGGACAAGGGGAAGTGAATACATATAAAATTCAAATTAGTGAACCCAAAGAAAAACTGGAAATTACCCTTGCGTGGACTGATAAGGAGGGGGCGGTAAAGCTTGGTAAACTAGATGATTTTACACCAGATTTGGTGAACGATTTAAATGTTTTGGTCCAAAAAGGTAGTATATTATATTATCCATGGCGATTAAAAAAAGACAAGTCGAATCCGATTGCTGAAAAGGGAATTAACGATGTGGATAATATTGAAAAAATAGAAATTGTCAATCCAGAGCTAGGAGAATATACTATAAAGGTATCACATTCCAAGAAATTATTTTTAGGTGAACAAGATTATTCCATTTTGATTTCTGGGATAAATAAAATTGACAAAAATGACATGAAATTTGAAGGAGGAGTTAAAATTTGGCCCAATCCTGCTTCGGACTATATAAGTATGACTATGGGAGGGGCGGATATGAATGGTGGAAGAGTCGAAATTTACGATACAAATGGAAAAAATGTACTCCAAATCAATGCTGTTGAGACAAATCGAAAGGATATGTGTAAAATTGATATATCTATGTTAAAATCGGGTGTCTATTTCATAATATTTAAAAAAAATGGAGTTAAAGAAGTTTTTACTGTGATTAAATTATAAAAAGCCGAATTTTTATACACTATATATAGCATAAATGCTCGGATATTGAGGGAATTAGAATGTTAAAAATATATTATCTAACAAAATTTTAGTAAGTTTGTTAGACTAACTAATTCAATTCAATAATGAAATCGAAGTTTAAATGGATTTTAACGCTACTAGTATTGGCGTTTTCTGTGCAATTGTCGATTGCGCAGGAAAAAACTCTTTCGGGAGTTGTTTCTGAGTCCGGGTTTCCTTTACCCGGGGTTTCAATAGTGATTAAAGGTACCCAAAACGGTACTCAGTCGGATTTAGATGGAAGGTATTCCATCAAGGCAAAGGCTGGGGATGTTTTGGTATTCACCTTTATTGGTCTTAAAAATGTAAGCCAAACTGTTGGAGCTTCTAACACACTTAATGTAAGTATGGTATCTGACGATGCGATGCTGGAAGAAGTGGTCGTATTAGCTTACGGACAAGTAAAAAAGAAAAATGAGATTACGGGTAACGTTGTTTCTATTAAAGGAGACGTTGTTTCTAAAGTTCCTTTGGTTTCTGCGGATCAAGCACTTCAAGGAAGGGTAGCGGGTTTACAAATGTCAACGACTTCAGGAGCTCCTGGAGCACAACAAAACATTCGTATCCGTGGACGTAACTCGTTTTCGGCGGGTACTGAACCGTTAATCGTAATTGATGGAGTACCTATGATGACTGCACCTAAAATTGGAGACAATATTAGTGATGCATCTGGAAACCAGTCAGGTAGAAAGGAAATTACTTCTCTTTCTCCTTTAGCAGGTATTAATAGCGCAGACATTGAGTCGATGACTGTACTGAAAGATGCAGGATCTACGGCGGTTTATGGTGCCAGAGGTGCTAATGGAGTTATCTTGATTACCACTAAAAGAGGAAAAAGCGGAGCTACCAAGTTTGCTGTTAACACTACTTTAGGTTTTCAAAACAATGCGGTTAAAGGACCACAGATGTTAAACGGTGCTCAGAGAAAAGAACTTTATCTTGAGGCGGTTTACAATACTTATGGAAAAAGTAAAGGATTTGGTAGAGATGGGGCTTATGCTTATGCAGTAAATCCAGATAATAGAGTAAGCGGTGGTGCACAATTATTGAAATGGGTTAATGATGGTGAGGTTTCTACTGATTGGGGTGACCTGGTACGTAGAAAAGATGCTCCTATTTCAAGTGTCAATGTATCGGCTTCTGGGGGTGATGAAAAATCCAATTTTTATGCATCTTTAGGACATGATAAATCGGAAGGTACGGTTATCGGTGCTGATTTTAGAAGAATTTCTGCTTCCTTGACTATGATGAGACAATTGTCAGACAGGGTAGAATTCAATACGAGTGTTAACGTTTCCAATGTAAGGCAAAATGCTTTATTGGAAAATGGTGCTTATTTCTCAAATCCCAACTTGACCAAATTGTTTATGAGTCCATATACTCCGGCATATAACAAAGACGGGTCGTATAATCTGCCATCAGGTGGTTTGGCAAACGTACTTTACATTAAGGAAAATAATTATGATATCAATGATTATACAAAAGTGATGAATACCAACAGTTTGTCTTATAAAATTACAGACAACTTAAAATTCACTACCAATTTGTCGTTGGATTATAGTTTAACGGACTATCTTGGTTACCAAAACCCAGTTCATGGTGATGGAACTAGTATAGGAGGAAGTTCTTCCAATTATATCACTAGATCTTTTTCTTATTTGGTGCAAAACGGTTTGGATTATCGTTTTTATATTGCTGACGATCATAGATTTGATGTGAAGTTTGTTTATGAATACCAAAAGTTTAAAAGCAAATTGTTACAAGGATATGGAGAAGTTATTCCGCTTGGTTTTACTCATTTGGGTACTGCGGCGACTAACTTCAATGCAACGGGTAAAGACTATGATGCGGCTAATCAAGGTTACGTAGGAATCTTAAATTATAGCTATTTAAATAAATACTTAATTGATGTGACCGCAAGAAGAGAGGCTAACACTCGTTTTAGTGATGACATTCGTTGGGGTAATTTCTGGTCTGTAGGTGCAGCTTGGAATGCGCATGAAGAGGAGTTTTTAAAAGGATCGGCATTTAGTACTTTAAGATTAAGAGGTTCGATTGGTAGCAATGGTAATGCTGATTTTGACGTAAATCAATTTCAAGCATTAGCTAATACGGTTTCTTATGATGGAGAAGGTGGAATCGCACCTTTGCAATTAGGTGGACCGATTGGGTGGGAAAAACAAGATAAACTTGACGTTGGTATTCAATTGGGTCTTTTTGACAATAGAATTACAGCATCTGCAGCTTATTTTAAAACCAAATCATCAGACATGTTGATGGCTAATCCACTTTCTAAAATGAGTGGATATGATTCTCAAATTCAAAATATTGGGGCGGTTGAAAACAAAGGTTTTGAATTTGAATTGAATGTAGATGTTATCCGTTCACAAGACTTCAACTGGTCTATTGGTGGTAACTTGGGAACTGTTAAAAGTGAAATGACGAAGATGCCTATTGAAAATGGAGAATATACAGTTCTTAAGAATTCTTATAAAAGAGATGCTGTAGGTCAACCTATTTACGCATGGCATATGCCAACTTATGCAGGAGTGAACCCTAAAGACGGTTTGGCACAGTGGTATAAAGCTGATGGAACTACAACTTCGACTTATGGGGATGCTGAGGCAGTATATCAAGGAGGAAGTCCTTTACCGACTTATTCTGGAGGAGTATTTACTCACTTAGATTATAAAGGATTTTTCGTTGATGCTTTGTTCTCCTTTGCTGGTGGACATAAAGTATATGAAGATTGGGCTGCTCAAACACATAGTGTAAGTACAAGTTCTTTAGTGACATACAATGGGGTGGATAATTTGATGGACAGATGGCAAAATCCTGGTGATATCACTGATGTACCGCGAGTGGATGTTTTAAGTACTCCTAATGCTGCGTCAACATCACCTTCTTCAAGATTTTTATATGACGGCGATTATATCCGTCTAAGAAACGTAGCCTTTGGTTATAATTTCAATTCTGAAGCATTGAGATTTATCAAATTGGATGGAATCACCTTGTCTGTAGTAGGAACAAACCTAGCTACTTGGGTTAAAGATAGTAGATTGAAATACGATCCAGAAATTGATGCTAGTGGATTTACGAGCTTAACTGCTCCTCCTATCAAATCGGTAGTATTTTCGATTAATGTTAAATTCTAAGAAATCATGAAAAAAATATTTTATACTGTTTTCTCACTATTAGTATTAGGTGGTGGTTTGGTGTCTTGTTCCAAAGATGCTTTAGATCCGTCGTTATCTGTAGATAGAGATTTAAATGTGAAACCAATCGAGACCGAGTCGGACTTGAGAGCGGTGCTTACTGGTGCTTACGAAACGATGACTCACTTTACTTATTACGGTAGAGAAATCTTGATGTTTGACGAGGTACGTACGGATAATGCCTATTCAGTTGGGTATTCAAACCGTTTTATCAACGTAAGCCAGTTTGCAGTTACCGCTAACCATGTTTATCCAGCGGATACTTGGAAACAAATTTACAAAGTAATAAATTCCTCCAATTTGGCTATTGGTGCTGATGTTACTAAAGGTGATAAAGAAGCTATAGATAACTATAAAGGACAAGCATATGCTATCCGTGCTTTAGCTCATTTTGATTTAGTGAAATTGTATGGTCAACAAAATGTGGATCAAAATGCGGATGCTTTAGGAGTGCCGTATATTACTAAGTTTTCAGAATTAGATGCAAAGAGTTATGTTCGTTTAACTGTTAAGGAAAACAGAACCTCGATTTATGCTGATATCGATAAAGCGATTTCTTTAATGACCGACGATACTAGTGAGTTTACTAGAATAAACAAACAATCGGCTTTAGGTTTAAAGTCTAGAATGGCTTTGTATTTCGCTGCTTTTTTCCCAGAAGATTATGCTGTAGCTAAAGATGCAGCTGCAAAGGCTATGGAGATGGGTGGAAGCATCGTGTCTAAATCGGCATTTGATGCTTCATTTGGAGCAGAAAGCAAACAGGCAAACTCCATTTTTGAATTGGCACAGTCTGGTGTCTTCAATCAAGGAACGAACTCGATGTTTTATGTGTTTAGCTATGATGGGTATGGAGATGTTTTAGTACATCCTGATGTATTGGATTTATTCGCTAACCCTGACGATGTTCGAGGTGGTGAAAAAATGATAGCGGAAGACGTTGACGGAGATCTTAGAAACATCGGGAAATATCCAAAGATGAGTTCCAATCTTAAAGTAATGCGTTTTGAAGAACTTTTATTGAACTATGCTGAAGCAGCTTTTATTTTAAATAATGGCGATGCTCAGGCGTTGGATTTGATAAACCAATTGAGAGCTCAAAGAGGAGAAGTAGCATTTACTGCTTTGACACTGGAAGACATTCGTACAGAACGTAGAAAAGAGTTGATTTTTGAAGGTTTCCGTTTTGATGATATGATGCGTTATAAAATGGAGATACCAACAAGTCCAGTAACGACTAAAGTGATTCCTTACGGAGATACCAAATTGGCTTTTCCAATTCCTCAAAATGAAATTAACGTTACTAAAATCAAACAAAATAAAGGTTACTAGTACTTTGATTTCTATAGTTTATCTAAACTTTATAACTAAAAAGCCATCTTCGGATGGCTTTTTTTATTTTATTCAAAAATAAAATTACCTTTGTCCAAACTAATCTTTTTTATGCAAAAGTATCTTTCCGTTTTATTGGTTTTAGTCTCTTTGAGTGTTTCGGCTCAAATCAGTAAAAGAGCCGTTCGTGTAGACAGTGGAAATCAATTTTCAACGGATCAAAAGTCTTTAAATAAAAGCAATAATAATAATGACGATTTTGAAAACAGTGACGGAACTCGTAAAGATAAAGAGGCTGTCATCAAAGATTCTGTCGCTCCTATAGCCGATTATAAAATCATTACTTTAAGAAACGATACCATTTCCGTAGATACTGCTTTAAGTCTTAAAAAGTATTACGCGATGAATTATTTGCGTAAAGATGAGTTTGGATTATTGCCTTTTGCAAATGAGGGCCAGACTTATAACGTTTTAAATTACGGTGCCCAAAAAAACAGCGTTTTACCCGCAATGGGTTTTAATGCCAAGCAATTTAATTATCTACAAATTGAAGACATCAATTATTTTTCTGCACCGACTCCATATACCGATTTGTTTTACCGCTCCGTTATAAAACAAGGACAGATTTTAGATGCCTTTGTAACCTTAAATACCAGTAAAAATCTAAACTTTTTTGTAGGTTATAAAGGAATGAGGTCCTTGGGTAAATACATTAATCAATTGGCTTCGACGGGTAATTTTAAACTCGGATCCAGCTATATCTCTGACAACAAACGGTATTTCTTACGAACGCATATAACGGCTCAGGATATCTTAAATCAGGAGAATGGGGGAATCACTGATTTGGCTAACTTTGAGAGCAGTGAGGTGCCTTACGATAAGCGAGATCAGCTCAATGTATATTTCCGCGATGTAGAAACCATGTTAAAGGGAAAGCGGTTGTATATCAACCATCAATATCAATTGAATAGCTCTTTGGAAAACGGGATATTGTTGACCCATGAATTTACCTATGAAGATAAATTTTTTAATTACTCTCAGCCCAATGCGGCAGCCGGGGGCATTGTAGGAGAGCCTTTGAGGTTTGGCAATTTTTTCCAGTCCGAAATCAGCAACAAAACCCGCTATTATCAATGGTATAACAAAGTTGGTGCGGCCTACCAATCGAGTTTATTTGGACGATTCGAATTTTTTACCGAATTCTTACAATACGATTATCGTTATAAAAGTATAGCGGTCATTTCAGATCAAGTGATTCCAAGTGGATTGCACAACAACATTACTTTAGTGGGTGGAAAATATACCTATCACAAAGATAAATGGAAGGGAAGTTTGTTGATTTCAAACTCTTTGGGTAACGACGATACTAGTAATATTGAAGCGGATTTGAGATATCATATAAACCCAGAAATTCAGATTGATTTTGGATTTCAAAAACGCAATAAAACTCCTGACTTAAATTATCAATTATACCAAAGTGATTATGTAAATTACAATTGGTATAATCAGTTTAACAACGAAAAAATTACGCAGTTCACAGCAACGGCTGCCACACCGTGGTTAAACATATCGGCAAAATATGAAGTTATCAACGACAAGATATATTTTACCAATACAGCTACAGCGCTTAATGATGAAGGTATGCCGATACAATTGGTGGTAAAACCCACACAATACGACGGAACCATAAATTATTTATCTATACAAGCCAATAAGGATTTACGTGTAGGTAAATGGGGGTTAGACAACACGGTATTGTATCAAAAAGTGGATCAGTCCCAAGCAGTTTTGAATGTGCCAGAAATCGTATGGAGGAGTACCTTGTATTTTACCGATGCCTTTTTTGACAAGGCATTAAAATTCCAAACGGGAGTAACGTTAAACTACTTTAGTAGTTATTATGCTAACGACTACAATCCCTTAATCGGAGATTTCTACGTACAAGACCAACGCAAAATGGGTGATTACCCTGTACTTGATTTTTTTATCAATTTAAAAGTCCGTACGGCTAGAATTTATCTAAAGGCCGAGCATTTTAATTCGTCGATGACGGGCTATAATTTTTATTCGGCACCGAATTATCCATACCGCGATTTTGCAATTCGATTTGGCTTGGTTTGGAATTTCTTTACATAAGATATTGTAGCGTGTCCTCCGGACCAGGCTGTTCGCTTTATCTTTTGACTTTTAAAATAAAAATCAAAAGGATGTCGCTACCATCCTTCACGCAAATCGCATTAAATTAAAAATAATAGATAGGTATATAAAGCAGGGCAATCAATACCTTTGTCAAGCTTTAGTATATGATAAAAATACTCACGATGAAATACGCAAAAAACATACTAGAAACCATAGGGAATACGCCTTTGGTTCAATTGAATAAGGTTACAGAAGATATTAGCGCTCTGGTTTTGGCCAAAGTAGAAACCTTTAATCCGGGAAATTCGATTAAGGATCGTATGGCGGTTAAAATGATTGCCGATGCAGAGGCAGACGGCCGATTAAAACCAGGCGGAACTATCATCGAAGGTACTTCTGGAAATACAGGTATGGGATTGGCTTTGGCTGCGATTGTAAAGGGATATAAGCTGATCTGTGTCATATCCGATAAACAATCCAAAGAAAAGATGGATATACTTCGTGCAGTTGGTGCCGAAGTAGTGGTTTGTCCGACCGATGTAGAACCAGCTGACCCGCGTTCTTATTACTCTGTATCCAAAAGATTAGCCGAAGAAACACCCAATGCTTGGTATGTAAATCAATACGACAATCCGTCGAATGCCTTAGCGCATTACGAACAAACCGGACCGGAGATTTGGGAACAAACCGACGGAAAAATCACCCATTTTATTTCAGGTGTAGGTACGGGGGGTACGATATCTGGAACGGCAAAATACCTAAAAGAGAAAAATCCCAACATCAAAATCTGGGGAATTGACACTTACGGGTCTGTATTCAAAAAATACCATGAAACCGGAATCTTTGACGAGAACGAAGTGTACTCTTATGTCACTGAAGGAATCGGTGAAGATATATTGCCTAAAAATGTTGATTTTTCACTAATTGACGGATTCACCAAAGTTACTGATAAAGATGCTGCGGTTTATACGCGTAAAATTGCTTTGGAAGAAGGGATTTTTGTTGGTAACTCTGCTGGAGCAGCTATCAAAGGAATGTTGCAATTGAAGGAGCATTTCGGTCCCGATGACGTGGTAGTTGTTTTGTTTCACGACAGCGGTAGTCGTTATGTAGGTAAAATGTTTAACGACGATTGGATGCGTTCACAAGGCTACTTAGAAGAACAAGTGGTATTGGCTAAAGATTTGGTAGAGTCACATAAAGACAAGCCTCTGGTTATTGTTCGTACCGAAGAATTGGTGTCTCATGCCATATTGAGAATGCATAAATTCAATATCTCTCAAATACCAGTAGTCGATATTACGGGATTTGTGGGTTCATTAGACGAAACCGATTTATTCCAAAGTTATCTAATCAATAAAGATATTTCCGATAAACCAATTCGCGAAGTGATGGGTAAGCCCTATCCCATCGTCGATGAAGATACTCCAGTTGAAAAAGTATCGCCTTTATTCCAGGATCATGCTGCGGTTTTACTAAAAACAAAAGACGGTAAATACAACATCATTACCAAACACGATATTATCAGTTCGATTCAATAATGTACTGATCAACAAAAAAAGCCCTGTAAATTTTCTACAGGGCTTTTTTTGTTGAATAGGGAATCGCAATTAGTCATTAATATCCAATTAAAACACCAGAGACATTCCAATAGCTAAAGCTACTACCTTGAGAGTCGCCTTGATTGATTCGGATTTGAATTTTGTGTTTGCCTGCGGCCAAATCCCCCAACCCAACGCTCATCGGGTATGTCACTGTTCCTGGACACCAATTGGAGCGACTTAAATCAGAAGACGATAAGCCGTTTTTAAAATTGCCCGATGCTGGATTCATCAAACGATACGAGCCACAATCTTCACGCCAAGGAATTACGCTATGCACCAGTTTACCATCGACAAAAATCTTGTTTTCCTTAGCATTAAATTCATCTCCAGCTTTCCAACCGCCGTGTCCGGTTGTTATATAGCGCAACTGGGCGTTGTTTACGGCCTTTTGTAGCTCAAATTCTACAAAGAGTCCCTTGTCTGTGCTGAATAGGGTTGGATACTCCTGACCGTCCATTTCAAGTACGTTAACCGTATTGAAAAGCGGCATAATTACAACAGCCTCTTCCTTCTCTGATTCACTGGGATGTATGCTGATATCGGCAGATACTTGATGACCGGCGCTATCGTAATTACTAATATACATACCAATATATACTTCTCGGTCTTTTAAGAGCGGAGCATAGGCTGTGATTTCTTGTCGGAAATGAGCGACGGGGTTCCATATTTTATCTTTGATTTGGATGTGATTAAATTTACCAATCCCAAATGGTGTAAAAAAACGCATCAATTCAATTAGTGGATTAAAAGTAGGAGTAGCAACAAAACCTTGATATTTTTTTCCGTTGCCTCCGGTGTAAATCGGAAGCAACTCCTTGCCGTTTTGTAAGGCATCGAGAAAGGAACTTTTGTAGTAGGTAGGTATTATGAAAACGCTTGCAGTGCGGTCGTATGCATCACCTAGTGACGACTGAGTAACATCTAAGAAAAGTTGACTTCCCTTTTTGTACTTAGGGATTTTTATTTTGCGAACAATCACATTTCCCTTTGCAAAGCGAAAAATACTGTCGTTGGAACGCGCATTTGCTGTATAGTTAATGGTTTCATTTTTAAATATCGGAATGTTGATAAAGCGGCTTTGCCATATTTTTTGTTGGTAAGTCAACGCGTCAAAAAGAGGGGTATTGGCCAATTTAACATGGGCGTCGATGTCGAAAGGTATGTTTTTATTAATCTTGGATGCTGTAATTCGGTATTCTTTATTTCTGGTCATTTCCAAAACCAATCCCAATGAACTTCCCAACAAGTTTGGAGCTCCTTTAACTGGAATCTCAGTAGTAAACCAAAGTTCAATTGCATTAGAATTTACTGTGGTGGTTGCCTTTTTACAAAGATACCCTTGTATTCGTTTGGTCTGGCCTGTTAGGGTATATTTTTTAGGATCGTCTAATACGTTATCTGCGCTCCCAATCCGTTCTTTTAAGTTTAATTGAGAAAGGTTAAAACGTTGTTTTCTTGCCACATCGATATAATATTCCTCCAATGGAAACGTTTCTTGTTTCTTTTCAAACTCCTTTAAAGTACTCACTAATGTTTGCTGAGTATTCGCAATGATTAAAATAGGGTTTTCTGCGTCAATAAGGCGGCCGTGATCAAAAGTTTGGTATTCGACAGTGAAATTTAACGGTGTTTTTTGAGCGAAGCTCGGTAGTGAAAAGATAGTAGTTAGTAGTAAAATGATCAAGTAATAGTGTTTCATAAAAGGGAGCAAAATTTGTAAAAGCTTCTAAAAAAGCATAAAAATATCAATTTTTTTTCAATATCTTAGATTCCGTTGATAATTAAGGAGTTATGAAGGAGGCTTTTTTACATTATATATGGCAATATAAGTTGTTTAGTTTTACGGATTTAAAAACTGAACAAGGAGAATCATTGCAAATTATTCGATCGGGTGAATATACGCAACAGTCAGGACCTGATTTCTTTAACAGCCTAATTGTTTTAGGTAATCAAAAATGGGCGGGAAATATTGAAATACACACGAAGTCATCGGATTGGTATTTGCATCACCATGAACGCGATAAAAATTACGACAACGTTATCTTGCACGTGGTATGGGAATATGATGTTCCCGTAATGCGGTCTAATCAAACTGAAATTCCGGTATTGTTGCTCTCCAAATACGTCGATTGCGAAATCCTAAAGCGCTATAGGTTGTTGGATCAACCAAAAAAGTGGATTTACTGCGAAGACTTTATTGGAACTATGGATGTTTTTAAGCGAAATAAATGGTTGGAAACCCTTTTTTTTGAACGGATGCAACATAAGGTAAATCCGATTAAACAATTATTAATACAGCATAATTCAGATTGGGAATCGGTGTTCTTTTGTCAAATTGCTCAGGGATTTGGTCTAAACATTAATGGCGCCACTTTTTTAAATATGGCAAAATCCCTACCGATACAATTGGTCAACAAAGAACGCTTGTCCGTGAGCAATTTAGAAGCCTTATTTTTTGGGAAAACCAACATACTCCGTGCTGATTTTCAAGAATATTATGGTAAAAATCTATGGGATACGTGGCTTTTTTTATCTCATAAATACCAATTGGATAACTTAGATGCTTTACAAGTGAGTTATTTTAAACTGCATCCCGATAATTTTCCGAGTATACGTTTATCTCAGCTGGCAAATTTGATACATCAGCACTCCAGTTTATTTGATGCCATACTGCAGGCTACAACAAAGGCAGATTATTATAAAATATTGGATATAAGTACTAGTGAATATTGGAGAACGCATTATATAATGGATAAAATAAGTCCATCCAAAAATAAGAGAACAACCCAGACCTTTATCGATTTAATCATTATTAATACGGTTATCCCACTTAAATACGCTTATTATCAATCCAAAGGAATGGATTATTCCGATGCCTTATTGGATTTAGTCAGTAGTCTAAAACCGGAAAAAAACAGTATTATTGATTATTTTTCGGTACTGGGCGTAGCGGTAAATAGCAGCTTTGATACCCAATCGCTATTGCATCTCAAAAAGCACTATTGCGATGCGAAAAAATGCTTGAGCTGCGGTATTGGTCGAGCTTATTTGTATAAGGATAAAATAAAATAAATAAGAGCAGTATTGGCATCCTTTTCTATGGTGTCTTTGTTTATCTGGAAAAGCAAATAGGAGAATTAACATCTGTCATATTGTATACAATCTAAAAGTGAGTACTGTGGTGTTTTTTATAAGGAATAGCGTCATAAAGCAGTTGTTTTTTCTTTTGTTACCATAATTATTAAATGCTTATATTTGTCTACCAACTAGAAGAAAATGGTCAATAATATTAGATATTTTTTTGAAAAGCACGGTTTCCGAGTATCGGCTCGCTTAGCGGATCGTATTGGCATGCGTACCAGTAGTGTGCGTTTCTTCTTTATTTATCTCTCCTTTTTTACCTTGGGACTGGCTTTTGCTTTTTACCTTACTTTGGCTTTTGTAGTGCGTATTAAGGATTTGGTATATACCAAACGCAGCTCTGTTTTTGATTTATAGGCGTTAGGCTTTATTTCATTATATTTTTATATTTAGGCTTCTAAAATATAAAAAGGCGCGCATTAACAGTGAAAAATCGATGGCTAAATAATATTCCTTATGTTACCCGTTCGCAACGGATGGGAATACTATGGCTTGCCTTATTGATTATAGTATTTCAAATCATTTATTTTGTATATCTCAATTGGGCGATGAATAGGACGGTAATTGAACCCTTTGATGTTGAGTGGCATGCCCAGCAGCTCGTGCTAGATTCTATTGCTCTTCAGACGAAACAACAGCTGGAGCTAAAGCCTTTTAATCCCAATTTTATTTCCGACTATAAGGGCTATTCCTTGGGGATGTCCTTGGAGGAAATTGATAAACTACATGCTTATCGCGAGAAAAACCACTTTGTAAATTCGGCAGCAGAATTCCAGACCGTAACAGGAGTGTCAAAGCAATGGTTAGATAGTATTTCAGTATATTTTAAATTTCCGCAATGGACTTCGAGTTCACAAAAAGCTCAGTTGCCCAAAAAGCAGGACGCCATAACAACTGCGTTAGAAATCAAAGACATCAATACAGCTTCTCGAGATGAACTGATGCAAGTTAGAGGAATTGGACCGGTTTTTTCTGATCGAATTATTAACGAAAGAAATCGTCTAAGGGGTTTTGTTCATATGAAACAACTTGATTTTATTTGGGGCCTTAGCCCAGAAAACATAGCTAATTTGAATGCCTATTTTGATATTTTAGATCCTGTTGTCGTTTTAAAAACCAATGTCAATACGGCAACACTAGACGAAATTAGTAAAATACCGTATATTAACTATCGCATTGCTAGAGGGATAGTGATTTATAGGAGTAGCCATGGCGATTTCACACATTTAAAGGAATTTGAAAATATTGTGAATTTCCCACTTGACAAATTGGAGATAATTAGCTTATATTTGGCTTTTTAAGAAATATAAAAACAACTACAATGAACTTCGACTATAATGAAACCCAAGCGATGATTGCACAGTCAATCAGAGATTTCGCTGAACAAAATATCCGCCCACACATTATGGAGTGGGATGAAGCACAATTTTTCCCTGTTGATTTGTTTAAAAAACTAGGTGAAATGGGCTTTATGGGTGTTTTGGTGCCAGAAGAATTAGGAGGCTCAGGATTGGGATACCACGAATACATCACCATTGTTGAGGAAATATCCAAAGTAGATTCGTCTATTGGACTTTCTGTTGCAGCGCACAACTCTTTGTGTACCAATCATATTTTAACCTTTGGTAATGAAGAACAAAAGAAAAGATGGATTCCTAAATTAGCTACGGCAGAGTGGATTGGAGCTTGGGGGTTAACGGAGCACAATACCGGTTCAGATGCAGGAGGGATGAATACTACTGCAGTTAAGGACGGAGATCATTGGGTAATTAATGGTGCTAAGAATTTTATTACACATGCCATTTCAGGAGATGTAGCGGTAGTAATTGTAAGAACGGGAGAAAAAGGAGATTCTCGAGGTATGACTGCTTTTGTAATCGAAAAGGGAACACCAGGTTTTTCAAGTGGTAGAAAAGAAAATAAATTGGGAATGAGAGCTTCGGAGACGGCAGAGTTGATTTTTGACAATTGCCGTATTTCAGACGATAATCGTTTAGGTGAAGTAGGAGAAGGATTTATCCAAGCTATGAAAATATTAGATGGTGGACGTATTTCTATTGGAGCTTTATCTTTAGGTATTGCCAAAGGAGCTTATGAAGCAGCTTTGAAATATTCAAAAGAGAGACATCAGTTTGGAAAACCAATCAGCTCTTTCCAGGCCATTGCCTTTAAATTGGCTGATATGGCTACGGAAATCGAAGCTTCAGAATTGTTGTTGCACAAAGCGGCTTATTTAAAGAACAATCATAAACCGATGACAAAGTTGGGAGCTATGGCTAAAATGTATGCATCAGAAGTGTGTGTAAAGGTTTCTTCAGAAGCAATACAGATTCACGGAGGATACGGATATACCAAAGATTTTCCAGTAGAGAAATTCTATAGAGACTCTAAATTATGTACTATTGGCGAGGGAACTACTGAAATCCAGAAATTAGTCATTTCAAGAAATGTGTTAAAAGACTAACACGTCAAAATCAAATAGGATTTAGGTGTTGATAAAAATGATTTAATTTATTTCTGTGGCTACTTCCTTCATATGGGAGTTGGTATTTATAAATCGCAAATTCGAATGAATTTGACACGAACTGTGATTTGTAAACAGGAGAATTACATAGTAAGTTTTTAAGTGTAGTATTACATGGAGCCTAAAACATTAGAATATAAAATAAAGATGGTCTAGAAAAGGCCATCTTTATTTGTTTAAAGGAGTTGCTTATAGTCTGCTTTCAAAAACAGATCTTTTATATTAAGGGCTCTCGTATAATCGAATCTGCAACTAGTAAACAAGGAATCGTTTTTTAAATAACAGCGTTTTCAAACCTCAAAAACTTCTACGACAAATACGCCTAGCTGCGCTTTAACCTCTGTACTTAAAAAAAAACATTGCATTAAAAGTTGAAATTATCTAATTCTTTTTTAAGTTTACTTACTTTAGTGGAAAATACAATTAATAAACCTTAATACTATAAAATATGAAAAGAATAGTGATTTTTTTGTTCTTATTGCTATCAGTTGGAGCTTTAGCGCAAAGAAAGACTCCTCCTGTAAAGAAACAGCGTCCTCCAGTACAACGAAAAGCACCACCGCTGGGGAAACCCTCTATGGAAAAAGCATTGGAACTGTGGAGCAAAGGCGATCTTAAAAATGCAACCATGTTTTTTGATAAGCTAGCCGAGGACAATAAGGAAAATTGGATTCCTGCCTATTATTTGGCCTTGTTAGAAACGACCAATTCGTTTGATGTCACTAATCATAGAGATAAGATGAATCAAATTGATAAGGCACGTAAGAGTATAGAAAGTTATATAGATACCTCAAATCAGGCAGAATGGTTAATTTTATTGGCATTGAACTACAGTTCAGAAGTAAGTATAGATCCATTGGGTAAAAAAGCATTATCTCAAAAAGTGATGGATTTGTATGATGAAGCTTTGGAGTTGGAACCGAATAACCCACGAGCCTTATTTGGCAAAGCAGCCTATTTTATAAAAGAGGCTGAATATTTTGGAAAAGATAAAACGGTTCATTGTCCAGACCTTAAACAAGCTTTAGTTGCTTTTGACAATCAAAAATCAGACATTCCGTTTTATCCAAAATGGGGTGAAGATCAAGCGCGAAAATTAGATCAAGCCGTTTGTGCCAATTAAAAATAACAAAGGAGTATTTGAGTTAATAGGAAAAGCATTCGATTAATGTAAAGTGATAAAAACTTATCAAAAGTTGTTTTTACGACGAAAAAAGTAGCCAGGGAAATTTTATTTTTCTGGCTACTTTTTTTTCTTGTGTACAGTGGCTTTGTGAAGTCAGTCGTCCAATTATACAACTCAAGCCTTAATTTGTACAGCTCAAACCAATGTTTTTCGAGTTCTAATAAAGGCAAGATATATTTGTTTCCATATATTTTAATCTTTAGAAAGCATAGTGTTATGAGAAAATTATTTATTTTTATTTTAAGTCTGACTTCGGTCATCATGTGTGCGCAAAGTAGTTATGAAAGGCAAATGGAAAGTGCTTTGAAAGCAATGGGTAAAGGCAATTTCTTACAAGCAAGAACCCAATTGGAACACTTAATCCATGCGGATACGGCCAATTGGATTCCACAGTATTATTTAGTACTAACTGAGCTTAAACAGGTATTTCGAAGTACAGATCGAGAAGAACAACTCCGTTTGATTTCCAAAATTAAGCCTTCTATAGCGGAGTATTTAGCTAAGGAAACTAATGTAGAATGGTTGGTATTATCCGCTTTTTGTTATACAGCCGAATTAACAACAGATCCGATTAATAAAGGCGCGTATTTAACTGAAGTAATCTTGGATTTGTATGATCAAGCCTTAAAAATAGACCCGCAAAATCCGCGTGTATTATTGGAGAAAACTGCGTTTAAAATGGAAACAGCCCGCTTTTATAATCAAGACCTAAAACCCTTTTGTATGCAGTTAAGCAAAATGAAATCTTATTTAGTAAGTTCGCCTACAGCTACTACGGCATTTTATCCAAATTGGGAACAACAACGTTTGGCGGAATTACTTAAAACTTGTGTAAATTAGTATGATGAATCAGTTAAAAAAACAATTGTTAGGAGCTGCTTCTGTCGGAGGGCTAGTCGTGTTACTTTTAATTGGTTTGAAGTATACAATTACTGGTTATTTGGAGTGGACGCCCCTTTTCTTAAAAAAAGTATTCGTTGATTTTAGCATTAGTTTTTGCATTTATATATTTAATGTTTTATTGTCAATACTTATTGTAAAGATTGTAAAGAATGATGTGGATTATAAAAAACGAATCCTGTTGTTTATTCCATGTAGTCTATTGATTACGGTTTTTTTTGTGGTTTTTATAGAAGTGGTTTTTAGTGGGGTTTCCGGTTTTCAGGAGTTTTTTGATTTTATTAAAAACTTTTCATTCCACAAGTTGGTACTTCCATTAATCATTACAGCGATGGTTTTGACAGTAGTGTTTGGATGGATGTTTTATAGGGCGTTTTTACAACAGCAGCAGCGTGAGCGCAACATGCAGGCTGAAAATCAAATGGCCCAGTTACAGGGATTGAAAAACCAGTTAGACCCGCATTTTCTTTTTAACAGTCTTAATGTTTTGACGGGCTTAATTCAAGAGAACCCAACACAGGCAGAAGTATTTACGCGGTCGCTGTCAAAGATATATCGTTATGTTTTAGAACAGAAAAACAGAGACTTGGTACCGTTAGTAGAGGAATTGCAATTTGCGCGTTTGTATATGCAACTATTGCAATTGCGATTTGAAGACAGTTTGGAATTTACTATAGAAGACGTGGATGATAATAAAGTAAACTTCCAAGTGGTGTCCTTGGGCTTGCAAATTTTATTGGAGAATGCTTTAAAGCACAATCAGGCCGATCCGATAAATCCGTTAAGAGTTCGTATTTCTTGGGAAAAAGACTATTTGGTAGTGACCAATACTTTTAGACCGAAAAAAAGTCGGTCTAAAGAGTCTAATGTAGGACTTAATAATGTGATAGAGCGTTATAAAATGTTGACAGTAAGACCTGTTTTTATCGATTGCGACAATGTTTTTTTTATAGTCAAGTTGCCTTTGATGTCCTTTTAAAAAGTGTAATATGAGAATAGTAGTCATAGAAGATGAAAAACCTGCTGCCAGACTTTTAGTTCGAGAAATCGAACGTTGTGGTTTTCAGGTCGCTCAGATATTGTATAGCGTACGTGAAGCAATCGATTGGTTTAAAAAGGAAGAGGAGCCCGACTTGATCTTTGCGGACATTCAATTGGTTGACGGGCTTTCCTTTGATATTTTTGAAGCGCTGACTTTGCATTCGTCGATAATCTTTACGACGGCTTATGATGAATATGCCCTGCGAGCCTTTAAATTTAATAGTCTCGATTATTTGTTAAAGCCTATCGATCAACAGGAGTTGATGTTGGCCCTGGATAAATACCGAACTTTTAATAAAGCCCTTTTGAATTTAGGGAAAGTACGGGAGCGCTATTTGGAAATCAACTATAGAAAACGATTTTTAGTTAGGTTGGGGATTCAAGTAAAGATCGTGGAAACTCAAGAGGTAGAATGCGTTTTTATTAGACATAGAGGGGTTTTTATACACCTCAATTCAAACAGGAATTATTTGTTAGATCAAGATACTTTAGAGGAGGTTATGGCAGAGCTGGATCCCAGTCAGTTTTTTAGAGTAAATAGAAAACAAATTATATCCTTAGCTGCGATTCGGGAAATCAGTGTATATTTAAATTCTCGATTAAAAATCGGTTTGAAAACCTATAGTGAGGATGATATTATTGTGAGTAGAGAACGGGTAAATGATTTTAAGAATTGGTTGAGTCAAAAGAAAGTTTACTGAATTTGTATGCTGGAGCAATCTAGTAAGAAGTAAAAGAACAACAGCATGTAGCTTTTTTTTAAAATTACTATGCTAGTTAAATAAAAAGCAATACCTTTGCACCCACATAAATGAAAGGAGGTGTATATACTATGTTAATCATTCCAATTAAAGACGGAGAAAATATCGATAGAGCGCTAAAGCGTTACAAACGTAAATTTGACAAGACTAAAACCTTGCGTCAATTGAGATCTCGTCAGGCGTTTTCGAAACCTTCGATCACCAAAAGAGCAAAAATGCAGAAAGCTGCTTACGTTCAAGGATTAAGAGATGCTGTAGAAATCTAGCCTTTTAATAATTGAATTAAATATAAACCGTTATGATAAAGTGTTTAACTTTGTTGTAACGGTTTTTTTGTGTCTTAAAATCAAAGCTTCGATGGGATTTATGAAAAAGTATGTGGGTTTTGGTAAGGGTGTATTGGAAAACTTTTAATAGATGAAAAAAGCAGTTTGATGAATACAGATCTTCAAAAATATGTAGATTACCTCGTTAAAGAGAAAAACTTTTCGCCTAAAACCGTGTCGGCATATTCGTCGGATGTGGAGGGCTTTTTAGTGTTTTTGGCAACCGATACAGAGGTGGGTTATCTCGGAGTCACCTATGATCATGTGCGAGCATGGGTTGTGGAGCTTTCTGAGCAAGGTTTATCGAACAATACGATTAATCGCAAAACGAGTGCTTTAAAATCGTTTTATTCGTTTCTTTTAAGATTGCAGTTGGTTGCTGAGCATCCTCTAAAAAGTCATGTTTCCTTGCGTGTAGATAAGAAGATTCAGGTTCCTTTTTCTGTTACGGAAGTTCGAGCGGTTTTGGGGCAATTTGACCAATCCAATCAGTTTGAGGATGTGCGTGACCGCTTGGTCGTGGAGTTGTTATATGCTTTGGGGTTGCGACGTGCTGAATTATTGGCTTTAGAGGTTGATGATTTGGATTTTTATAACGATGTGGTTCGGGTTTGTGGAAAGCGAAACAAGGTTCGATTGTTGCCCATGATTAAACCGTTAAAAAACCTTTTAAAAGAATATTTGTCGTTGAGGGGAGTTTTGGTTGTTGATGCGAATTTTAAAGTGTTAATAATTTCAAAACACGCTAATAAAGTAAGCGAAACATTTGTTTATCGATTAATAAATAAGTACTTTAGTCATGTGTCCTCAAAGGAAAAGAAAAGTCCACATATGTTGCGGCATACGTTTGCGACGCATTTGTTAAACAATGGAGCGGATATCAATGCGATAAAAGAATTGATGGGGCATGCGAGTTTATCGTCCACTCAGGTTTATGCTCATTCGAGTTTGGATCAGCTGAAATTGGTTTATCAAAATGCGCATCCTCGGGTCAAGAAAGACAAATAGATTTTTAATTGATAAAACAAGTAATTATGAAAGTAAACATTCAAGCAGTTAATTTTAACGTCGATAGAAAGTTAGTGGATTTTATAAATGAACGTCTGACCAAATTAGAGAAGTACTATGATAAGATAGTTACTTTTGATGTGTTTTTAAAGTTGGATAACGGTAGTGATAAGGAAAACAAATGTGTTGATGTCAAGATTTTGGTTCCTGGAGATGAGTTGATTGTAAAGAAGGTAGCCAAAACGTTTGAAGAGGCAGTAGATTTGTGTGGGGATTCTTTAGAACGATTGTTGCTTAAACGTAAAGAAAGAATAAAATCTCATCTATAAAGGGCAAAAAAAATTAAAAAAAGTTTTGTTTAACAAATAAAATATATACATTTGCAGTCCGTTAGAAATAGCGGGCTTTTTTTATTGAAGCCGCCGGTGTAGCTCAGCTGGCTAGAGCAGCTGATTTGTAATCAGCAGGTCGTGGGTTCGAGTCCCTCTATCGGCTCAATAGAATATTTGACATTTACGGGTTAGGGGAGATACTCAAGCGGCCAACGAGGACGGACTGTAAATCCGTTGGGAAACCTTCGCAGGTTCGAATCCTGCTCTCCCCACAATAAATAAGTAAAAAGCGTATGCCGGTGTAGCTCAGGGGTAGAGTGTTTCCTTGGTAAGGAAGAGGTCACGGGTTCAATTCCCGTCATTGGCTCAAGTTTTTTTATTAAATTTGAACACTAATTATATAACTAAGATTAAATTATTAAATCATGGCAAAGGAAAATTTTGATCGTTCGAAGCCGCACCTTAACATTGGTACAATCGGACACGTGGATCACGGAAAAACAACTTTGACTGCAGCTATTACTAAAGTATTATCTGATGCAGGTTATTCTGAAGCAAGAAGTTTCGATCAAATCGATAACGCTCCGGAAGAAAAAGAAAGAGGGATTACTATCAATACATCTCACGTAGAGTATGCTACAGCAAACCGTCACTATGCTCACGTTGACTGTCCAGGTCACGCGGATTATGTGAAAAACATGGTTACTGGTGCTGCTCAGATGGATGGTGCAATTCTTGTAGTTGCTTCGACTGATGGACCAATGCCACAAACTCGTGAACACATCCTTTTAGGTCGCCAGGTTGGTATTCCTAGAATTGTTGTTTTCATGAACAAAGTTGACATGGTTGACGATGCTGAATTATTAGAGTTAGTAGAGATGGAAATCAGAGATTTGTTGTCTTTCTACCAATATGACGGTGATAACGGACCAGTTATTCAAGGATCTGCTTTAGGAGCTTTAAACGGAGAGCCTAAATGGGTTGATACAGTACTACAATTGATGGCAGAAGTTGATCAATGGATCGAAGAGCCAATTCGTGATACTGAAAAACCATTCTTGATGCCAGTTGAAGATGTATTTACAATTACAGGACGTGGAACTGTTGCTACAGGTCGTATCGAAACTGGTATTGCTAATACAGGAGATCCTGTTGAAATCATTGGTATGGGTGCAGATAAATTGACTTCTACTGTAACAGGAGTTGAGATGTTCCGTAAAATCCTTGATAGAGGTGAAGCTGGAGATAACGTAGGTTTATTGTTGAGAGGTATTGATAAAAATGATATCCGTAGAGGTATGGTTATCGTTAAGCCAGGATCAGTTAAACCACACGCTAAATTCAAAGCGGAAGTTTATATCTTGAAAAAAGAAGAAGGTGGACGTCACACTCCATTCCACAATAACTACCGTCCACAATTCTACGTTCGTACAACGGATGTAACTGGAACTATCATGTTGCCAGAAGGAGTTGAGATGGTTATGCCTGGAGATAACTTAACAATTGACGTTCAATTATTGAGCCCAATTGCTTTGAGTTTAGGTCTTCGTTTTGCAATCCGTGAGGGTGGTAGAACAGTAGGAGCTGGTCAGGTAACTGAAATTCTAGACTAATTTATTAGTAAATAATTTTTAAAGTCAGTAGTTTTTAACTACTGACTTTTCTAACAAACGGGTGTAGTTCAAGGGTAGAATAGCGGTCTCCAAAACCGTTGATGGGGGTTCGAATCCCTCCACCCGTGCAAATAAAGTAAACAATGAAAGTTATTAATTACATATCTGAAGCATTCAGAGAATTGAAATCCAATGTGACTTGGTCTCCTTGGTCTGAAGTGCAGCGCTTGACAATTATTGTAGCTGTGTTTACAGTAGTTTTTTCTTTAGCGACATGGGGCGTTGACTCTTCCTTCTCGGAATTGTTAGGTGTCTTTTATAACTGGGTTAAAAATTAAATCATAAGAGAATAGATATGACTGATAATAATGTCAAAAAATGGTATGTGGTTCGTGCGGTGAGTGGACAGGAAAACAAGGTTAAGAATTATATCGAAACCGAGATTTCTAGATTAGGAATGTCTGATTACCTTTCCCAAGTACTTGTTCCGACAGAAAAAGTTGTTCAAATTCGCGACGGAAAAAAAACCACTAAAGAAAGGGTTTATTTTCCAGGTTACATTATGGTTGAAGCGAATTTAACTGGAGAGGTTCCTCACGTGATTAAATCCATAACCGGAGTTATCGGTTTTTTGGGTGAAACCAAAGGCGGAGAACCAGTGCCGTTAAGAATTGCTGAAGTAAATAGAATGTTAGGAAAAGTGGATGAATTGTCCGTTAAGGTCGATACAGGTGCTATTCCGTACATCGTTGGTGAGACAGTAAAAGTTATCGATGGACCATTTAATGGTTTCAACGGTACAGTTGAAAACATCAACGAAGAAAAACGTAAACTCGAAGTAATGGTGAAAATTTTTGGAAGAAAAACACCGCTAGAGTTGAGTTTTATGCAAGTAGAAAAAATATAATTGTTACATATTGTACGCATCTTTGCTTCCAATTGAAGATGTGCTAAATTTTTTGAAAAATGGCAAAAGAAATTAGTAAAGTAGTTAAACTACAAGTTAAGGGAGGTGCAGCGAATCCTTCGCCACCGGTTGGACCTGCTTTGGGGGCTGCTGGAGTTAACATCATGGAGTTCTGTAAGCAATTTAATGCTAGAACACAAGATAAACCAGGCAAGATATTACCAGTACAAATTACTGTGTATAAAGACAAATCTTTTGAATTTGTTGTTAAAACGCCACCTGCTGCTGTTCAATTATTAGAGGCTGCAAAAGCAAAATCCGGTTCTGGTGAACCAAACAGAAAAAAAGTAGCTAGTGTTACTTGGGAACAAGTTAAAGCTATCGCAGAAGACAAAATGCCAGATTTAAACGCATTTACGGTTGAATCAGCTATGTCAATGATAGCGGGTACTGCAAGATCTATGGGAATTTCTGTAACAGGGACTGCTCCTTTTTAATTGTAAAAGAAAAAAGAAATGGCAAAATTAACAAAAAAGCAAAAAGATGCAGCTTCTAAAATCGAGAAGAATAAAGCTTACTCTTTGAAAGATGCTTCGGCATTAGTAAAAGAAATCGCTTCTGCAAAGTTTGATGAATCAGTAGATATCTCTGTTCGTTTAGGAGTTGATCCTAGAAAAGCAAACCAAATGGTTCGTGGAGTTGTAACATTACCTCACGGAACTGGTAAAGATGTTCGCGTTTTAGCATTAGTTACTCCAGACAAGGAAGAAGAAGCTAAAGCAGCTGGTGCAGATTACGTTGGACTTGATGATTACCTACAAAAAATCAAAGACGGTTGGACAGATGTTGATGTGATCATCACTATGCCTGCTGTTATGGGTAAATTAGGACCATTAGGTAGAATTTTAGGGCCAAGAGGTTTAATGCCTAACCCTAAAACTGGAACGGTAACTATGGATGTTGCGAAAGCAGTTCAAGAAGTGAAAGCTGGTAAAATCGATTTTAAAGTTGACAAAACAGGTATCGTTCACGCGTCTATCGGTAAAGTGTCTTTCGAGGCAGAAAAACTTACTGAAAACGCTGCGGAATTGATCCAAACATTAATCAAATTAAAACCAACAGCAGCTAAAGGTACTTATATTAAGTCTATTCATATATCAAGTACTATGAGTCCTGCTATTGCTTTAGATCCGAAAGCAGTTTAATTGGTAGTTAAAAATTGTAAGCATGACTAGAGAACAAAAATCACTCGCGATTGAAGTTTTAACTGAACAGTTAGCTGGAGCCAATATTTTATATATTGCAGATATATCTGGACTAAATGCGGACGTTACTTCGAATCTACGAAGAGCTTGTTATAAAGCAAGTATCAAATTAGAAGTTGTAAAAAATACATTGCTTGCAAAAGCAATGGAAGCTTCTGTAAATAATTACGAAGATTTACCTTCTGTGTTAAAAGGGAATAGTGCGATCATGATTGCTGAAGTAGCAAACGCTCCAGCAAAAATCATCAAAGATTTTAGAAAAAAATCTGCTAAACCACTTTTGAAAGGAGCTTATATCAACGAAGAAATCTATATTGGGGATAACCTATTGGATTCTTTGGTGGCTATCAAGTCAAGAGAAGAAGTTATTGGAGAAATCATTGGATTACTTCAGTCTCCTGCACAGAGAGTTATTTCAGCTCTTCAAAATCAATTTAAAGACGAAGTTGCTGCTGAAGAAGTTTCAGCTGAGTAATCATTCGTTTTGATTCTTATACAAGAACGCACTTAATAAATTATATTTTTACAAATCAAATTAAAAGATAGAAAAAATGGCAGATTTGAAACAATTCGCAGAACAATTGGTTAACCTAACAGTTAAAGAAGTTAACGAATTAGCAACTATATTAAAAGATGACTACGGTATTGAGCCAGCAGCAGCAGCAGTAATCGTTTCTGGAGGAGACGCAGCAGTAGTTGAAGAGCAAACTGAATTCACAGTTATCTTAAAAGAGGCTGGAGCTTCTAAATTAGCTGTTGTAAAAGCAGTTAAAGAATTAACAGGTCTTGGTCTTAAAGAAGCAAAAGACATCGTTGATTCAGTTCCATCTAACATCAAAGAAGGAGTTTCTAAAGATGAAGCAGAAGGTCTTAAAAAATCATTGGAAGAAGCTGGAGCTGTTGTTGAGCTTAAGTAATCAACCCAACATGATATAACCAGGTTTAGGCCTTGAGAATCACTCTCAAAGGCCTAAACCATTTTGCGTATAAGCACTTTTCTACGCAATATTATTATTTTTTTTTAATCAAAATTTTGTCCATTGATGATTACAAATCAGACTGAAAGATTAAATTTTGCCTCGACTAAAAACATACCTGCATATCCAGATTTCTTGGATATCCAAGTGAAATCTTTTAAGGATTTTTTTCAGTTAGAAACCAAATCTGAAGAAAGAGGCAATGAAGGTTTATACAATACCTTCATGGAAAATTTCCCTATTACTGATACTAGAAATCAGTTTGTATTGGAATTTCTTGATTACTTTGTAGACCCTCCCCGTTATACAATTGAAGAATGTATTGATAGAGGTTTAACGTATAGCGTTCCTTTAAAAGCACGTTTGAAATTGTACTGTACTGACCCAGAACACGAAGATTTTGAAACTATTGTTCAAGATGTGTATCTAGGAACCATACCTTATATGACGCCGAGCGGTACATTCGTAATCAATGGAGCTGAGCGTGTAGTAGTATCTCAATTGCACCGTTCACCTGGTGTTTTCTTTGGTCAATCTTTCCATGCAAATGGTACAAAATTATATTCAGCTAGAGTAATCCCGTTTAAGGGATCTTGGATTGAGTTTGCTACCGATATCAATAGCGTGATGTACGCGTATATCGATAGAAAGAAAAAATTACCTGTTACAACTTTATTCCGTGCTATAGGTTTCGAAAGAGACAAGGACATCCTAGAGATTTTCGACCTTGCTGAGGAAATTAAAGTATCGAAAACAGGCCTAAAAAAATACATAGGACGAAGACTTGCTGCTCGTGTGTTAAACACTTGGCATGAAGATTTCGTTGATGAAGATACTGGAGAGGTTGTTTCTATTGAGAGAAATGAAATTATCTTAGACCGAGATACGGTGCTAGACAAAGATAATATCGAAGAAATCATAGACGCCAACGTTAAAACAGTTCTTTTACACAAAGAAGACGCGAATCAGGCAGATTATGCCATCATACATAATACCTTGCAAAAGGATCCTACGAACTCTGAAAAAGAGGCCGTAGAACATATTTACCGTCAATTGAGAAATGCAGAACCGCCTGATGAAGAAACGGCTCGTGGTATCATTGACAAATTGTTTTTCTCCGATCAACGTTACAATCTAGGTGAAGTTGGTCGTTATAGAATGAACAAAAAATTAAACTTGGATACACCAATCGATAAACAAGTTTTAACAAAAGAAGATATTATCACTATTGTTAAATACTTAATCGAATTGATTAACTCTAAGGCGGAGATTGATGATATTGATCACTTGTCTAACCGTCGTGTTAGAACAGTAGGAGAACAATTGTCAGCTCAGTTTGGTGTTGGTTTGGCTCGTATGGCAAGAACTATTCGTGAGCGTATGAACGTACGGGACAACGAGGTGTTTACGCCTATCGATTTGATCAATGCGAAAACATTATCATCGGTAATCAACTCGTTCTTTGGAACGAACCAGTTATCTCAGTTCATGGATCAAACCAATCCATTGGCCGAAATTACTCACAAGCGTAGACTTTCTGCCCTTGGACCTGGTGGACTTTCTCGTGAAAGAGCCGGATTTGAGGTACGTGACGTTCACTATACGCACTACGGTCGTTTATGTCCAATTGAAACTCCAGAGGGACCAAACATTGGTTTGATTTCGTCTTTGGCTGTTTATGCTAAAGTAAATGGAATGGGCTTTATTGAAACACCTTATAGAAAGGTTGTTGACGGTAAAGTGGATTTGGTTTCTGTACCTGTTTATTTAAGTGCGGAAGAAGAAGAAGAGAAGATGATTGCTCAGGCAAACATCGCGATGACTGATGACGGTACAGTAACTGCAGAACGCGTTATTGCAAGAGAAGAAGGAGATTTCCCAGTGGTAACACCTAAGGAAATTCATTATACAGACGTTGCACCAAACCAAATTGCTTCGATTTCAGCATCGTTGATTCCTTTCTTGGAACATGATGATGCCAACCGTGCTTTGATGGGATCTAACATGATGCGCCAAGCGGTGCCTTTGTTAAGACCACAAGCGCCTATCGTTGGAACTGGATTGGAACGTCAAGTAGCCTCGGATTCGAGAGTTTTGATTAACGCTGAAGGGAATGGAGTTGTAGAATACGTAGATGCTCAAAAAATCATCATCAAGTACGATCGTACTGATGAAGACCGTTTGATCAGCTTCGATAGCGACGAAAAAACTTATAACTTAATCAAATTCAGAAAAACCAATCAAAGCACAAGTATCAACTTAAAACCGATTGTTCGTAAAGGTGATCGCGTGAGTAAAGGACAAGTACTTTGTGATGGTTATGCTACTGAAAAAGGAGAATTGGCTTTAGGTCGTAACTTGAAAGTGGCTTTTATGCCATGGAAAGGATACAACTTTGAGGATGCTATCGTAATCTCTGAAAAAGTGGTTCGCGATGATATCTTTACCTCAATTCACGTGGATGATTATACACTGGAAGTTAGAGATACCAAATTAGGAAACGAAGAGTTGACTAATGATATTCCTAACGTTAGTGAAGAAGCAACCAAAGACTTGGATGAAAACGGAATGATCCGAATTGGAGCAGAAGTAAAACCAGGTGATATCTTGATTGGTAAGATTACTCCAAAAGGAGAGTCTGATCCAACTCCAGAGGAAAAACTTTTAAGAGCTATCTTTGGTGACAAAGCAGGTGATGTAAAAGATGCTTCTTTGAAAGCTTCACCATCTTTACGAGGTGTAGTTTTAGATAAAAAATTGTTCGCAAGAGCAGTAAAAGACAAACGCAAACGTTCAAAAGATAAAGATGAATTAGCGGTACTTGAAACCAAGTATGAGATAAAATTCAACGAATTAAAAGAGCGTTTAGTTGAGAAATTATTTTTTATCGTAAACGGTAAAACATCTCAAGGGGTGTTAAACGATTTGGGAGAAGAAATTTTGCCAAAAGGTAAAAAATATACTCAAAAAATGTTGTTTGCAGTAGAAGATTTTGCTCACTTGACAAAAGGACAGTGGACTACTGATGATCATACGAATAATATGATTACAGATTTAATTCACAACTATAAAATCAAGTTGAACGACCTTCAAGGAATGTTGAGAAGAGAAAAATTCATGATCACTGTTGGTGATGAACTTCCTTCTGGAATCCTTAAATTAGCAAAGGTTTATATCGCCAAAAAACGTAAGTTAAAAGTTGGAGATAAAATGGCTGGACGTCACGGTAATAAAGGTATTGTTGCCAAAATTGTACGTGATGAAGACATGCCTTTCTTAGAAGATGGAACACCGGTTGATATTGTATTGAATCCACTTGGAGTACCTTCTCGTATGAATATTGGTCAGATTTATGAAACAGTACTTGGATGGGCTGGACAAAAATTGGGAAGAACTTTTGCGACTCCTATTTTTGACGGTGCAAACTTGGATCAAATCAATGAATTTACTGATGAAGCGGGAATCCCAAGATTCGGACATACTTATCTATACGATGGGGGAACGGGAGAACGTTTTGACCAAAGAGCAACGGTGGGTGTAATTTATATGTTAAAATTAGGACACATGGTAGACGATAAAATGCACGCGCGTTCTATCGGACCATACTCTTTAATCACGCAACAACCATTAGGTGGTAAAGCGCAATTTGGAGGTCAACGTTTTGGAGAGATGGAGGTTTGGGCTTTGGAAGCTTATGGTGCATCGAGTACACTACGTGAAATATTGACGGTTAAATCGGATGACGTTATTGGTAGAGCTAAAACTTACGAGGCAATCGTTAAAGGAGAACCTATGCCAGAACCAGGACTTCCAGAATCATTCAATGTATTAATGCATGAATTGAAAGGTCTTGGATTAGACATCAGATTAGAAGAATAAACTAAGTAATGTGACAAGCAGTGTACTTGTATACTGCTTGTTTTTTACAATACACTTTAACAAGTAAGTTTACCATGAATAAAAATAAAGAGAAAAATACCGTAAAAAGGTTCAATAAAATCTCAATTGGTCTGGCCTCTCCAGAGTCTATACTTGCAGAGTCTAGGGGTGAAGTTTTAAAACCTGAAACCATAAATTACCGTACACACAAACCGGAACGTGATGGTCTTTTCTGTGAACGTATCTTCGGTCCTGTTAAAGATTTTGAATGTGCTTGTGGTAAATACAAAAGAATCCGTTATAAAGGAATCGTTTGTGACCGTTGTGGGGTAGAAGTTACAGAGAAAAAAGTACGTAGAGATAGAGTTGGACACATTAACTTGGTTGTTCCAATTGCGCATATATGGTATTTCCGTTCACTTCCAAATAAAATTGGTTATATCCTTGGACTTCCGTCTAAGAAATTAGATATGATCATTTATTATGAGCGATATGTAGTTATTCAAGCGGGTATCGCTAAAACTACAGAGGGAGAATCATTAAAAAGACTGGACTTCCTTACGGAAGAAGAATATCTAAATATCTTAGATACCCTTCCGATGGAAAACCAATATTTAGACGATAACGATCCAAATAAATTCATCGCCAAAATGGGGGCTGAATGTATTATGGATTTATTGGCACGTATCGACTTAGATCAGTTATCTTATGATTTGCGTCATGCTGCTAATACGGAAACGTCTAAACAAAGAAAAACAGAAGCTTTAAAGAGACTTCAAGTTGTGGAAGCTTTCCGTGAATCGAACAATTCTCGTGAAAACCGCCCGGAATGGATGATACTTAAAGTAATCCCTGTTATTCCACCAGAACTTCGTCCTTTAGTGCCACTAGATGGAGGTCGTTTTGCAACCTCGGATTTAAATGATCTTTACCGTCGTGTAATCATCAGAAACAACCGTTTAAAACGATTAATGGAGATCAAAGCTCCTGAAGTAATTTTACGTAACGAAAAACGTATGCTTCAAGAATCGGTAGATTCCCTTTTTGACAATACCAGAAAATCTTCTGCTGTTAAAACCGAATCCAACCGTCCTTTGAAATCACTTTCGGATTCCTTAAAAGGAAAACAAGGTCGTTTCCGTCAAAACTTATTGGGTAAACGTGTGGATTATTCTGCTCGTTCGGTAATTGTTGTTGGACCGGAATTGAAATTGTTCGAATGCGGATTGCCAAAAGATATGGCTGCTGAATTATACAAACCTTTTGTGATTCGTAAATTAATCGAAAGAGGTATTGTTAAAACAGTAAAATCTGCAAAGAAAATTATAGACAAAAAAGAACCAGTAGTTTGGGATATCTTGGAAAACGTGATTAAAGGACATCCTGTTCTTTTAAACCGTGCTCCAACGCTTCACAGACTCGGAATTCAAGCATTCCAGCCTAAACTTATCGAAGGAAAAGCAATTCAGCTTCACCCATTGGTTTGTACCGCTTTTAATGCCGATTTCGATGGTGACCAGATGGCTGTCCACTTACCACTAGGACCAGAAGCAATTTTGGAATCTCAGTTGTTAATGTTAGCTTCTCATAATATATTAAACCCTGCGAATGGAGCTCCTATTACGGTTCCGTCTCAGGATATGGTTTTGGGGTTATATTACATGACGAAAGTTCGTAAATCAACTCCAGAAGAACCCGTTGTAGGAGAGGGAATGACTTTCTACTCTGCGGAAGAAGTAAACATCGCTAAAAACGAAGGTAAATTAGCGTTGAATGCTTCGATCAAAGTTCGTGCAAAAGACTTTAATGCAGCAGGGGAATTGGTTTACCAAATCATCGAAACTACCGCAGGAAGAGTTTTGTTTAACGAAGTAGTTCCTGAAAAAGCAGGATTCATCAATGAGGTATTGACCAAAAAATCGCTTAGAGATATTATTGGTAGAATCTTAAACCAAACTGATGTTCCTACTACCGCTGCCTTCTTGGATGACATGAAGAGCATGGGATACAACTTTGCATTTAAAGGAGGTTTATCATTCAGTTTGGGTGATATTATGATTCCGGAACGCAAACAAGAATTGATTGATGAGGCAAACCAACAAGTAGCTGCTATTACAGTAAACTACAACATGGGATTGATCACCAACAACGAACGTTACAACCAGGTTATTGATGTTTGGACATCTACAAACGCCTTGTTAACGGAATTAGCCATGAAAAATATCCGTGAGGATAAACAAGGGTTCAACTCGGTTTACATGATGCTTGACTCTGGAGCAAGGGGATCTAAAGAACAGATTCGTCAGCTTACAGGTATGCGTGGTTTGATGGCTAAACCTAAGAAATCTACAGCAGGTGGTGGAGAGATTATTGAAAACCCGATTCTTTCGAACTTTAAAGAAGGTTTGTCGATTTTGGAATACTTTATCTCTACTCACGGTGCGCGTAAAGGTCTTGCGGATACGGCTTTGAAAACGGCCGATGCTGGATATTTAACACGTCGTCTTCACGATGTAGCTCAAGACGTTATTGTAAATACCGTTGACTGTGGTACTTTAAGAGGAATTGAAGTGTCTGCACTTAAGAAAAACGAAGAGGTTGTTGAAACCTTAGCGGAAAGAATCTTAGGTCGTGTTGTTTTAGAAGATGTGGTTCATCCATTGACTTCTGAAGTAATCATCGAAGCAGGAAATGAAATTACGGAAGTTCATGCGAAAATCATTAACGCATCTCCGATCGAAAGAGTAGAGGTACGTTCGCCATTGACGTGTGAGGCTACAAGCGGTATTTGTGCAAGATGTTACGGACGTAACTTAGCTACTGGTAGAATGACCCAAAAAGGGGAAGCTGTCGGTGTAGTTGCTGCACAATCTATTGGTGAGCCGGGTACACAGTTAACCTTGAGAACTTTCCACGTTGGGGGAACTGCGGGTAACATTTCTGAAACTTCTACCATCATTACCAAATTCAAAGGTCGCTTAGACATGGAAGATTTGAGAACGGTTAAGAGTGAAGATGTTGATGGTAATTTCGCTGATATTGTAATCTCTCGTTCAACGGAGTTGAAATTGGTTGACGAAAATACAGGTATCGTTTTAAATACGCATAATATTCCTTACGGATCGACTATTTATGTTAAGGATGGCCAAGTAGCTGATGAAGGTACGGTTGTTTGTAAATGGGATCCATATAATGGGGTAATTGTTTCTGAGTTTACTGGAAAAATTGCTTACGAAGATATCGAACAAGGACAAACGTTCATGGTTGAAATCGATGAGCAAACCGGTTTCCAAGAAAAAGTTATCTCGGAATCGAGAAATAAAAAATTAATTCCTACCTTATTGATTTACGGTAATGATGGGGAATTGATTCGTTCGTACAACTTACCAGTAGGTTCCCACTTAATGGTAAATAACGGAGAAAAAATTAAAGCGGGTAAAGTTTTAGTTAAAATTCCTCGTCACTCTTCTAAAGCAGGGGATATTACAGGAGGTTTACCAAGAATTACCGAGTTGTTAGAAGCTCGTAATCCTTCGAATCCAGCTGTAGTTTCTGAAATTGATGGAGTAGTGTCATTTGGAAAAATTAAAAGAGGTAACCGCGAGATTGTTGTGGAGTCTAAATTAGGTGATGTTAAAAAATACCTAGTGAAACTTTCCAACCAAATCTTGGTTCAAGAAAATGACTTCGTGAAAGCCGGTATGGCACTTTCTGATGGGGCAATTACTCCAGATGATATCTTGAGAATTCAAGGACCTTCTGCTGTTCAACAGTATTTGGTTAACGAAATTCAAGAGGTGTACCGCTTGCAAGGGGTAAAAATCAACGACAAACACTTTGAGGTAGTAATTCGTCAAATGATGCGTAAAGTTAGAATTCAGGATCCAGGTGATACCCTATTCTTAGAGGATCAATTGGCTCATGCTAGTGACTTTATCGTAGACAATGATAAATTATACGGAATGAAAGTGGTCGAAGACGCTGGTGAATCGGTAAACTTGAAAGAAGGTCAGATTATTTCTACTAGAGAATTACGTGATGAGAACTCTTTATTAAGACGTGAAGATAAAAACTTAGTAGTTGCAAGAGATGTTATGCCTGCAACAGCTACTCCAATTCTTCAAGGTATTACTAGAGCCTCTTTACAGACGAAATCGTTCATTTCTGCAGCATCCTTCCAGGAGACTACAAAAGTGTTAAACGAAGCAGCTGTAGCAGGTAAAATCGATAGATTGACTGGATTAAAAGAAAACGTTATTGTAGGACATAGAATTCCTGCAGGAACGGGTATGAGAGAATACGAATCTATCCTTGTTAGTTCAATGGACGATGTGGAATTGAACAACGAAACTGAGGATTTAAATTTCTAAAAACATGGATACTAATCAACAACAAGGCCAATTCAATATAGAATTGGATGAAAAAACCGCGGAAGGAACCTATTCCAACTTGGCGATTATCAATCATTCCAATACGGAATTTGTAGTAGATTTTATTAGTGTAATGCCGGGCGTTCCCAAAGCTAAAGTGAAGTCGAGAATTATCTTGACACCACAACACGCTAAGAGATTGCTAAAAGCATTAGAAGAGAATATTCATAGATTTGAGGCTGCTAACGGCGAAATCAAAGAGGTGGAACAAGTTCCAATTCCGCTTAATTTTGGACCGACAGGACAAGCTTAAAATCAATAATTCATTTAAAAAACCCCAATTGACAGTAGTCAGTTGGGGTTTTTTTATAAAAAAGAACTTTTTTTTTATTTAAATTATTTGAATATGTTCAAATAATTAAGTGTTTTAGCTTTAATCGTAATTGGGTCGCGATGTGAGTGGTTTTACCTTTATAGATGTGAATAAGTCTTCTGTTTTTCATATAAATTCTATATTAGATTCACATTAAGTAGATACTCATTGGAATCTATCTCCTAATTCGTTTATTTCCTTCGTTTTAAAATTTATACTTTATTGTTAATAAATATAATTAAAAATGGTTTCTTTAATTAATTCTGATGTTTTAATCTGTTATTGTTAATTATTTGTATTTTTTTTGAGTTATTGGTGAAATGTTTATTTTTAATCTCTAAAATAAAATTTTAAACTATTACGTCGATGGAAAAAAAATACATGTACTTTTTAACTGTGCTTCTTTTGTTGTTTTCACATGATGTGACAGCACAGACATATACGAGATTAGGAATCGTTTCAGGGTTTAATTCGGACGTCATTGCCAATGGGGTGGGGCCGGCTTCTGGATCAACCACAGTAAGGATAGATAACGATCGGTTTAATTTGTTAAGCTTAGATTTTAAATCGAGTGTGAACTCACCGCCAGCAACTGTTGGCTTGCCTGTAAACGGGCTGATAACGGCTAATAATATCACGGGACTCAGTTTTCAGTTACAACCGTATAGTCAAAATAATTCCTTAAGAATAGCTTCAGCTAATCAATCTGGAACCTTAGTAATCTCCGATAGCCCTAGAGTTACAACTTTGTACTTATTAGCGCTTTCAGGTAATGCTGGTGATATTCCTACTGTATTTCAGGCAAAGGTCTATTTTACGGACAATACATCTCAGCTTATTAGCGGGCTGCAGGTAGTGGATTGGTTTGAGAATTTAGTTGGAAGTACTGTGACTAGTGGGTTTGGCCGGGTTAGTGTTACCGATAACAACATTGAAACTCCTGAGGACAACCCTAAAATGTTTAGTGTAGCAATAAACTTAGACAGCACAAATTATAATAAAGCCATTCGGTCTATAGAAATTACTAAAACATCTAGCGCCGCAGGAGTAATAAATATATTTGCAGTTAGTGCTATTTCTATGGATAGTTGTTCTCCTCCGAATAATGTTGCTGCGAGAGATATTAGTGCAAATTCATTTCAAATTCATTGGGATGCAGCCTTTAGCACACCTGATTTAGGATATGAGTACGAAGTCCGTACGAGCGGTGAGCCCGGTAGTGGTACTTTGGGTTTAGTTGATTTTGGTATGCTGTCCAATGATGTTTTTTTAAAGGCTATTTCTGAATTGACTACGAATACCTTGTATTATGTGTATCTAAGGTCTAAATGCGATGCGGAGAGTTTTAGCCCTTGGATCAGTGTAGAAGGCTTTCGAACTTTGTGCGCTACTCCTAGTGTGGTTGTAGCAGATGCTGCTATTTGTGGATCGGGTAGTGTATCACTTGAAGCTTCGGCTAATGAAGGGATATTAAGATGGTATGATCGTGCTATTGGAGGAAGTTTTTTACAAGAAGGTAATAGCTTTGTGACACCGGTTTTGACTGAAACTACTTCCTATTGGGTTTCGCAATCAATCGGTACTAATCCGCTACATGGAGCGGGAGGAAAGGACCGGCCATTCTTAGATTCAGCTGCTTTTGCTTTAACCAATTGGGGGATTATTTTTGATAGTACTCAAGAAGTGAATTTGGAAAGTGTCGATTTGTATTCGGATGCTGTTGGAGTGGTGGATATTAAAATTGTTGATTCCAATGGGAACGAACTCTTTTCGACTGGAAATATTGAAATCACCAATACAGGAAGACAAGTGCCCAATACGGTGCCATTGGGTTTTACGGTACCTGAAGGCGCGGGTTATCGGATTTTGCTTAAAAGCAGTGCTGGATTAAATATATATCGTGATATGATAAGGAATCAAAATTATTTTCCTCTTGTGAGTTCTTCTGGTGTGTTGACGGTGCGAGGTTCGGATACCGGTAGTTTCAATACCAATGTTTATATGTATTTTTTCAATATAAAATACCAAACAGGCTGTGTAGTTCCTAGGAAAGAAGTGGTTGTTTCGGTGAATGCTGCACCTGACTTTGAACTCAGTGCAAATCGAATTTCTGGCTGTGCTGGAGAGCTGTCAGATACCATCACTATTGTTCGAGGAATGGATGTTTTTGATTCCTATGAATGGAGTCCCAGTACTGGTGTTAGCGGTAATGCTCAAGATGGTTGGCTATTTGAAATAACGACTAATCAAATATACACTTTGACTGCAAAGCAGACTGGGGGGCAGCAATGTACTGTTTTTAAAAATGTTTGGATTCAACCTATTCCGACTCCAAATGTTACTTATATACCAGAAACCGATGGAGAAACCGTTTGTTTGACTTCAATTATTCCTCTCGAAACAGTGACTACCCCCGTAGAGAATACAATCCAAGTGGGACATCAAGTACCTACTAATTTTTCAGCTGATCTTTCAGCTTTCAATAATTATAGAAACAATGCCCGCGTGCAGTTGTTATTTACAGCGGAAGAATTGCGGAGTTTGGGATTGAGCAGTGGGCCTCTGAATTCTATTGCCTTTTTTGTAAGTAGTTTGGGGGTAAATGATTCGAATGCGGATTATACCGTAAAAATAGCACCTACTAACCTAACTAAGTTTGAAAACCGACATTTCTTGACCGATAACTTCAGGACAGTATATTCTAGGGGGGTACATATACATACAGCCTCTGGTTGGCAGGAAATTAATTTTCATGAAGCATTTGTATGGGATGGTGTTCAAAACTTAATTATAGAACTTACTCATAGAGGGGTTAATGGCTCTTCTAGTGCCGATACACATTATACAGTAACCACTGAAAATAAAGTGCTTTACGGTTATAATAATGCAAATATTGCCTTATCCAAAAATCGATTTAATATCAAACTGAAACAAGTTTATTCTTATCATGTAGAATGGGATGCCCGCGAAGGAGAACTTTTTATAGATGCAGAAGCTTCTATTCCATATTTACCTAACAGAAATGCGAGAAGAGTGTATTACAGACCGGAAGTGGTCGGTTTAAATAGTGTTTGGACTTATAGCAAGGTTGGGAATTGTGTGGTAAGCAAACTTATTAATATACATACTTTTGTTACACCACAGCCCGCTGTCGAAGCAACCCAAAGTTTTTGTGGAGTAGCTCGAGTAGCCGATTTACAGGTTGATGGGGAGGATATACGGTGGTACAAACAAATTAATGATGCAAGTCCACTTCTAGACAATGACATTCTGGAAGCAGGTGATTATTATGTTACTCAAAATCTGGACGGATGTGAGTCAATACCTAAAAAATGTACAGTCAACTTGTTACTCCAACCTGCACAACCAACTTGGACTCCTAGGATTTATTGTGGCACTACCTATATTAACGATGTAATGATGGAATACGATCCTACAAATGAATTAAAATGGTATAACGAAAACGGTAGTTTAATTACAACAAATATGGTGTTGCGTTCTGGAACTTATTATATAGCGCAAAGCAATGCGGACTGTGAATCGGAATGGGCTACACTACATATTCAAGTGAATGCAATTCCAGCAGTTCCAATGACCAGACCGTTGATTTTTTGTGAGCGAACTCTGGTATCCGATTTAGGTATTTATGCTTTACCAGGAGCTAGCATCAAATGTTATGCAAACGAAACAGATATTAATGAATTGTCTTCCGCAAGCTTTTTGACTACACATACTTACTATTTAAGTCAAGTGTTGAACGGTTGCGAATCAGAAAGAATAGCGGTACCTATATCCGTTTTTGCTAGAGTACCTGAGCCACAAGTTCAAAATCAAAATTTTTGTACAACCGCAGTTCGTGTCGCTGATTTAGAAGTTGAAGCATTAGAAGGCGCCACGGTTAATTGGTATAACAGTCAAGAAGGCAGTGCTGCTTTGCCGGTCAATCAAGTTTTAACTACGGGCTTGTATTATGTTTCTCAGAAAATGGGTGATTGTGAATCGAGCCGAGTTCGATTTGGCGTCAATATAGTTGAAAACAGCATTGCACCAACGGTTGCACTACAAACTTTTTGTGGAACAACAACCGTATCTCAATTACGAGTAAATCTACCGAACGGCATGTTGCCAAAATGGTATTTACAAGCGGAGGGAGGTGAAGCTTTGTCAAATGAAGTACTGTTGCAAAGTGGTTGGTATTACATAAGTCAATCACTACATGGTTGTGAATCACCGAGAACACGAGTGGAAGTCGTAATTAATGAAATACCAGAGCCTCCAACGGGTAATGCTTTTCAACAATTTGAAGAAGGAAGCTTGATTGGTGACTTGGTAGTGGATCAAGAAAATGTGGTTTGGTTTGGAACCTTGCCTGATGCACTTAACAATAGAAATAGACTGCAAGCCGATTATCCACTGTTTGACAACACGATTTATTATGGTGTTGTAATCTCGGAGAGCGGTTGTTTAAGCTCTGTTTTTCAAGTGAAAGTTCAACTCACTTTAGGTATGAATACGTTTGATTTAAAACAATTGAAGTATTATCCAAATCCGGTATCTGATATTTTGAGTATTGGTTATAAGGACTTAATTATTAAAATTGAAGTATATAGTGTAAGAGGTCAACGCGTTTTCGTAAGCCATACCAGCTCATTTAATGTAGATGTCGATATGAGTAATTTGGAAAAGGCACCTTATTTTATTAAAATTTATACCGCCAGTCAACAGCAAACGATAAAAGTGTTTAAAAAGTAATTTTTGGTGATGAATAAAGGTTGATTTGTAACAACTTTGTTTCAATTTTTAGCTCGACAAAATATAATATTACTTGAGACTAAATAATTAAAAGGCAGCTGCTTCTAATGAAAATAAGGAGCAGTTGTCTTTTTGCTTTTATCCTAAATACGACAAATCGTCTTTGGGAGCATCCTCGTTTTCGAGGGGTAATACATCATTAGAAAAATATAAAGTCACTTAGTTGTGAATTTTAATCACCTTATGCGGAAGGGATTTATAGGATAAGTTTTGTTGAACAGTTAATAGATGGTCTAAAGCGGCTCAAATAGTAGTTGGTGTAAAAATATAGCGTTTGTTTTCGGAATATGGTTGAATTGTGACATAGAAGGCGTTTATTTTGTGTTGTAATTTATATATAAAAACATGCAAATTTGTTTATAATCTATATTTGTATGTTAAAATTTCCGTATTATGTGTATTTATGGATAAAATGTGTATTTTTAAAACTCTTAATATAAACACAAAAACATTATTCATGAAAAAAACTACACTTTTATTTTTAGCACTATTTTTGATACTGTTCCGATGGACGGCGCTGGCACAAGAATATGTGAAACTGGGGGTGACCTCAGGTTTTAATGCGGATGTTATCGCTAATGGGGTGGGACCAGCTATGTCGTCAACCAGCGAAAGAGTTGACAGTGGCGAGTTCAATTTTATTAGTAAAGATTTTAAATTATCAGAAACATCTACCCCACTTACTGTGGGATTGCCTGTAGATAGATTAATCACGGCTACTAATATACCGGCATTGAGTTTTTTGTTAGCATCTTATAATCAGAATAATTCGCTTCGAATTACCGCAGCCAATACGCCTTCGACTTTGGCATTTACCAACCAGGAAAGTGCGGTAAAAATGTATTTATTGACTACTGCTGGAAATGCAGGATCAACTCCTGTAACTTTTAGTGCAAAAATTAATTTTACAGACAATAGTTTTCAAACCGTGACGGGCTTGACCGTTGCGGATTGGTATCAAGGGACTACTGCTACAACGGTAATAGCCGGTATAGGGCGGATTCGCACAGCTAATAATACCGTTGAAACACCAGCGGGGAATCCGAAATTATTTAGCGTCGAAATTAATTTAATTGCTGCCAACTATCAAAAGCAAATAGCTAATGTAGAGATTACTAAAACTTCTACAGCTACAGGTGTTTTAAATGTCTTTGCGGTTACTGTAGTGAAAACTCCGGCTTGTTTTGTTCCAAATACGGTTTCAGTAGATGCTGTATTGGCCACATCGGCAACCATCAAATGGCTGGCAGCTGAAATTGTTCCTGCTATGGGCTACGATTATGAGGTAAGAACGAGTGGTTTGCCTGGTAGTGGTGCTACAGGCTTGGCAGCTTCGGGTAATGTAGCCAATACCATATTACTAAAAAACGTTACTGGATTAGCGGGTTCAACCGAATATTTCGTTTATGTACGGTCTAAGTGTTCAGCTACTAGTTTTAGTGCTTGGACGGTACAGAAAAAATTCAGCACTTTATGTGTGTTTCCAACCATTGTAACTACGGCCAGCCCTGTTTGTGGGCAAGGCACGGCTACTTTATCGGCTACGGTGCCTTCGGGTACTGTCAAATGGTACGACAGGGCTGTTGGAGGAAGTGTTTTGGGAATCGAAAATTCATTATTGACACCAATTTTACAAGCGACCAAATCATATTGGGTTTCTTCTATTGGAACAAATGCTGTTCAAGGGCAAGGCGGAAATATTACTCCTGCTACAAGTGCAGGATATACTGCTTCAAATAACTATGGGGTAGTTGTTAATGTTGCACAAGATGTTACTTTGGAAAGTGTCGATGTTTATTCAGATGGAAATGGAACTTTAGATGTTAAAATTACTAATGCAGAAGGGGTAGAGCTTTTTTCTACAGGTAATATTAACATTGTAAACGGAGGGGCTGCTGCGGCTAATGTTATACCTCTAGGGTTTGATGTGTCGGCGGGCAGTACTTATAAGATATTGATTAAGGCGTATTCAGGCGTGCGGTTGTTGCGAGATGGTTCGAACTTGGCTTTTCCTTATTTGGATCCAGAAGGTGTTATCACGGTTCCTATTTCGGAATGGGGTGGGACCACTTCGTCTTTTTACTTCTATTTTTACAATATAAAGTATTCAAAAGGTTGTGTGTCTCCAAGGCAAGAAGTGGTAGCTACAGTAACACCTGCTCCGGCTTTTAATTTGAGTGCGAGTGCGGTATCAGTGTGTGGAGGAACGCCTTCTACGGCGGTTACTATTACTACGGGAAGAGAGGCTTACGAGTCGTTTGTATGGACACCTGCTACAGGAGTGACAGGGAATGCGCAAAACGGTTGGGTATTTAATCCAACAGTGAGTACACAATACACCTTAATAGCTTCACAAAACGCAGGTCAGCGTTGTCAGGTGGCAAAAATAGTAGATGTCAAAGTACGACCAACACCAACTCCGACTTATGTTCCGGCTACGGATGCTGCACCGGTTTGTGTAAGTAGTATTGTGGCTTTGGAAGTCAATAATACCACTGAAAAAACCGCGCAAGTGGGGGATGCTGTTCCGACGAGTTTTTCAAATGAATTATCGGCATTTAATAATTATAGAATTTCTGCGCGCGTACAAATGTTGTTTACCGCTCGGGAATTGAATGATTTTGGTTTGGAAGCCGGACAGATTAAATCCATTGCTTTCAATGTAGCGACCTTGGGTTCTAGTGCCAACAATACCAATTATAAGGTCAATATGGCAACCACCAATTTAACTGCTTTTGCTAGTGCGAGTTTTATTACAGAAAATATCACTCCGGTTTATTCCGCAGCAACGCATACACATACGGCAAGTGGTTGGCAAGAAATCGTATTCAATACTCCGTACAATTGGGACGGTTTAGGGAATTTAATTGTAGAACTGGATTACAGTGGAACAAATTCCTCTGCTAGTGCCAATACCCACCATACGGTTACGACAGATAATTCGGTGATATTCGGTTATAATGGCGCTAATATTAGCTTGTCAAAAAACAGGTTTAATATTAAGTTTACTCAAAATTTAAACACCATCGTAAATTGGGAAGCTGCTGGGGACGGTTTGTATATAGATGCGGCCGCTGTGACTCCTTATTTGGCGAATGGCAATGTTAGAAGAATTTATTACAGACCTCAGCAAACAGGTTTGAATGAGGTAACTGCTATTGCTACGGTAAGTGGTTGTTCGGTTACTAAAGTCTTTAACGTAAATACTTTTACAGTTTCCGAACCTCTTGTTGAGGAAGGTTTGTCTTTCTGTGGAGAGGCTAGCGTTTCAGATTTGGTTGCTACTGGGGAAAACCTTAAGTGGTATGATGTCGCATTAGGGGGAACCCCATTAGCTGCAACAACTGTGTTGCGCGCTGGTGATTACTATGTTTCTCAAACTGTAGATGGATGTGAATCTTTGAAAAAGCGTTTTAGGGTAAGTTTTCTAAATCAGCCGAGTCCACCAGTTTCACCGTCTGTAAGTGTCTGTGGGCCAACTTATCTAAATGATTTGCAAGTACAATTCGATACGGCAAATACCTTGCATTGGTATGATGAAGGTGACAATTTAATTACATCTAATGTGTTGTTGCGCACTGGGGTGTATTATGTTTCACAGAGTAATGCAGCTTGTGAGTCGGCGCGTGTAGCGGTTAATATAAATGCCAATCCTGTTCCGGTTGTACCTACTGCCACGCCTTTGATTATTTGTGGGCAAGCTCGTGTTTCCGATTTGAATGCACAGCTACTACCAGGTGCTTCGGCAAGATGGTACACAGCTGCTAATAGTGAGGTGCCTATGAATTCTAATGAACCTCTAAGTACGAGAACTTATTACTTAAGTCAAGTTTTACAAGGATGCGAATCGGATAGGACAGCTGTATCCGTATCGGTATATGCTGCGGTTCCTGTGCCTTTAGTACAAAACCAAAACTTTTGTACCACCGGTATGCGTGTTTCCAATTTAGAAGCTATTGCACTCCCTGGTGCCACTATAAAGTGGTATGCTGGTGCTAATACAAGTGAAGTCTTGCCGCAAAATCAAATACTGACTTCCGGACTGTATTATGTGTCTCAAAAAATAGGAGACTGCGAATCGCCGAGAGTACGTATTGGTGTTAATATTATCGATAATACGGTAGCGCCAAATATAGTTAGTCAACAGTTTTGTGGTGGAGCTATAGTGTCGCAATTAAGAGCTAATGTTCCAACCGGAATGATTGTCAAATGGTACACTCAAGAAACAGGAGGGGTAGCCTTGCTAAACAACGCTCAACTACAAAGTGGCTGGTATTATGCTAGTCAATCCTTATCTGGATGCGAATCACCTAGAAAACGTGTGGAGGTGATTATCAATGAAATCCCACAGCAACCAACTGGTGAAGCTATACAAGAATTTGATTCCGGTAGTGTAGTGGGTGATTTGAGACTTAATGTACCTAATGTAATTTGGTTTGCATCGGCTATAAATGCACAAGATAATAGAGATAGACTGTTTTCTGATATTGTCTTAATTGACGATATGGTTTATTATGGTGTTGTTATCTCAGATGGCGGTTGCTTAAGTGCGCCTTTTGCCGTGAGAGTTAAGATAAAGTTGTCAACTAATAACTTTGATTTGAAACAATTGAACTACTATCCGAATCCGGTTAAAGATGTTTTAAATATCACCTATAACGAGGTAATTACCAAAGTGGAGGTATTTGCGATAACTGGACAACAGTTGATGGTTCTGCATACAGCAGATAGCGAAGTAAATGTGGATATGAGTGCGTTGGCAAATGCCACTTATATCGTTAAAATGTATACAAAAACTAAGGTTCAATCGATTAAGGTTATCAAAAAATAAATAGTCACATTCCAACGGAGTAAGGGCTAACGATAAAATCTTTATTTTAGATTAAAATTAGTGAAAATCCTGAAAATCGATGTGATATAAAAGCATCTCTGACTTGTGGAAACAAGTTTAGAGGTGCTTTTTTTTGTTTTTCGCGAATCTGCCTAGCTACCAGCTTACGCTTTTCGACCGCTAAAATGCGTATATCAGCGACCTAAGTTATTCAAGAAAAACAACGATATTTTTGTACACAGCAGCCTATATATAGAGACTGAAATACGGCGTTTTATTTTTTTAGCAGTTAATTAGTATTAAAAATACATTTTATTATTTGGTATTTTACTAAAATGATTTTTTATAGTTATTTTTTTAGATAATATATTTACTTATTAAATATCTATTATTAAAAAAGTATATAAATTCATTATTTTAGTTAAATTATTGACAATAATTTGCTTTTATGATTTTTTTATTATTTTTAATGATACAATTAAAACTAAAAATTATGAAAAAAATTATACTATGTTTGTTTTTCGTGCTTTTTAATATTTTGTCCAGTTGGGGACAAGTGGACATTGGCTCAGGAACATTAACGCAACGTTTTCCTTTGGGAAATTTTTATGGTTTTGAACGATCGGCCTCTTTATACACGGCAGAGGAAGTGATGGGAACAGGAGATATCACTGCCCTAAGCTGGTATGCAATTACACCTAATTCACTTCCTAGACCTATAGTCATTTATCTAAAAGAAGTAGATGATGATGTCTTGTCAGGGGTTGCTTGGGATGTGATAACAGCAGGAGCTGTCAAAGTTTATGACGCTATGTTTTCAGCTACTAGTGGATGGAATCATTTTACACTGAGTACGCCTTTTAATTTTACTGGAACTAAAAATTTATTAGTGCTGGTTGAAGCGAATTTTGGTGGTAGTGGTGACAGCAATGGTAGCGCAGGCAATGGTGTGAGATATACGACAGCGGCGGGCAAGCATATGTCAATTGTTCGAGATTATGAAGCTCCAGATCAAGACGGGACCGTTGGGAGTAATCGGCCCAATATAAGGATTGCAATTCCCTTACAGGGGTGTGTTTCGCCATTGATGCCTGATCCTATTCATGTGGGGGGTACATCCGTTCGATTTTCAATTTCTTTGCGAGCATCATACCCAAGTTATGAGTATGAATTGCGAAGTTCGGGTGAACCGGAATCTGGCGTGATAGGTTTGGAGCAAAGTGGAATTAGTAGTTTAGAAATATTACAGCTGTCAGGATTGGCAGAAGACACAAACTACGTGCTTTACATTCGTACGCTATGTGATGCTGGTGAAACCAGTGGCTGGGTCTCGCAAGGATTTACCACCGTGTTTGAAGGTCAAATCGGTAGGGGTACACAGACGGAATCGAGTTTGCCTATTCAATCGCACTACGGCTATAATTATTCACAGCAAATTTATCTCGCAGATGAGGTATTGAATGCTGTAGGAGAAAATAGGTATATCACCAAAATAAAATTTCATTTCACCTCTATTGAAGGAACGAATAATTATAAGGATTGGAAGATTTTTATGGGTAATACTACTATAAGTAATTTTGAATCTACAGACTCTACGGAATGGGTTAAAGCCGCTAATATGATTACTGTATTTAATGGGGAGGTCACTTTTCCAAATCCAACGGGAAATTGGATGGAAATAAATTTGATGGAACCGTTTTTATGGGATGGTACGAGTAATTTGGTTGTAGCAGTTCACGAATACACTCCCAACTTTACCAGTGGTGCGCGATTTAGAGCATTTCAAACGAGACCTGTCAATAGGGGTATGTTGTATAGAACCGATAATGAATATAATAATCCAAATCCCCATTTTCCGCCAGAGGCTTCTTTCCTTTATCAATACGTTCCACAAATAATCTTAGTTGGTGAACAAGTTTCAGAATGTATGGGTATTCAATCTCATAGTTACGAGAATCTAACAGACACAAGTGTTAAGATTAAATGGGTAAACTCTTGGGCTTCAGCTCAACAAATTGAATATTATTTGGGAAATACACCTCAGCCTCCAACAGCTGATGCCTTGCCTACAGCCGTGGTGAGCGCCGAAATTACGGAGGTTATTTTAAATGATTTGACTTCAGATACTCCGTATTATGTGTGGTTTAGAAATGCATGTCAGCAAAATCAAAAAAGCAATTGGAGCGGTATTCCTTTAGAATTTAGAACCTTACTTCCAGGGCAGTTAGGCCACGGTGATCGATTGTTAAGTGCTTTGCCAATTGCTAGTAATTATAGCTATAATTATTCGCAGCAAATCTATTTGGCAAATGAAGTTCGAACGGCTTTACAATCCAATAATTATATTACGGGTATAAAATTTCATGTCAATCTAAGGGATACAGAGTTAAATCAGGAGAAGTATAAAGACTGGACGATTTATATGGGTAATACGTCAAAGGTACAATTTGATGATTTGTCAAATACAGAGTGGATTCCTACTTCTGAATTGGAAAGAGTATATAGAGGCACTGTTACATTTCCAAGTTCGGCAGATGGATGGATGGAGATTAATTTTTCGAATCCGTTTCTTTGGGATAGAACCTCTAATATCGTTGTGGCAGTTCATGAAAATACACCAGGATCAGGAACCTCAAGTAATGTTGCGCGATTTAGAATACAACATACAGTAAACAACAGGGGGATGCTCCGCAGGTCGAGTGGTGATGTGAATGTTAATCAATTACCTCGTGCTTCTGTGTTATACAAAGCAGTTCCTCAAATTATATTAAATGCGGAACTTCCGCCACCCTGTAGTTCTTTATCTGGTGGCTATGAATATACAGCCTTAACATCCAGTTCCGTGAATTTTGAATGGGCGGGTCGAGAAGGTATAAGAGGCGTCGAGTATTTTATGTCAACTTCCAACTTTCCTCCAGACAACGATACAGAAATCACGGGACAAGTATTAAGCCCAAATAATCAGTTGGCTTTGGAAGGTCTAAATGAAGCGACTACCTATTATATCTGGTTTAGAGTGTGGTGTGATGGAGATTCTCGAAGTGACTGGTCAATCAGTCCCACTAGTTTTACAACATTATACCCCGGGCAGATTGGTGGTGGAGGACTGACAACAGCTTCTTTACCTCTTGATTCAAATCAGAACTTTAATTATTCGCAACAAATTTATTTAGCGAGTGAAGTTTTACAGGCAATAGGTGAAAATAGGTATATCGATAAGATTAAATTTCACTTCAATTCCAATAATGCCACAGATAGTTATAAAGATTGGAGAATTTTTATGGGCAACACGACCAAGACTAGCTTTGAAAGTACAACGCAGACGGAATGGATAGGGGTAGCTGATATGAAGGTTGTTTTTAACGGAACAGTTAGTTTTCCAGAGCCTACAGGAGATTGGATGGAGATTAGCCTAGAAGAGCCGTTCTTATGGGATGGCACAAGCAATATAGTAATAGGTGTACACGAATTTACTCCGGGAAATAATGCAGGTGCTGTTTTTCGGAAAACGGATACGGGAGATGTATATAGAGGGTTGCTCGCTAAAACACAAGACGATATTCGTGAGGTTGATCCTTATAATATACCTATTGCGACTAATCGCTTTACTTATGTACCTCAAATCATATTGAGTGCCCAACCAACACCTGCTTGTATAGGTGTTAGTACGTTTGGTTACTCCTATGTCGGATTTAATTCTGCGGTTCTGTTGTGGTCCAATCTGATCAGCGGTTATGTGGGTACGGAGTACTTCCTTACTACCGACATCACACAAGCCCCTTCCCCAAATTCGATGCCAACCGGAATAACGCTGCCAGGGGTGACCAGTATTACTTTAAATAATTTAATGTCTGATACCGAATACTACGTGTGGTTTAGAAACCGTTGTACAGCGGACGAATCCAGTGCCTGGAGTGTGGTTCCTCTTGTGTTTAGGACCCATATTGAAGGACTTATAAGTGATGGTAGTACAGAAATAAGTACTTTTTTACCTCTATATTCCCTATATGCTTATAATTATTCGCAACAACTCTATATGGGTAGTGAACTTAAATCTGTACTAGGGGCTGATGGAAGGAAGTATATCACAAAATTAAGACTACATGTTAATATACCCCAAACTAGTATCTGGACGAGGTATGAAGATTGGAATATATTTATGGGTAATACAACTAAGCATAGTTTCGAAGGAAGAAGTGCAACTGAATGGGTACCAACAACAGCGATGCGGCAAGTGTTTGATGGTGTGGTTAGCTTCCCAAATCCTACTGATGCATGGATGGAGATTACCTTACAGGATCCCTTTGTTTGGGATGGGGAGAGTAATCTGGTAATTGCAGTGAATGAATATTCGCCAGGTTGGAGTTCGGGGGCTGCGTTTCGTGTAATGAACACGGCTGAAAAAAGGGGAATGATTCACTATACCGATATTGCGCGTCAAAATCTTCATGATTTATCAGATGCTAATTATGATTTTAATCATGTTCCTCAGATCTTCATCGTAAGCGAAGCTGTTCCAAACTGTTTTCCCCCTACTGCTGTCCGGGTTTTGGATGTGGATAGGTATAGTGCTACGGTAAGATGGGAGGTGCCTTTCGAAGGAGTTCCAGAAAACGGTTATAAATATGAAATTAGAACAGAAGGAGTGCCCGGTAGTGGTGATGAAGGACTTGCGTTGACGGGTACGGTCCAGAATACCATTTTGTTACAAAACTTGATTGGTTTGATGCCTGCTACAACCTATACGATTTATTTTCAGGCGCTATGTGGTGTGATTGATGAGTCGCCTTGGACGCCAGGGGTGTCTTTTACTACTATTTGCGAGTATCCGGATTTTGAAGTTGTAGAAGTAGCTCCGTTTTGCGGTCAGGGGATAGCTGATTTGTCGGTAATCATAACTGGAGTGAGTGGGAATTTTAAATGGTTCGATGTGCCTGAAGGAGGTGTGGAGATTGCTGAGGGTCAGGTGTTTACTACGCCTTTACTAACGGAGACTACATCGTATTGGGTAGAAGGATTGGTTGGGTCAGATGACGAGGTATGCCTGAATCCAGCCGGAAGAAAGATGGTAACCGTAGTGGTGACTGACGGTCTACCTTTTGAATTGAGTGAAAGTACTTTTGATATTTGTGAGGGAGACTATACGACAAGGGTTTTCTATTTAGGTGATTTAAGCACGTATGATACCTATACTTGGTCTCCATCTATAGGTGTAAGCGGGGATGTTCAAAGAGGATGGGTCTTTAATCCAGCGATTACTACAGAATATATACTTACGGCTAAGCAGAATCGAGGAGACTTCTGTGAATTCGCTAGAAAAGTTAGGGTTCGAGTACAACCTTTGCCGGTAGTAAAAATTACTCCACGCGAGGAGATTATTGTGGTTTGCAAAGATGAGGTGCAAACTCTTGAAATAGAGCTCAACGAAATAAATTACTCGGGGGTAGTAGGTCAAGCTGAAAACTTGACTACAAGAACGGAAGAAATTACAGCATTTAGCAATAGAAGAAGAAGTGTAAAGGCACAACTGTTGTTTAAAGCGAGTGAATTACGGGAAAACGGTGTTTCTTCAGGTTCTTTAAATTCGATTGCATTTAATATTGCTACTGCAGGACATGCTTTGATAAATGAAAACTATACCCTAAGAGTTGGGACAACTACTTTGGATAAATTCGCAACTGCGAGCTTTGAAACCACAGGCTTTACGACTGTTTATGGTCCGATTACCTATACTCATACAGCAACGGGTTGGCAAGAGATTGTTTTTGATACGCCGTTCGAATGGGATGGTGTGTCGAACTTAATCCTAGAGTTTTCGCATTCGGGTGCTGATCGTCTTGATAATGCGGAAACGTATTATACAACTACTGTAGATAATATGTTGTTATTTAGTTATAATGATTTCTTACCGATGTTAAGTACGAGGCGTTTAAACGTAAAGTTTACCGGTGGACAAAAATATAATATCAAATGGTCTCCGACTGAAAATGTTTATTTAGATCCTGCCGCAACGATACCTTATTCTTATGATCCGGAGGTACTTGTTAAAAAAGTGTACTACAAGGGCGCTATCGAAGGTTATGAAAACTTAGCAGCGACGATTGATTCGAACAACGGTTGTTTCTTGGTGAAAAACTTTAACCTTAGAACCGTGCTAATTACCAATGCACAAGCGACAAATCAAGATTTTTGCGGCGTGGTAAGAATCGCGGATTTAGTTGCAACTGGGCAAGAGGGGGCTAGCTTCTATTGGTATAGTTACGCAGAAGGAGGTCGGGCTTTGGACGCTACAACCCCATTAAGTACGCAAACTTATTTTGTTACTCAAGTTATTGGTCTATGCGAATCGGAGACAAGAGTTCCGGTACGCGTCACCATCAGGCCGAAACCAGTAAATCCGATTGTGGTGAATAATGCGGTTTGTTACACAGGTACTTTAGCGGACTTAATTGTAAGTTATGATGTGTCAAATACGTTAAACTGGTATGATGCAGACCATAATTTGATAACTGGAAACATAATGTTAGATGAGAGAACGCTTTATGTTTCGCAGAGTTCGGTAAATTGTGAATCGGAACGTGTACGTGTTGATGTAGTTGTAGGGACCGCACCTACTGTTCCATTTGCCGATGCAAATCAATACTTTTGCAATGCAGCACGAGTTGCTGACTTATCCTTGGATTTGGAGCCCACAGCTGTAGCACGCTGGTATAGTGATATGGAATCAATTGTTGCGCTTTCTCCGAATGATTTTCTTGAAACGGGGACCTACTACGGAGCGCAACTAGTCGGTGGATGTGAATCTACAAGAGTTAGAATAACTGTTATAGTGGCCGATTTTATAGCTGAACCTATAGTGTCTAATCAGAATTTATGCAATACTAGTACAACAGTGGCTCAATTGCAAGTGACGGGATTGCCAGGAGCAGAAATACATTGGTACGGCACTGAAACTGGTGGAATACCTTTAGGTCCAAATCAAGCGGTCTATTCCGGTCTGTATTATGTGTCTCAGCAAATAGGAAATTGTGAATCTACGCGTGTTCGCGTAGGTATTCATGTTGCTGATAATAACAGGGCGCCAGATGCTCAGGCACAATCATTCTGCGGAGATGCAAAAGTACAAGATCTTCATGTAGTTGTTGGTACTGGGTTTATTGTAAAATGGTATGCTCAACAAGAAGGTGGAACTGTTTTAAGTGAAGAAGAAGTCCTGCAAACTGGAACTTACTATGTAAGCCAATCCATCTATCATTGCGAATCTCCTAGAAAGAGCGTAGAGGTTAATGTTAACCCACGCCCAATGACGCCTACGGGAAATGAGGTTCAAGAGTTTGAACCGGACTTTACTGCTGTTGTGGGAGACTTGGAATTGAACGAACCTGCTATCATTTGGTTTAGCTCAGAAGAAGAGGCTCTAAACGATATCAATAGGTTAGATGGTAACATGCCTTTAATTGATGGAGATTTTTATTTTGGTGTTGTGCAGTCTGAAGACGGATGTTTAAGCCTACCATTTAAAGTACAAGTATCGATAAAATTAGGAGTACATAATTTTGATCTAACCAAATTGAATTATTATCCAAATCCGGTCCATGATGTTTTGACTATATCGTATCATGAAAAAATCAGCCGAGTAGAAGTGTATGCCTTGACGGGGCATCGTGTCTTGACGTTGAATACCTCTGATAACGTTGTTTTTGTTGACATGGGCAGATTGGCTGCAGCTACTTATATAGTTAAAATTTATTCAGATAAACAGCAACAATTCTTGAAGGTTCTTAAATATTAACAATTTTTTAGTGAGTAAAATAAAACCCAAATGAGAAATTATTTGGGTTTTTTTGGTTTTTTTTTGTTAAAAGTCATTTATTAGGATTTATTATTAAAATAAAAAACTAATTTAGTAAGCACTAACCAATAATTATTTTTAACATGAAAAAACTAATACTCTTGTTGTTTTTTGTGCTTTTTCATACATGGACCTCATGGTCTCAGATTGAAATAGGTACGGGAACAGAGGGAAAGCGGTATCCATTTGGTAATTACTATGGATTTGAGCGATCCGCATCCATTTATATGGCCAGTGAAGTGCAGGGTGTTGGAGCAATTACCGCTTTAGCATGGAATGCAAATGTTGGTGGAGGGCCAGCAAGGCCTATTAAGATTTATTTAAAAGAAGTAAACGAAAGTGTATTAACCGCTGTTCCTTGGAGCACATTAACTACTGGTGCTACTTTGGTTTATGACGGTACTTTGACGCCTGTTCAAGGCTGGAATAGTTTTGCGCTAACTGCGGCATTTAATTTTACAGGGGGAGCTAAAAATCTTATGGTTCTAGTCGAAGCCAATTTTGGAGGCGGAGGTGGTACTGGCAGTGATGGAAGTATGGTAAGATTCAGTGAGGCTCCAAATAAGCATATGCAATTGGAGAGTGATACTACAGCTCCAACAACTAGTGGAACAGTAAATGCTAATCGACCGAATATAAGAATTACTTTGCCACCACCGGCTTGTCTTAATCCAGTTGCAAATGGAGGTATAATCCCTTCTCCAACGGGTGTTGCTATTACATTAGCTTTGCCGATTCCGGCATTGGGTAATGAATATGAGCTGCGGACTACTGGTGTAGCAGGTTCAGGTGCTACAGGCTTGGTTCAAACTGCGACAGTCGCTTCAAATGTGATTACGTTGTCAGGACTGATAGAAAACACTGCATATAAAGTTTATGTAAGAGCCAAGTGTACGGCTACAGCTCTAAGTAGTTGGGTTGAAATTCCATTTAGAACGACGATTACAGGTCAAATTGGGCAAGGAACTACTACTACTATGCAGTTGCCATTATATAGTGGTAATAATAATAATTATTCGCAACAGATTTATTTGAAATCTGAAATTACTGCTGCTTTAGGGGTTAATAATCTAATTACGAAAATTAGATTTCATGTTAATTCATCAGGAGCATCGGAGACAAGTTTTAAAGATTGGAAAATATTTATGGGCAATACAACCCTGAATGCTTTTGCAAGTTCTTCCTCATGGATACCAAATGCTCAGTTGACAGAAGTGTTTGATGGACAGATAACCTTCCCGAGCCCAACCGATGGTTGGATGGAAATTACATTAGCTACCCCTTTTATATGGGATGGCGTAGGCAATTTGGTTATTGCGGTTAACGAATATGCTCCGGGTTATTCCTATGGAGCCGTTTTTAGAAAAACAGATACGACGGACAACAGAGGGATTCTGTATACAACAGATTCACCAATTCCAAATTTGAACAGCCTTCCAAGCGGCTCCTTGTATAAATATGTACCTCAAATAGGCTTGGTCGGGAATCCATTACCTGCCTGTATGTATCCTTTAAATATACAGTATACCGATGTAACGAGTAGTTCTGTTAAGTTTACCTGGAGCATTCACGGTACAAATCCAATTCTAGGAACGGACTACTACTTAAGTACATCACCAGAAGGACCAGATGAAAGTACGGCTCCTTCGGACAATATAGCGCAGCCTGGTAGATTATTACAACTAAGTGATTTAACGGAAAATACCCGTTATTACATCTGGTTTAGAACAAAATGTAGTGCCACTGTAAACAGCGAGTGGGCTAATACTGTTACTTTTAAGACAAACAGCTTAGGGCAGATTGGTACCGGAAATGAATTGACGGCTTCCTTGCCTCTAGCCTCTAATTATAATTACAATTTTTCACAGCAAATTTATTTGGCCAGTGAGGTTTTGGAATCAGTTGGAACAAATAGATATATCAAGAAAATAAAATTCCATTTTACCAGCTCCGCAGCGACTGCGAATTATAAAGATTGGAAAGTGTTTATGGGTAATACAACCAAGGGAAGTTTTGCCGGAACAACTGCCGCAGAATGGGTGCCTGTAGCGAGTATGACTACGGTATTTGATGGTGTAGTTACTTTTCCAAATCCTACCGGAGATTGGATAGAGATTACTTTGGCCGAACCGTTTTTATGGGATGGAACCAGCAATATAGTTGTTGGAGTTCATGAATATACAAATGATAAAATGGCAGGTGCGAATTTTAGAAAGATGAATACTGGAACAGCGAATAGAGGGCTACTTTACCGTGTAGATGGTGATACTTCAGCTCTGAATTTGTATGCATTACCTGCAGCTAGTGAGCGTTTTACCTATGTTCCACAAATCGTATTGTTAGCAGATCCAGCACCAACTTGTATTGGCGTGAGTTCGTATAGCTACGCTGATTTGGGTATTAATTCGGTAAAAGTGAATTGGACGAATACAACTACAGTTTTGGGGACAGAATATTATTATTCGACAGCCTTAACGCCAGCTCCGACAGTAACTACGACGCCTTCGGGAACAGTGAATATGCCGACATTGTTTGCTAATATAACTGGATTGACTCCGGATACCCAATATTATGTGTGGTTTAGAAACAAGTGTAATGCTACAGATAAAAGTGCTTGGAGTGCCATTCCTCTTGGTTTTAAAACGGGTATTAGAGGGCAGGTTGGTAATGGGAACGCAACTACAGATCGTTTGCCAATTTATAGCTATAATAGTTTTAATTACTCGCAGCAGATTTATTTGGCTAGTGAGATTGTCGCATCCTTGGGGGTTAATGGACAACAGTATGTGACTAAATTAAAATTCCATTTTAAGACTACTGGAGGTACGGCTAATTATAAAGATTGGAAAATATTTTTAGGTAATACTGCTAAAACGGAGTTTGCTACAACGGCGGCAGACCAATGGGTGCCAATTTCGGCTATGCAAGAAGTATTTAGTGGAGTGATTGCGTTTCCTGATCCCTCAGATACTTGGATGGAAATCATATTGGATGAGTCTTTCGTGTGGGATGGAACAAGTAATATTGTTGTAGCTGTAAATGAAACTACCCCAGGTTATACATCAGGGGCTACTTTTAGAAAACAAGATACTCCTACTTTTAGGGGGTTTCTCCATACTACGGATAGTGGAGCACAAGATTTATCAAATCCTCCTATAGCATCGTATAGGTATGATTTTGTTCCTCAGATTGTTTTTGAGACCACTGTAGTGCCGTCGTGCTTAAAACCACTTGGTGTTCAAAGTACAGATGTTACTAAAAATACAGCGACAATCAGTTGGAGAGCGCCTGTCAATGTTCCGGCTTTAGGTTATGAATATGAAATTAGAACTTCAGGTCTAGCTGGTTCTGGTGCTATTGGTCGCGTTGCAACCGAATTGGTTGCCAATACAATCTTAACCAAAGCACTTACGGGATTAACTCCGTCAACAGAGTACTTTGTGTATGTACGTTCGAAATGTACAGCTACGTCTTTTTCAGAGTGGACTACAGTAAGGACTTTTACTACGAAATGTAATTACACTGATTTTACGGTTCAGGATGCTGCTATTTGTGGACAAGGAATTGTAAACTTAGCCGTCACCGTAACAGGAACTACCGGTGTCTTTAAATGGTATGATGTAGCGACAGGAGGTGTTGTTCTTTCTGAAGGATTAACCTTTACAACGCCACTACTAACAGCTAACAAATCGTACTGGGTAGAAGGAGTTATTGGGACGGGAAACACGGCTTGTTTGTCGGGTAGAAAGAAAATTGATGTAGTGGTAACTGCAGCGCCAACTTTCACTTTAAGTACTGCTACTCTAACCATCTGTGAAGGAGAAACTAGTGCTGTGGTTACTGTAACCAGCGACTTAAGTCTCTACAATACTTATACTTGGTCACCAGCTACAGGAGTTAGTGGAAATGCTCAAACGGGTTGGGTGTTTAATCCAACGACGACTACCGAATATGTATTAACGGCTAAACAAGCTACTGGCAGTATGTGCGAGAGCGCTAAGAAAGTTAGGGTCGTAGTTAAACCTTTACCGGTAATTACATTAACTCCAGAGCCAGGTAATTTGATTATTTGTGAAGGAGAAACTCAGGTTTTAGAAGCTAGTTTTATTTCACATTTCCAAGGAACTATCGGAACAGCTACTACCGTTTCTGCAGATTATGACAACAATACTGCTTTTAATAACAGGTGGACTTCTGGAAAATCGCAATTGTTATTTACTGCAGCGGAATTAACGGCAAGTGGCCTTTTGGGGGGGGATATTTCAAGTATGTCATTTAATATCGCTACGGCGGGATCAGCTTTGACTAATGCGGGATATACTGTGAAAATTGCCAATACGAGTTTAAATGTGTTTCCATCAGCAACCTATGTTACTGCTGGATTTACTACCGTGTATGGACCGAGTACTTATACACATACAGCAACGGGATGGCAAGAGATTGTTTTTGCAACACCTTATGCTTGGGATGGCGTTTCCAATATAATTGTTGAAATTTCATCATCAGGTGCAAATTCTTCTTATAATGCCAATACATATTTTACAGAGACCGCGGGAAATACTTTGTTGTCAAGTTACAATACCAATTCTCCTGAGGTTAGTAAAAAACGTTATAACGTTATATTTAAAGGAGGTAACAATTATCAAGTTACTTGGGCTCCGGCGACGAATGTCTTTACGGATGAAGCTGCGACGGTTCCTTATGTAGCAGGTACCTCTGCGAAGAAAGTGTATTATAAAGGACAAACAGAAGGATATGAAAACTTAGTCATGAACGTTGCTTCAGGTAACGGTTGTCCATTGGTGAAAACCTTTAATATTAGAACGGTGTTTATCACAAATGCTGCCGCAGAGAATCAAGATTTTTGTGGAACTGTTCCGGTTTCGGACTTAGTGGCTACAGGGCAAGAAGGTGCTGCTTTTAAATGGTACCGACAAGCAACTGGCGGTGTGGTTTTAGCTCCAACTGCTATGGTTACTACAGGTACTTATTTTGTTACACAGATTATAGGAACTTGCGAGTCTACAACTAGAGTTCCGGTTCAGGTTGCCATTAAAACAAAACCGACTGCACCGATTTCACCAAGTAGAAATATTTGTGGAACGGCTGTATTATCTGATTTGGAAGTAACTTACGATACGGATAATACTTTAAATTGGTATGATGCCAATCAAAATCCAATTGTTGGTGATATTGCTTTGCAAACAGGGGTTTATTATGTATCTCAAAGCAATACGGTTTGTGAATCCGATCGTACACGAGTTAATATCAGTGTGAATCCAGTTCCTGGAATTCCAACTGTGACCGCTACTCAAATGTATTGTGGTGTATCGAGAGTTTCTAATTTAGCGATGCAATTGGCTCCAGGGGCTGTTGCGAACTGGTATGTGAGTTTAGAGTCCACTACGGTATTGTCGCCAAATGAACTTCTTAGAACGGGAGTTTATTACGGTGCGCAAATGCTTAATGGTTGTGTGTCTGCTAGAGTTGCGGTTAACGTTGCGGTTTATGAAACGGTAGCCCTGCCATTAGCTCAAAATCAGAATTTCTGTACGACCAATGCAACTGTTGCAGATTTGCAAGCTACGGCATTGCCGGGAGCTCAGTTGAATTGGTATAATGTAGCTACAGGTGGAACGGCTTTAGGTACGAATCAGGTTTTGAATTCGGGGCTTTATTATGTATCTCAAAAAATTGGAGATTGTGAGTCTGCGCGTACTCGAATTGGTGTTAATATTGTAACCAATACTACAGCACCTAATGTGCAAGCACAGTCTTTTTGTGGAGAAACAAAAGTAAGTGCTCTTCAAGTTACTGTAGGTACAGGTTATATTGTGAAATGGTATACCCAAGAACAAGCCGGTACGGCCTTGTCTATGGATGCTCCTCTTCAAACAGGCATTTACTATGTGAGTCAGTCGATTTATTTCTGTGAATCTCCAAGAAAACGTGTGGAAATTACAGTTAATCCATTGCCTGCCGCTCCTACTGGAAGTGATTTGCAAGTGTTTGAACAAGCACAAAATAGCGTAATAGGCAATTTAGTCCTAGATCAGACGAATATTGTTTGGTTTAGTTCTGAAGAAGATGCAATTGCAAACATCAATAGCTTGGCTGCAAATATGCCATTAATTGATGGGAATGTTTATTATGGTGTAATACGTTCATCTGCCGGCTGTACGAGTTTGCCTTTTGCAGTTACCGTGAAAATTAATGTTCCATTGGGGATTAACGATTTTGATTTGACCAAGTTGAATTATTATCCAAACCCGGTGAAAGATATTTTAACGATTACCTATAAAGAAACCATTACTAGAGTAGAGGTTTATTCCTTAACGGGGCAACGCGTATTGACCATGAATGCTTTAGATAACATCGTTTTAGTGGATATGAGTCGTTTGGCGACTGCTACATATGTGGTGAAAATCTATTCAAACAATCAAACGCAGTTTATAAAAATTGTCAAAAATTAATAAGGTTTTTTTTATGAAATTAAGGAGTGGTCTAAAAAGGCCACTCCTTTTTTTTGTTTTATAATTAAATAAGCAAATGGTTATAAAGTTGTTTTTAGGTGAAAATTATAAATATAATTATGTGTTTGTGGCGTTGTTTTAGAGTTTATTTTAATTACTAAATGTTAAAGTTAATTAATTGCTAAATATTTTAAAATAAAGTATTATTTTAGGGCGACTAATTAAACTGTAAATAATAAAATGAAGAACATTACACTTTTGTTTTTTTTAATGAGCTTTATGGCTATAAATGCTCAGGTCACGGGCTATGTGTTCACCAATGAGGTGGGTGCATATGTTCCGGTAAGTACCAATGCAACAGAATTAGCAAATGTTAAGGCTGATGACGCAATCTCAGCAGCTACTAATATTGGTTTTAATTTTTTGTATGAAGGTGCATCTTATACCAGTTTTAAGATGAGCTCAAATGGATTTGTAAGTTTTGGAAATGGGACTGCAACCTTGAATGGTAATGATTTATCTGCGGTAAATGCTACTTCGCGACCTATTATTGCTCCTTTATGGGATGACTTAGATGGTCGCGCAACTGGGGGGTCTTATGCCGGGTATGAACTTACCGGGGTAGCTCCTAATCGGGTATTAACGATAGAATGGAGAAACTGGGAGTGGAATTTTAATAGTACTAATCCGGTAATTAGCTTTCAAGTTAAGTTGTATGAGACAACCAATGTTGTTGAATTCATTTATAGACCAGAAGCAGCAGATGTGAATCCAGGTGGCGCAACTATCGGTTTAGGAAGTAAATTTGGCTCAGGAAATGGTAGTTATATCAATCTTACCGGAACACTTGCTCCTGTAATTACAAGTACCACTTCAGTTACGGAAATTGTTACAAAACCGGTAACGGGGCAGATTTATAGGTTTACTCCTCCATCTTGCTATGGTGTAATTGAAATAACTACTACTGCACAAACTACGAATTCTATGGTGTTGAATTGGACAGCAACTGATTTACAAAGAACAGGGGAATTCGAAGTTAGAACTTCGGGTGGGCCTGGAAGTGGTGCTGTCGGATTGGTTACAAGTGGGGCTACCGCTGTTGGAGCCAATTCACAACTAATTTCAGGACTTTTACCAAATACGAACTACAATCTTTATTTGAGATTGAGTTGCGGAAGTGCTTTTTCAGGTTGGGCAAATACTACAGGGTCAACTATGAGTTTAGGGCAAATTGGTGCAGGTATTGCTACAAGTACACAATTGCCATTAAATACCAATTGGGGGTTTAATTATAGCCAACAGATTTACTTAAAAGCTGAGGTTCAGGAAGCAATTGGTATCAATAATTTAATAACAAAAGTTAGATTTCACTTTAAAGCTACAACGTCTACAGCATCTTATAAAGATTGGAAAATCTTTATGGGAAATACAACTAAAACTACTTTTACTAACGGAACCTCGTGGGTAGCTCCTACTGAGTTAAGTGAAGTGTTTAACGGTGAAGTTACTTTTCCAGCCGATGATTGGATGGAGATTCAATTGGCTACTCCTTTTATATGGGACGGAGTCAATAATTTAGTAATAGCAGTTCATGAATATACTCCTAACTTTTTAAACGGAGGTGTTTTTAGAAGAATGGACACCACTCCGAATAGGGGAATGTCCTATACAAGTGATACGAATAATCCGAATCCTTTAAGTCCACCTACTGGTACTACTGTTAGTCACGTTCCACAGATAATTTTGACAGGTAATCCTTTGCCTGCTTGTATGTTTCCTTTGAATATCCGTACTAGCGATTTAACGAGTAGTTCCATTAAATATACTTGGAATATTCATGGGACAAATCCATATGTTGGAGTAGAATATTTTTTATCTACTTCTCCCGATGAACCTGAGTCCAATTCAGAGCCAGCAGGAATCGTAGATGCTCCTGTTGCAGAATTGTTATTGACGGAATTAAATGAAAATACGCGTTATTATGTTTGGTTTAGAGTAAAATGTTCTGCAACTTCAACTAGTGAATGGACAAATATGTCTAGTTTTAAGACCAACAGTATCGGTCAAATTGGAACCGGAGACTTAACAACGGCTTCTTTGCCAATTCAATCGAGTTTGGCTTATAATTATTCCCAGCAGATTTATTTGGCTAGTGATGTTTTAAGTTCAGTAGGGACCGATCGATATGTTAGAACGATTAAGTTTCATTTTAATTCTACGACAGCTACAGCTAACTATAAAGATTGGAAAATCTTTATGGGTAATACGGCCAAAACGAATTTTGCTGGAACCACCGCAGCCGAATGGATACCTACCGCTTCTATGACTACGGTATTTAACGGCGAGGTTACTTTTCCAGATCCAACTGGCGATTGGATGGAAATCACGCTAGCAGAACCATTTTTATGGGATGGAACAAGTAATATAGTGGTTGGAGTTTACGAAAATACTCCAGGGAATACTGCTGGAGCAACTTTTAGAAGAATGGATACGGGTACCAATTATCGTGGCTTACTTTATAGAGTAGATGCCGTAGCATCAAACCCAAATCCAAATAGTCCTCCAGCGGCAAGTGAACGTTTTCAATATGTACCACAAGTGGTGCTGCTTGCTGAACAGGCACCGAGCTGTGTAGGTGTTTCTTCATACAGTTTTTCCGATTTGACTATTAATTCAGTTAAGATACAATGGACAAATTTGACAACTGTTCTAGGAACGGAGTATTTTTATGCTACGAGTTTAGCACAAGCACCTATAGCAACTACTGCACCTATGGGTACAGTTAATGTGCCGACTATGTCCGCAGACTTAGCGGGCTTAACTTCTGATACGCAATATTACGTATGGTTTAGAAATAAATGTAATGCAACTGATAAAAGTGCATGGAGTGCAATTCCTTTATCCTTTAAAACTTTGGTAAGAGGTTTTATTGGTAGTGGAACTGCAACGGCAACTGAATTGCCAATGCATTCCAATTGGGGTTATAATTATACGCAACAGATTTATACAGCTAGTGAGATACGTGCTGCCGTAGGTGGTACTGGACAAACAGCTATCACTACCTTAAAGTTTCATGTAACCACTCCTGCTGTTACAGATAGTTTTAAGGATTGGAAAGTCTTATTGGGTAATACCGCCAAAACGGCATTCGCCAGTACAGCTGCGGATCAATGGGTTCCGATTTCGACCATGCAACAAGTATTTAATGGAGTGGTGACGTTTCCTGCGCCAACTGGTGACTGGATGTTGATTACTTTCGCAGAACCTTTTATTTGGGATGGTACTAGTAATATTGTCATCGCTGTTAATGAATATACTCCGGCTTGGTTGAATGGAGCAAGTTTTAGAAGGATGGATACCCCAGGTGCTAATAGAGCGATTGCTTATCGTAATGACGGTACTGCACCTGATATAAGTACTCCTCCTGCTGCTAGTAGTACATACGCTTATGTTCCTCAGATTATTTTTGAAACAGGTGTAGTGCCGGGATGTTTAAAACCAATTTATTTGGCAGCTAGTCAGGTAACTAAAAATACTGCAACAATAAATTGGACTGCACCAATTACAGTGCCTGCGAACGGGTATGAGTATGAAGTGAGAACCACTGGTGCTCCTGGTAGCGGCGCTGTTGGAAGGTTTTTAACAGAAATTGTAGCTAATACAGTTATGACTAAAGCATTGACAGGACTTACACCTTCTACAGAATATTCGGTTTATATTCGTTCAAAATGTTCTGCTACGAATAATTCCGAATGGACTTTAGCAACCAAGTTTACCACTAAATGCGATGATCCAGATTTTACCGTACAGAATGCAGCGATTTGTGGTCAAGGAATAGTGACATTAAGAGCTACTGTAACAGGAACGACTGGAGTGTTTAAATGGTATGATGTAGCTACAGGTGGCGCTGTTCTTTTTGAGGGACCGGCATTTACAACACCTGTATTAACAGCTAATAAATCTTATTGGGTATCTGGCACATCCGGTACTGGAAATACAGCTTGTGTCGGGGAGAGAAAGAAAGTAGATGTTGTGGTTTCTACAGCGCCTGCCTTGACTTTAAGTACAGCGGTAGTGACTATCTGTGAAAATGAAACTTCAGCCGTAGTCTCTATAACGAGTGATGTCAGTATCTATAACAATTATACATGGTTGCCTGCAACGGGAGTGACAGGTAGCGCACAAACCGGTTGGGTCTTTAATCCAACGGTTACTACGGACTATGTATTAACGGCAAAACAAACCTCTGGCGATCTATGTGAGGTTGCAAAACAACTAAAGGTTACGGTAAAACCTTTACCGGTTATTGTATATACACCTACCGAGCCAAATCATATTATTTGTGAAGGAGGAGTTAAGGAGTTTAATGTTGATTTTGGTGGGGAATCATATTCTGAAATTGGTATGGGAACTTCTTTGTCTGGTAATGCAGATAATAATAGTGCATTTATCAATAGATGGACTAGTGGGAAATCGCAACTGTTGTTTACCGCAGCTGAATTAACTGCTAATGGAGTTTCGGCTGGAGCTTTAAAATCGATTTCATTTAACATTGCCACTCCAGGTGACGCTTTAACCAACGCAAATTATACCGTGAGAATTGCGACTACTAATTTGGCTCAATTTGCTTCTGCGGCTTATATTACAACTGGGTTTACTACAGTTTATGGGCCGAGTACTTATACTCATACGGCGTCTGGTTGGCAAGAAATAACGTTTGCGACTCCTTATAATTGGGATGGTGCATCTAATTTAATAGTAGAGATTTCGCATTCTGGAGCAGATGATTTTGATAATGCACAGACGTTTTATACCGTTTCTACAACTAATAATTTGCTTTTTAGTTTTAATACGGGAACGCCAACTTTAAGTAAGAATAGGTACAATGTTAAGTTTAAAGGAAAAGCAGAATATATGGTTACTTGGGCTCCAGCAACCAATGTCTTTACAGACGAGGATGCTACGATTCCTTATGTAGCAGGTGCTTCTGCTAAGAAAGTATATTACAAAGGACAAACAGAAGGTTATGAAGATTTGGTTATGAATGTTTCTTCAGGTAACGGTTGTCCCTTGGTGAAAACCTTTAATATAAGAACCGTAGTAATCACCGATGCTGTCGCAGAAACTCAAGAGTTTTGTGGTGCGGTTCTAATCTCGGACTTAGTTGCTACAGGTCAAGAGGGGGCTGCTTTTAAATGGTACCGTCAGGCAACTGGAGGGGTGGTTTTAGCGCCGACGACTATAGTTACAACGGGAACTTATTTTGTAACTCAGATAATAGGAACGTGTGAATCTACCACTAGAGTGCCGGTTCAGGTTATTATTAAAACAAAACCGATTGCACCGATTTCACCAAATAGAAATATTTGTGGAACGGCTGTATTATCTGATTTGGAAGTAACTTACGATACGGATAATACTTTAAACTGGTATGATGCCAATCAAAATCCGATTGTTGGTGATATTGATTTGCAAACAGGGGTATATTATGTGTCTCAAAGTAATACGGTTTGTGAGTCCGATCGTACACGAGTTAATATTAGTGTGAATCCAGTTCCTGGAATCCCAACGGTTACTACTGCTCAAATCTATTGTGGTATATCGAGAGTTTCTAATTTAGCGATGCAATTGGCTCCAGGGGCTGTTGCAAACTGGTATGCAAGTTTAGAATCCACCACGGTATTATCACCTAATGATTTGCTAAGAACGGGAACGTACTACGGTGCGCAGATGATTAATGGTTGTGTGTCTGCTAGAGTTGCGGTTAACGTTTCTGTGTATGAAACGGTATCGCAGCCGGTGGCTCAAAATCAAAATTTCTGTACAACTACTGCGACAGTGGGAGATTTACAAGCTACAACATTACCGGGTGCACAAGTAAAATGGTATAATGTAGCTACTGGAGGCGTTGCTTTAGGTAGTAATCAAAATTTGAACTCAGGGCTTTATTATGTATCTCAAAAGATTGGAGATTGTGAATCTGCTCGTGTTCGAATTGGCGTTAATATCGTTAGTAATACCGTAGCACCAAATGCTCGTGCGCAGTCTTTCTGTGGAGAAGCAAAAGTTAGTGAACTACAGGTGACTGTGGCTACGGGTATGGTTGTAAAATGGTACCAACAAGAATCAGGTGGTACAGTATTAGCTGCTGATGCTTTGCTTCAAACGGGAACGTACTATGTGAGTCAGTCGATTTACTTCTGTGAGTCTCCTAGAAAAGCAGTGCAAGTAACGGTAAATCCAATACCAACGGCGCCTACTGGAAGTGATTTGCAAGTGTTTGAACAAGAACAAAATAGCGTAGTAGGCAATTTAGTCCTAGATCAAATGAATATTATTTGGTTTAGTTCTGAAGAAGACGCAATTGCAAACATCAATAGCTTGGCTACAAATATGCCGTTAATTGATGGGAATGTTTATTATGGTGTAATACTTTCATCTGCCGGCTGTACGAGTTTGCCTTTTGCAGTTACCGTGAAAATTAATGTTCCATTGGGAATTAATGATTTTGATTTAACCAAGTTAAATTATTATCCAAACCCGGTGAAAGATATTTTGACGATTACCTATAAAGAAACCATAACTAGAGTAGAAGTATATTCCTTAACTGGACAGCGTGTGTTGACCATGAATGCTTTAGATAACATGGTTTTAGTAGATATGAGTCGTTTGGCGACTGCGACCTATGTCGTGAAAATCTATTCAAACAACCAAACTCAATTCGTTAAAATTGTTAAAAATTAAAAATAGTTTTTTATAGTCTTGAAAACCCCCAATTGATTCGTCAATTGGGGGTTTCTTTTTGTCTAAAAGTTAAAGTTTATAAAAAACTCTTTTCTTTAGAAGAATATATTATTTTAGCGCCCACTAACTAAATAACTCGTGTAAAAATGAAGAAACTATTACTATTATGGTTTTTTGTACTATTCAATATTATGTCTTCTTGGGGACAGGTTGAGATTGGTACGGGAACCGACACTCAACGATTTCCCTTGGGAAATCATTTTGGATTTGATCGCTCTGCCTCTATATATACTGCGGCAGAAGTACAAAGTGTCGGAAATATTCAGCAATTAGCCTGGTATGCTACTGTTGGAGAAAGGGGACCTCGCCCCATTAAGATATATCTAAAGGAATCAACGGCTAGTGTCTTAACATCCGTTCCATGGAGTACCTTAATTGCTGGTGCCACTTTAGTATATGAGGGTACAATGACACCTGTGGTAGGTTGGAATAGTGTAAGTCTTATGGCTGCTTTCAACTATACGGGTAATGCAAATAACTTGATGGTTTTAGTAGAAGCTAATTTTGGTGGAACTGGTAATGGCGGAGGTGCAAATGGAAATGCAGTGAGATATTCTTCAGCTACTAACAAACATTTGACACTACAGAAGGATAATACGCCTTCAACAGATAGTGATAATGGAACACTTAGTAACAATCGTCCTAATATAAAAATGACATTTGGACCTGCGGAAACTTGTTTTAAACCAAGAGCTGTTACTGATTTTTTTGTTTCTGGTACAAGGGCATCATTTACAGTGACGCCACCTATAACGGTACCAGCAATGGGATACGAATATGAATTGAGGACTTCAGGTTTGGCAGGTTCGGGACCTATAGGATTAGTTACGACTGCTTTATTTACAGATGTTAATGTGGTATTGAGCGGACTTGCAACACAAACGGCTTATGTACTTTATATACGTTCAAAATGTTCGGATTCTCAATTAACTGATTGGTTATCAATGCCATTTACGACAACGGGTATCGGGCAGATTGGAGGAGGTGAAACAACAAGTACAATCTTACCTATAAGACCCAATTTCGGATATAATTATTCGCAACAGATTTATTTGAAGGGCGAGGTAGTTAATGCGGTTGGTGAAAATAATATAATTACAAAAATTAAATTTCATTTTAAATCGGCAACGGCTACAGCTACCTATAAAGATTGGAGAATCTCTATGGGTAATACTAATCAAACGGAGTTTTCAGTGGGAACTGCATGGGTTCCTCAAAGTAGGCTAAGTCAAGTTTTTGATGGTGTTGTTACATTTCCAAATCCTACAGATGATTGGATGGAGATTGAATTGACAACACCATTTATTTGGGATGGCGTCAGCAATTTAGTCGTTGCTGTTCATGAATATACTCCAGGTTTTCTTGCTGGAGGTGTTTTTAGAAAATCGGATACTGTCGGCAAAAGAGGAATGATTACGGGAACAGATACGGTTAATCCAGACCCTCAAAATTTAAGCTCGGGTACTTCATATAACTATGTTCCTCAATTGATTTTGGAAGGTGGTCCGCTACCTGCATGCCAATATCCATTAAACGTAGAATCTAGTGAATTGACGAGTCGTTCAGTTAAATATAACTGGAAAGTTGTTGGGACCAACCCTTATTTAGGAACCGAGTATTTCTATTCTACATCGGAAACAGTACCAACACAAACAACAGTACCGACAGGACTCATAAATCAACCTGTAGAGGAACTTGTCTTATCAGGATTAAGTGCAAATACGACATATTATATTTGGTTTAGAGTAAAATGTAATGCTTCTACAACTAGCGAATGGTCAGCTGTATCTACTTTTACTACCCTTCCTTTGGGGCAAATCGGTACCGGTCAATTAACTAGTACGACCTTGCCTATGAGGCCAAATTTCGGTTATAATTATTCGCAACAGATTTATCTTAAAGCAGAGGTAGTAGGTGCGGTTGGAACAAGTAATTTAATTACAAAAGTTAAATTTCATTTTACAGCTACTACTGCCACAGATACCTATAAAGATTGGAAAATTTATATGGGTAATACTAATCAAACGGAATTTGCAACAACATCTTCATGGGTTAACCACAACCAATTGAGTGAAGTGTTTGATGGCGTAGTTACTTTTCCAACTCCTACAGATAACTGGATGGAGATTGAATTGACAACCCCATTTATTTGGGACGGGGTTAGTAATTTAGTCGTTGCGGTTCATGAGTTTACTCCTGGTTTCCTTTTTGGTGGTGCATTTAGAAAAATGGATACTGCAGGGAATAGAGGAATCATTACGGGAACAGATATGGTTAATCCAGATCCTCAAAACTTAACTTCAGGAGCAACATACACCTATGTCCCTCAACTGACGTTGGTCAGTCGAGATGTACCTACATGTGTGTTTCCTATAAATGTTGTTTCAAGTGATTTGAGACACGATTCGATTAAATACAGTTGGGATATTTACGGGACAAATCCATATTTAGGAACCGAATATTTCTACTCGACATCGGCAACTGCTCCTACTCAAACAACACAGCCCTCGGGAATTGTAAGTGCACCTGGAGAAGAATTGGCTTTGACAGGCTTAAACGAAAACACTCAATACTATATCTGGTTTAGAGTGAAATGTAATGCTACTACTACTGGTGAATGGTCAACGGTTTATAAATTCAGAACCAACTTAATCGGTCAAATCGGTACTGGGGAATTGGTAGGAAGTGAATTGCCTTTACGATCGAGTTCTGCATTTAATTATTCACAACAGATTTACTTAAAAGACGAAATAACTGCAGCAATAGGAACGGATAATGTGATTACAAAAATTCAGTTTCATCTTAAATCTGCAGCAGCTACAGCCAATTATAAAGATTGGAAAATATTTATTGGTAACACCAATCAAACCGAATTTGCAACAGGAACTTCTTGGATTGCTCAAAATCAATTAGAACAGGTTTTTGATGGTGAAGTCTCTTTTCCTAATCCTACTGTAGGTGATTGGATGGAAATAGAATTAACAACACCATTTATCTGGGATGGTGAGAGTAATTTGGTAATTGCTGTTAATGAATATACGCCAGATTTATTGGCCGGTGCTGTTTTTAGAAAGATTAATACAATTAACAAAAGAGGAATGGGAGTATTTGGTACTGCAAATCCAAATCTTCAAAGTTTAAACTCGGGTACATCACAATACTATGTGCCTCAAATAGTCTTACATGCGGAGCCTGCGCCTCCTTGTCTGGCGCCTTTAAACTTAATGTTTGACCATGTTACAAATAATTCAGTAAAATATACTTGGTCTATTTTTGGAACGGCACCTATAGTTGGCGTAGAGTATTATTTATCTACTTCCGACGCAGTACCAGATCCAAATACGGATATTTCAGGAGAATTTATCGGTCGAGTTACAGAAGGTGTAATACAAGGTTTAAATGAAAACACACGTTATTATATCTGGTTTAGAGTAAAATGTAACGCTACTGAAACTAGTCAGTGGACAGAAGGGAATACATTTGTAACCAATCCAAATGGTCTAATTGGTACAGGAGAAACAACGGCTACAACTTTGCCTGTAAACTCTAGTTTTTCCTATAATTATTCTCAACAAATCTATTTAGCTAGTGAAGTGACTGGGGTTATAGGTACGGAGCGATATATAAAGAAAGTCAGATTTCATTATAAATCTACCACAGCAAATGCCACCTATAAAGATTGGAAGATTTATATGGGTAATACCGCCAAGGCTGCATTTGGTGCTACAACTGCCACAGAATGGATTCCTACATCGCAATTGACAACAGTATTTGATGGAGAAGTGACTTTTCCTGCTGATGCAGCTGCTGGAGATTGGATGGAAATCACGCTTGCAGAGCCATTTTTATGGGATGGAACAAGTAATATAGTGGTTGGAGTTTACGAAAATACTCCAGGGAATACTGCTGGAGCAACTTTTAGAAGAATGAATACCGGTACTAATTACCGTGGCTTACTCTATAGGGTAGATGCCGTAGCATCAAACCCAAATCCAAATAACCCTCCTGCGGCAAGTGAACGTTTTCAATATGTACCACAAGTGGTACTGATTGCAGAGCCGGCGCCGAGCTGTGTTGGTGTTTCTTCATACAGCTTTTCCGATTTGACTATCAATTCGGTTAAGGTGCAATGGACGAATTCGACAACTGTTCTAGGAACGGAGTATTTTTATGCTACGAGTTTAGCACAAGCACCTATTGGTACTACAGCGCCTATGGGTACTGTTAATGTTCCGAATATGTTTGCAAACTTAACAGCATTAATTCCTGATACTCAGTATTATGTGTGGTTTAGGAATAAATGTACTGCTACAGAATCTAGTGCTTGGAGTGCAATTCCTATGTCTTTTAAAACTTTAGTAAGTGGATTTGTTGGTAGTGGTGTTGTAACAACCGCTGAGCTACCAATGAGTTCAAACTGGGATCATAATTATACACAACAAATTTATCTTGCTAGCGAAATCAGTAGTGCTGCTGGAGCAACAACAAGACAAGCTATAACGAAGTTGAAATTCCATATCAGAACTACTTCGGCAACCGCTACTTATAAGGACTGGAAAGTTTTTATGGGAAACACGGCTAAAACGGAATTTACTGCAACGAGCGTTGACCAGTGGGTGCCTATTACAGCTATGCAACAGGTGTTTGATGGCGAGGTGACCTATCCAGTAGGAGATCCAATAGAAGGTTGGTTAGAAATTACCTTTACGGAACCATTTATTTGGGATGGAACAAGTAATATTGTTATCGGCGTTCACGAGTATACGCCATCTCGATCAGCTGGAGCTAATTTTAGAAGAATGGATACTCCGGGTGCTAATCGTGGGTTTTCTACCCGTAGCGATATTACGGTGCAAAATCCAGCTAATCCTGGTGTGGGTACAAGATATACTTATGTCCCTCAAATTATTTTTGAAACGGGTGTGGTGCCAGCATGTTTAAAACCTACTTATTTAGGAGTTAACGATGTAACCAAAAATACGGCTACAATGAATTGGACGGCACCTATTACAGTTCCTACTAATGGTTATGAATATGAGGTTAGAACTGCTGGGGCTGCTGGTTCAGGCGCAGTTGGTCGATTTGCCACTGAAATATTGGGCAATACAATTTTAACCAAAGCACTTACCGGATTGGTACCTGCAACAGAATATTCGGTTTATATTCGTTCAAAATGTTCTGCTACTACCAATTCCGAATGGACCTTAGCTACCAAGTTTACTACCTTATGTAATTATACCGATTTCACAGTGGAAAATGCTGCTATATGTGGACAAGGTACAGTGAATTTAACGGTAACAGTAACGGGAACTACAGGAGTTTTTAAATGGTACGATGTGGCTACCGGTGGCGTAGTCCTTTCAGAAGGATTGACATTTACAACACCACTGCTGACTGCCAATAAATCGTACTGGGTTGAGGGAACTACTGGAACAGGGAATGATCTTTGTTTGTCAGGTAGAAAGAAAATAGATGTGGTGGTTAGCCCTGCACCTGCTGTTTCTTTAAGTACATTAGATGTGATTATCTGCGAAGGAGAAACTTCTAGTGTGGTTACTGTGACTAGCGATTTAGCTACTTATAATACTTATACTTGGTCACCTGCTGCAGGAGTTAGTGGTAATGCACAAACAGGATGGGTGTTTAATCCGACTGTAAGTACAGAATACACACTAATTGCAAAACAAACCTCAGGTGATTTTTGTGAAGTAATGAAAAAAGTAAATGTAGTGGTTAAGCTTTTACCTGCGGTAACTTTCTCCCCCATTGAAACAGACCTTGTTGTGTGTGAAGAGGAAACTCAGATGTTAGAGGTTGAATATACTAGAAATTTCCAAGCCACATTTGGTACCGGTACTACCGTATCTGGGAATAACGATAATAATACGGCTTTTAACAATAGATTTACGGCTGGAAAATCGCAATTACTATTTACAGCTGCGGAGTTAAATGAGGCTGGAATAGCAGCTGGAAATATTTCGAGTTTATCTTTTAATATAGCTACTCCAGGATCTCGTTTGACCAATGCCAATTACATAGTGAAGATTGCAACTACTGCCTTAAATGCATTTGCATCATCAGCATATGTAACAACAGGTCTTACGACGGTTTATGGACCGAGTACGTATACACATACAGATAGCGGTTGGCAAGAAATTGTATTCGCCACTCCTTATGTTTGGGATGGAACTTCTAACATTATTGTTGAGATTTCACACACAGGTGCAGATTTAGCTAATAATGCTAATACGTACTATACCGCAGGAACTGAAAACCGATTATTATTCGGTACTACAGGAACCCCTACTCAAAGTAAAAATAGATATAACGTAGTATTTAAAGGAGAAAGAGATTATAAAGTAACTTGGTCTCCTGCTACAAATGTTTACACAGATGCAGCGGGAACCGTTCCTTATGTAGCCGGTACCTCTGCTAAGAAGGTTTATTACAAAGGGCAAACGGAAGGTTATGAAGATTTGGTAGCAAATGTCTCTTCTGGAAATGGATGTCCTTTGGTGAAAACCTATACTGTGAGAACCGTTATAATTACCGATGCTGTTGCAGAAGATCAAGAGTTTTGTGGTGCAGTTCGAATCTCGGACTTAGTTGCTACAGGTCAAGAGGGTGCAGCTTTTAAATGGTACCGTCAGGCAACTGGAGGAGTGGTTTTAGCTCCGACTACTATAGTTACAACGGGAACTTATTTTGTTACTCAGATAATTGGAAATTGTGAATCTACCACTAGAGTACCAGTTGAGATTGTTATTAAAGTAAAACCGACTGCACCGATTTCACCAAATAGAAATATTTGTGGAACGGCTGTACTGTCTGATTTGGAAGTTACTTATGATACGGCAAATACTTTAAATTGGTATGATGCCAATCAAAATCTGATTGTGGGCGATATTGCCTTGCAAACAGGGGTATATTATGTATCTCAAAGCAATACGGTTTGTGAGTCTGATCGTACACGAGTTAATATTAGTGTGAATCCAGTTCCTGGAATTCCTACGGCTACGGCTACTCAAATTTATTGTGGTACAGCGCGAGTTTCTAATTTAGCAGTACAAATGGCTCCTGGAGCAGTAGCTAATTGGTACACTTCTATGGATTCTAATGTAGTATTGTCTCCGAATGATTTCCTTAGAACAGGAACTTATTATGTAGCTCAGAGTAGCAACGGATGTGAGTCTACAAGAATAGCAGTTAACGTTTCAGTTTATGAAACAGTTGCAATGCCTACGGCTCAAAATCAAAATTTCTGTACAGCTACTGCAACAGTTAGGGATTTACAAGTTACAACATTACCAGGCGCGCAAGTAAAATGGTACAATGTGGCTACTGGTGGAGTTGCTTTAGGTGATAACCAGAACTTAAGTTCAGGTCTTTATTATGTAGCTCAGAAGATTGGAGATTGTGAATCTGCTCGTGTTCGAATTGGCGTTAATATCGTTAGTAATACGACAGCACCAAATGCTCGTGCGCAAGCTTTCTGTGGAGAAGCAAAAGTTAGCGATCTACAGGTAAATGTGGCTACGGGAATGATTGTCAAATGGTACAAACAAGCGGAAGGTGGCGCAGTCTTGACTGATGATGCCTTGCTTCAATCGGGAACGTATTATGTAAGTCAGTCGATTTACTACTGCGAGTCTCCTAGAAAAGCCATACAGGTTACTATTAACCCTATTCCTGCAGCTCCAAACGGAAATGCACTACAAGAATTTGAGGAAGCACAAAATAGCGTCATCGCTAATTTAGTACTTGATAAAAACAATGTGGTGTGGTATAGTTCTGAAGAAGATGCACTTCTTGACAATAATCGTTTGGCAGCAAACATGCCATTAATAAATGGAAACGTTTATTATGGAGTGGTTCATTCTGCAGCGGGTTGCCCGAGTTTGCCTTTTGCAGTTACGGTGAAAATCAATCCGACTCTAGGTGTTAACGATTTTGATTTGACTAAGTTGAATTATTATCCAAACCCGGTTAAAGATATTTTGACAATAACTTATAAAGAAACAATCGTTAGAGTCGAAGTATATGCTCTAACAGGACAACGCGTTTTGACACAGCATGCTTCAGACAACATCGTTTTAGTGGATATGAGCCGATTGGCTACAGCTACTTATGTGGTGAAAATCTATACAGACAGTCAAACACAATTTGTGAAGATTGTAAAGCATTAAATTTCTTTTTAAATAGTACTAAAAGCCCCAATTGAGCAATCAATTGGGGTTTTTTTATGGTGAAGAATTTCTTTTTATAAAAAAAAAATTGGATGACTGTCTCATTAATGTAAGCATAACAATTCGTTAAGCTATCACAGGGTGTTTATAAAAAGGGAATTTTTAGTTTAGTAAAAAATTAAAAACGATTTATTTATGAGAACATTTTTACACAAAACGAAGCATTTAGCTTGTCTCATCATGCTCCTGGTCTCGAGCATAGGATTTGCTCAGGCTGTTATTCTCGATCAAGATTTCAGTACAATCAGTGGAACAGGGGGGAATGATGGTATTTGGTCGGGATCGGCTGCAAGTAACACCCAAATAAACTTTGACGGCTTTGAATTTACAAGAGGATTTAAAGGCGATTCGTGTTTGAAACTGGGTACAGGGAGTGCTTTAGGAAATTTAAAAACACCCGAATTAACAGGTCTTAATGGAGCGGCTACCTTAACGTTTAGGGCTGGTGCGTGGAATTCTAATAATGAAAAAACACAATTAAAAGTAAGAATCGAAGGAGGGGGAAGCCTTTCTGTTACTGGTGTAACTTTGGTTAAAGGTGCTTTTTCGCTATACACCGTAGAAATATCAGCAGGAACAACCAACTCTAAAATTGTTTTTGAAGGAGAACAAGCAGCTAACTCCCGTTTTTTTATTGACGATATAAAAGTAATCTCTCAAGAAGACGTTGCGGAGGGTGAACTATCTCAAATTGTTAATACAGCTGTTCAAGGGGTTTACAATCAAGTTTTAAATAGTCCTATTCAAGCTTCAAACAACCCGATTTCATTTCAAGTCACCGGGCTGCTTCCCAATGGGATAACTTTGGTAGATAACGTATTCCAGGGTACTCCAATGCAAGTTGGCGTTTTTCCTGTTTCCGTAATTGTTACAAATGCAGTAGGTGTTAGTGAAGCAGTAATTATGACTGTAGAAATAGTGAAGGCCATACAACTGACAGAGGGATTGGTTGACAAAGTATTTCCTTTAGGGACTTTACCGTTTCCCTTATTAGAAAAAACGTCGGCAAATCTAAATATATCATATAGCAGCTCGGCTGAAGATATAGTAAGAATATCAGGCAATGTGCTTCACATGGACGGAGTCGGAACCGCCACTATTACTGCAGTACAAGCAGGTAATGAAAATTACGAACCCTATACAACAACATTTGTAGTATTGGTCAATGAAATCACTAATCCAGGTGGCGACCAATGCGGATTCGAAACTTTCGATGGAGCTAGTTTTGTTTCTAATACCTATGGAAGTGGCAGCTTCAATGGAGAAAACGGTTATATATGGAATTATGTTGATTTGAGAAATGACGCCTTATATCAAATAGATGGGAAAGGCGCCATAATGAAAGCGGGTAGTTCATTAACTACTCAATTGGTTAATGGTATAGGAGATTTTAGCGTTAAAACCAGAAAGGCCTATTCGTCTAGTGCACCAAGAAAATTAGAATTATGGATTAACGGAACCCTAAAAGAAATTTTTGAACCGGTTTTCGAAGGTGGCGTTGATGCGACAGTAGTGGTTTTTCAAGTAACTGGAATAAACATAGCTGATGATGTAACTTTAGAAATTAAATCACTTGGCGCACAAATTGCCTTAGACGACATCATTTGGACTTGTTATATTGCTGGGGAATCCGAAGAAACAATTTGGGATGGAACCAATTGGAGCAATGGGATTCCAGCCGCAAATAAAAAGGTAATTATCGATGCAGACTTTGTTTCAACAACGGATTTAATAGCAAAAAGCATACAGATAAATCCTGCAAAAAACTTAACATTAAGCTCAAATCATGTGCTTACCGTAGGAGATATCGATAATCGTGGAAGCTTTATAATTAACGATAAGGCAGCGGTAATTCAAACTGCTACAGCTATAAATACAGGAGTGGTACAAGTGCGTAAAAATAGTTTGCCTTTAAAACGACTGGATTATATACTTTGGGGTAGCCCGGTTTCTGGACAGAATTTGTACAACTTTTCACCCCAGACGATAGAAGGCCGATTCTATAGTTACGATACCGCTTTAAATCAGTTCTCTACTACGGGAATCCATGCGGCAACCGTATTTGAAGGGGCTAAGGCTTTTGGGGTTCGAGCACCTAATAACTTTACGGAACAGCCGCAGATATTTGAGGCAGCTTTTGAAGGCGTTTTAAACAATGGAAACTATACAATACCGGTGAGCGCAGTAGGTTCTGGATTCAATTTAATTGGAAACCCATACCCTTCGACGATTCATGCCGATTTATTTCTCGCTCAAAACACCAACCTTTCAGGAGCGGTATATTTATATACCAATACCAATGCGTTTAATGAGCAAACTCAAAATTATGCAGCCAATAATTTTGCGGTTTACAATACCACGGGATCTGTAGCTGCTGATAACAGTGTTCAAATTCCAACAGCACAGCTTTCAGTAGCTCAGGGTTTTATTGTCGAGGCACTAGCGAGTTCTGAGGTTTTGTTTACCAATGATATGCGTGTTGATTCGGGAGCTCCGTTTTTTAATAGAAACGAGCCCGAATTAGAAAAACACAGAATATGGATGGAATTGAAATCTCCAGAAAACAGTAAAAATCAAACCTTAGTAGGGTATATTGAAGGGGCAACCAATCAAAAAGACCGTATGTTTGACGCGGTTCAATTAGATCAAAACACCAACAGTATTACTTCTTTATTAAATGACGAAAGTTTAGCTATTCAAGGAAAGAGTCTGCCTTTTAGTGTAGACGATGAAATTGCCTTGAGGTTTACAGCGGTTTCAGCTGGGGTTTTTAGTTTAAAAATAGCGGCTAAAGACGGCTTGTTTGCAGTTGATCAAAAGGTATATTTAAAAGATGCGTTAGCGAATACTACCGTTGAATTAACAATTGCGGATTATGTTTTTACATCAGCAATAGGAAGGTTTGACAATCGATTTTCGTTAGTATTTAAAGAACCGAACTTGTCCATAGATGACATGCATAGCAATAGCGATATAGTGGTTTTCCAAAACAATCAAATTTTAGTTGTTGAGACAGGAAAAGCCCTATTGAATAATATTGAAATTTTTGACCTTAATGGACGAGCAATATACCACGGCAAAGAGCTTAATCAGACTAGATTTGAATTTCCATATGCGGCATATTCGAAAGGTATTTACTTTATAGTAATTCAGAGTAAATCGGGACAAAAGATGACGAAAAAATTGATTTTTTAATTTATAAAACGATTAATGATGGAAAAGATATCGAAAACATTAATAGGCTATTTTATGTTCTTTTGTTTGACCTCGGCTTACGGAGTATATGCACAGCCAGATCCTAGAGATGTACATCCGTATGCGCCGACCCCACCTCCAGGTGAGGATGATTTGCCGGTTCCTATAGGAGATTACCTACCCTGTTTACTGTTGGCTGGTGTGGGAATTGCTTTTTATGCGACTGCAAGCAAAAAGCAAAAAATCTGATTAAAAAATAAATAAATCTTGGCTGTCTCAAAAAAGACAGCCATTTTTTTTGCCAAGTATTTTTGGAATTTCTAAAGAATTAATGGTTTTTTTAAGATTCTTAAAATTTCAACCTAAGGTGTTTAATTGCAGGTTTTCAGTTACTTAAGTTTAAATGGTATTAATTTTTCAATTGATTTATTCGCAAAGCGCATCTCTTTTACAATCCTGGAATAAATGGTGTAAACCGACAAGGCGCTGCATGGGTAGCTATGCTTGTTTTTTTTGTGTTAATATGTGTTTTTGTTTGTTTTATTGTGAATTTTGTTAAAAATTATCTTTTATTTTGATTTATTTTCAAAACGCATATTTTTGTTTTTAGTATAAACAAAACATATTTTTGGTAATGAAAAAAACTACTTTATTTTTTTTAAACATTTTTTTGTTGCTATGCTGCACTTGTGGTCTAGCTCAAGAATATGAAATTATTGGAGTGTCCTCCGGTTTTAACTCGGACGTAATCGCCAACGGTACGGGACCTTCAAGTGCATCAACAACCCATAGGGTGGATAGTGACAATTTCAATTTTCTCAGTAGGGATTTTAAGGCTAATGCCAACTCGCCTGCAGCAACCGTTGGTTTGCCTATTGACGGTGTAATTACGGCAAGCAACATTTCGGGATTGAGCTTTCAAATGCAACCTTACGATCGGAACAATTCCTTGCGTATTACTGAGCTTCACAGTTCACATACGCTGGTTTTCTCTTCTTCTGTGAAGATGCAGAAAATGTATCTATTGACTACGGGTGGAAGCGCTGGTGATTATTCAGCATTTTTAAGTGCGACCGTCAAATTTAGTGATGGAAGCTCACAAACAGTCAGTGGATTAAGAGTCGCCGACTGGTATGGCGGAAGTGTCGGGGACATTGTCATCTCTGGTATAGGTAGAATCAACGTGACCAATGATCATATTGAAGCACCCTCCGGTAATCCAAAATTATTTAGTGTTGAGATTCCCCTAGATGTCATCAACTATACTAAAGAACCGACTGCAGTAATTATCACGAAAACGGCTAATTCTGGGGCGGTACTTAATGTTTTTGCTGTTAGTGCCTTAAAAACTCCAAATTGTTTGGAACCCCAAATGATCTCTGTATCCAATGTAACCGCTACGACAGCTACGGTAAATTGGTTAAACATCAATCTACTATCCGGTTTGGGATGTGAGTACGAATTGAGAACGAGTGGAGCAGCTGGTAGTGGTAGTGTGGGGTTAGTAGAAACAGGAACGACAGCTAATAGCGTTCTTACTAAAGACTTTACCAATTTACTAGATTCAACCAATTATTTGCTGTATTTAAGATATCAATGCACTGCTACTAGTGTTAGCAGATGGACCTCGGGTACTCCAATTAGAACCACTTGTGTTTTTCCTCCCATGACAGTAACTGCCGCAACTGTTTGTGGACAGAATGCTGCAACACTTAGTGCAGATGTCGCCAATGCTAGCGTGCAATGGTATGATCGCGAATTAGGAGGTAATATTATTAGTAATGTTAATACCTTAATCACACCGATTTTAAACGAGACAACTCGTTTTTGGGTATCTACGCTAACTTTAAACTCGATAGACACACAAGTAGGGAGAATGCAGCCTGAACTGATGACGGAATACAGTGCTTTGGATAATCACGGAATAGTATTTAATACTTCACAAGATATTCGATTGAAAAGTGTGGATGTTTACCCAACAAGCTCCGGTACCTTGGATCTTAAGATTGTTAATTCATCGGGTCAGGAAATTTATTCGACTGGAAACGTAGATATTACTTTTAATGAGGGGGATGGCGCGGTAACCATACCTTTGAACACAGAAATTACCGCGGGAAATGGTTATCGATTATTGATTAAATCATCTTCAGGATTACGATTATTATATGATGACGATGATGATGTAGAAATAGCATATCCCTTTCAGGAATCTAATGGTGTGGTGAGTATTCCAGCCTCTTATAGAGGGGCTCATGTTCCATGGTACTATTTTTATTTTTACAATCTCCAATTTGAAGTGGGTTGTGTATCTCCAAGGCAGGAAATCATCGCTACGGTATTGCCTGCTCCTGAGTTAAGGTTAAATACTACTAATTTGCTCCTTTGTGAAGGCATAGGCGCAGGGCTAGTTACCATAGAAGAAGGAGCTAGTTCTTATGACACCTATTCTTGGAACCCGTCTGTCGGCGTAAGTGGTAATGCGGTAAACGGTTGGACTTTTGATCAATATGAAGCTCAAAAATATACACTGACTGCTTCGCAATCTAGTGGGCAACAGTGTCAAACCATTCTAGATTTAAATACTTTAGTGATTTCTGATTTTGAGCCAACGTATATTCCAAGTTCAGACCTTCCAGCGGGTTGTGTTTCTGATATACTACCATTAGAAGTCGTGGATCCTGATTTTGTCGTTAAGCAAATAGGAGCGGATTCACCATCGTATTTCAATTCTAATTTATCAGCATTTAATAATTACCGACGATCTGCTCGGGTCCAAATGATATTTACCGCGGAAGAACTTAGAAATTCGGGGCTTACTAAAGGACACATAGGTTCTTTATCATTTGATATAACGACCTTAGGAGCTAGCGCCGATAACGACAATTATACAGTAAAAATAGCACCAACAAATTTAGGCAAATTTATTTATTCCGATTTTATCAATGCTGACTTTACAACGGTATTTACACCAAAAACATATACTCACACAGCTTCAGGCTGGCAAGAAATTCTTTTTGATACCAATTATGATTGGGACGGTTTATCCAATTTAATCATCGAGATTGCACATGATGGTATTGACTCTTCGAGCAGTGCAAGGACCAATTATACCGACACAGCTGTTTATAGCGTAGTCTATGAATATAATGGGACCAATATAAATATATCTAAAAACAGGTTTAATATTAAATTCAAGCAGGTTTTCCCAGTTCAAGTAAAATGGACTGCCACGGCAGGAAGTTTGTTTTTAGATGAAACCGCGACGATTCCTTATTCAATAGACACCCATGCTAATAAGGTGTATTATAGAGCTGGTCAAATGGGAGCTACGGAGGTGATAGCTAGTATGGCGATACAAACTTGTGAAAAAACGAAAGTTTTTAATGTGACTACCTTAGATATTGCAGAAGTGCAAATTGATGAAACGCATATGTTGTGTCAGCAAACGGCAATCTCTGAACTTGTGGCCATAGGTCAAAATTTAAGATGGTATAGATCGGCAGATAGAAGTACACCCGTTCCAGAAACTCATATATTGGAAGCGGGAGACTACTATGTGTCTCAAACTATTAATGATTGCGAATCGATCCCCAAAAGATTTACAGTCAATCTGCTAACTCCACCTGTTCCGCCACTATACACCTCACAAGTATATTGTGGCACTACGTATTTACAGGATATAAATGTGACATACGATCCGAACAATACCTTACATTGGTATGATGCAGCTGATAATTTGATTGACACAAACATTTTAATGACAACGGGTTCTTATTCCTTTTCACAAAGTAATCAGGGTTGTGAATCAGTACGAACTACAGTGGATATTGTGGTCAATTCGGCTCCTATTGCACCCGATTTTAGCCCAGATTCTATATGCGGACCAATTGCCGTAGGAGACTTAGATCCACAACTTTTGCCCAATGCCATTGCAAACTGGTATATGGAACTCGACAGTACTGTTGCGATGGAAGCTACGGAGCTCTTGACGAGCAGAACATATTATTTAAGTCAAAGCCTGGGCGGATGTGAATCGCCAAGAACAGCAGTACAGCTAACGATCAATGATATACCACTAGCACCAACTGGAAATGCTCTACAAGAATTTGAAGGAGATTCAGTAGTTGGTGATTTAGTGACAGACCAAGACAATGTCGTTTGGTTTGAGTCTCTAGTCGATGCTCAAGAGAATAACAACAGTTTAGCAGGAAATCATCCATTGACAGATGAGGAGGTATATTACGGTGTACTGTTCTCCGCAGAAGACTGTTGGGGAGCGCCGTTTGCGGTAACGGTAAAAATTAAGTTGTCAACACAGCGTTTTGATGAAAAACAATTGTATTACTATCCAAATCCGGTAAGTGATTTATTGCATATCTCTTATAAAGAGAAAATCAGTAAAGTGGAAATCTACTCGTTGAGTGGACAACTGATTCTTGAGACAAATGCTGCTGCGACTTCGGTTGAAATCGATATGAGTACTTTGGCAAAAGCGACTTATATAGTGAAGATTTTTGCTGGAGCGGATACGCAATCCCTAAGAGTCATCAAACAATAGTTGGTCAATTGGAGATTGCGGTGAGCTATCGAATCTAGGTCGATGGATAGAAGGGAACTCGCAAGATCCAATGAATTTTTGTGGCGTTTTAAAGAACACCTCCTACTCGTATTTACGGGTTAGGGGGTGTTTTGTTTTTGTATAAGTTAATCCAAACAACCAGGTCTAACATATCCTAATGAGAAAATGCAGCGCTCTTAATTTTTGATGGGTATATGGAGTCAAGTTAAGTGTTGGTATGTAAAACCGTATAAGAGTTGTTCTATGAAATCTTCGAATCCTCTAAATCGGCTATAAAATCGCTTTTAACACCATTTAATTGAAGCGAAGCAGTCAGAGTTTATTATATTTGCTAGTACAAATTAAAGGAATACTTATAAATGAAGATTCAAAATATATGTTGTATTGGTGCGGGTTATGTGGGCGGACCAACCATGTCGGTTATTGCTCAGAAATGTCCGGATATTAAAATTACAGTTGTTGATGTAAATGCATCAAGGATTGCAGCATGGAACAGTGACGATTTGAATCAATTGCCAATTTATGAACCTGGACTTAGCGAAGTAATTCGTGAAGCTCGTGGGAGAAATTTGTTTTTTTCGACTGATGTGGACTTGGCGATTGAACAAGCGGATATGATATTTATTTCGGTAAATACGCCTACAAAGACATACGGATTGGGAAAAGGTATGGCTTCGGATTTAAAATATATAGAACTTTGCGCTCGTCAAATTGCTCGAGTAGCTACTACCGATAAAATTGTAGTAGAAAAATCAACCTTACCCGTGCGGACGGCTACAGCTATTAAAAATATTTTAGATAATACGGGAAATCCTGTTCAGTTTCAAATTTTATCAAACCCAGAATTTTTAGCAGAAGGAACTGCGGTAATGGATCTTTTTAATCCCGATCGCGTATTGATAGGAGGAGAGGAAACGGCTAAAGGACTCGAAGCGGTTCAAGCTTTAGTTGATATTTATTCCCGATGGGTTCCTAAAGAAAAAATATTGACCACTAATGTTTGGTCCTCCGAATTGTCAAAACTGACAGCTAATGCCTTTTTAGCCCAAAGAGTATCGTCAATTAATGCCATTTCAGAGCTTTGTGAGCAAACAGGAGCTAATGTTACTGAAGTAGCCAAAGCCATTGGAATGGACAGTAGAATTGGTTCAGAGTTTTTAAAAGCTTCTGTCGGTTTTGGTGGGTCTTGCTTTCAAAAAGACATATTGAATTTGGTGTATATCGCTAAAACCTATGGGCTTCATCAGGTTGCAGACTATTGGGAACAAGTGATATTGATGAATAATCATCAGCGCGAACGTTTTGCGCATCGCATAGTGAAAACGCTGTACAATACGGTTTCGGATAAAAAAATTGCATTTCTCGGTTGGGCTTTTAAAAAAGATACTAACGACACTAGAGAATCGGCAGCCATTTATGTGGCAGATTACCTTTTAAATGAACAAGCCTTAATTCAGGTTTATGACCCCAAGGTAACGGCTCAACAAGTATATACCGATTTAAATTATTTAAATAGTAGAACCGAAGTTGAAAATGAAGTGTTGGTGAAGGTTCATACGTCAGCTTATCAAGCCTGTGAAGACGTACATGCCATCGCTATATTAACGGAGTGGGAAGAATTTAATACTTATGATTGGGAATTAATCTATCAAAAAATGCAAAAACCAGCATTTGTTTTTGATGGAAGAAATGTATTGAACAAAGAACTATTAGAGAAAATAGGTTTTACGTATTCCGCTATAGGGCGCTAAACCAATAGGGTGTAGTTTGCAAATGTTTTTAATTGATTCGCAGTATAGAGACAGATGTTTGGGTAAGGATTAGGTTATAATCGATAAAATAACATAACATCGCTTGGAGATTCATAAAATCATCTAAATAAATTTTCCCATCTAAAAGGGATATACTATTTTTGCTACTTCACGAAAATTGTGAATGAAGAAAACCCGTATTAAAAGCGGTATATTCCGCCAAGATAAAGAATAGTTTTACGAGATTGCTAATACAAATTCGCTTGTTGTTTACCAACAAAAATGAAAAGGAGGTAAGATTGTGGAACCGTTTAAAAAAAATATTATCTATATATGAAAGAAATTACGAAAGAAGTTTATCTAAAGTGGTATGAAGACATGCTGTTTTGGAGAAAGTTTGAAGATAAACTAGCGGCTTTATACATTCAACAAAAAGTTAGAGGTTTTCTACATTTATATAATGGACAAGAGGCGGTATTAGCTGGAGCTTTACATGCGATGAATTCATCGACAGACAAGATGATTACAGCATATAGAAACCATGTTCAACCGATAGGTTTGGGGGTTGACCCTAAGCGTATTATGGCAGAATTGTTGGGTAAGGCTACGGGAACCTCTCAAGGTTTGGGTGGATCGATGCATATTTTTTCAAAAGAGCATAATTTTTACGGAGGTCACGGTATCGTTGGAGCACAAATTCCAGTAGGTGCAGGTTTGGCTTTTGCAGATAAATATTTTAATACAGGTGGCGTTACCATGACCTATTTTGGAGATGGTGCTGCGCGACAAGGTTCCTTACATGAAGCTTTTAATATGGCTATGTTGTGGAAATTACCCGTAGTTTTTATTGTGGAAAACAATGGATATGCCATGGGAACTTCGGTAGAGAGAACGGCAAATCATACCGATATCTGGAAATTGGGATTGGGTTACGAAATGCCATGTGGACCAGTAGATGGAATGAATCCAGTAAAAGTGGCCGAAGCCATGTATGAAGCTATTGAAAGAGCTCGTCGTGGTGATGGACCTACATTTTTGGAAATGAAAACATACCGTTATAGAGGGCACTCTATGTCTGATGCACAAAATTACCGTTCTAAAGAAGAAGTAGAAGAGTACAAAAAAATAGATCCGATTACACAAGTATTGGATGTTATATTGGAGAACAACTACGCAACAACTTCAGAAATAGAAGTAATCGATCAAAGAGTTAAAGATTTAGTTGCCGAATGTGAAAAATTCGCAGAAGATTCTCCTTACCCAGATAAAAATGTGATGTACGATGTTGTTTACGAACAAGAGAATTATCCTTTTTTACCTCATAAACTATAATTGATATGGCAGAAGTAATTACAATGCCGCGTTTGAGCGATACCATGACAGATGGTGTTGTAGCAACGTGGTTAAAGAAAGTAGGTGATAAGATTTCAGAAGGAGATATCCTAGCGGAAATTGAAACCGATAAGGCAACCATGGAATTTGAATCATTCCATTCAGGAACTTTATTGTATATCGGACTTCAAGAAGGTGAATCGGCTCCGGTTGACTCCCTTTTAGCCATTATTGGAAAAGAAGGAGAAGATATTTCTGCATTGATAAACGGTGGAACTGCAAGTGCTAAAGTTGAAGAAGTAGTGGAAGCCGTGAAGGCAGAAACAACAGAAACGACGGAAACGGTTAAGGCAACTACAACAACAAGTGCAGCTGCTTTACCTAAGGGAGTTACGATAGTAACCATGCCTCGTTTAAGTGATACCATGACGGACGGTACGGTAGCAACTTGGATAAAAAAAGTAGGCGACAAGGTAGAGGAAGGCGATATATTGGCTGAAATTGAAACCGATAAGGCAACCATGGAATTTGAATCTTTTCAATCGGGTATTTTGCTTTATGTTGGCATTCAAGAGGGCGAATCGGCCGCAGTGGATAGTGTTTTAGCTATTATCGGTCCAGAAGGAACGGATGTAAATGCCGTTCTTGCAAACGGTGGTAAGACCGCTGTAGTGGAAGCGCCAAAAGAAACCGTTGCAGAAGATAAAAAGCAAGCAGTTGAAAATAAGGTTCAAGAAGTTGAAAACCACGAAGGAGCTAGGATTTTTGCTTCGCCTTTGGCTAGAAAAATTGCTAAAGACAAGGGGATTTCACTTTACGATGTAAAGGGATCTGGCGAAAGCGGAAGAATTGTTAGAAAAGATATTGAAAACTTTACACCGGTTGCTAAAGCGACAACAGCTCCAACTGCGGAAGCCAAATCGGCTACTCCGGTAAAAGCTTTCGCGCCAGCAGGAGTAATTGATAGAGAGGAAATTAAAAACTCTTCGATGAGAAAAACCATTGCTCGTCGTTTAGGAGAATCTAAATTTACAGCACCTCACTATTATTTAACCATCGAAATTGACATGGATCAAGCAATAGCATCTCGTGCGGTAATCAATAGCCTGCCCGATACTAAGGTTTCTTTCAATGATATGGTAGTTAAGGCATGTGCTATGGCTCTGAAAAAACACCCTCAAGTGAATTCTCAGTGGAAAGAAGATGTTACGGTAATCAATCACCATGTTAATATTGGTGTAGCAGTAGCAGTAGAAGATGGTTTAGTTGTACCGGTTTTAGCTTTTACAGATTTGTTGAGCTTAACTCAAATTGGAACAGCTGTAAGAGAATTAGCTGCTAAAGCGAAATCTAAAAAATTACAACCTGCAGAAATGGATGGAAGTACCTTTACGGTTTCCAATCTAGGGATGTTTGGAATTAAGGAATTCACTTCCATTATTAACCAACCCAATTCGGCTATATTATCTGTAGGAGCAATTGTAGAAAAACCCGTGGTGAAAAGCGGTCAAATTGTTGTTGGAAATACCATGACAGTGACCTTAGCTTGTGATCATAGAACTGTAGACGGTGCAACAGGAGCACAGTTTTTGCAAACCTTGCGCAGTTTTATCGAAAACCCGGTAACGATGTTGGCATAATAAAAAATGTATATATTCAAAAACCCGTTTTGGAATAAACGGGTTTTTGTGTTTTTTTACGATAAATTATTTCTATATTATTTTTAGATTGACCTTTAAAAGCAATTTTAAATTAAAAAAAGCCTAGTGGCTTTTAAATATAAAGTAATGCGAGCGTTATAAATAAATTATTTAGAACGGAGTTCGCAAGAAATTAAACTAAATTAGAAGGAATGAAAAATGTAATTATAACGGGTACGAGTAGGGGAATTGGTCTGGAGATGGCCTTACAATTTGCTGCTCAGGGGCACCAAGTATTGGCTGTTTCGAGAAAAATACCTAGTGCATTAGCAGGAGTCGCTAATATTCATTGTTTATCGGTAGATATTACTAATGCAGTCGAATTGAACAAAGTAAGCGATTTTATAAAAAAGAGTTGGACTCATGTCGATATCTTAGTAAATAATGCTGGTGCGATTATAAATAAATCTTTTGAAGACATTAGCGCTACAGAATTTGAATATATTTACAAAGTAAATGTATTTGCAGTAGCTTCCATTATTCAAATTTGTTTGCCGTATTTAAACAATGGTAGCCATGTCGTTACTATAAGCAGTATGGGAGGAATTCAAGGCAGTATGAAATTTCCGGGATTAGCCGCTTACAGTTCTAGTAAAGGTGCTGTAATTACTTTGTCAGAATTGTTGGCAGAAGAATATAAAGAATTGGGTATTTCATTTAATGTAATTGCTTTAGGAGCTGTTCAAACAGAGATGTTGGATGAAGCATTTCCAGGTTATTTAGCACCAGTGGAACCAGTTGAAATGGCAGAATATATTGTGGAATTTTCACAAAATGGAAATAAATATTTTAACGGAAAAGTACTTCAAGCCTCAAGTACAACTCCATAAAAAGAGTATACGTGGAAAAGGTTCTAGCACCTTATTTACCGGAAAACGCTTTGGTTCCCGCATTTGAATTGATAAAAACACATCAAGTTCATTTGAAAATTGTCAATGAAAGGGCTACGAGACATGGCGATTATCGGAAAAGCATAAGTGGACAACATCAAATTACGGTAAATGCGAGTTTAAATAAATACCGTTTTTTGATGACATTAATTCATGAAATAGCACATTTGGTAGCCATAGAAGAATGTGGTACCAACATTCGACCTCACGGTATAGAATGGAAGATGACTTTTCAACGATTGATGGTGCCTTTTATACGTCCAGAGATATATCCGGTACAATTGCTACCCTTGTTGGCAAAACATTTTAGAAACCCTTCGGCAAGTAGTGATACAGATGCTGCTTTGTCTATTGCTCTAAAACAATACGATGAAAATAGAACCGAAGTCTTCTTTATTTATGAAGTACCACTCGGAAGTCATTTCAAAATTGCAAACGGAAAAATTTTTAAAAGAGGACCCTTGCGTGTAAAACGCTTTGAATGTCTGGAAGTCAGTTCAGGGAGAATGTATACATTCAAGCCCAATGCGGAAGTGGAACTACTTTCGGCCTATGTTCAAAATAAAAGATAAAAATATGAGCAGTAATTATTATGCTGTGGTAATGGCGGGGGGTGTAGGATCTCGTTTTTGGCCAGTGAGTACACCAGAATTTCCAAAGCAGTTTCACGATATGCTTGGCACTGGCGAAACCTTAATTCAAAAGACATTTTCTAGGTTATCTCAATTGATTCCCAAAGAGAATATACTGATTTTAACCAACAAAGCTTACAAAGACATTGTCATGGAACAATTGCCTGAGGTCGATCAAAATCAAGTGATTTTAGAGCCCGATATGCGCAACACAGCTCCGTGTATTTTGTATGCCGCCATGAAAATAAAGGCTATAAATCCCAATGCGGTGATGTTGGTAGCTCCAAGTGATCACTGGATCGAAGATGAGGTGCAATTTGTAGCCAATTTGCAACGTACTTTTGATATTTGTGAAAAAGACAATGTATTGATGACTCTCGGTATTTTACCTACTTTTCCTAATACAGGTTACGGATATATCGAATTTGATAAATTGGATAGTAGTCAAGTAAAAAAGGTTGTTCAATTTAGAGAAAAACCAGACTATGTTACCGCGCGTAAATTTATTCAAAGCCGACACTTTCTTTGGAATTCCGGTATTTTTATCTGGAGTGTATCTGCAATTTTAGAAGCTTTTAGCAGCTTTCAACCCGAAATGATGCAGCTTTTTGAAGCGGGTAAGGATTTTTACAATACCGATCAAGAACAAGATTTTATAATAGCGAATTATTCGAAAGCCGAAAATATTTCTATTGATTACGCCATCATGGAAAACGCATCCAATGTCTTTGTGTTACCAGCAACCTTTGATTGGAACGATTTGGGGACTTGGGGCTCACTCTATGAGAAACTTCCAAAAGATGCCGGCGATAATGCCATTATCAATGCTCGTGTAGTGATGGACAATGCCACCAACAACATCGTGAGAACGGAGACGGATAAATTAGTAGTAATCGACGGTCTTCACGATTATATCGTAGTAGATAAAAAGGATGTGTTGTTGATTTATCCTAAGAAAAAGGAACAAGACATCAAAAAAATACTATCGAAAACCGAACAGTTGTTTCCCCGCAATAAAGAATAAAAGAACCTCGATTAGAGGTTTTTTTTTGCCCCCTTCTTTCGGGCTACTTACGGAGTAATTGTAAGGTGTTATTATAGGCGTCTGATGCTTGGTAATGACCGTGGGTTACAATGATGTGCTTGGGAGAGGGATAGTGATCCTTAAGCGCTAATAAAGACCCCTTCCAAGCACTAACATCTGCATCAGCTAAATGAAAAAGCCTTTGAGTGCCGCTTCCTTGTAGAAAACAGCCCGCATATAATGTGTTAATATGAGGGAACCAAATAACAAAATTACTTTTGCTTGCTCCAGGGCCTGGATAATATAGTTTAAAAATTTCATTGCCGAATCGAAATGAGGTTTCTTTGTCTATAAAGTAAGCGGCTCTACTCAATCCTTTAGCCTTACTAATTTGGTCTGTTTCTCTAGTAGAGTAGGTTTTAACACCTTTAGATTTAAAAAAATCAATCATATTTATTCCTTCAATATCACTGGTTGTTGTGATAAAATGGGTTATGGGTTTTTGATGTTTTGTAGTGACGTATTGATAAAACGTTTCGAAATCAGCACTGTTTCCTAGTGAGTTTACGACCATAATTCCTTCGTTGGTAACGACATACATACCATTGATTAATAAATCACTTCTCTTTATGTTTTTATACGAAGAAAACACAAAATAGGATTCGCTTAAGGCGTGATATTGTATTTCCCTACTTTGTGAAAAGAGCGATGAGCAAACGGTAAACAAGAAAAATACCAGTAGATTTTTCATCAGTATCGCGATTTAGTAGAGAATCGACCTCTAAAAATGGGAATTAGAGGTGTTTTATAAAAGCAGTATAAAAAAAAGAGTACCTTGTTGTAAGGTACTCTCTTCTAAACTATTTTAAGAATTAAAACTAACAGCAATAAAAATACACTTTTTATTTATATCTAAGTCGTTTATTATTAATTATTTATTAGAAACCATTTGTAAGCTGACTCTTCGGATTTCCTTAAAAAGCTCTGATGAATACACAAAGTCAATGATGTCTTCATTTTCGGTTTTTAAAATTTCTTTATGATTACCGCTCCAAGCCAATACGCCATCCTTTAAAAAGACAATGTTTTCACCAATCTCTAAGACGGAGTTCATATCATGGGTGTTGATTACCGTAGTAATCTGGTATTCGTGCGTAATTTCCTGGATTAGATTATCAATTACGATGGCTGTTTTGGGGTCAAGTCCTGAATTGGGTTCATCGCAAAACAGATATTTAGGGTTATTTACAATCGCTCTTGCAATGGCTACACGTTTTTGCATTCCTCCGGAAATCTCAGAGGGTAATTTTTTATTTGCACCGTCTAAATTGACACGGTCAATTACTTCATTAGCTCTCATCATGATTTCCTTAGTAGTTTTATTGGTAAACATACGTAGGGGAAAAGCGATATTTTCTTCAACAGTCATCGAATCAAAGAGAGCACTTCCTTGAAAAACCATTCCGATTTCAGTTCTTAAGGTTCTCTTGTCGTCCTTAGTCAATTCAGAATAAGTACGACCATCAAAAATAATCTTTCCAGCATCAGGTATATGTACACCTAATAAGGTTTTGAGTAAAACGGTTTTCCCCGATCCACTTTGACCTATAATTAGATTGGTTTTTCCCGTTTCAAATGTGGTACTAATTCCCTTTAAAACTTTTTGTCCGTCAAAGGATTTTTCAATATCTTGAACTTCGATCATTTGCTTAAAAGTAATTGAGTTAATACATAGTTGGTTAAAATAATGGCAACACTCGTCCACACGAAGGCCGTTGTACTCGCTTTACCAACCTCTAAAGCTCCTCCGCTCATATAATAACCGTAAAAGGAAGGAATTGTTCCCAATAAGAAACCAAATAAAGCCGTTTTAATAAAAGCATAAACGATATGGAAAGGAATAAATTCGTCTTGCAAACCCAATATAAAATCATCCGACGATACAAAACCTCCGGCAACACCGGCAACCCAACCTCCCAATACTCCTAAAAACATACTGATACCAATAACAAAAGGGTATAAAGACAGCGCAATGAGTTTTGGAAACACCAAATAGTTTAAGGAGTTAATTCCCATAACTTCAAGGGCATCTATTTGTTCGGTTACGCGCATCGTTCCAATGGTAGAAGTAATAAACGACCCCATTTTACCTGCCATGATAATCGAGATAAAGGTTGGAGCAAATTCTAAAATAACCGATTGTCTGGTTGCAAAACCGATAAGGTATTTTGGAATAAGCGGATTGGTTAAGTTTAAAGCGGTTTGTATGGCTACAACACCGCCGACAAAAAAGGAAAGAAAAGCAACAATCCCTAAAGAACCAATGATGAGTTCATCGATTTCTTTAAAGATTAATTCGCGCATTACACTCCATTTTGTAGGCCTGCTAAAAATCTCTTTTAGCATAATGAAGTATTTCCCTATTTGAGTTAATATCTGTCGAATCATATATTTAAAAATAATGGCTAAATTACCAATTACAATTGAGTTTCTGTATACTGAACTAAAAAAATGACTTATATTAATTTGGATTTTATCTTTTTCCAACGATAGTTTCTAATATATCGACCTTGCTCATCGGTAACTAAAAAGCTTATGCCTTGCTTTTTGGCTTGATAATAACCTTGAATATAGTCAAAAAAGAGCAAAGGGCGCTTTTTTTTGATGGCTAGTTTTAATGCGGCTATAAGGGTTATCGCTATGCCGTATTGCAGGCTGTAAAATGCCTCACCTTGTTTGTAGCGGGCTGTCTTGTTATATAAAGCACCAGTGGGTTTTAAGTGTTTGACTTTCAATTCCGGGAGAGTTACTATTTCCCACTGATAAAAGCGGCACAACAGTTCGTCAACCGTATCCCATCCCATTGCGGGTTTTAAACCTCCCATCTGCACAAACAAGGATTTGCGATAGGCTTTAAAAGCTCCTCGAATGTGGTCTGGATCGGTCAGGTTTTCCAGAATCCATTTCCCGTTTTTTTCGATATAAGCAAAACCGCCAACCATACCGACTTTGGGATTATCTTCAAAGGTGGTCATCACTTGTTCGAAATAGTCTGTAGGTAAAATTAAATCGGCATCAAGTTTCACAATAACATCATACGAAGCATCCAATTGATTAAAGCCTGTTTGAAAAGCTTGGATTACTTTGCTCCCCGGTAAATGTATATTGTCGGATTGCTTATAAACCAGCTTAATATGGGGGTATTGACTTTGGTAAGTGCTAACGACAGTGGCGGTTTGGTCGGTAGAATTGTCGTCAACTACAACAATTTGTTCGGCTTGTCGAGTTTGCTCTACCAAAGATTGTAGGGTACGCCCGATAAAAGCTTCTTCGTTATAGGCTGGAATGATAATACTATAATTCATTATCTTATTTTTTCGGCATATACCATATAGTAACGGGGCGTAAACAGACGTAATATGGGGCGAAACCCCAATTTGCCAACGGGATGAGCCCATTGTTTACGATCTAGAATTCGATAGCCCGATTTTTCTAATAACCAGTCAAATTGCCAGCTCTCAAATTCGTGATAGTGGCGGTCTCTTAAGTCGGTTTTGCTTTGGTATGCCCGACTAAACCAGAGGCGTAAGGGTACCGATAAAATAATCTTTTCAGCTTTAGCGTTTTTTAGAACGGTATAGGGATTGAGTAAATGCTCAAATATTTCAAAAGCGGTTAAAACAGTGTACTCCTGTTGACTTAGAGCCGAAAAATCGTTGTCCAAATCCTCGCCTTGTGTGTTTTTAACGTCAAATCCCTTTGATCTCATCAATTGAGATAACGGATTATCAACGCCTAAGTCTAGAATCCTGTCCGACTTGGAAAGGTGTTTTTCTATAAAGTTCAAAGTGATTTGGAATCGTTTGGTTGGGTAAGTCTGTTCGTACATATAGTTTTATAGAAAAGTTGAATGGACAAAGTTAAAAAAAATAGTCGTTTACCGTTTTTAGAAAGTATATTTGTATTTATTTTATTATAAATCAATGGGCAAAAAAATTTCCACCAAACAAGCCGTTCTCTTTACTGTAATTAATTACGTAGGTGTCTTGATTGGAATTGTTTCTACCATCTTGATTTATCCAAGAAACAAAGAGATGTTGGGCATCATACGTTATGTAGAAGCCTGTACACAAATCATGTTTCCTATACTGGTTTTGGGAAGTACTCACGCGTTAATTAATTTTTATCCCAGCCTCAACGCCAAGTTACAACAGAAATTGTTTGGTTTTAGTTTAGTTTCTATTTTTAAATTGGCTATACTCCTGTTTGTATTGTTGTTACTCAGTGCTCCTTTTTCGTGGTCCGAACCTATGGACTACATTTGGATGGCTTTTGTATTGGCTATTTTTATGGCCTATATAGAATTGTTTCGCAGGCAAGCAACCAACTTACAAAAACTAGCTGTACCAACTTTATACGAAAAAATCATTCCTAAAATCACCTTACCACTTTTGTTTCTTTTGGTGATGTATCAAGGGCTTGCTTTAAATACGGCTTTATGGATGTATGTGTTTTCATTCGGGTGTATCATGCTTTTGATTGGGTATTATGTATATAAAAACTATGCTTTTAAAGTCCATAGACACTTCCATGACTTATTTGCGGAGGTAAGCAAACGGCAATATTATTCCTATAGTTTATATGCTTTTGCAGGCAGTTTTGGTGCTTTTTTTGCTTTTAGAGTGGATTCCTTAATGATTCCGAGCTTTATTTCGTTTGAGGCCAATGGAACCTATAATATTGGAGTTACCTTGGCTTCAGCTTTATCGATTCCCGCTACAGGGGTTTTTGCCCTATATGCACCTGTTATTTCAGATTTTATTAAAAAGGAGCAATGGCAAGAATTGAATGCGAAGTATAAAGAGGTTTCAAAAACCCTGTTTTTTATTGCTGCCATACTATATTCATGTATAGTGGTAGGTATAGAATCTCTGTTTAAGATGATGCCTACCTATGATAATTTGGCACCTTCTATACCGGTTATAATCTTGTTGGGATTAAATGTCGTAATCAATATGTCGACCGGATTTAATACTGAAATCATCTCTTATTCCAAACATTATCGATTCAATCTTGTTTCAATCTTATCTTTGATGGTTTTAAATGTAGTCTTAAACCTTGTTTTGCTGACACAAACGGATCTAGGCATCTTGGGTGTAGCTTATGCTTCGTTGTTCTCACTCGCACTTTTTAACTCGGCAAAAACCTACTTTATTTATTTAAAAATGCAGCTATTGCCTTTCGATTGGAATTTTATCAAAATGATACTGCTCTTCGGACTTACCTTATTAGGGGTATACCTACTTCCTTTTCTTCATTCGAATCTTGTCGATTTGATAGCTAAAGTGGCATTGATTTTAGGAGTAAACACTACTGTAGTTTATTTTACGCCTTGGTGTCCTGCAGTAAAATATTGGATAAAGCGCATTATGGGGAACATTTTTAGGTTCTAGTGAGCAGTCATTCGTAACTACTGCTTAATTCATATATTGCTGTGCTCTACTGACGAGCAACTGCTCACTGTAGACTATTTAAAACTGATAAACCATGGAATTGATATTCATCCCGCCACCAACTGAAGCAAAGAGAATTACATCGCCTTTACTGAATTGATGATTGATCATTTCATTGCGCATAATCATATCAAATAGAGTAGGTAAGGTAGCTACACTGCTATTGCCTAGCATATGAATACTCATAGGCATGATGTTTTTAGGAACTTCTTTATTGTATAGCTTGTAAAATCGAGAAACAATGGCTTCGTCCATTTTTTCGTTGGCTTGATGTATGATGATTTTCTTGACATCATCAACGGCTACGCCGCTTTTATCCAAACAGCTTTTCATGGCTTGAGGAACCTGTTGTAAAGCGAATTCATAGATTTTACGGCCGTGCATTTTTATATAACGCGTATCGGGATCTAAATCGGGATTGTATGATTTTCCAAAGAATAAATAAAAGGCTTCATCATAAGTGAATGAACCCGTTTCATGAGCCAATATACCGCCTTTTTCATCGCTAAATTCGTAAATAGTTGCACCAGCACCGTCGGCATAAATCATCGAATCTCGATCGTGTAAATCAATCACTCGAGATAGGGTTTCTGCTCCGATAACCAGACATCTTTTGGCAATTCCAGCATCGATAAAAGCCTTTGCTTGAATCGATCCTTCCAGCCAACCAGGACATCCAAATAAAACATCATAAGCCACACATCTTGCGTTTTTAATTCGCAGATTGTGTTTTACTCTTGCTGCTAAAGTGGGTAGTAAATCGGTTTGTATAGCCCCTTTTTTGACATCGCCAAAATTATGTGCAAAGATAATATAATCTAAAGTTTCAGGGTCAATATTCGCTGTTTCAATCGCTTTTTGAGCCGCATAAAAGCCCATATCCGAAGTCAGTTTGTCGTCGTCGACATAACGTCTTTCTTCAATACCTGTAATCTCTTGAAGTTTTCTAGCAATAACTTCATTTGAGTGCTTTAATACAGTTCCGTGTTCATCCCTAAAATCGAATTTTCCGAAATCTTTGTTTGTTACCGCGTTTTTGGGAACAAAGCATCCCGAACCAATTATTCTTACGCTCATGTTTTTTTGTTGAATTTGATATGTTAACGCCTAAAATAGTTTTTAATTATAAGAGGTTTAGAGATAAATAAATCGTTCATTATATATAAATGTAGTAATTAATTTCTAGTTTGTAATCAAAGACAGTTTTTTTTTATAAAACGCATTTTGAAGTTATGATTATTAAAATTGAAAATGACTTATAACTACCACATTTATAATGAGCTGTGTTTTTTTAATGTGTTTTATAGTTTGAGGCTAAGTTTTTTTGAATTTTTAGTTTTTCTTAATTGTTGTGATTTTCCGACATAAACCCACTATTTGTCATTGTAAAATAAGTAGTTAAAAAGGCAAATATCTATTTATATTCTTATTAAGACTTATTTAAAATAAAATGAGTAAAAAATTATGTTTTGCGATTTTTAACTAATAGTTTTGCACTATTAAAATTAAGTCTAAATAAACATAAAACAAATGAAAAGAATTAAATTCAGTGTATTTGCGATGCTTTTGATGGGAGTAATTACGACATCTTGTGATAAAAGTGACGATAGTAATCTAGTAATTCCAATTGAAAAGGGAGAGGAAAGGTATGTAATTGCCGCTGTACCGGTTGAGTTCTCGGATACAGCCGATTATTTATTGACGGCTGAAAGTTTAGAAAGCGGTAGTATCACGACTTCGGGCAACGGAATTGAACAAGATGGTTATCGTTATTACTTAACGGTAAAAAACAAGTTTTACAGTATGTTATACGGGCAAGGCGGACCAGGAGCTGTAACTACATATGGTTTAAGTACCAGTGGTAAATTGACTAAAACCAATGATTTTGTAACGGAAACCGTACAGGTGATTTCGGAAATTGGTGGCGATATTATGTTGTGTAAAGTGCCTCGATCAGGGCAGACAGAAGCGCGATGGTTTAATGTGAGTACAGAAAAGAATGAAATTGTCAATAGTGGTGCTATAGATATAGTACAACTAGCGAATAACGGAGAGCGTGCACATTTCACTGGTTTTACCTTAGTAGGAAATAAATTAATTGCTCCGTATATGAGTATTCGCGGCGTTGCTGGTGGTGATGTTTGGGGAACTTCTTTTCCAAATACGACCTGGGCTGCAGTATATTCTTATCCGAGCATGACCTTAGAGAAAGTGATAACAGACGATAGAACCAGCTATTTAGGCGGATATTACTTAAACGGTTTGGTGCGTGACGAGAAAGGAGATGCTTATGGATTTTCTTCTGCCAATGTCAAAGGAGATCAAGACCAGTTGTTGACTACAAAACCTTCTGCTATCGTAAAAATTGATGGGAAATCCATAGATTTTGACAAAAACTACTTTTTTAATTTAGAACAGGTTTCAGGTGGTGCATATATAGTTGATTTCAAATATGCAGGTAACGGTAACTTTATTGCAAGAATGATTAACGACAAGGCTTCCAATAATGATGAAATCAAATTTGCGGCTATTAATGTTTACAACAAAACCTTCCAATGGGTGACTGGCTTACCGTCAAATTTAAAAGACAGCGGTTTTGCGACTAAAGGTGATTATGCTCCAATGGACGGTAAAACGGTATATGTGGGTATCAATGCACCAGAGGGTGCCTATGTATATAAATTTGATGCTGTAGCTGCAACTGCTACCAGAGGACTGAAAGTAGAAGGTGGTAGAATTACCGCTATTTCAAAAGTATCTGCGGAGTAATTTATAGATTTTATTAAACAAAACAACTCCACTGTGAGTTGTTTTGTTTTTAAGTTTCACACCAATAGACTAAAAAAAATCAGGATGAAAAAACAGATGAAGTGGATTGTCTTTTTGCTTTTAGTGGCAATCCAAACGAGTTTTGCGCAGGAATTCATAAAGATTTCGGGCAAGGTTAGCGATCAAGATGGGGTTGCTGTATCTAAAGTTATGGTTGTTTTAAGAGAAACCAATAAATTTTCTGAAACCAACAGTAAAGGAGAATACAGTTTTAATAATGTGAAAAATGGCGATTATACGTTGGATGTAAATGACATCGGTTATGAAACTTATTCTGAAAAAATCAGCCTTAAAAATGTAAGTGTGGTCTTGGCTATTCGTTTGGAAAGCAAAGTAAGTACGCTTTCAGAAATTAATATAACGGCCAAAGATCAAATTCAACAGGTCAAGGAAAAAGCCTTTAATGTTGCTGTTGTCGATGCTGTCAAGTTGCATAATACCACCATGGATATTGGGCATGCGCTGAACAAAGTATCGGGTATGCGCGTAAGAGAAAGTGGCGGAGTGGGGTCCACAATGAATTTCGCACTTAACGGTTATGGAGGTAATCAAATCAAGTTTTTTTTAGATGGAATCCCAATGGATAATTTCGGTTCGGCTTTTCAACTTAATAATATTCCGATTAATTTGGCCAAACGAATCGAGATTTACAAAGGAGTTGTTCCGGTTGGTTTGGGTTCCGATGCCTTAGGGGGAGCGATTAACATTATCACCAATAATTTTAGCAAAACCAGCTTGGACATGTCCTACTCCTATGGATCCTTCAATACACACCGTTCTAATGTTAATTTTATTTATGCAACGGATAATGGGTTTTTTACTCAAATCAATGCCTTCCAAAATTTTTCCGATAATGATTATAAGGTTCAAGTCGATTTATACGATTTGAATTCGGGAAAACTGATTGAAAAGAATAAAAAATTAAAGCGTTTTCACGATCAGTATCACAACGAGACTTTTATTGGTCAAATTGGTTTTGTCAATAAAAAGTTTGCCGATAAACTCGCGTTTGGAATTACATTGGGGCAAAGTTATAAGGAAATCCAAACCGGAGCTCGTATGGAAACAATTTTTGGAGGCTTGCATCATCGAGGGAATATTGTGATGCCAACTTTTGTATATCAAAAAAAGGATTTCATAATCGCTGGATTGGATTTTAATGTCAATGCAAATTACAATTTGGGAACGGAACAAAATATAGATACCCTATACAGAAGATATGGCTGGACGGGTGACTATATCGATTACCAGTTGCAAAATAAGAAAAAAGGCGGTGAAAGGGATTATTCGATGTATAAATTCAAAAACAACAACGGTATGCTGTCTTCCTCGTTAAACTACCAATGGAAGGAACACCATGGAATCTCCTTGAGTAACACCATTAATTTATTCAATAGAAAGGGTAGTGATGAGCTGTTTCCCGAAGCGCAGAAATACGAACAACCGGCAAAAACAACAAAAAACATCTCGGGCTTGGGCTATCAATTTACTCCGAACAATACTTGGAGCGCCTCGGCATTTGTCAAATACTACAATCAAATTAATAAATACAGTCAATCCTATAATCCTAGTGGAAAATGGGGTGACATCGCTTATCAAGAATTTGAAAAAAAGTATGACGAATATGGGTATGGTTTAACGGCTTCTTACTTTATTCACGACAATTTTCAATTGAAAGCCTCATTTGAAAAAGCAATCAGACTTCCGGATAATAGTGAGATTTTTGGAGATATGATCAACATTATTGGCGATGTCAATCTAAGACCTGAAGTGAGCGAAAATTATAATTTAGGATTTAATTTTCAATGGCCTTTTTCCCATAACCGAGTGATTTTTGATACCAACCTTTTTTATAGAGATTCTAAAGATTTTATCCGACAAAAACTGGATTTTAAAGAGAACTATCAAATGTCTGAAAATTTAGCTGCTGTCAAAAATTATGGTATTGAAGCGGAGTGGAGGTATTTGTATAAAGATCAATTTTCTATCGGCATTAACGGTACCTACCAAAAAATGCTAAACAATACTAAATATGTTGAAGGGGTACAAAGCATAGTGTATAAAGACCGTTTGCCCAACGTACCTTATCTTTACGGAAATCTAGATGCCTCTTATACCTTAAAGGACTTATGGACGGGGAAAGACGATAATTTGACCTTTGGATATTCCATGATGTATATCCATGAGTTTTATTTGTTATGGCCGAGTCAAGGAGATAAAAACAACGGAAAAAGACTTATTCCAGAACAGATTACACACGATTTTATGGCTGCCTATACCTTGGGTAAAAAAGAAAAATTTCAATTTACTTTTGAATGCCGGAACCTCTGGGATAAATTGGTTTACGACAATTTTAGCTTGCAAAAACCCGGTCGAAGTTTCTCGGGAAAAGTTCGCTATTTCTTCTAAGTTTGTCCAAAAAAGTATTTTTATTTTAATAAAGAGGCTATCTCAAAAGGGTAGCCTCTTCGTTTTTTACGATTATAATTAAACCGTTAAAACCAAGTACATATCCGTTTTTAAGTGAAAATACGGTAAAAACAGCGGCGCCTCGAATTAGGAAATAGCCTCTTTTTTACGCCTGATTTGCTGTGTTTGACAAACGGCTGTTGCTATACCTACGGGTTCGTATCACACAAGCGTAGTATTGAGGCCTTTGTATGATATTTGTACTGTCTTTGTAAGCGGTTTGTATCATTTTTATTAGATATTTAATATACCGGTTTTTAGTTGTGCTGTGTTTGTATAGTGTTTGTATCTTATTTGTAAAGTGCTGACTTTACCGCATTTTTTAATCTTTAGCCAAAAAAAGCGAGACCTATAAATAGACCTCGCAGGAGTAGTACAGTTTCAAAAATCGAATTGTACTTTATATCTTATAGGTAAAAGACAGGGTTGCAATTCGGCTATCTAAGCTGTAATTTTTGCTAATGGTTGAGCTAGGCATATGGGAAATAACCTCGTAATTACGCGTTCTTAAAACATCGGTTAGCGACAGTTTTATACTGCCTTTCTCATTTAAAATTTGCTTGGATAAACCGAGAGTTAAATCAAAATATGCGGCTCTTTCATAGAGTCCAATATTGGATTTCGCATGATATTGACCGTTGGCTTCTGCTTGAAAACCTGTTGCTATTTGAAAGGCATTTTGCGAACTTAGAGTAAAAGTAGCCTTGTTGGTATCTATAGTCATATCCTTATAATTTCCGCGGTAACGGTTTTCAAAAACATTAAATAAATTACTCATAGACCACCAGGAAAATAAGTTCACAGAGCTGGTTATATTGATACCGTAATTATACGAATGGTCTAAGTTCTTTTGAGTCGAAGCGGTGGTATTGGTTAGGGAATCGTAATCGAAAACTTCGGTCATTACATTGTTGGTTTGACTAAAATACAGAGAACTCATAAGCCAGTTTCTCCAGCTGTATCCCAGTTCTACGGAATGCGTTATTTCCGGAATTAAATCGGAGTTTCCATACCAATAATTAAAAGGATCATCATAAAATCGAAACGGATTCAAATCAAAGTGACTGGGACGATTAATTCTTTTGCTATAAGAAGTATGAAAGGCATTTTGGTCGTTAAGTTCGTATTTCATGGATAGGCTAGGAAAGAATTTTATATAATCATCCGTATTCTTCAGATTGGAAATGCGCTGTTCACCATCGATAGTGGTGTATTCCATTCGTAGGCCAGCTTGAAAATGAAACCGGGAACCCTGAAATTTATAATTGGCGTAACCGGCGTGGATTTGCTCTTTAAATACGAAGTGATTGGTTGCGCTTGGGTCAATAACCCAATGGTCGCTTTCTTGAAATTCGTATGTAGAAGGATTATCATTAGATTTGATACTTGATTTCCAGCCCAACTCCAAATTGTTTTTGGCATTCCACGGAACAACCAAATCAACGGTAGCATCCCAAACCTCTAAGGAAGACGGGATTTGACCCCGTCTATCTCGCAACTCTACAGTCGATTCGGGGTCGATTTGTAAATAGTTGGCCTGTTGAAGTTGATTTGAATTAAAGCTGTTGTTCTTGTATTGAATATCGAAATTCAACAACAGCCCTTTTTCATTAAATTGATGCCTACCGTTGATACTGTATGTAAGGTCATTCCAAGATTCTTTATTGTGATTTCGGGTTAAAGCATCGGTTAGTAATAGTTGTTTTCCGTTATATAGGCTGTTTCTACCACCTACTCGATCTTCATAGCGACCGAGTTTCGCATCGACTAAAAAGCCGATCTGGCTATTGGTGCTTAAAGCGTAGTCCGCACCAAATTTAAAATTGTTTGATGTTAACGGTTCATCGGTAGTATTGCGCTGTAAAGTATGTCGCTCTAGAATTGAAGGTTGCGCTGGGTTGTAAAAATCTTGTTTAAAAGTTTTGCGCTCCTCTTCTCCTCTAAAAGTATAACTGTAATCTCCAAACACGTTCACACGCGCTTTGGAATAATTTAAACTAAATCCCGAGTTGGTTCTGTTTTTACGACCACGGCCATAATTGGTGAATATCGTACCATTAAGCCCTTCTAGTTGTGCCGTTTTTAAAACGATATTCACAATACCGGCATTACCAGCAGCATCGTATTTTGCCGAAGGATTGGTGATTACTTCGATGTGTTTTACGGCACCCGATGTGGTGGATTTGAGCATATTGGCCAAATCTTTCTGAGAGAGGTAGGTCATCTTACCATTAATCATCACACTCACACCGCTTTTACCGCGTAGCGATATGTCGCCATCTTGTCCGACAACGACTCCGGGCGCACGGGCCAACAAATCGAGCACATTACTTCCTTCAGATAAAACACTGTTTTCAACATTAAAAATCATCTTATCCGATTTTTGGCTAAACAGCGGTTTCTTTGCGGTAATGAGCACTTCGCCCAATTGTATGTTATGTATGGCTAAAATACTGTCTATTTGCGCTTCTGTTTGACCATAGCTACAGACAGTCAAAAGCGTTAAGGCAACTATAAATCTATTTTTCATGATACTGTGTTGTAATTGTCTTTCTTTTTTTCTTTTTTCTACCCCACCAGACTAGAAATCCGGTAATCGGCAATGAGGCACAAATAAGGCTCGATACAAACGCCAGCAGTTTACCGCCAAAGCCGAGTATACCACCAACATGTATGTCGTAATTGGCGCCGACTACTTTTTCGGCCAACGTTTGGTCTTGGTAGGGTCTATTAAACAATAAGTCTCCCGAATGCTCATCAAATATCAATAAGTGATTGTCATAATAAGTAAATGGGGAGTTCTTTACATAAATACTTAAATTATCGTGATGGTGATCGCCTTGAGAATGATCCTCTAAATCTAATCCGAAGGAAGCGGCATCGGGATAATAATAGCGTACTTTTTCTATAATTTCTTCGATGGTCTGTAGTGTTTCTACCGATTCCGGAGCGGTGGTTTTATACTGATCAAAATTGGGGTAATCTCCGGTGCCTCCTGAGAGCAACATATAAATGCCGCTAGTTAAAATGCGGAACGATAAACACAAACCTGTAAGGGCTACAATCATGGCTATAAGCGATGCATAAAATCCGAGTATATTGTGTAAATCATAGTTTTTTCGCTTCCACCCTTTGATGTTTTTCCAGCGAAACCAAATCCGTTGTTTGGCAGCCTTTTTATTTTTCGGCCACCACAATACTATACCTGTAATCAACATCAGCGTAAAAATGATTGTTGCGATTCCTACGATTAAGCTTCCAATTCCCGCATTAAGCAACAAGGAGCGGTGTAGTATCATCGTAAAAAAGAAAATGTTTTCTCGAATGTTATAAACTCCTAGTACTTCACCGGTATATTGATTGACATAAGCATTTTTGTAAATTAAATAAGTGTCGAAATAATTCCAGCCCTTGCGATTGGTTTTGTTAAAACCAAATTGATAAGATTGATTTTTATCAATGGGTATAGTGACATCATCTGACGATATTTCCTCTTGAACATAATCGTTGACGATACGTTGCAACTCATATACAGGTAGCGGTTTTTTATTTTCGATGCTTTGCTCGCCATGATAAATAACATGACTTCTGGTAAAATGTGTGATATCTTCATTAAAAACGTAAATAGCTCCGGTTATGGATACAATAAATACAATAATTCCAGAGAGTAATCCCAGCCATAAGTGAAGTTGACCCAGTATTTTTTTCGCACGTTGTTTCCACGTGGGTTTTGATTTCCTCGACATGATGTAGATTGTATTAATTAGAAGGATAGCCCAAGGTTAAAGCTTCACTTAAATAAGCTTCAGCTTTTTCTTTTTGCTGGATTTGTATATAATATTCATACAAAGAATAATGGGCTTGCGGACTGTGTGGAAAACTACTGAGGTTTTGTTCGAGATAGCCAAGAGCTTGTTCCATTTTGCCTATACGCATCAAATAGCGAGCAACTTTTTCGATATAGGTTTCCGTGGGAAGAAATTGAAAATTTAAGTCTTCGCTCAATTTACGGTAAGAATTTTTGATTAGATCGGGTTGTGTGGCTACCGCTTTGATATTGATTTGATGTGCTTTAAAAATATATCGTAAACCATCTAAATTGCCAATAATCGGTATGCTTCCGTGATCTTCCGCTTCATATTGTTGAAATTGCCATTTTAAATTTTGGAATTTACCCTTATCCAACAAAGCTTTAAATTTTTTGTTGGATGTAAAATGATCGTTGAGTTCGGTGTTATTAAATGGTTCTCCGGCTTGAGTTAGATAGAGCTTTCGCTTTAATAAGTCGGTTGTAGTACTTGCTTCAAATTGTTTTAAAACAAGCTGATTATCATACCAAATGCTCGGATCGTGTACCAGGTAAGCATTAAACATTTTGGTGTGATGCAGCAGTATATTTAAAGCCGTGATTCCACCAAAGGAATGACCGATTAGTATTTTATAGTTTTCAGTGCGGTAGTGACTATCGACCCATGGGAACAGTTCTTGTTGTATAAAAGAGATAAAAGCCTCATTGCCACCGGAGTTTTTAGTGTCTAGTTGTTTGGTTTTTTTATCGATTATAGGGGTGGGAGTTAAGTCTCTGGAGCGGTTGGTATTGACGATACCTACTACAATCATTTCGGGAATATAGGCATAGGGCCCCTGCGAAATTTTTTCGATAAAGCCCGTCAGATAGTGAAAATTAGTTTCGCTATCTAATAAATAAATAACGGGATAGTGGGCCTGCTGAATTTTTGAATTTTGATAGGATGGGGGAAGGTAAATTTGTAGGCTTCGATTTTCATGAAGTATCTTGGACTGCAGTTCACGGGTTTCTCCAATCGCAATTTTATCTTGCGCACTAGTTAAATTGTGGGATAGTAAAAGTACAAGAAGCCAGTTAAAAAAAGTTTTTTTAGGGGGGAACATGTTTCTTTTATTTAGGGGGAAATGATTAATAAAGATGCAAATATAATCATTATTCATAATTAGTCTAAATAAAAGCAAAAATAAAAGCTAAAAAAATAAGGACCCCGATTAGAGGTCCTTAAAAGTTATTTTGAAGTCGGTTTTCGACTAGTTTTCCATATATGCTTCGATAGGAGCACAAGAACAAACTAAGTTTCTATCTCCGTATGCATCGTCAATACGACGAACACTAGGCCAGAATTTATTATCCACTACGTGTTCTATTGGGTAGGCTGCCTTTTCTCTTGAATAAGGTAGATCCCAGTTGTCAGCAGTTAATAAAGCTAGAGTGTGAGGCGCATTTTTCAATTCGTTTACCGGATTCTCTGCTGTTGCGTTGGCAATTTCTTTACGAATAGAAATCATCGCATCACAGAAGCGGTCTAATTCCTCAACGCTTTCACTTTCTGTTGGTTCAATCATAAGTGTTCCAGCCACAGGGAAAGATACCGTTGGTGCATGGAAACCGTAATCGATTAAACGTTTTGCGATATCGGTTACTTCAATTCCGTTTTGTTTAAATGGACGACAGTCTACGATCATTTCGTGAGCGGCTCTTCCTTTTTCACCCGTATAAAGAATGTCGTAATGACCTTCTAAACGGGCTTTCATATAATTGGCATTTAAAATAGCTTGTTCCGTTACTTTTTTCAAACCGTCAGCACCTAACATCACGATATAACCGTAAGAGATCAGACAAACCAATGCCGAACCATAAGGAGCCGAAGAGATAGAAGTAATTGCGTTTTCGCCTCCGGTTTTTACCAAAGGATTTGACGGTAAGAATTGAACTAAATGTGGTGCTACACAAATTGGTCCAACCCCTGGTCCACCTCCACCATGTGGAATAGCGAAAGTTTTATGTAAGTTTAAGTGGCAAACGTCAGCTCCGATATTGGCTGGATTTGTCATGGCAACTTGGGCATTCATATTGGCACCGTCCATATAGACTTGACCACCATTTTGATGAATGATATTTGTTATTTCGGTAATAGCACTTTCATAAACTCCATGAGTAGATGGGTAAGTTACCATTAAACAAGATAAATTATCTTTGTGTAATTCCGCCTTAGCTTTTAAATCTTCCACATCGATATTACCTTCTTCCGTAGTTTTAGTAACTACAACTTTCATTCCTGCCATTGCAGCAGAAGCCGGGTTGGTTCCGTGAGCAGAAGCTGGAATTAAGGCGATGTTTCTTTGAAAATCTCCATTGGCATGGTGATAAGCACGGATGGCCATTAAACCGGCATATTCTCCTTGTGCACCAGAGTTTGGTTGTAAAGAGGTACCTGCAAATCCTGTAATCACATTCAATTGCTCTTCTAAAGCTTTTAACATGGTCATATAGCCTTCTGCTTGTTCAGCAGGCGCAAACGGGTGAATGTTGTTCCATTGCGGATTGCTTAAAGGAAGCATCTCAGCAGCAGCATTCAATTTCATCGTACAAGATCCTAAAGAAATCATCGATTGATTTAAAGCCAAATCTTTACGCTCTAATCTTTTGATATAACGCATTAATTGCGTTTCAGAATGGTGACTATTAAACACATCATGTTGTAAAAACGGTGTATTTCTAGCTAGTCTTTCTGCAAAATGAACACCGGTTTCGATTTCGGTGATCTTAAAGAAATCCTTGTCAGCAACTTCTGCAAAAATTTCAACAATCGTATTGATGTCGCTTAAATTTGCCGTTTCGTTTAAGGAAATAGAAAGTGTTTGCTCGTCGATATAATTAAAGTTTACACTGTAATGTTCTGCAATGGCACGAACTTTAGCCGAATTGGCTTCGATCAAAATCGTATCAAAGAAATCGCTGTTCTTTTGTTTAAAGCCTAGTTTTTCTAAAGCTTTAGAAACAGTTACCGCTTTGGTGTGAACCTCATTGGCGATAAACTCCAATCCTTTAGGACCGTGATAAACCGCATACATTCCTGCCATAACAGCCAATAATACTTGAGCTGTACAAATATTAGAAGTCGCTCTTTCGCGTTTGATATGTTGCTCTCTAGTTTGTAAAGCCATACGAAGTGCACGGTTTCCATCCGCATCTTGAGAAACCCCAATGATACGTCCTGGCATACTGCGTTTGTGCTCTTCCTTAGTTGCGAAGAAACCTGCATGAGGACCTCCAAATCCTAGTGGAATACCAAAACGTTGTGTAGTTCCTACAACAACATCAGCGCCCATCTCTCCTGGAGATTTTAAAGTCACTAAAGACAAAATATCTGCAGCAACGGCTACTTTAATGTCTTTGGATTTGGCTATATGGATAAAGTCTGTGTAATCATAAACTTGACCGTATTTACCTGGATATTGTAATATAGCTCCAAAATAAGCTTCTGAGAAATCAAAAGTTTCGTGATTACCAACTACTAATTCAATTCCAATTGGCGTTGAACGGGTTTGTAAAATCGAAAGCGTTTGAGGAAGTATAGCTTCTGAAACAAAAAATTTGTTTGCGTTGTTTTTCTTTTGGTCACGGGTTCTAACATCAAATAAAAGAGCCATAGCTTCAGCAGCAGCAGTTCCTTCATCCAATAGAGAAGCATTGGCAATTTCCATACCCGATAACTCTATAACCGTAGTCTGAAAATTTAAAAGCGCTTCCAAACGACCTTGGGCAATCTCTGCTTGATATGGAGTATATGCGGTATACCATCCTGGATTTTCAAAAATATTTCTTTGAATAGCCGCAGGTACAACTGCTTCGTGATATCCCATTCCGATATACGTACGAAAAACTTTGTTTTTATTACCCAATTCTTGAATATGAGCCAAATACTCATACTCTGTCATAGCAGGGTCTAATTGTAAATCTTGTTTTAACCGAATATTGTCTGGGAAAGTTTCGTAAATCAGTTGTTCTATGTTGTCAACTTGAACAGTTTTTAACATATGTTCCAAATCCGCCGGTCTTGGACCAATGTGTCTTAAAGCAAATGCATTTTTTTTCATTCTACTATTATAAAAGATAAGTTGTGTTTAAGCATACAAAAATAACCATAAATCCGATATTTTTACCGAATATAGAACCTAATTTTAAAAATGTACTTAAATTACAGCTTCATACAGAAGTCTCCCTATGAATAACTCTATCCGAACTGCTTTCAACCTCTATCTCAATGGGAGTGTACATGTTTCGTTGGCCGTATTTTCACTGGTTCAAATGACTTTTTATTTTTGCAATATTCCATTTGATACAGTCGTATCTGCCCTTGCTTTTTTTGGGACACTTTTTTCCTATAATTTTATTAAATATGCCGAAACGGTTTATAAGTCAAAAGGCGTGTTTTCAAAAAACATGAAAGCGATAATTGCGATGAGTCTGATTGCTTTGACGATTGCGGGTTTTAGTTTTTTTATGCTGCAGTTTAATGCACAGCTCGTTACTTTAGGACTGTTGTTACTGTGCTTGTTGTATGCGATACCGATTTACCCGAAAATTCCAAATTTACGAAATTGGGCAGGTATTAAAATTTATATTGTATCGTTTTGTTGGGCTGGTGTCACACTGATTGTGCCGATAGTTAATGCCGGATTAGCATTGACACAGGATATTGGAATCAAGTTTTTGCAACGTTTCTTTCTCGTCTTGATCTTAATTTTAATTTTTGAAATCGTCGATTTGCAATTTGATGATAAAAAGTTAAAAACCGTGCCTCAGACTTTGGGAATGGAAAAAACCAAAAGACTCATTTTCTTATTGTTGATTCCATTTTATTTTTTAGAGTTTTTTAAGCTCGGGTTTCAGTCTATACAAGCATGGAATAATTTGGTCATCGTAGCCTTGGTGTTATTTTTTACATGGAAGGCTTCGCCTCAACAAACCAAATATTTCACCCTCTTTTGGGTAGAAAGTGTTCCGATAGTTTGGTGGCTATTGATAGTTGGCGAGAAGTTTTTTAGCTTTGTCTAAAAAAGGTATATTTGTATTTCTAAAATAAATAATAAAATGATACAACTGGTTAATGAAATCCAAACTCAGGCAAATGTCGTTTATGTCCTGGGTGCGGAACAAAATACACTTGAATTTCCTAATGTGGAATGGCTTTCTACTTTTGTAGAAGAATTCTTAAAGTCAAAAAAAGAAAGTGATTTCGTTAAAATGAGCAATCAATATTTCTTTTTTGTAAAGGAAAACGCTGATTTAGAGAAAATGCGGCTTGCTGGATATGCGATACGCACCCAATTGGATGTAAAAGCAGATAATTTAACTGTAGTCGGTAGTACCGATGCCGCTCTAGCCTTGACAGAAGGTATAGCTTTGTCAAACTATCAGTTTTTAAAATATTTCAAAGATGCAGCAGAGAAAAGCTATGCCTTAAAACAGATTCAACTGAAAGGTGCTTTTGACGCTAAAATAATCAGTGATTTAAACCACACTATTAAAGCGGTATATTGGGCTAGAACAATGGTTAACGAGCCCGTTAGTTTTTTGACTGCGGAACAATTGGCCAAAGAAATTGAATTATTAGGTCAGGAAGCTCATTTCGACGTAAAGGTATTGGATAAGGCAAAAATTGAAGACCTGAAAATGGGTGGATTAATTGCTGTAAACAAGGGGTCGATTGATCCTCCAACTTTCACGATTATGGAATACAAACCAGCCAATGCTATCAATTCAAAACCGGTGGTTTTAGTTGGTAAAGGGGTGGTGTATGATACGGGAGGTTTGAGTTTAAAGCCGACACCGAGTTCTATGGATTTGATGAAGTCGGATATGGGTGGTGCAGCTTGTATGGCGGGTACTATCTATGCAGCGGCTTTAAATAAAATGAATGTACATATCATCGGTTTGATTCCTGCAACGGATAATAGACCCGGTGGAAACGCCTATACACCTGGTGATGTAATTACCATGTATGACGGTACCACAGTGGAAGTATTGAATACCGATGCAGAAGGACGTATGATCTTAGGTGATGCTATTGCCTATGCCAATCAATATGAACCCGAATTGATTATTGATGCTGCAACACTTACTGGAGCAGCCTTAATGGTGGCGGGAGACCGTGCTTCCTGCCTTATGGGTAATGCAAGTGATGAGGTTTTGGCAGCTTTAGTGAAATCGGGATTTGCAGTACACGAACGTTTGGCTTTATTGCCTTTCTGGGATGATTACAAAGAACAAGTAAAGTCCTCAATCGCCGACTTAAAAAACATTGGTGGTCGTAATGCAGGAACCATTACTGCAGGTAAGTTTTTAGAGCATTTTGCCAAATATCCGTATGTTCATATCGATATTGCTGGACCTGCTTTTACAGAAGCTCCTCAAAATTATAAAGGACATGGTGGAACCGGAACCGGTATCCGTACTTTGGTACATTTCTTAGCTAACTACAAAGGACTTTAAACGGTTTTTAATCTAGAATTATATATATAAAGCAGCCCTATTGGCTGCTTTTTTTATATGCGCATGGTCGCATGGTCGCATCCTCGTAGCTGCTTAATAAGTATCTTCGAATCCGGAGTAATTACTTGTTGTTTTTTGACTAAATTTGAAGTAAACGATTCTGTTTTATGGAGCTCTATTATACTTTTTCAATATTTATTGTATTGGCATCTTGGTTTGCTTATTTGAATTTGCGATTTTTAAAACTGCCTACGACAATCGGTATCATGGTTATTGCCGTATTGGTATCTATAGGGATACGTTTGCTTGGCGATCAACTTTTCCCCGAAGCAACCCGAGATTTTTTTAAGTTGATCAGTCAGTTTGATTTTGATGAGGTATTGATGGGTGCCATGTTGAATTTTTTGTTGTTTGCTGGGGCATTGCATATCAATATCGCTGATTTGCGTGAACATCGACTCGCTATTATGTTGTATTCAACTGTCAGTGTAGTTCTTTCCGCTTTCTTTATTGCTGGATTCCTGTTCTATATCTGTCCTTTATTTGGGGTTTCACTTCCCTTTATCTATTGTTTACTGTTTGGAACTTTAATTTCACCGACAGATCCTATAGTGGTTTTAAGTGTTTTAAAACAGGTAAAAGTGCCCAAGTCCATAGAGACAAAAATCACTGGGGAGTCTCTTTTTAACGATGGAGTTGCCGTAGTTATGTTTGCGGTAGTTTTGCGATTGGCTTTGAGTGAAGATGTGGACATCACCTTTTTGTCGGTGTCTAAGTTTTTCGCACAAGAAGTTATAGGAGGTGTTTTGGTAGGTTTTCTGTTGGGTTATTCCGCTTCACATGTAATGAAAAAGATAGACGATTATAAAGTGACTGTACTCATTACATTGGCCTTGGTTATGGGTGGGTTTCTGCTGACCAAAACCTTACATGTTTCAAGTCCGCTGGCCATGGTAATTGCCGGGCTTGTTATTGGTAATTACGGAAAAAAAGTGGCGATGAACGACGAAACTCAAGACTATCTCACTAAGTTCTGGGAGTTAATAGATGAAATCCTAAATGCAATTCTGTTTATGTTTATCGGGTTTGAATTGTTGTTATTACCCGATATTGAAAAACATATTTGGTTAGCCTTAATTACGATATTAGTTGTTTTATTCTCGAGGATGTTGTCAATCTTAATACCCTATAGAGTTTTTTCGAGAAATAGAATTTATACTAAAGGATCCTTGATTGTGTTGGTTTGGGGAGGGATTCGTGGAGGTGTTTCGATTGCTTTAGTGTTATCACTACCTTATAACGAATACAAAGAAATGCTTTTAGAGATTACTTATATCGTGGTGTTGTTTTCTATCGTAGTGCAAGGACTTTCTATTGGAAAAGTCGCCAAGACAGTTTTGAAAGAGGAAACTAGTGAAAAGAATCTTGAAAATCCAACTCAGAAATAAGGGAGGTATAAACCGGGGTTTTTAATAAAAATCAGCACATTAGCGCAATTTACTGAGGGTAAAACGTCTAATTGTAAAATTTGAAAATGCTGAAATAAAAAAATCCATATTTATTTCTATATAACGACCGACTCGAAGGGAATTGGTTACTTATAAAAATAAATATGGATTATTAATGCATTGGAGTGAGAATATATTCCAGGTAAAAATTCCCTCCCGAGAACTACTCAATGGATTCCATTTGAATTTGACCCATATACTCTATACCGTCTTTGATAAAAGGTTCTTTAACGATATTGATTTTTGTAATCTGCTCTGTGGAGAGTTTATCGAGTTCTGCTTTACTCACCAATTGGTTATTTAAGATATAGGCGATTTTATCCTTAGATTTTCTTGGTTCGCTGTTCTTTTTCTCGACTCTAGGCCTTTCTTGTGCAAATCCGAGCACAGGTAGTGCAAGTAATGCTGTTAAAATTAATTTTTTCATACTGAGATGATTAAGGTTTTATATTGATAAATTATTATCCAAAACAATGCCAGTTTTTTTCTTATTTAAACAATTGTCATAAATTATTTAATAGGCTTTCTTTTTTAGAGTAAATACAGTTTATGCTTGCTCGATAAATAGTTTCTTTACTTTTAGGTTTGAAAAGCCGAGGTATTTTTACTAATTTGCTGCTTTTAAATCTCACCTTTTAAAAATGCACCCTATGTTTAGCTATGTTACAAGGAATAAAAGCGTTAGATGGCTAACGTTTGCTCTATTTATTTTGTCAACTTCGACAGTTTGTGCACAACAACAAGACCCAATCGTCGATGCTATCGTAAAAGAGGCTAATCAAAATTCACAATTAGAACAATATGCTTTTGAATTGATGGATGTTATTGGTCCTCGTTTAGTGGGAACTCCTCAAATGAAGCAAGCACATGATTGGGTGGTGGATCAATACCTCAAAATGGGGATAAATGCACGTAATGAGGAATATGGGGAGTGGAGAGCGTGGCAGCGAGGAGTGACACAGGTGGAGATGACAGCGCCCCGTTTAAAGTCTTTGGAAGCCATCCAATTGGCATGGAATCCTTCAACTGTAGATCAGGGCATAGAAGCCGAGGTCATTGTATTGCCTTTTGTGGACAATAGTATTGAATTTCAAAAATGGCTACCCAATGCTAAGGGAAAAATTATTTTGATATCGATGCTTCAACCGACCGGTCGATCGGAAGAACAATGGAAAGAGTATGCAACGCCTGCTTCTTTTGCGAAAATGCAAGATTTGAAGAAAAGTCAGACCGATTCGTGGAATCAGCGTATAGTAAATACAGGTTATGACATAAAAACCTTACCTAAAGCATTAGAAGATGCCGGAGCAGTCGGCATAGTATCGTCATTTTGGACGGGGATTATGGGGGCCAATCGAATTTTTGAAGCTTTTACAACAAAAATACCTACTATTGATATGGCTTTGGAGGACTACGGTACCTTATATCGTTTGGCGGAAAAGGGAATCAAACCTAAAATCAAAATTAAAGCAATTTCAAAAAACTTAGGTAAGACAAAAACATACAATACGATTGCGGAAATCAAGGGTACTGAAACGCCCGATGAGTATGTTATCTTATCAGCTCACTTAGATAGTTGGGATGGAGGCACTGGAGCTACTGATAATGGAACGGGTATTATCGTTATGATGGAAGCTGCCCGGATATTAAAAAAAGTATTGCCTAATAACAAACGAACGATTTTAATTGGAAATTGGGGAAGTGAAGAGCAAGGACTTAACGGTTCTCGAGCATTTGTAGAAGATCATCCGGAGTTGCATGACAAAATTCAAGCAGTCTTTAATCAGGATAATGGAACGGGTAGGATAGTCAATTTAAACGGACAAGGATTTCTACATGCCTATGATTTCTTGGGAAAATGGCTTTATGATGTACCAGAAGATTACAAAAAAGATTTAAAAACAACATTTCCTGGATCACCATCTTCAGGTGGCTCCGATCACGTTTCTTTTGTAAGTGCAAACATACCTGCTTTTATGTTGGGAGCTTTAAGTTGGGGTTATGGAAACCATACTTGGCATACCAATAGAGATACCTATGATAAAATCGTATTTGATGAGGTTCGTAACAACGCTATTCTAATTGCAATATTGGCTTATAAAGCCAGTCAAGAAGAAGAACTGGTACCGCGTCAAAAAATCAACTTGCCCAAGAGCAGCGATGGCAAGACTATAGAATGGCCTGCTCAAAAAAGTCCAAAAAGAACTGGAGGACTGAACAATTAGTTGTATTTATACTAGTTTCAAATTAGAAAAGATCGGCACGCAAGTGTCGGTCTTTTTGCTTTTAAACGAACGGAGAACAAATACAGATAGTCATGCGTAAAAAAGGTGTAACTTTGGATTTAATTTAATTTTCAATTTAATTTTGACTACAGAGAAGAAGAGTGAGCAAGTTCATATACGATGTTCGCAATGTGGAACTTTTAACGCAAATAAGATTCATTGTGACAACTGTGGTGCTTTGCTTTCCGTTGTCAAGCAACGTGAATTGGTGCGTCAAGAACAGTTTAAAGAAGTGCGGAAACGCGAGGCAGAGAAAGGACCTTCCAAAATAGAATTGCAGATCAAGAAAATGCAAAACCACCGATTTTGGTTGGTTCGTGTTTTGTTTGAAGTCGTCTATGTCGGCTGGGTAATTGCGATGGCGGTAGGAGGGTTTATTGCGTGGGTAATAGCAGTAATCGTAGCATGAGGATATTGTCAAATAGATATTTTATAGGCTTACTGCTGTTGGGTACTTGTGTATATTTCCTACAGAGACTGGCAGTTGAATTACCTGCCTTTATTCAGAATTACCTCAATGACTTATTGGTGATGCCTTTGGTGTTGTGGATTGTTTGGGCGGTATTGGTTGAGATAAAGGGTGTCGAAGCGCAGCTTTCATGGTCAATGGCTTTGTCTTTATTGCTTTATTACAGTGTTTTTTTTGAATGCTATTTGCCCACCGTAAATGCTCGTTACACCTCCGACGTTTATGATGTGATTTGTTATTTCATCGGCACGATGGTTTTTATGCTTTTATACAAAAAAGGCTGTTTCAAATCTTGAAACAGCCTTTTTTGGGTTTATTTGTGCGAATTGACGTAGCTGCCTATAACAATCCAGCTCTTTTCAACAAAGCTTCCGGATTGGGTTCTTGTCCTCTAAATTTTTTGTAGAGAGTCATTGGATGTTCGGTACCGCCTTTTGATAAAATGTTTTCCTTGAATTTAGAAGCTATTTCGCGATTGAAAATACCATATTCCTTAAAGTAGGCAAAAGCATCCGCATCGAGTACTTCTGCCCATTTATAGCTGTAGTATCCCGAGGAATAACCTCCTTGAAATATATGAGAAAATGCCGTACTCATCGCGTTTTCTGCCACGTCTGGATAGAGTTGTGTATCGGCAAATTGTTCGGTTTCAAAAGCTTTTAGATTTGTTATTCCTGTGGGGTCCTGACCGTGCCATGCCATATCTAATAGTCCAAAGCTTATTTGACGTAGTGTAGCCATTCCCTCTTGGAAACTAGCGCTTTCTTTTATTTTTTCGATTAAGTCCATAGGTAGCACTTCTCCGGTTTTATAATGCTTGGCAAACAATTCCAACGCTTCTTTTTCGTAACACCAGTTTTCCATAATTTGGCTTGGTAGTTCAACGAAGTCCCAATAGACATTTGTACCAGAAAGACTCGGATATACCGTATCAGCGAGCATACCGTGTAAGGCGTGTCCAAATTCATGAAAGAGGGTAGTGACCTCGTTAAACGTCAATAATGATGGTTTGGTGGCAGTTGGCTTGGTGAAGTTACAGACAATGGATATATGTGGACGTTGATCCGTTCCATTTTGAATGTATTGCGACTTAAAGGAAGTCATCCAAGCACCGTTGCGTTTGCTCTTTCTCGGGAAGAAGTCTGTATAAAAAATAGCGATTAAACGGTTGTTTGAATCAGTCACTTCAAATGTTTGAACATCCTCATGATATTTTTCGATAGTAAAAACTTCCTTAAAATGAAGTTGATACAAACGATGTGCTACTTCAAAAGCGCCGTTTAAAACCTTTTCAAGTTGAAAGTATGGTTTTAAAATTTCATCGTCAAGATTAAAACGTTGTTGTTTTAGTTTTTCGGAATAGTAGGGGCCATCCCATTTTTCCAAATGGTCAATCTGGTCCAATTCACGGGCAAAATCGCGGAGTTCCGCAAATTCTTTTTTTGCAGCGGGTGCAGCTTTCTGTAATAAATCGTTTAGAAATTCAAATACCCTGGTTGGATTCTGTGCCATTCGTTCCTCTAATACAAAATGAGCATGGGTTTGGTATCCCAATACATTGGCGCGTTCGTGGCGAAGTTTTGCGATTTGCAAAACGTTTTCTTCGTTGTTAAATTCGTTGTTTTGAAAAGCTTTTCTACCGGCTGCTATAGCCAGTTCTTTTCGTAAGTTTCTATTGTCTGCATAGGTTATAAAAGGCAAATAACTCGGGAAGTCCAAAGTGAATATCCAGCCTTCTAAATTTTGAGATTCAGCCAGTGAACGGGCTTCTTCTATGGATCCTTCCGGTAGTCCTGCCAAGTCTGCTATATCGGTTAAATGCAATTGGTAATTGTTCGTTTCACTTAGTACATTTTCACCAAATTTTAAGGACAATAGTGATAAGGAGCTATCAATCTCGCGTAAGCGGTGTTTCTGTTCTTCGTTTAACAAAGCGCCATTGCGAACAAAACTTAAATAGTTTTTGGTCAATAACATCTCTTGCTCTGTCGATAAAGTCAAGTTGTCTTTACTGTCATAAACGGCTTTTACTCGTGCAAAAAGCTCTTCATTCAAGGTTATGTCGTTGCCCAGTTCAGAAAGTTTGGGTGCAATTTCCTGTGCAATTTCCTGCAATTCATCACTGGTTTCAGCGGAATTTAAGTTAAAGAAAATATGGGATATTCGATCCAATTCCATCCCTGAAAAAGCCAAAGCTTCCAAAGTGTTTTCAAATGTAGCAGCATCGATATTGGCGGCTATATGGTCAATCTCTTTACGTGTCGCTGCAATGGCTTTTTCAAAAGAGGGAAGGTAATCGGATTTTTTTATTTGAGTAAACGGAGCAGTGTCGTGAACCGTTTGAAATTTTGAATTCAGTATAGTCATTAAACAGATTTTTAAAAAGCTAAAAATACGACTTTTTTTATGCTTTGAAAAATCATTAAAAAACTATTCATTCTAAATCAAATTTTTATTACAAATTGCGTCTCTCCTTCTTTAATAATCACTCCTTTAGTGTCTTTGATTTCTAAGCTCTGGTGATCTGGATAAAAATAGTGACGGAATCCAGAACACTTAGAATTGCTTTTTGTTTCAATAGCATTAAAACTGATTGTAAAGGCTGGTTTATCGTGAATGGTATATTCCCAATAGATTTTAGCTTGTTGGTGTTCTGTGCCTAAATTAAAGGTTATCGTTGGTTTTGGATTTTCGACTGCCACCCCTTCATTTCTGATAATACGATTGTTATCACTTCCAATTAGTTTGATGTCGTTGGGTGTGATTTTTCCGCTAAGAAATAAATTCTCACCGGTTTCGGCATCTTCAAATTTTAGATCTGCGAGAAATAGAGGAGGAGAGTCAGCGTAAGAAGAACAGTCATCGGAACTACACGAAGACAGGGCTAAAAATAGTACTAGTAATGTTAAAAGGTTTTTGATGGTGAATCTTTTCATAATTTTTGTTTTAGGAGGTTAAGTAGTTTTTTTTGCTTAATTAGTAGTTTAATGGTGGCTAAAGTAAGGTAATAAAACTTATTAAAAAGAATACTATATTTATTTAGCAAAATTTAACTTTTATTGTTTTCAATTCAGATATGCCAATGGAGAAGAAGGCTTAAATAAAAACGTTAAATATTTTGGTTGTTTACTTCAGGTTATTTATTTTTAGATAGCTAATAATCAAAGTGCTATGATGTTGTGGCAAGGTATATTGATTTGCTTACCGATTTTGCATTTAAAAAGATATTTGGTTCTGAGCCAAACAAGGAGCTGTTGATGTCGTTGCTTCATGCCGTTTTTAGAGGACAGAAGCATTTGTCAGATATGGTGTATGATAAAAATGAATATGTCGGCGATTCCAAGGATATGGGAACAGTCATTTTTGATTTGACCTGTTCAGCTAAAGATGGGTCTAAATATATTATTGAAGTGCAACGAAGCAACCAATACAATTTAAAAAAGCGCATGTTGTATTATAGTAGTAGATTAATAGCTGATCAAGCGCCGAAACGAGATAGGCAGAAGTGGAATTTTAATATTCCACCAATAGGGGTTGTAGCGATTATAGACGGTTTTGTAATATCAGATTCAAAATCGGGTTATGTGCATGATGTTTGCTTGTGTAATAAGGATAGCGGTGTTGTTTTTTATTCGGGATTGGAATTTGTCTATTTGGAGTTAGATCTTTTCTTAAAGCAACCCGAGGACTTAGACGGAGATTTGGATCATTGGATGTATGTGCTTAAGCATCTGTCCAAATTGAATCATCTACCGGAGTTTTTGAACCAAACGGTATTTGAAAGATTATTTGATTTAGCAGAATTTACTAATTTAACTAAAGAAGAACAGTTTATGTATAATACAGAAGTAAAAAGAAGAAGAGATCAAGAGAATACAACCTATTATCAGATCAATGAAGCCAAGAAAAAAGCTAGAAAAGAAGCTAGAAAAGAAGCAAAAGAAGAAGGACTAGTAGCAAGAAGAGAAGGCAGGGAAGAAGGCAGGGAAGAAGGCAGGGAAGAAGGAAAGCTAGAAGGAAAGCTAGAAGGAAAGCTAGAAGGAAAGCTAGAAGTTAAAACGGAGATTGTGCGAAATTTACTGAGTAAGTATGATTTTACAGACGTGCAAATCTGCGATATGGCTAAGGTGACCTTGGATTTTGTGAAGGAAGTGCGCGCGAATTCGGGAAAAGAATAAAAGCGAGTAAACAGGAATTTTAGCGGAATAAGGAAAATACAAGGCTCGGTGGAATTACCTATTGGCTGAAGATTTCGCTAAAGGGAATCCGTATGGGAGATAGGTTGTTGTGAAAAATCATCGAATTAAAGTAGTAATGATCGATAAGACCATTACTACTTATTCTAAGAACTTCTTAAGAATTTAATTTTGCAGCTGCGGCTAGCACCACGTCGCGTAAACCATTTTTGTATGTTATCATTTTATTTCTTAATGTTTCATCTTGACTTCCCAATATCTGGATTGCTAGTAAACCGGCATTTTTACCACCGTTTAGTGCTACAGTAGCAACAGGTACACCACCAGGCATTTGTAAAATAGACAAAACACTATCCCAGCCGTCGATTGAATTGCTCGATTTTACTGGAACGCCAATTACGGGAAGCGGAGACATTGATGCTACCATTCCCGGTAAATGTGCAGCGCCACCGGCACCAGCTATAATGACATTAAATCCTCTTAAATGTGCTTGAGACGAAAAATCTACTAGTTTTTCTGGTGTACGGTGTGCAGAAACAATATCTACTACCACCTCAATTCCAAATTCTTTAATGATGTCTATGGCATCTTGCATCACCGGCATGTCCGAGATACTACCCATTACTACGGCTATTTTCATACTGTTTTATTTCGTTATTTTAACTCTATTTCGGGCGTTACCCTGCGGGTCGGGCTGTTCGCTATATCTTTGTTTTCGCTTGCGCAAAAGCAAAGGATGTCGCTTCCATCTCTAACGCAAATTCTTGCTGTCGATCAAAGGCAGCATTGAATCATAAACTGATGACCTCGATTGTTTCCTTAACTACCTGTGCAATTTTACGGGCTTCCACCATATCGGCATTGACGATGGTAACATGTCCCATTTTTCTAAATGGACGGGTTTCTCTCTTGCCATAAATGTGTGGAGTAACCCCATCTATCTGAAGAATTTTTTCCATATTCTTATAATGAACATCGCCTTGATATCCTTCGCCACCTACTAAATTTACCATAATTCCAGCTACTTTACTATCGGTATTTCCCAATGGTAAGTTTAGAATTGCGCGCAAGTGTTGCTCAAATTGAGAAGTATAACTGGCTTCAATCGAATAATGTCCGGAATTATGCGGACGAGGAGCTACTTCATTGACCAAAATTTCATCGTCAACCGTTTGAAACATTTCTACAGCTAGAAGTCCTACGTGATTGAATTTCTCAGAAACTTTTAAAGCAATAGCACGTGCTTTATCGGCTACTTTTGAATCAATTCTTGCCGGGCAAATTACATATTCCACCTGATTGGCTTCGGGATGAAATTCCATTTCCACAACCGGATAAGTCTTGATTTCGCCACTAGCGCTGCGAGCAACGATAACAGCCAATTCATTTTTAAACGGAATCATGACCTCTGCTATACATTCCACATGGGGTAAAGTCTGTAAATCCGAAAGACTACGCACTACCTTAACACCATTACCGTCATAGCCAAACTGAGCGCATTTCCATACAAAAGGCATGGAGATTTGTTGCGTTTCAACTTGGTTTTGCAAATCTTCCAAGCGGTCAAATCGGGTGTATGGGGCAGTTGGAATTTGGTGTAGGTTATAAAAATCTTTTTGTATGCCTTTATGCTGAATTTGGCGTAAAGTTTTTGGAGATGGATACACTAATAATCCTTCGCTTTCCAATTGATCCAAAGCATCCAAATTCACGTTTTCAATTTCTATAGTCAATACTGAAACTTTTTTTCCAAACCGATAAACCGTTTCGTAATCCATCAAATCTCCTTTAAAAAATTGATGTGCACCGTATTGAGCCGGTGCTTCCGAACTCGGGTCTAAAATGAAAGTAGCGATATCGAATTTACGAGCGTCAGCAAGCAACATTTTGCCCAATTGTCCGCCCCCTAAAATTCCCAATCTAAAATCAGAAGAAAAATAATTCATAGTATTGTCTGTTGTTGTGTGTTTTTGCAAAGATAATTTAAAATACTCATACCGTAAATGCTTAAAACCGGTTTACTGCTTTTTCTATACAGAGCCGAAATGGCGGCGTACAAACTTTTCTGATCTTCGTTGAAAAGAAGGTTTACTACTAGCGTATCTCTGGTCGATGATGGATCGACAGATTTCAAGTAATTCGGGATATGTGGCACTCAATTCACTTAATATATCCAAGGCATAACATTGGGTGGCTATTTTGGTGTCGGTAATTAACCATTCCAAAGCGCAATCCATTAGAAGTTGTTTTTGAGAGGGAGTTAAGATAAAATCAGATGACGAGACCAATAGAAAAGCAATTTTTGCCATAGGGCGTTTAGCACTTTCGTGCTTTATGCTGCTTAGGCAATCACAAAAACTAGCAATATGAGGGTAGAGTAAGGAAGGTTGTTCAGCTAAAACAAGCTCCAAAATCCAACAGGCTTGATAATTGTTTTTAAAAGTGCTATCCATAGCCATTTTAAAAAGCAAATTAACATAGTCGGGTTTTGATAACACCAGGTTTTTGAGTGCTGTTCTGCTTTCTAATAAGGCAGAGCAAGATTCAAGACGACTGCGTAGTTGTGATGCCATGCGTTTTGTAATAAATTTAAATAGAGTACAAATAAAAAACATAAATCCGTAATTCTTTGCGTGGAATTTAAATTTTCGCTTCATATTTATTATATTTGCGAATCGAACAATTATGTCCCTATGGAAATCCAAGTTTTAGATAAAACCTTTGTACCTTTTATTTCGGCTTCCGAAATCCAAGTTCGCTTAAAGGAGCTGGCTCAGCAAATTCAAGCTGATATGAATGGTGAAGTACCGGTGTTTATTGGTGTACTCAACGGTTCTTTTATGGTCGTTTCAGACTTGATGAAACACTATTCAAGTGCTTGCGAAATGAGTTTTGTCAAAATGGCTTCGTATATTGGTACGCAATCATCCAATCAGGTTAACCAATTATTGGGTTTGGATATCGATATTACGGATAGAAGAATCATCGTAGTGGAAGATATAGTTGATACGGGAAATACGTTGGTAGCTCTAAAAGAGCTTTTTGGACAACACAGGCCTAAGGAAATTAAAATATTTACATTGTGTTTAAAACCGGAAGCATACACCAAGACTATTCCCTTGGATTACGTAGGTTTTGAAATTCCCAATAAATTTATCGTTGGTTATGGAATGGACTACGATAAACACGGGAGAAACATACCAGAGATATATCAAATTAAATAAAAACATACACGATAAAAGAATATGATAACGATAGTTTTATTTGGAAAGCCTGGTGCGGGGAAAGGTACTCAAGCTGCTTTTTTGAAAGAAAAATATAATTTAATGCACATTTCTACGGGAGATGTGTTTCGTTTTAATTTAAAAAACAATACGCCCTTAGGTGAAAAAGCGAAAGCTTTTATCGACAACGGTGAATTGGTTCCAGATGAAATCACTATTGATATGTTGCGTGATGAGGTAGAGAAAAATGAGGACTGTAATGGATTTTTATTTGATGGATTTCCAAGAACGATCAAGCAAGCTGAGGCATTAGATGAATTGTTGCTTTCTAAAAATTGGGATTTAACAGCTACTATAGCTCTTGAGGCCGATGACAATATTTTAGTGCAGCGCATTTTAGAACGCGGTAAAACTAGCGGACGTTCGGATGATCAGGATGAATTGAAAATCAGAAACCGTTATGCTGAGTATAACGAAAAAACGGCACCATTAATCGATTATTACAAAGCTAAAAACAAATACCACGCCGTAAACGGTATTGGAACTATTGAGGAAATCACTCAGCGTTTAAGCCAAGTGATTGATCAGCTTTAGTGAAATTCAATTACCTTATTGCGATTACCTATACTGTTTTGCTGAAAATAAATTAAATTTGCAGTCAGAAACACAAGCTTAGTCCACTTGATAGATTCTTTAGGAGCATCTATAACGGAACTATAATTAAAAATAATACAAGGAAAGATGACTGAAGGGAATTTTGTCGATTACGTAAAAATATATGTTGCTTCAGGAAAAGGAGGTAAGGGATCTACGCATTTACACAGAGAGAAATTTATTGAAAAAGGAGGCCCAGACGGTGGAGATGGTGGGCGTGGAGGTCACGTTTATGTTGTAGGTAATGAAGGCCTATGGACTTTGTTTCACTTAAAATTTGCACGTCACGTAAAAGCGGGTCATGGTGGAGATGGTGGTGGATCTAGAAGTACCGGTTCTGATGGAGTAGATCGATATATTGAAGTGCCTTTAGGTACTGTTGTAAAAGATAAAGAAACCGGAGAAGTTTTATTTGAAATCACAGAACACGGTGAAAAGAGAATAATTGCTCAAGGAGGAAAAGGCGGATTGGGAAACTGGCATTTTAGAAGTTCTACCAACCAAACACCAAGATATTCACAACCGGGATTGCCGTCTGAAGAAATGGATATCATTTTGGAACTAAAAGTTTTGGCAGATGTTGGACTTGTAGGTTTTCCAAATGCGGGAAAATCGACCTTGTTGTCGGTACTGACATCAGCAAAACCAAAAATTGCCGATTATCCTTTTACCACATTAAAACCCAATTTGGGAATTGTTGCCTATAGAGATTTTCAATCATTTGTAATTGCTGATATTCCGGGAATTATTGAAGGAGCAGCAGAAGGTAAAGGATTGGGACATTATTTCTTAAGACATATAGAACGAAATTCAACCCTGTTGTTTTTAGTGCCAGCCGATGCAGAGGATATTAAAAAGGAGTACGAAATTTTGTTGGACGAGTTGAGACGATACAATCCAGAGATGTTAGACAAAGACAGGCTGCTTGTTATTTCCAAATCCGATATGTTAGACGAAGAATTGAAAACAGAGCTAAAAGCACAATTAGACATTGAACTAAAAGGGGTTCCTTATATGTTTATCTCTTCTATTGCTCAACAAGGGCTTACAGAATTGAAAGACACCCTTTGGAAGATGTTAAATGCCGAATTAAAATCATAAAAAAAAGGTCTTGCCCCAAGCAAGACCTTTTTTTGTACATAAACTTTTGTTAAGACTACAATATTACAGCGTTTTCCTTTAAGATTCCTCAAACAACGCTTTTATACATTGGAGGAAAAAACTTATCTTCGCAGCTATAACATACTATAATTAATTATGAAAAAAATTATTTTATTCTTAACCGTAGCTTTATTAGCACTTCCAGCACAGCTGAGAGCAAATGAGGGAATGTGGTTTTTGATGTTTATTGAACGTCTAAACCAACGAGATATGGAAAAGATGGGTCTTCAGTTAACTGCTGAAGAAATTTACAGCATCAATAATAGTTCATTAAAAGATGCGATTGTTCAATTTGATGGAGGATGCACAGCAGAAATTGTATCTGATCAAGGATTGGTTTTAACAAACCATCACTGTGGTTATGATAAAATTGCCGAACTAGCTACGCCAAAAGACGATATTTTGACCAATGGATTTTGGGCAAAAACCAAAGCTGATGAGCGTAAACCAAAAGCTTTATCGGTTCGTTTCTTTGTGAGAATGGACGATGTGAGTAAAAGAATTCTTTCTAAAGTAACCGATGCGATGTCTGAGGTAGAAAGAGAAAAAGTAATCAATCAAGAGATTGCTAAAATTCAAAAAGAGAATGATGAAGGCGGAAAATACACCGTTTCAGTAAAATCATTTTTCCAAGGAAATGAATATTATTATTTCGTATATCAAGATTATAACGATGTTCGTTTGGTAGGGACACCTCCAAACAGTATAGGTAAATTTGGTGGAGATACAGACAACTGGGAGTGGCCTCGTCACACCGGTGATTTTTCTCTTTTCCGAGTTTATGCAGATAAAGATGGTAATCCAGCAGAATATTCTACGTCGAATGTACCATTAAAACCAAAACACCATTTACCAGTTTCTGTAACGGGAATTAAAGAAGGTGATTTCTCTATGATTTTAGGTTATCCAGGTAGAACGAACCGTTGGATGCCGGCACAAGGTATTGAGCAAAACGTAAAATTTGCTTATCCAGCTTGGGTTGAAGGATCTAAATTGGGAATGGATGTAATGAAAAAATACATGGATAAAGATCCTGCAGTTCGTTTACATTATGCGTCTAAATATGCAGGTGTAGCTAACTATTGGAAAAACCGCCAAGGGATGATTGAGGCTTTAGGTGAGCACAAAACGGCTGCGACTAAAGATAAGTCAGAAGCTGTATTTAATAAATGGGCTAACAAAAAAGAAAACAAAGCGAAATACGGAAACGTAGTAGCTAACATCAACGCTTATTATGCTGCGACAAATGAAAAAGCGCGTCACGATAATTATTTGATGACTATGTTACGTACGTCAACTATGGCTGCTGCGCCATACCGTTTAGCGAGTGCCTTTGAAAAATATGCCGCATCAACTGAAGCAGTTCGTGAGGAAATGCTACCTAAATTAAAAGAAGTTGTTGAAGCTACTTATGGAGAGTATTACGAGCCTTTAGAAAAAGAAATGTTGGGTGCGCAATTGAAGTTGTATGCAACAAAATCTACTGGATATGAAATTGCTCCTTATATCGCTGAATTAGGAAAAGCAAATAACAATGACTTTACGTCAGTAATCAACAAAGCTTTTGAAACGAGTATCTTCGGTTCTAAAGCGAAAGCAGAAGCTTTTTTAGCTAAGCCAGATGCAGCAGCTTTAAAAAATGATGAGTTGGTAAAGATTTCAACAGCACTGTTAAATAAATATAGAGAGCAACCAGAAAATGTTGCGGCTTTAGAAAATGATTACCAAAAATCATATCGTTTATTAGTTGATGGAATTCGCAAATCAAATCCAAATGGAAAATACTATCCAGATGCTAATTCTACTTTGCGTTTGACTTACGGAAAGGTTATTGATCTTCCTAGAGGAAACAAAGTAAACGATGCAGATGAAAATTGGTACACTACTTTAAAAGGAACGGTTGCTAAAAATATTCCTGGGGACGACGAATTTGAGGTTCCACAGAAATTAATTGACCTTTACAATGCTAAAGATTACGGTATCTATGCGGATAAAAAAGGGTATATGCCAGTAAACTTTTTAACGGATCATGATATTACTGGAGGGAACTCAGGTTCACCGGTATTGAATGCAAAGGGAGAGTTAATCGGATTGGCGTTTGATGGAAATATCGAAGCTATGGCTGGAGATGTAATCTACGATGCTAAATTGCAAAGAACAATCAACGTGGATATCCGTTACGTATTGTTTATCATTGACAAGTTTGCAGATGCCAAACACATTGTTGACGAAATGACCTTGGTGACTAATTAAATCACTATAAATATTGTTTACAAAAGCCGTTCTAAAAAGAACGGCTTTTTTTGTTTATAAAATGGACTGTTGTCATTTTTGATACGGTCGGTATAATTAGAAATAGCCAATCTTGGGCATGTTTGAATAAATCAGTACTTTTGCGTGATTATAAATAAAGGATGAAAAAATACGTATTTCTGCTTTTGGTAGTACTGCTTATAGGATGTACTTCGACAGTTAAACCAGCGGTATCGTTTTACTATTGGAAGACCGTTTTTAAGTTGTCGGCAACGGAAAAAGAGGTGCTTCAAGAAAATGAGGTTAGTAAATTATATTTGAGGTATTTCGATATTGCCCTACGCGATGGTATAGCGGTTCCATTGTCGCCAATTCGTTTTCAGGATAAAACAACTTCTTATAAAATCGTTCCTGTAGTTTATGTCAAAAATGAGGTCATGCTCGATAATCAAGTTAATGTAGAGGAATTGGCAGATCAAACTTTGAGTATGATTGGTAAAATCAATACGGTAAATCTAATTAACGTTGATGAAATTCAAATTGATTGCGACTGGACTTTAAAGAGTAAAGATCAATTTATGACGTATATCGACGCTTTGCGTCGCAAGGCGAATTTAAAAATCTCGGCCACTATACGTTTGCATCAAATCAAATATTACAAAGAAACGGGTGTACCCAATGTTGATCAGGGTGTATTGATGTACTATAATATGGGGCAAGTTGCCAGTGATGATCTTAATTCCATCTACGACGAGCAAATTGCGGCTCGTTATATTAAAAGTCTCTCCACTTATCCCTTATCATTAGATGTGGCGCTTCCAATATTTGGTTGGGGAGTTCACATTCGCAATCAAAAAGTGATTGGATTAATTCCAAAAATCAATGAGAAGCAATTGTTGAATACCGTAAAAGCTACTTCAAAAAGTAAAAACCGCTTTGAAATCAACGAGGACATAATCGCATTTGGTACCTATTTTAGACAAGGCGATCAAGTTAAGATGGAGACTGTGTCAAAGGCTGATTTAAGAAAGATGGTTTCAAATATTAAAAAAAATCTTAAAACAGTACCCAAGGAGATTATCTATTACGACTTGGATTCCATAAATTTAAAAAACTATTCTAATGAAAAAGAATTTTATAAAAAAGTTAATAGCGGGTTTTAGTCTTTCAGTCTTAGTTTCAGCCGGTGTTATTTATGCCTGTGGAGGAGGCGACTATTGGGGTTATGACTACAGTTCTAGTTTTACGCCAGAGGTCTATGCGGACCCGAGCTATCGTCCTTTGTTTTTTTCGAGTGAAGAACAGTTCTATGGAATTGGTTATTTAGAAGATGGGATTGGGCGTTTTAATACGAATATTACTCAAGATTGGAACGACTATTTAAAAGGTGTAATGAGTGCTGAGGATATTAATTATCTGTTGTTAGATAAAAATGCCGCCGATGATATTAGTACTTTGTATAGCGCCATCGAGAAAAAGAAGAAAAATGTTATACGTCCTAGCGTGGATATAAAAGAACCTAGAGTAAAAAACTTTGTTAAGTTTTTAGCCGATGCTAAACGCGTAGAAGCATTCTCGACAACCTCTTATAATTATTGGGACTATGAAGAAACGGTAATTCCGATTGCATCCAAAAGTATCGGCTTGGATTTGGAGAAAAAATACAAGGCTATCTCAGCTGATGAATTTCTAAAAAACAGGTATTGGTTCCAAACGATGAAAGCTTATTTTTATGGAGAAGATAAAAATGACCTAATTCGCTTTTTTGATGCTACTGCAGATAAGCAGCCTAAGAATTTATTGTATTACCGCGGTTTGGCTTATGTAGCGGGAGTGCATTATAGGTCTAAGGAATATGCGAAATCCAATTACCTATACAGCATTGTGTTTGACAAATGCCCAGAGCTTCGAACGGTTACGGCCTATAATTTTAGACCACAGCAACAAACGGATTTTGACCAATCCTTAGAGTTGGCGACAACGGCCGATGAAAAAGTAGCTTTGTGGGCCATGTTGGGGTACTATACCAACGAGCGCAAAGCAATTGAAGAAATTTATAAACTAAACCCAAAAAGTGTGCATTTGGAATTTTTATTGACCCGTTTGGTCAATATAGAGGAGAGCAAATTGAATACGTATTATTCCGATATAAAAGCGCCAAAGGCCTATCGTTCGGAACTAAAAAATAAATTGGATTCCGAAGCTTTAAATTTGGTAAAAAAAATAGCTAAGGAACAGAAAACGACCAAACCTTATCTGTGGCATTTGGCCAATGGATATCTGTCAATTTATAATCAAGAGTACGACTTTGCTAAAAGAGAATTCGACTTGGTGGAAAAAACAGCACCTAAATCAGAATTAGCATCCAATCAATTGCGATTACTGCGTTTAATCAATCAATTAAGTGCAACGGATAAGATAGACGGCAAAACAGATAAGAGTCTAGTAGAAGAGCTTAGATGGTTGAATTTAACCGTGCCTAGTCAAACAATTGATGATGGCGTGTTTCGATATAGTTATGCTTTGGATTGGAGTCGTAAATATGTGGCCTCTTTATATGAAGCGCAGAAAGATAAAGTGATGGCGGAATTGTTTTCACCTAGTAAAGAATACTATTATAAAACCGTGAATTTGGACGCGATGAAGACCTTGATGCAAAAGGGGAACTTTAGTGATTGGGAGAAATTGGGAATGAGTATTTACCGCATTAAGTTATCGGACATCAATGAATTTCAGGCTATTCAATTGACTTACGCCAATAAAGTTCCTGAGGCGATTGCTTTTATGGCGCAGGTTGATACTATAGCGGTATTACAGGGGAATCCATTTAATGGAAAAATCAAAGACTGTAACGACTGCGATCACGTTGCGGTTCAAAAAGTCAAATACAGTAAGCTCGACTTTTTAAAGAAAGTACAAGAGATGCAAGCGAAGATAGCAGCAGGTGATGATGTGTACAACAATGCTTTGTTGTTGGGGAATGCATTTTATAATTTGAGTTATTTTGGTAATGCACGTGTTTTTTATGACAACCCTATCATGGATGAATACGGCAACTACATTTCAGAGTTAAACAACGAGCGTTTACACAGTAATAAAACGGCAAATTCCTATTATCAAATGGCGCTAAAAGCAGCTACAAATGATGAGCAACGCGCGCGTTGTACCTATATGATGACTAAATGTGAGCGAAATACTTTTTATAGTAATAAGTATTATCAAGGCAATAATTATTACGATTATCCTTCGGTAAATTTTATTGCGTTTAAAGGGTATAAGCAATTGGAAGCAAAGTATTCGAATACCAACTTTTACAATGAAGTGATTAACGAATGTGGGTATTTTAGAAAATATATCGGGCAATAATTTAAAGGAAAATTATTTTATTCTGATTGGGGAAAAATTTTATCACAAAAATAAAAGTGTAAATTTACCCATTGGAATTAATCTACTAAATAAGAAAATGATGCGAATACATTTTATCGCAATAGGAGGAAGTGCTATGCACAATCTGGCATTGGCTTTACATGTCAAAGGAGAACAGGTGACCGGTAGTGATGATGCTATTTTTGAGCCCTCCAAATCCCGTTTGCAAGCCAAAGGATTATTGCCACAAGAAATGGGGTGGGATGCTGAAAAAATAACAGCAGATATTGAAGCGGTTATTTTGGGTATGCATGCCAAATCCGATAATCCAGAATTACTGAAAGCACAAGAATTGGGATTGAAAATTTATTCCTATCCCGAATTTATATATGAACATTCCAAGCAAAAAACCCGTGTGGTTATTGGAGGTTCACATGGGAAAACAACCATAACATCTATGGTATTACACGTTTTGAATTACCACGGTATCGAGGTCGATTATTTAGTAGGTGCTCAGTTGGAAGGATTTGATCGTATGGTGCATCTGACTGAGGAAAATGATTTTATCCTTTTGGAAGGCGACGAATATTTATCCTCACCAACAGATTTACGTCCAAAATTCCATTTATATCAGCCAAATATTGCTTTGATTAGCGGTATTGCATGGGATCATATCAATGTGTTTCCCACTTTTGAAAACTATGTCGATCAATTTAGAATTTTTATAGACAAAATTACTAATGGAGGGATTTTGGTTTATAATGAAGAAGATCCTATTGTTGCTCAATTGGTAGAAGAAGCGGCCAAACCCATCCGTAAACTACCCTACGGAACACCAAAATATACTATTGAAAACGGAAAAACATTTTTAGAAACTCCAGAGGGTCCTATGCCGTTAGAGGTATTTGGAGCTCATAATTTGAGCAATTTAAATGGGGCGAAATGGATTTGTCAGAATATGGGTGTCGATGAAGAAGATTTTTACGAGGCCATCGGTTCCTTTAAAGGAGCATCTAAGAGGCTCGAGAAAATTGCAGAAAATGATACTACTGTAATCTACAAAGATTTTGCTCATTCGCCAAGTAAAGTCATCGCTACAACTGAAGCGGTAAAACAACAGTTCCCAAACCGAAAATTGATTGCTTGTTTGGAATTGCATACTTACAGCAGTTTAAATGCCGATTTCCTAAGCGAATATGAAGGAGCTTTAAATGCGGCAGACCAAGCGGTGGTATTCTATTCACCTGAAGCAGTTCAAATCAAACGATTGGAAGCCATTTCAAACGAACAAATGGAAAAGGCATTTAAACGCGAAGGATTGCTGACTTATACGGATTCCAATCAATTTAAAGGATTTGTAAATCAGTTGGATTTAACCAACAGCGTTGTACTGTTTATGAGTTCGGGAAATTATGGTGGAATTGATTTAAACGAGCTTTTTAGCAGTGTAAAGTAAGCCACAGCTTGTAATAATTTATATCTATATCATAAAAAAGTCCTTTTAAATATTTTATTAGGACTTTTTTATTGGAAGCTTATTACTGTTAAAAACGAAAATTGAATAGCAAAAATAAAATGATTTTAGGGTGTTTTTTATATATTAGTAGCTGTCTAAGTAGTTGGTTATGAAAGAGTATAAGGGAACATCAATAAAGTCGTGGGCCGAAGATGATAAGCCTAGAGAGAAATTAATGCTAAAGGGAAAGGCCGCTTTAAGTGATGCCGAATTGCTAGCCATATTGTTGCGCTCAGGTAGTACCGATCAAAGTGCTGTCGATTTGAGTAAGCGGATATTGAACGAATACGACAATAAATTGAGCAACTTATCCAAGCAAAGTTTAAAGCAATTGTTGCGATTTAAAGGAGTAGGTCAGGCCAAGGCGATATCCATAGTAGCTGCCTTGGAGTTAGGGCAACGTCGGCAACGAGAAATGGGGAAATTATGGACTAAGATAGAGTCTAGTCGTATGGTCTATGATTTAATGCAACCTATAATTGGCGATTTAGCTCACGAAGAGTTTTGGGTATTATTGCTCAATAATTCTAATAAAATAATTCATCAGCAGAAACTAAGTATAGGAGGTTTAACAGCTACTGTAGTTGATGTTCGTATATTGTTTAAACTGGCCATAGAACATCAGGCAGTTGGCATAATCCTATGTCATAACCATCCATCGGGTCAACTAACTCCTAGTGAAACCGACTTACGCATTACCAGAAAGATAAAGCAGGCAGCCCTGTTATTTGATATTTCGATATTAGATCATTTAATTGTTACCGAAAAAGACTATTATAGCTTTGCCGACGAAAACATCTTATAAAGGTTTGGGTAGGACAAGGGGTTGTTGTAAATTTGCTCCTCTAAAAACAGCATCATGGCTATAAAATTTGAAAACAAAACCGATATCTTTTTTGATTTAGATCATACACTGTGGGACTTTGAACGCAACTCTGCCTTGGCTTTTGAAACGGTATTGAATACCCAAAAGGTGCCTTTTACCATCAAGGAGTTTTTAGGACACTATGTAGGAATTAATGAAGCCTATTGGGAGCGGTATAGTTTAAATCAAATTACCCAGTCACAACTGCGTTTCGGGAGGTTAAATGATACTTTTAAGGCTTTGTCTTTTAAAGCTTCTTCCCAGCTAGTCGAGAATATTGCTGATCAGTATATCGACATGTTACCTCAGTACAATCATTTGTATGAGGGAACAATTGAATTATTGGATTACCTCAGTCCAAACTACAACTTACACGTGATTACGAATGGTTTTCATGTGGTTCAAGAACTTAAAATTCGAAATTCAAACCTCGATTCTTATTTCAGTACCGTTACCAATTCAGAAATGGCGGGAGTTAAAAAACCCGATGCGAAGATTTTTAATTTCGCTTTAGATTTGGCTAAAACCAGCGCTAAAGTAAGCGTGATGATTGGCGACAATCTGATTGCGGATATTGATGGTGCTCAAAAAGCAGGTATGGATACCATTTATTTTAACGAGCATAAAAATACCCTTCGTCCAGAATTAATTCAAGTACACACTTTAACGCAGATTAAGCAATTGCTCTAATTGTTACTGATTAATATGTCTACACGCCTATTCGCGTATACGCTTTAATCCGGTACTTGGGCAAGAGTGATAAATTAATCTTATTTATTTTTGTCTAAAACTCGAGGTGAATGCCTCGAATTAACAGCTTATTCGACTACAGGCCTATTCGCGTATCTGCAAGGTGAAAAAGTTAGTAATCTGTAATCAGTAAACGTTATTCGAGAGTGGTAAATCGACATTTAGATAAATTAATCACTCTTAGATCGAGGAAAATTTGATCTGCCCATCCTTGTCTCATCGTATCATCGTATCAGCGTATCAGCGTATCAGCGTATCATCGTATCAGCGTATCAGCGTATCAGCGTATCAGCGTATCATCGTATCAGCGTATCATCGTATCAGCGTATCAGCGTATCAGCGTATCAGCGTATCAGCGTATCAGCGTATCAGCGTATCAGCGTATCAGCGTATCAGCGTATCAGCGTATCAGCGTATCAGCGTATCAGCGTATCGGCGTATCGGCGTATCGGCGTATCGGCGTATCGGCGTATTTGCCCATCCGCCCATCCGCGTATCAGCCTTAATACCTATACTTCAATTGCCATCTATTTTTCAAAAACTCGCGAGTTCCCTTTTCGCGTGCGTTATCTCCTGGTTCGTAGAAAGTGGTGCCACTGATTTCTGTGGGTAAAAATTCTTGAGTTACAAAATTGTTGGTATAATCGTGCGCATACTTATAGTCTTCGCCATATCCGAGTTCCTTCATCAATTTGGTCGGTGCATTTCTCAAATGGATAGGTATGGGTAAATCTCCTGTTTGCTTAACGGTTTGTTGTGCTTTGGCTATGGCTAAGTAAGTGGAGTTGCTTTTGGGTGATGTAGCTAGATATACGGTGCATTGACTCAATAAAATCCTGCTTTCAGGGTTTCCAATAACAGCAACTGCTTGGAAGATATTATTGGCCATAATTAAGGCTGTTGGATTAGCATTGCCAATATCTTCAGAAGCCGATATTAACAAACGACGTGCAATAAACTTGACGTCTTCACCGCCTTCAATCATTCGTGCTAGCCAATATAGTGCTCCATTGGGGTCACTGCCGCGTATGGATTTAATAAATGCAGAGATGATATCGTAATGTTGTTCGCCGGTTTTATCGTATAACACGGTGGTTTTTTGTACAATTTGCATCACCTTTTCGTTGGTGATATCCAAAGTATCACCAACGGACGAATTGACTATGAGTTCAAAAGTGTTGAGAAGCTTTCTTCCATCACCTCCTGAAATTCGAAACAGTGCTTCTGTTTCTGAAAGGATGATATTCTTTTTTTGCAAGTGCACATCTTGTTTGATGGCTCGCTCTAATAGCGCCTCCAAGTCGGCTTTAGTAAAGGGGTTTAAGGTGTACACCTGACAACGCGATAAAAGTGCGGGAATCACCTCAAAACTGGGGTTTTCTGTAGTGGCCCCGATCAAAGTAATCCAGCCTCTTTCCACAGCACCGAGTAAAGAGTCTTGTTGTGATTTGCTGAATCGATGAATCTCGTCGATAAAAAGGATTGGGTTACGAGCCGTAAATATCCCGGTATTTTTCTTCGCTTTTTCGATAACCTCTCGGACGTCCTTAACTCCGGCATTAATAGCGCTTAAGACATAAAAAGGGCGATCGCTAACCTTGGCGATGATTTCGGCTAAGGTGGTTTTTCCTGTGCCGGGTGTTCCCCAGAAAATAATAGATGGAATGATTCCTCTTTTGATTTGTTGGGTTAATGCGCCGTTGGGACCTACCAGGTGGTCTTGACCGATATACTGAGAAAGATCTTGTGGGCGAATGCGCTCGGCTAAGGGAATTTGCATGGTTGTAAACGTTTTAAGCGATAATTGCTAAAGCTATACTCACCTTTTTGTGGAGCATTAATAGGCTTTAATAAAGAAGGCAAGATACAATTTATGCCTAAATTTATTTCTCTTTTGGCGATATATATTTAGGCGATTCCGTGCTTCGTCTGCTCAATATTGATTATATTCGTTTTCTATTTTTAAAGAATGAGCAACAGTCAATCCCAATTTCTTTTGCAACTATTAATCTTGCCCTTACTATTTTTAGTAGTCATGTGGGGGATGTATTGGTTGGATTGGAATTACTTTATAGAGTTATACGAATGGGGAATTTACCCGCGGTCGTTTCACGGTTTAATCGGTATATTCACCAGTCCTTTTATACATGGAAGTGTTAAGCATTTGTACAACAATTCCATAACAATTTTTGTATTGTTAATCGCTTTACAATATTTTTATAAACAACAGTTTTGGTATGTCCTCTTGTGGGGTATTGCTTTATCGGGTTTTGGTACTTGGTTGATCGGGAGAGAAAGTTATCACATTGGTGCAAGTGGGTTGATTTATGTATTGGTGAGTTTTATTTTTTTTAAGGGAATACAAACGCGTTATTACAGATTGGTAGCCTTATCGCTAACGGTAGTTGTATTGTATGGAGGGATGTTTTGGTATATGTTTCCTGATATTGAAGAGGGAATCTCATGGGAAGGGCATTTAAGTGGATTTATTGGAGGCCTTATCTTGTGTTATTCCTTAGAAGTGCCGGATTATCATCGCCCTTATAAATACGATTGGCAACGGCCCGATTACGATAGTTCAAATGATCCTTTTATGCAGTGTTTTGATGAATTTGGTAATTTTTCCCCACCACCACCACCACCTGAGTTAGAAGAGCAGTCAGAAGCTGTTGAAGCGTCGTATTTCCAATGTAATTATCAGGTGGTATATCATTTAAAGGAAAAAGACGAAAACGAATCCTAGTGCGTTATTGGTGAATTGCATTTTGATTACGAATTGCCATTTAGCGATCAAAAAAGGGACTGTATCCTAATTAGACACAGCCCCTTTGATGAAGTTTAAAAAATTTATCTTCTTTGACGAATGGCTTCATAAAGAAATGCACCACAGGCAACAGATACGTTTAGTGAAGCAATAGCGCTAGACATGGGTAGTTTTGCACTTTCATCTATTATTTTAAGGACAGAAGGGTTGATTCCGCGTTCTTCACTTCCCATAACAATCGCTAAGGGCGTGTTTAATTCAACGTCGTAAATTTCTTTTTCTGCTTTTTCGGTAGCGCCTACGGTTTTAACACCTGAACTTTGTAGGTAAAAGATGGCATCTTTAATATGGTCTACCTTACAGATAGGAATATTGAATACAGCACCGGCAGATGTTTTAACGGTATCTCCGTTAACGGGAGCAGCTCCATTTTTTGAAATGATAATTCCATCGACACCACAGCATGCAGCGGTACGGATTATCGCTCCAAAATTACGAGCATCGGAAATTTGATCTAAGATCAAGAAAAGAGGGTTGGCTTTAGTTTCTAGCACGCCTTCAATAAGGGGTTCCAATCCAACAAAGCTTATCGGAGCTATTGAAGCTACGGCGCCTTGATGGTTTTTAGGAGTTAAACGATTGAGTTTTTCAACCGGTACGTATGAAAAGTTGATGTTGTTTTTACGCAAAGATTTAAGCAAGTCGCTCATTAGTTCTCCTTGAGCTTCTTTCTGAATAAAAACTTTATCAATGTCTTTCCCCGCTTCTACAGCTTCTAAAATGGCTCTAATACCAAATATTTGATTCTCTTTTTCCATAGTGCAAATATATAAAAAAATCCAACGCTTCGGTGGTGCTTTGAAAAAGGATCAACGCTAAGTGTTTTTGAGTAAAAGAATCAAGGATTTTAAGCGATAAAACGTAGAAGAGGTTACGGGTAGGTAACCTCTTCTTGACAAAAAAATCCTTGATACTAACTAATTCAATTCTTGTCCCAAAATATTTTAGTGGACTGAGTATCTCCGCCAATAGCACTTGCTGCTTGTGCGTTATTCGCTTTGTTTAGATTTCTTTCACGTACGGGATACGTATATCGGTTGGGTATAGGTAGTCCAGTTGCGGCGGCTATATTGAGTTTAGGGGCGTCTAATCTTCTATATACGGTCCAGGCATCCAGGCCTTTATTGTATAAGGCAAGGTAGTATTGCAAGCCTATTTTTTGTTTCCAACTTCCTTCTGCAGTTTCGTAATTCACGTCGGCTTGTGCTAAATATTCATCTGCTTCTAGGGGAGTATTGCCCCAAAAATCAAAGGAAGCTCTAATAGCGGATTCATATAAAAATTCCGCACTTTGGCTGGTATTAATTCCCCTTGCACTGGCTTCGGCGAGCATAAACAATACTTCGGTATAGTCGAGTAGGGTTCCAGGATAATTTGCTTGATGAAGCGTATTGGAGATTTGGGTATGATTGGCATAAGAGGTAGCGTTGCCATATACGCCACCTAGATAAATTCCATCACCTAGATTTTGTCGAAAATATTTCGCTCTTCTAGGGTCATTTAGTGCATTCATATAATCTACAATGGTATTGGCGACGACAAAATCAGTTCGACCGCTTTGCACCAAGTCTACCCATAAAGGGTTGGTGTATGGAAGTGTTCCTGTATAGTTTAAAGTAAAATTATCTGCTTGTGAGCTAAAAACACCTGTTGTTATCGCATTATTAATCGTTGTGTGAGCTAAATTGGGGTCAACATCTGCGAGGTTGAGACCTAGTTTTAGTTGTAAGGATGCTCCGAATTTTTTCCATTTTGCAATATCACCGTGATAAATAATGTCTTCGCTTACAAAACTCTTTGCGGTAACATTGAGGTCGTTGGTTGCAGCAACGGCTCTTTTGATCAAATCGTCATAAATGGTTTTAGCATCATCGTATTTTGGAGCGGCTATCGCTGTCCCCATTAAAGCTTCTGTATACGGAATATCGCCAAAAGTATCGACTAGGGATTGCCACGTTTGAATTTGTAGCAATTCGATAATGGCTAGTTGATTTTTCTTATCCATATCAGAAGGTCCTATTTCGTCGGGAATGGTTCTTTTGGCATCTTCTAAATCATAAAGCACTCTCGTATTGAGTTCATTCCAAAAACGATCGTTAATGGCTCTGGTTTCTAAATCGTAATTACTCTCTTGCGTATAGGTGGTTTCGTTCCAGTATTGCGCTACCAGTCTAAAGATATTATTATTGACATTGGTGCTGTGTAGGCGGTCGGTATAGCTGGTTATGGCGGAGGTGACCAAATAATCTGAAGGTACCTTTTCAGGTTGGACGGTGTCGTGATTTAAAGCGTCGTAGTGTTCATTTGAACAAGAAGACAACAGGCTTAAGAATAGTATGCTTAATAGTAATTTTTTCATCTTTTGGGGTATTAAAATTGAACTTTTATACTGGCTCCAATTTCTCTAATAGTTGGATGTGCTCCCGATTGATAGCCTTGAATATTTCCGGAGCTTAAACCGGCTTCTGGGTCAGCGTATGGGATATTCTTGTGAATGATCCATAGATTTCTACCTATTGCCGCTATAGTCAGTTTCTTAATAAAGACGTTTTCTATCAATTTTTGTGGAAAATCATAGGAGAGGGTAACATTTCTTAATTTCACATAAGAAGCGTCGTAAACGTGTGCTTGCCTAGGTGCTGTATTGCTAAGGTATCCCCACGGATTATTAGTTCCATCTCCTCGGTCGGCACGGACACGGATATCGTTTGGTGTTCCGTCTTCCTTGACTCCTTGAAGAATTACTCCGCCTCCTTCTTCTAAACTGTTTCGCACTGGATTGCCTAGGTCGTTTAATCCGGAGGTGAAATTGTCATAGAGTCCTGTTGCAAAACCGTAGTAGGTATCTAAAGAGAAAATACTACCTCCTTTTTGCATATCGATCAAGAAGCTTAGATTTAAGTTTTTATAAGTAATGGAGTTTCTGATTCCACCATTCCAATCGGGGTTCATATTTCCGATAACAGTCGTTGTCGGACTGTGTAAATATTGCCCGTTTTTTCCGACAACTCGGTCACCATTGTCGTTGTAAACATAGCCGGTTCCGCGGATAACACCATAGGCTTCTCCTGTTTGGGCTCCGATGGATATACCGCCTTGAAGACTGGCTAACTGTAAATAGCCGCCAATGCCCTCGGCTAGCGCTAAAACTTCGTTTCTATTTCGGGCAAAATTCAACCCGATTTTCCAATTGAAATCCGTTGTTCGTATTGGCGTAATGTTTAGATTGGCTTCAATCCCTTTATTGACCATATCACCGGCATTCATCCATACAGCTAGGGCACCGGATGAACTGGATACATCTACGGGAGTAATCAAGTCTTTAGTCGTTCGATTGTAGTAGGAGAGCTCTAGTGACAAACGGTTGTTCCAAGTTGTCATTTCGGCTCCGAACTCGTATTCATTCATCATTTCTGGACGCAAAGCCTTGTTGAGAAAAGTGTTAGGGTTTCTGGCGGAATACGCATCGTCAAAAGAAGCATTTAAGGTATAGGTATTGTGGAGGTTAAATAAATCGGTGTCGTTTCCTACTTGAGCGTAATTGGCACGTAATTTTCCAAAATTGATAAACGAACTATCGAATAGTTCTGAGAATATAAAACTTCCGGAAACAGAGGGATACCAATAGCGGTTTTGTACTTCGCTAGATAAGGTAGATGAACGGTCTGTTCTAATGCTTCCGTCCAAATAAAGGAGGTGGTACAGTCCGATACTGGCACGGGCATATAGACCATCAACCTTTTTGGTTCCTCTAAATTGCACTATGTCATCGGGAGTTAAAGGGTTGATTGAATTGGCCAAGGTATAGATTTCGGGGAGTTTAAGACCGCCGTTGGTTCTTTGATCGTTGCGATCAATTTTTTCAACTCTTAAGTTCCAACCTAAATTCGCATCAAGTGTAATGTTTTCGTTAAGGTCTTTTTTGATATTTACAATCAAGTCATAGTTGTTTTCTGATACGGATTGGTTAAACAGCGTATATTCGCCAAAACTACCTGCGGAGCCTACGGCGGTTCGGCCTTCGCGTGTTTCGTCATAATTGTCAAAAGTGTATCTTCCGCTGATATTGATCCACGGGTTTAAAGTGTAGTTGATATCGATGTTTCCGGTATAGCGATTTCTAGAATCGGTTTGGAAATTTTTGTATCGGGTGAAATAGAAGTTATCGGTATATACTGGTTTGGTGTTTTCGGTGTCATATATATTCCAACTGGCATTGCTTTGATTGGTTGCGAAATAGGCTTCCCTTTGTTCTTTCATGTCGACATTACTTTGCCACCACTGGCGAAAACTTTGCATGGGATTAAGACCGTCGTAACCCGTTCCAACTCTTCCTAATCCACTGGTATTGGTATAGGTTATGTTTGCGGATGAGCGCAGTTTCTCACTAATTTGGTGGCTTGCGCTTAGATTAAGGCTGTTTCTTTTTAGTTGGCTATTTACGAGATTTCCTTCCGTGCTGTTGTTGGTGAGCCCCAACCGATACGAACTCTGGTCGGTGTTTCCAGAAAGAGCTAGGGAGTTCACGTAAATGTGAGAAGTTCCCCAAACGGAATTCGGGTCGTTTTTAGCGGCTACCCATGGTGTTGTTTTTCCATAAGTAGACATACCTGGGAAGAAGGCGTTCCATTGATAAACCATCAAGTTGGGGTCGAAAGCGGCACCATAAGAGGCGTCTTCGCCGAACTGTACCACATAATCTGGAACACCATCACCGTTGATGTCTTCGCCGCTAAAATAAGGGTTATTTGGATTGGGATTTTCGTTTGGAGTTAAGGGGCGGTATCCCGCTCCATATTTCTTCTGGTATTGGGGTAGGGTTTGTTTGTCTGCAGTACCGATCATAAGAGATGAATTGAACTCCACTGCAATTCCTTTGTTTTTCTGGTCAGTTCCTTTTTTGGTTGTAATCATGATAACGCCGTTTTGTCCTCTTGAACCATAAAGGGCTGTTGCGGCAGCACCTTTTAAAACATTTAAAGTAGCGATATCATCTGGATTAATGTCTGAAGCGGCATTTCCATAATCATAACCCCCGCGGCCCCATGTCTGTTCGACGGTATTGTGCGTCTTGTTGTTGATGGGAATTCCGTCGATAACGACAAGAGCTTGATTGTTTCCGGTCAAGGAGCTAAAGCCGCGGATGATCATGTTGCTCGAGCCTCCCAGGGATCCGGAAGATTTAATAGACAGCCCTGCAATTTCGCCATATAAGGCATCGGCAAAGTTTCTTACAGGTGTTTCCGACAGGGTTTCTCCCGTGATTTGTTGGGTGGAATATCCGAGGGATTTTTTTTCTCGAGTTAGGCCTAGAGCGGTAACTACCACCCCTTCGAGTTCAACAACATCTTCCTCTAAAGTTAGGTTGAGTCGGGCAGAAGTAATTCGGTGTTCTTGGGTTTTCATTCCCAGGAAGCTAAATTCGTAAAGGGCTCCCAATTGGCCTTTTAAAATATAAATACCGTCTAAATCCGTTTGAGTTGCAGTTTGTGACTGTTTGTTTTGTACTGTCACTCCAGGTAGAGGAAACCCATTGGGGTCTTTTACAGTTCCTGATACGCTAATTTCTTGGGCGTGAATAGTTGTAAAAGTCGCGAGTACCACGATCCAGATATAAAATAATTCTTTTTTCATAATCTATGGGTTGTTTGAAAAGCATAGCGTATAAAATGAAAATGATTTTGACTTTAAAATATGCTTTTAACGGTTTTTTCTGTACATTTTTTTTTGCGTAAGTCGTTTAAAATAAAAAGCGTTTTTGTTTTTATTAAATTAAGTAGTTTAAATTTGCGTTTTAACTAAGTCAGATTTTAAAATGGAGCATAATATTCCATTTAGCTACTGTTTGATGCGGCTAATTTTTAATATCTTTGTTAATTGTATTTGCTAATTCGTTTTAGCAATAGTCGGTATAAAACCCAAAATCAAAGGATTGGGCTTGGTGATTGACCGCAATTCGTGTAATACTCCTAGTGTTTGGAGAAAATATTTGGGGGGGCTTTGTGGCGTGCGAAATGCGCCTTAAAGAGTAACAATTTTGTATGTGTTGACGATGATAATGTGGTATCAAGCTGATTGGGCTGCAATACCGTGGTATGCGTTTTAGCTTTGTAAATTTTGTTATAACTCTTTAAAATTTTAAGCCTCTCGATTAGGGATTTTTTTGATTTCAGCTCATAGTTCTATTTTTTGATTTATTAGTTAACTTTTAGTGGATTTAGTAAATTAAATCCAATTCTACGTCGGTTTATATAAATATTCAGTACCAAATATAAACGATATTTCTCGATTAAAAAAAATAATATGCAAGAAAAATCGATTATAAAGCAAAATATTTTGACTTATCTGCGGTATAAGGGGCTTACGCTATATAAATTTTATAAAGATACCGGTATAACTCGAGGTATTTTAACTCAAAATAACGGTATGAGCGAGGAAAATACAACGAGATTTCTCGATTATTTTACTGAGGTTAATCCAGAATGGTTGCTTACGGGCAAGGGGTCGATGTTGCGAGGGGCAGCTGTTGATCAGGGGGATGTTGTTGGTGATCCGGACTCCGTTGCGGCTATGCAATTGCACTTTTTGCGTGAAAACAACGATTTGTTACGTGCTAAGGTGTTGTTGTTGGAAGAGAACCGATTGTTGTTGCTTCGTGAGATCAGTCGTTTAGGAGGTGATATGGAGGCGGTCTTAAGTAAAGGGGATTGGTCTGTCGGGGCGGCGGATTAGATCGGTTAAAAGGCTGTAGAAAAAGTAATGTGTACTATGGAGTTTTTTAATTCCATTTCTTGTTTGCCGGTGTTTCCATTGGCGTAAATCAAATTTAATTTTCCGTTTTTTGTCATGATACCAAAGCCAACGCCGAAGGAATAGAGGTTTTCTTTAATGCCGGTGGTTTTGTCTTCGATAAGTCCGTAGTCCAGAATGCTGTGTGCATAAAGGGTAGGGCTCAGTTTGTATCGATATTCGGTGCTTAGGGTGGTAAAGAAATTGCCTTGAAGGCTGTTTTCTTGAAAGCCTCTGATGGAATTATGGCCTCCAAAACGCATTAATTCGTTGGTGATGTAGTTTTTGCTAAATAAAGAATATAAGTGCAGGTGGGTGTATAAGCTGTTTCTCGGATTGAAAATAAAGTTATTAAAGGTGTTTAATTCTATGAATTTCTGGGAATCTTCTGTGGTTTCCAGGCTTCTTTTTCCGCTGCCTATTCGGGTAAATAAAACGGTTTTTTCTGGAAAAAGAATGTCTTCGGGTCTGCGTCTTTTGTAGTCGTAACTCAGGGTTATAAAACGGTTGTCGAAACTTTGAATCAGGCTACTGTTTTCCGGTGTTACTGAGCTGGTGGTTTGGTAGCCGATGTACGATTTGCTAAAATAAGAAAAATAGTAACCGAGATTAAGGTCTATTTTGGTGTTTTGAAAAGTGCTGTCCTGTTTAAAGATTTCAATTTTGGCTTTTAATCCTATAGGGGATTTAAACAAATAGGGAATCTCTGTTCCCAGGTCAAAAAGGGTTTGTTTGTTGCCATCGTTTTTCCATTCCAGGTGAAATTCTTCACCGTAATTTAAAATATTTAGCAAATGGAGGTTAAGGTATCCATTGAATTGAACCTTTCCTTTTTCGTCGTTGTTGAATCCGACAATTCCGTCAAATCTACTGGCGTTAAATCGGTCGGCATAGAGGTAAACTTTGGTGCTGTCGGTAGTAAATAAAATCTCTGGAGTTTTTCGTTGTTTGATGAAGGGGATTAACTTGAGTTCGCGATCAATTTCTTCGATCAGATGATTGGTTAGTGGTTGGTTTTTTTTGTGTTTTAAAAGATTTTGGAGCAGCTGCTTGGGGATCTTGGTGTCGGATATTATTTCAATTTTGTCCAACTTTCTCTTTTTGTCCAAATCGATTTGCAAACTGGCGAGGAGTGTGGTATTGGAAATCTGATGTTTGTTTAGTTTTAAGCTGCTGGTTCCGTAGCCGAGTTGTTCCAATTGGTTGGTGAGTGACTGTAGTGTTGCTTGTGTTTGATGAAACGGTATGTTGATCGTGTCGCTTTGGAGTTGCAGTAATTTTTTGGTGTTTGCGTCGATAGCGCTCAGGTCGATTTGAGTTTGATTGAGGCGATGGTGAAGTTGGTATTTAAAAATAACTAGGGAAAGGGAGTCGCTTTCCAATTGTTGCTGTTCGAGAAATAAAAATCCAATCTGGTTTAATTTTTCTTCGAGTATTTTTTGAGTTTCTTTAATCGATTGAAAGTTTTCGTGGGTAATGCTGTATCCGATACTGTCGATAACGGCAGTTTCTGTTGGGGAAGTGCCTATTAATTTTAATGTGGTATTTTGTGCATCTATATATAAGGAGTAAAAAAACACGGTCAGCAACAAGATAAAATTTTTCAAGACAAGGAAAGTTTTGATGTAAAGTAATGTAAAATAAATAAAAGCAACAATAGGGAAAAGAGAAATTAATTTTCAATTCGATTGAAAATTAATGTTTTGAGTGTTGTATATAAAAAATAAACTTCATACATTTGCAACCCCGTATAAAGTGCGGAGTTAATAGATAGTAGATAATTATTAATAAACATTATGCCAACAATTCAACAATTAGTAAGAACAGGGAGAACCCAGATGACTAAGAAGAGTAAATCGGTTGCTTTGGATTCATGTCCTCAAAGAAGAGGGGTTTGTACGCGTGTTTATACCACTACACCAAAAAAACCAAACTCTGCAATGCGTAAAGTTGCAAGGGTTCGTTTAACAAATGGTAATGAGGTAAACGCTTATATTCCAGGAGAAGGACACAATCTACAAGAGCACTCGATAGTATTAGTTAGAGGTGGAAGAGTAAAAGATTTGCCAGGGGTTAGGTATCACATCGTACGTGGAGCTCTTGATACTGCCGGAGTAAACGGTAGAACTCAAAGAAGATCTAAATACGGAGCGAAACGCCCTAAAGACAAAAAGTAATCGTTTAAAACGTTTAAGACAAAGACATGAGAAAAAGACAGGCTAAAAAAAGACCTCTTTTACCAGATCCTAAATTTAATGATCAATTAGTAACACGTTTTGTGAACAACTTGATGTGGGATGGTAAAAAATCGACTGCTTTTAAAGTATTTTATGATGCATTAGAAATCGTAGAAGAGAAAAAGCAAGATGAAGAAAAAACATCATTAGAAATTTGGAAAGACGCTTTAACTAACGTTATGCCACACGTAGAAGTAAGATCTAGACGTGTTGGTGGAGCTACCTTCCAGATTCCAATGCAAATTCGTCCAGATAGAAAAATTTCTATGGCGATGAAATGGATGATTCTTTATGCGAGAAGAAGAAATGAGAAATCTATGGCTGGAAAGTTAGCCTCTGAAATTTTAGCTGGTGCTAAAGAAGAAGGAGCTGCTGTAAAGAAAAGAATGGATACTCATAAGATGGCTGAAGCGAACAAAGCATTCTCTCACTTTAGATTTTAATCCAAGAAAGATAATATAGATGGCTAGAGATTTATTATATACAAGAAATATTGGTATTGCTGCGCATATCGATGCAGGTAAAACTACTACTACAGAGCGTATTTTGTTCTATACAGGTAAGAACCATAAAATTGGAGAAACTCACGAAGGGTCTTCAACTATGGACTGGATGGAGCAAGAGGCTGAAAGAGGTATTACCATTACATCTGCGGCTACTACTTGTACTTGGGATTTCCCAACAAATCAAGGAGCTAAGTTGCCAGAATCTAAAGAGTATCACTTTAACATCATTGACACTCCAGGACACGTTGATTTTACCGTAGAGGTAAACCGTTCTTTGAGAGTTTTAGATGGTTTGGTTTTCTTATTTAGTGCTGTTGATGGTGTTGAGCCACAATCAGAAACTAACTGGAGATTAGCTGATAATTACAAGGTGCCTCGTATGGGGTTTGTAAACAAAATGGACCGTCAAGGTGCTAACTTCTTAAACGTGTGTAAGCAAGTAAGAGAAATGTTGAAATCTAACGCTGTGCCTATTGTTTTACCAATTGGAGAAGAAGCAGATTTTAGAGGTATTGTTGATTTGGTTAAGAACCGCGCTATTGTATGGCACGATGAGAACCATGGAACAACTTTCGATATCGTTGATATTCCTGCGGATATGGTTGATGAAGTTCGCGAATACAGAGCTGCGTTAATCGAAGCTGTTGCGGATTACGATGAAACCTTGATGGAGAAATTCTTCGAAGATGAAGATTCAATTACAGAAGAAGAAGTTCACGTTGCTTTGAGAAAAGCGGCTATTGATATGTCTATCATACCGATGGTTTGTGGTTCTTCATTCAAAAATAAAGGAGTACAGTTCTTATTGGATGCTGTTTGTAGATACTTGCCTTCTCCAATGGATAAGGAAGGTATTGAAGGAATCAATCCTGATACAGAATTGCCTGTTGTGCGTAAACCATCAGCAACGGAGCCTTTCGCTGCTTTAGCTTTCAAAATTGCTACGGATCCTTTCGTAGGAAGATTGGCTTTCTTCCGTGTTTATTCAGGAAGATTAGATGCTGGTTCTTATGTATTCAATACGCGTTCTGGTAATAAAGAACGTATTTCTAGAGTTTACCAAATGCACGCCAATAAACAAAATCCTATCGATTATATCGAGGCAGGAGATATTGGAGCAGCGGTAGGGTTTAAAGACATCAAAACAGGGGATACTTTGTGTGATGAGAAAAACCCAATCGTTTTGGAAAGTATGGATTTCCCTGATCCAGTTATCGGTATCGCTATTGAGCCTAAAACCAAAGCGGACGTTGATAGAATGGGTATGGCTTTAGCTAAATTAGCTGAAGAAGATCCTACTTTTACGGTTAAGACAGATAAAGCTTCTGGGCAAACGGTAATTTCAGGTATGGGTGAGCTTCACTTAGATGTACTTATCGATCGTATGAGACGTGAGTTTAAAGTTGAAGTAAACCAAGGTGAGCCTCAAGTAGAGTACAAAGAGTGTTTAACTCGTGCTGCTCAACACAGAGAGGTTTATAAAAAACAATCAGGTGGTCGTGGAAAATTTGCAGATATTGTATTTACAATTTCTCCTGCAGATGACGTAGACGGAAAACCATTTGTTGGTTTACAGTTTGTTAACGCTGTTAAAGGTGGTAACGTACCAAAAGAATATATTCCTTCTGTAGAAAAAGGTTTCAGAGAAGCTATGAAACAAGGGCCTTTGGCTGGTTTCGAAATGGACTCGATGAAAGTGACTTTAACGGACGGATCGTTTCACGCGGTGGATTCGGATGCTTTGTCTTTCGAATTAGCAGCTAAAATGGGATATAAAGAATCTGCAAAAGCTGCAGGTGCTGTTATTCTTGAGCCGATCATGAAATTAGAGGTATTAACTCCGGAAGAAAACATGGGTGATATTGTTGGAGATTTAAACCGTCGTCGCGGTCAAATCAATAACATGGACGATAGAGCAGGAGCAAAGGTTGTTAAGGCTAGTGTGCCACTTTCAGAGATGTTTGGGTACGTGACTACGCTTAGAACGTTATCTTCTGGTAGAGCGACTTCAACTATGGAATTCTCTCACTATGCTGAAACACCTTCTAATATTTCAGAAGAAGTTATTAAAAAAGCTAAAGGAAACGCTTAATCTAAAAGAAAATGAGTCAGAAAATAAGAATAAAATTAAAATCTTACGATCATATGTTGGTTGATAAATCAGCAGAAAAAATCGTAAAAACTGTAAAAAGTACAGGAGCAGTGGTAACAGGGCCAATTCCTTTGCCAACTCATAAAAAGATTTTCACTGTTTTGCGTTCTCCGCACGTAAACAAAAAAGCAAGAGAGCAATTTGAAGTAAGTTCTTACAAGAGATTGTTAGACATTTACTCTTCTTCTTCTAAAACTATTGATGCTCTAATGAAATTAGAGTTACCTAGTGGAGTAGAAGTTGAAATCAAAGTGTGATAATACTCTTCCTTTAATAATACAATCAAGTACGGAGACTTGGGTTTCGGTACTTGATTTTTTAATAGAATTCAATAATTAATTAATTTAATATTTATGTCTGGGTTAATAGGTAAAAAAATCGGCATGACTAGTATTTTCGACGAGAACGGGAAAAACATCCCTTGTACCGTAGTTGAAGTAGGTCCATGCGTAGTTACCCAAGTCAGAACCAATGAGGTTGACGGGTATGAAGCGTTACAACTTGGTTTCGATGACAAAAAAGACAAAAGCGCAATTAAAGCTGAGTTAGGTCACTTTAAGAAAGCGGGTACGTCTGCAAAAAGAAAAGTCATTGAGATTAAGGAGTTTGAAAGCGAGTATAAATTAGGTGATGTTATCACAGTAGATCTTTTTCAAGAAGGTGACTTTGTAGATGTTCAAGGTGTTTCTAAAGGTAAAGGTTTCCAAGGGGTTGTTAAACGTCATGGTTTCGGTGGAGTTGGTCAAGCAACACACGGTCAACATAACCGTTTAAGAGCACCAGGATCTATCGGTGCTTCTTCTTATCCTTCTAGAGTATTCAAAGGAATGCGTATGGCAGGAAGAATGGGAGGAGTAAATGTAACAATTCAAAACCTTAGAGTTTTAAAAGTAGTTGCTGAAAAGAACCTACTTGTTGTTAAAGGAGCAATTCCAGGGCACAATAACTCTTATGTAATCATTCAGAAGTAATGGAAGTAAAAGTTTTAGATATCACAGGAAAAGATACTGGAAGAAAAGTTGAACTTTTGGATTCAGTATTTGCAATCGAACCGAACAAGCACGCAGTTTATCTTGATGTTAAACAATATTTAGCAAATCAAAGACAAGGTACACACAAGGCTAAAGAAAGAGCTGAAGTTGCGGGAAGTACACGTAAGATTAAAAAACAAAAAGGTACGGGTACCGCTCGTGCGGGAAGTATGAAAAACCCTTTATTCAAAGGAGGGGGAACCATCTTCGGACCAAGACCAAGAAGTTATTCTTTTAAACTTAATAAAAATTTGAAACGTTTAGCTAGAAAATCGGCATTCTCGATTAAAGCAAAAGAATCAAATTTAATTATCGTTGAAGATTTTAACTTTGAAACTCCACAAACTAAAAATTTCATCAATGTTTTGAATGCTTTAGGACTGGAAAATAAAAAATCTCTATTTGTGTTGGGTGATTCAAATAAAAATGTATATTTGTCCTCACGCAATTTAGAGAAGACTTCTGTTGTAATGAACTCAGAATTAAGTACTTACGCTATTTTAAATACGGTAAGTCTAGTTCTAACAGAAGGTTCTTTAGAGGGAATTGTTGAAAATTTAAGTAAATAATAGGAAGATGAGTATTTTAATTAAGCCTATCATTACCGAAAAAATCACAAAACAAGGAGAAATTTTCAATCGTTTTGGGTTCGTAGTGGACAAAAGAGCTAACAAAATTCAGATCAAAAACGCAGTGGAAGCTGCGTATGGTGTGAGTGTTGTTGGAGTAAATACCCTTAACTACAGAGCAGACCGATCAGTTAAATTCACCAAAAGTGGAATGATTAACGGTAAAACTAATGCCTACAAGAAGGCAATAGTGCAAGTGAAAGAAGGAGAGACAATAGACTTTTATTCAAATATCTAATAAATAATGTCAGTTAGAAAATTAAAACCTATTACCCCAGGTCAGCGTTTTAGAGTTGTGAATAGTTTTGACGCTATTACAACTGATAAGCCGGAGCGTAGCTTGCTAGCACCGAAAAAAAACTCTGGAGGTAGAAATAGTCAAGGAAAAATGACCATGCGATATATCGGTGGTGGTCATAAGCAAAGATACCGTATCATTGATTTCAAAAGAACTAAAGTGGGAATTCCTGCTTCAGTGAAATCTATTGAGTATGATCCAAACCGTACGGCATTTATCGCGTTGATCGCGTATGCTGATGGTGCGAAATCTTACGTTATCGCCCAAAGTGGTATGAAAGTGGGACAGTCAGTAATGTCTGGACCAGATGCAGCTCCAGAAGTGGGGAATGCAATGCCTTTAAGTAAAATTCCTTTAGGAACTGTTATTTCTTGTATCGAGTTACGTCCTGGTCAAGGAGCAGTAATTGCTCGTTCTGCAGGAACTTTTGCTCAGTTAGTTGCAAGAGACGGTAGATATGCTACAATCAAAATGCCTTCAGGGGAAATTAGATTGATTCTTTTAGAATGTATGGCTACAGTTGGTGCAGTATCTAACCATGATCATCAATTGATCGTTTCTGGTAAAGCCGGTAGATCAAGATGGTTGGGTAGAAGACCAAGAACAAGACCAGTAGCGATGAACCCAGTTGATCACCCAATGGGTGGTGGTGAAGGACGCTCTTCAGGAGGTCACCCACGTTCTAGAAATGGAATTCCAGCTAAGGGGTACAGAACTCGTTCTAAAGTTAAGTCGAGTAATAAGTATATCGTAGAACGTAGAAAGAAATAAAAGATAAGACATGGCACGTTCATTAAAAAAAGGACCTTATGTTCACTTTAAGTTAGAGAAAAAAGTTCAAGATAATATTGAAAAGGGTAATAAAGGGGTTGTTAAGACTTGGTCTAGAGCTTCGATGATTACTCCAGATTTTGTTGGACAAACTATCGCAGTGCATAATGGTCGTCAATTTGTACCGGTTTACGTAACAGAAAACATGGTAGGGCATAAATTAGGGGAATTTTCACCAACTAGATCTTTTAGAGGTCATGCGGGTGCGAAAAATAAAGGAAAAAAATAATAAGAAGCTATGGGAGTTCGTAAAAGAGAGAGAGCCGAGCAAATTAAAGAAGCTAAGAAAGATGTTGCTTTTGCAAAGCTGAATAATTGCCCTACTTCGCCTAGAAAGATGCGTTTAGTTGCAGATCTAGTTAGAGGACAAAAGGTAGAGAAAGCTCTTAATATATTAAGATTTAGTTCAAAAGAGGCTTCACGTAAATTGGAGAAACTACTTTTATCAGCAATCGCAAACTGGCAAGCTAAAAACAGCGAAGCTAATTTAGAAGAGGCAGGTTTGGTTGTGCAAGAAATAAGAGTAGATGGTGGAATGATGTTGAAAAGACTTCGTCCAGCTCCACAAGGTCGTGCGCACAGAATAAGAAAACGCTCAAATCACGTTACCGTGGTATTAGGAGCTAGTAATAACACACAAAGCAATTAATAAACAGTATGGGACAAAAAACTAACCCAATCGGGAATCGCCTTGGTATTATCAGGGGATGGGACTCAAACTGGTATGGTGGAAATGACTACGGTGATAAATTAGCCGAAGATCACAAGATCAGAAAGTATATCCATGCTCGTTTATCGAAAGCTAGTGTATCAAAAGTAATCATTGAGAGAACTTTAAAACTTGTAACCGTTACTATCACTACTGCTAGACCTGGTATCATTATCGGAAAAGGTGGACAAGAGGTAGACAAGTTGAAAGAAGAACTTAAGAAAATTACTGACAAAGAGGTTCAAATCAACATCTTTGAAATTAAAAGACCAGAACTTGACGCTTACTTAGTTGCAACTAGTATCGCTCGTCAAATCGAAAACAGAATTTCTTATCGTCGTGCCATTAGAATGGCTATTGCTGCAGCGATTAGAATGAATGCAGAGGGAATCAAAGTTTTGATTTCAGGTCGTTTGAATGGAGCTGAAATGGCTCGTTCAGAAATGTTCAAAGAAGGTAGAATTCCTCTATCAACTTTCAGAGCTGATATTGATTATGCACTTGCAGAAGCTCATACTACTTATGGTAGAATGGGAATCAAAGTGTGGATCATGAAAGGTGAAGTTTACGGTAAAAGAGATCTTTCTCCGTTAGTTGGAATGGACAAAAAACAGTCTAAATCAACAGGATCAGGAAAACCGGCTAAACCGAACCACCAACGCAAAAGAAAGTAATTTTAAACTAAAGAAAAATGTTACAGCCTAAAAGAACAAAATACCGTAAGGTACAGAAAGGTAAAATGAAAGGCATTTCTCAAAGAGGACATGAACTTTCAAATGGAATGTTTGGAATTAAATCTTTAGACTCATCATTTATCACTTCTCGACAAATCGAGGCGGCGCGTATCGCGGCTACTCGTTTTATGAAACGTGAAGGGCAATTGTGGATCAAAATATTTCCAGACAAACCTATAACAAAGAAGCCTCTCGAAGTGCGTATGGGTAAAGGTAAAGGTGCAGTAGAATATTGGGTTGCTGTAGTTAAACCGGGAAGAATCATGTTTGAAGTAGGAGGAGTACCTCTTTCTGTTGCCAAAGAAGCATTGCGCTTGGCAGCTCAGAAGCTTCCTGTAAAAACTAAGTTTATCGTTGCTAGAGATTTCGAAGCATAATCTAAATTTATTATGAAACAATCAGAAATAGTGAATCTATCTGCAGCTGAGTTACAAGATGGACTTAGTCAGTTAAAGAAAACATATACCGACCTAAAATCAGCTCATGCGATTTCTCCTATAGAGAATCCTTTACAAATCAGATCTTTAAGAAGATCTATTGCTAGAGTATCAACTGAGCTAAGCAAAAGAGAGTTACAATAATTGTATTCTGCTGAAAGATGGAAAAAAGAAATTTAAGAAAAGAGAGAATAGGTGTTGTTACGAGTAACAAAATGGAGAAATCTATTGTAGTTGCGGAGACAAAGAGAGTAAAACACCCGTTATATGGTAAGTTCGTGTTAAAAACAAAGAAATACGTTGCACACGACGAAACAAACGATTGTAACATTGGAGATACTGTAAAGATCATGGAAACTAGACCTTTAAGTAAATCAAAATGTTGGAGATTAGTTGAAATCATTGAAAGAGCGAAATAATTATGGTACAACAAGAATCAAGACTTAAAGTAGCAGATAACACGGGAGCAAAAGAAGTTTTGACTATCCGTGTACTTGGAGGAACGAAACGTCGTTATGCCTCTGTAGGTGATAAAATTGTAGTTTCAATTAAAGAAGCTACCCCTAACGCTAGCGTTAAAAAAGGGTCAGTTTCTACTGCAGTGGTTGTACGCACCAAAAAAGAAGTGAGAAGAGCCGATGGATCTTATATCAGATTTGATGACAACGCTTGTGTGTTGTTAAACGCGTCTGGTGAGATGAAGGGTACTCGTGTTTTTGGTCCTGTAGCAAGAGAACTTCGTGAAAGACAATTCATGAAAATTGTATCATTAGCACCTGAGGTGTTATAATTCGTTCGAAAGATGATAAAGCTAAAGATAAAAACAGGAGATACCGTTAGAGTAATTGCTGGAGACCATAAAGGTTCTGAAGGTACTGTTCTACGTGTATTACGTGAAAAAAACAAAGCTATTGTTGAAGGGGTGAATATTATTTCAAAACACGTGAAGCCTAGTGCTTCTAACCCTCAAGGTGGTATTGTGAAAAAAGAAGCTGCTATTCATATCTCAAACATCGCTTTAGTTGATACAAAAACTAAAGAAGTAACGAAAGTTACTTATAAAGTTGAAGGAGACAAGAAAGTAAGAGTTTCTAAAAAATCAAATCAAGTATTATAGTTATGGCTTATTTACCAAGACTTAAAGACGAATATAAGAACAGAGTAATCTCTGCGCTTACAGAAGAATTCGGATACAAAAATGTTATGCAAGTTCCTAAACTTGAAAAGATTGTTGTAAGCCGTGGCGTTGGAGCTGCTGTATCAGATAAGAAATTAGTTGATTACGCAGTAGAAGAATTAACAAAGATTACGGGCCAAAAAGCAGTAGCTACTATTTCAAAGAAAGACGTTGCGGCGTTTAAATTGAGAAAAGGTATGCCGATTGGAGCAAAAGTAACTTTGCGAGGAGAAAGAATGTATGAGTTTTTAGACCGTTTGGTTACTTCTGCATTACCACGTGTTAGAGATTTCGCTGGAATCAAATCTGATGGATTTGACGGAAGAGGAAACTACAACTTGGGGGTTACTGAGCAAATCATTTTCCCAGAAATCAACATCGATAAAGTAAACAAAATCGCTGGTTTTGATATCACTTTTGTAACTTCTGCTGAAACAGATAAAGAAGCCAAATCATTACTAGCTGAATTAGGACTACCTTTTAAAAAGAATTAAGTTATGGCTAAAGAATCAATGAAGGCCCGTGAGGTTAAAAGACAAGCATTAGTAGATAAATATGCAACTAAAAGACAAGCGCTTTTAGATGCTGGTGACTATGAAGGGTTACAAAAATTGCCTAAAAATGCTTCTCCAGTTCGTTTACACAACAGATGTAAATTAACAGGAAGACCTAGAGGGTATATGCGTCAATTCGGACTTTCCCGTGTCACTTTTCGTGAAATGGCAAATAATGGATTGATACCTGGAGTAAAAAAGGCAAGTTGGTAATTAAGATTAAAGGTAAATAAAATGTACACAGATCCAATAGCAGATTTTCTTACAAGAATTAGAAACGCAGTACGTGCAAATCATAAAGTGGTTGAAATACCTGCTTCTAAATTCAAAAGAGAAATCACAAAAATATTATTCGATCAAGGATATATCTTAAGCTATAAATTCGATGACAGTTCTGTTCAAGGAACCATCAAAATAGCTTTAAAATACGATAAAGACACTAAAGAGTCTGTTATCAGAGATATCCAAAGAATTAGTAAACCAGGTTTGCGTAAATATGCCTCATCAGCAGATCTTCCTAGAATCTTAAACGGTTTGGGAATTGCAATTGTTTCTACATCAAAAGGTTTGATGACTGGAAAACAAGCTAAGCAATTGAATGTAGGTGGTGAAGTAGTTTGTTACGTATACTAATATAAAAGACTTAGAAATGTCAAGAATAGGTAAAAATCCAATAACAATCCCAGCTGGAGTAACTGTAACGGTTAACGAAGACGTGGTTGTTGTAAAAGGAAAATTAGGCGAACTTTCTCAGAAAATAGTAGATATTTCAGTGAAAGTAGAAGACGGACAAGTAATCGTTACGCGTGATTCAGACGCTAAAGATCTAAGATCTAAACACGGTTTATATAGAAGTTTAATCAACAACATGATTGTTGGTGTATCAGAAGGTTTTACAAAATCACTTGAATTAGTAGGGGTAGGTTACCGTGCATCTAATCAAGGTCAGAAACTGGATTTAGCATTAGGTTTTTCTCACAACATCCTTTTGGAAGTTGCTGCAGAAGTAACTGTTGAAACCATTTCAGAAAAAGGTAAAAACCCTATTATTAAATTAACTTCTTCTGACAAACAACTTGTAGGACAAGTTGCTGCAAAGATTCGTTCTTTCCGTAAACCAGAACCTTACAAAGGAAAAGGTGTGAAATTTGTCGGAGAAGAACTAAGAAGAAAAGCAGGTAAATCAGCTTAAAAATTAAGACTATGTCATTAACAAAATCTGAAAGAAGACAAAGAATTAAATTCAGAATCAGAAAGATTGTAAGCGGAACTGCTGCTAAACCAAGACTTTCTGTATTCAGAAGTAATAAAGAAATCTATGCGCAAGTAATAGATGACGTAAACGGAGTGACTCTAGCTTCAGCTTCTTCAAGAGAAGCCGGGATAACAAGAGGCACCAATATTGAAACTGCTGCATCTGTAGGTAAACTTATCGCAGAGAAGGCTTCTAAAGCAGGTGTAGATACTATTTCTTTCGATAGAAATGGTTATTTATACCACGGACGTGTGAAATCATTGGCTGAAGGCGCTAGAGAAGCTGGCTTAAAATTCTAATTAGTTATGTATCAAAATTATAAAAACGTAGAATTTGTAAAACCAAGTGGTCTTGATTTAAAAGATCGTTTGGTTAGTGTAAACCGTGTTACCAAAGTAACTAAAGGAGGAAGAGCTTTCGGTTTTTCAGCTGTAGTTGTTGTAGGTGACGAAAACGGTGTAGTGGGTCATGGTTTAGGTAAATCTAAAGACGTTTCTGAAGCAATCGCGAAAGCGGTAGAAGATGCTAAGAAAAACTTGGTGAGAATTCCTCTAAACGGTCAAACTATTCCTCACGAACAAAAAGGGAAATTTAGTGGAGCACGTGTGTTTTTAATTCCAGCATCTAAGGGTACAGGAGTTATTGCAGGTGGATCTGTTAGAGCCGTTGTTGAGTCAGTAGGAATTGGAGACGTTTTGTCGAAATCACAAGGTTCTTCTAATCCACACAACGTGGTAAAAGCAACTTTTGACGCTTTATTACGTCTAAGAAGTGCTTCTACTGTTGCAAAACAAAGAGGGATTTCATTGGACAAAGTATTTAAAGGTTAATTTTGAGAGATATGTCAAAAATTAAAGTAAAACAAGTAAGAAGCCAAATCAATTGTCCTTTGTCACAGAAGAGAACATTGGAGGCTTTAGGACTTCGTAAGTTAAACCAAGTAGTGGAACATGAAGCTACAGGTGCGATCTTAGGAATGGTAAATAAAGTTCAACACTTAGTTTCTGTAGAGGAAATTAAATAATTTTGTAAAGTATGAATTTAAGTAATTTACAACCAGCGAACGGTTCAACCCACAATCAAAACAAACGAGTTGGTCGTGGGGAAGGTTCAGGAAAAGGAGGAACTTCTACAAGAGGACACAAGGGAGCTAAATCGCGTTCTGGTTATTCTAAGAAAATCGGTTTTGAAGGAGGGCAAATGCCACTTCAAAGACGTGTACCTAAATACGGTTTCAAAAACATCAACAGAGTAGAGTACCAAGCTATCAATTTAGATAGATTGCAAATCTTAGTTGATAATGGAAGCGTTACAGATACAGTAGATTTCTCGCTTTTAGTGGATCTAGGATTGACTTCTAAAAATGGTTTAGTAAAGATTTTGGGTGGTGGAGAACTTAAGGTTAAATTAAAAGTATCCGCACATAAATTTTCAGCATCAGCTAAGGAAGCTATCGAAGCTGCTGGCGGTGAAGTTGTAACTTTATAAAATCTTAATAAACAGGATGAAGAAGTTTATAGAAACATTAGCCAGTATTTGGAAAATTGAAGAACTAAAAAGTAAAATTTTAGTAACTCTAGGATTGTTAGTTGTGTATCGTTTCGGTACACAAATAACACTTCCGGGTATTGATGCAACGAAATTACAAGCTTTGTCGGCGCAGACTGACCAAGGAATTGGTTGGTTGATCAATGTTTTTACAGGTGGTGCATTCTCGCAAGCATCTGTATTTGCATTAGGTATTATGCCTTATATTTCTGCCTCCATCGTAGTTCAGTTGATGGGAATCGCGGTTCCTTATCTACAAAAATTGCAGAATGATGGTGAAAGTGGTAGAAAAAAGATGAATCAAATTACCAGATGGTTAACCATCGGTATTACCTTGTTGCAAGGACCTAGTTATATCTATAACTTGTATTTACAATTACCACCAGATGCCTTTTTACTAGGTTTCAATTCTTTCTCATTCTTGTTTTCTTCTGTAATTATATTAGTTACCGGGACTGTCTTTGCAATGTGGTTAGGAGAGAAAATTACAGATAAAGGTATCGGAAATGGAATCTCTTTGTTGATCATGGTCGGAATTATTGCAAGACTACCAGTGTCTTTCATTCAAGAATTCCAATCTAGAATCACCGATAACAACGGAGGTCCAATGGTGTTAGTTATTGAAGTAATTATTTGGTTATTAATTATTATTGCTTGTATTTTCTTAACTCTCGCAGTTAGAAGAATTCCAGTACAATATGCTAGAAGAAGCACATCAGGAGATTACGATCAAACGATGTTAGGTGGAAACCGTCAGTGGATTCCCCTTAAATTAAATGCTTCTGGTGTTATGCCGATTATTTTTGCTCAAGCAATCATGTTTATTCCTGCTGCAGTAGCCGGTTTATCAACATCAGATACTGCTCAATCTATCAGTTCTACATTCCATAATGTATTCGGATGGCAGTATAATTTACTTTTTGCACTATTAATCATTATTTTTACTTACTTTTACACCGCAATTACAGTACCTACTAATAAAATGGCTGATGATTTGAAGAGAAGTGGTGGTTTTATTCCGGGTATTCGCCCAGGAACAGAGACCTCTGAGTTCTTAGATAAAGTGATGTCATTGATTACCTTCCCAGGTTCCCTATTTCTTGCATTGATTGCTGTGTTCCCTTCAATCGTGGTAAGTTTATTAGGTGTTCAACAAGGATGGGCAATGTTCTATGGCGGAACATCGCTGTTAATTTTAGTAAGTGTTGCAATTGATACGATTCAACAAGTTAATGCATACCTTTTAAATAAGCAGTATGACGGGTTGATGACAAGTGGTAAAAATAGAAAAGCAACCGCTTAATTTTTTATGGCAAAACAATCAGCAATTGAACAAGACGGAGCAATCATTGAAGCATTATCAAATGCAATGTTCCGCGTGGAGTTAGAAAATGGACATATTGTAATTGCTCATATCTCCGGTAAAATGCGTATGCATTATATCAAATTACTTCCTGGTGACAGGGTGAAATTAGAAATGAGTCCTTACGACTTGACTAAAGCAAGAATTACTTATAGATATTAAAGGCTTTTAAAATGAAAGTAAGAACATCAGTCAAAAAAAGAAGTGCCGAGTGCATTATAGTACGTAGAAAAGGAGTACTTTACGTGATTAATAAAAAGAATCCTAGATTTAAACAAAGACAAGGATAGTTATGGCAAGAATCGCAGGGGTAGACATACCTAAACACAAAAGAGGAATTATAGCTTTGACCTACATCTTCGGAATTGGGAGCAGCAGAGCTAAAGAAATCTTAGAGAAAGCTCAAGTTAGCGAAGATAAAAAAGTTCAAGATTGGAATGATGACGAAATCGGAGCAATCCGTGAAGCGGTTTCATTCTTCAAAATTGAAGGAGAACTTCGTTCAGAAGTTTCATTAAACATCAAACGTTTAATGGATATCGGATGCTACAGAGGAATTCGTCATAGAACTGGACTTCCTTTGAGAGGTCAAAGAACTAAGAACAACTCTAGAACAAGAAAAGGTAAAAGAAAAACTGTTGCCAACAAGAAAAAAGCAACTAAATAATAAATAATATGGCTAAAGCGAATACAAAAAAACGTAAAGTGCTTGTTGAATCAACAGGTGAAGCTCATATTAATGCAACTTTTAATAACATCATCATCTCGTTAACTAACAAGAAAGGTGAAGTTATTTCATGGTCGTCTGCAGGTAAAATGGGTTTCAGAGGTTCTAAAAAGAACACTCCGTACGCTGCCCAAATGGCTGCTGAAGATTGTGGTAAAGTTGCTTTAGAAGCTGGATTAAAAAAGGTAAAAGTTTACGTTAAAGGACCTGGAAATGGTAGAGAATCTGCTATCAGATCACTTCATAATAATGGAATCGAAGTAACCGAGATAATCGATATTACTCCGATGCCACATAATGGATGTCGTCCTCCTAAAAGAAGAAGAGTTTAATTTTATAGTATAACCCAAAGGTAGGAATAGATTATCGGAGGATGAGACCTGAATTCATAATCCCTACCTTTTTTTAATTTTTTGAAATGGCAAGATATACTGGTCCAAAAACAAAGATTGCTCGTAAATTTGGCGAAGCAATATTCGGAGATGACAAATCTTTTGAAAAAAGAAATTACCCTCCTGGGCAACATGGTTTAGCAAAAAAAAGAGGTAAGAAATCTGAATATGCTATCCAGTTGATGGAGAAACAAAAAGCTAAATACACTTACGGTATTCTAGAGAAACAATTCAGAGGGCTTTTCCAAAAAGCTTCTGCTGCTCGTGGAGTAACTGGTGAGGTATTAATTCAATTATGTGAATCAAGATTAGATAACGTGGTTTTTAGAATGGGTATTGCTCCTTCTAGAAGAGCGTCACGTCAAATCGTTTCACACAGACATATCACTGTAAACGGTGAATTGGTAAACATTCCTTCTTACCAATTAAAACCAGGTGATAAAGTTGCAGTTCGTGAAAAATCAAAATCTCTAGATGCTATAGAACGTTCGTTATCTAATTCTAGCGCTGTTTATGAATGGATTACTTGGAATAATGAAACTAAAGAAGGAACATTTGTATCTGTTCCTCAAAGACTTCAGATTCCTGAAAACATCAAAGAACAGTTAATCGTAGAGTTGTACAACAAATAATAATTGACATTCAGTCGAAACAAATATGGCAATATTTAATTTTCAGAAGCCCGATAAAGTTATCATGATTGATTCGACCGATTTTAAAGGTAAGTTTGAATTCAGACCTTTGGAACCGGGATACGGATTGACAGTTGGTAATGCACTAAGAAGAGTTCTTCTTTCATCTCTTGAAGGATATGCAATTACATCAGTTCGTATTGAAGGTGTTGATCATGAGTTTTCGACCATCCCTGGTGTAGTTGAAGACGTTACTGAAATTATTCTTAACCTTAAACAAGTTCGTTTTAAACGTCAAATTGAGGATATCGATAACGAAGCAGTAACCATTAACTTTTCAGGTAAAGACCAATTAACCGCAGGTGATTTTCAAAAATACATCTCTGGTTTTCAGGTTCTTAACCCAGATTTAATCATCTGTAATGTGGATAGCAAAATTACCATTAATATGGAATTAACTATCGAAAAAGGAAGAGGTTATGTTCCTGCAGAAGAAAACAGAAAACCAAATGCACCGATAGGTACAATCTTTACTGACTCTATTTATACGCCAGTTAAGAATGTTAAGTATGCTATTGAAAACTACCGTGTTGAGCAAAAAACCGATTATGAAAAATTGGTTTTTGACATCATCACTGACGGTTCAATTCATCCTAAAGACGCATTAACAGAAGCAGCAAAAACACTGATTCATCACTTTATGCTGTTCTCTGATGAAAGAATCACTTTAGAGGCCGATGAAATTGCTCAAACTGAATCATACGATGAGGAATCATTGCATATGAGACAGCTTCTTAAAACAAAATTGGTAGATCTAGATCTTTCAGTTAGAGCATTAAATTGTTTAAAAGCGGCTGAAGTAGATACATTAGGAGATTTGGTTTCCTATAACAAAAACGATTTAATGAAGTTTAGAAACTTCGGTAAGAAATCTCTTACTGAATTAGAAGAACTCGTAGCTGTTAAAGGATTGAACTTCGGTATGGATCTTTCCAAATATAAATTAGATAAAGAATAAACTAGACTTTTAGTCTAAATTCTAGAAAGCAATGAGACACGGAAAAAAAATAAATCACTTAAGCAGAAAAACCGCACATAGAAAATCTATGTTGGCGAATATGGCTTGTTCATTGATAGAGCACAAACGCATTAATACTACCGTAGCTAAAGCAAAAGCGCTTAAACAATTCATTGAGCCTTTGGTAACTAAATCAAAAACTGATGATACTCATAATCGTCGTGTAGTTTTTTCTTACCTTAGAGATAAAGATGCAGTAACTGAACTTTTCAGAGAAGTTGCTCAAAAAGTTGGAGATCGTCCAGGTGGATATACTCGTATTATCAAGTTGGGTAACCGTCTTGGAGATAACGCTGATATGGCTATGATCGAACTAGTAGATTTCAATGAAATCTATAACGGAGGTAAAAAAGAAGCTAAAAAAGCAACTACTCGTAGAGGTAGAGCTAAAAAAGTAGCTGATGTTACAACTCCAGAAGCAGAAGCAACTGAAACTGCTACTGAAACTAATGAATAGTACTTACAATTATAAAATTGTAGTTATTTAATATTCTTATAAAAGGACACACTTTCGAGTTTGTCCTTTTTTTTAGACCTATATTTTAATTTATTTATTTTACATTTGCCAACTATACAACACATCACAATGGAATATAATAATAGAAATAGCGCCGTTCTACTCTTAAATGACGGAACCGTTTTTTATGGTAAATCAATCGGTATTGAGGGAACTACTTTTGGTGAAATCTGTTTTAACACCGGTATGACGGGATATCAAGAAATCTTTACAGATCCTTCTTATTTTGGACAAATCATGTTATCAACCAATGCTCATATCGGAAATTATGGGGTAAATCCGAATGAAGTAGATTCTGACGGTATCAAAATTTCAGGTTTGGTTTGTAAAAACTTTAGTTTTACCAATTCCAGACCAAATTCTAATGCTACCTTATTGGAATATCTTACCGAAAATAATTTAGTAGCCATCTCCGATGTGGATACCCGTGCATTGGCTAGTTATATTCGCGATAATGGTGCTATGAACGCTGTAATTTCTACAGATGGCAAATCGGTAGAAGAACTAAAAGAGCTCCTTAAAACAGTGCCTTCCATGAATGGATTGGAGTTGGCTTCTAAGGTCTCTACTAAAGAAGCGTATTTTTTCGGGAATCCCGAAGCTACTTATAAAGTTTCTGCTCTGGATTTGGGTATAAAAACCAATATCCTTCGCTGTCTTGCAGAACGCGATTGTTACATTAAAGTTTATCCATATAACAGTACTTTCGAAGAATTAGCGCAGTTCAATCCTGATGGTTATTTTCTGTCAAATGGACCTGGTGATCCCGATCCATTAAACGATGTCAAAAGAGTAGTAGCTCAAACCATTGAGTCTAATTTACCCGTATTTGGAATTTGTTTAGGACATCAATTAATCGCCTTGTCGCAAGGTGTTTCTACTTATAAAATGTTTAACGGTCACCGTGGAATCAACCACCCGGTAATGAATTTGTTAACCAATCGAGGTGAAATCACTTCTCAAAATCACGGTTTTGCCGTAAATAAAGAAGAGGTGGAAAAACACCCTACTTTAGAAATTACTCACTTGCATTTAAACGATCAAACCGTTGCGGGGATTCGCGTAAAAAACAAGGATGTGTTTTCAGTACAATACCATCCTGAGGCCAGCCCAGGACCACATGATTCACATTATTTGTTTGATCAATTTGTTAGTAATATGAAAAATAAAAAAGCTTAGTTCGCAAATACGACCTAACTTTTTATCAAATATAATCTAGGTTGCCTTTTTAAGGCAGCCTTTTTTGTTGGCAATTATTGGTTTTAGCTTGCTTTTTATAGCGAAATTGATTTTAAAATTACAATAAATTCGTAAATTTGTTGAAAATATACTTTTAAAGTCTAACTATACAACACACACACAATAAATCATGAGTACAATTGTTAGAATACACGCTCGTCAAATTTTGGATTCCCGCGGAAATCCTACAGTAGAAGTAGATGTCGTTACCGAAAATGGTGTTTTAGGTAGAGCCGCAGTTCCTTCTGGAGCTTCTACTGGAGAACACGAAGCTGTCGAATTAAGAGATGGCGGAAAAGCCTTTATGGGTAAAGGAGTTTTAAACGCCGTAGCCAATGTAAATGAATATATAGCAACAAATGTTGTTGGTATGAGTGTGTTCGAACAAAATGCAATCGATCAGTTATTGATTGATTTGGACGGTACGCCAAACAAAGCGAATTTAGGAGCCAATGCAATCTTAGGTGTTTCTTTGGCTGTAGCCAAAGCGGCTGCCAATGAATTGGGATTGCCTTTATACCGTTATGTGGGTGGTGTTTCTGCAAACACACTTCCAGTACCCATGATGAATATTATCAATGGAGGTTCTCATTCAGATGCCCCTATTGCGTTTCAAGAATTTATGATTATCCCGGTTAAAGCGGCAAATTTTACACAAGCCATGCAAATGGGGACTGAGATTTTCCATCATTTAAAAAAGGTCTTAAAAGACCGTAACTTAAGTACTGCAGTAGGTGATGAAGGCGGTTTTGCACCAACGTTAAACGGAACTGAAGATGCCCTAGAGTGTATTAAACAAGCAACGGAAGCTGCTGGTTATACTTTTGGTGGCGATATTATGATTGCCTTAGACTGTGCTGCGTCGGAATTTTATGTAAATGGAAAATACGACTATACCAAATTTGAAGGCGCTCAAGGTAAAATCCGTACGGCTGTGGAACAAGCAGATTACTTGGCTTCATTGGCAGAAGAGTATCCAATTATTTCAATTGAAGACGGTATGCAAGAAGACGATTGGGAGGGATGGAAATATTTAACTGAAAAAATTGGTAGCAAAGTACAATTGGTAGGTGATGATTTATTTGTTACCAATGTTCGTCGATTAAAAAGAGGAATTGATGAAAATATAGCGAATTCCATTTTGATTAAAGTAAATCAAATTGGTACGTTAACAGAAACTATCGCAGCGGTAAACATGGCGCATAATGCCGGATTTACCTCTGTAATGTCACATCGTTCTGGTGAGACTGAAGACCATACTATAGCCGATTTGGCCGTAGCTTTAAACTGTGGGCAAATTAAAACGGGTTCGGCTTCTCGTTCTGATCGTATGGCTAAATACAATCAGCTGTTGAGAATCGAAGAAGAATTGGCCGAAGTGGCTTATTATCCGCAAGAAAAAGCATTTAAAATTAAATAAATATTTATTTTTTTAAAGTCAGAAAGCCCGATAAACTATTTATCGGGCTTTCTTATTTTTAAAAGTGCAAACGCTTAAGGGACAGGATTGTTAAATTATCATTTTTTAGGCGTCTAAAAAATAGATATGATAAAAAAAAAGTTTTATTATTGTCGTTATGGTACTGCGGGTATTAAAAATTGGTCAGCCTTAAAAATGTTTAGTTTTTAAAAAGATAATAATTATTTAACTTGTAATAAATAAGATTATTTGTTATCTTTCCTTTTATAAATTACACCTAATTTATTAAATTCGCAATCAGCAAAATAAAAAATAAAAAACAATAATTATATGTCAAAAACTGCAATATTAGAGCTTGATGGCAAGAGATATGAGTTTCCCATTTTCGTCGGATCTGAAAATGAGGTAGCCATTGATGTTGAGAAACTTCGTGCTCTTACAGGAGCGATTACACTTGATCCAGGATTTAAAAACTCAGGTTCTTGTAAAAGTGAGATTACTTATTTAGATGGAGAAGAAGGAATTTTAAGATATAGAGGATATTCAATAGAAGATTTGTCAGCCAATTCTAATTTTCTAGAAGTATCCTATTTGGTGATTTTTGGAGAGTTACCTACAGCCAAGCAATTAAAAGATTTTGAAACGGATATTAGAAAATACACTTTAGTTAACGAAGAGATGAAAGGTATCCTTGATGGATTCCCTAAACATGCGCACCCTATGGGCGTATTGTCTTCTTTAACTAGCGCATTAACCGCTTTTAATCCAAAAGTAGTCAATGTAGAAAGTGAAAAAGAAATGTATGATGCAGTTTGTAAAACGATGGGTAAATTCCTCGTTATTGCTACTTGGACTTATAGAAAAACAAAAGGTTATCCATTAAATTACTACGACAACACTAAAGGTTATGTAGATAATTTCTTGCGTTTGATGTTTGAATTGCCAACAGAGCCTTATGAAATTGACCCGGTAGTTAAAAATGCTATTGATAAATTATTTATTCTACATGCTGAACACGAGCAAAACTGTTCGACTTCAACAGTGAGAATGGTAGGTTCTTCACATGCAGGCTTATTTGCTTCTATTTCAGCGGGTGTTTCAGCACTTTGGGGACCACTTCACGGTGGTGCTAACCAAGCTGTGTTGGAAATGTTGGAAGAAATCCAAAATGATGGCGGGGATGCTGAAAAGTATTTGGCCAAAGCAAAAGATAAAAATGATCCTTTCCGTTTGATGGGATTCGGACATAGAGTATATAAAAACTTTGATCCTCGTGCTAGAATTATTAAAAAAGCAGCAGACGAAGTATTGGCAAAATTGGGTGTTGATGATCCGATTCTTGCAATTGCTAAAAAGTTAGAAGAAAGAGCTTTGGAAGACGAATACTTCAAATCTAGAAGTTTGTATCCGAACGTAGATTTCTATTCAGGAATTATTTATCGTGCCTTGGGTATTCCTACCGAAATGTTTACGGTAATGTTTGCAATCGGACGTTTACCGGGATGGATTGCACAATGGAAAGAAATGAGAGTAAACAAAGAACCTATAGCAAGACCGCGTCAGGTATATGTAGGAGAAACTTTGCGTTCTTATAAAAAAATGGATGATCGTTAATCGAGCACTATTACTATAAAAAAAGCCATCCGTCGGATGGCTTTTTTTATATTTTACATTTCTTAAGTCGGTATAGTCCTGCATCTCTTGCAACTTTCGAATCACGGATTACTGATCATCAATTCCCGAGTTCGATTTACTTTTAGTATCTTTGCTAAAACATATTTCTATGCTTAAGTTAAACGTAAAAAACGAAACTGCTCGACTGCGGACAGTGGTCCTAGGAATTGCTACAAGCAATGGACCCACACCTTCAATAGAAGAGGCTTATGACCCAAAATCACTCGAGCATATATTAGCAGGTACTTATCCTGTTGAAAAAGATATGGTTGCGGAAATGGAAGCTTTTGCTGCTGTTTTTGAAAAATATGATGTGACGGTCTTACGTCCCAAACTCATTTCAGATTACAATCAAATTTTCGCTAGAGATATTGGATTTGTTATAGACGATAAATTTGTAAAAGCCAATATACTACCTGATCGCGCTCGCGAATTAGAAGCTATCCAATATATTATTGATCAAATAGATCCCCAAAACATTATATCAGCACCAGAAGAATTTCATTTTGAAGGTGGCGATGTAATGCCTTGGAACGATTATATATTTGTGGGTACTTATAAAGGAAGCGACTACAAAGATTATATTACGGCACGTACCAATATGCAAGGGGTTCAGTTTTTAAGAGAACAATTTCCAAATAAAATTGTTAAAGAATTTGATTTGGTAAAATCTAAGATCGAGGCTCGTGACAATGCGCTTCATTTAGACTGTTGTTTTCAGCCAGTAGGTACAGACAAAGGCATTATCTACAAAAGTGGATTTAGAGAAGAAGCAGACTATATGTTTTTAGTGAATCTATTTGGTAAGGAAAATTTGTTTCATATCGATAGAGAAGAAATGTATAATATGAATTCCAATGTGTTTTCCATCTCGCCTGAAGTGGTGGTTTCAGAACGCAACTTTACGCGATTAAACAATTGGCTGCGCAGCAAAGGTTTTACTGTGGAGGAAATTCCTTATGCGGAAATCGCCAAGCAAGAAGGCTTGTTGCGTTGTTCTACGCTGCCTTTGATTAGAGATTAAGTTTATAAGATATAATATACCATAACATGAGTCAAACGACCAATACCATATTAATGATACGCCCTGTAGCTTTTCGTATGAATGAGCAAACGGCAGTGAATAATTACTATCAAAAAGTTTTAGATCATACCACCCCAGCAACTGTAAACGCGAAAGCTCAAATGGAATTTGACGCTTTTGTAGAAAAATTACAGGCGGTTGGAGTAGAAGTAATCGTGGTAAACGATACTTTAAGCCCAGATACACCAGATAGTATTTTTCCAAACAACTGGATTTCTTTCCATGAAAATGGCGACGTGGTGTTATATCCAATGTTTGCTAAAAACCGTAGATTAGAACGCAGAGAAGATATTTTGGATATTTTAGAAGAAAAAGGTTATCCTACTAAAGATATCATGGATTATACAGCTGCTGAAGAAGATGGGATTTTCTTAGAGGGAACGGGAAGTTTGTTAATCGATCGTGAAAATGAAAAAGTTTATTGTGCCTTGTCGCCGAGAGCAGATGAAGAATTAGTCATTGAATTTTGCGAGGATTTTGAAATGGATCCGGTAATTTTCGAAGCTTACCAAACGGTTAATGGTGAACGTAAGTTAATTTACCACACCAATGTGATGATGTGTTTGGCTGAAACTTTTGCAGTTATTTGTTCGGATTGTATAGACGACAAGCAAGAGCGTAAAATCGTTTTAAAACACCTAAAGGAATCTGGTAAAGAAATCATAACCATTACGGAAGAACAGGTGAATTCCTTCGCGGGAAATATGTTGCAGGTAAAAGGGGCTAATGACGAGCGTTTCTTAGTTATGAGTACTTCGGCATACCAATCTTTAACGCCTCAACAAATCAAATCCATTGAAAAACATAATAAAATAGTTCACAGCAGCTTGGATACTATCGAAGCTTGTGGTGGAGGTAGTGCTCGTTGTATGATGGCTGAAGTTTTTTTACCCAAAGTATAGCGGTTTTACCGATGATAAATAAAAAAAGCGGAGCTGATGCTACCGCTTTTTTGTTGTTAGTAACTTGCATAAAAAATATTGATAAAAATATTATTTAAATCTAGTATAAATAAAATTAATACATATATTTGCAATTAAGAATAAGTCTAAATAATAAGAAAGGAATATTTGACCTTTAGAATAAACTTTAAGAGAAATGATGTTTGTTAAAAATATTTTTACTGCTGGATTTTTTACTGTCCTAGGACTACAGGTTCAGGCACAGCAAAAAGACAGTATATCCACTATAAATAACCCGTTGGGAGAGATTGTAATCTCGGGACAATTTAGTCCGCAATCGGTTAATAAATCGATCTATAACGTAACGGTTATCAGTAGAGAGATGATCGATAGACAGGGTGGGAATAATCTGGCCGATGTATTAAATCAGACTTTAAATATCAATATCATACCTACCGCTAAAACGGGAAAATCGGGGGTAAAACTCTTTGGATTGGGTTCTTCCTATTTTAAAATTTTAGTTGATAATATTCCCTTAATCAACGAAGAGGGATTTGGATCGGGCTCCGATTTGACACAGATAAATTTGGACGACATCGCTCAGATTGAAATTGTTGAAGGGGCTATGGGCGTAGACTATGGAGCCAACGCTGTAACGGGAATCATCAATATCATTACCAAAAAAAGCTCTCAGTATAAATGGGAAATTACACCAAGCGTACAAGAAGAAAGCGTGGGTAATGAGTATAACCTAAGAGATAAGGGGCGTCATATACAGTCTATAAAAGTAGGACACAAGTTATCCGATAATTTATTTGCTAGCGTCAGCTATATCCACAACGATTTTAAGGGCTTTTGGGATGATCGCAAAGGGCAATATCACGCTGTAGATGATTTTAAAAGAGGGTACAGTTGGTTGCCAAAAAACCAACACAATGTCAAAGCCTTGTTGAACTATTATAACGACCATTACCGAGTGTATTATAAGTTCGAGTTTTTTGATGAAACGATGAAGGATTTTAACGACAATGTTAGTATGAACGTCAATAAGCCGACAGCTACTAGCAATCCCATAGCAGATGATGCAATTCATAATCCACAACGTTTTTTCCACTTATTAAATGCTTCGGGTCGCGTTCGTGATGCTTTTAATTTTGATGCCTCTTTTTCATATCAAAAACAAGAAACCACAGTCGATAGATACCAATATCGAATTTTAAGTGATGAAAAATTTAACCAACGCCAATACGTAACGGAAAGCAGAGATGGTTTTTATTCAAAGGGTTTGTTTAGCAATTTTATCAACAACGATAAATTCGACTTTCAGGCGGGTTATGAAGTCTCTCAGCATAAAGGTTATTCCTCGTCTCTAGAAAATTTAAAAGAAGCTATACCGGTTACTAAAACCTTGGGTAGTTATGATTTCTTTGCTTCGTCGGAAATTGTTCTGTCCGACAGGCTTTCTCTTCGTCCAGGATACCGCGCCATGACGTCTAATCTTTTACCAACGCAACACGCAGCGAGTTTAACCGCCAAATATCTATTTAATCAAGGATACGAATTACGCGGGCATTTAGGGATGTCGCCAAGACTACCTAATTTCGAGGAACTCTATACTTATATGGTAGATGTCAATCACGATATCCAAGGAAATGAAAATCTAAAAGCAGAAAAAGGATGGAGTGCTTCTTTGAATTTAAAGAAAAACTTTATCGTTGACGAAACCTTCGAGATGGAAAATAATCTATCTGTTCGTGCGCTTTTGGTTAGTGATTTTATTGAATTGATACAGATGGATAGTTCTCCTAAAAATTACAAATTTGAAAATCTTGATAAATACCACAATTACAGTTTTACCTATAACAACAATATGCGTTTCGATAATTTAACTGCGGGTATTGGTTTTACTTATGCAGGTATGATTAAAGAGATTTATAAATCGCCTAAAGGGACTACCGATAAAATGTTGTTCTCAGGGCAACTTAATGCCAATATCGGTTATTTGTTACCTAAAACCAATACCAGTTTTTCACTGTTCTTTAAATACAACGGACCGGAGTATAAATTTACGACAGTGGCGGAGTCTGGGCCGGTTGATCCTACTAAACCACTGGTATATGTAAAGGGAAAGCAAAATCCTTATTCATTGTTAGACATCACGGTACATCAACCTTTTTTAGATAAAAAGTTTTCAGCCACTGTAGGTGTGCGTAACCTCTTAAATGTAAAAGAAACCAAAACATCTACCAGTTCTGGAGAAGCGCATTCGGCAGCATCATCAACGCAGTTATTAGCGTATGGGACCAGTGTATTTGTGAAAATTCAATACTTTTTAAATTTCAAATAAGATGAATACGTTTTATAAAATAGTTGTTTTACTTTTCGTTATAGCAATAGGATTTTCCAGTTGTGAAAAGGATCATGAGGTACAACCACAAATTTTTGTAGTGGCTTTTGCACAGCCATTTACCAGCTATTCCAATATTAGCGATGAGCGAAAAATAGAATTGGTATTTTCAAAAAAGGCCGATTTTGATGGGCTTGTTACGGTTAAATTAAGTCAGAAAAACGCGGAATACGGTATTGATTATAGTACCATGCCTGGAATCAATGCGAATAACGAATTTGAAATACCAATCAAGGCAGGTGCTCAAAGTACAGAATTCGTATTTAAAAATTTGATTTATCCCTTTGATCGCGAAGATAAAACAATACAATTTGAAATTGTCAAGATTACGTATCCCGAGGATTCCTTGATTCAAGGAAATTCACGTACAATGATTTCGTTCGCCGCTTCTTTAGGGGGTGTTATTGCGCCAGAAATTGGGGGTCCAAATCAAGCCTTTCAGGTTTATGTAGAATTGAGTAGTGGTAACGAGAAAAAGGTGGCAAGAGATTCTTGGGATCTAGCCTTTTCAACGGAAAGCGATCGTGTCAAGCTAAACGGATCCATTTATATGGCTGTAAAAAAGCTTGATAACAATAATATAGATGCCGTTAGGCAAAATCAAGTCAGCGGTTTTTTTGCAGACGTGGCTATAGGAACTTTTAATCCGGTCAACGAGAATTATGTTGATTCACCTACAGGGGATATCACCAAAACCGCTATTGCTAAGATATCAGAAAACGATGCGGACAATGCCGTTTATTTGGTGAATATGGGCTTTGAACCCGGCACAGCAGCAAACCCATCTGGTGTAGATGTAGCAGGAGAACACCGAGGTTGGAAAAAAATCAGAATCTTAAAACGCGACAACACTTACCTGTTGCAATACGCTAATTTGGATGATACTACCCATAAAGAGGCAATCATAACAAAAAATCAAGCCTATAATTTTAGCTTTTTCAGTATGAAGACCGAGTCGGTAGTTTCGGTAGAACCGACCAAGTCAAATTGGGATTTAAACTTTACTGTTTTTACCAATATTATTGCCGGTAGTGGATCTTATGGATATTCTGATTTTGTAAGTAATAATGTACTGGGTAATGTTAAAGCCTATGCGGTATTTGTTGATAACAATGGAACAGTTGAAGAAGTAGCAAAAAGATTAAATGAAGCCTACAACAACCTAGTAGTTGATTCGAGTAAATTTTCCAATGATCAAAGAGTCATCGGTGCTGAATGGCGTGATGTGTTTTCGGGGCAAGCTTTTAAAGACCGGTTTTTCGTTATTAAAGATGCTAAGGATAATTATTATAAAATAAAAATGATGTCGATGCTCGACGAAAACGGAAAGCGTGGATATCCTAAATTTGAGTATGAATTAATACCTTAATTTTCATGAAATCGCTTAAGCCTTAGGGAGGCGACGAGTAAATCCAGAGGGACTAAAGTGATTTCCTTTGTTAAAACCAAAAAAATATATTTATGACAAAATCTTTACATTTTTTGGGATGGATATTACTGTCTTCCCTATCGTTATTTGCTCAAGAAGGGCAAGAACATAACGTTGAAGTCAATACAGAGGCTGGATATAAAAAATCTGCTTTTGTAAAACTTACAGACACTCCAGAAGGGGCGAAAGTCACTTATATCACTGATAGTAGTTGGGACTTAGCTTTTAGGCGAGATAATGATATGGATAAGGGAATCCGCGTAAACATGTCTAAATTCGGAGCTATTCAGGTTTTAGAAGCTTCTTCAGACTTAGCGCAATGGAATGCCATTAGTTATACCGATGAGAGTCAAACAACCATGCCCGTATTGTACAACTCCAACGATAATATTTTTCAAGGAGCCTTGGATAACGGATCGGCATCACAGAATATGGGACCTAACGGTACACTCCATATCGGTTGGGGTACTTATCAAATGTCTGATCATTCCATTCGTGGAAATCGAATTTTTTTGTTGAAGTATAGTGCTACCAAATATGTGAAAATGTATGTAGTAAAATATTTGGCTGCTTATACGATTAAATATGCCATTTCTGACGGAATCGGAGGATGGCAAGCCGATCAAGAGGCCACAATCAGCAATGCTACTAACCCCAATAGTTATTTTAACTATTTCTCCTTTGAAAACCCGTCAAACAGTACTCAAACGATATTGGAGCCGACTAAAAAACAATGGGATTTTATGTTTACCAATGACTATGAAGTAGTGCCGGGTATGGGAGTGTATTATTCTTATGGTTTGATATTACAGAATCCTGAAGCGGCAGTGGCTATAACCGCTGAGGGAAATACAGCATTGCCGGTGGAGAATGATTATCAGGAAGCATCAAATACTATTGGAAAAGACTTTAAAGTATTATCGGGATATAGTTATGTTCCTTCAACACAAAACTATTATATCAAAACGGAAGATGGTGATTTGTATAAAATCAATTTTCTAACTTTTGAAGGCTCAAGTACGGGGAAGTTCTCTTTTAAATATAAAAAAGTGGGCAGGCTATCTACGAGCAGTTTTGACGATAAGGTTAAATTTGATATCGTACCCAATCCAGCGATTGATAAACGAATTAATTTAATCTATGAAGTAGCTCAAGAAGGTTTAAGTACAATCGCTGTTTTTAGTTTAACGGGAGCCTTGGTATATGAATCGCAATTAAATGCAGCCTCTGGACTTCATAATCAAGTCATTGATTTGTCGAGATATCCAGCTGGGGTTTATATGGTCAAAGTACATACAGCAAACCAATCACAAATCAAAAAAGTGATTTTAAAATAAAAGTGACGTTGCAAATAAGTTTTTATTTGTTGTTCATTGAGTTGTTAGTTTATTTTTGTTTAGGAACTCCGCGAAAGCGGAGTTCTTTGTTTTTATAAGAAAAAAGATAAAATCTTAGACGAAAAATAAGAGTATTAACATTGATTTTTGATTTTTTAAATTAAAGTACTGTTTTAAGTTGGGTTTAAAATGAGAATTATTTAAAATTAAAATGTTAAAATAGATATTTTGTTTTTTTTATTCGTGTTTTATTGATAATATTTGATTTATTGTAAAAATCAACTGCGTAAAGTGCAACAACTATTATGAAAACAAACAGTGCTGTTCAAAAGTATCCTGCTAAAAAAGGTAATTACTTACTATTTATTATTTTATCACTATTTCTTCCGGTTATTTATATTTGGTTAATAAGTTTTCAGTTTAAAGAATTGATACCTTATAGTATGATTTCTTTTGTTCCTTTTTTGTTTTTGTTATGGATATATTGTACAACGACTTATCATATTATCAACGATCAAATCTTTTACCGATCGGCATTTGTTCGCGGCTCTTTTTACATTAAGGATATTGAGAAAATAGAATGGGTAAACCGTCCTAAAGAAGGTGTACGCCCAGCCTTAGCTTCGAAAGGTATGGTTATCTATTTTGAAGAGGGGAAACGCGTATTTCTTGCACCATTAAATCCAAAAGGATTTATTAAACGTATCTTGCATACCAATCCGCAGATTAAAGTGGAACGTAAAATCATTTATTCAAAGTATTAGACAAGGCTTTAAAAGCGATTCCTAATCTTTGACGACCTAAAAAGAGGTAGTATTAATATGTATGTAGTAGTACACCTTACCAAAAGACTTTAAAAGAGAATACTCATTCCACTTATGAAATTAAAAATAGTTTTTTTGCTAATCTTCTTGGGTACGACTTCTTGGGCTCAAGATAATAATAATAAAATAGAGACTTTAATTCAAGTTTGGGGTTTTCTAAAATACAACCATCCTCAAGTAGCAACTGGGGTGGTGGATTGGGATATGGAATTTGTCGAAAAATGGCAAGAAATTCAAAACACGACTACAGTAGATCAACAGAATAAAATATATATCGACTGGCTAGCTAAGCTAAAAACGCCAAAACCTTGTTTGGAGTGTAGTGCTGTAAAAACAACTGCTTATGCCGGTAATGTGGTGCTGGATTGGATCAACGAGATTCCTTTAAATGACGATATCAAAAACCAGTTGCACTATATTTTGCAAAACAGAAATTTGGGTAAAAATTATTTTGTTCAATTTCATCAAAAAACCCAACTTCCATTATTTAACAATGAGCGACTAATAACCTCGGCGGCATTGCCCAATAAATCACAACGCATTTTGGCCTTGGCGAGATACTGGAATGCGATTAATTATTTTTATCCGTATAAGCATTTAATGGCAGTGAAATGGCAGGATGTTTTAACGGAAATGTTACCTGATTTTGCATCGGCTGCCTCAGCTACAGCTTATCAAGAATGTTTTTTAAAAATGAATAAAGATTTAGCTCATAGCAGTGCTTTTATCGCTTCAGATTTGATATTCGATAAAATTGGAAAGAAAAAGATTCCCTTTAAGCTAGAGTATGTTGATCAAAAGTGGAAAGTAGTTGAATTTGAAAACGATTCTTTGGCCCATTTGGGGAGTTTGCAATTGGGCGACGAGATTTTGGAAGTAGCGGGGAAGCCTATTCAGACCTTAGTGGACGAATATGGCGTTTGGATGTCTAATTCCAATCCTCAAAGTCTCATGGTTTCCGTTGCAGCTACCTTACTGAATGGAGTAGAAGATCAGGTTGATTTGACAATACGTCGATCTGGTGAAACCTCCAAAATTGTTCAAAAAAGATATGCTGTAGTTGACTTCTACTGGGATAAAGACAAAAGTGAAGCCGATAATGCGTGGGATATTGTCGATGATAAAATCATTTGGTTAAAGGCTTCGGAATTGGATTACAATCAAATCAATGCATTTCAAGCTGCTTCGGCTACCAGGCGTTATCTGATTCTGGATTTACGCGATTACCAATTGCCATCGGGTTTAAAACTGGGCGACTACTTGGTTCCGCGAAGCAAAATTTTCGCACAAATGGTTGAACCTAACAGCCGCTATATCGGAAACTTTAATACCGTACCCAAAAAAAATGAAATCCCTGCGGTTAAACGATTTTTTAGAGGGACTACCTATGTCTTAATCAATGAGAAAACAAGGGGGCAGGCAGAATTATTAGCGCTACTTCTAAAGGGAAGTGATCGTATGGTAACGATAGGGAGTCATAGTTCCGGTACCTTAGGTTACCTGACAAAAATAGTACTTCCAGGTGATGTAAATGCCTTCTTTCCAGGAATAGGTGTGCAAAATGTTGACGGTACAGATATACAGCAAAAGGGAATTCAGCCGGATCTGCTTTTAGATTTAGGAGCTACTTCTGACGATAGAAAAGAAGTTATAGAGAAAATTCTTAGGCTTGTGCAAAAAACGGAGACGCCATAGGTCCAAGCTTATTTTAAGAACGGTTTATTTTGATTAACGTAATTAACGCGGTGAAATCTTAAATATTTAATAAAAAAAGCAGATCCATTCCTAGGAGCAGTCGATAAATAGTTGAATTTTATTTCATTTATGGGGTTCTCCTGTTTTTTTATATTAAGAAATTGTCAAATGTGCTTAAAAAAGTTAAATTTAAAGCTTTTTGTGTTGTAAAATGAAATGAAATACGATTTAAATGCTGGTTTTCTAGTAAATAATGTTATTTTTGTTTTTTATACAATATCATCCCCTTAACTTAACTTATCTATATGCAGACAAAAAACTTTTTATGTAGGAACTTTAAAATTGACTTACCAATTTGGACCATCCTATGTCCTATATTAGCCTTATTTTTAATCAGTATAAAAGGGTTTTTTCCAGAATCTAGTTTGTTTTTGATAACACTGGGAGTGGCATTAATCGCAGCTGTATTAGCAGCTGTTCACCATGCTGAAGTTGTGGCTCACAAAGTTGGAGAGCCCTTTGGAACCATTATTTTAGCTTTGGCTATTACGGTCATTGAGGTTTCTCTTATTGTTTCCATTATGCTTTCAGAAGGAAATGAGCATCCGTCTTATCTCGCGCGGGATACGGTTTTTGCAGCAATTATGATCATATTAACGGGTATTATAGGTATTTGTCTTTTGGTAGGTGGCGTGCGTTATCGCGAACAAAATTTTATCAAGCAAGGAGTTAGTAGTGCCTTAATTACCTTAATTGCCATTGCCGTGCTAACTTTGGTTTTACCAAACTATACAACCACCTTAGCGGGAAATAGTTATTCCAACAGTCAATTGATATTTGTGGCCATCATTTCACTTATTTTATATGGTGGATTTATTTCGGTACAAACCATCAGACACCGCAATTACTTTTTACCAGAAGAAACGGAGAGTTCTGACGAGTCTTCAGAGTTGCATGTGGCTCCTCCCAACAGCATAACCACTGTTTTTGCTTTGGTTTTGTTATTGATTGCTTTGGTTGCTGTGGTGTTGCTTTCCAAAACATTATCACCGACTATCGAAGCTTTTGTCATCGAAATTGGGGCACCAAAATCTTTAGTTGGTATCATCATTGCAACGGTTATTTTATTGCCAGAAGGACTTGCTGCTTATAAGGCTGCGCGAAAAAATAGACTACAAACCAGTCTTAATTTAGCCTTGGGATCTGCCTTGGCATCCATTGGATTAACCATCCCTGCTGTAGCAGTAGTCTCGTACTTTACTGGTATGACTGTCGGTTTGGGAATTGATGCCAAATCCACCTTACTCTTGGGATTATCATTGTTCACCGTATACCTGTCCTTAAACTCGGGTCGTACCAATATTCAACAAGGTGTGGTATTACTTGTTTTGTTTGCGACCTATTTGTTTACTACGGTAGTGCCATAATAGAATTACTGAGAAACAGTGTTAAAAACAAGTGAATAAGAAATTAAAACAGGCGTACTGCCTGTTTTTTTATGTTTTTTTTTAAAAAAGTATCATGTGAAATTTATATATTATCTTTATACTTGATTTTTTTTTTCACTTAGTTTTTTATAAACATTTAAAAACGAATTAACCATTATGAGTGAGGTACAACTCAAACTAGCAGAGGTTAAAGATTTATATAGTCAGCTTCAATTTTTAGAAGAGGATACACTAGTGTCTGATGAGGAAAAGGTATTGATTTTTAATCAAAACCAACTCCTTTCGGAACAGATACTTGTGGCCATAGAAGAAGTGTTGTCCAATGATGCAAAGCAGTTGGAAGCCTTGTTTTGGAAGGTTAAAATATTTAACGGTCCCTACTTTAATGATATTTCGGTAATGTTGAATACCACCGAGCAAATTTTAGATAGTACAACAGATCGCGAACAAAAAGTAGAAGCATACGATTGGAAAGCTTGGATATACTCTGAGAAATTGGAAATGAAGGATCGTGCAATTGTAGCTTTGGAAGATAAACTGATTGAAATCTCTCAAATTCAAAACAAACGTTCTTTTCAAGATACGGAATTTGGCGATACTTATTATCGTTTAGCAACGATTTATGAACAATTGGACAAAGAAGATAGCGCGGCAGATTACTATTTGCTGTCGCATCAACACACGCCAAACCATTTCTATCAAAGTTATCACGGCGGCCGGCTTTTGCTAAAACTACACCGATTTGATGAGGCTTTTTTATTGTTAGATGCTTATAAAACCTACTATCCTGGTGAGGCCAATATCGTTTTTGCAAAAGAAATACAAGAATTATTTGATCGTGGTTTGTTGCATAATCATTGGAATCTATTTCGGTTGTTTTTTAATATCGGAATGGAATTTCATACGGAATTTGGTGTGGCTACTGTAAAAGAATGGGGGCAGAAGTTTTTGCCTTTGATTTTGACAGAGATCGATCAAAATCCGTCGAATCAATTAGCTTGGAGAATGTACGGGAGTCATTATTTGTTGATAGAAAAAAACAGCAAAAAAGCTTACGAAGGCTATACGCAATATTATCATATGGTACAGCAGATCTCGGATTCATTAGCCAGTACCTACATTATACTTTGTGATAAGCTTAAGTTGACTTTGGAGCACTTTGATTATCCCATCGAATTAGATGGCTTTAATGGCTATGCCGTCCATGTAGCATTATTGGAAAAGGCTACAGATTTAGCCGAACATGGCGAAAGGGATAAAGCTGTATATTTTTATGAACTCGCTGAATTTTATGGGAGGAAAGCTTATGCAGCCTACGACGATTATTTCACTCACGGTATAGGAACTGCAAATAATAATAGTGTCTACGAATTTGCACTGTTATGTAATAATCTAGGAGTAGTTATTAAAACTTTGATCGAGTTAAGGGAAGATAAAGTGCTTGATATGGATCAAGCCAAATTCGCCATAGGCCTACATAAAAGAGGTTATGAATTAGCTCCGTTTTGGGAAAATTTAGCCAGTGGTATTGCTATCAGTAAAATGGCCAACGATTTGGAGCAGTTAGAAGCTTTTTCAATACAGTTGCTTACCTACTATGAACCCTATACGGATTCGTGGTTTAACGTGCAATTTAATCGACTAAAAGCCTTTCAGCAAATCGACGATTTGGAAAGGGTAGAAGCTTTTTATAACGAAGTTAAAAACGGCTTTGAACAAACGAACAATGAGGATGAAGATCAAGTAAATGACATGATTAATTTCGCATTGGAGTATATTACATTTGTCCGATATGAAAAGAAAGACTATCGAAAATCCATAGATTTAATCAATGCCTTTTTTCAGGAATCTATTTATATTAAAATGGAAGAAGAAAGAGCCTATTTGTATTGGTGGTACAATTTGGGTTGGGCCTATTATAAATTAGGTGATTTGGATACGGCACAACAGTACTTTGGTAAAATGGCTGAAAAATATGGGGATATGGAAGAATTTAAATCCACCCTAAAAGATATTCCAAGCGAATTTGACAGAGAAGCAGACAGCCTTAAAGCAAAAAAAATTAGAGATTTTTATAGACAGAGACAGGATAAGGTCTTTGATTTTTCTATTACAGATAAAAGCAAACCTCATGAGCTCTACTTAAAGCAACTCATTGATTTATTTGTTGAGACGGGAGAACTGGAAGCAGAATCCTGGATAGAAGATAATATTCATATTCATTTTATTGGCAGAACGCAACGGGAAGTGCCTGACGAACAAACCCATGATTCCATGTTGGATTTTTATTTCTTAGAACCAAATGTTACCATCCGTTTTAACCTGGTGGAATGGGTAGAAACATCCAAAGGATTTTTTGGTGTAGGTGCTAAGACTAAACAAAGAAGTAAAATGTATGTGTTGTTTTACCATTTTAAAGAAAATGAAGAACAAGCCATACCGATAGATTTTGATTTGGAATCGGAATACTACCAAAGAAAAGCACAGTATTTATGGAATCTTTGGGTTACGAACTTGGTACACAATCATAAAATAGAAAGATAGTATAAAAAAAAACACCAAACGCTATTTTGTAGCCTTTGGTGTTTGCTGTATTATTTTAAGATAATAACAAAGTGTCTTTGCTCGCCTTTTTCGAAAATCACTTTAGTGATAAAATCTTGATCCTGATGCTTAATGACAAAGCGAAAAATTCCTTCTTTATAATCTGTTTTTGGTTGAAATTCTACTGGAAATTGAGCTATTCCCTCTTTGTACACCTTCAGTAAATCGTCGTTTAAATCTTTAAAAACGGTATGTCCTTTTTTATCGGTGATATTGGTCCATTCTGCAAAATCTGTTTTTTCATTGTTGGCTTGCCAAGTATAGTCGCTCAAGGCATAAATTGTTGTATTGGGTATGTTTTTTCCCAATTCGTCTTTGACAGTAATAAAAGCCATGTACTTATCTGCGGAATTGGAATCATCATCCTTAGAACAGCCCATCAACAAGGTAGAAATAAATGCAAAGAGGAATATCGTTTTTTTCATGCCAAAGTGTTTTATAAATTTAAAATAGGGGATAAATATATAATTAAAATAATTCATTTGAAATATAATGTTAAAATTTAACTAAACAATTTGTTATATCGTGTTGAATTTGATTGCAAAAAATGATAAACATGAAATTTGGCACATAATAAATCGACATGAAGTGCTTTTTTCGCAACGAAATAGGTGTTAAGCGCTAACCTAGAGGGCAGTAAATATAAAATTAAGAAGAAGTTGTTGTAGGACATGAATGAATTGATTTATAATGACTTTTTTTGCAAATTAGCATGTAATCATTAAGGAAAAAAGAAATGAAACACTTGGAAATTTTGAATCGTAAAGGTGCTATAAAGGCTGAATTGATTCCTGAAGCTGTTGTGAGCTTATTAAATCAAGGTCTTATAGAGTCCGTAAACTTGGTAGAATGGTCGGCAGTTAATCATAGGGAATTGGTTCGCAGTACTTTTCCTCAATTGGGTTTGGAGGCAATCATACCCGATATCATCGCTGTTATAGACGGCTTGGCAAAACCTTCAACAATGAAAAGCGTTGCTGCAATTGGTGAATTTCTGTATCAACATGCTTTTGAAAATCAAATCTTAGATCAACTGTACACCGCGTTGTGTGCTCATTCATCGGATAGTATCCGATGTTATGCCTGTTATATCATCGCTTTGCAAAAAGACCTAAGTATACAGCATCGATTAGAGGAAGCACGTTTTCTAATTGCAGACCCTCATTTTGGAGTTAGAGAGATTATTTGGATGGCATTACGACCAGAACTCGTCAAACAGCTCGATGAGGTTTTGCTTTATTTGTTGGGTTGGACAGGCGATTCCGACGAGCGTATTCGTAGATTTATTACAGAGGTGACCCGTCCTAAAGGAGTTTGGACGTCAACCATAGTAGCCTTAAAAAATCATCCGGAGCAAGCTTTGCCTATATTAGAAGTTTTAAGGGCAGATCCCTCTTTATATGTACAAAACAGCGTGGCTAATTGGTTGAATGATGCGAGTAAATCCCAGCCCGAATTTGTAAGAAATTTATGCGCGAGATGGAGCCAAGAATCCCATGTTCCCGCAACCCAATACATTGTTAAAAGAGCTTTGCGCACCTTAGATAAGTAAAAAGGGGAGTGTCAAAGTAGCTGCGAATTCATGCTTAGTCTATAGAAAAAAGAAGCATTTAACAACTTAGATTGTTTTTTCATTAGCTAGTAAAAAACGCGCAGATTTAGAAGCATTCCCGACAAAGCCAGTTCTTAGAAGTGTGGTTTTTTTTGTATCTTTAAGTGTTGAAAATATAGATGTAAAATAGATGAAAAGATATAAACCCCTTCAAGATATTCCGGTATCGGTATTGGATTTGGCCGTAATAGGCGTAGATATAAGTACAAAGCAAACCTTAAACAACAGCTTGTTGTTGGCCCAACATGTAGAAGCCTTAGGGTATAAGCGTTTTTGGGTGGCAGAACATCACAACATGCCCTATATAGCCAGTTCGGCTACAGCGGTTTTAATTGGATATTTAGCGCAGGGAACGGAAACCATCCGCATCGGTTCTGGAGGAATTATGTTGCCCAATCACGCGCCTTTGGTAATCGCAGAACAGTTTGGAACCTTGGAATCCCTATATCCGGGCAGAATTGATTTGGGATTGGGGAGAGCGCCAGGTACCGACGGACTTACCGCTATGGCCTTACGTAGAACCAACAACTTATCGGCCAACTATTTTCCAGAACAAGTAGCGGAATTGCAACAGTTTTTTTCCAAAGATAATGCAGCGGCTAAGGTACGTGCTTTTCCAGGTGACGGATTGGAAGTGCCCCTGTGGATTTTAGGTTCCAGTACCGATAGTGCACATTTGGCGGCAAAATTGGGATTGCCTTATGCTTTTGCCAGCCATTTTGCACCCGAACAAATACAGCACGCTTCTCAAATATATAAAAACGAGTTTCAGCCGTCCGAAAAATGGACCGAACCTTATTTTTTAGCCTGTGTCAATGCTGTGATAGCAGACACCCAAGACGAGGCCAGACGCTTGTCAACATCTTTGTACCAAATGTTTTTGGGAATTATACGAAACGACCGTAAACCCATGCAAAAACCAGTAGATTCTATGGATGAAATTTGGAGTGAAGAGGAAGAGAATTTGGTATATCAAAAATTATCCTGCAGTTTTATAGGAACCAAAGATAGTGTAAAGACCGATCTTCAACGCTTTTGCGACGTTCTAGAAATCGACGAATTGATGATTACCAGTCCTATTTACGACCATCAAGCACGACTAAAGAGTTTTGGTTTATTCAAACAAGCGATGTCATAAGGGGATGCATCTACGCTGATAGGCACATATGCAAATAGGTGTAGATGCAGATCGGTTGAAAGGCTTATCTTTTTTTACGTGTTGGGGCGAATACGCTTTAGATGATGATACGCAGATACGCTGATGTGCAAATACGTGAATCTGCGTATCTGCGTATAGACCTATCCACATCTTAGCCTACATTAGGTATTTTCCCCAGGGCAATTAAAACTTGAGTTCCAAAAATGACCATCGATAATAAAAAAATTCCGAAAAAACTGATTTTCATACCTAATGAAATTTTTTCTTGGGCGGCTTTTTTTGCCTTGATCAGCATCAATACGGGTAAAATAAGCGACAAGATTACTAAAGATATAGAGGCATAACTCAAGGCCAGGATAAATCCTTCCGGATAGTAAATAGCAAAACCTAAAGAAGGTAAAAAAGTTAAGGAAATACTTCCATAGGAATTACTGATCCATTTGTTGTTTTTGCCGAGATCTTTGATGTAATCATATAAGGCCAAAGCCACGCCTAAAAAAGAGGTTAATATAGCGGCAGCGGCAAATACATTAACAGCTATATTGGTTACTGGGGCATTAGAAATTTGTCTAATCGAAAGGATCAGACCTTCTAGGCCGGCATTGTTTTGTAGAATCGACAGAAAAATACTGTTGTCAATACTTCCAAGTACAGATAATTCCCAGATTAGATAAATGACTAAAGGAATAAGGCTTCCAACAATCATTACCAATCGCAATTGTTTGTAATCTCCTTTTAAGTAAGATACCAAACTCGGAATCACGACATGAAATCCGAAAGAAGTAAAAATAACCGGTATAGCAGCAAAAATCAGTGCGCGTTCTACGGGGAGAGTCGCCAGATTTTCGGCTTTTACAAAGGGAATTAACGCAACAATAACCACCAATAGAAAAATAAGCTTAATCGTAAAAATCCATTTGGTTGTTAAATCCACTAGTTTGGTGCCTAAGGATACGATTCCGCCGAACAGCAGGGTAAAAATCAAGGCGCTAATAGTGGGGGGTATGGAGATGTTACACCAAAGTTTGAGATTGGTACTGATGATGGCACCACCACCGGTAATATAGGCAGAGATAAGTGCATACATCAACGTGAGCATACTCACTGCGGTTATAAAAGACCCGGTTTTACCTAAATATTTTTGAGTAAGGGTATTCAAACCTACATCGTGCGGATTGTATTTATAAATTTTTACAAACAGCAACGAGGTATAACACATGGCAAGCCAAATTAAAAACAGGACAATAGTGATACCGCCAAAACCAACTCCAGCAGATATAATGGGCATGGCTAGCATACCACCACCAATGGCAGTTCCGGCAACAATTAAAATACTTCCAATAATTTTGCTACTCACGGGGATTAATTGTAAATTGAGATTATTATTATGTTTAAAAAATAAAGGTACTTTTTTAAGTTAAGAAATACCTTCATTTCGTCTTAAAAGTATAACTAACGCCATGCTTTTACTGGTAAATAACGGCTGAGGTTAAATTTAAAGACACTTTATTAATTGGAATTAAAAAATAAATGTTTTGATTATCAGTAAATTACAGTTGGAAACCGAATTGTTGAGTAAGCATATTAAGCCTACCGCAATGCGCATTTTGGTATTAGAATTTTTAAAAGCGCAGTCACAGGCAGTAAACCTTAGCGATATCGAAGGTGGTTTTGGGCAGTCCGATCGGGTTACCCTTTATAGAACACTAAAGACTTTTGAGCAAAAAGGCGTTATACATAAAATAAGTACCGGTACTGGAGTTAAATATGCCCTATGCGATTCCCGTTGTTCCGAAGACAGCCATAGAGATACCCATGTACATTTTATATGTAATCAATGTAAAAAAACCATTTGCTTAACCCAAGTACACATTCCTGAAATCGAGATTCCGTCGGGCTTTCAATTGCAGGAATACGAAGTTTTGGCTCGCGGTATTTGCGGTGTTTGCTCGACCAAATAAATAACTTATTTAGGGGTTGAACCGTTGTCGATATGGTTTAAAATCTGTTTGGCGTGTATTCGCGAGTTTTCTATAAACCATTGATGTGTGTCGAGTCCACCGCAAACCACTCCAGCTAAATACAAACCCTTTATATTGGTTTCCATCGACTGGGGGTCGTAAGCGGGAACCTTTTTTGAATCCGAGCTAAAACAAACGCCAATTCGTTCTAGAAATTCGATATTGGGGCGGTATCCAATCAAAGCCAAGACAAAATCATTAGCAAGTTCAAACAAGCCATTAGGAGTGGCTATCGAAACACGATCCGAGTATATTTCCGTGAGATGACTTTCGTAAAACACTTGTATAGATCCTTCGGAAATTCGGTTTTCTATATCGGGACGAACCCAGTATTTCACATGACTTCCGATGGCTTTATCTCGAATAACCATAGTGACTTTAGCCCCTTTTCTATAACATTCTAAGGCTGCATCAACCGATGAATTGCTACCACCAACCACAACTACTTTTTGTTGTGCATAATAATGAGGGTCTTTATAATAATGTGCCACTTTGGTGAGTTCCTCACCGGGAACATGTAAATAATTCGGCACGTCATAGAAACCCGTGGCAACAATCACTTGGGTAGCGGTATAATTGGCTTTGGTAGTCTGAATGTTGAAAAAATCGGTTTTATAAACACCTAATACCTCTTCAAATAGTTGTATTTTTAAATCGCGAGATTCTACGATACGCCTGTAATACTCTAGCGCTTCGTTTCGTTTGGGTCTGTTTTCTATACTGGTAAATGGGATGTTGTCCAATTCCAATAATTCCGAAGAAGAGAAAAACTGCATTTGGGTTGGGTAATGATATAAGGAATTTACCAAACAACCTTTTTCAAGGATCAAATAGCTTTTGTTTTTCTTTTTGGCTTCCAAAGCACAAGCGATTCCTATAGGACCGGCGCCAATGATAATAATGTCGTAGAAGTGGTTCATGAATATATTCTTGATTTCAAGCAGTATATACTCAAAAACCGTTCCCATATAGGTTTACTGTTGAAGTTTAAGTAGACAAAGCTGAAGTGTAAATGGGTAGAATTTATTAGATTTATGGAGATAATTCCAAGATAAGGTTATATTTGTAAACCGATTTATACCGATATGGATGTAAATCGCGTATAAAAATAGAATATACTGCAAAATAATAGCACTACTACTTATATGATATTATAGTATTTCTTAATGTTAAATATAAATATATTGGCGTGGATTAAAAACAAGTGACTTTGTTTTTAATTTACTATTTAATACCGTTTTTAAATGAATTCTAAAAAAATCAGCGACTCCGTAACAATTGGATTTGCGCTATTTGCTATGTTTTTTGGCGCAGGCAATTTATTGTTGCCTCCAACATTAGGCTTAAATGCCGGAGTTAACTGGATTGCCTCCATTTCAGGTTTTAGTTTAACGGCTATTTTAGCGCCATTTTTAGGAATTCTAGCCGTATTGTTTTCCGGTGAAACCTTTACCGATTTGGGGGCGCGAATCAATAAGTATTTTGCGGTGATTTTGGCTATAGTAATCATGCTGAGCATCGGTCCCTTGGTCGCAATTCCACGTACAGCAGCAACTACTTTTGAAGTAGGAGTAGTGGCATTGGTTCCCGATTTTAGTCCAATTATTTCTTCTATTATCTTTTTTGCAATAACCTTGTTGTTGTCTATATCGCCGTCTAAAGTAGTTGATATTATAGGTAAATTCTTAACACCTTTACTGTTGCTTATATTGGTCGTACTGGTTGCTATGGGAGTATGGAATCCGTTGAGCACTGACTTGGGTACAGATACCCCTGTTGGAGAAGCTTTTATAAATGGATTTAGAGAGGGATATCAAACGATGGATGTGTTGGCCTCGGTTATTTTTGCAAGCATAATAATATTGGCAGCCAAAGCCAAAGGTTATGTTACTATAAGTGAGAAAACCAAGATTACTATGGCAGCTGGAATGATTGCTATGTTTTGTTTGTTGTTTATCTACGGAGGTTTGGTCTATCTAGGAGCCACTTCGGGTTATGATACTTCAACCGATTATAAACGTTCCGATTTGTTGCTGCATATATCCCAAAATATATTGGGCACCAGTGGTACGGCTGCTTTGTCTTTATGTGTAGCTCTGGCTTGTTTAACAACGGCCATCGCCTTGACTTGTGCTGTGGGAACCTTCTTCAGCGGTCTAACCAAAGGTTTGCTCAGTTATAGGGTTGTGGTTATTGCAACCTGTATATCGTCCAGTGTACTTGCTGTAAAAGGGGTAGATGAAATAATTGAATATGCCAGTACCTTCTTAGCGGTGGTTTATCCAATCACCTTAGCAATGGTTTTGTATATCGTTTTATTTGGAAAAATAGTCTTTAGAAAAGCCCCTTTTATCGGGGCTGTCGGAGCTACATCTGTTATTGCTTTACTCGAGTTTGCTGCCCGCTTCAACTTTCAGAAAGAAAATATAGCGCTTTTTAAATCCTGGATTCCGCTACAACAATACGACTTGGCTTGGGTAGTACCCTCATTCGTGTGTTTTGTGCTTTTTTACTTGGTCGATTTACTTTTATTTCCGCAACCTAAAAAAGTCGAATAAGTCTGTGCATCTCTATTAAAAAAGAAGGCGCTCTCCTTGTTTTGGGAAAATATAGTCAAGGCCTAATGGGTTGTTTTCTTCCAACTCTTTTTTAATGGTCTCGATTTGGTCACCACCGGGTTTTAAATGGGTAATAATCACCTTAAAACGATCGAGACTTCCCTTTCCGGCATAAGATTCCAATACTTGGAGCTCTTCTACTAAGAGTTTTGGTGTTAAATGACCGTATAGAGCATTTTCGGGTTGACTATTGGGAAAGGATACCTCAATCAATATGGTTTTTAGTTTTTTGGATTGCAGTAGTGGAGCCGTATTTTTCCATAAACGGGCTAGATTGTCCGATTTTTCTATGCGATCAGCGCCGGTATCTCCTAAATACAAAACAACAGCTCCTACATTGTTCTCAACCAGTACAGCCGAACTTTTGCTAAAATCACCGTGACTTAGTTCAAATGCTTCTATCTGTAAGCCGGTGTTTTCTATTTTTTGTTTGGTTTGCGTGTCCAGCTTTTTATAAGTGTATTTGTTGAGCACAGGACTTGCACCTTCATTGGCGAAATTCGACCAAGGGCCGTTGGTGAAATAATATTTTTTAAAGATATCGATCACATAGTCCATCGCATAAATATTCTTCTTACTGTCGTCTGGGGAATTGATAATCAAACCGGCCAAATGATCCAAGTGACCGTGGGAGATAAAATATCCTTTGATATAAGATTTTAATACAACCGCTTCTGTAGCTGTAAAGGTTTGGTTGGCGATGGCAACTTGAATGCCCGAACGCAGTGTTCCGGCATCCAAAGCTAAAAATGCATTTTTACCCGGTTCTCCAATTAAATAGGCCGAAAGGTTGCTTTCATCGCCGCCGCCATATACGCCTAAAGGAACCAATTCAAAGGATTGCGACCACAATATAGCGTGAAAGGGAAGAAGTAGAAACAGGAACAGCTTTTTCATGTTGTTTTTTTTCAAAGTTATTACTTTTGTGGCGATTGGTGTGAGTTCCCTATAAAAAAGTCCTATATCGCTAGATAAAAGTTGTTGTTGAGGTAGGTATGGTCTCATTTAGTTTGTTTAAAATACAAAGCGGAAATAACCGCAAAAACAGTGGAATCACAGTGCAATATCGGTTTGGTTTTTAGCGTTAGTCCGTACAAACCATATATCAAAATTCAATCGCGCTTTTGGAGGTCGCGCCCATACCTTTGTTAGTATTGTTTATAAAATTACCGTGGCATTTATTTAGGAGCAATAAGAAGAAGTTTATACCAAAAAAATGAGTTTTAAAACGAATCACAAACGGTCAGGTTTAATACGTTTTGTGTCAAAAATGACGAATGTTTCGTTTTGGAATAGATATTTTTACTATATCGGCATATTGGGGACTTAATCGTTAGTTATCTGTGGACTTCTGGGCAATAATTTGAGGATATTTAAAAAAATCAAACATGCATTTGATCTATTTCCGTATTTTCTTTATAGAAAATATTTTTTTTGTAAATTGTAATATGGAGTACATTTGCGGCAAAATGCAGAATGATATCGAATGGATTAGGGATGAACAGCAGCTCTTTTTTAAGAATTAGATAATTATTTTTAGATAGTTATGGATACATTGTTTTTTAAACCAAATAAATATGTTTTTTTTTAATATAATTGAGGATTTTAAATTTCGGTTTAAATCGTTTTAAATTCTTGTTTTTCAGCTTTTTGTGTTTTTATATCTTGTTGTGTGCCTAGCTATAAAGTGAATTTAATTCGGTAAAGTGATATAATAAATGTGACTTTTGAGTTTTTTGGAGTCTAAATTAGACATAATGCCTTTTATTTTGTCGCTATTTTGATTGTGAAAATAGTTAGACATATAATTGGTGTGTTTTTTGAATAAAGATTTATATAACTGCACTATTGGCGATTAAATACTATTTTATAAACACTCCCTTGTTTTGCAACAAGTGTATAAAATAGAGTTTGCTCTTAAATCAATAGAGGAGATTTGATAAAGCAAGGAACTTCGATTTTAAGTCGATAGTTAAGTGTATAACACATAATGTGAATATGGAATGCTAGATACAAATATTATTTTAAAACGACTTAAAACTCACTTAAATGTGAAGACTGATTTGCAGTTATCTAAAATTTTGAAGGTAAAACCCAACACGATTTCTTCTTGGAAGAAAAGAAATAGTATGCAGTTTGATTCGGTTATCGATGTCTGTGAAACCCATCATATTGATTTAAATGAACTTCTTTATGGAGTTAATAAGTTAAAACTACCCTATGCAGCTGAAGGTAAGGATAATGTTGGGGTCAAAATGATCAGTTCAGATATGCAATTTCAGTATGTGTTGCAGTCTGAAAAGATTTTACCTAGCTTACGCGCTTATCACTTTCCCTTTTTGGATCACTGTGAGATTGCATTTCAGGTTATTAGCGAAAACATGACACCGACTATTCGGGTCAGTAGTTTTGCGATTTGTCAGAAAGCCAATCTTTTAGGTTTGGTCGAAGGAAATATCTATGTCTTGGTCGATTTTAATAAAGGCATTTTTCTACATCGATTTAAATCGGTTCTCAATGCAGAGGAGTTGCTGTTTACCAGCGATAATTCTTTTTTTAACGACAAAATATTTAGAAGAGAAAGCATAGGGGAATTATGGGAAATAAAAGCGGCTTATTTGGGCAATATGCTTTCCATTTAAGAGGCAGCATGACGTCCTAATCACGTGGAACTGTTGTGCTGCATATTTTGCTTTCAAATGTTTTTTAAATGAGATAATTGATTAATTTCGTTTTTTTAAAATTTTGTTAAAATGAAAATTATTTTTATTGTCTTATTTTTTGTTTTAGGGTCGTTTTTCACTAGGGCACAATGTAAAGAAACCATTTCTGGCGATTTTCAATCTAAGGAATACAGTTCGCCTTGTCCGGTTTTTAATTTTAGTTTTGACGGTATAAACGCTAAGGGATGGGTATATGCATCAAAATCCTTAGACATTAGTTTGGTTGCCGACGAAATCCTACCGGTGAAAGAGACTTTAGAGCAACAATTACAAGCCTATGTAGGCGATGAGTTTTTTTCCAAAATGAAATTTAAGTCGGTAGATATAAGTAATTACGACAGCATTCAGAAATTTAGTGGACGCTACCCTCCCGTAGATATGTATGCCTGTAAAACCAAATATTTTTTCTATTATTATTACTATCCCAATCCTCAAATTAAGTATTGCATTGGCATTGCCTTAGACGATAAAAAAAACATCATATCTTCATTTAACTTTCCTCAAAAAGAACATTACTTACCGGAAGAAGCCGGATTAGATTATTGTAAAGTCATGGAATTGGTTAAGAAAACGGGTACCAAAGTGGAGCCCATTGAATCGGTCTCTTTTGATTTTGATCCGGAAAAGCAAAAGTTTTTTTGGTGGATAAAACAAAAAATTGTCAATCCGAAAGAAGGGGAAAACCAGCGCAATGAAATCAGTATTGAAGCGGCCAATTCAATGCAAGTAGTATCGTACATGAAGGTGATTTTATTGGATGCTAGAGGGGTGCCCATAAGTAGAACCCAAGAAATAAAAAGCACACCCATTAAAAGAAACCGAGCAGCACTTTAGTTTATGGAGCTGCTCTGGCTCGTATAAATACCGCTATTTTCCAAAACGCTTAATATCGACCTTGCGTTCTTTAACCTTTAGGATAATAGGCTCAATAATCTGTGAATTGCCTTTGCTAATAACTAGTTTTCTACTGGTTTCTTCGGTATAAACGTTTTTAGGCAACAGGCTGTGGTCCACTGTTATCTCATAAGTACCTAAGGGCAGATAGGCCATGAATTCCCCTTGGTCGTTGGTTTTAAAATCAAACACTTTGCCCTGTTGGTTTTTTAGAATCACCCCAAGACCGGAGCGATTTCCAGTTACTTCAAACTGCAAGTTTTGACTGAATACATACTCAAATTTTCCTCTTAAATTACCTGTTTCTTGAAGTGGGATAGATCGCTGTAAGTTTTTGGAAACCAGGTTTTCGTCGTATTCTTCGGCCATCCAGTTTTTACCTTTTAAAGAAATGTGGTATGAGCCATAAGGAACTCCTCTGTATTTAACCGTACCGTCTTTCTGGGTAACAAAAGCCGACTCATTGATCATCACAATCCTATTAGCAGCAGGCTCGTCGCCATCGTCATAAATGCCATTCGTGTTGCGGTCGTAATAACAAAAAAGTTGAATAGTGCCTTTTTTGACTGTTATGGTGCTACTAGTATTGGGTAAGGCCTGACTGATACCGGCTTGCAAATAACTGTTTTGAGTTTCGTATTGGTTGTTTTGATAATAATATTGATTCAACGACACAAAGACAGTGGTATTCTTAAACGCTTTCCATTCGCTAGTAGCCGCAATCATATAATTATCACCTGAAAAAGTGTCTTTGCTGTACATGGCACTGAGATTGATAGATAAGCGCTCTTGCCAAAAGCTCTGTCGATAACTGGGCATGATGGATAGACGTTCCAGTTTTTCATTGGAATTAAAAGCGTTAAACAAACCTTCTGTAAGCATAAAATTTCCCTGTTGAAAATAAGTACTCACTTGAAATCCTTGGAAGCTCCAGGTCAATTGTGTTTTGTGTATCAATTGGTTGTCAGCTGAAAAAGGATATCTTGCAATACCTTGATTCATGGATAAATACAATAAATGCTTTTGGTTTTTACTGCTCCAGTTTACCGTTTCGTTTAAAATATAGGATTGATAACGGATTTCTTGAAATGAGGTGCTAGGCTGTATAAAAAATTGTCCTTTTTCAAAGGAAAACTGAGGAATAATACTCAATCTAAAATTCGAGGGAAGTGAAAAATTTATTCCCCATTCCCCGCGAAAGTTTTCCGAATCATTCTGATAACTGAAAGCTTCATCTATATATTCCGGCCTGTAGTTATAATAATTGATACCCGCCCAGATCAGATAAGTGTTAAAGCTTCTTGAAATACGCTCGTCAAAAGATAAAATCCCTTTTCGTATTCCCGGATAATAGCCACTGCTGTAATAATTGTTACTAATCAATTGATAAGCGCCTGCATTTCCTTGAATATTCGCCCCGACTGCTAAAGAGGGTTTATAGGGAAGTTTGTAATCTGTTGTACTGGCTCCGGTAAAACCATTGGATAATCGGAACTCATAATTCCAGTTTTGATTTGGCGTATAGGCTAAATTATTGGACGCGATATAACTGTCGATACCGTAGTTTCTATCGAAAATAACAGAACTATAGACCTTTGTCTTATCACTGAATTCAAATTTGTGTTTTGCAAAAGCGGCAAAGCCTTGAGTATCCCAAGTCGAGGCGCCAATGAGATTATAAGTTTTATCGATAAAGCCTAACTCCGTTATCTTCTCTTGATTTTCTCCAACAGTATAGGCTTTAATTCCGCGCCCTGCTAGATTCATTTCGAGTTCATTTTCTTGTATGTTTCCCAACAGCAAACCTTTGCCGTTCTCTTCATATTCAACCCAGGTATTGGTAAATAGCGGTTCGAGTACAGATTGATTCCAATAAGTACCATCCACGCTAAACGCCAATTTTCCTTTATTGAGTTGCATTTCATTTTTTGCGAATAGAGAATAAGATGGAAACTGGCCTACTAAATCCCTTGCACTAAGGCTTATTTTGTTGCTGTTCCAATGATTGGGTGTATAGCCATTATTGGTTTGAGGTGAATAGCGACGATCTCCTGATGCATTTTGAACCGTAAAAAGGGTATTTCCTATAAAATCGTTATTTTCGTATAAGGCGGCTATATTTACCGTAAAATACTCCAATGACATCAATTCGCGATCGATAATTTTACTGAATTGAATGGTGATATCCGTAAAGGGTTTGAGTTCTATTTCTTTGTTTTGTTGGGTATTTTGAAACGCTAGTTTCGGAAACGACGCGATCAATTTAATGCGTTCTGTTTGATTTCCATTATTGAATACACGTACGCTCGCTCGTATGGAGTCGCCTACCTGCTTCATCATGATTTGTGTTTCTAACGGTACTATGCGAATTTGGTGCTTTGGTGCAATCGTGATTGTCGTATGAGCATTCGCGGAGCTGTCATTATTTAAATTGATGACGTTAAATTTAATCAGTGAGCTACCTGCCGGATGCTGTCTGTTAACCCATAATTTTATCGGTAAATAAGAAGATTCTCCTGCTGCGAGGTGAATTGAAATGGGGCCTTTGTTTACTCGGCTAATAAATTCATTGGTATCCACGTCTAAGGTTCCAACAAAATCTTTAGAACTGTTGTTTTTTAAAGAAGCCACGATGGATACTAGTGATTCATTAGCGGCGAGAATTTCGATATCGGTTTTTAAGCTGATATCTGGAGTGGTCGTAACTTGGCTCCATAGCGCAGTATTTACAAGTAAAAACAACAACAGTAAACGCTTAATATAAGGTTTTTCTAAAACTAAGTGCATCGATCTATTGTGGCGTTAACGTATAGATTAACGTGGTGGTGTATGTAGTTGCTTGAGCTTCTAATAAGCGGGAGTCATTAGGAGGCGTAGCGTATTTTAAATGAAAAAATTTAGGTGTCATACTAGCGGTATTGCTCTGGTAAATCGTTTGATAAGCGGTGCTTAAATCGACGGATCTGATCTGAGATGTGGTGTTGCTATCTATTACTGACAATTTGATAATACCGATAGGTAATTCAAATTGGTTTGCGGTTAATTGAGCGCTGGTCGAGCGTACCTGTATAGAATATGGGGTAGAAGCAATAACTTTTAAAGCATTGTCATATTGCACTTGTGTTCCATATACATAATCCGAAATGGTTTTTAGATTTAAAATACTGTTTTTAGCATTAATATTGACTTCAATTCCATAGGTGGTCTCTATAGGCGGACTGTCCGTAGGCATTACTTGCAAGGAATAATTTGAGATATTATCTTGAGAAACTATGTTCCCGGCTGCATTTCTTAAGGTCACTAGGCAGTTAAAAGTATAATTTTGCCAGCTTTTTAAATTTTGTAAATAAGAACCTCCTGCGATAATGATATCGTAAACTATTTTTACTTGATTGTAGGTACCTGCAGGACTGACTAATTTTAACGGTGAATTTTGTATTAAATGGACATCGGACTGTTGCATAAAAATCGGATTGGGATTCGCTCCGATGGTTGTTATCGTTGGAGTGATACCCTGTATGCTGCCTTCGATATGATTAATTCTCATAGCTATTTTATCAGCGGGAAATATTTTGCCTTCCGAATTGCGAATAGGATTGGTTATTCGTACTGTTAGAGTCCAATTCTCCAAGTTTGAATTGCCTCGGAGGTTCATTTGTATGCTACTGTGGTTTGTTTTTGTTATTCCCTGATAACTACTGATTGGAATAAAACCATCAGAATAGGTGTTAATGTCTACATTCGGCTGAGCCTGAACAACTGTTATACACAACAGTGCCATAAAGAAAAGGGCGCATTTAGCTAAAGAGGTAGGAAATGCTTTACTCATGAGAAAAACTTAATTCAGCCATTTTTATAGTTGCATCATCACCATAGTTTAAAATAGCCGTCGCGATATATTTACCTGGGGCTAAATCATCTGGAAGTGCAATGATTATCTTTCTAGAATCGTTGGGTATGGTGTAAAAAACGGCGTCGGATAATTGGGTTTTCGCACCGGTTTCCTGATTGATCAGTTCGCAATTTAAAGTACCATCTGCCCAAATATTACCGTTATTGGTGAATTCGAGTAGTAAATCTTTAGTATCACTGTAGCTGAAATTGTCTATTTCCAGTTGTGGCAATCGAGCTCCGGGGTAGCGTTGGTATATTTTGATACCGGTTCGCACCGAAACTTTGATGTTGGCGCCGTGTTCATTGACCGCATCTTCAGGATTGATTTGAGTGATATACAACATGGCTGTATGAACGGGAATGGGGTCCGAAATAGTAGGCGGAGGTGAAACAATTAACTCCATTTCATGGGTTTCACCGGGGGCCAAGGAGAAATAGGATTGCGGTAAAATAGAAATCCAATTGGCGCACGAATTGGGTAGTGTACCCGCGTCGTGAATCAAATTACTACCATAGGAATCGTAATTCCAATCATTTAAAGATACGGCCAAATCCAAGCGTGTCGTTTTACTTGGATTACTGACCAATATCTTTTTGCTTTCGCTTTGTCCTGCTGCTACGGTAAAGTAATTTCGCGGTGGACTTACGGAAATACCAGATTGGGCTTGAATGCTTGTATAAGCCAAAACCAGTAGTAGAATTGTTGAAAATCTGCGGAATGCAATCATAGTAATAAAGTAAAAAGAGCAATTAAAAAGGGTGTTTTCTAATTGCTCTCTTAGTGAAAATAATAAAGTGATTATTTATTATTGAGCTTCGATAGTATAAACTACTGTAGTCGAATAAACAGTAGGACTTTCTTCTTTAAAGTACTTATTAACATATTTGTCTGCACCTGCAGCTGCATAGTTAATGTTGAACTTTTTATCAAATCCACCTTTAGTGTTTGAAATCAACAATTGTGGTTCAATAGAAAGTCTAACCGTTTTTAAAACGGAACCTCTTAATTCAGAAGAACCCAAAGATGGTGTAATTTTAATATCCTTTGCTGCAATATCTGTCGTAACTACTGCGGTGTTAGGATTTTTCAATGTTGTAGCTGTAGATCTTACATTTACTGCAAAAGCTCCAGTACTGTAGATACTAAGGTGGTCAAGTTGATCAGACGTAACCCCATTGGTATAATGGTCTTTCTCTACATAGTCTAAGTTTACACGCTTACCGGAATTAATTTCGATAGTTTGGATAGGGTGTAACGTTACCGATAAAGCTACTTCTGCACTAGATTGTGCTGTTGCTGTAAAAGCTGTTACTGCAAGTAACGCGCTGAATAGAAGTGTTTTTTTCATTTTTTTGTCGTTATTAAAGTGCTCCTGGGTGTGTGATTTGAAGCGATGCAAATGTAATGCGAGTTTTTAATAACAACTGATGAAAAAAGACAATTAATAGATGATAAATATCATTTTTTTAAAGGTATTTATTCCTAAATTCTGAGGGCGATTCGTTGGTGTAATTCTTAAAAAAAGAACTGAAATTAGTTTCCTGACTAAAGCCCAATTCGATGCAAATATCCTTCACTGTTCGATCGGTATTGGCTAAGAATATCTTCGATTTTTCAATCAATAAATCAATCAAAATCGCCTTGGCCTTTTTGCCAAAAACACGTTCAGTAGCCTTGTCTAGACTGCGTTTGGTGATGTTTAATCGGTCAGAATAATAGCCAACATTCTTCTCTTCAATAACCTTTTCCAAGGCCATTTTTTTAAAGGCAGAAGCGATTTTAAATTCAGAAATATCTAGGGAAGTGTCTTGAATAACCACGTCGTTCTCTTCCAATCCGTTGAGTATGATCCGTTCTACTATATTGTGAGCAATGCCCCTTTTAATCGGATTTGTCAATGAAATTTCCGAATCGGCTAGGTACCGAAAATAGGCATTTTTAAACACCGATATCTTATCTATAAAATTTTTAGCTTTATAAAAGCGATCGTTATTGGCGAAGAGCGGGTTGTTTTCTAATTGGAAAATTTCCAAATCAGTTCTAGCGTAGAAAAAAGCACTAAAAATTAACAAATAGGCATGTTTGTTTTTCTGAGTTAAAAAATGATGTAGTTTGTTTGGACCTATAAAAAGAAAATGATTTTCAGGAATTAAAACCGTTGTTGTATTAATTACATGAGTGTATTCTTGTTTTCCAGTCCAAAGTATCGAATAACACGGCCATCTCTGGTCGGTAAGTACTTCGGGGAAATTCGTTAACAAGCTGTCTAAACTCAGTAAACAAATGCTTTTTAATTGTGTAATAAAGTTTGGGTGAATGTTAGGATTAAGCATGATTAGTTTTTACGCCTTTCAAATAGCGACGTTAAGGTTTTGTGATTAATAGGTGTAATGGTACAAATATATTTTATTTTAATGAGATTTTGTTAAATTTTTATTTATAGATGACGATTTGAGATTTTTCAAGGGGTTTGAAGGCTTTTTTTAAGGCACATTTTGCCAGTTGCAATAAAGATAGTAATTTTTTTAAACCCGGTGTTTACGGATGAAAACGGATTCTCCTCGGGCTTGTATTTCAGGGATATATACCAAAATAAAAATCCCCAGTTATTTACTGGGGATGGTGATGACTAATATTCACTTCGTCTTGGTCGTTTATCTTGAGCTTTAGTGCTTTTGTAAAGCGTAAAAGCGCCTACTAGCGCACCGGCTGCTAATAAATAGGGTAAGTAATCGTCTATGGGAACAGGCTCTTCTTCTGGCTCGTCACGATCGCCCGGAGGGTCTAGAGGTCCTGCATAGATAGCAGTTTGAAAACAGACTAATAAACCGAGTAGGGATAGGGTTTTAAAATATTTTTTCATAAGAATGATGATTAAATCCGTCTCCGTAAATCGGAGACGGATTGTTGGTTAGTTGGTTAGTTTTTTACTTTTTTGTAAAAGGTCTGGTTGCCCATAGTTTGCAGTTTGATAATCAATATTTGCTGGTTATTGATTTGTGGTAATACATAACTATTGGCATCGATTTTAGCCGATTTAAAGAGTCTTTTACCAGTCATATCATACACTTCAATGTTTTGAATATCAAAGCCTGTACTGTGAATTTCGAACACCTCACCTTTTTTATAAGCCAGCCAATCTCTCACAGCTGTCGGTTTATTTGTGCTGAGTTGTTGAGACTTGTAAATAATTTCAAAGCGGTTGTTGAAAACACCGGCCTCACTGCTAAATACATAGTCGCCCAAACGCAAATCCTGCTCGATGTTTAGCGTAGCATCTTTTATAATAATACTTTGATTTTCCGTAAATAAACCATCAAAATGATTCAATTTAAGCGTAAAAGTGCTCGGCTTTTCAGCTTTAAATCCAAGGCGAACCACGTCTGTATTAACAAAAGGCAATCCCTTAGCTTGAATGACATAGGCGTTTTCATCTTGATCGATTAAACTGTAAACGGAGCTGCCATTATGACCAAAGAGTTTGGCGTCTTTTCCGTTGTCAAAACCATTGGTAGCCCTTTCGATATACCCGATTAACATTTGATTGTATAACGCATCGCCTTGCTCGTCTTTTAAGTCAATCCAATACCTGTGTCGTTCAATAAGATTTTCTCTCATAAAAACTTCAGCATTGTTTACCCGCATCGAATTGTTGAACTCCACTTCAGTGGCCAGGGTTTCAATAATAAATCCTTGTCCTTTTTGGATGACAGAAGTGGGTACCACACCATTTCCTGAAGCAGTAGCTCCCGTGCTGTTATAGCTGGCGTAGTTGTTTCCAGTATAAGCACCGTCAACATAAGGATACGAGTTGGTATAGAAATACAAGGTCGCATCATAATCGCTTACTAAAGCCGTTAGGTCCAAAGCAGAAGGATATGGATTTCCTATAGAAGTATAATCGCCGGTATAGGTGTTAACCGTAACCATTCCGTTGTTTAAGACACCGCTAAATCGACCTTCATAAGCCGTCGGAACGCTTAGTAACGAATACGAATTGGGTGCTCTAAAGAAATAGCCATAACCCACTTCCATTAGAGAAGTATTGGATAATATAGTATTGTCTATCGGAGACTGATTGATGGTTCCTAAGGGACCTTTATAGGTGTAAATACGCGTACTGATTGTTGCCGGTGAAAAGGCAAACGCCTTTTGTCCCGTTACTGGCGACGACCAAATGGTATAATCCAACCATCTCATCGGATCACTTTTGCTTATAACCGTGGCCAAACCGGAATTAGCATCGTCGCTTAATTGCAATAAATTCGCTTGATCTTCAAGTATAAATTCAGCACCGATTTCGATATCCACACCGTGATTTACCGTAAGGGTATGTCCAGCTTGAATACGAACTTGGGCAGGGCTCTCTACTAAAACACTACAGGCTTCTAAATTGGAGATGGAATTGTAATCTCCTCTAAATACAGCTCTGTATTCTAAAGAATTAGGTGTTCCGTTACTCCATGTTGCTCCATCCCAAATGGTGGTAAGGGCATCGTCTAGAATAGTGATCTCATGGGATTGACTGCATCCGTTGGCGTCGGTTACCGTTACCGTATAAGTACCGGCTGTCAATGCCGTTGCAGTACTTTGATCGCTAATATTTGGCATCCAACTGTAGGTATAAGGTGCGCTACCTCCTGTAACGGTTATGTTGGCAGTTCCGTCAGTACCACCGCTACAACCCATATTGGTTTGCGTACTTGTCAGTTGCAAGGCATCGGTTTGCGAAATAGTGACACTGCTGCTCGTAGTGCAAGCATGGCGATCGGTCACCACCACCGTATAAGTACCGGCTGTAAGCGCATTAATGGATGGTGAAGTGGCACCGTTAGACCATAAATAAGAATACGGAGCTGTTCCTCCATCGGCATTTACCGAAGCCACACCCGTGGCAGTCCCATGGCAAAGTATGTTGGTTTGTGTCACTTCTGCAGTTAGTGGGCTCGGTTGTATCAGGGTAAACTGTTTAAATGTACTACACCCGTTCGCGTCGGTTACGGTTACGGTATAACTGCCGGCAGTCAAATCAGTCGCAGTCGCAGTGGTAGAAGTACTGCCTGTCCAAGTGTATGTATAAGGAGCAGTTCCTCCAGTGACATCGATTTCGACTGCAGCTGTAGCCGTTGCATAACAACTAATTGGGCTAATAGTTTCGGTGATCGTTAAAGCACTCGCAGGTTGCGTTAATGTGGTAAGCACCGTAACGGAGCCTCCGATAGCATCAGTAACGGTTAAGGAATAAGGTCCTGCTGCTAAATCAGTTCTCGCACTTGCTGTTGAAGGCGTGTCGAGCCATAAATAAGTATAAGGAGGAATCCCGCCCGTTACCGTAGTGGAAATGGCTCCTGTGTTTTGTCCATAACACAGAATTTGGGTATCGCTGAAAACCGCTGATAACGGCAATAGGGGCACTTGAAGTTCGTAAGGACCTAAATCGATTTGGGTTTCCATCAAACGCGAAAAATGGGCCAAATCTTTGTCGTTGGCCAAGTCACCTCCAGTTGCGGTATAAAGGGAGTTTTGACCTCTGTTTCTTGCCTGGCTCGTAATTTTTAAGCTAAAATCACCGTTGGCTGCATCGGTAAATTCGGGGTTTATGTTCCAATTGTTTGTTAGCGGTTGCGGTAGTATGTTGTTTGTAACCGTAAAATTAGTCGCGCTAAAAGGGCCCGATCCGGTGGTGTTGTCCCATATAATACTGTTATAAATTTTAACGGGAGATGCATCGGACATCATAGTGCCTTGTATAGGGGATATTGTTTGCGAGCTGTTTTTTGTAAACACACTATTGGTTATGGTAGTGCTGGATTGGTTGTTGATCAAAACAGCATACAAGTTAGTAGCCGTATTGTTATAAAATGCACTGTTGAGAATCTTAACCGTAGAGGAATTCGAAATTGAAAAACAGGTCATATTGGTCGCCAAATTATTTCGAGCAATACTGTTTTTAAATGTCAAGATGCTTTGATTAATATAGGCAGCCGCTGCGGCCGTTGCTTTGTTTTTCTCCAAAGTGACGTTAAATAGCTTTACCGTCGAATAGTAACTGACTATTCCGGCTCCGGAGGTTTTATAAATATGTTTTTGATTAAACAACACCGATCCTTGGGTGGAGGTGCTTCCTCCGCTAATGGTAAACCCATCCAAAGTGGTGTTAACATCAATAGCGCAAACAACGTGATAAGCGTTTTCGGTGTGATTGTCAAAGGAGTTGGCCAAATCATTTCCGGTCAAATCGCCGCTTAAGACGGTCGTATTCGCATTCCAAATTCGGTCCGTTTCTAAGGCTTCATGCCCAGCAAAACCACCATATAGATAAACGTTATTTGGAATTAAAAACGTCTGATCTCGAGTGGTAGTAGGGTTGTTGTTTGAATCCAGATTTGCCAATTTATATTGCGGTACGTATGTTCCAGCAGCAACCCAAATTTGCAACGGATTTTGTAAAGTCCAAGGGGTGTCAACTGCTCGGTCTTTAGCCCATTCTAAGGCATCAGCCAATTCGCCTACGGCATTGTTCCAGCTGTCTCCTGTACCCGTGCTGCCTTTTTTTACAAATAAAACACCACTGGAATTGGGTTGAAAGTTGAGGTTTACTAAGCTTCGAACGCGGTAATTACCCAAATCGGTCACATAGAGTTTGGCATTGGAATAAAGTAAACCACTAGGACCTTTTAAAAGTGCTGATGTTGCCGTGCTGCCATCACCGCTAAATCCAGCTACTCCAGTTCCAGCAATCGTACTGTGTACACCTTCTGGGGTGATTTTTCGAATTATGTTTTTTCCTCCCGTACTCACATAGATGTTGTTTTGGTCGTCCACGGCAACACCGTTGCAACCGCCAAGTCCATCACCTATAATGTTGGTTGTCCCGTCTCCAGCAACCGTGCGTATGAGATGGGTCGTCAGGTTAATCATTCGAATGCGACGATTGCCCATATCGGCTATATACAAGTGGTTGTTTTTGATCAACAGCGCAGCTGGTGCATATAAAGGCGATGCAGTTGCTGTCGTTTGATTGGCGTCATATCCAGCGGTACCTGTACCGGCAAAGGTACTGTGTACACCCGTTGGAGTTATTTTTTTGATGGTGTTTTTACTTCCAGTACTCACATAAATATTGAGCAGGTTATCTACAGCAACAGCAACGCAACCACCCAATCCATTTCCTGTAATTTCTTCGGTACCGTCGCCGGCTACCGTAGTAATGATATTGGTGTTTAGATTTATTTTTCGAATGCGTCTATTGCCTTGATCGGCTATATATAAATCGTTTCCTTGTACGCTCACGCTCGACGGAGCATTTAGAGTTGCAGCCGCAGCTAGACCGTTGTCACCACTAAAACCGGCCGTACCGTTACCGGCAAAAACGGTTTTTACCTGAGCGGTAGAAATTTTTAAAATGACGTGGCTACCCGCTGTAGCCAAATAAAAATTACCTTGATTATCTCTAGCAATACTGGTACTGCCTCCGATTGATTGATTGCTTATTGCGGTATTTCCATCACCAAGTATCGTATTGATCTTATACTGAGCCTGTAACAACAGGGGGAATAAGAGCCATAGTATTAGGGAGTATATTTTTTTCATATAACGGTTGTTTTTACATTAAGGCAAGACATATCGTTTGGTTTTTTAAATCCGAACTGCTTTTGGATTTAATTAGAACTGGGATACAGTCCGTTAATACATATGATATAGGTCATCGTAAGATAGGGTTGCATATTATTTATTGGAACGGTGTTGTAGTTGCTCGATACCGAAATGGGATTGAGGACATCATTTGGTTCGGCAGTGGTATACGGCATTTCCAAATTGTTAAGGTCTAGAGTTTGCCCTGTAGCCAAACTGTTTCCATTGGCGGTATGGGTGTCTCCTGGACCGTTAAATACCTTTAAAAGGTGTACGTGAGAAGGAAGGTTTTCCCGGGTTATGGTAGTGGTCTCGTTTCCGTAAACCTGACCGATCTCGCGCTCTGTCAAACCCGGGCCTGTTCCGGCACCTATGGCCACACGACCGCGCAGGTCAGGCAGCGCAAAAGTGCGGACCCCGTCACCGCCATAACGGGTTCCTATCAAACTAAATAAGGCTTGGTTTTGTGCAATGTTCATTAATTGTCCTCTGCATTCCATAAAACCGCGAGGGATGAGATTAGATAGAGGCGAAATTTTTATTTCACCCAATATAGGGTAGTCCTGTGCGGCGGTTTTCCATGAATAACTTAAAGTTATCAAAAGGGAAAACAGTAGGGTAAAGTATGTTTTTTTCATATACAGTTATTGTTTTATAGTTGTTTTGAGTAAGCAAAGTCTTTATACATTTAAATTTGTGCTCCATCCGTTAGCCAGTTACGAGCGTGACGGATAATAACCTTCCAGCGCAATAATGTAAGATACCCCTACGGAGGGCTGGATGTTGTTTATAGGAAAATTTCCTTCGATGCTCAATACCGAATTTGTTTTAAGATCGGTATTCGGTGCTTGGGTAGAAAAGGGAAAAATAATCGTATTTAAGTCCAAAGATTGAGCAACGGCCAAAACCGCTCCTGTAGCTATGTCGGTAGTACCACTACCGTTATAGATACGAAAAGAATGATGGTGAGGCGGTAGGTTATCTATAGTCAGAGTATTGGTTTCTGTCCCTACTTTTGTTCCGGCGTAAAACAGCGTGGTTTCTAATTGAGCTTGTCCAGAGGATCGACCTACTCCAACGGGCACATTGCCTCTTAAATCGGGCAAGGCAAAGGTGGTTGTTCCATTTCCACCATAAAAAGGGCCTAAGATACTATAAAGGGTATGGTAACTCTGAATAGGTAGGATTTGACCTTCGCATTTTGCCCATCCACGGGGCGCGAGATTCCCTACAAACATCTTGATTTCTCCTACAAATTGATCCTGTGACCAAGATTTAGACGATAGCAATAAAAAAAGGATTAAAAAGTAGGGGGCGAACACATATACTGTTTTTTTCATAGGTATATTTTATTTTTGATGATTGTTGTTTTTATGGTCTATAGTTTAAGCTGTTTTTACAACATAGGCTAGGGCCTGTAGTACAAACGTTTTAATTGCTTGATGGAAAAACGCCGAATAAAGATATGATGTGCGTAATTCCAGTGGAGGGTTGGACGTTGTCGATCGGTAGCCCGCGATAATACGTAGAGATACTGGCAGGATGTAGTTCGGCATTTGGCGGGTTGTTAGTATATTTTTTGGTCGTTTTATTGAGGTCAATTGAACGACTAACAGCTAAGGTTTTGTTGGTGGCATCGCTGCTATTTCCGATACCGCTATTGACATGGAACAGGTGGTCGTGCGCCGGAATGTTTGTACTGATTAAACTAACTTGTTCCGTACCTCCATTTTGTCCTATTACATAGTTGGATGTACCTACATTTTGCCCTCTTCCCACTACAACTCTTCCCTGTAAATTGGGTAAGGCAAAAGTGTTTATTCCGTCCCCACCATAGGTAGTTCCAATGAGCACGAATAAGGTTTCAAATTCGGATATCGGAAGCAATTGACCGTTGCATATCGCCCATCCTTCAGGAGCGAAGTTTCCGCCAAAAAGGCGAATCTCACCTACATAGGGTGTTTGAGAATAGCCCTGACACACACCGGCTACAAAGAGCAATAGGGTCCAGTTTAAAAGGGATCGTAGTTTTTTGTTCATAAGGAAATGTGTTAATAAATGAATTTGGACTTTTATACGTTATTTGGCTCCAAAAATAGTTCTTATAAAATTTTTAACACCTATACTTTAGGCTAGTTTAGTAGTTTTAAAAGGACAGTTGAATTGTTAAGTTGTTGATTAGTAGTAACCTGTGTTTTTGTGAAATTGTTTTTTTTAAAACAATCACTTCAGCCCTCTAAAAGAGTGTTTTCATACAAATTGCGTGTTTTATATATTATTAACTTGTGTAAAAATGGAATTAACTTAATTTTTGTATATATATTTTATTAGATTTGCAGCAGTCCGTTTAAACTTTAAATCTAAATTAATACCACAGCAATTGTATTTTATTCGAATCCTAGTCGTTACCTTGGTTTTTGTTTTAACGGCAACACCTTCTTTTGCTCAATCGGAACAAGCCGTAGTGGAACCGACTTTTTTTAGTTCTCTAACATTTGAAAACTTAAACGAAGACAATCAAACGTTTAAAGCAGACGGTCTGGAAAAGGATACCTTTTGGATCAAATGCATACTGCCTAAAACAGCGATAGGAAAGGATTTAATCCTGCAAATTTCCAGTGTGTATTTTGACGAAATCGATCTCTATACCCAACGAAATGATGGCTTGTTCCATCGGGTAGGTCAATCGGGTAACAACTTTCGAAATAGAGACAGCATTCCCACCCGATTTAATCAAATTGCCTTTACAACCGATCAGCCCGTAATTTATATTAAAAACAAAGTAAGCCGCTATGCCGGGGTGGATTTGGTAATCAAAGAAACCAAAGCCATGTATTTGTCCGAACGCTGGGACTTCTTTAAACTCGGGGGCTACTACGGATTGGCCATGATGTCTATAGTCTTTAATCTGGTATTCTTTATTATCTTTAAAGACAAAAGGTTTATTTCGTATTGCTTTTTATTACTTTTTGTCTTTTTGCAGTTTTTATATGAGGACGGTTTGTTGTTTTTTATTACCTCTAACAGCTGGATACTCAAAAACTTTGTACTGCTTTTTTCCTTGTTAACCGCTGCCATGAGCTGTGTGTTTACTTACCATTTTTTAAATTTAAAAAACCGAGCACCCCATTTTTTAAAGGTTGCGGCCATATTGATTTTAGTTGCCATGGTGGGCACACTCGCCTACTTTACTTTCGATCATTTGCTGTTTTTACTCTTGGCCAATTTGTTTAATGTTCTAGCGGCCTTATGGTGTTGTTACATAGCCATTACCTTGTTTCGAACCAATGTATTGGCGCGGTTTTTAGTTGCTACGCTTGGCATCGTATTGCTGTTTGGTATTGGCTATAATTTACATCAGTTCTCCGTTTCGCCCTTTTTTGATTTTTTCAATAGAGATACCTTTAGGCTGGCGAGTGCTTTTGAAATCATCAGCATCAGTTTTGCCATTGTTTATGACATCAAAAAAATCAGAGCAGAAAATTTTCATTATAGAAACGAAATTCAAAAATATGTCGCCCAATTGCAACTGTTGAGCTACAGTTCCAACGAACGCGAGATACCGGAAGAAGTCAAACCCAACCTTGACGCTGTACCGATGATTTTAATCTTCCAAAACTTAAAACAGAGTTATGCCTTAACCGATCGCGAACTACAGGTTTTAAAATTGATATCGGAGGGCTTGTCTAATCAAGAAGTTGCGGACGAAATATTTGTGTCGGTAAGTACCGTAAAATATCATGTTAGCAATTTGTATTTTAAATTGGAAATCAAAAACAGAAGCCAGGCCGTCAAGTTTATGCACGAATACACCAATGCCACCACCAACGGTTAATAGCCTAAACCACACTGCCGATTCCCCTAAAAAAATTCGTAAAAATCCGAAAACCATCATTTTATACCTAAAAAGAGAGTAAACTACCTGGTGGCAATACGGACTTCTTGCGAACTTTTATAACAACTGTGCGTCAAATAATGACCCAGCTCCTGTGAATAAACTATAAAATTTTTATACATTCGCCGCTTTAATATAGTTAAAATAGCCGACTATTCTCTTAACAATAAAACCTAAAGTGCGTATAAAAATGTGAATTTGTTGATAAAACCCTGTTTTAATAGCGATTTATGTGTTTTTTGTTGGTTTGATTTAAAAAATAAAAGTGAGTAAAAAACTTGCTCGTTATGTTAAATCGAGTACTTTTGTTATACGAAACAACAAAAAACAAACAGCATAAAATGTTAGACTCGATAATTACGTCTAAAACGCGGCTTCGTCTATTGGTAAAGTTTTTTATAAACGCCAGTAATCAAGCGCATTTAAGAGGTTTAGCGACAGAATTTAAAGAATCGACCAATGCGATCCGCAAGGAATTAAACAACCTGTCCGATGCGGGTTATCTCGAAAAGGAGAACGTACAAAATAAGGTGCGCTATAAAGCCAATATCCACCATCCTTTGTTCGGATCTATACAAGATATCGTTCGCAAATATTTGGGATTGGACACCTTAGTGGAAAAGGTAGTCGAGCGTATGGGAGAGATACAACAAGTAGTCGTTACTGGAGATTATGCTAACGGACTCGATTCTGGCACCATTTGTGTCACTATAGTAGGACAGTCATTAGACTCCCAATACGTGGCTCAGTTAAGTGAAAAAATAGAGGTTTTGATCGATCGTAAAGTGGCCTTGACCCTAACGACAACACCTCAAAAAACAGGACTTATTCTATTGGATAGTATAAGTGAAGATGAAAATTAAAAAATAGTACTGGTTATTAAACTAGGCCAATCGCTGCGGTTATAGGACGATAATTTGAGTCGAAAATACTCAATTTGGGGTAAGGGAAACCAAGTGGTTTTGACTTATTTCGTTTAATAATAGCCGGTTGAAGAATGGCGGTGTTTTTGATGTGATGGTTTTAGAAAAAGTCTAGAACCACACTAGGAATAATTAGTATTGCTAAGATTATAATTTATGAAAGTAGGAATTACCTTTAGTGCCTTTGATTTATTGCATGCCGGGCACATTAAAATGCTCGAAGAGGCCAAGCGCCAATGCGATTATTTGATTGTTGGGCTACAAACCGATCCAACCATTGATCGGCCGGAAAAGAATCACCCGACCCAAACCGTGGTGGAACGATATATTCAACTCAAAGGATGTCGCTTTGTCGATGAAATCGTACCTTATGCTACCGAACAGGATTTGGAAGATATTTTGCGTTCTTTTAAGATTGATGTACGAATCATTGGAGACGAATATCAAAACAAAAACTTTACAGGTAGATCCTATTGCGAAGAAAAGGGAATCGAGCTGTTTTACAACCGCAGAGACCATCGTTTTTCAAGTAGTACATTGAGAAAAGAAGTAGCGGAAAAGGAAAAAAGTAAAATTATCAAAATAGGATAGTTAAACATATATGAAGAAAATATTGATTACAGGCGGTGCCGGTTTTATAGGTTCACATGTAGTGCGACAATTCGTATGTAATTATCCGAATGATCATATTTACAATTTGGATGCCCTGACCTATGCGGGTAATTTGGCCAACCTTTCCGATGTGGAGGGACTGCTCAATTATACGTTTATCAAAGCAGACATTACCGACGAAGCCGTAATCAATAATTTGTTTGAAAAATACCGCTTTGATGCCGTTTTGCATTTAGCGGCCGAATCGCATGTGGATCGATCAATCAGCGATCCCTTTTCCTTTGTAAAAACCAATGTTTTGGGTACCGTAATCTTATTACAAGCCTTTAAAAATCTTTGGATGGGCAACTGGGAAGGAAAACGCTTTTATCACATCAGTACCGATGAGGTATATGGGAGTTTAGGGGAAACGGGTTTTTTTACAGAAACCACACCCTATGCACCCAATTCACCTTATTCCGCCTCCAAGGCCAGTTCGGATCATTTTGTTCGAGCCTATGGCGAAACCTACGGCATGCCGTATGTGATTAGCAATTGTTCGAACAATTACGGCCCCAACCACTTTCCCGAAAAATTAATACCGTTGTGTATTCACAATATTTTAAACAACCAACCCTTGCCCATATACGGCAACGGCAAGTTTATTCGCGATTGGTTGTATGTGCTTGATCACGCCAAGGCTATCGATTTGGTGTTTCACCAAGGTAAAAACGCAACAACCTATAATATAGGAGGTTCAAATGAATGGACCAATATTGATTTGGTTAAACTGTTGTGCCAATTAATGGACCAAAAGTTAGAACGAGCCGTCGGAACTTCGGAGAAATTAATTACCTATACCACCGACAGACCCGGGCACGATTTGCGTTACGCTATAGATGCGCGCAAAATCAACGCCGAATTGGGCTGGAAACCGTCGGTTACCTTTGAAGAAGGTTTGTCTCAAACCATCGACTGGTATATGGATAATCAAGCTTGGTTGGAACAGGTGACTAACGGCGATTATTTGCGTTATTATCAGGACCAATATAATACCTTATTAAAATGAAAGGCATCATACTAGCAGGCGGTTCCGGCACCAGACTACATCCTTTAACCGTTGCGGTTTCCAAACAGTTATTGCCGGTTTACGACAAACCGATGATATATTATCCGCTATCGGTATTGATGTTGGCGGGAATCAAGGAGGTTCTGATTATATCAACCCCATACGATTTGCCCAATTTTAAAAAACTCTTGGGTGACGGCAGTCCTTTGGGCATGCAAATCGCCTATGCCGAGCAGCCCAATCCCGACGGATTAGCCCAAGCTTTTATCATAGGCGAAAGCTTTATAGGTCAAGACGATGTCTGTATGATTTTGGGCGACAATATTTTTTATGGAGCGGGATTGCAGCAGTTGTTAACTCAGGCCATACTCGAGGTAGCACAAAACAAGCTAGCCACCGTATTTGGATATTATGTACAAGATGCGCAGCGCTATGGTGTAGTCGAATTTGATGCTAAGGGCAAAGCTCTGGGAATTGAAGAAAAACCCCAGCATCCAAAAAGCAATTATGCCGTAGTGGGATTGTATTTTTATCCGAATAATGTTATTGAAATAGCCAAGAAAATCAAACCTTCACAAAGGGGAGAATTGGAAATTACCGATATCAATCAAGCCTATCTTAAGGCCAATCAGCTTCGGGTTCAAACCATGAATCAGGGTTTTGTGTGGTTGGATACCGGTACCCATGAATCCTTAAACGAAGCAACGGAATTTGTAAAAGTAATTGAAAACAGAACCGGGCTAAAAATCGGTTGTATAGAAGAAGTGGCCCTAAACAACCACTGGATCAGCAAAGAAACAGTACAAAAGCAAATTAAAGGTTTAAAAGGAGCGTATTTTGATTACCTCCATAGAAAATTAGACGATTCTATAGTATAGAACGAACCATAAATTATGAAGAAACAGCTTGTTTTAACACTGTGTTTATTAATAACGATTTTGTTGGCTATAAAGACACAAGCACAACAGAGCGACTTTTTATCCAGAACTACATTGGAAGCCGGTCTGGGTTACCACCGTCCAACAGCGCCAAGTGATAACATAACGACCAGCGATTTCGCCGGTTTTAAGAGTTTTTATGCAGGCGCCTTATATGAAATTGACGAACTGTGGGGGTTGCGTGCTACCTATGCCTATAACGCCTTTGAACATAAAGACGAAAAAGCTACCGGTTTAAAAATACATAAAGTGGTGGCAGAAGTGACTTTAAATATCATCAGTACCATCCAACAACAAACTTCCACACCCTTTGAGGTGATGGCACATGCCGGTTTGGGTTTGTCGTTGGGTAAAAGTGAGATCAAATCGGGTTCCGATATGATGGGGAATATTCAAATGGGTATAATGCCCAAATACCATATTAGCGAGCAGTGGAGTCTGCTTGTCGATGCCAGCTATGTGCTTAATTTTAGCCAAGATTATGGCTATCAAGGAGCTGCGGCACAAATCAGCGGAAAAAGCGCTATAGGCGGTTACTTTTTAGCGAATTTGGGAGTGGCTTATAAATTGAATTAAACCACTTGCAAATTGAATTTACATAGAGTCAAAAAATGAAATTAAGATATCAGTATATATAAAGACCATGGCAAAAATTTTAATAACAGGAGGGGCAGGATTTATCGGTTCCAATTTATGCGAACACTTTTTAAAACAAAATTACCAAGTAGTGGTTTTGGATAATTTTGCAACGGGTCACCGTCATAATGTGGCTCCGTTTATAGAAAATCCGCTTTTTGAATTAATCGAAGGCGATATTAGAAACCTAGACGATTGCCATAAAGCGGTAAAAGGCGTGGACTATGTGTTGCATCAAGCGGCTTTGGGTTCGGTACCCCGTTCTATAAATGATCCAATCACCACTAACGACGTCAACGTGTCGGGTTTTTTAAACATGTTAGTAGCGGCACGAGATGCCCAGGTAAAACGCTTTGTATATGCTGCCAGTTCTTCGACTTATGGGGATTCGGTAGCCTTGCCAAAAGTGGAAGATCAAATCGGTAAACCCTTATCACCTTATGCCATTACCAAATATGTCAACGAATTGTATGCCGATATCTTTAGTAAAACCTACGGATTGGAAACCATAGGTTTGCGTTATTTTAATGTCTTTGGACGACGTCAAGATCCCAACGGTGCCTATGCTGCGGTTATTCCCCTATTTGTTAAACAATTTATGAACCACCAAAGCCCGCTGATCAACGGTACAGGCGATTTCTCTAGAGATTTTACCTATATAGACAACGTGATTCAAATGAACGAACGCGCCATGTTAACGCAAAAACCCGAAGCGATCAATACGGTTTACAATACGGCTGTGGGCGATCGAACAACCCTAAATGAGTTGGTTGCTTACCTCAAAGAATATTTGACAGCCTTTGATCAGGCTATTGGAGAGGTAGCCGTGTTACACGGTCCCAATCGTCAAGGCGATATTCCACATTCCTTAGCATCAATCGATAAGGCTAAGAGCTTGTTGAATTACGAGCCAACGCATAATATTAAACAAGGACTTGCAGAAGCTGTTGGCTGGTATTGGCAAAACTTAAAGTAAAGAGAAAAGAAGGGCTTTTCAGTAGCCTCAAAGAAACAAAAAGAAAACCCGAAAGGGATGTGAAATCATAGAATCAATATTTTCAGATGAGTAATTTACAACACAAAATAGCAGTGATAGGCCTAGGTTATGTAGGCTTGCCTTTAGCGCGTTTATTCGCGACAAAATATGCCGTAATCGGTTTTGATATCAACAAATCTAGAATTGCAGAATTGCGTTCGGGTACCGACAGAACCCTTGAAGTCAGTGATGAACTGCTACAATCGGTATTGTTGACAGAAAACCCTCATATATATAATACGCCAGAATTTACGGATTCTAAAAACCAGACGGGTTTATACTGTTCTTATGATTTAGGAGACATTTCCGACTGTAATGTATATGTGGTTACGGTACCGACACCAGTCGATAAAAACAACCGTCCGGACTTAACCCCTTTATACAAATCTTCGGAAACGGTGGGTAAAGTATTAAAAAAGGGCGATATTGTTATCTATGAATCTACGGTATATCCGGGCGCTACAGAAGAAGAGTGTATTCCGGTTTTGGAGCGGGTTTCCGGTTTAAAATTTAATGTAGACTTCTTTGCCGGTTATTCGCCAGAGCGTATCAATCCAGGAGATAAAGAGCATACCGTTGAAAAAATTCTAAAAGTAACAGCGGGTTCTACTCCAGAAATAGGACAAGTAGTCAACGAATTATACAAATCGGTTATTATAGCCGGTACGCATTTGGCACCGACTATAAAAGTAGCGGAAGCGGCCAAAGTCATCGAAAATTCCCAACGCGATATTAATATTGCCTTTGTCAATGAATTGGCTAAAATTTTTAATTTGTTAAATATCGATACCCATGCAGTTTTGGAAGCTGCCGGAACCAAATGGAATTTCTTACCGTTTAAGCCGGGTCTAGTAGGTGGGCATTGTATTGGTGTGGATCCCTATTATTTGGCTCAAAAAGCACAAGAGCACGGTTACCACCCGGAGATTATTTTGGCCGGTCGTCGTTTAAACGACTCTATGGGAGAATACGTGGCTTCTCAAGTAGTAAAAACATTAATCAAGAAAAACATTAAGGTCAATGGCGCTGAAGTATTGATGTTGGGTGTGACTTTTAAAGAAAATTGCCCCGATGTACGCAACACCAAAATAGTTGACGTTATTCGTGCTTTGGAAGACTACAGCATCAAAGTAACGACTTTTGATCCATGGGCCAATCCGGCAGAAGTAAAACACGAATACGGTATTGATAGTTTGGACAGTTTACCTACAAAACAATTTGATGGTGTCGTTTTGGGTGTAGCACATAAAGAATTTTTAAGTTTGGATATTACTGCTTTACAAAAGAAAGAGTCCATTTTATATGATGTAAAGGGAGTTTTAGGAGATCGATGTGATGAGAGATTGTAAGCAGATCATAGCAAATATTTAATAATATGCCTAAAGAATATAAATAGATTATGAATAACATACTTGTTGTAATACCTGCTAGAGGAGGGTCAAAGGGAATTCCAAGAAAAAATTTGAGATTATTAGCTGGTAAACCTTTAATTTATTATTCGATAGCAACTGCATTAAATTCAAAATTTAATCTAGATGTGTATGTGTCTAGTGAGGATGAGGAAATACTTCAAACAGCAATTCAGTTTGGGGCAAAAGTTCATAGACGAGACGTAGCAATAGCCAAGGATAACACTACCCTTGATCCGGTTATTTATTCTTGCTATGAATATGCGAAAGAGGTTGAGAATAAAGAGTATGATTATGTGGTTACGATGCAACCAACTTCACCGCTCTTGAGAACAATTTCGCTTGATAGTGCTTTAGAGCAGGCTTTAGGTAATGTTGCTATTGATACGATTATTTCAGCCAAAGATGATACACATTTATCTTGGCGGAAAGTAGACAACAAGTTTTTACCGAATTACGAAAAAAGGGTTAATAGACAATATCTAACACCAAATTTTTCGGAAACAGGAGGCTTTTTTATAAGTAGAAAAGATATTGTTACTAAAGAAAGTAGGATAGGAGCGAATATCGAATTATTTGTTTTGTCTAATGGGGAAGAATTAGATATTGATACATACGAAGATTGGAATATTTGCGAATATCATATTAGAAAGAAACACATACTTTTTGTAGTAACTGGAAATAATATTGTTGGACTAGGGCATGTGTATAATACACTATTAATAGCTAACGATATTTTAAACCATAAAATCTCATTTTTAGTTGATAAAGAAAGTCAATTAGCTTATGACAAGATTGCTTCTAAAAACTATGCCGTTTCTATGCAAATTAGTGATGATATAGTAAATGATATTAAGGAAATCAATCCTGATATTGTTATTAATGACAGACTGGATACATCAGAGGAGTATGTATTAAATCTTAAGAATTTTGAGTTTAAAGTAATAAATTTTGAAGATTTGGGAGCTGGGGCTAAAAAAGCCGATTTGGTTATCAATGCTATATATCCAGAGAAAAGCGTCTTGTCAAATCATTATTTTGGGCACAAGTACTTTCTACTCCGAGATGAATTTATCTATTCAAAGCGAAAAGAGATAAATAGAGAAGTAAAAAGTATATTGATTACTTTTGGAGGGGTTGATCCTAATAATTATACAAAAAAAGTTTTGGATGCCATCGGGAACTATTGTCGGAATAATGGTGTTTTAATCAATGTTATAACAGGGTTTGGTTATGATAAATTCGATACTTTAGAAGTATTTAAGGATGTTAATATTATAAAAAACACACCAAATATCTCTACTTATATGCAGCAAGCTGATTTGGTTTTTACTTCAGCAGGCAGAACAATATTTGAGATTTCTAGTGTAGGTACTCCAGCATTAGTTTTAGCACAAAATGAACGAGAATTGACTCACTTTTTTGCAAGTAGTCAATTCGGATTTTTGAATTTGGGGTTGGGTTATATGCTTGACAATACAGAATTAAAGAACAATTTTATAGAATTAGTAGAGTCTTTTGAAACCCGATTACGTATGCATGAACTTATGGGGCAAAAAGATTTAAAAAAAGGAAGAGAATCAGTTATAAAACTAATACAAAACTTAATAAACGAATAGAGAATGAAACTTAAAGAACTTTTTAGTGATATAAATCCGTACGAAAATAAATTACATAAACCTTATATAATTGCAGAGATAGGTGTGAATTATGAAGGAAGCATGGAGTTGGCGAAAAGATTAGTTGATGAGGCAAAAGAAGGCGGGGCTGATGCAGCTAAATTCCAAACCTATAAAGCGGATACCATTGCTTCCAAAAATTCACCAGCATATTGGGATACTACCAAAGAACCAACAAAAAGTCAGCACGAACTTTTTATGAAACATCAAGGTTTTTGGAAAGACGAGATGCAAGAATTGAAAAATTACTGTGATCATATTGGAATTGAATTCTTAAGTACTCCATTTGATGTAGAATCAGCGACATTTTTAAATGAAATGATGGATGTTTTTAAAATATCTTCTAGTGATATTACAAACAAGCCATTTATAGAATATATGTGTTCGTTTGGGAAGCCTATAATTCTTTCAACTGGAGCAAGTGATTTGAGTGAAATTATTGAGGCGGTAAGTTGGATAGAAAAACTAGGAAACCCGGTAGCATTACTTCATTGTGTACTTAATTATCCTACTCCAGATGAAAATGCAAATTTGGGAATGATAATGGATTTAAAAGCTAGATTCCCTGATAAATTAATTGGCTATAGTGATCACACTTTACCCAATGATATGAAAGTGTGTGAAATTGCTACGCTTTTAGGAAGTATAATCATTGAAAAGCATTTTACGCACGACAAGTCACTTCCTGGAAATGATCACTATCATGCTATGGATAAAGAGGATTTGAAGTTGTTTAGAAAGAATCTTGATAGCACATTTGAAATACTTGGCGGTTTCAAAATTATTGCTCTTGAAGCAGAGGCAACATCGAGAAGAGAAGCTAGAAGAAGTTTAGTGGCTACCAGAGCAATACCTAAAGGTAAGCTTATTGATGCGGCTGATTTGACCTTTAAAAGACCGGCTCATGGGGTTTCTCCTAAGTATATAGATAGTGTAATTGGAAAAATCGCAGCTACTGATATAGCGGAAGATGATGTAATCGTTTGGAAAAATATAGAATAAAGGATTATTATGTTGTATTAACGGGGAGTAAAAACAATGCGGGTGATTTTTTAATAAAATACCGTCCCAAGTAGCACTTTAGTGAATTAAGACCGGATAGAAATATTGTTTGTTTTAGTATTTAGAAGGTATTAGATAAGATGATTTTGATACTATTAGTAGCTGCAAGACAATTGTACTTTTAGAGATTTAGCTATTTTACAGCATAAAATGTCTTACAGTTACTCAATTACTAAGAGTTAAGATAGTGTCAATTGAACTACGATTTCTATGAAACTCGGTTTGATGCTTAGGGTTAATATTTCAGATATCCCCAGATTTATTCATTTTGAATATTGGTGTTTTTAAATTTTGAAAGAAAACAAGGTGCTTTTTATGCGAAAGAAATAATAATAATACACTAAAAATGTGCTGATAATATATGGCGCTTTAAAGTAAATGAAAGAAAAAATTTTATCCTTATTTAGAGGAAATCTCTTACAAGGCTTTGCTGTTTATCTTGGAACTTCAGTAATTAATAAGGCGATTCCTTTTTTACTGCTTCCAATTTTGACCAAATATTTATCGCCAGAAGAGTATGGGGTATTGGCGATTTATCAGGTGATGGTTAGTTTTGTTATGCCGTTTATTGGCATGAACATGCAAAATAATATCACTAGAAATTTTTTCTCCCAGTCCAAGGAGTTTATTGCAAAGTTGGTTTATAATCTGATGGTAGTCTTAACAGGGACTTTCGTTATAGTATTGATTTTAATTTCCATCTATTTGTATTTAGGAGGGACTCGTTTTGATATTCCAGAAAGATGGATTTTTGCTTTACCTATCATTGCTTATATGAACGTTTTTAATGATTTTAATCTAACGATTTTAAGAAATAGTAAAAAAGCATTGCAATACGGCGCATTTGAAATTTCTAAGACCATTATTGATCTTTCTTTAACCATACTTCTAATTGTTGTTTATAATTTTGGATGGGAGGGACGTACTACTGGAATGTTGTTAAGTACGATAATTATAGGCGCTATATCATTTTATCGTATTTGGAAAAATGGTTATTTAACCTTTATTTTTGATCGTGTTCAAATCAAGGAGATTTTAAAAATTTCAATACCATTAATACCCCACGCATTAGGTGGGGTAATTATGGCATTTGGCGATCGAATTTTTATAGATCAAATGGTAGGGAAAGCCGAAATGGGGATTTATACTGTAGGTTATCAGTTTGGAATGATTATGATTTTGTTTACAACGGCATTTAATCAGACTTGGACACCTTGGGTGTATGAGTTATTAGCAAAAGACAAAATGGAAAGTAAAGTAAAAATCGTCAAAGCAACTTATTTGGTAGGTATCGGATTTGTATGCTTGGCTTTTTTAATAACTTTTATTTCCTACTTTTTATTGCCACTTATGACAACTAAGCATTACCACGGGGCTTTTGTACATGTGATTTGGATTGCATTGGGTTATGCCTTTTTCGGTATGTATACTTTGGTATTTCCGTACGGTGTTCACGTAGGAAAAACATCATATTTAGGAATCATTACGTTTTCAGCTGCTGTGATAAATATGATTGCCAATTATTTTTTGATTAAGATGAATGGAGCTGTTGGTTCGGCTCAAGCTACTTTAATATCCTATATTTTTATGTTTGTTGCTGTATGGTGGTATTCTAACAAACTGTATCCGATGCCTTGGTTTAAATTTAGAGATAGATAGAAAAAATATGATACAGTAAAGGGGCTATGCAGTCTGGCATAATGGATTTAATAAATATGTGTAGTTTAGCTAAATGTTTATATATCGTTGTAATAAAAAAGATAAGTATTAATTTAATTTTTAATTTTTTATGTTGTTAACTAAATATTACCGTAAAGGAAAAAGCTTGTTTTGGACACTTTTGACAAAGAAAAGATGTGGTAGTTATAAAGGAAAAATAAAGGTAAACCAGAAGTCTTTCATAGGCAGTAATGTTCATCTAGGGAATAATGTTCATTTTAATGGAATGATGATTTCTAAAGGAGGTAATGTTTATATCGGAGATAATTTTCATTCTGGTCCAGAATGTGTAATAATTGTTCAATATCATAATTATGAGGGAGAGGCTATCCCTTATGATGGTCAATATATAAAGAAAGATGTGACTATTGAGGATAATGTTTGGTTGGGACAAGGTGTTATGATAATGGGGGGAGTTACGATTGGTGAAGGATCAATTATCCAAGCGGGTAGTGTAGTAGTTAGTAATATCCCTAAATATTCCATTGCAGGAGGACATCCCGCAAAAGTATTTAAGCAAAGAGATATAGAACATTATCATGATTTGAAAGATAAGGAGAAATTTTGGTAGTTTATATTAAAGGGAAAGTACATAATTTATTGTTTTGTTATAGATTAATAAAACAAATTAAAAATATCAACTAAGTGAATAGAGAATCATCTAATAGCGTAAAAGAATTGTGCGAGTTTATTTGGCATTTGGAAGAAAAATATCAACTTTTTGATCTGAAGATAAATGATGTATATATATGGGAGTATATTCGAATGCAGTTTTATTACAATTTAGCTGTTTCCATAGGTGTATTGACTCCTCAAACAAAAAGAAAGTCAAAACTAAACAGAATCTGGTTTTTTGTTAAGAGCTTTAAAAATATTCTGACTAATAACTTTTGGACATTAAGAAAATACGATACCATCTTTTTAAGTCACACTAGATCGGTTAAAGTTAATGAGGACTATATTGATATATATACCAATTTTTTAATAGACGAATTAAGTACGAGTCAAACTATAGTTGATTTTGAAGGCGACTATCAAGGCAATCATGTCAGAAAAAATAAACATGCCGTACATATTTTGGATTGGGTGAAGCAGTTGGTGTATGTAAAATATTTTTTTATTGCCAAAAAACAACTGTTAAATCAGGGAGAAATAGATTTAATCCGTTCGATAGAAAATGACATTAATCAGCAGTATGGGGGAAACTTTTCCTTTTTAAGTTTTTTAGAAAATAAAGTAAAGCAGTTTAATTTATACTACGATATTTATTCAAAAATATTTAAGAAAGTAACGCCTTCTTCTATCTATTTAACGACCGCATATTACTATGCACCAATTACTAAGGCAGCAAAAGAAAACAATATTAAAGTTATGGAATTGCAGCACGGTATTATATCCAAGTATCATTTGGGATATAGTTTTCCAAACATAACGAAGCCACTACATTATTTTCCAGATGAACTGTTAGTATGGGGAGCTAATTGGACGAAAATGAGTGATTTTCCTCTAGCGGAACACAATATAGTTGTAGATAAATTTAGATATCTTGAAATTAAAAAGAAACAATTTTCAGATAAGACAAAAATTAGAAACAGTTTTTTGATTTTGTCTCAGACTGCTATCAGCGAAAAAGTAGCACAAAAGTTGTTAGACAACATAGAATTTTTTAAAGAAAAAAAAATTATTTATAAATTACACCCTGGTGAATTTGAAATTTGGCAAAACAACAAGAGCTTGATTAAGCTCAAGGAATTATTGGATATAGAGATTGTTACCAATCAAAAAGATATGTATTATTTAATGGCGATTTGCGAATATCAGGTGGGGGTTTTCTCTACGGCATTATATGAAGGTTTAGAATTTAATTGTAAAACAGTGCTGTTAGATGTGGATGGTATAGAGTATATGGAGGATTTTATAAGAGTAAACGAACCAATTATATTAAAATAATGTATTATATATTTATATTAATCTATTTTATAGCGCTTTGTTATATGCTATTTAAAAAGAGATCGGTAGATTTGTTTACCATTCTATTTGGGGGATTGTTATATTATTCCCTACCTTTAGTGATAGGAAAAATATCGCTTTTAGGTGTTGTGATGAATCAGTCCATTAATCCCATAGTATATATGGTTTATGGTTTTGCATTTATTGCTTCACTATGTTTTATGATTAAAAGTGATAATAAAAAAAAACCAATAATTAAATATGAAACCCGAGGTTACCTAAATAAGCTTACTTCGAAAAGAATTAATTTCTTAACGGTATTCATTTTTTCAGTCTTTTTAATTGGGGTATTTCAGTTGGGTTTTTCCAATTACTTAGTTGCTAGTAAATCAACAAACGAAGAGCGAATAGCACTGATACAAATAAGTGTTGTACTGTCTATGATTATGTTACCAGTTTCCTTGTTTTATCGAAAATGGATTTCGTTAGCTGTTTATTTCTTTATTTTATTTTCTTTTCTTTTATATGGGGCAAGGTCTTATTTTGTTGTAACCTTAATATCATGTGCATTTGTAATGTTCAGATTTAACAAAATTCGATTGATAAGTAAATTCCCTTTATTTATACTTGGAATTGCTTTTGCTATTGGGATGGCAATTTTTAAATATATCTATGCAGTTGTAAAGGGAGCAAGTTTAGGAGAATTAGCCTCAATCATTGGCGGATTAAATTATGATTTAGTGATGGCACAATTGATTGGAGATCCTACAGCTGTAATTTATAATTTAAATTATTCTATAAATCATGATATCAATTTGTCTATAGAATATTTGTTTCATAGGATTTTCAGTATTGTCCCTGGAGGAGGTGATTTTTTCTCTTTACTAACAGGTGAAAATTATCCTCGTTATTCTGCGATTTTGGCAAATCAATATGTAGATATTCATTGGGGATTGGCTTCTTCATTGTACGCCGAGTTAATTGCAATTTCTGGTTTTTTAGGTTTTATCATCATATATCTATTGATGAACAAAATAGTAAGTAATTTTAATAATAATATTTTGACAAATGGGTTGAGTTTTTTTAACCTAATTTATATTTCCAGCTTTACTTATTTGTTGTTCTATTCCCATCGGTTAGATATTACGTTCGTACTTGGAATTTTTAAATTTTGTATCTTAATCTGGGTTCTTTTCAGATACATTTTAGTGTTAAGGCCTGAGTATCAAAATAAATAAAGTAAAAAACATGACAAAGTATATAGAAAATAAAATAACTGTATATACACCTACCTACAATAGGGGTTATTGTTTGCATCAATTGTACGATAGTTTGTGTAAACAGCTTCAACAGAATAGAGATTTTGAATGGCTGATAGTCGATGATGGTTCTACTGATGATACGGAGCATTTGGTTCAAAAATGGATGAAAATAGCGCCGTTTAAAATCATCTTTTACAAACAAGAAAATGAAGGAAAGATGGCTAAACTCAACTTTATTCATCAAATTATTGAAACAGAACTCTGTGTATGTGTTGATTCGGACGATTATTTAACGGACAACGCCTTAGATGAAATTTTTAAGGTTTGGAGGGTAGTTAAGGGGAATTCTCAAATCGGTGGCTTGGTAGGTTTAGATGTTTTTAAGAACGGTAATGTTGTGGGTACTGAATTTCCAGAGGGTCTATCTTCTATAAAGTTCCGCGATTTTGAAAGACGGGGCGTAAAGGGGGATAAAAAATTTATTTATAGAACAAGCGTTATTAGTAGCTATCCGCCCTATCCTTCTTTTAAAGGAGAAAAATTTCCTGCTCCAGGTTATCTATATCGACTGATCGATTTGGATTATGATTTATGGATTATAAATAAGCCCTTGTGTATAGTTGAATACCTTGAGGATGGTTTGTCAAAGAATAAATTTAGTCAGTTTAAAAAAGCACCTAATTCCTTTATGTTTTACCGCCAAGAACGGATGCGATTAGCTACCAGCTTTTCTGAGCGATTTAAGAATGCTATTCATTATGTTAGTAGTGGTATATTTACGAAAAAGAATGTTTTTAAAAATAATAAATATCCTATAACTACTTTTTTTGCTGTCCCATTAGGAGTACTATTAAATATTTATCTTAATAAAACAAGCAAAAAAGGAGCAGTATAATGAGAAAAACGGGTAGAAAACAATTTGGTAAATTTAAAGTTATCATAAATGTATTGGTGTCTTTTTTTGGTTTGTTCGGAAAAAGAGGAAATGCTTATTTTCTTAGAATGGCTAGAAATATTAATGGGAAATTAGGTCTTTTGTTGCGATATGTATTTCTGAAAAATTGTTGTCAAAGCATAGGTGATAATGTTTCAGTACAACCTAATGTGTTTTTGTTCAATTTACAAAATATTCAAATAGGTAATAATGTAAGTATTCATCCCATGTGTTATATTGAAGGGGCAGGCGGTATTACTATTGGCAATGATGTGTCTATTGCTCATGCGTCATCATTAATTTCGACAAACCATACTTGGGATGATGAACGTATTCCCATAAAATATAATAAAGAGACCTTTAGTGAAATTATTATAAACGATGATGTATGGATTGGTTGCGGAGTAAGAATTTTATCAGGCGTAGAAATAAAGAAACGTTCTGTAGTCGCTGCTGGTGCAGTTGTAAACAAAACGTTTGCTGAGAATTCGCTAATAGGAGGGGTTCCTGCTAAATTGATAAAGAATATTAATAAAAACTAAGCTGATTCGTATAACCACTGTTCCTATTTCTTTAGAAAAACTTTTACAAGACCAGCATCATTTTATGACCCAACAGGGTTTTGAAGTGGTTAGTTTTTCTTCTTGTTGAAAAGATTTGGGAGCGGTTCTTTAGCATGACGGAAATTCTGTAGCTGTATAAAAGACTTGTACAATTGCTCCATTAGCTAAATTGGTTTTCCTATGGAATTTTTATAAACTTTGCAAAAGGGAAAATCAATTATTGCACGTTCACACATACTTAAGGCATAGACTGTGGGTATGGTCTAGGATAAATTGGAAATGTTCCATACGGTTTTTTGACTTGAGAATAATGGAAACTAATGGTGTAGAGTAATCAATATTCAATTTTGTAAAAAAACGGGATCTGTGAAACCTTTAATTTGGTCTATCCGATTTCAGAAGTTGTCAATGATTTTATGCTTTATAATAATTTTGCAGTAACAGATATGTTAAAGGAAGTTTCTTATAGGATTTCGTATGGTGTTAATTTCTTTTTTGAGGGTAGTGATAAATCATAAAACATGGGGTTTATATATCTTTCTTGTGGAAAAATCTGCATAAAAAAACTGGTTACTTTTTTTTAAAAAATAATAAACTATGAAAACCCTTTTAATGGTCGCCAACGTAGATTGGTTTTTTATTTCTCATCGTTTATGCATCGCTCAAGAAGCGGTAAAACGGGGATGGAAAGTATTTGTTGCTGCGGAAGATACTGGTCGTGGGCAGGAGATTAATATAGATGGAATTACATTTATCGATTTTAAATTTTCGCGTTCTGGAACAAATCCATTAAATGAGTTAAAAACATTGAATGATTTTCGGAAGCTATATCGGAAGATTAAACCGGATGTAGTACATCATATTACTCTTAAACCGGTTATTTACGGATCTATAGTGGCTAGGTTACTTGGTGTAAAAGGAGTTCTTAATGCGGTTAGCGGATTAGGATATAATTTTACGAGTGGACGTCAAGGAATTGTACAGAGAATAATGCTTAGATTGATGAAATTTGGATTTAACCGTCAAAATTTGACTATTATTTTTCAAAATGCAGACGACCAATCTGAACTAACTAAGGTAGGAGTAGTGAGTCCTATTAATCGTATTGTTCGTATAAAAGGTTCGGGAGTTGATTTGACTAAATTTAAACAAGCAGAATTTCCTCCTTTTGATGTGGTTAAAATTTTATTTCCAGTTCGGATGTTATGGGATAAAGGAGTAAGGGAGCTAAAAGAAGCTTCGGATATCTTAAAAGAAACCTATAGGCATCAGATTCAATTTGTTTTAGCGGGTTTGGCCGACGAAGAGAATAAGGCAGGTGTTTCTGCCCAATATTTAAATGATTGGCAAGATGGTTCTTACGTTAAATGGGTGGGATATCAACAAAATATGGTTTCAATTTATAATGACTCTCATATTGTAGTATTACCATCTTATAGAGAGGGAATGCCGAAGACATTAATTGAGGCTTGTGCGGTTGGTAAAGCAATAATAACTACAGACGCTGTTGGTTGTAGAGAATGTGTTGATGAGGGAGTCAATGGATATAAAGTACCTGTGTATTCTGTTAATGAGCTGGCAAAGGCTATCGAAAAACTTGTGAAGGATAAAGACTGTATCATTCAAATGGGAAAAGCTTCTAGAGAAAAGGCAGAAAGAGAATTTGATGTAAAAGATGTTATAGAAAAACATCTAGAAATATATGACAATTTTGTTAAGTAATATATCATGAAAATAACAATCACGGGAACATCTGGGTTTGTCGGTCAAAACTTGACGAATTTCCTGATAGGTCAAAGTCATCAAGTAGCATCGCTTTCGATGCGCAACACGACTTGGATATCTCAAATAGATCTCGAATCCGATGCTTTGATTCATTTAGCTGGTAAGGCGCATGATACTTCAAATACGGCTGAGGCTAGTGAGTATTTTGATATTAATACAACATTGACAAAAGTGTTGTTTGATGTGTTTTTAGAGAGCAATATAAAGGATTTTATTTATTTTAGCTCTGTTAAGGCGGTCGCAGATACTGTGGAAGGTGTTTTGTACGAGGAGGTTATTGGCAGGCCAATGACACCTTATGGACAGTCGAAATTACAAGCGGAACAATATCTTATAAGTAAAACCCTACCAGAGGGTAAACGTTTGTTGATTATTAGACCATGTATGATTCACGGGCCAGGAAATAAAGGAAATCTCAATTTACTGTATAAAATTGTCAATAAGGGAATTCCTTGGCCACTTGCGGCTTATGACAATAAACGTTCTTTTTTAAGTATTGATAATTTGAATTTTTTAATATACCAGCTATTAATTAATAAAAACGTTAAATCTGGAGTTTATAATTTTGCAGATGACAAATCATTGTCAACGAATGAGTTAGTTCGATTGATCGCTTCAGCGTCTAATAAGCAGGCAAAATTATGGTCAATAAATAAGAAATTTATGGATACAATAGCTATAATAGGCGATAAAGTTGGTTTGCCATTGAACACTGAGCGACTAAAGAAACTAACCGAAAACTACAAAGTTTCAAATTCTAAAATAAAAAAAGCTTTGGGAATAGAAAATTTACCATATTCAGCATCGGAAGGACTTAAGAAAACAGTAACTTCTTTTAAATAAAAATAATTTCAATACAATTTCTAGTTAATTTAAAGACATAATTCTAATAAAAATGCATTATTTAGTACTCGTTATTTTACTGTTTGTTACTGAATGGGTTTATTTCAAAATAGCCGATAAGTTTAATATTATCGACAAACCCAATGAAAGAAGTTCTCACTCTGAGGTCACCCTTCGTGGTGGGGGAATAGTGTTTTATTTTGCGGTAATGGCATTTTTTTTATATTCTGGTTTTGAATATCCTTGGTTTTTCTTAGGACTTACATTGATAACTTTAATCAGTTTCTTAGATGATGTATTTACGCTGTCTAACAAGATTCGTTTATTTATACACCTGGTGTCTGTGTTATTGATGTTTCAGCAGTGGGGCTTATTCGACCTTTCTGTAATCTGGATACTACTGAGTTTGATTGTGGTGATTGGAACAATCAATGCTTACAATTTTATGGATGGTATTAACGGTATAACGGCCTTGTATAGCTTAGCTGTTTTAGGATTGTTAGCCATTGTGAATTTACAAGTGAACTTTATTGATCCCAGTTTGATATACTATAGTATAATCGGGACTGTAGTCTTTGGGTTTTTTAATATTAGAGTAAAAGCGAAATGTTTTGCCGGTGACGTTGGTAGTGTAAGTATGGCTTTTATAGTATTGTTTATGTTGGGCATGTTACTGATTAAGACAGAGAATTTTATATATATATTGTTTTTGGCAATTTATGGGATTGACACAGTTTGGACAATATTTCGCCGTGCTCTTAAAAAAGAAAATATATTTAAAGCGCATCGCTCGCATCTGTATCAGCTGTTGAGTAATGAAGCTAAGAAAAATAAACTAGCCGTGTCTGTTGCCTATGCGGTAATTCAATTTATAGTGGGATATCTTGTTATCGCGGTAAGTGATTGTAGCGTCACTACTCAAATCTTATTTGGTATCGGCTTGCTATTTGGTCTAAGTGCTGTTTACTTGGTTTTAAAACGCAGTTTAATTAAAAAATACAACATTCAATAAACATGGATTCTTGGTTAATATATGGTAAGGGCGGACATGCACAGGTCATTGCCGATGCTATTTTAAAAAAGGATAGCAGCGCCACAGTTGAATATTTTGAAGATAGAGATTTTCCTTATAATGCTGAATTTAATGCTGCTGTTCCTCTAATTATAGGAATTGGCAATAATGAAGTAAGAAAGCGTATTTCAAAGACAATTTCTCATTCATTTGCAACCATCATCCATCCCTCGGCGCAAATCGCTACTGATGTAATAATAGGAGAGGGTACGGTAGTTTTTGCTAATGCTGTAATCCAGACAGGAACTGTAATTGGGAAGCACTGTATAATCAATGCCAATTCGACTATTGATCACGATGTAATAATTGAGGATTTTGTAAGTGTTTATCCCGGAGTTTATGTGGGAGGAGGGGCTTTAATCTCTACAGGGAAGACTCTAGATGCAAATCAAGTTATAGCTAGAAACGCTACTTTATAGTGTTACAGCGCATTTAAATTATGCTAATACCTAAATTTTAAAATAAAGCCTTGCCGCAAAACAAGGCTGTAGTGTACTATAAAACCAATTACTCCTTCTTATTTAGCAATTGCTCCAAAAAGGCTACTTTTTCTTGTTCGGCTTTTAATAGTCTTTCGTAGAGTTCGGCGACCTTGTCGATAGGGTTGAAGCTAGGAGAGTAATTAGTTGCTCTTCCACCGTTGATAGTAGCGTTGTCGTTGCTATTAAAAGTGTTATTTATAATGCTCAAAACCTTTTCGTCTATACCCCAAGTCTGAAAGGTATAAAAACAATTAATTTTACGTATCTTTACATTATCCAAAACCAAGAATATTATGAAAACAGTAGATTTAAAATTAGCTGGACTGAACTTTATTCAAAGTGAGGCGTGGTCCAATGCTGTATTGGAAAACGAGGCGTTGAATTTGAATTACAGTATAGTTCAAGGAAATGAATTAATAGAAGTTAGTGCGAACGGAAACCGTAGAGTGTTGAGAAAATCACGTTTCACTACGGTACAATTAACCACGCAGAAAAGGGAATTTACCTTGAACTTTGAAGAAGTAAGTGAAACGTTTTAGAATGATTGCTAGACCAAATGGGGCTGGGAAATCTACCTTTGTCAAAGAAATTCAGAAACAGTGCTCTATCGGTTATTATATTAATGCAGATGATATAGAGCAAATTTTACATACCAATGAGAACAAACTCAAATGTTCAGATTATTTTCCCTCTCTTGTTAGTCAAGAAGACTGGGATTCTTTTATAATTAAAAATACAGAGGATTTAAGGTATAAAAGCATCGACGTAAAACAAGTTACTATTGTTGACAATACGTTGTTAGTAAGTGGTATGGTTAATAGTTATTTTGCTGCGGTTATAGCAGAATTTTTTAGATATATTTTATTAGAGTGCGACAAATCCTTTTCATTTGAAACGGTCATGTCTCATGCCTCTAAGGTTTCTTTTCTGAAAGAAGCTAAAGAAAAAGGATTTAAAACTTATTTATATTTTATAAGTACAAGCGACCCTGCAATTAATAAAAGCAGAGTCAAGATAAGAGTGTTAAAGGGCGGACATGATGTTGAGGAAAGCAAGATTGAGAAACGGTATTACGCCTCTTTAGAGTTATTAAAAGATGCTTTTTTAGCCGTTGACAGGGCATATATTTGCGATAGTTCTATTGAAAACGAAAGAAGTATCTTTTTTGAAAAAGTAGGCGATAAAGTAAGGTTTCATACAGACCAAGTGCCGGAATGGATAATGGAATATTTGGTTAAGAGACTCAAATTAAATGAAGGATTGCATTAACGCTGTTTTCGATTACTACCTCCACAAAGCCTTGCCGCAAAACAAGGCTGTAGTATACTGTAAAACCAATTACTCCTTCTTATTTAGCAATTGCTCCAAAAAGGCTACTTTTTCTTGTTCGGCTTTTAATAACCGTTCGTAGAGTTCGGCGACCTTGTCGATGGGGTTGAAGGTTGGTGTGTAGTTAGTGACACCATTTTGAAAGGCGTTATCATGAAAAGTATTGTTGATAATGCTCAAAACCTTTTCGTCTGAATAACTTTTAATGGTTTCCGTGTTTACTTCTAGTGCTTTGGCAATCTCTGTGATTTTTTGATCTTCCAATTCTTCGGTATTTTCGATTAAGGACAATTTTTGTTGGCTAATACCCAATATTTCGGCTAAGGTTTCTTGTTTCATCCCCCTGATTTCACGGAGGCGACAAATGTTGCGTCCGATATGCCTTTTTGGCTTTAAATCTTTTGTTTCCATAAGTTTTGCGTTTGGATTGTAACTACTCAAAAGTAACGGATTGAAATAAGATATACAAATGATTAACAGCTTTCTTGGTGAGAGTGTTGCGCTATCGTATCCCGCTGTCGGTGGTTTCAAATAAAATACACAGCCATACGGATAGATAAATTAGTGAATGCTTGGGGACTGTACGCGTAAATGTTAGAAGGAATAGCAGGGATTCGAGCTGTTCGAATGAAATTAACCCGACTTTAAAAAAAAGGAGAACCTATACTAAATGGGCCTTATTTGCGATTAGAACATTGTTTTTTTTAGTTTTTTTTTGTATTTTTGAATGAAGGCTGCGATGATGTCAAAGAACGTTTTATTTAAACCCCCCAACCATTGAATAATCAAGAAGAAAAATTTATAAAAGTATATCCCAATAGTGAAACAGCATCTCTTTATGTGGCGGGGCGCATCGCATCTTTAATCGTAAAAAAGAGCGAATTAGGTCAAAAAACAGTCTTGGGATTGGCTACAGGAGCGACGCCTAAATTGGTATATAAAGAATTGATTCGATTGCATCAATATGAGGGATTGAGCTTTAAATCTGTGGTGACTTTTAACTTGGATGAGTATTATCCGATGCAAGCGGTCGATGAACAAAGCTACCGTTCTTTTATGAATGTCAACCTGTTTAACCACGTGGATATGCCTTCGGAAAACATTCATATCCCTGACGGTACGTTGAATTTAGAGGCGGTACAGGCACACTGTGCGCTTTATGAAAAGAAAATACAGGACTTTGGTGGATTGGATTTGCAGTTGTTGGGCATTGGACGTACGGGGCATATCGGTTTTAACGAACCGGGATCCTTAGTGCATTCCACAACGCGTTTGGTGCATTTAAACGACCTAACCATATCCGACGCCATAGCCGACTTTGGAGGTAAAGAACACGTTCCCAGTCAGGCGATTACTATGGGTGTCAAAACCATTACTCAGGCCAAGGAGATCATTTTGTTGGCCCTGTCACAACGCAAAGCCGATATCATTCAACAAGCCCTTGAAGGAGGGATATCGTCCCATATTCCCGCTTCCTTTCTACAGCAATTTAAAAATGTGGAATATGTTTTGGATCAAGAAGCCGCTTCTCAACTCGCCACCAATTACTGCTCAGCGGTTACGAATCCCTAAGTAAAACTTACTTGCCCCGCTTGTACTGTTTGGATAATTCGATATATTTTTTCATATCAAAATCGAACAACTGATTAATGCTTAAACCGAGCTCTTTACTTATTTTGAGTAAAGTTTCGTAAGTGGGATTCGTAGTTCCACGTTCTATCGCGCCAATCGTCTTTTTGGCGTTCCCTGTTTTTAGACCCAATTCTTCTTGTGAAATCTTTTCGTTCACATAGCTTTCCCTGAGTTCTCGGATGCGATAGCCCAGTGCTTCGTTTTCTTCTTTGAAGTTCTCTTTATCCATAAAAGTAAATTTCGAATTTTAACAAAAAAAATCAGGACACTTATAGGTTACTTTTATTTTTTTTTATATTTTTGACTCAATACGTTCGATAAAGGTATCCTAAATACCGCGATTAGGGAGTGAAAATGTTAAGGTAGGTATAAGGTTTACAACGTTAAAAGTTCTTTTAGTACTTGTTTTGATGTGAGGCGTCAATAGACTAAATAAAGCACACCGCTTATGGAGGCTCGCTCTACATCATTTTTTAAGGTTTAAAGTAGGAACTGATAATAAGGTTTGCTTTTTTTAAATGTGATGCTTGTTATTAAACCAACTACAGATACTTTAAAAAACGGTTCTAAGCGACTATAAAAGGAGTAGAAGGCATCACTTTTCGTTAAGTAAAAGAGCTGCTTTGAAAGGGATGCTTTTTGTAGATGAATACAACGAAAGTAACGACGTATTTGTTATATAATAAAATTAAAAATGGAATAACGAGCCAATGCCCGAAATTCGATGTTAGGAGCTTGATTTATAGCTTTTATTTGAAATATTTTACAAGCGCAAGGGAGTTTGTTTGCACGTCTTTAATGAGAATGCTCATTTTTTTATATTTTTTGATTAAAATTCGCAATGTTTGTAAGGGAAACGACATTCATTATTTTAAGCGCTGGGCTTGCCGATGTTTTAACACGCTAGCATGGGTCTGTACAGCGATTTTGGGAATTAAGGTTCCTACGTCTATCCTTAATAGTACGGGTTTTATACAATAGCGACTCTGTGTAAATGCCTATGCTAAAAAGCAATTTTAGAATCTCGAATAAAGCCTGTTGTTAATAACAATGGAGATTTTAAATTGATATTGCGGATGTTGCGTGAGTTACCACGGCCGGTAGATAAGCCGAGTGTCTTAAGGCAGTGGTGCTCACGTTTTTTAAAACGAAAAAGGCGACAGCCTCTAAAATAATAATCTCGACAATCGCGTATAAGCGTTAGATAAATGCGAAGAACGATAGTGGATTTACTGTAAGTTAAAATCTGGTTTTTTTCGCCAACAATTTTATGAATTTGTAAAACGGTCTCAAGGGTTTTTTAAACTAGCCATTTATGTAATTCCTTGCTTTTTGAGAATTTGTTTTCTTAAATCTACGTCACGTTCATTTCAGTTGTTTTTTCATGATATAAATATTTAAGTAGAATAGTTTTAGACTGAAATGTACGGGTCTAAGGACTCGAGAGGAACTTAGAAGCAGCGTAGTATTTTACCTTCTCTATAATCCATGGTAGTGGGAATAGAGAAGGTTTTTTTTTACTACTGCGATAAAAACTGTCATCGATGCCAATTGTGACTACTAAGCCGGATGTTCTGATTCCGTTGCAGAAAGGGCTCAAAAGGCCTTTAGATTTGCATATATCCTACAGAGGACTAAGCGGCTAAACAGCCGCAAATTATTCCAACTATACAGACGGTATTCGCCAGCTGTTTCACGTTCGTATTTTTATTGTTTTCTGCTATTTCTAGCCCAGTATGAAAATAGAGGTCTGTAAATTGCATTGCAATAAAGCCGCTACATAAAAGGAACAAGCCTTAAAAATCTATTTTAGGTTTTAAAATTTAACATTATCTTTAGATCTCCAAAATAAGCAGAAAATGAATTCAAAAATTTGGTTGTCTTCTCCCCATATGGGAGGAAATGAATTGCATTATATTCGTGAAGCTATTGAAATGAATTGGATTACCGCACAGGGACATTGCTTAGATTATTTTGAAAAGGACTTAGCGTCCTTTTTAAATAAAAAATATTTTGTAGCAGCGTTGAATAGTGGAACAGCGGCATTGCATTTGGCTTTGATCGAATTGGGGGTAAAAGCGGGTGATGAAGTAATTTGTCAGACTATGACTTTTTCGGCTTCGGCCAACCCGATAGCCTATTGTGGCGCTACTCCGGTATTTATCGACAGTGAAAAAGACACATGGAATTTATGTCCTATAGCCTTAGAGGAAGCGATACAAGATCGAATAGCTCAAGGAATAAAACCCAAAGCGATTATTGCCGTGCATTTGTATGGTATGCCGTATAAGGTGACAGAAATACATGCAGTAGCTAAAAAATACGACATTCCCGTAGTGGAGGATGCCGCTGAAGGTTTGGGTAGTACTTATAAAGGCGTCAACTGTGGTACTTTTGGCGATTTTGGTGTTTTGAGTTTTAACGGCAATAAAATCATTACCACTTCAGGTGGTGGTGCCTTGGTTTGTCAGACCAAAGCAGCGAAGGATAAAGCGGTTTTTCTTTCTACTCAAGCACGTGATGACGCACCGCATTATCAGCATTCACAAATCGGTTACAATTACCGTATGAGTAATATTGCAGCGGGTATAGGTAGAGGACAAATGGAAGTATTGGCCGATCGTGTACAACAACGCAGAGCCAACAATTCTTTTTACCGCCAACTGTTTCAAGATATTGCAGGAGTTACGGTATTTGTTGAACCATCAGCTGATTTTTTCTCCAACCATTGGTTGAGTTGCATTACTTTAGACGAAAAGATTTGTGGAAAAACAGCAGAACAACTAAGATTGCATTTATTGGAAGACCAAATTGAGTCAAGACCGCTTTGGAAACCCATGCACCTACAGCCTGTTTTTGAAGGTTCGGCCTATTATGGTGGTCAAGTAGCAGAAGATTTGTTTAAAACAGGTCTGTGCTTACCTTCTGGCTCTAATTTAGAAGAAGATGAATTACACCGAATTGCAACGGCTATACGCAGTTTTTTCGCTTAGTGTAAAATATCAATACATGGATTTTTAAGTAATTATAGTATTTAAATCAAAAGCCGTCTCGCATTGGGGACGGCTTTTTTTGTGCCCGTTTTTCCGAATACCACAGCCAAGTATTTTAACGATAAAAGAGCTTGAAATTAGCTATGTCCGTTTTTATAACTTCTCGAACAACGGAACTACAACAATGTATTATTAGGTGTACTACCGTTTTATTATATGGTTTATAGTAAAGTTTTGTCTGTTTACCGTGTGTTTTTATTGTTTTTTAGGATTTATATTGAGTATGTTTTGAAATTATTAAAAAGACAATAGTTAAGGTTGTTGTAAAATAAAATTAACAAAACGTTATTGTTTCTGCGTAAATAATTGTATGTTTATATAATCAAAAACTTAAAATTATGAAAAAATTTATTATTTCCGCATTTTTAACTGTGCTAATGTGCGGCTTTACGTCTTGTAGCGACGAGCCCAAATCAACTGATGAAAGCAACGACATCAACACAGAAAAATTGCAATCTAAAGACATTAATGATCAGATTACTAATTTTAAGAAAGCCTTAAAATGGATTAATTTACCCGAGAATCAGCCTACAGCTGAGGAACGATTAGTGTTGGGGTCCGAACTTTCGGATGGTAATAAGGAGCGATTATATGCCCCTGCGAAAGAACTGATTTATGCCTCCGGAATGGACGATGCCACCTTCCTTGCTCTTACCAATCACGAAAGAGATAAAGTTATTAATCTTGGATTTAAAGTCTATGTATCATTAATCAACAACAACTAAATTATGAAAAAAATATTTTTACTTGCGATCACTTGTTTTTTTGTAAATCAGGCTAATGCCTTAGGTTCATTAACAATTATTAACGGAACGAGTAACGACCTCTTACATTTTAAGGGATATGCAGCAAATACGACTTCGTGTTACCCAGAATTGGGTACGCAAGACAATTTAAGTGCTTGGGCGGGCTATATGGATATAGGTCCTAATACAGCTTCAGCAGTAACCTATAATAATTTTGCTGCTTTTAGCGCGTTTAGCACCGGACTACGATTTACATTGCAAACCAGTATAGGAGGGCCAGTCAATACGATTCTCCCTGCACAAGCGCAAGCCTATGCTTCTTTAGTTGCTTGGAATCGCGTTGCTTTTAAAATCGATATATTTGGTACTGGAATAACAGAAGGTACGCATCTTGGATTACCCGAGACTATAGCCTGTCATGGTCTTGACAGTTATTCCCAAGCGCAATATACTTACGCTAGTTTTTTTACTATTGGTGGAACAAATACCTATTTTATTGTTAGTTAATCACTTTGCTTTTTCTAAAAGTTATTTATAAGTTTTGTTTTTTAACTCATGAAAATAAAATTTTTACTTAAGTTAAAAACGTATAAGGCTGTCTCGTAAATCGAGACGGCCTTTTGTTTTTTACTGAAATTACAAACGGCTTGTAGCTTTTTCTAAACCAAGGGATATTGTTTTTGTTTTCTTAAAGTGATAAAAGCACAGGAACAATCTTTTAAAAATCGTTTTGCAACGCAAACAACAACACACTTTTTATAAGTTGTGAGCCATTGACTTTGCGGAGTGATTTTAACTGGCATTGCAAACCAGTCCCTTTAAATTTTGATGGACAAACGGGAATACTGTGGTTTTTCGATAGCGTATCTTGCTGGATTAGAAATAGCGGTGATATACACAAATAGGTGATTAAAACCTCTGTGATTCGCAAAACTAAAGATTATTGGGAGTACACAATAGGATGGTCTGTATGCGCGAGCCTTTTCCAGGTCTTTTTATGTGAAAGCAATATACTCCTTGAAAAAAAGACCTGAACCATAGAGCGAGCTAGTAGAGTCTCCACTAAAGAATGACTTTGGCCACATTTTAAAGAAATGAATAAAGTAGAGAATAAGTTCTTAATTGTGTTATGTTTAAAAATTTAGTAAATAAATTAATTTTTAATTTATTTTTTAAATATAATAATGGGGCCAGTTGTTGCTGAAATCTGTCTTTTATTTGCCTTTTTATAAACATAATGAATAGGAAGGTGTTTTTTGCGCTATTTTAAAGTTTTTTTTTAAAGCAGATAAAGACAAAAAAGTCTCGATTTGTACATCTAAGATTAAATAATCGAGAATGGATGATAAATTATAGAATTCTTTAAGATGAATATAAAACATATTTATTCGAATTAACTGGTTAAAGTACTAGAAAATTTATAAAAGCTACCGTTTTTTTTTATTTTCATTTTATATCCTTCATTTTTTTTGTAAACAGCTGATTTTTACGATTGTCCCAAATTATTAGACCTACATTCAGCCATCAATATGACACATATTTCTCTTAAATAAGCGCCAAATTCGCATTCTAAAGTATTAATAATCGAAAATGGTGATTGTTTTATCAAAAATGTGATTTGTTAGTTATTCTTTACTATAAAGAGCATGGATGGTCTTATTACTTTAGGAAAAACGGAAAAATAATTCAAATAATTTGTTTCAACATGAAGAAAAAATTACTTCCCTTAGCAGCCTTATTTGTAAGTGGTATGATGTATTCGCAAGTAGGTGTAGGTACTCATTATCCCCATAAGTCATCTCAATTAGATGTTCGATCGACAGACAAGGGGATTTTAATCCCTCAAATTGCTTTAAGCAGTGTTACAGACAACGCCACAATTCAAAATGGAAATGTAGAGAGTTTGCTTGTATACAATACAACCGATACAGCAGCTATTAGACCGGGTTACTTTTACTGGTTTAGAGACAGATGGACTCGAATAATCAGCGACCAAGATACTGCTTTGCTCTTAAATACGAGTAACGTTAAGTTAAGCGTTATTAATGGAGCGTTGGTTTTAGAGGATAGTGAAGGAGAAGTGGTTTCCGTTTTACTATCGGATATCGCAAGCCCTGAAACCGTAACGACCATCGTTCAAGATGCTACTACCCGTATCTATACTTACGAAAATGAGGCTGGAGCAACAGTTGATATCAACGTCATTGCCGATGTAACCAACAAATTCGAGGAGATCATAAACAACACCACAGTTCAAGATATCTTAAACCAATACATCACAAAAATAGAGGGAAATGTAACGTATGATGGTACCAATTTCAACTATTATGATGAAAACGGTGTTTTACAAATCATCAATATTACCGATTTAGTAAAAGATGCTGAAACCGTAACGACCATTGCTCAAAATGCTACGACCCGTGTCTATACTTACGAAAATGAGGCTGGAGCCACATTTGATATTAACGTCATTGCCGATGTAACCAACAAATTCGAAGACATCATCAACAACACCACGGTTCAAAACATTCTTAACGAATATTTGACTAAGGTAGAAGGTAATGTGACTTACGACGGAGATAACTTTGTGTATTACGACGAAAACGGCGTAGTTCAGATTATTGATATCACCGAATTGGTAAAAGCGGCTGAAACCGTAACGACCATTGCTCAAAATGCTACTACACGTGTCTATACTTACGAAAATGAGGCTGGAGACACATTTGATATCAACGTAATCGCCGATGTAACCAACAAATTCGAAGACATCATCAACAACACCACGGTTCAAAACATTCTTAACGAATATTTGACCAAGGTTGAAGGGAACGTGACTTACGACGGAGATAATTTTGTGTATTACGACGAAAACGGCGTAGTTCAGATTATTGATATCACCGAATTGGTAAAAGCGGCTGAAACCGTAACGACCATCGTACAAGATGCTACTACCCGTGTCTATACTTACGAAAATGAGGCAGGAGCCACATTTGATATCAACGTCATTGCCGATGTAACCAACAAATTCGAAGACATCATCAACAACACCACGGTTCAAAACATACTTAACGAATATTTGACCAAGGTAGAAGGTAACGTGACTTACGACGGAGATAATTTTGTGTATTACGACGAAAACGGCGTAGTTCAGATTATCGACATCACCGAATTGGTAAAAGCGGCTGAAACCGTAACGACCATCGTTCAAGACGCTACTTCCCGTGTCTATACTTACGAAAATGAGGCAGGAGACAAAGTTGAAATCAACGTGATTGCTGATGTTACGAACAAATTCGAAGACATCATCAACAACACCACGGTTCAAAACATACTTAATGAATATTTGACCAAGGTAGAAGGTAATGTGACTTACGACGGAGATAATTTTGTGTATTACGACGAAAACGGCGTAGTTCAGATTATCGATATCACCGAATTGGTAAAAGCGGCTGAAACCGTAACGACCATCGTACAAGATGCTACTTCCCGTGTCTATACTTACGAAAATGAGGCAGGAGCCACATTTGATATCAATGTCATTGCCGATGTGACCAACAAATTCGAAGACATCATCAACAACACCACGGTTCAAAACATACTTAACGAATATTTGACTAAGGTTGAAGGTAACGTGACTTACGACGGAGATAATTTTGTGTATTACGACGAAAACGGCGTAGTTCAGATTATTGATATCACCGAATTGGTAAAAGCGGCTGAAACCGTAACGACCATCGTTCAAGACGCTACTTCCCGTGTCTATACTTACGAAAATGAGGCAGGAGACAAAGTTGAAATCAACGTCATTGCTGATGTTACGAACAAATTCGAAGACATCATCAACAACACCACGGTTCAAAACATTCTTAACGAATATTTGACCAAGGTAGAAGGTAACGTGACTTACGACGGAGATAATTTTGTGTATTACGACGAAAACGGCGTAGTTCAGATTATCGACATCACCGAATTGGTAAAAGCTGCTGAAACCGTAACGACCATCGTTCAAGACGCTACTTCCCGTGTCTATACTTACGAAAATGAGGCAGGAGACAAAGTTGAAATCAACGTCATTGCCGATGTGACCAACAAATTCGAGGAAATCATCAACAACACCACGGTTCAAAACATTCTTAATGAATATTTAACCAAGGTAGAAGGTAACGTGACTTACGACGGAGATAATTTTGTGTATTACGACGAAAACGGCGTAGTTCAGATTATCGACATCACCGAATTGGTAAAAGCTGCTGAAACC